>CAVVAW010000007.1:0-328922 GCA_963746445.1 uncultured Actinomycetes bacterium
CGTCGGCGCCGTACCAGCGGGCGACCTGCGCGATTCGCTCGCTGTCGGTCGAGACGACGATCCGGTCGAAGACCTCCGACTGCCGCGCCGTCTCGATCGCGTAGGCGAGCAGCGGGTGACCCGCGAGCCGGCGGACGTTCTTCCCCGGCACGCGCTCCGAGCCCGCCCGTGCGCCGATCAGCGCTATCGCGCTCGGCACACCGCCTCCTCGAGAAGCCGCCCGAGGGCCGTGGTCGGCACGCCGAGCCTCATGCCGGCGCGGATGACGGATCCCGCGATCGCATCCAGTTCGGTCGGTCTCCCGGACGCGGCGTCGCGCGCCGCCGACGTGGTCAGGTCCTCGGGCATGGCCTCGATGATCGCCCATTGGGCGGCCGCGTCGAGCCGGACCCCGTCGGCGGCTGCCACCGCGCACGCCTCGCGAAGCGCGTCAACGAGGCGCGGGCGCCATGTCTCATCTGCACGGAGCGGTCCAACTGCGACGCCGCTCGCCACCGTCGCCGCCGCGAGAACCGCGAGGCGGGCTGCCTTCTCCCATAGGACGGCGCGCTCGTCCACGGCGACCACGACGTCGATGCCGGGAACGCGGAGCGGCTCGAGCGCGGCGGCGAGCGCCGTGCCGCCGAGCTCGGCCGACGCGACGGTCACGGTCGCGCCGGGCGTCCGCTGGACGACGACCCCCGGCTCCGGCGAGAAAGCCTCGACCCTGCCGATGCTCCCGGCCGCAACGCTGGGCCGCCCTGATGACTCTGTGGCACTTAGACTCAGGCGCTCGCGGATGGCCTCGACCTGCTCGAGGCCGTTCAGCAGCGGGAGCACGACGGCGCCGGCGAGCGCGTCCGGCTCGATCCGATCGAGGGCATCGTCGAGGTCGTAGGCCTTGACCGCGACGACGAGCAGGCCGACCGGGCGCTCTCGAGACGGCTCGACGGCCTCGGGATGCGCCACGGTCGTCGTCTCGCCGTGGACGAGGCGGAGCCCGGACGCCCGGATCGCGGCGACGGTCCGTTCCGTGCCGACGCAGATCGGCGCCGGTGCGCGACCGCCAGCATCCCGCCGATGCCGCCCACGCCGAGCACGGCGACCGGCAGCGTCATGTGAGCCCGGGGTCGACGACGAGGTTCACGTACTGCGTCTCGGAGTAGACGTCGAGCGACTCGAGGCCCGCCTCCTTCCACCCCGTCCCGGACTGCTTGACCCCACCGAAGCCCATGTGCGGCTCGCTGCCGTGCGTCCCTGCGTTACGACGACGACGACACCCGCGGCGACGCGCTCGGCGAACTGCATCGCGCGATGGACGCTCGCCGTGTGGATCGCGGCGGTGAGGCCGTAGGGCGAGTCGTTCGCGAGCGCGACCGCCTCGTCGAACCCCGCGACGCGGTAGAGCGCCGCCACCGGGCCGAACAGCTCCTCGCAGGAGAGCGGCGCGTCCGGCGCGACACCCTCCACGAGCGTCGGCGACACGTGGAAGCCTCGCTCGCCGACCCGCGTGCCGCCCGCGAGCACGACCGCGCCGCCCGCGCACGCAGCCTCGACCGCAGCGAGGATCCTGTCCATGGCAGCCTCGGAGATGACCGGGCCGACGTCCCCGAGCGCCCACGTCGCGCGCGCGAGGCGCTCGCGGAAGTCGTCGTAGACGGCGTCGAAGACGACGATCCTGCTCGCCGCCGCGCAGCGCTGCCCGGCGTTCGAGAAGGCCGACGCGAGCGTCCACTCGACCGCGCGGTCGAGGTCGGCGTCGTCGCAGACGACGAGCGCGTTCTTCCCGCCGAGCTCCATCACGGTCTTCGCGAGACGGCGTCCGGCTGCCTCGGCGATCAGCCGGCCGGTGGCGGCCGAGCCGGTGAACGAGACGAGATCGACGCGCGGGTCCTCGACGAGCGGCATCCCGGCCTCCGGCCCGAGCCCCTGGACGACGTTCAGCACGCCGGGCGGCAATCCCGCCTCGAGGCAGAGGCGACCGAACCACCAGGCGGAGAGCGGCGCGTGCTCCGACGGCTTCAGCACCGAGCCGTTCCCGCAGAACATCGAGGGGAACGCCTTCCACGCGACGTTCGGAAGCGGGGTGTTGAACGAGATCAGGAGGGCTGCGACCCCGACCGGCCGCCGTAGCGTCAGCACGGTGCGGTGCGCCATCGAAGCGGTCGTCGTGCGCCCGTAGGAGCGCCGCCCCTCGCCGGCGACGAAGAAGCCCATCTCGACCGCGGCGTCTGTCTCCCCGAGCGCGAGGTCGATCGCCTTGCCCGTCTCGGCTACGACGAGCTCGCTCGCCTCCTCGCGCCGCTCGCGCAGCAGCTCGGCGATCGCCCGCACGACGTTGCCTCGCTCGACGGCCGTGCGCGCACCCCACTCGACCTGAGCCTCGCGGGCGGCAGTCACGGCAGCGTCCGCGTCCGCCGGGCCCGAGCGCGCGACGCGGCAGAGATCGCCGCCGTCCGCGGGGCGCGTCTTCTCGAGCCAGGTCCCGCCAGCGGGCGGCCGCTCCTCGCCGGCGACGAGGTTCGGCACCTCCGCCGGTATCACCAGGCCGACCAGCCGCCGTCGACGACGAGGTTCGCCCCGGTGACGTACGACGACGCATCCGACGCGAGGAACACCACCGCGCCGACGGCCTCGGAGACGTCCATCAGCCGCCCGAGCGGCGAGCGAGCCGCGAACGCCTCGACGAAGGGCTCCGGTTGGCCGTTCTCGATCCCGTGGGGCGTCAGCGTGTTGACCCGGACGCCGCTCCGCCCCCAGTAGGTCGCGAGGTAGCGCGTGAGGTTGACGAGCGCGGACTTCGAGACGGAGTACGCGACGGGCTTGAAGAACTGCTCACCGGCATCGCGACGGAAGTCGTAGAGGCCCTGGTCGGGCGAGAGGAGCCCATAGACCGAGCCGACGTTGACGATCGAGCCTCGGCCCGCGCGCGCCATCGCGCCGCCGATCACCTGGCAGGGGACGACGACGCCGAGGACGTTCACGTGGACGACCCGCTCCAGCGACTCGACCGGTACGTCCTCGAACGGTCCGACCTCCTCGGCCGGAGCGTCGGGTGGCGCGTCGATCGCTGCCGCGTTGACGAGCAGGTCGGGGACGCCCCAGTCGACCTCCACGAGCGCGAGCGCGGCCTCGACCTGCGCCCGGTCGGTCACGTCGCACGCGTGCGCCCGCACCGTGCCCTCCTCGAGCGCGGTCACGAGGCCGGGCGCGCCGGACCGGGGCGTCGGTCTCGAGGTCGAGGATCGCCACGCGCATGCCGCGCGTGGCGAGGGCCACAGCCAGTTCCGCCCCCAGCTGCCCCATCCCGCCCGTGACGACCGCGACGCGGCCGGTGAGGTCGAAGAGCGGGTCGTTCACCGCGCTGCCACGGACCCGGCCGGGACGGCATCGGTGACGTCGGCCTCCAGGATCGCCTCGTCGACGGCGAGCGCCCGCACCAGTGCGCGGCCGAGCAGGTCGTCCAGGCGGTACGGCTCGAGGCCCCCCTCCGCGGGCGACTTCGCCACGAGGTCGCCCTCGGCGAGCACGTGCCCGGCCGGGAGCGGCCGCGCCGCGACGAGCTGCTTTCCCATCTTCCGCAGCGGCGCCTCCTCGCTCGGGAGCGGCCGCTTGACGCCGTCGCCGATCGCGGCCGGGACGCGCCGGAGGTCGCGGACGAGCTTCCGCATCCCCTCGGGCATGAGCGAGAACGCATGGTCGGTGCCCTTCGCCGTGTGGCTCGCGGTGAAGTGCTTCTCGATCACGCGCGCGCCGAGCATGTACGCGACCGGGGCCATCGCGATCCCGTCCTGGTGGTCGGAGAGGCCGACCACGAGCTCCGGGTAGCGCTCGCGGTAGGTCGCGATGACGCCCGAGCTCGAGCTCCTCGACGGCGGCGGGGTACGACGCCGTGCACTGCAGCAGGCAGAGCTGCGGGTTGATCGCGGTGACGGTCTCCACGGCCCGGTCGACGTCCTCGATCGTCGCGCCGCCGGTGGAGACGATCAGCGGCTTGCCGATCGCGGCGACATGTCGCAGGAGCGGCGTATTGCGAAGGTCGCCGGAGGCGATCTTGTACGCCGGGACGTCGAGCTCGGCGAGCAGGTCGGCGCTGGCCTCGTCGAACGCCGTGGCGAAGAAGACGAGGCCGAGCTCGCGGGCGCACGCCTGCAGCTCGACGTAGGCGCCTCGGTCGAGCTCGAGCGCCTCGCGGTGCGCGCCGTACGTCGGGCCGAAGCTGTTCTCGTTGTCGTAGGCGCTGTCGTAGAGCGACTTGGTGAACAGCCGCCGGTTGTCTCGCTTCTGGAGCTTCACTGCGTCCACGCCCGCCTGCTTCGCGAGCACGAACAGCTCCTGCGCCTTCTCGACCGAGCCCTGATGGTTGTGGCCGATCTCGGCGATGACGAAGCAGGGCGTGTCGTCGGCGATCCGGCGACCGTCGATCTCGAGCTCGCGCACCGCGCGATCGTACCCCTCAGGTTCGCGGGCGCACGTGCCGACACAGAGCGGGTGCGTTCCGAGACCGCGGATAGGGTGGCGCCGGTGGCGTCGCTCTCGATCCTGATGCCCGTCTACAACGAGCTTGCGACGGTCGAGCGCGCGATCGACGACGCGCTGACGGCCGAGCTGCCGGTCGAGTCGCGCCAGCTCGTGCTCGTCGACGACGGGTCGAAGGACGGGACGCGCGAGCTGCTCCAGGATCGCGAGCTGCCGGAGAACGTGACGCTCGTCCTGCACGAGCGAAACCGGGGCAAGGGCGCCGCATTGCAGACGGCGCTCCAGCATGCGACCGGCACCTGGTCGGCCGTGCTCGACGCCGATCTCGAATACCGCGCGTCCGACCTCGGACCGCTGCTCGAGCCGCTCCTCTCCGGCCAGGCGAACGTCGTCTTCGGCACGCGCTCGTGGTCGAGCCACTCCGCGTACAGCTTCTGGTACGTGATGGGGAACAAGGGCGTGACGTTCGCGACGAACGTGATCTACAACTGCTGGATCTCGGACGTCATGACCTGCCACAAGGCGATGTCCACCGAGCTCTTCCGCTCGCTGCAGCCTCCGGGAGCGGGGATTCTCGATCGAGCCGGAGATCGCGGCGCGTGTGCTCCGCTCGGGCGAGCGGATCTACGAGGTGCCGATCTCGTACGCGGCGCGGTCGCGCGAGGAGGGCAAGAAGCTCACGGCCCTCGACGGGGTTCGGGTGCTACGCACGCTCCTGCGCTGCAGGGCCGGCTGAGCTCGCGGCCCGATACGCCTCGAGGAGCAGCTCCGCGGTCGTGGCCGGCGACGCCGTCCGTGACGACGCGCTCGCGCGCGGCCGCCCCGAGCGAGCGGCGCAGCTCGGGGTCGCCGAGGAGCCGCTCGAGCGCGGCGCGGAGCGCGGCCGTGTCGCGCGGGGGGACCAGGAGGCCGGTGACGCCGTCCTCCACCGCGTCGACGAGGCCCCCCACCGCCGTCGCCACGACCGGACGGCCGTGGGCCATCGCCTCGCGCGCGACCATCCCGTACCCCTCCCGCCGCGACGGGACGACGACGATCGCCGCCCGCTCGTAGTAGGGGCCGAGCTCGGCCGGAGCGGACGAAGCCGAGCGCGTGTGGCAGCAGCGAGCGGAGCGGCCCGTCGCCGACGACGACGAGCGGCAGCTCGCCTGCGGCCTCGGCGAGCTCGCGCACGCCCTTCTCCTCGGAGAGGCGGCCGACGTAGAGGACGTGGGGCGGCTCGTCGGGCTCGCCCACGGAGTCGGGAATCCTCACGCCTTGCGCGATGACGCGCACATCTCGGGCCCCAAGTGATCGCGCGTCGTCCGCGAGGGCCGTCGACGCACAGACCACGACGCGCGCGCGCCGGACGAGCCACCGCGCGAGGGGTCGGGCACGCGTCGCGAGAGCCGCGTCCGAGCCCCAGAGCTGGAGCACGACCGGCTTCCCGGTCGCCAGCGCGGGAACGACGCTCGGAAGCCAGTGCGCGTGGACGACGTCCGCTCCGCGTGCCGCCCTGCGCGCAGCGCGCGCGAACGAGAGGAAGAACAGCGGCAGCGCAAGCGCCTTCCACGGCGCGGCGCGGAGGTTGTTGACGATGCCGTCCCCGTAGGCGATCCCGTAGTGGCGGAAGCTCGCAGGCGAGACGACGCGCACCTCGGCCCCGGCGGCCCGCAGCGCCTCCACGCCGTCGCGCACGAACGTCCCGGCGACGTCGTCCGCGTCGCGCGGGTACGACGTCGTCAGGACACAGACCTTCACGTCCCGTCGAGGCGCCGCGCGAACACGGCAGGCGCGGCGATCGCGAGCAGGGCGATGACGTAGAAGTAGTAGAAGGACATCGTCAGGTAGAAGACGTTCGAGGCCATCGTCGAGACGAGCGCCGCGGTCAGCCCCCACCCGAGCGGCCAGACGCGCGCCGAGAGCGGGTCGCCGATCGCCGCGAGCGCGCGCCCGATGTGCCGCGTCGCGCCGGCCCGGCGGAAGAGGTAGACGAGGAACGCCGCGAAGACGAGCGTTCCGACGAGGCCGGTCTCGACGAACGAGGCGACGTAGAACGAGTGCGGCCCGAAGTTCGTCTTCCCCGTCTGGAACTCGTAGTAGACGGAGAACGTGTTGAGTCCGAGCCCGAACAGCGGGTCCCGGGCGAGCACGTCGGGGATGAAGTCGTAGACGAGGAAGTGCGTCGACGAGCCGCGACCCTCTGTCGAGAGACGAGACGTGAGGACCTGCTCGAAGAAGGCCGCACGGCGCGCGAGGAACACGAAGAGCCCCGCCATGACGAGGCCGAGCGGGACGAGGAACCGCGCCGTCAGGAAATGCCGCCTGTACGGAATCAGCAGAACGAGAAACCCGCAGCCGAGCCCGAGCATCCCGCTGCGGGAGAGCGTCGCGAGCTCGACGATGAACAGAAATCCGAGCAGCACGGCGAGCGGCGTCCGGTAGCGATGACCCCGCTCGAGCCGCAGGTAGATCGGCAGCATCAGCACGAGCGCGGCGGCGAGCTCGATACCGAGATGGTTCGGGTCGCCGGTGAGCGCGTTGATGCGGAAGACGTTCTGGCCCTCGATCGCGCCGTAGATGTTGATCTTGCTCGCCCCGCCGGTGAGCGGCTGGAGCCAGCCGGCGTCGAGATTCCGGCCCGTGCCCTCCGCGACCGCGAGCTGGGCGACGCCGTACGCGGCGTTGGCCGCCACCCCGCCGACGAACGCGCCGAGCGTGAGCCAGTAGAACTGCACGCCGCGGCGTGCGATCAGCGAGATGCCCGCGACGAGGAACAGGAAGTGCAGGAGGAACTTGACCATCCCCTTCGCCCACTGCGCGAGCGACTGGGCCGTCTCGAGGTTGAACCACCCGATCAGGTAGACGAGCAGGAACGCGACGAAGAACGCGAGGGTGATCAATGCCGCGCGCTCGAGCCTCCCGTCGAAGCGCTCCACGCGGTAGACGAGGAACGCGAGCAGGAAGAGCCCCGTCACGACGTCGGAGAGCGAGAGCGTCCCGGCGACCTCCCACTGGAGCTTCGCGAACGTGACCGAGAAGACCGTCGCAAAGAAGAGGCCCTCGAGGAAGGGCGCGCGCTCCGCGATAGCGCGCGGACGGTCGAGGGCGATCGGCGGTCACGGCCGCGTCATGGTACGGCGCGCAGCCGTCAGAGCCCGGGTCGGCTTCAGTCCGATACGTCAGCCGGGAGGTTGCAGCTCGACCGACGCGTCGAGGCCCGCCTTCCGAGCCTCTGCGGCCGAGCTCGCGCCCTGGGGATACGACGTGATCCCGTCGTAGAGCACCTTCCAGCTGTCCGCACCCCTCCAGGCGCACTTCCGCGTCGACGTAGCCAACGGCCCGCACGCGCGCGAGCAAGCTGCTCAGCCGCGCCGGGCGTGTCGCGACGGCCGAAGACGAGGTCGAGCGCCTCGGTCGACCCCGGTGGCGCCGGCCGGACGCAGTCGTCGCGCGACGGGAACCGCGCCCCGTCCGCGCCGACGACGAGCGGGTAGCCGACGAGCGGGATCGCGACGATCGCAGCAGCGGCGAGGCGGATGCGCGACGCGGTCAAGGCTCCTCACGCCCTCGCCAGACCGAGGCCAGCAGCAGCGGAACGGTGACGGCTGCCAGGAAGACGAGCGACCCCGTGTAGCGCACGATCGGGTTGCCCGACTCGTCGGCGGTGATCGCGAGCTCCGGGAAGCCGACCGTCGACCACACGCCGCCGGCGAACAGCAGCAGGGCGAGCACTCCGACGTACGCGGCCAGTCGCCTGTCGCCCCAGGCCGCCGCTGCGCAAAGCGCGATCGTGCCGACCAGAGGTAGCACCGACCAGCGTGCGTTCGAGTAGAGAACGTCGAACGAGAGGCGGAATGCGCCCCACAGCCGGTCGGTCGCAAAGGTCGACGGCGCGCCCGAGGCGATGTCGTGCCGCTCGATCCAGAGACGCCACGGAAGCATCGCGAGACCGACGCCGAGCGAGGCAGCGGCGAGCCGGGGCCAGCGGCGCAGGCCCGAGGCGACGAACGCAGCGGCGAGCACGCCCGCAGCGAAGACGATGCCCTCGCGCTTCGTATTCGCCGCACCTGCGAGCAGCACCGCCGCGACCGGGCGAGCCGCCAGCCGCGCCGCGTCGCGGAGCCACAGTGCGAGGAGCAGTGCCGCGACGACGACGAGGATGTCGAGGAGGACGTCGGCCTGAGCGGCTCATACAGCCGCACGCCGAAGCGAGGAACGACCAGAACGAGGAGAAGCGGCGGCCAGAGGATCCACGCGGGGGTGTCGGCGATGGAGCAGCCCGGCCGCAGCCGCGATGGCACCGGCGACGAAGAACCAGAACTGCACGTGCAGCGTGGACGCGTCCACGCTGCCGATCGCGTGGAAGGCCGCGGCGTCGAGGATCGGCTGCAGCGGCGGGTACGACGAGTTCGGCGTCGTCGTGAAGACATGCTCGTCGAGGCCGCCGAAGTAGAAGATCGCCTTCCCCTTCGGCACCCAGAACGCCCACGCGTCGTATGCCTGGAGGCTCGACAGCCGTGCCGCGCGGAACAACGCCTCGAGGTAGAGCCCCGCGAGCGCGACGCCCACCGCGGTGACGAGCACCGCCGATGCTACGGCGGAAGAGGCAGGGCCGCGCTTGGGCGTGACGCTGCGCGCCATACCGGCGCTGACCCCGACTGCGGCGAGACCACACGAGCGAGACGACGATCCCGACTCCCCCGAAGGGCACGCCGGCGACGAGCAGGGTCGTCCACAGCACGCCGAATGCGGCGAGGCCGAGCAGATACCCGAGGCCCGCCAGGCGGAGCGCTGCGCTCCACGTGCGAAATGCCCCAAGTGCCCAGAGCAGGGAGAGACCCACGACTGCGTAGGCGAGGTTCAGGACGACGAGCCCCGAGAGGGCACGCACAGTCATGACGGTCGCTTCAGGATCGACAGCCTCTGGTCGGTGTCCTCCCAGACGACCCGCGCGCCCGGGTAGGCCCCCTGGTCGCAGGCGAAGCAGAGGATCCACGGCGCGACGGGATCCGTCTTGCGGGGGAGGAGGAAGTAGCGCATGTAGTTCTCGAGCGTGGGCGGGATCGCGAGCGAGCTCCAGCCCGGTTGTCTCCGCCCCACGGCAACCGTGAACGTGCCCTCCTCGGGGATCCGCCCCCGTGCCTCGACCGCGATCGCCTGCTCCGGAAGCACCGAGTTGCCGCCGCCGAGCTGACGATCGACGGCGTCGAGCCGGGCGTTCGCCCGGGCGGCCTCGTTCGCGTCCCCGAAGGCGCGTGGATAGAGCCACGCCACCGCGACGACCATGACGGCGACGCAGAAGAGGACGACGATCCGCCCGAGTGCTCCTGGTGCGCCGAAGAACCGTTCGAGCGCTTCGTCGATCAGTCGAGCGTAGCGCGCAGGACGGCCGCCATCTCCTCGACGCGGGTGCGCCGCGAGAGCCGGTCACGCCATTCGTCCGTGAGCTCGACGTCAGGGAGCCCGCCGCTCCGCCAATGCCCGTGGAGCTCCTCGAGCGCGGCCCGAATCGCCGCAGGATCTTCCGGCGGAGCAACCACGCCGGCGCCCGTCTCGCGGATCAGCTCGGCCGCGGCGCCGTCCGGCGGTACCGCTGCGAGGATCGGCCGGCCGACGGCGACGTACTCGAAGACCTTGCCCGAGAGGACGCCCTTGCCGCGGCCGTCTGCCTCCGGAATGAGAAGCAGCAGGCGCCTCCGAGTCGCGCTGCAGTGCGAGTGACTCGGCGCGCGGCGCGTAAGGCAGGAGCTCCAACCGGTCGCCGAGCCCGAGGCCTTCCAGCCCACTCGCGGTCGGCGTCGCGGAAGTCGCCGAGGAAGCGCGCGACGACGTCGAGCCCCGAGTCGGCGAGCGCCTGCAGGAACGGTCGCGGGTCACGCCGGCCGAAGAAGCTTCCCGTGTGTGTGATCCGAAAGCGGTCGGACGGATGCCGCTCGAGCCCGGCGACGTCGTCGAAGTCGGCGCCGTTCGGGATCGTCACGACCGGCCCCTTCGGCTCGAGCGAGCGCGTCTCCACGCTGATCGCCTCGGACACGCAGGTGATCGCGTCGGCGCGCGAGGCGACGAGCTTGGCGACCCGCTCGTGCAGCGCCGCCTTCGCCTTCGTCGCCGTCGTGTCCGCCCGTCGGTGCGCATGCGAGACGAGGGAGTCGCGCAGGTCGGCCACCCACCGCACGCCGGTCGCCCGCGCGATAGCCGCTGCGATCAGGTGTGTCGACGGGGGCGGGGAGGTCGAGACGACGACGTCGATGCCGTGCTCGCGCACGAGACGGATTCCGGCCGGAATCGCCGTGACCGCCCAGGTGGCGTTCTCGTCGGGCACGACGAGGCGGCGTAGCTGGAGCCGCGCCCGGGTCAGCGCGCGCTCGAGCCCCTGCGTGCCGGCGAGCACCTCGGCCGGCTTGCCACCGGAGACGCCGACGTAGCGCGCTCGTTGCAATTAACGAGACGGATTCCCGCCGGAATCGCCGTGACCGCCCAGGTGGCGTTCTCGTCGGGCACGACGAGGCGGCGTAGCTGGAGCCGCGCCCGGGTCAGCGCGCGCTCGAGCCCCTGCGTCCCGGCGAGCACCTCGGCCGGCTTGCCACCGGAGACGCCGACGTAGCGCGCTCGGTGCACCCACGCCTGCGACGGCATCTTGAGCC
This sequence comes from uncultured Actinomycetes bacterium, assembly GCA_963746445.1. GTDB lineage: Bacteria > Actinomycetota > Thermoleophilia > Gaiellales > Gaiellaceae > Gaiella. The sequence goes on from CAVVAW010000007.1 coordinate 11,085, forward strand.
CCTCGTCGCGGTGCAGCCAGCGCGGGTCGTCCGGAGCGAGGACGTGTGTCTCGATCCCCATTGCCGGCAGGTACTGGGCCAGCTTGAGCGGGCGCTGGACACCGCCTCCACCGGCGGGCGGGAAGTAGAAGCTGACGATGAGCGCCTTCACGGCGGCGATCGTACTGACGTGAGTTTCAGGCCCGGTCAGGCGAGAGGGCCGCGTTGCGGAGAAGCTCGTCGACCTCCTGCAGCGCCTCGGGGGTGCCGATCTCGTAGAAGCGCTCGGTCGTCGGGAAACCGGCGAGTTGCCCCGCGGAGGCGAGCTGCGAGCAGAGCTCCGAGAGGTCCGGTGTCCGGGTCTCGCGGAACACCGATGACGCGAATGCGAGCAGGCCGTAGTCGATCCAGCGCGCACCGACAGGCGGAACGCGTTTGTCGTACGCCGACACGAGGCCGTCGCCGTAGACGGCATTGCTCTCTCCCCACGCGCCGTCGTTCCGCAAGACGGTCATGAGGCCGGGCCGGTTCGCGGCCTCGAAGGCGCGCTGGACTGACAGATGGTCGATGCGCAGATACGCATCTCCGTACGTGACGAGAAACGCTTCACCGAGAAGAGGGAGTGCCTGGCGCAGCGCACCGGCCGTGCCAACCGGCTCAGGCCCGTCGAATGCGTAGTCCACATCCAGTCCGAAGCGCCCCCCATCGCCGATCACCTCGGCGACCTGTTGTCCCAGATGGCCGACGCAGAGCACCACCCGCTGCGCCCCCTGACGCGACAACAGCCTGAGCTGGTGATGGACGAACGGCTCACCCGCAACGGGTACGAGCGCCTTCGGCGTGTCTCTTGCGATGTCTCCCAATCGCGTTCCCAGTCCGCCGGCGAGAACCGCCACCGGCAGCAGCTTGTCCTCGCCTGTCCTCATCGCTCAGTGTGCCTCGCCGCGTCGCGCCCGGTCGTAGGCCTCCTCGATGCACCGCCACCCGTAGGCCGCAGAGTCGAGGTCGCCGGCGAGTGGAGGCCCATCTCCCGCCCAAATGGCCTCGGCGAATGTGCGCCACTCCCGCTCCCACGAGTCGTCGGCGGCCGGATACTCGATCGTCTCGACTTCGGGAGGCCCGAGCTCGGGCTTCAGCTCGTAGACGGTCAGCCGCTGGGGACCGTACGACCCCGCCAGTCCGTCCACTTGGAGCTTTGCCGTGCGACAGAAGATCTCGAGCGAGAAGAGGTTCTTCCATTCGGTCCAGCTCACGTGGAACATCGCCCAAGGGCCGCTGGCCCGTTCCCCGAGGACGACCACCGCGTTGTCTTCGACCTCAATAGCCCAGAAGGCCGTGCGGAGCAGCGAGGCTTCGAGAGGGAGCGGTCCCAACAGGGCGTAGCTGAGATCGAGGAGGTGCATGCCCTGATCGACCAGCTCGCCTCCGCCCGAGACCGCGCGTTGCGCACGCCACTCACGTTCGTAACCGAGGCGTCCTCCGTGCCCGTACCGCGCGCGCACGTGCAGGATCGGCCCGTACCGCTCGGATCGTGCGTCGGCGAGCGCGCGCTCGATACCAGGGTGAAAGCGATGGTTGAACCCGACCTTGACCATCCGGCCGGCGGCTGCGGCAACTTCCTGGATTCTCCCGACGTCGCTCGACCCGATCCCGGCGGGCTTCTCGACGAGGACGTGCGCGCCGGCAACAAGTGCCTTGCAGGCGGTCTTGGCGAGCCGGTCGTGCGTAACGGCGACGATGACGACGTCGGCGCTGTGCTCGAGCAGCTCCTCCAGCGACCCGGACGCCGTCCCTCCGAACTCGGCGGCGAACGAGCTCGCAGCGCCGGCATTCACGTCGAACGACGCGACGAGCTCGTCGGGCCCTAGCGCGGCGGCGCGCTTGCGTCCGATCAGCCCGCAGCCGACGATGCCGACTCGGAGAGCGGGCCGACCGGTCGTGCTCGCTGTCATGTGTACTCGGCGCCCGTGCAGCCCTGGAACTCGAAGTCGAAATGTAGCTCGGGCGCGCCCGCCGCCGCCATCGCCTGACGCGTGTCCTCGGGCCGACGGGCGTAGACGAGCAGGAACCCGCCACCGCCGGCGCCGACCAGCTTCCCGCCGCTGACGCCGCTTCGTCGCGCGAGCGTGTAGAGGTGCTCGATCCGCTCGGTCGCCATGCCCGGCGAACGGCGCTGCTTGTTCAGCCAGTGCTCGTGCATCAGCGCTCGCGTACCCTCGAGGTCGCCGCGCTCGAGCAGACTCCTGACCTCGAACCCCATCTCCTTCGTCCGGTGGAGGTTCTCGAGCATGTCCTCGTCGCCGCTTTCCGTGCGCATGACCTGGTCGGCGAGGATCGCCGACGCCGATCGTGCCTCGCCGGTGTAGAAGAGCAGGAGATTGTCGCGCAGGCGCTCGAGTGTCCGCCGGGCGAGGTCAAGGGGCTCGACATCGACCGACCCGTCGCGATTGAACGTGTACGCGCAGATCCCGCCGTGCGCGGCCACGTACTGGTCCTGCTTCCCCAGGCTCGCGGAGGACGTCGATCTCGATCTCGCACGCGGCCTCCGCGAGCTGGCCCGGAGTGATCGAGACCCGCCGTGCCTGCGCAAGCGCCTTCAGCAGGCACACGGTGAACGCGCCCGAGGACCCCAGCCCGGTCCCGGCCGGCACGTCGGCGACCGACGCTGATCTCGAGCGGGTCGCCGCTCCAGTGGCGCAGGAGAGTCTCGCGCAGGATCGGGTGGCGGATCTCCGAGGGCTCGTCGACCTCCTCGAACTCCGAGTACTTCATCCGGTAGCGGCGCTGGAAGACCGTGTGGGTGAGCATGTAGACGTACTTGTCGATCGCGCCGGCGACGAGGAACCCGCCGTGCTCGCGGTAGTACGAGGGGAGGTCGGTGCCGCCGCCGCCGAGGCTCACGCGGAGCGGCGCCCGTGCTGAAGATGACGCTCACGCTGCCGCACGCTCCTCGAGGCGCCCACGGGTTCTGCTGGAGCCAGTCGAGCGTGCGCAGGATCGCCTCCGCGATCGTCAGCGTCGGCCGCCAGCCGAGCGCGCGGATGCGTGAGCAGTCGAGGTGGATCAGCGGGCTGTCGCCGGGCCAGCCGCGGCACCCGCCCGTGTACTCGATCTCGGGGGCGACGCCGAGGTGCTCCGTGATCGTCGCGATCGAGTCGTCGACGACGACCGTCTCGTCGGTCCCGAGGTTGTAGACGTGCACGATGCCCGGCTCGTCCGCGTGGTCTGTCGCGAGCGTCATCGCCGAGACGCAGTCCTCGACGTAGAGGTAGGACTTCTCCTGCCGCCCGTCGCCGAGCACGCGCAGGCGCGTGGGGTCGTCGCTGCAGGCTGCGCAGTAGAAGTCGAAGACGTGCCCGTGCGTGTAGCGCTCGCCGAGGATCGAGACGAAGCGGAAGATCGACGCCCGTGAAGCCGTAGCCGTGCGCGTAGGCCTCGATCAGCCCCTCGCCCGCGAGCTTCGAGGCTCCGTAGAGCGAGGTCTGCACGGGAAACGGGCAGCGTCCTCGGGCGTCGGGAACACCTCGGGCTCGCCGTAGACCGAGCCGGTCGAGGAGAACGCGATCCGCCGCACGCCCGCGGCGCGCATCGCCTCGAGCACGTTGGAGGTGGCGATCGTGTTCTGCTCGAGGTCGCGTCGTGGGATGCTCGAGCCCGTGCCGGACGTCCGCGTTCGCCTGCGAGGTGGAAGACCGTGTCGCAGCCCTCGAGCGAGCGCCGAAGACGCTCGCCGTCGAGCACATCGCCCTCGACGAGCTCGACACCGGCGCGCTCGAGCGCGCCCGCGACGAACTCGCGCCGGCCGCGGTGCGGAAGTCGTCGAAGATCACGACCTCGACTCCCTCGCCGCTCAAGCCGGTCGGCGAGGGTGCTGCCGATGAACCCGGCGCCGCCGGTGATCCGTGCCCTGCGCACTCGGTCTAGAGGTGGAAGCCGGCGGCGAGCGCGTCGCGACCGGAACATCTGCACGGTCTCGAGCGAGAACGGCTCGAGATCCTTGCCGAGGAGTCGAGCTTGGCGAGCAGGTCGTGCGTCATCGTGATGATGTGGCAGCCGACCTGAGTCGGCCTGCACGACGTTCAGGACCTCGCGCGGGCTGGCCCAGATCAGCTCGGCGCTGGGCGCGAGCGATTCGAGGATCTCGACCGACTGCGCCATGATCGGCAACGGATCGACCCCGGCGTCGGCGATCCGCCCGGCGAAGACCGAGATGCAGCTCGGCGCGCCGTCCTCGGAGCGCACGTGCGATCAGCTCGACCTGGCGCGGTCGTGAAGAGGGCGGTGACGTTGACCTTGACGCCGTCCTCGGAGAGCTCGCGCACCAGCGGCGCCAGCGACTCGCCGGTCGTGGTCGTGACCGGGATCTTCACGTAGACGTTGTCTCCCCAGGTCGCGATCACCCGCGCCTGACGGCCGCATCTGCGTCCGCGTCGTCGGCGAAGACCTCGAACGAGATCGGCTTGTCGGTGATCCGCTCGAGCAGACTGCTGGCGAACTCGGCGTAGTCGGTCAGGCCCGCCTTCCACATCAGGCGTCGGGTTGGTCGTGAAGCCCGAGATCCGCGGATCGTCGGCGAGCGCGAGGATCCGGTCGAGGTCGGCGCCGTCCGCGAAGATCTTGGTCGAGATCGACTCGAGCATGCTCAACCCGCCTCACCCGTCACGATCTCGACGCCCTGGGCGAGGTCTCGCACCCGGAAGTCGACCCACCCGTCGCCGCGTCGCCGATGCGTCGACTGCGGATTCTCGACGAGGATCGTCCGGCATCCGGCTCCACGCCCGGCCTCGGCGTCGATGTCCGAGTCCCCGATCATCCAGCTTCGCGAGAGATCGATGTCGAGGTCGGACGAAGCGCCGAGCAGCATTCCCGGCCTCGGCTTCCGGCAGTCGCAGTCCTCCCGGAGGTGAGGATCGATCGCGTCCGGGTGATGCAGGCAGTAGCGGTAGTCGTCGACGACGACGCCCTCGTCGGCGAGCAGTCGAACGACGTGCTCGTGGGCCGCACGCAGATCGTCGCGCGAGGCCTTGCCCTTCGCCGCGCCTGGTTGGTTCGAGACAACGACGACACGGTAGTCGAGCGAGCGGATACGACGGATCGCGTCCGCGGCGCCGGGGACGAGCCGCACGTCGTCCTCGCTCGTCGGGCCTTCGAAGGACCCGTCCACGGCGTCCCAGACGAGCTCGACGATCACACCGTCACGGTCGAGGAAGACCGCCGGATCGCTCACCCGCGCTCCTCGGCCTCGACCGACTCCCACTTTCCCGGCGCGGTCACGAGCGCCGGGTGCGAGACGAGAAGATGCCAGAGGACCGCCTGGAACCCTCGACGTGCGGTGTGCGGCGCTCCGGTGGTGCCTCGAAGACGATGCAGACATCGCCCGCACGCAGCCGCGCCGTCCGCGCGCCGACGACGCCGAAGACCGCTGCGCCGACCTCGTGGGCGAGCTCGATGGCGCGGACGAGATTCACCGAGACGTTGTGCGCGCGGTTGCCACCGCCGACGGAGAACACGAGAGCGCATCCCGCGACGAGAGGCGCGACGTTCGGAGCCACGCGTCGAAGCTCGTCTCCCATCCCTCGTCGTTGGTTCTCGCGGTGATCTCGGCGACGTTGTCGGTCGGCGCATACGCCTCGACGTCGCAGAGCTTCCGGAAGTCGTTGACGGCATGCGAGGCGTGGGCCGCGCCGCCTCCGACGCCGAGGACGAAGAGCCGCCCCTGGCGGCGTCGGACATCCGCGAGCGCCAGGGCCATTGCGTCCACGGTCGCCGGAGTGATCGACCGCGCGATGTCCACGACCTCGCTCAGGTACACCGCGGCAAATGAGTCGGACGACGTCGACATGAGGCGAAAGCGGCTCCCTCGTGGCCGGCGACCGGTGATAGTACTCCGCTCGTGGACGGTGGCCCTTGAGGATCTGCGTCGCGGGCCTCTGGCACCTCGGGGTCGTCACGGCGGCATGCGTCGCGCAGCAGGACATCGAGTCGTCGCATTCGACGAGTACGAGAGTGTGTTCGAGGCGTCCTTCGTGGACGAGCCGGGGCTCCGAGCTGGTAGGGCACCGACGGGAAACCGAGCTCTCGAGGCGGAGCAGGCGCTCGACGTGCAGCGGTCTGGCTCGCGCACGACACCCCGTCGCCGAGGACGATCGCGCCAACGTCGAATTCGTGCTCGAGCGAGCCCGGGCGATCGCCGACGCCGCCGATCCAAGCGCCGCGATCCTGATCTCGTCTCAAGTGCCCGTCGGGACCACGCGACTCCTCGAGCGGTCGGGCTTTACGTTCGCCTATTCGCCGGAGAACCTCCGGCTAGGAGACGCGGTCGCGGCGTTCACGCGACCGGACCGGATCGTGGTCGGCATCCGGCCGGAGAGCGACCGCCGGCGGATCGAAGAGCTGTTGGGAGCCTTCTCGGATCGCATTGAATGGATGGGTGTCGAGTCTGCGGAGCTCGTGAAGCACGGCATCAACGCCTTCCTCGCCCTGTCCATTTCGTTCGCGAACGAGCTCGCCGGCATCGGAGAGCGCGTCGGTGCGGACGTGGCGGAGGTCGAGCGAGGCCTCAAGACCGAGAGTAGGATCGGACCTCGCGCGTACCTCAGGCCGGGCGCCGCATTTGCCGGAGGCACACTGGCCCGAGACATCGCGTACCTGACGCAGATCGGCGAGCGCGAGGGTGTGCCGACCCTGTTGCTCGGCGCAGTGCGCGGCAGCAACGACGAGCACCGACGCTGGGCACTGCGGACGGTTCAGTCGCTCGTCGACCCGAGCGACGGCCTCGACGGCCACGTGATCGGCGTCTGGGGGCTCGTCTACAAGCAGGGGACCGACACCCTGCGGCGTTCGAGCGCGGTCGAGCTCTGCCGGGAGCTGACGAGCGCCGGAGCCCAGGTGAAGGCGCACGACTCGGCGGTGCGCGTCGTGCCGGACGACCTTGCCGGGCTCTTCACGCTCTGCCCGACACCGCTCGACGCTGCCCAGGATGCCACCGCGATCGTGATCGAGACCGACTGGCCCGCGTACAGCGCGGTGGATCCGGAACGCCTGGTGTCGGTGATGCGGACGCCCAATGTCCTGGACGCGAATGGCTTCCTGCGCGAGACCCTCGGCGGACTCGGCGCCGTGCGGTACATCGGAGTCGGGACCCCGCGGCGTGAAGCGCGCTCTCGCGGGCAGATCTGCCATCGTCACCGGGGGGAGCCACGGGCTCGGGCTCGAGATTGCGCGCTCCTTCGTCGCCGCAGGGGCCGTGTGGCCGTCTGTGCACGCGACGAGGCGGCCCTCAACCGCGCCCGGACGGAGCTCGAGTCGGCCGCGCCGGAACCCGGCTCGGTCGAGACGATCGCGGCTGACGTCTCGGAACCCGAGTCGGTCGAGCGTCTCGTGGCCTATGCAGTGGAGCGCTTCTCGCAGATCCAGGTACTCGTGAACAACGCGGGCGTCTACGGGCCAAAAGGGCTCGTCGAGGAGGTTGACTGGGACGAATGGGAGCACGCCGTGCGGGTGAACCTCTTCGGGTCGTCCTCTGCAGTCGGCCGTGCTGCCACTCCGGGCCACGGGTACGCAAGATCATCCAGCTCTCCGGAGGCGGCGCGACGTCCCCGCTTCCCCGCCTCAGTGCATACGCCGCGTCGAAGGCGGCGGTCGTCCGCTTCGCCGAGACGCTGGCGGAGGAGCTGCACGACACTGGGATCGACGTCAACGCCGTCGCACCTGGGGCGTTGAACACCCGGTTGCTCGAAGAGATCCTCGAAGCAGGCCCGCGGCGTGTGGGCGGTTCGTTCTACGAGCGAGCGGTCGAGCAGCAGTCGAGCGGCGGCACTCCGCTCGACCTCCCCTCGCGTCTGGTCGTCTTCCTGCCTCGGGCGCGAGCGACGGCATCAGCGGGAAGCTGATCAGCGCGCCGTGGGATCCGTGGGCGGAGCTCCCTCAGCGTCGGACGATCTCAGCGAGACGGACGTCTACACCTGCGCCGTATCGTGCCGGCCGACGAGGCTGTCGTGGGGGTGAGCTCAGGTGCGCGGGCGCATAGTGAGCGATGATAGGTTGGCGCTGACGACGGGATAGAAACGGGAAGTAGCGGGCCTCGACGACGTGGAACGCTTCTCGAGCTCGCTTCTGATCTCCAGGGCAGGTTGATGTGCTGGAGCGGATGAACAATGTAGTCGCGACGGAACTCGCGCTCGAACAGACGCTTAGAGGTGAAGCGCGCGCGAGACGTAGAGCTGCCTTCGCAGGGAATGACGGCGACGAAGAGAGCGTGGGCGCGAGCAGGCGTGCGACTCCTCGAGTGCCGGGGAGGTTGGGAGATGCTAGAGGACGTGGATGGCAAGCACTGGGTAGAAGAACGCGTGTGAAGGGCAGCGCGTCTGGCAGTCACGACGATGTGTGACACTCGGGAAGCGCGTAGATGCTGTGCGAGCTCTGCAGTAGCTCGACGCGTAGTACTCTGGCGTTGAGCTTCTGTAGCGAGGTGCGCGAGCGGCGCGATCTGAACGTGCGCCCGTGACGTTGCGCGCAGCGGGTAGGTGGTGAGGTGAGAGCGCGTGGGTAGGTAAGAGAGGGGTGAAGTGTGCGAAGCTGCTTTGGTGTAGTGGGAGCTGCTTGGTAGAGCGTATGCGGAGTGGGGGACGTCTTGGGGGTGCTTGACCAGGCGTAAGGCGCTGGAGGCGGCGCTGGGGTGTGCGACGCCGCTTGTGGATAGAGACGACACCTGCGGCAGGAACACTGCGAGCGCGGCGGCCGAAGGCGGTCCCGATCCGGAAGGCTCGCGGTTCGTAGCGGAACTCGACGCGCGAGGTTCCCTTCGGCACGAACGCCCGGAAGGCGCGTAGGTCGGGTGACGGAGCGTTCCCGCTTCACGGTGCAGGCCAACCGGGGAAATAGGTGTCGGGGAAGACGAGGAGGCCGGCGCACGCCGCGTGCACGTGGAGTGCCACCGGATCGGGTGGAGTACTCCCGATGCTGACGTGATACGCGGCGCCGCTGCATGTAGCGCAGCCCCGGAGTGCGCCGGAGGATGTCGTCGGCTGTCTTCCGGTGGTGCTCGACAACGGCCGGGTGGGGGGATAGAATCTGTCGACGACGAAGGCGCCGCTGCGATGCGCTAGATCGAGATAGCGAAATGCGTAGTCAGCCCTTCGACGAGGTGAACGTAGTGTACGACACAGGCGCGTGGATAAGCATTGAGTGTTCTCGTAAACGCGCGAGTCGCGATCGCGGCCGAGGAAACGGAGCTGGGGCGCGTGGCGAGGTCATGCTGCGAGAGGATGGCACGTACCGAGAGCGCGTCGAACATAGGGTTGTCTCGGAGCGCGACGGGGAGCTCGGTGCCCGTGAACCGATCGAAGACGCGAGGCGCGAGGAACGTCGGACGTAGCGCAGGTACGGCTCGACGTACAGGGCGTCGAGCGCGCGTATGTGTGCAGCACGAGCGCGCCAGCGGTGTTCGGGTAGAGCTTGGCGTAGAGCCCGAACGCGCGGGAGTGGGATCGGGTCAGAGCGCTGCGGAAGTGGCATCCAACCGGGCGCGAAGTAAGGATCGGCTCGCTTGGCATAGATCGAGACGGGGCGAGCGCGAAGAGCTCGGCGACGATAACCGCGCGAGGAGCAGGGCGAGGCCGACCTCCGACGGGACGAAGCGCCGAGAAAGAGGCGGAGACAGCGATCACGGCGAAGAGCAGACCGAGACCCCGAACGCACGGCGAGGTAGACCCGGGGACGCTGGTGATCACGCTCCAGCGGTCGGCGGTGAGTAAGAAGATGAGGAGTAGCAGGGACGCGCGGCCGAGGAGGATCAGGAAACGCCGAAGGACGAAGGTCGCGACTCCACACGACGTGGACGCCGATTCCCGCAAGCACTGCAAACGCGAACGAGCGCGACGGGCGGCGCGAACACCGGGTTACACGACAAGATCGAGAACCGGAAGCTGCCCGAGGAAATCGAAGACCCGGAACTCGTAGACCTTGAGCAGGACGGCGGCGCCCATCAGGACGAACAGCCAGGTGTGCCGGCGTCCGTCGCTGGACTACCCGATCGCCGCGACCGCCGAGCTCGCCGGCCCGGACGTCGTGCTCTGGGCGTTCGACCGTGACATGGGCGTGATCTGCGAGCACGGGATCAACCAGTTCAGAAGCCCCCACTGCTGGTCCGTTTCCGACCCCTTCGCGAACTCGGAAGAGTGCACGTTGAACGAGAGCGACTCGTACTGCAGGAACGGCAAGAGAAGCGGCGCGCGCAAGCAGGACGCCGAGGAGGCCCGCGCCGCCGAGGCGAGGAACGGAGAACCGCACGGAGTTGAAGGCGGCGTTCCTGGAGGAGGCGCACGACGCATACGCGGCGGTGTCCCGAGCACGAGTAACGACGCTTCTGGCATCCCCACATAGAGATTCCCGGCGACGCCCACGCCGAGACAGAAAGACGGGCAACAGCCGGCGTGAGCGCAGCACGAGCTCGACGAGGAGGAAGAGCAAGGGCAGGTAGACGTACGAGCGGGAAAAGACGTTGTTGCTGTAGAGGAAGAACCAGCCGCTGAGAGAGAAGGAGGCGCTGGTGACGACTGCGGCTTCCACTCGGAGCCCGAGGATGCGTCCGAATACGAACGCCGCTGCGGCGCCGAGAACGAAGGCCCCTACGATGGACAGATCCCACACGAGCGGCGTTGGATGCAGGTTGACGGCGAGCTGCAAGGGGTCGAAGACGGCGCTCTGCATGTTCGCCGCCAGCGGCGCGCCGAATGCCTGGTACGGGTTCCACAGGGGCAGCTCGCCATCCGCATACAAGCGATGCGTGATCTTCGCCCAGGGCTCGAACTGCCACGCAGACGCGCCCGTGTCCGGACGGATGTCGCCTTTCGCGATTCCCGAGATCGGCTGGCGCCGGGAAAGGCGCCTGGCCGTTCGTACCTAGGGTCTCGGCTGCCGTGCTTAGCGTCCGGCCGGCAGAACAGGACCGGGGAGAACGCAATGACGACCAGGAGGCACGACACGAGCAGCCCGACGATGTCGGACGAGGGAGAAATCGGCCGACGCGACCGTGACGGCGCGCTCGTTCGACGACCACTGGCCGCCCTTCGACAGCGGCGGATTGATTCACCGGTAGCCGATCCTCACTGCTGCGGCGACGGAGCTGTCGCCTCTGCGTCAGCCTTCCATCGCGTCGCTGTGCCGATCCGAAACCAGCTCGCCGCGTCGCCGCGCGATCTGGTCGCGTCCGCTCTGCGGACTGCGGCGCGAGAAGATCGCCTTGGCGCGGAAGCGCGCAGAAGCGGAACCGGAGGCATGCAGCAATCCATGTCGGTGGGTCACGGAAGAAACGAACCTTCTTGCCGCCGTGGAACGAGCGGGCGTCGTATTCGACCGGTATCTCGATGGGGCGATATCCCAGCCGCACGAGCTTCCCCGTCAGCTCCCAGTCGAAATCGAATCGGTCGGAGACGAACGTGACGCCTTCGAGGCACTCGGTCCTGAACACCTTGAACATCGTGAACGGGTCACGGAGCCTGGTGCGGTACGTCACGTTGAAGAACCACGTGAACACCCAATGGGCCATGTTCACGATCCGGGCGACGTTCCGCATCTCATCCATCACGCGCATCCGTTGTCCGGGGACGTGGCGGCAGCCGAGGGTGAAGTCGACATCGCCACGCCGGATCGGATAGATCAGCTTCGGATAGTCACCGACGGAGTACTCGAGGTCGGCGTCCTGGATCAGGATGATTCCGCCCGTGACGTGCTCGAAGCCTTCGCGCACCGCGGCGCCCTTTCCTTTCGGGGCGTCCTGTAGCACCAGGCGGACGCGCGGGTCGGCCGCGTACTGCGAGACGATCTCGCGGGTCCCGTCACTTGAGTTGCTTTCGACCACGATCAACTCGATGTCGGTGTCGGGGATGTCGACGTCGAGCACACGCTCGATCGCCGTCGCAACTGTCTCCGCCTCGTTGTAGACCGCCATCACGACGCTCAGCTTCAGAGGCGAGGCGATCCGTGGGAGTCTCGAACGTGGAGGCTGCCATCTCATGCGCCAGTCATGCCGGCACGCGCCGACGTCGACGACGAAGCATGCGCGGGAAGCTAGCAACCCTCTCGGCTCACATCGGCGCGGCAGTCGTGCAGGGACGTCAGAGCCGGTAGAGAACCCAGCGCTCGTCGCGGTAGGCGACGGGCAGGTCCGGCGCGAGCTGCGGGAAGCGGTCACGGTCGACGAGGAGCCACGTCGCTCCGCAGGCGCGCGGGATCGCGAGGTCGCCCGTGCGCACGAAGCGTCGGAACTCGCGCACGCGCTCCCGCGGGCGGTTCGCGACGGTGTCGGCGACGTGCCCGGGCGAGTTGACGCAGACGCGGACCGGCGCGACGGCGCCGAGGCGGTAGCTGGCCTCGGGAGACGAGTACACGATGGCGCCTACCGGGACATCGTCCCGGACCACGGCCACGAGGCCCGGCGAGAGCGGGCTCGCGCGGCGCGACTCGGCGGGGCTCCAGTGGGTGAGCCCGTGCGCGTACGTCGGGATCAGCAGCAGGACGGAGGCGAGCGCGGCCGTGCGCTCGAGCGGCGGGCGGCGCCGCAGCCCGAGCCCGAGCGCGACGACGGCCCCGGCGACCGCGATCCACGTCGCCCACGCCGGTCCGCCGTGCTCGAGCGTGTAGCCGAAGTCGCCGGGATACGCGAGCTGGAAGACGATCCCGGCCGCGAGCGCGAGCGGCGCAACGGCTATGCCGACCAGACGCGCGAGCACGCCGATCCCACCCGCGAGCGCGAAGGCCAGCGGGACGAACCCGGCAAGCCGCCGCGACTGCGAGAGCGAGACGACGTCGGAGAAGGGCGTGAAGAGCCAGGGGACGAGGCAGACGACGAACACGGCGAGTGATCCCCCGACGACGTACGCCGCCCAGCGGCGGCGGGAGGCGAGCCCCGCGAGGGGGAGCAGCAGCAGGGCCGCTACCGCGATGCCACCGGTGCGGCCGAAGAGCTCGGGGACGACGGAGAACCGGTCGGCCGTGCCATGCAGCTGCCCTGCGTACTGGTCGAATCCGCGGGTGCGCTCGCTCGAGTCGGGGTTCACCGAGGCCGTATCGGCGACGACCGGCAGCAGCCACGACGACGAAGATCGCGGCGGGAGCGACGAGCGCGGCGAGGGCCAACCCGCCGGACGCGGCGTCGCGTCGCTCCCAGAGCCAGCGGACGGCGACGAAGCCCGCGAACGGGAGGCAGAGAAACAGCGCGTAGGTCGGATGCACCGCGACGAGCGCGAGAGACGCCGCCGCGGTCGTCGCGAGGAGCGCGGGCGTCGGCCGGCGCACCGCCTCGAGCGCGAGCGCGAGCGCCGCCGGGACGAGGAGCTGGCGTGACACGGTCGCCGGCAGCGCGAGCGCCGTGAGTGCGCCGGCGTGCCCGGGAGCCATCGCGACGAGCGCGATGCCGGCGGCCGCCGACGTCGCAGCCGGTACCGCTCGCCGGAACAGCGCCCAGCCCGCCTCGTAGGCGACGAGCACCGCAAGCGGGGCCAGCACCGTCGGGCCGTGGAGCACGACGTCCACCGGATCGGCGCCCGACACCTTCGCGACGAGCGCGAGGAAGCCGTGCCAGAGCGGGAACGCGTAGCCGGGATGCAGCCCGCCGTCCGGGAACTCGTTCGTGCTCCCGAGCGAGAGGTCGCCGAACGCGAGCAGCTTCTGGATCCGTGCGAGGTGGAAGAAGCCGTCGCCCCCGACGTGCCCCGCGACGTGCCAGAGGAGGAGCCCGAGCAACGCGCCCGCGGCGAGCACGGCCGCGCGGTGGGGGAGCTCGTGGTGATCCGACACAACGTCCCTCCGACGGCCTCGCACGACGCCGGCTGCGAGCGCGGCCGCGCCCGCGAGCAGCAGAAGGACGAGTGTCAGCGTGAGCGACCCGTGGACGACGAACGTGACGGCGAGCGCCGCGAACACGAGCGCCAGAGCCCAGGCGAGCGTGGCCGAGACGCCGCGGACTCCGAGCGTCCGGGCGAGCAGGGCGCCGGGCGCCAGGACGACCGCGAAGCCGAAGACGAGCTGAAGGAGGAGCCAGACGCCGTTCACCGGTCGCTCCGGGCCCACGCGCCACTGGGGACAGGCACCTCCGGTGCCAGTCCCCGAACGAGCTGGAACGAGAGCCAGAGGCCGCTCATCGCCGCGTGTCGGGCCTCATCCCGCGAGCAGCGTGTCGACGTCGGCCGAGCCGAGCCAGGAGGCAGCTTCGCGGTAGAGGCGGCCGCGTTCTCCGCGGTACAGCCGGCCGCGCGCGCGAAGCGACGTGCGCAGGAGCTTCCGCGCCTTCTCCGCCTCTCCCGGCCGTCCGTGGAGCGACAGGTAGCGCAGGTGCCCGCGGACGTTCTCGCGGAACATGCGCCCGCCGTGCGCCGCCCCGCCGACGTGGACGCACCGCGCCGTCGGCGTGAACAGCACGCTCCAACCCGCATCCGTCGCGCGGCGCATCCAGTCCACCTCTTCGCTGAAGAGGAAGAACCGCTCGTCGAATGGGCCGACCTCGTCGAACGCGCTGCGACGCAGGAGGAAGCAGGCGCCCATCACCCACTCCACCTCGCGCTCGGTCTCGTGGTCGAAGCCCGCGCCGTAGAACGCGTTGAGCGCGCGCGACCCCGGCGCCAGCTTGCGGAGGTAGAGGTACTCCGTCGCGAGCCGCCAGGCCGTCGGGAAGCCGCGCACGGAGCGCTGGAGCGACCCATCGGGGTTGAGCAGCTTCGGACCGATCGCCGCGGCTCGCGGGTGCCGCTCGGCCGCGTCGACGAGGCGCTCGAGCGCGTCCTCCACGAGCCACGCGTCCGCGTTCAGGACGAGCACGTGCTCGGCGTCCGTCTCGGCGATGCCGCGGTTCCAGCCGGCCGCCAGCCCGTCGTTGGACGACTCGAGCACGCGCACCGCGGGGAAGCCCTTACGCACAGCGTCGGGCGTCCCGTCCGACGAGCCGTTGTCGACCACGATCGTCTGCGAGCCGGCGACGCTCGCCAGGCACTGCTCGATCCAGGGGAGTGCGTCGTAGGTGACGACGACGCAGGCGACGCGCGAGCGGTCGTCAGCCATGCTCGAGCCGCGGGCGCGAGCCGCCGCGGAAGCCCTCCCAGAGCAGGATCCCCGCTCCGGGGACAGCAAGGGCCGTCGTCACGAGGAAGAAGAGGAACCCGGACGCGAACGCCTGGTCGGCCGGGACGCCCACGCTGCCGAGGAAGCTCACGAAGAACGCCTCCCGGACGGCGATCCCGTTGAGGGTGAACGGGACGAGCAGGACGAGGAAGAAGAGCGGGCCCATCACGTAGTAGATCCGCGGGCCGAGGTCGATCCCGACCGCCTTCCCCGCGGCCCAGATCGAGAGCACCCGCACGGCCTGGATCGCGGTCGTGAACACGAACACGCCGATGAGCAGTCGTACGTGCCCGCGGTAGTGGTGGACCCCGTCGTAGAACGCGCGCATATGGCGGTCGATCCGGAAGCGCGCGAGGAGCGGCTGCGTCCGCGCGAGGAGCGGACGCGCGGAGCGCGCGAAGAACAGGAAGATCAGGATCAGCGTCCCGAGCACGAAGGCGCCCTCGAGCCACAGGTAGGCACTGACGTCGTACGTGCCGATCGCGAGGACGAACCCGATCGCCCCCAGCAGCACCGTGCCGGCGCCACCGAGCCCGCGCTCGAGCAGGATGATCGACGTGACGTCGGCGGTGCGGCCGGGATGGCGCTTCGCCGTCTCGAAGACGCGCATCGCGTCGCCGCCGATCGACGTCGGCAGCACCTGGCTCGCGCTGTACGAGACGAAGTACGCCCGCGTCAGCCACCAGAAGCGCTCCTCCATCAGCTGCGCGCGCATCAGCCACTGCCAGCGGAGCGCCATCGGCAGCGCGGTGCCGATCATGATCGCGACCGCGAGCGCGAACCACCACGGGTCGGCGTCGAGCAGGGTGTCGACGATCTCGTGGATGTCGACCTTCCAGACGAGGTACGCGATCGCCAGCCCCGTGACGAGGAGCGTCAGACCGATGCGGACCGACCGCCGTCTCATGCGGTGAAGCGGTCGTGGACGCGGCGGAACGCCTCGACCACGTCCGCGATGTCCTCCTCCGAATGCGCCGGGGAGAGTGGAAGCGACAGCACGTCCTCGCCGGCGCGCTCGGCGACCGGGAGCGGCGGCTGCCGCGGATACCGCTCGCGGAACCACGTCAGCGTGTGGACGGGGAGGAAGTGGATGCTCGTCGCGATCTGTTCGTCGGCGAGGGCGCGCTGGTAGTCGTCGCGGGTGGCGCGCGCGCCGTCTGGATCGATGCGGACGGCGTACAGATGCAGGGCATGGGTGTCGCGCGGATCGCGTGCGAGCGGTGTGATCCCCTCGAGGTCGATGAGCCCCTCGTCGTACCGCGCGAACTGGTGCGCCCGGATCTCGGCGTGGTCCTCGACCCGGTCCAGCTGGACGAGTGCGATTGCAGCCAGGACGTCGGAGAGGTTCGCCTTGAAGCCGGGCGTCACCTGGTCGTAGCGTGCTCCGTCGCCGCGGCGGGTGAGCCGCATGCTGCGGATCGCCTCGGCGACGTCGCTGCGGTTCGTGGCGACGAGGCCGCCCTCGCCTGCGGCGACGTTCTTCGTCGCGTAGAGGGAGAAGCAGGTCGCGTCGGAGAGCCCGCCGAGCTTCCGGCCCCGGTAGCGGCTCTCGAAGGCATGCGCGGCGTCCTCGACGACGGGGATCCCGAGCGCGTGGATCGGATCGAGGTCGCAGGGCTGCCCCGCGAGGTGGACCGGGAGAATCGCCTTCGTCCGCTCGGTGATCAGCGCGGGCACGAGCGACGTGTCGAGGTTCAGGTCGTCCTCTCGCACGTCGCAGAAGACGGGGGTCGCGCCGGTGTGCTCGATCACGTTCGCGGTCGCGGGCCAGGTGATGGGCGACGTGATCACCTCGTCGCCGGGCCCGACCCCGAGCGCGAGCAGCGCGAGGTGCATCGCGGCCGTGCCGGAGCTGACCGCGAGGACGTGCTCGGCCTCGAGGTATGCGGCGCAGCGCTCCTCGAGCAGTGCGGCCCGGGGACCGGTCGTCAGCCACCCCGAGCGCAGCGTCTCGGCGACGGCGGCGACCTCCGCCTCGCCGATCGCGGGCGGCTGGAAGCCGAGCGGGGTGCTACGACGCGTCCGCATCGACCCGGAAGCGTACGGCGTCCGCCGCACGGCGCCCGCGCACCAGCGCATCGTCGCGGTCTGCCCCCGTGGCGAGAACGGCCCCCGCCCGGTCGGCGCCGCGCCGCAGCGGCCCGAAGACGTGGCCCGGCCGGCGGTAGACGCGCACCCATTCGACTCCGGGCAACGCCTCCGCCTCTGCGAGCCCGTCCACCTGCAGAAGGCGCCCGGCCGGCGGGACGAGGAAGACGACCGCGGCCCCCTGTCGCTTCGTGACATGTCGTGGTGCCAGGCACGACGACATGTCCGTTTCGGACATGTCGTCGCCGAGCGCGAACGACACCGCGAGCGCGTTCAGGTCGACGCCGGTCGCGGCGGCGCAGAGCTCCGCGTCGTGACCGCCTCCGAGCCGGGCCGCGACCTCCATCACGACCGGCCCGGCAGGGCCGAGGCGGAGCTGGGTGTAGGACGGGCCGTTGCGGATCCCGACCGCCTCGACCGCCGCGCCGGCGGCAACGGCAGCCGCGGCCGTGTCGTGACGCGAGGGCCACGCGTGCGCGAGCGCGACGCCGAAGGCCGGCGGCTCGGCCGTCAGGCGGTCGGTCACCGTGAGCGGGACGAAGCGGCCGTCGACCGAGACGGCGTTGACCGTCACCTCCGGCCCCTCGACGTGCTCCTCGACGAGCACCGCACCGCCGCGGGACTCGGCGAGCGCGGCCTCGAGCGCGGCCTCGAGCTCGCCCGGAGAGCGCACGAGCGCGAGGCCGCGCTGCCCTTGCCGGTCCGGCACCTTCACGACCAGTGGGAACCGGAGCACCCCCCGCCTCGGGTCGAGCTCCCGCGCGTGCGGCACCCCCGCCTCGGCGAACGCCTCCCGCTGGCGCGCCTTCGAGGTGACGATCGACCCCGTCCGGGCGGTGATCGGATGCGCCAGTCCGATCCGCTCTGCGACGCGCGCGGCGATCCCGACCGGCCAGTCCGCACCCGGCGAGACGATCCCGTCCACCTCGCGCGCCCGCGCGAGCCGGTCGACCGCCTCCTCGTCCTCCGACGAGATGATCGCGCGCTCGTCCGCCAGTCCGAACCCCACGGCCAGAGGATCGCGGTCGACCGCGATCACGGCCACGTCGTCCCTCCGGTGGGCCGCCTCGAGCAGTCCGAGCTGCGCGGGCCCGGCGCCTAGGACGAGGAGACGCCGACGCGCCCGAGAACGCCCCGCCACCAGGCCTCGTTGTCGCGGTACCAGGCCACGGTGTGCCGGAGCCCTTCCTCGAACCCGATCGAGGCCCGCCAGCCGGTGAGCCGCTCGAGCTTGTCCGTCGAGCCGATGTGACGGTCGACCTGGCCCGGGCGCTCGTCGACGTGCACGGTCGCACCGTCCGGGTCGCCGACCGCCTCCAGCACGAGCCGCGCGATCTCGTTGACCGAGATGTCGATGCCCGTGGCCACGTTGACCACCTCGCCCGCGACGCGATCGAGCGGCGCGTCGATCAGCGCCTCGATCGCCGAAGACGTGTCGTCGACGTGGAGCCAGTCCCGGCTCGCCGTCCCTTCCCCGTGGATCGTCAGCGCCTCGCCTGCGAGCGCCTGCGTCACGAACCGCGGCACGACCTTCTCGGGATGCTGGCGCGGGCCGTAGTTGTTGAACGGCCGCACGATCACGAGCGGGAGCCCGTAGGTGACCCGGTAGCTGTACGCGAGCCTGTCGCCGCCCGCCTTCGTGGCCGCGTAGGGGCTGCGCGGGTTCAGCGGATGCTCCTCGTCCATCGGGTCGCGCTCCGCCGTGCCGTAGACCTCGCTCGACGAGATCAGCAAGAACCGCTCGACCGGCGTCTCGCGGATGGCGTCGAGCAGGATCTGCGTGCCCTCGACGTTGGTCGTGACGAACTCCGACGCGCCCTCGAGGATCGACTTCTCGACGTGCGACTCGGCGGCCGCGTTGACGATCACGTCGACGCCTCCAACGACCTCTCGCACGAGCCCGGCGTCGCGGATGTCCCCGTGCACGAACTCGAGCCGCGGGTGGCTCATCACGTCGGCGAGGTTCTCGAGGTTGCCCGCGTACGTGAGCGCGTCGAGCGAGATCACCTCGTGATCCGTGTGCTCGAGCAGGTGGCGGATCAGATTCGACGGGATGAACCCCGCGCCGCCTGTGACGAGAACGCGGCTCATCGATTCAGATGCTCTCCCCGTCGACCCGAGCACGCAGCGCTGCGGCCGGAGGCCGGCTTCGCCGGCCGGGAGGCCAGGATAGGTCCGCGCGTGCACTCCCTGAAGGAGGGGGCTCGTGGGGGAACCATGGGTTCCTCCACGTCAAAGCTCGCGGTCGACGAGGTACAGGGGACGGTGCTCCACGACGCGCTGGATTCTGCCGAGATGCTCGCCGACGAGGGCGAGGATGAAGCCCTGCACACCGAGCACGGCGACGACGAGCGCACCCAGAAGCAGCGGGCCGGGGAAGTCGGAGTTCGTGATCCAGTAGACGAGCCCGTAGACCCCGAGTCCGAGCGAGGCGAGCGAGCAGATCGAGCCGAGGACGATCCCGGCCGTCTGGATCGGCTGCGGCCAGAAGCCTGCGAGCACGTGGAGCGCAAGGCGCGTGAGGCGAAGCGGCGTGTAGCTCGACGCGCCGTGCCGAGGCGCGTGGCCGACGTCCACCTCGATCACGGTCGCGCCCCCCGAGAGCACGAGCGCCTTCGTGAACTTCTGCCGGCCGATCGCGCCGAGCATCGGCTCGACGGCGTCGCGCCGGTAGGCGTTGAACGCGCACCCGAAGTCCGAGATGTCGACGCCGGTGAAGCGGCGCAGCATCCCGTTGATGAGTCTCGACGGTAGCGTCCGGCCCCACGAGTCGTGGCGCGCGGCGCGACGGCCGCTCGCGACGTCGTACCCCGCCTCGACCGCCTCGACGAGGCGCGGAACGTCCTCGGGCGGGTTCTGCAGATCGCCGTCCATCGTCACGACGATCCGGCCGCGCGCGCGGGAGAGCCCCGCGTGCATGGCCGGATGCTGGCCGACGTTGCGCTTGAGCCGCACGGCACGGACGTGCGGGTCGCCGTCGTGGATCCGCTCGAGCGACGCAAACGTCCCGTCGGTCGAGCCGTCGTCGACGTAGAGCACCTCGTACGACCGGCCGAACGCCGCGAGCGTCGTCGTCAGGCGCCGGTGGAGCTCCTCGAGCGTCGCGCCTTCCTGGAAGAGCGTCACGACGACGGAGAGCTCGGGCGCGCCCCCGGCGCTCTCGGCGGCCTCGGGCGCGCTCAGGGTCTCGGTCATCGTCGCGTGAGCGTACTCGCGGCGATCGCCAGTCGTCGGCGCGAAACGGTGTCAGACACCGTTGGCTGTCAAGAGCCAACCGGACCAATTCTGTGCCAATCCATCCCCAACGCGATTTGCAGGGGGAATGCGACCGCGCGTTCATCCGGGTACCGCGCGTCACTCCGCGCACCGAGGATGCGCACTGTGGAGCGATTGGCACCAAGTCGGCGCGGTTCGGGGTTGACAGAAAGCGGTGTCTGACACCGCCGGCCGGTACCGTCGTGACGTGGCCTGGCAACGCGGCGAGATCGTCGTCCACCGCGAGATCTGGCGCGACCGGCCCTGGATCGCATCGCCCGTCGTGGTCGTCGAGGACTCGCCCGAGCTCCTCGTCACGTACCTCCCCGAGGAGGCGCCGTTCGTGTTTCCGCCGAGCGCGGACGGTCGCCCACACCCCTGGGCCGGCAAGCGCCACTGGGAGGGGCACGGCATGCTCGCTCTTCGTCGGCCCGGAGAGGCATGCTCGGTGATGCATTTCTGGCAAGCCCCCGAGCGGCGGTTCGCCGGCTGGTACCTCAACCTCGAGGAGCCGTTCCGGCGCACGGCGACCGGATACGACACCCAGGACCTCGAGCTCGACGTGTGGATCCCGGTCGACGAAGACTGGCGCTTCAAGGACGAGGACATGGTGGAGCAGCGCGTCAGCGAGGGCCGGTTCACGGAGGAGCAGGCGACAGCGATCCGCGCGCTCGGAGAGCAGATCGGCACGAGGCTCGACCGCGGCGAGCGCTGGTGGGACGAGCAGTGGGCGTCGTTCGAGCCCGATCCAGCATGGCGAGCCCCTGCGTTTCCCGGCGGATGGGAGGAAGTGCCCCCGACACGGGCGCCGCCTCCCAGCGCATACCGGTTGCTCCCGTCCTAGGGGGCCCCGGCCAGAGGCGCGACCGCCTCGCGACGGGGTCGGCCGGGCATCGCGAACTCGGCACCGACGCGTTCATGCCGTCCGAGAAGCCTGGGCCGACATCTCACCGGCATGAAGTCCGGTATGTGTCGGACTAAAGACCGACACGAACCACACGGCGGGCATCGAGCCCGCCGTGTGGTTGTCTTCCGCCCATGGAGGTACTCCGTCCGAGGACGCTGGACGAGGCGCTTGCGCTGCGGGCGGAGCATCCCGAGGCGCGGCCGATCCAGGGCGGGACCGACGTGTTGGTCGAGCTGACCTTCGGGCACTCGCGGCCGGACGCGCTCCTGGACCTGAGCGAGGTAGCGGAGCTCCGCGGCTTCACGCAGGAGGACGGCGCTCTGCGGCTCGGCGCGGGCCTCACGTACACGGAGGCGATGCGAGCGCCACTCGCCACGCGGCTGCCGGCGCTCGCCGAGGCATCCCGCACCGTCGGCTCACCGCAGATCCGCAATCGCGGGACGATCGGCGGCAATCTCGGCACCGGCTCGCCCGCGGGCGACGCACTGCCGCCGCTGCTCGCGGAGCGGGCTGAGGTCGAGCTCGCGAGCGTGAGCGGCACCCGCACGCTGCCGCTCGAGGACTTTCTGCTCGGCGTCAAGCGGACGGCTCTCGCGGGCGACGAGCTCGTGACCGCAGTCCGGATCATGCCGAGCGGCGGCGCGCAGACGTTCGCCAAGGTCGGCCCGCGGAACGCGATGGTGATCGCGATCTGCTCACTCGCCGTCGTCGTCGACACGACCGAGGGCGAGGTGCGCGCTGCGTTCGGCTCGGCCGCGGTCACGGCGAAGCGCGTCACCGTGCCACTCGCCGACGCGGCCGAGCTCCCCGACCTCATCGCAGAGGCGGCCGCGCCGATCGACGACGTACGCGCAACCGCCGAGTATCGACGCCACGCTCTCCGCGTCCTCGCAACGCGGACGCTCGAGAGGTGCGTGCGCTCGTGAAGGTCTCGCTGACGGTCAACGGCGAGCGGCTCGAAGGCGACGCCTGGGGCGGCGAGAGCCTCCTCACGTTCCTCCGCGACACGCTCGAGCTGCCGGGCTCGAAGAACGCCTGCGAGCAGGGCGAATGCGGCTCGTGCTCCGTGCTCTTCGACGGGACGCTCGTCTGCTCGTGCCTCGTGCTCGCGGCGCAGGCGGACGGCCACGAGATCGTGACGGTCGAAGGGCTCGCCCGCGAGGACGCGCTGCATCCGGTGCAGCAGGCGTTCGTCGACGCGGGCGCCGTCCAGTGCGGCTTCTGCACGCCCGGGCTCGTGGTCGCCGTCGTCGACCTGCTCGAGCGGGTCCCGCGCCCGTCCGACGACGAGATCCGCGAGTCACTCTCGGGGAACCTCTGCCGCTGCACGGGGTACGCGAAGATCTTCGACGCTGTCGGGCTTGCCGCGGAGCGGGCATGAGCGTCGCGACGGAGCGCACGCTGACCGTCGGACGGATCGGCGAGCGGCTGCTCCGCGACGACGCCGTGCCGAAGGTCACCGGCGAGTTCGCCTACGCGAGCGACCTCTCGGCGCCCGGGATGCTGTGGGGCGACACGCTGCGCAGCCCGCACGCCCACGCACGGATCGCCTCGATCGACCTGACCGCCGCGCTGGGCCTCGACGGCGTCCATGCCGTGCTGACGCACAGCGACGTGCCGGGGGCGAAGCTCTACGGGCTCGAGTTCGCCGACCAGCCGGTGCTCGCGATCGATCGCGTGCGCTATGTCGGCGAGCCGGTCGTCGTCGTCGCGGCCGAGCACCCCGAGCAGGCGCGGCGTGCGCTCGAGGCGATCGTCGTCGAGTACGAGGCGCTCGAGCCGGTCGTCGACATGGAGCGCGCGCTCGAGCAGGAGCCGCTGCACCCCGACCGTCCGACGATGGGCCACGGCTACCGAGACGACCCACGGCCCAACGTCGTCCGTCACATCGTCATCCGCCACGGCGACCCCGACATGTCGGGGGACGTCGTCGTCACCGGGACGTACGAGGTCGGCACCCAGGATCAGGCCTTCCTCGGCCCCGAGTCGGGCCTCGCGGTGCCGGACGGCGAGGGCGGGATCGACATCCACGTCGCGACGCAATGGCTCCACGTCGACCGCGACCAGATTGCTCCGTGTCTCGCTCTGCGCCCCGAGCAGGTGCGGCTGCACCTCGCCGGCGTCGGAGGCGCTTTCGGCGGGCGCGAGGACCTCTCGATGCAGATCCACGGCGCGCTGCTCGCGCTGCACACCGGGCGCCCGGTGAAGATGGTTTACGACCGCGCCGAGTCGTTCACGGGACACGTCCACCGGCACCCGGCACGGATCCGATGCGAGCACCGCGCGACACGCGAGGGGAGGCTCACGTGCGTCCGCATGGAGATCCTGCTGGACGGCGGCGCGTACGCCTCGAGCTCGACGGCGGTCGCCTCGAACGCGGCCTCGTTCGCGCTCGGCCCGTACCGCGTGGACAACGCGCTGATCGAGGCGACGGCGGTGTACTCGAACAACCCGCCCTGCGGCGCGATGCGCGGCTTCGGGGCCGTGCAGACGTGCTTCGCCGCGGAGGCGCAGATGGACCTGCTCGCCGCCGAGCTGGGCATCGATCCCGTCGAGCTGCGGCTCCTGAACGCGCTCGAGCCCGGGGACATCCTCCCGACGGGCCAGGTCGTGACCGGCTCGCTGCCGACACGCGAGGTGATCCGACGCGCCGCCGCGATCCCGCTGCCGGCGGAGGAGGCGCTGCCGCGCGATCCGCTGCGGCTCCCCGGCGGCGCGGGCAACACGACGACGGGCGAGGGCGTCCGGCGCGGCGTCGGCTTCGCGCTCGGCTTCAAGAACATCTGTTACTCGGAGGGCTTCGACGACTTCTGCACCGCCCGCGTCCAGCTTCGTGCCGACGGGAGCGCCGTCGTTCACTCGGCGTCGGTCGAGGTCGGACAGGGCGTCGTCGGCGTGATCCTCCAGGTGGCGCGCACCGAGCTCGGCACGGACGACGTGTCCCTGGCGCCGCACACGACGGCCGCGGTCGGCTCGGCGGGCTCGGCGTCCGCGTCGCGGATGACGTGGATGGCCGCGGGCGCGGTCCGTGACGCGTGCCGCGCGGCGCTCGAGGAGCGCGAGCGGCTCGGCGGCGGCGAGGTCGACGTCGAGCGCGTGTACCGGCATCCGCGCACGACGCCGCTCGATCCGGAGACCGGGCAGATCACCGGCGACCGTGCTCACGTAGCGCTCGCGGTGTCCGCGATGCGGGTCGTCGTAGAGGTCGACGTCGAGCTCGGCCTGACCCGCGTGGTCTGGGTCGGCACGGCGCAGGACGTCGGCAAGGCGATCAACCCGCTTGCGGTCGAGGGTCAGATCGAGGGCGGCACCGCACAGGGGCTCGGGCTTGCGCTGATGGAGGAGCTCGTGACCCGCGACGGCGCGATCCTGAACGCGAGCTTCACCGACTACCTCCTTCCGACAGCGCTCGACATGCCGCCCGTCGCGATCGAGCTCGTCGAGGTTCCGGAGCCCGACGCGCCCTACGGCGTCAAGGGCGTCGGCGAGCCGCCCACCGTCGTTTCGACGGCGGCGATCCTCTCTGCCATGCGCGCGGCGACCGACAGACCGCTGACGCGGGTACCCGTACGGCCGGACGACATCTGCCTCTAGACGTGGGGGAAACCATGTTTCCCCCACGAGCCCCCTTCTTCAGGGCGGCGACCCGCTTCCGCTCATCTGGCCTCGCGGCCGGCAAAGCCGGCCTCCGGCCGCAAGCGGAAACTCCGCGGCAAAGCGAAATCGGTTAGGCGTACCGAGCCAGTGCAGCACTGACCCGGTCGACCTCGTCCTCGGTCATCGTCCCGGCGAAGGGGAGCGCGAGCGCCCGCTCGAACGCAGCGTCCGCACCCGGGAACGATCCCCGGTCGCGGTAGGCCGACAGCCGGTGTACGGCGTAGGTGCCGATTTGCGCCTCGATGCCCTCGGCGCGCAGGGCCTCGAGCGCCTCGTCGCGCCGATCGAGCGTGACGACGTATGCCTGCCAGCCATGGCGGTCGCCGTCGTCGGCCGACGGCGTGCCGACGAGATGCTCGAGCCGCTCTCGATACCAGTCGGCGACGCGCTCGCGCGCGGCGAGGAGCGCCTCGAGCCGCTCGAGCTGCGGAAGCCCGAGGGCGCAGAGGACGTCCGCCAGGCGGTAGTTGAAGCCTGGCGTCTCGATGTCCGTCGGATGCCCTGCGGCGATCCCATGGTGCCGCAGGCGACGCACCGCGGCGGCGAGCTCGGCCTCGTCCGTCGTCACGGCGCCGCCCTCGCCCGTCGTCACGATCTTCCGCGGATGGAACGAGAGGCAGGCCAGCAGCCCGAGCGCGCCGCAAGGCGTCCCGCGATAGCCCGCCCCGAGCGCCCCCGCGGCGTCCTCGACCAGGACGACGTCCTGCGGCACGGCGGTCTGGAGCTCCTCCCAGGCAACGGGGCGCCCGAAGAGGTGGACGGCCAGGACGGCCCGGGTGCGCGAGGTTACCGCGTCGGTCACGAGCTCCGGACGGACGAGGAACGTCTCGGGATCGACGTCGACGAGCACCGCGCGCGCACCGCAGAGCTCGACGGCGTTCGCGGTCGCCGGGAAGGTGTACGCAGGCACGATCACCTCGTCGCCGGGGCCGATGCGGAGTGCGAGAAGCGCGAGGTGGATCGCGGCCGTCCCGGACGAGACGGCGACTGCCTCGGCTGTCCCGACGGCCCCCGCAAGCGCCCGCTCGAACGCCTCGACCTGCGGCCCCATCGTCAGCTGGCCGCTGGCGAGCACCTCCGCGACCGCGGCGAGCTCGGCCTCACCGACGTCGGGGCGGGCGAGCCGGATGGGCGTATCGCTCACGCCGCTGCGCCGAGCCGGGCGCGGTACCACGCGATCGTCCGGGAGAGCCCCTCGTCGAGCTCGACCTCGGCTTCGAAGCCGAGCAGTGACCGGGCCTTGTCGACGTTCGGGATCCGGAGCTCGACGTCGGTGTAGTGCAACGGCACGAAGCGGATCTCGCCGGGACAGCCGGTGAGCCGCTTGATGCGCGTGGCGAGGTCGTAGATCGTGACGGCCGAGCGGGCGTTGCCGACGTTGAAGCTCTCCCCCACGGCGGACGGGTGCTCGAGCGCGAGCAACACGGCCTCCACCATGTCGTCGACGTAGCACCAGGCGCGGATCTGGGAGCCGTCGCCGTGGATCTCGAGGTCGCGACCCGCGAGCGCGGCTTCGATGAATGCGCGGATCGCACCCCCGCCGATCTGGCCGGGGCCGAAGATGTTGAACGGCCGCACCGAGACCGCCGGCAGCCCCAGCTCGGCGTGATACGCGTGCGCCATGTGCTCGCCCGCGAGCTTCGAGACGGCGTACGTCCAGCGTGCCTCGCCGACCGAGCCGATCGTCGTGACATGTCCTTCCTGGACGTTGAACGCGTGCTGGCCGAACACCTCGCTCGTCGAGAACTCGACGAGGCGCTCGACGGTCTCCAGTGTCGCGACAGCGGCTTCGAGCGCGTTGTAGGTTCCGATCACGTTGACGCGCATCGTGCGGACGGGGCTCGTGAGCACGGTGTCGACTCCGGCGATCCCCGCCGCGTGGACGAAGTGCGTGCAGCCGGACGCGAGCTTCGTGAGCCGGTCGAGGTCGAGGACGTCGCCCTCCGCGAAGCGGAAGTTCGGGTGGTCGGCGAGATCGGTCCCGGAGAGCGCGTCGCGATGGAGGTTGTCGACCGCGACGACCTCGTTCGCGTCGACGAGCCTGGTCGCGAGCGTCGTCCCGATGAACCCGGCGCCGCCGGTGATGAGGATCCGCTTTCCCGTCAGGGGCATCCGCGGATCGTAGACGCGCCCGGCGGAGGGGTCGGCAGACGCGCGGCTGCCGAGAGGCCGGGCTTTGCACTTCGACCACCGCCGCTTGGCCGCTGCTGCCACAACTTGCCATGTCGCACCCCGTCACTCTCGGGCCGCCGACCTCCTCCCCACGGCTCAAAGCCTAACCTGACAACACAGCACCAATGGGACACGACTTCGTGCCGCGTTCGTGCCGATCGCTCCACAGGCACAGCCGCGCTTCCGCGACCGCGCATCTACGATCGCGCGGTGTCGAGCGTCCTCTTCGTCGGCGCGGGACGCCACCAGCGCCGCGCGATCGCGCAGGCGCGCGCGCGAGGCCTTCGCGTCGTCGCGGTCGACCGGAACCCGGACGCGCCCGGGCTCGCCCTCGCCGACGTGTCCGAGGTCGTCGACTTCGCGGACGTGGACGCGCGTCGAGGACGTCGCACGGCGGCACGACGTGGACGGAGCGCTGACGGTCTCGGCCGACCGAGCTGTGCCCGTCGTCGCCGCCGTCACCGAGCGGCTCGGGCTGCCCACGATCGGGGCCGACGTCGCCCACCGCATGACCCACAAGATCGCGATGCGCCGCACGCTCGCGGAGGAGGGCGTCCCGCAGCCGCCCTTTGCGGCAGTCCGCAGTCTCGCGGAGGGACGGGCTGCACTGGAGACGGTCGGCCTTCCCGCCGTCCTCAAGCCCGTCGACTCCGGCGGGCAGCGCGGGCTCTTCCGGATCGAGACCGCGGGCGACCTCGAGTCGCACCTCCACTCGGCACTCGCCGAGTCGCCCGGGCGCGAGGCGATCCTCGAGGGGTTCGTCGAGGGAACCGAGATGAACGGCATCGTCGTCGTGCGGAACGGCGATGCTCGAATGGTGACGCTCTCCGACCGCCTGCGGCCGGACGGCGTGGGCTTCGGTGTGGGCTGGATCCACCTCTATCCGGCGTCGATCCACTCCGACCAGCTCGGGCTCGCCGAGCGGGTCGCGGAGCGCTCGGTCGCCGCGCTCGGGCTCCGAGACGGGATCGCCTTCCCGCAGCTGATCGCCTCGCCCGACGGCGGCGTCTCGGTGGTCGAGGTGGCCGCCCGGATTCCCGGCGGCCAGATGGCCGACCTCGTCCGCCACGCCGTGGGCGTCGACCTTGTGGAGCTCGCGCTGCGCTTCGCGCTCGGCGAGCCGATTCCCGACGACGTCGCCCTGCCCCGGTTCTCCCAGCCGCTTGCGATCCGGTTTCTGACCGCATCACCCGGGCCGCTCCCCACGGGAACGGTTACACGGGTCGGGCCGCTCGACGCCGTGCTCGGCCAACGCGGCGTCGTGCAGGCGGAGACGTACCTCACCGTCGGCGAGACGATCCGCCCCGTCCGGCTCGACGGCGATCGTCGCGGCTACGTGATCGCGACCGCCCCCACCTCCATCGAGGCGCTGCAGCGAGCGGAGCAGGCGGCAGGCCTGCTCGAGGTGGAGGTCGCGTGACGGACCCGCGCACGGCTCTCGTCGCGGCCGGCTACGACGCGATGATCGACACCTGGGAGACGTGGAAGGCACAGATCACCGACGATCCGCGGGCCGACTGGTGCGACGAGCTCGTCGCGAGACTTCCTCGAGGCGGCCGCGTGGTCGAGCTCGGCTGCGGCGGCGGCACGGATGAGACGCGGCTGCTGGCCGAGCGCTTCCGGCTCACCGCGATCGACCTCTCGGCCGAGCAACTCCGGCGCGCTCGGGAACGCGTCCCCGAAGCGGCGTTCCTCCACGGGGACATCGCGGAGCTCGAGCTCGACCCGGCCTCGGTCGACGCGGTGGCGGCGTTCTACGTCTTGAACCACGTCCCACGGGAGCTGCTCGCGGGCCTGTTCGCGCGCGTCCATCGCTGGCTCGCCCCCGGCGGTCTCTTCCTTGCCACACTCGGGGCCACGGATCTCCCCGGCTGGACGGGCGAGTGGCTCGGGCAGCCGACCTACTTCGCGGGGTTCGCGCCCGAGACGAACCGGCGCCTCCTCGCAGACGCGGGGTTCGAGCTCGAGCACGACGAGCTCGTCACGATCCACGAGCCGGAGGGCGAGGCGACGTTCCACTGGGTGCTGGCGACGCGATGAGCTGCGGCTTCACGCTGGACCACTACCGCGAGCTACTGCACGCCGCCCGCGCAGGCGGCTACCGGTTCGCGCACTTCGACCAGCCGCCACAGCGAGGCGATCTTCTGCTGCGCCACGACGTCGACCTCTCGCTCGACGCAGCGCTGCGAATGGCCGAGCTCGAGGCGGAGGAGGGCGCGTCCGCGACGTACTTCCTCATGACCGAGTCGGTCTTCTACAACCTCGCCTCGACCGAAGGCGTCGCCGCGGCAGCGAGGCTCCGCGAGCTCGGCCACCGCGTGGGCCTGCACGCCGTCTACCCCAATGCCCCGCTCGACGAACGATTCGACCCCGTAGTCGCCTGGCACAACCCGGATCCGGAGTACATGACCGCCCCGATCGCCGGTGCGGTGAACGTCATGCAGGAGGGGTACTTCGACCCGCCGACGTATCGCTCGGACTCGAACCAGCGGTGGCGCTCGGGCTGCCCGCACGAGGAGCTCCGCGCGGGCGGCTTTCCCTGGCTCCAGCTGCTGACGCACCCGGAGATCTGGGCCTACCCCGGCGCGACGATGGGCGCGACGATGCGCGCGATGCTGGAGGCCGAGCGCGAGCGCCGCCTCGTCCAGCTCGCCGAGGATCGCATCGACCTCGCGTAGCGCCGACGACCGCCGCTGCTTGGATACGTGCCCGTGAGCCTTCGACCGATCACCGTGCTCGTCTCGGCCTCGGGCGCGCCGGGGACCGCGGCGCTGCTCGGCGCCCTCCGCCGGAACGGCGAGCGCGACCTGCGCCTGGTCGGGACGGACATGTCGGAGCGCTCCGTCGGGCGCCATCTCTGCGACGCCTTCGACATCGTTCCCGCCGGTTCCGACCCTCGCTTCCCTGACGCGATGCGGAGGGTCGTCGAGCGGGAGCGGGTCGACGTCGTCCTGCCCCAGTCGTCGTTCGACCTCGAGGGCCTCGCCGCGCACCGCGAGCGGTTCCCCGTCCCGGTGCTCGTGTCCCGGCCGGACACGATCCACCGCTCGAACGACAAGGCCGAGAGCTATGCCCTGCTCCACCGGATCGGGGTCCCGGCGCCGGAGTTCCGGCGCGTGAACGGCGCGGCAGAGGTCGCCGACGCCGCCCACGAGCTCGGCTACCCTGACCGGCCGGTCTGCTTCAAGCCCGTGTTCTCGTCCGGGTCGCGCGGGTTCCGGGTCCTCGACCCGACGGTCGACCGTGCGCACCAGCTCCTCCACGAGCGCCCGGGGTCGGTCGCGATGCGGCTCGAGGAAGCGGTCGAGCTGCTCCCGGCGGAAGGCGGCCCCGACCTGCTCGTGATGGAGTTGGCGACGGGTGGGGAGCGCACGATCGACGGGATCGCCGACGGCGAGCGCGTCGTGCTCGGTCACCCCAAGACGCGCGAGGCGATGCGCGCCGGGCTCGCGATGTACTTCGTGACCCTCGATGACCCCGCGCTGATGGAGATCGCCGACCGCATCGTCGAGGAGCTCGGGATCGAGTGGTTCTTCAACATCCAGCTCGTCGGCGAGCACGTGATCGAGGTCAACCCGCGCATCTCGACGATCGTCTACCAGGAAGATCTGAACCTGCCCTACCTCGGGGTCAAGCGCGCGCTCGGCGAGATCTCGGACGACGAGCTCGCCGCGTACGCGGCGCGGATCAGGCCCGGCCGGACGGCGCTTCGCTACTTCGACCAGCTCGAGTGGGGATGAGCGCGTTCCCCGGCCGCACTGCGCCGTGACCTCGAGGCGCCCGCTTCGCGTCGTCCACTGCCCGGTCAACACCGCGGGGATCCCGTGGACGAACGTCCAGGCGCTGCGACAGCGGGGTGTCGACGCGTCGCTCGTCGTCTTCAACCGCTACACGCTCCACCCCGAGGCCGACCGCTCGCTCGAGCTCGAGGGCGGGCTCGTGCGACGCCAGCTCGCCCAGTGGAAGGTGCTCGCCGAGCTGCTCCCCCGCACCGACCTGTTCCATTTCACCTTCGGCCTCACGCTCGTCCCGCAGTCGCTCCAGTTCCCGATCCTGCGCGCCCTGCGCAAGCGCTCGGTGATGCAGTACCTGGGCTCGGACATCCGCGGCAAGACGCCGGAGGAGCTCGCCTACGGGAAAAAGGCCGGCGCGGAGATCGTGGGCAGCTACGACGCCATCCGCTGGGTTCCCCACGCGACCGTGATCCCGCCCGGCATCGACCTCGCCCGCGTGACGCCCGCGCAACCGTCCGGACGGCGCCGCCCCGTCGTCGTCCACGCGCCCTCGTCACGACGGCGCAAGGGCACCGACCACGTCGTTCGGGCCTGCGAGGGGCTCGACGTCGAGCTGCGGATCGTCGAGGGGCTCCATCACAGGGAGGCGCTCGAGCGGTACCGGGACGCTGACATCGTCGTCGACCAGCTGAACGCCGGCTGGTACGGCCTCTTCGCGATCGAGTGCATGGCGCTCGGCAAGCCGGTCGTCACGTTCCTCCACGAGGAGGCGACGCGCCGGACGGAGGAGGCATTCGGGCTGCCGGTGCCGATCGTGAACGCCTCGGCGGAGACGCTCCACGACCGCCTGGCCGAGCTCGTCGCGCTCGGCCCGTCCGGACGCGAGGAGATAGGGCGCTCGTCGCGCGAATACGCCGAGCGCGTCCACGACCTCGACCGCGTGACCGACCAGCTCGTCGGCGTGTACGAGACCGTGCTCGAGCCGGCGCGCGACCGGTCGACGCCCGTCCCGGCCCGATCGGCGCCGCAGGCCGGCGACCTGCTGTCGGCGCTCCCGACGGCGGACGACGAGCTCGACGCGGCGATGCCCGCCGGCCCGGGGCTCGCCGCCGCGGAACGGACCGAGACGGCGGGGCTCGCGGCACAGCTCCGGCGCCTGGGTCGCCACTCCGCCATCTACGGCGTCGGTGGGCTCGTGTCGCGGGTGATCGCGGTGATCCTCCTCCCGCTCTACACGCGCTACCTGACCCCGTCCGACTACGGGAAGATCGAGACGCTCCTCGCGCTGACAACCGTCATGGGCCTCGTCCTGCGGGCGGGAATCACGAGCGCGTTCTTCCGCTTCTACTTCGACGTCGACGACGACGACGGCCGGCTCCGCGTGCTGCGCACGTCGTTCTGGTTCACGATGGGCGGCGGCACGCTCGGCCTCGCCCTGCTGCTCCTGTTCGCAAGCCCGCTCTCGTCGCTGCTCTTCGGAACCACGAGCGCGGCCAACCTCGTCCGCGCGGCCGGCGTCGCCCTCTGGGCGACCGTCAACTACGAGCAGATGACCTCGCTCTTCCGGGTGGAGGAGCGGTCGGTCGCCTTCGTCTGCGCGAGCCTCGCGAATGTGTTCATCACGATCGGCCTGACGCTGCTCCTTGTCGTCGGGATGGAAGAGGGAGCGCTCGGGGTCATTGTCGGGAACTTCAGCGGCACGTTGATCGTCTACCTCGCGCTGCTCGGCTACCGGCGCGAGCAGCTCGGCCTGCAGTTCGACCGCAAGCTCCTGCGCGAGATGAACCACTTCGGCCTGCCGCTCGTCCCGACCGCGCTCTTCCTCTGGATCACGAACTTCTCGGACCGCTTCTTCCTCGTGAAGCTCGCGAACGTGTCCGAGGCCGGCCTCTATTCCGTCGGTGTGCGCGTCGCGTCGGCGATGGTGCTGCTCCTGACGGCGTTCCGGATGGCATGGCCCGCGTTCGCCTACTCCATCAGCGACGAGCGCGAGGCCCGGCGCACCTACGCGTACGTCCTCACCTACCTCACCGTCGTGACGGCGTGGATGGCGCTCGCATTGACGCTCCTGTCGCCCTGGCTCGTCGACCTCCTCGCCGCGCCTCGGTTCGCCGACTCCGAGCGCGTCGTCGGGCCACTCGCCTTCGCGACGGTCTCCTACGGCGCCTACATCGTGATCGCGATCGGCGTCGGACGCGCGCGGCGCACGCAGTTCAACTGGGTCGTGACCGGCGCGGCGGCCGTGGTGAACATCGCGCTGAACTTCGCGCTGATCCCGACCTACGGGATGATGGGCGCAGCGATCGCCACCGTCGCGGCGTACTCGACGATGGCCGTGGGAATGGCGTGGTGGTCGCAGAAGATCTACCCGGTGCCCTATCAGTGGCGCAGGGTCGCGACCGCGGCGCTCGCGGCCGTGGCTCTCGCGGCGGCCGGCAAGGAGCTCGACGTCGGGCTCGCGGCCGCGGCCGTCCTGACCGCCGCCTATCCGCTGGCGCTCGGCTTCCTCGGCTTCACGAGCGCCGAGGAGCGCCGACGGATCAGCCGCCTCGTCGCCCGGGATCGCGTCCCCGGCTGACGCCCTAGAGCAGCGTCTGCTCGAGTAGGAAGGCGTTGAGCCCGATGATGAGCACGGCGATGACGACGGCGGCGACGGTCGTGGCGCGACGGTTGACCAGCGAGCCCATCAGTGAGCGGTCGCGGCAGAACAGCAGGAGCGGGATCAGCGCGAAGGGAATCCCGAACGAGAGCGCGACCTGGCTCAGGACGAGCGCCCGCGACGGGTCGATCCCGACGGCGATGATCACGAGGGCGGGGGCCATCGTGATCGCCCGCCGGAGGAAGAGCGGGATCCTGCGCCGAATGAAGCCCTGCATCACCACCTGACCGGCGAGCGTTCCCACGCTCGAGGACGAGAGGCCCGACGCGAGCAGCGCGATGCCGAACAGGATGTCCGCGTGGTGTCCGAGATGCACCCCGAGCTGGTCAGCCACCTCCGCGAGGTCGCCCCCCACCTCGGTGAGCCCGTTCTCGTGGAACACGGCCGCGGCGATCACGAGCATGCTCATGTTCACGATCCCCGCGATCCCCATCGCGATCACGACGTCCGCGAGCTCGAAGTGGAAGATGCGCCGCTTCTCCTCCTCGCTCGCGCCGACGACGCGGTGCTGGGTGAGCGCGGAGTGGAGGTAGATGACGTGCGGCATCACCGTCGCGCCGAGGATCCCGACCGCGAGCAGGACGCTCTCCGAGCCCTCGAAGCCGGGGATGAAACCCTGCGCAACCTGCGCCGGATCGGGATCGGCGAGGAAGACCTGCGCGGCGAACGCGACCACGATCACGCCGATGAACGCCGCGATCACCGCCTCGAGCCGACGGAAGCCGCGCGCCTGCAGCGCGAGGATCGCGAACGCGGCCGCGCTCGTGATCAGGGCCGCAGGGAAGAGGGGGATGCCGAAGAGGATGTTGAGGCCGATCGCCGCGCCGATGAACTCCGCCAGGTCGGTCGCCATCGCGATCACCTCGGCCTGGAGCCAGAGCGCGACGCTCGTCCTGCGCGAGAACCGCTCGCGGCAGACCTCCGGCAGGTTCATCCCGGTGGCGATCCCGAGCTTCGCGCTCATCGACTGGACCACCATCCCCATCAGGTTCGCCATGAGGATGACCCAGAGCAGGAGGTAGCCGAACTGCGCGCCGCCGGCCATGTTCGTCGCGAAGTTGCCGGGGTCGACGTATGCAACCGCCGCGACGAACGCCGGCCCGAGAAACGGCCAGAGCCCCCGCGCGCCGCGTCTGCGCCCCGCGAGCGACTCCTGCGCCGCCTCGAAGACGCGCGCCTCGCCGGGGAGGACGTCATCGAGCGGGTGGACCGGCGCCGAGCGGTCGTGCTCCCGCTGCGGCTGCGCCGGCTGCGTGCCGCTCGGGCGGTCCGGGCGGGCTGCGGTCACCCGACCAGGAGCCCCGTCGCCCACATCGCGGCGATGCCCGCGAGATACCCACCCACCGCCCAGCCCGAGCGGAGCCCGCCCGGCGCGATGCGCGCGACGTAGCGGGCGACCTCGACGACGACCTGGAGGGCCGCGCCCGCCGCAAGCGCGAAGAACACCGGTGTGAGCAGGTCGCTCGAGCCGTAGCCGCCGATCCAGGTGCCGAGGATCGCCGGAGCGCCGGCGACGAGCGCGAGCGCGGCGAGCTGCCAGAGCGTCACCCGCGCTCGTGTCGCCGGCGCAGCGATCCCGAGCCCCTCGGTGACGTTGTGCACCATGAACCCGATCACGAGAAACGCGCCGAGTTGCAGCTCGCCGGTCGCGAACGAGGTCCCGATCGCGAGGCCCTCGCCGAGATTGTGGACGCCGATCCCGACGGCGACGAGCGCAGCCAGCGCCAGGCCGCTGGCGCCGACCCTGCCCCGCGAGAGCCGTGACGCGAGGAACGTCATCCCGAGCGCGCTCGCTGCGAGGCCGAGAAGGACGAGCCCCGGACCGCCGAAGGCCGCAGGGAGCCCCGCCTGGAGCTCGAGTGCCTCGAACAGCGCCTCGACGCCGAGGAACGTGAGCAGCCCCGCGGTGAGCGCCATGAAGGCGGCGATCCAGGAAGGGCTCGCCCGCCGCAGCGAGGGCAGCCACAGGAGGCCGAGCGCAACCGGCACGACCCCGACAAGGAGCCCGATGAGGCCGTACCCGAGAAAGCCGCGCGCGCCGGGCTCCGGCGTGAGCACCGCGGCGGCGATCTCGTGGGTCGTCTCGATCCCCGTCGAGCTGGTGACGCCGACGGCGAGAGGCTCGTCCGGGATCCAGTCGTACGGCACGACGATCGTGCTCGACCGCAGCCGCCCGAGCGTCGCCGGGCCGTCGAGCGTGAACGGGACGATGGCGTCGTCGACCGTCACCGAGGCGATCGTCAGGTCGTCGCGCTGCGGGTTTCGCACGAGGACGTGGATCACGCCGGACCGGAGCTCGACGCGGCGCACGTCGAACGCGTCGGCCGGCGGCGGACTGCCTCCGACGAGGTCGACGATGCGGTCGCCGAGCGAGACGACGAGCGTCACGGCGAGAGCGAGCCCGACCAGCGGGACGAGCGCCCAGAGCCGCCAGGCGAGCCCCCCGGTCGGCTCGGCGCGCGACTCCATCAGCCCTCGTCGACCTGGAAGTAGCCCATCCATCCGAGCTCGGTGAACTCGGACTGGTGTGCGTGGAACATGAACGTCCCGGCGTGGGCAAAGCTGATCTCGAGCACGCCCCGCTGACCCTGGCACTGCATCACCGTGTCGGTGTACTCCCAGTTGTCGCCCGTGCCCGTCGGCTGGTAGCGGAAGAAGTCGGCGTGGAGGTGGAACGAGTTGATCAGGTCGAACTCGGTGAGGTTCGCGAGGTAGACCCGCACGAGCTCGCCGCGCCGCACCCGGATCGGGTAGCGCGCGTAGTAGAACGTCCGCCCGTTGACCGTGTAGAAGTTGTTCTCGCCGTCGCCGTCCGTGTCGTAGCCGTTCATCACCATCACGAGCTCGCGGGCCGGCGCGCGCGGAACCTTCGGGTCGATGATGAACGCGCCGTAGAGGCCCTTGTGGATGTGCTTCTTGAGCGGCGTCGCGTGACAGTGGTAGACGTGGAACCCGGCCGGCCGCGCGGGGAACTCGTACGTGATGTCCTCGCCGGGGCCGACGATCTCGAACACGCCGTCCATGTCCGTCGGGTGGATGCCGTGGAAGTGGATCGTGTGGGGGTGCGCGCCGGCGTTCGCGAAGTTGACGCGGAGGAGATCGTCCTCGGTCGCCCGGATCACGGGGCCGGGGACGGTCCCGTTGTACGTCCACGCGGGGAAGAAGACCCCCGGGGCGATCTCGAGCTCCTCGTCCCGCGCGACGAGCGTGTGCTCCCGAACCCGGCCCGGGGCGTGCGGACGCGCGGGCGGCGGGTAGAGCAGCGCATCGAGGTCGTTCGGACCACCCACCGCGGGCGCGCCGTCGCCGATCATGGCCGCGTGCCCCATCGCCGCACTGCCCTCGTGCGACGCAGTGCTGCGATGCGCTGCGTGGTCATGCCCCCCGGCCTCCGCCTCGTCGTCGAGGACGAGCTTCAAGCCGAGCGGCGCCGCCGCGAGCGGCGCCGTCGCACAGAGAAGCCGCCGCCGGGTGAGTTTAGGCATGCCTAAAACTCTACTGGCGATCTTTAGTCTTGTCTAAATCTCGCAACGCGCGGGCTCGAGGCCCAGAAACCGGAGCGTTCCCCGGCAGAGCCCGAGCGCGGCGCGCTGACGCACCGTCGGCCGCGCGAGCGCCCGGTCCTCGGTCGGATTCGTCATGAATCCCATCTCGACGAGGATCACCGGCACGTCGGCCCAGTTGAAGCCGGTGAAGTCCGAACGCTCCTGGATGCCACGATTCGGAAAGCCGAGGGTGCGGACGAGCTCCGTCTGGACGAGCGTCGCCGCGCGGCGGCTCGAGGCATAGACGTCGTCCGTCCAGCCGCGTCGAAGCGCCGGTGTCAGAGTGTGCGTGCCCCGCGCCGAGGCGCTCGAAGCGCCGTCGGCGTGGACGCGGAGGAAGAGCGCCGCACCGGCGTCGTTCGCGATCCGGGCGCGCACGATGTTCCCCATGCTCGCGCCGGAGGTGCGGGTGCGCGTCATCACGACGCGGACGCCCGCGGCCCGCAGGAGGCGCCGCAGCCGCAGCGAGACGTCGAGCGTCAGATCCGGCTCCCGGACTCCGGTGACGACGCCGTGCGTCCCGCCGCCGTCCTTGATCTTCCGGGTCGACGAGCCCGGCCCGATCGGCTCGGTTGCGAGATTCGCGCGCGCGTCGTGTCCCGGGTCGATGACGACGACAGGAGCGGTGCCAGCCCGTGCCGCGCCTGCAGCAACGACGAACGAGGCGACGAGCACCGCACCGAAGAGCCCTTTCATCGCGGTGGAACGCGCGAGCGCATCCAGGCATAGGTGACGAGCGCGCCCGGGACGAAGAGCACGGCGGCGGCGACCATGAGCACTTTCGCCTCGGTCGAGTCGAGGTCGACGGCGAGCCCCGCGATCATGCACAGCCCGGCCGCGACGCAGAGCGCCGCCCCGATCATCCCGATGCGCATCGCGTGAGACCCCGGACGCCGCCGTTGTTGTTCACGCCACGAGCCGGTAGACCTCGAACACCTCGGCGTACTCGCGGTTCACATTCGTGCCGTGCACACGGGCGAGGTTCCAGATGTAGTCCTCGTCCGCGTAGCGGCGGTGCTGCTGCGAGGCGTAGCGGGCCACGGCGGCGACCTTGCGCTCGACGTGCCGCCGCTCGAGCCCGAAGTAGGCGCCGTAGGAGAAGTCGAAGTTGTTCCAGGGGATCTCGTAGCCGAGGATCGTCGTCCGCTTGAAGGCGCGCAGGCCCTCCTGCGCGATCGTCTGGTGATCCTGGTGGACGTCGTGGTGCGAGGGCTGGAAGACGACGTCCGGACGCCACTCCTCCCACAGCGCGACGAGGAGCTCGAGGATGTCCTGGCGGCGCTCGGGGAAGGTCCGGACGTCGAAGTCGTGCACCGTCAGGTGCGACTCGGGGATCCCGAGCTCGGACGTCGCCTCGCGCACCTCGCGGGCGAGCGTGTCGGGTGGGAAGCCGGGCGGCAGCGAGCGCGTGGCGATCGAGAACGCGACGTAGCGCACCTCGCAGCCCCCCTCGACGAGCCGGGCCATCGTGCCGCCGCACCCGAACTCGCCGTCGTCCGTGTGGGGCGCGAGGACGAGCGCGCGCTGCAGGCCGTCGAGCACGGCGCGAGTCTAGAGGCTACGTCGTTGCGGTCGGCTCGGGCTCCGCGACGGGCGGGCCGGTCGGCGCGACCGGCGAGCGCAGCGGCGCAGGCCCGGGCTTCCGCGGCACCCGCGCCGTGAGCCCGACGAGCCCGAGCAGCGCCCACGTCATCGGGTCCTCGAAGAACGCCGCGTAGAAGAGGCTGTGCACGGCGATCGCGACGAGGACGACGCCGGTCGCGAGTGCGACCCGCGACGTGAAGCCGCGGCCCAGCCCGTGCAGGGTCGCGAGGAGCGCGGCTGCCAGCAGCCAGCAGAGCAGGCCGAGCCCGACGAGACCGAGCTCGGCCGCGACCGTGATCGGCATCGTGTGGGACGCGACGCGCTTCGGGTCCTTGCCCGGGATGTGGAGCCGGCGCTGGTACTCGTGCGAGAAGCCGCCGGCGCCGACGCCGGCGACGGGGTGGTCGAGTGTGATGCGGATCCCCTCGCCGACGAGGTTCGCCCGTCCGGACGTGATGCGGTTGACGCCGGAGCGTGACTTGCCGACGAGCTCGTGGCGCACTTGCGGGACCGCGAGCAGGACGACGGTCGTCGCGGCGCCGAGTGCGACGAGCCCGAGCGTCGCCCTGCGCCCCCAGGCGACCGCCGTCGCGACGACGATGCCGGCGGCCAGCGCAACGAAGCTCGACTGCGAGAAGGAGATCAGCAGTCCCAGCCAGGTCGCGACAACGGCGGCGTAGAGCCCGGCGACGCGCCAGCCGCGAACGCCGCCGAGCAGGATCCCGGCGAGCGAGGCGAGGATGGCGACGGTCAGGTAGCGCCCGTACACCGACGGGTCCCAGAACACCGAGTTGACGCGGAAGAACGGTGCGTACGCATTGAAGACCTTCACGCTCGGGTTCCAGAAGACGTCGCGCGTGAACCACTGGTAGCCGCCGACCGCGGCGTAGAAGAGCGCCGTGCCGACGAGGCCCGCCCAGAGCCACGTGAGCCACCGGCCGCGCCACGGCAGGCGCGCGAAGCCGACGGCAAGCAGCCCGAAGGGCAGCAGAAACGCGCCGAGCAGGATCGAGCCGCGGTGGACGTCGACGGCCCAGAGCATCGAGAGGCCGCTCCAACCGAGGAACGCAGCGAGCGGCCACGCGACGGGGCCGAGCTCGCGTGCCCGGTCGTCGCCGCGAACGAGCGCCCATGCGAGCGCGAGCGCCAGGCCGGCGATCACCCCGTAGAGGGGCAGCAGGAGGTTCACCTTGTCGTCGCCGATGTCGACCGGGAGGCGGAGCGGGATGCAGGCGAGCGTCGCGAAGGCGAGGAAGTACGGCCACCGCCGCAGGATCAGCGCGACGACGACGGCCCCGACGAGCCCGCCGACCGCCGCGGCGGCCAGCTTCGTCCGGCTGAGGTCAGGCAGCAGCGTGTAGCCGAGGACGCCAAGCCCCGCCGCCCACGCGACGAGGCCGGCAAGCCGAGCGGTGCGCGACGGCGCGACGTAGAGCGCGACGAGACCTGTGCAGCCGACGACTGAGGCGACCTGGGCGGCGAGGTTCATCGCGGCGCCGCCCGCACCACGACGAGTGCGCGCTGGACATGGCCGTTCGCGTCAACGCGGAGCACGTAGCGGCCTGGCTTGTCGGGGGCGCGCAGCCGCAGCGTGCCCGGGCGCGCCACGCCGGAGCGCTGCCCGAGCTCCCACCGAAGCCGTCGCGCCTGCGAGATCGCCAGGATCGCGAACCGCTCGCCGGGCTGCGTCACGACGCGGACGCGACCCAGGGCGAGGAACCGGATCCGGACGGTGCGCGAGCCCGAGCGCGGGCCGAGGTTGCCCGCGAGGTCGCGCGCGACGAGCCGCAGCGTGTGCAGGCCCTCCGGCAGCGGCTCGCCGGCGGCGGTGCCGAACCAGTCCATCGATCCGGTGGTGCGGGTGCCCAGCCGACGGAGCGCGCGCACGCCGTCGACGTAGAGCTCGACCTGCGCCCGCTCGTCGACGCGGTAGCGGATCTTCGCGCGGTCGAAGCGACCGTCGCCGTCCGGCGAGATGACGAGCGGCCGAGCCGTGAAGGTCGTGACGCGCGGCGGCGTCGTGTCGACGCGGATCAGGTTCGGCATCACGATGGTCCGCCGCTGGCGGTCGAGATGGACGCGGGGCTTGTAGGTCCCTTCGTCGACGACCCTGCCGGCGCTGTCCCGCCCGTCCCAGGTGTACGCCACGAAGCGCCGGCCCTGCGGGCGGTCGCGGGCGAGCTCGCGCACGACGTGGCCGCCCGCGTCGACGATCTCGACGCTGACGCGATCGGCCTTGCGGAGCCGGAAGCGGATCTCCGCCGACGACGTCTCGCAGTCGCAGGTCGGCGAGAAGACCTTCGCGACGGTCGGGCCGATGATCGGGTTCCGCGTCAGCTTGAGCTTCTCCGTGACGACGAACGCGACGGACGTCGCCACGAGGAGCGCGGCGACCAGCGCCGCCGGTGCGAGCCGCGACCTCATCGGCACCGAGGCGGGACCTCGAGGCCGGGCCGCGCGCGGCCGGGCCGGCGCGCAGCCGCCTCGTCGTGAGAGGAGCTCCCGGCCACCTGAACGGCGATTGTAAGGACGGGCAGGCACGGACGGACGCGACAGGCACACTGCGACGGCGGCGCCCGCCGCCGATCACCGCGCATGCGCCGCCGCCTCCTTCTCGTCATCCCCGCCGTCGTCGTCCTGGCCGCCGGGATCGCGATCGCCTTCTACGCGACGAGAAAGCCGCCCTCGGGCGAGCTCGAGACGGCGGTGACGGACGTGACCGTCGTCGCGCCGACGGTCCCCGAGACGCCGCGGCCAACGCCACGGCCGCCGAAGCCCGAGCCGGCCCCTCCGGAAGTCGACAAGCGGTGCTGGCCGATGTTCGGAGGTGGGCCGACACGCGACCTTGCGCGGCTCGACATCGACCTCGGCATTCCGCGCGGGAAGCGATGGGCGCGCGGGCTCAAGTCGTACGTCGAGTACCCGCCGAGCTACTGCGATGGCGTCCTCTACGTGAACACGTTCAAGGGCGACACGTGGGCAATCGAGGCGGAGACGGGGAAGGTGCTGTGGCGCCGCGTGAGCGACGCGCACAAGCCCTCGACGCCCGCTATCTCCGGCGACAACATCATCACCAGCGCGAAGGACGGGACGGTCACGGCGCTGACGCGGAAGGCCGGGAAGGTCGTCTGGCAGCTGCGCACGAACGCAATCGTCGAGTCGTCGCCGGCGGTCGTCGACGGTGTTGCGTACTTCGGGACAACGGACGGGCGACTGTTCGCCGTCGACGCCGACACGGGCCGCGTGCGGTGGGCGTACGACACCGGCGGCCGGATCAACTCGAGCCCGTCCCTCGCACGCGGCCGCATCTGCATCACGACGTACGCCGGCTCGATCTTCTGCCTGCGGCAGTCGAACGGCACGAAGCTCTGGAGCACGTACGTGAAGCGCGACGCGTTCCGCTACGAGAGCTTCTACGCGAGCGCTTCGACCGACGGCGAGCGGTTGTACACGATGGCGCGGTCGGGGAAGATCGTCGCGCTCGACGCCGCGACGGGCAACGTCCTCTGGACCGACGAGGTGAACTCGCTCGGCTATTCGACCCCCGCCGTGGGGCGCGACCGGATCTTCGTCGGCGACTTCAACGGCGGCCTCCGCGCCTACCGCAAGACCGACGGCAAGCTGCTCTGGCGGACGGTCGTCGGCGGCCGCATCCTCGGCGGCGCCGTCGTGGTCGGCGACCTCGTCTTCTTCTCGACGCTCGAGACGGAGACCTACGCCGCGCGCGTCTCGGACGGGAAGGTCGTCTGGCGCTTCCCGATCGGCAAGTACTCGCCCGGCATCGCGACCGAGCGGGCGTACTACTTCACGCTGAACGGGATCCTCGTCTCCTTCAGCGGCGCCGACGGGCCGAAGTAGCGCTGTCCGAAAGCGCCGTCTTGACAGAGACCGGTGTCAGACACCGGTCTCTGTCAAGGAAACATCGCGCCGGCTTTGTGCCGATCTGTCCACAGGCGAAACCGAAGAACCATGCGCGACGGTCTCGGCCACCCGTCCCCGGCGAGGACGACGTCTCGTCGAGCCCGGCGCGCTCACTGGCCGAAAGTGTCAGACACCGGGCGCTCGAGGATCGCGTGGCGGCGGCGCCAGAGCGGCGAGCGCTGGGTGACGACGCCGACGGCGCGCCATGCGCGTGTCTTCGCCGCGTACGTTGCGAGCCTTCGGCGATCGGTCCCCGCCTTCGACACCTCGTACCGGAGCTCGTGCAGGAGGTCGCCGGCGGTCGCCTCGAACGCCTTGATGTCCGCCGACGCCATCTCCGTCCTCCAGTCCCGCACGCCGACGCGCGGAGGTTCGTCGAGCCGCTTCTGGTGACCCTTGCGCGCCGAATCGGTGCGGCCGACGTAGCCGAGCATCGCGTCGTCGTACTCCAGGCCGGCGAAGCTGCAGATCCGGCGAAGCTCCTCGCCGGGGGCGGCGACGAGTGCCTCGTAGCGCACCTCGAGGTAGCGCGCGGCACCGACCCGCGCACCGAGGCCACGCGCAGCACGCACCTCGGTAGCCCACTGCGTGGCGAATCCCGCGGCGTCGCGTGGATGGCCCCAGCCGGCGGTCATGATCCCGTCCGGGACCTCGAGGAACGACGTGGCCGCATCACGACCGTCGCGGATCAGGTGGACGTACACCGCCCGGGGGAACAGCCGCTCGAGGAGCGGTAGGTACTGCATGTAGAGCGGCGTCTTGTCGCCCCACCGCGCCTTGCCCCGCTCACCCGCATAGGCCTCGAACACCGCCGCAATCGCGTCGCCG
Organism: uncultured Actinomycetes bacterium; assembly: GCA_963746445.1. Lineage (GTDB taxonomy): Bacteria > Actinomycetota > Thermoleophilia > Gaiellales > Gaiellaceae > Gaiella. Next base: position 54,528 of record CAVVAW010000007.1, read on the forward strand.
GTCGTCATGCCCGGACGCAGCCGGCGTGCGACGGCGTCGGGCGAGAGCCCCCACTCGACGAGCGTCGGCAGCCGGCGCAGGTCGTCCACGAACGCGGCGGAGTCGACCCGGCCGCGGTGCCTGCGCGCAAGCTGCGGCACGAAGTAGGACTCGTCCGGGACCGCCAGCGCGCGGTTCCGATCGAGCATCACGCGCAGGAGCGTCGTGCCCGACCTGCGGACGCCGAGGACGATCAGCGGCGGCTCGCCGGGCACGTCGAGACTGTACGGACGTGGTAATACTTCCCGAAATGAAGCAAGCAATTCGCCGAGCCGATCCCTACCGGGACACGCAGCTGATCGACGAGCGCGCGCCGCGCGTCAACCAAGTCGTCGTCGGCCTCGTCTCGCTGCTCGCCGTCGCGACCGGGTGGTGGTGGCTCCTGGCGCTCCTCGCGCTGCAGCTCGCGGTCGGGTTGACGCTCGGGCGCCGCTGGTGCCTCGCCTGCGTCGCGTACTTCGAGCTGGTCCAGCCCCGGTTCGGCGAGGGACGGCTCGAGGACGCGCGCCCACCGCGGTTCGCGAACATGGTCGGCCTCGTCGTCCTCACGGGGGCGACGCTCGCCTATCTCGCGGGGCTCGAGACGCTCGGCGCCGTGCTCGGGCTGTTGGTCGCCGCGCTCGCTCTCCTCGCCGCCACGACTGGCTTCTGCGCGGGCTGCACGGCGTACAAGATCGGCTACCGGCTCACCGGCAGGACATTCGTCTCCTGCCCGCTCCCGCCGCAGCCCCAGCGCTGATCGTCTAGTCGGGGTCCGTGGCGACGACCGTGCCACGGCCCGCGAGCCAGCGCGCCGTCGCGTAGAGCGCGCCGATCGCCGCGATCGCGGCCCCGGCGATCAGGATGCCGTCCGAGCCCGGAGGGTCGACCAGCTTGATCCCTGCGAGCGTCAGGGTCGCGGCGAGCGCGATCCGAAGTGCCCGGTCGGGGAGCTTGACCGTGAAGCGACCACCGATCAAGACCCCTGGCACGGAGCCGATGAGGAGCCACCCCGTGGCGCCGAGGTCGACGTGCCCCGCGAGCAGCTGCCCGGAGCCGGCGACGGCGAGCAGCACCGCGGCGTGGAAGATGTCCGTGCCGACGATCTTCGCTGCCGTGAGCGGGAAGGCGATCAGCATCACGAGCCCGAACAGCGTGCCGCTGCCGACCGACGTGAGGCCGACGACGAACCCGCCGACGACACCCGTCGCGAAGGCGATCATGCGATCGCGGTTCGTGAGCAGGAACGGCTTGTCCTCCGGGATCGAGTGCAGGTACGCCTTGACGAGGAAGGCGATCCCGCAGACGACGAGCGCCACGCCGAGAATCGTCTTCGCGGTGTCTTCGTACCCGTCCCCGTACTCCTTCTTGAGCCACCACGAGACCGCGACGCCTATGAGCGAGAACGGCGCCGACCCGAGCAGCATCCACGCAGTGAGCCGCGCGTGCACGTGGCCCATGCGGCGGTGCTGGGCTGCGCCGAACGACTTGAAGATCGCACCGTGAACGATGTCCGTGCCGATCGCGATCGACGGCTTGAAGCCGAACAGCAGCACGAGCAGCGGCGTCATCAACGAGCCGCCGCCCATGCCCGTGAGCCCGACGAGCAGGCCGATCAGAAGCCCGGCGAGAGAGAGCTTCCACTCCATGTCAGCGCCCTTCGCGGGAGAGCCGGCTACGAGACCCGGGCAGGATCGCCTTCCCGGTCGATGTCGTCGGCGAGCAGAATCTCCTTGAGCGTGTCGCCCCGCAGGCCGAGGCGCAGGGTCTCGAGCGGGATCACCTCGTCCGGAGGAATGTTGCCGAGATTGACGTTCGGCCCGAAGTGCTTCACGAACCACGCCTGCGACGACTTCGTCGGCGCCTCGAAGAGGACGTTCTCGATCGGTACGCCGTGCGCGATCTCGTCGAGTAACCCGGTCCGCATGTCGCCGTCCGACCGGAAGATCCCGGCGGTACCGCCCTCGCGGCCCTCGGTGATCACCTTCCACGCGCCCGCGGCGAGCTCCTCGTTGATCCACTCGACCCACTGGTATGGCGCGAACACGACCTCCGAGTCCTTCGAGCCGACCTCGGAGAGGACGGTGAAGTCACGGGCGAAGTCGGCGATCAGCTCGAGCTTCTCCCCGCGCGGGATCTCGAGGGTGCCGTCCGAGATCTCGACGTGCGAGAAGCGATGCTCGACGAGCCACGCCTTGAAGTCGTCGATCCGGCCACGGCCGTAGACCGCCTCGAAAAGCGTCCCCCCGCAGACAACGGGTGTCTCGAACGAGCGGTAGAGCGCGATCTTCTTCTCGAGATTGTTCGTGACGTAGCTCGTCCCCCAGCCGAACTTGACGATGTCGACGAACTGGCCGGCGGTGTCGAACAGGCCCTCGATGTCCCGCAGGTTGAGGCCCTTGTCCATCACGTGGGTGAGTCCGACCTCGCGCGGCTTCCCGGGTCGTGCCGGGACGCCGAGAAAGCCGTCATTGAAATCTGGCATAGAGCTCCTCCAGCTTCGTGTTGGCGCGTTCCTGGACCTGGTGGTAGAGCGAGTTGCCGTGGGCGTCGATGCCGACGGTGAGTGGCCCGAAGTCTTTGACGCGGAATTTCCAGAGGCACTCGGGCATGAGGTCTTCCCAGGCGACCTCCTCGATCTCTTCGATCTGGGTTGTCTCCAGCGCGGCGGCGCCGCCAACGATCGCGAGATAGACCATCCCGAGCCGCTGCATCGGCTCGATCGCCTCGTCGGGGAAGCCGCCCTTGCCACAGATGGCGCGTACCCCGTACTGCCGGCCGAGGCCTTCGGTGAAGCGCACCATGCGGGCGCTGGTGGTGGTGCCGATGCAGAGCTTCTCGTAGCGGCCGGCGCCGAGCTTGCGCACGTTCGGCGCCGTGTGGAGCAGAAACGCGCCGCGGAGATCCATCGGCGGCTCGACCCCCTGGTCGAAGATCCGGATCTGAGTGCGGTCGCGGATCCCGATCACGTGCCCCTGCACGACGACCTCGTCACCGGCATGGAGCTTCAGCACCTCCGCCGGGTCGCTGATCGGGAAGGTGACCTGGTGCGTCGCCATCAGGCGTCAATCCGTCCAGGCGCCGCGACCGCCCGGACCGCCTTCCGTGAAGCAGCCAGCTCGTGACCGGTGCGAACCCCGCCCGTCGAAAAGCGCCGCGCACGCACACCCCCACCCAGGGTGGGGATGCCTCCCGCCACCCTCACTGCCGATTCTACGTCGTTGCCAACGACGACATCGTGCCGGAGGAGGAGAATCTTCTCCACAGTCCGAGCCGACCGGGCAGGATCGCCGGTCCAGGCACGGACGCCGGACCGGGCAGTCGGAACGGTCCGAGCAGGACCGGCAGCCCAGGGAGCACCGCTCTCGTCCCTCGCGCTTCCAATCTCGCTGACCGCCATCTCAGAACTCCCTGTCGTACTCGACGGTGCCGTCGGCGGCGATGTGCGCGGATGCGCGTCGTGCGGCCCAGCACTGGTAGTTGACGGCGACGGGGTTCAGGGTCATGTGCGTGTCGGCGTGCTCGATGTGGCACTGCAGCACTGTCACGTCGCCGCCGAGGCCCATCGGCCCGATCCCGGTCTCGTTCAGAAGGCCGTACAGCTCGTCCTCCAGCTGGGCGACGAGCGGGTCGGGGTTGCGTGTTCCGACCGGCCTGGCGATTGCCTCCTTCGCAAGATGCAGCGCGTAGTCGGCGGAGCCGCCGATCCCGACACCCACGATCCCCGGCGGGCACGGCTTCCCGCCCGCCTCGACGATCGAGGCGAGCACGAACCGCTTGATCCCGTTCACCCCGTCGGCCGGCACCAGCATCTTCAGAAAAGTCATGTTCTCCGAGCCCGAGCCCTTCGGCACACACTTCACATCGAGCCCGTCCCAGCCCGGCACGAAGTCCCAATGCACGATCGGCACCCGGTAGCCGACATTCGCGCCCGTGTTCTCACGGGTCAGCGTGTGCACCGTGTTCGACCGCAACGGATGCTCCACCGTCGCCCGCTCCGTCCCCGCCTTCAAGGCCCGGTAGATCCCCGCCGGATGCAGCGGGAACCGCTCCCCCACCCGGCAGTAGTAGACCGCGATCCCCGTGTCCTGACAGACCAGGTTCTGCTGCTCGTCCGCGATCTCCACGTTCCGCCGGATCGTCTCCAACACCCTGATCCCCGTCACCGACGTCTCCCGCTCAGACGCCGCCGCAAGCGCATCCCGCAAATCCTGCGGAATGTCCTTCAACGCCCACACATACAAACGCGCCGCCGCATCGAGAACCGCCTCCTCCAGCCCCACCGCGGTCGTCGACATCTCGCTCAGCCCCTCGCCTTCTCGGATGCAGCCGTCCCGGCGCGTCGCCCGAAGACCACGCACTCGAGCAGGCTGTTGCCCATCATGCGGTTCCGTCCGTGCGTCCCTCCCGCGATCTCGCCGCACGCATAGAGGCCCTCGAGCGTCGTCTCGGCGTGGGCGTCGATCACGAGACCGCCGTTCTGGTAGTGCAGCACCGGGTACGTGAGGATCGGCTCGGCCAGCGGGTCGATGCCCGCGCCGCGGTACCGGCGGAGCATGTAGGGGAGCGAGACCTCGGCGTCGTCCACGGCGATGCGCGTCGTGTCGAGCCACACCGCGGGCCGTCCGTCCTCGGTCTCCGTGCCCCGTCCCGCCTCGACCTCGTCGAAGATCGCCTGTGAGACGACGTCGCGCGGGCCGAGCGAGTCCGTGAACTCCTCGCCCTCTGCGTTCAGGAGCACTGCGCCGTAGGCGCGCGTCGTCTCGGGGATCGAATAGCCCTGCATCGTCGCGGGCCAGGCGCCGCCGTTCGGGTGATACTGGAGCGCGTCCAGGTCGCGCGCCGCCGCGCCGGCGTCGAGCGCGATCCGCGTCGTCTCGCCCGTCGCGTTCGGGTGGTTGGTGGACAGCTCCCCGCGTGTCGCCGCCTCCGCGAAGCACCGTCCGCCGGAGGCGAGCACGACCGTTGCAGCGTCGATCTCGTCGGCGCCGTCGGGCGTCTCGAACGTCGCGCGCCAGCCGGCGCCCGACTGCCCGAGGCTCGTCAGGCGGTGATGCGCCGACACGGTTGCGGCTCCCGCTTCGAGACCCTCGCGCAGCGCCTTCGTAATCGCGTGGCCGGTCCGGTCGCCGACCTGGAGGAGCCGCTTGCGTGAGGCGCCGCCGCAGCGGGCCAGCCTGTAGCCGCCGTTCTCGCGGGTGAACCCGCAACCAAGCTCCTCGAGCCATGCGATCGCGTCGGGTGCCTCGGAGGTAAGCACCTCGACGAGCCCCGGGTCGGCCGTGTCGTGCGACGAGCGCATGACGTCCTCGGCGTGGAGGGCGGGCGAGTCGTCCGCCCCTAACGCCGCCTGGATTCCGCCCTGCGCCTTCGAGGAGTTGTTGGCCTGCAGCGTCGTCTTGGTCGCGATGGCGACCCTGGCTCCCGCCCGCTCGGCCGAGAGGGCGGCCGCGAGCCCGGCGGCGCCGCTGCCGATCACGAGCACGTCGATGGGGGCGCCGGGCGCCACGCCGGAATGCTACCCGACTCCCGGGGGTTGCTAATGACATCGATTAGCGACGCTTATTCGAGATGCGGGACGGTAAACTCCCGCCATGCCGCAGCTGTCAGACGTGATGCGCAGCGACCCGATCGTGGTGGCACCCGAGGACACGCTCGGCGAGGTCGCCGAGCGGATGAGCGGGGCGAACGTCGGCGCCGTGATCGTCAAGGACTTCGGCCGACTGATCGGCATCCTGACGGAGCGCGACATGCTGAAGGCGATGGCGGCGCGCGTCCACACCAGCGAGGCGCGCGTACGGCAGTGGATGACGGAGGACCCGATTACGGTTCCCACCGAGACCGACCTCGAAGCGGCGGCCGGGATCATGCTCGAGAACGGGTTCCGCCACCTCCCGGTGGTCGACGAGATCGGTCAGGTCATCGGCATCGCCAGCCTGCGTCGCGTCGTCGGCGCCACGGCCGCGGTCAACCAGTCCTGATCAGCAGGCGGCCGCCGTGCCGCGTGTCAGCGCCTCGGCAGCCTGGGCGACGGTGACCTTCATCCGCCGGAGCCGTGCCAGGAGCCGCGGATCCTTGCGGATGCCGGCGGCAAGTTCCTGTTCCGTCGAGCCCGGTGTGGCCTTCGCGAACACGCAGTCCGCCGCGTTCCTCCGGCCGCCGATCCAGCCCTCGGCGTAGAGGTAGCGGAGCGGCGCGCGGCCATACGGCGCGCGCGCCATCACGGCGCGTGCCTGCGCGGGCGAGACGTCGGCCGCGCGGGCGCTCTTCGAGACGAGCGCCTGGGCGCGCGCGGACGTGACCGGCAGCCGCCGCCCCAGCTCCGACTGCGGGATCGTCGCGAGCGACAGCGCGAGGGTCGCCACCATCGCGGTGATCAGCGCGTACTCGGCCATGGTCAGTACGCCCCGCGTCCGCTCAGCACGGCCGGGATCGTGCGGGCGATGATCGAGATGTCGAGCCAGATCGACCACGCCTCGATGTACGCGAAGTCGAGCCGCACCAGATCGTCGAACTCGAGCCCGGAGCGGCCCGAGATCTGCCAGAGCCCCGTCATCCCGGGCAGGACGAGCGACCGGGCGCGGTGCCAGTCCTCCAGCATCGCGTGATCCCGGAGCGGCAGCGGCCGCGGGCCGACGAGGCTCATCTGCCCTCGGAGCACGTTCCCGAGCTGCGGAAGCTCGTCGAGGGAGAGCCGCCGCAGCACCCGGCCGACCCGGGTCACGCGCGGATCGTCGCGGATCTTGAAGAGCGCGCCCGACGCCTCGTTCTCGGCCTCCAGCTCGTCCTGCCGTTCCGCGGCACCGGCGACCATGGTCCGGAACTTCAGCATTCCGAACTCCTGCTCGCGCACGCCGATCCGGCGGTCGACGTAGAGCACCGGCCCGCGCGACTCGAGCTTGATCGCCGCCGCGACCACGAGCCAGAGTGGGATCCCGACCACCAGGAAGAGGAGCGACACGACGATGTCGAACACCCGCTTCGTGGCCCACTCGAGCCCGGTCAGCATCGGGGGGCGGAGCTCGAACAGCGGGATGCCCTGGCCGGGGACGTACTCGCCCTCGTGGACGAGGAGCTCCGTGGTCGAGGGAGCGAGCTTGACCTTGACGCCGTGGCGGTGCGCCAGCTGGACGACCTCGAGCACGGCCTGCTCGTCGAAATGCGCCTCGGCGAGCACCAGCTCGTCCGGACGCTCCGCCTCGAGCAGCACGGCCAGCCGGTCGAGCGAGCCGGCGAGCCCACGTGCGCCGGCGTCGACCGTGAGCCGGCCGACCACCTCGACCACGATGCCGCCGTGCGTGGCGCGGAGCGGCCGTTCGAGATCGTCGAGCGTTGCGTCGTCGCCGACGAGCACCAGCCGTCTGCGGACGCCCGCGAGCGCCATCAGCTCCAGCGACACCGAGTCGTATGCCGCCCGGAGCAGCGCAATCGCGATCGTGGAGGCCACGACCGCCGTCGGGATCAGCCCGGTGGTGGTGAAGTCGTAGTCCGTGCCGAGGCCGAACGCGAGCACGATCAAGGCGACGAGGACGAGGGCGGCGAGGATCCGCCCCGAGCCCGCGCGCCGCTCGCGGGGCGCGTAGAGGCCGGCCTGGAGGAAGACGATCACGGTGATCGGAGCGAGGAACGGGAGCCAGTCGGCCGGGCCTGTCTTCCAGAGCAGCGACCAGTAGATCGTGTCGCCGTAGACGAACGAGCGAAGGACGAGAGCGAGATAGACGCCGAGCGCCAGGCCCGCGACATCGGCGGCGACGAGGGCGGCGATGCTGACCGCGCGGCGGACGAGGCCGAAGACGGGACCGCGCGAGAGGAGATAGACGCGCGATCGCCGGATATCCCCGGGCTCGCCCGGTGTCGGGTCGGGAGCGGAGGGGACGCCCGACTCGGGCTCGGCAGGGGTCGTCGTGGGTGCCTCGGTCGGCACTCCCGGATTCTACGCCGGGCTGTCGGCGGCTCCGCCCCGCGCGACCTCTGCCCACGCCCGCTCGGGGGCGCTCACCGACGCCGCGAGGGCGTCGAGGTCGAACGGCGGCCGTCGCCGGGCGAGCAACATCAGCCCGGCGACGATCAGCGCCCGGCGCCGGCGGTCGACGAGGTCGGTGTCGTGGAAGTAGGCGTGCACCCGCGGCGGCAGCCCCGGCCGCACGAGCGCGCGCGCCAGGTCTCCCGCACCGTGCGTGGTCGGGACCGCGGCGAGCGTGCTCTCTCCGAGGTCGATCCGCGCGGGGGTGTCGAGCTCGACCCAGGCGGCGCCCTCCTCGAGGTAGGACGGCCGCGTCGTGCGCGGCGTGCAGTCCGCGTAACCGAGCTCCGCGCACGCGAGCGCGACCGAGTGGTCGGCGTACCAGCCTCCGCCGCAGAAGAGCGCGGGCGCAAGGCCGCGCTCGCGGATCCACGCGCCCTCGCGCCGGACACGTTCCCCGGTAGCGCCGCCGGTCGGCCGTGCGTGCGTCGGGCTCGTGAAGTGCGTGTGGTGGCCGAGCGGCCCTCGCGCCGCCGCCTCGCGGGCGCGGGAGAGCCAGAGCTCCTCGTTCGTCTCGCCCGCGTCCCTGTCGGGCGGGCGCAGCAGCGCCGCGATCGCAAGACCGCCGGGTCTCCGCTCCTGGAGCGCCGCGAACGCGGCCCAGACGCTGTCGTCGAGCGGTCGTTCGACGTGACACGAGACCACTGCGTACCGTTCCGGAGTCGTGGGCGGCATCGCGCAACGGATACCACGCGGTGCGGCCCTCCTGGTGGTCGCCGCCGCCGCAGTGCCGCGCCTGCTCGCGCTCGCGATCGAGCGCGAGCAGATCCTCGAAGCCTACGTCGAGAAGAGCGACGTCTTCGCGCGGACGCTCGTCTCGAGCGGCACGTTCGGCTTCCTGCCCGGGGTCCCGTCGGCGTACACGCAGCCGCTCTACGCGTGGTTCCTCGCGGGGCTCTACTGGCCACTCGACCGCTCGTGGGCGGTGGTCGGGCTCGCGCAGGTGTTGGTGGCGGTCGTCACGGCGCTGCTCGTGCTCGCGATCGGCACCCACCTCGCATCCGTGCGAACCGGCGTGCTGGCCGCGCTCGTGGCGACGCTGCACCCGTACCTCGTCTGGCACGACATCCACGTCAACCGCGAGATCCTGGACGGGCTGCTCGCGGCGGCGATCGTCCTGCTCGCGCTGCTCGCGTACGAGCGCCGCTCGTTGCCGCCGGCGCTCGGGCTCGGTGCGGTGACCGGGCTCGCGATCCTCTCCAACGCGCGCCTGCTGCTCCTCCCGCTCGTCCTGGCGCCGTACGTCGCGTGGCGCGTCCGGCCCGCCGGCCGCGCGATCGCCGCAGCGGCGCTCGTCGTCGTCGGCGCCGCCCTGGTGACCGCCCCGTGGGTCGTCCGGAACAAGGTCGTGATCGGGTGCGCGACGATCACGACGGACACGCGCGCGCTCTGGAAGGCGAACAACCCGGCGACCTACGACGTCCTGGCGGGCGGCGGCTGGATCGACGACGTGCCCGACCTGCCCGATGTGCCCCCCTGGCCGGAGAAGGCCGCTGGAATCTCGGTGGCCGCGGCGAAGGCGGTGGACGAGTGCGCGCAGTCGTCGTTCTACCGCGACGAGGTCTTCGACTTCTGGCGCGAGCACCCCGGTGAGAAGGCGCGGCTCGCGGTGCAGGCCGTCGGGATGCTCTGGTCGCCGTTCCTCAGCGTGACGGCCGACGACGCGGCCCAGCAGGGCGCCTCCGACCTGGCGCAGCGAACGGTCGAGCCCGCGTTCGTGCTCATGCTCTACGCCTTCGCGCTCTGGGGCGCATTCCTCGCGCCGCGGCGCTTCGTCGCGCTCGCCGCGCTGCTGCTCGGCTTCAACACGCTCATGGCGATGGTGTTCGCCGGGACGGTGCGCTACCGCGCCCCGTGGGACTTCGTGCTCGCGTTGCTCGCGGCATTCGCGCTCGAGCGCGCCTGGGAGCTCCTCCTGCGGAAGCGCCGCTCGCCCCCCGCCAGCGCCGTCTCGTAGAGCACCGCGATCCGCTCGGTGCAGCGCTCCTGCGAGAACCCGTCGAGCGCGCGGGCACGGCCAGCCTGGCCCATCCCCGCTGCCCGCGCCGGGTCGTCCGCCAGCTCCGCGATCGCGCGTACGAGAGCCTCGACGTCGCCCGGCGGCACGAGCAGCCCGGTGCGGCCCTCGTCGACGATCTCCGGAAGCCCGCCGACGGCGCTCGCGATCACCGGGCGGCCGCGCTCCATCGCCTCGAGGGCGACCATCCCGAAGCCCTCGCCGAACGAGGGGACGACGACGACCTCTGCGCGCTCGAGGACCGGATCGACGGGCGCGACGCGACCGAGGAAGGTCACCGCGTCGCCGAGCCCGAGCCGGATGGCGGTGGCGCGGAGCTCCTGCTCGAGCTCCCCGTCGCCCGCGATCTCGAGCGTCAGCCCGGGAAGCCGCTCGCGCGCCCGGGCGACGGCGCGGAGCAGCACGTCGTGACCCTTGATCGGGATCAGGCGGCCGACGATCGCGAGCCGCGGCGCGCCGGGAAGCGGCGGCGGCTCGGACCCCGCCTCGATCCCGTAGTGCACGACCTCGAAGGTCGCAGCGTCGAAGCCCTCGCTCTCGGCGAGGTACCGGGCGAGACCCGCCGAGATCGCGACATGCACGTCCGCGAGCGAGGCGACGGCGCGATCGGCGGTCGCGAACGCCTTCCGGTCCCGGAACGCGTTGAAGCCGTGCTTCGTCGACACGAGCGCCGGCACCCGTGCGAGGCGCCCCGCGGGCAGCCCATGGAAGTCCGCGTGGACGAGATGCGTGTGAACGACGTCGGGCCGGTCGCGCCGGGCTCGTCGCAGGATGCGCGCGAACGCCCGCGGGTCGAACGCGCGCGACAGGCGCACCCGCTCGACCGGGACGCCGTCTGCCTCGAGCCGGACGGCGAAGTCCTCGGCGCCGGGCTCGCCCTCGTGGAGCATGACCGCGGCGACGTCCCAGCCGCGGTCGCGCAGCGCGGGCAGAAGCAGCAGCAGGTGGTTCTCCGCCCCGGAGATCCCGGCGACCTTGACGACGTGGAGGACGCGGCCGCTCACCGTGCGAGGGCCACGACGCGGTCGGCCCACACGCCGACCGAGTGCTCGCGCAGGACGATCTCGCGCAGCCCGCGACCGATCCCGTTCCGGTCGATCACCGAGAGCCGGCGGATCGCCGCGGCGAGCCCGTCGACGTCGCCGTGCGCGAAGCGAAGCTCTTCGGGCAGGAGGCTGTCGAAGGCGGGGTTCGAGGCGATCACCGGCAGGCAGGTCGCCGCCGCCTCGTACACGACCTTGTCGGCCGCACCCGGCCGCATGTCGTTGACGAGCGCGTCGACCTGCGCGTAGAGCGTGGGGATGGCGTGACGCGGGGTGGGGCCGCGGACGTCGATCCGGTCGAGGAGACCGTGCTCCAGGACGAACCGCTCGAGCGCGATGCGGTACATGCGCTCCTCCTCCGTGAGGGACGGGCCAACCACTCGGAGAGCCACGTCCGGCACCTCGGCGACCGCGCGGAGGATCGTCTCGAGCCCCTTCGCGGGAGACGTCCGGCCGAGCGCGAGCAGCGTCAGGGGGCTGCGCTCCGGCCGCTCGACGCACTGGAAGCCGGAGACGTCGATGCCGTGGCCGATCCCGACGAGCTTCCGGGAGCGAAGCGGAAAGGTGCGCTCGTCGACGCTCAGCACCCTGGTCGAGACCCGCTCCGCAGCCCGCAGCAGCCGGCTCTTGCGCCAGTGCGTGAACCAGAGGAGGACGTCCACGCCCAGCGGCCGCGCGAGCGGCGCGGCGAGCACCGCGTAGATCGGGCACATGTGGGCGAGCACCGCCGCGGGCCGGGGCCGCCGCCCGAGCTCCCGCGCCAGGGCCGTCTCGAAGCGCAGGCCTCGGCCCGCCCGGCGCGAGGCACGGAACGGCCTGACGCTGCAGTTCTCGGGAAGCGCGCCCTCGACCGCGCTGTCCGCGAGCACGACGAGCTCGTCGACCCGGGCCGCGAGCGCCCGGAGCTTGTCGACCGTCGCCCCGAGCACGGGGCTGGCCGGGTCGACCTGCTGCGTGACGACCACGAGCCTCATGCCCGCCTGGCCTCCACCGCCCGGCCGACGAGCTCGACGACGCGGTCGGCGTACTCGTCTGCCGTGTACGTCCACTCGGCCGAGAGCGCGCGGCCGCCGGCGCCGAGGCGCTCCGCCAGCCCCCGGTCGGAGAGGAGCCGCACGAGGGCGTCGGCGATCTCGGCAGGGCTGTCGGGGTCGACGAGAAGCCCCGTCTCCCCGTCCTGGACGACGTCCGGGATGCCGCCGGCCCGCGCGCCGACGACGGCGCGGCCGCGACAGAGCGCCTCGAGCACGACCCGCGGTGTCCCCTCGGAGCGCGAGGCGAGAAGCAGGAGCCAGGACTCGTCGAACGCCTTCACGACGTCAGCCGTCTCGAGGCGCGGCTCCCACGTGACCTGTCCGGGAAGCTCGCGAACGAGTGTCTCCGCGACGTCTCGGTGACGTCCGTCGCCGACCATCCGCAGGCGCGCGTCCGGGACCCGCGGGGCCGCGAGACGCCACGCCTCGGCGATCGCATGGAGGTTCTTGTAGCGCTCGAGCACGCCGACGAACAGCGCGACGGGCCGCTTGGGGAGCGGCGCCACGGGCGGCTCGGAGAACGCGGTCAGCTCCGTGTAGGTCGTGAAGGTGCCGGCCGGCTCGACCCCTGCCTCGCGGACCATCCCGCTCGTGAACGGGGAGAGCGTCCGCACCGCGTCGGCGCTGCGAATCGCGACGAGCGCGGCCCGGTCGGCGAGCGGCGCGACGACAGCCCGCGCGCGTGACCCGTAGAGGCGCGACCACGTGCGCCAGTCGCCGTGGATCTCGACGACGACGGCCGCGTCGCTCCGCGCGAGCTTCCGCCCCGCCAGCGCGGCGAGCGCCTCGTACGGGCTCTGGGCGAGTATCGCGTCGGCAGGCCGGTGGCGCAGCTCGCGGGCGATGCGGGCGGGCAGCGCGCCGTAGAACAGCGGCCCGTCGAGCGCGGCCACGGCGGTGCCGCGCTGGAGCGCGAACGTGCCGTCGCCGGCCGGCGCGTCGCGCGGCGCGGAGGCGAGAACGCGCAACGCGAGCCGCTCCTCGAGCGCCGCGAACTTCCGCTCGAGCGACCCGTTCAGCGGAAGCCGGTAGCGAGTGCGCCCGACCATGAGGACGCGCGGCTTCACGGCTCCCGGTCACCGACGATCGCCTGCACGATCCGGCGGAGGATACGCGGCTCGGCGAGCTCCTCGACCGACGGCGCGGCGGCAGCCGCGAGCGACGCGCGAAGCGCGTCGTCGTGGACGAGGCGGTCGATGGCGGAGGCGATCGCGGCGATGTCGCGCGGCGGGACGAGCAGGCCGTTCTCCTCGTCGCGAACGACCTCCGGGATTCCGCCCACCGCCGTCGCGATCACCGGCGTTCCCGTAGCGAGCGCCTCGAGCAGCGTGTGTGGGAGGTTCTCCCAGGCGGACGTGAGAAGCGCGGCATCGACGGCCCGAAACAGCGCGATCACGTCGTCGCGCGTCCCGGCTCCGAGGAAGCGGACGCGATCCGCCAGCCCGAGCTCGCCGGCGCGACGCTCGAGCTCCGCCCGCTCCGGTCCGTCGCCGAGGACGAGGAGCGCGACGTCCGGAACACGCGCGAGAGCTTCCAGCGTGTCCCCGAGCGCCTTCTGTGCCGTGAGCCGGCCCGCGACGCCGAGTGCGAAGCCGTCGATGCCGAGGGTCGCACGCGCTTCGTCTCGCGTCGGGTGCTCCGGCACCTCGGGCGCCGGGTTCGGCACCACGTCGACCCGCGAAGGGTCGAGGCCCCAGCCGATCGCGATCTGCCGGAGGTACGCGCTCGGCACGACGATGCACCGCGCGCGACGGAGAGCAGCAGTTCGCGTCGCGCGCAGGAACCGCAGGCGGAGACCACGGCGCTCCGCCTGGAACTCCTCGAGCGTGCCCGCGAACCGGCCGGCGCGGCGCTCCCGCTCGTACGCCTCGTCGGCGACGAGCTTGACGACGAGCGGCCGCCGACCCAGCGCGGCTCCGAGCGCTGCGCGGCGCACCATCGTCGTCGCGTAGACCCGGTCGGCTCCCTGAGCGGCGCGTCGGACCTCGCGCGCGACCGCCAGGTGGCGGAGCGGCGCGGGCCGGTCGCGCGCGACCCAGTGCACGGGGTACGGCTGCGTGTCGGGGGCCAGGTCGGCCGTCGTCACCACCTCGACGGTGTGACCCGCCTCGACGAGCGCATCCGCGAGCGCGGGCGCGTGACTCGCCGGCCCGCCCACGTCGGGCGGCCAGATCCCCGAGACGACGACGACCCTCACGGGGCAGCAGCCCTCGGCGCACCGACGCGCCCCGTCGCGCGCAGCTCGGCCCGCAGCCGCACGAGCACGACGGCCCAGGTCGCGGCGAACACGAGCGTCGAGACGAGGAACGCGACGGCCGCGCCGGTGACGCCCCAGCGGTCGCCGAGGACGACGACCAGCGGCAGCAGCACGAGCGTCTCGACCCCGTGCGTGACGATCCGCAAGTGCGGGCGGCCGACGGTCACGGGCAGTGACTTCGACCAGCCGAGGACGAGCTGGATCGCGGCGGCGACGAGCACGATCCGGGCGGCGTCGACCGCCGGCAGGTACTCCGACCCGAAGACGACGCGGACGAGCCACGGCATCGCGACGAGAAAGACGGGCACCGCGACCGCCGCCACGCCGAGCGCGGCCAGCGTGTAGCTCCGGAGGCCGCGCAGGACGTTCCCCTCCCGTCCGTGCTCCCAGTCGCGCGTCTGCTCGGTCAGCAGCACGAGGCGCACCGGCGCGCTCGCCGCCGAGAACCCGCTCTGCGGCGCCAGCGCCACACGGTAGTAGCCGACCTGGGTCGTGCCCGCGACGATGCCGAGCAGGACGGGTGCGAGCGCCGACCTGAGCGAGATGACGCCGGTCGCCACACTCGACTGGACGACGAAGGAGAAGATCTCGCGCCGGTCGGCGCCGAGAGCGCGCTGCTCGCCGCGGGGGAACCGGCGCAGCGCGGAGGCGCCGGCCGTGCCGACGATCGCCGTCGCGAGGAGCTGACCGACCGCGAGCGCGCCGAGCGCCGCGGTGACGCCGATCGAGGCTCCGACGACGATCGCGACAAGTCGGATGCCCATCGTCACCGAGAGCAAGCCGCCGCGCAGGTCGTAGCGGCCGCGAAGGAGGAGCGCGCTCGCGGAGACGTTCTCGGGAGCGGCGAAGAACGGGATCGCCGCTGCCGCGGCCATCGGCGCGGTGAGGCCGTCCGTCCCGAAGAGCGTGTCCGCAAACGGCGCGATGGCGAGGATCACGAGAGACGCGAGCGCGCCGCCGACCAGCTTCACCTCGAGCGCGCGCCGGAAGAGACGATGCAGCTTCCCCCAGTCCTCGGCGGCGACGTACCGGAACCCGAACTTCGTCAGGCTCTCCTCGACGGTGAGGTCGAGGAGCGTCTGCGCGAGCCCGACGACGGCCATCACCGTCGCGAAGCGCCCGAAGTCGGCGAGGCCGAGCATCCGAGCGGCCGCGATCGTGCCGAGGATGCCGAGGGCCACCGAGAGGTAGAGCCCGGCTGCGGTCGCAGACCGGCGCCGGAAAACGCTCGGAGCCATCGTGGGGAGTCAGTGTAGGGGGCATGGGGTGTCCGACTTCAAGTCGGACACCAGGCACCACCAGGTACGGTCCAAACCCCGCGCTACAGTCCGGCGCGTGACGGCCGACCTGCTCCCCCGGGCGCACGCGGCTCCCGCATCCGAGCCGACACCGACGGGCAGGCGGTCGCGCGAGACCCTCGTCCTCGCTGCCGCTGTTCCGTTCCTCTTCCTGCACGCGACGTACCAGCCGAGCGCGTCGCTCGGCGTCGGGTCGACCTCGGTCGACGTGACGCTCGCCGACGCGGCGATCGCGTGCGCGCTCGTCGCGGCGGGGCTACGGAGCCGCCGCGAGGGCTGGCAGCCGCTCCTCCGCGCGCGGGTCGTCCTCGGCCTCGCGGCCGCCTTCCTCCTCGTCTGCGCGATCTCACTTGCGACGCCCTCTCTCCTCGGCGAGGAGTACGACCTCACGCGCCACGCGATCAGCCTCGCAAAGTTCGGCTGGTACGCGACGCTTCTGCCCGCGACCGTGCTGCTCGTCCGCTCGACCGTCGACCTCGTCCCGGTCGTCCGCGCCTTCGTCGCCTGGAGCGTCGCCGCGACCTCGTGGGGGCTGCTCCAGTTCCTCGGGATCGTGGCCGAGTTCGAGGGGAAGCGACCGGGTCAGCGAGAGCCGTCCTTCGTCGGGATCCATGACTTCGCCGCGCTGTCGGGCGCCGTGCTGGTGGTCGGCTCGATCGGGATCGTGCTCGCCGACGGAAGGCCGGCGGGGCGGCGCTGGTCGGTCGTCGCGCTCGTCACGGGTGGGCTCGGGGTCGTCCTCTCCGGCGCGATGACGGCCGTGCTCGGCCTCTGGCTCGCTCTCGCCGCGGTGCTTCTCGGCGCCCGCGCCGTCTCCGCTCTCCGCGGCCGCCGCGCCCTCACGCTGGTCGGTGTCACGCTCCTCGTCACGGCGGGGACGGCGACGATGCGCGCCGACACGATCGAGCGCTTCGCAGAGTTCGTCGGGCTCCGCGAGCGGACCGCGGACACCGGGGTCGAGAGCTACGCGCACCGCACGCTGCTCGCGTACATCGGCGGCCGGATCTGGCTCGACCGCCCGGTGACCGGCGTCGGCTGGCAGGCCTCGAGCGAGGAGTGGGCGTACGCGCCGTTCCTCGACGACGCGCGCGCCCGCTTCCCGGGCGAGCCCGACCAGGCGTTCCCGTCGCCGGAGCACCCGTGGGGGATCCAGATGCTCTACCTCCAGGTCGCGGCCGACCTCGGGATCGCCGGAATCGTCTTCCTGCTCGGCCTCGCGGCCGCGGGTGTCGCCGCCGCGGTGCGCGGGCTGCGAGCCTCCCCGGTCCCGCTCGTCGGCCTCGGCTGGCTCTGCGTCGTCGCAGGCGTGTGGACGGGGATCGGCCTCGTTGCGGGGCTGCCGCTCGAGGCGCTGACCTGGATTGCGTTCGGGCTGGTGACAGTCCGTGAGTGATGCCCGCCTCGACCCGCCGCTGTCGATGCCGACCTACGCCGTCCGCGCGCCGCTCGCGCGCTGGCTGGGCGCAGAGGCGGCACGGGCCGGCGCGGACCTCGGGCCGTACCGGCTGCTCGACGTCGGTTGCGGCGAGATGCCGTATCTCACGCTCTTCCAGCCCCACGTCCGTGAGGTGGTCGGGATGGACACCTGGGACAACCCGCGCGCATCGCTCAGGGGCGTCATCGAGTCGATCCCGGCCGACGACGCGTCCTTCGACGTCGTCCTCTGCGCGCAGGTGCTGGAGCACGTGGACGATCCTGCCCAGGGCATCCGCGAGCTCGCGCGCGTGACGCGCCCCGGAGGCCGGGTGCTGCTGTCGACCCACGGCGCGATGGTCTACCACCCGAACCCGGTCGACCTCTGGCGCTGGACCGGCGCGGGGCTCGACCGGCTGTTCAGGACGAACGGCGACTGGGGTTCCGTTACGGTGTCCGCCGGCTCCGGCACTGCCTCCTCCCTCGCGATGCTGAACGCGATCTACCTCGAGCACGTTCTCCGGCGGACACCGCTTCGCGTCGTTCGCGGGCCGATCGTCGGCTTGCTCAACCGCGCCGCGCGGGCGCTCGACCGGCGCGTGGCGCAGCTCCGTGACGAGCGACCCGGGACGATCGCCGCGAACTACCACGTCGTCGCGGAGCGAGCCGCGTGAGGTGCGTCCTCTACCGGGGACTGGCGCCGCGGGTGCCTGTCCCCAGTGACGCCCCCGCGTACCCCGTCACCGCGGGGAGCCGGCAGTGACAAGGGTCCTGGTCACGGGAGGCGCCGGGTTCATCGGCTCGAATCTCGTCCAGGCGCTGCTCGAGCGAGGCGACGAGGTGCGCGTGCTCGACAACTTCGCGACTGGAAGCCGCGCGAACCTCGCGGCGCTCGGGCGTGACGTCGAGGTCGTCGAGGGCGACCTCCGCTCCTACGAACGTGTCCATACTGCGGTCCGCGGGGCCGAGGTCGTCTTCCACCAGGGGGCCCTCGGCTCCGTTCCACGCTCGGTCCAGGATCCGCTCACGTCGACCGCGGTCAACGTCGAGGGGACGCTCAACGTCCTCCTCGCCGCGCGCGACGAGGGCATCCGGCGAGTCGTCGCGGCCTCGTCGTCCTCGGTGTACGGCGACGGCGGCGCGTTCCCCCGGGTCGAGACCCAGGCGCCCAACCCGATCTCGCCGTACGCCGTCGCAAAGCTCGCCGCGGAGCGCTTCTGCGTCAGCTTCACGCGCGTCTACGGGCTGGAGACGGTCGCGCTGCGCTACTTCAACGTCTTCGGGCGGCGCCAGGACCCGACGTCGCAGTACGCGGCCGTGGTGCCGCGGTTCATCCGCGCGATCGCCGACGGCCGCCCGGTGACGGTGCACGGGGACGGCGAGCAGTCGCGCGACTTCACGTACGTCGAGAACGTCGTCCAGGCGAACCTCCTCGCGGCCGAAGCTCCCGACGGCGCCGGCCGGGTGCTCAACATCGCGACGGGAGGCTCGGAGACCGTGAACGCGCTCGCCGAGACGATCGGCTCGATCATCGGCAAGCCGGTCGAGAAGACGTTCGGGCCGGCGCAGCCCGGCGACGTGCGCGAGTCGTGGGCGGATGTGAGCGCTGCGCGCGAGACGATCGACTACGAGCCGCGCGTCGGCTTCGAGGAAGGGTTGCGCAGGACGATCGACGCAATGGTGCAGACGAAGGGAGCGACATGAGCCACGCGTTCGGGACGATCGAGGAGCTGGGCGAGGGCTACGGCTTCCGCAAGGTGCGCCAGGCGCTCGGCGTCGAGGCATTCGGCATCAACGTGATCGTGATGCCGCCGAACTACACCGGCTTCCAGCACTACCACGATGAGCAGGACGAGCTGTACTTCGTCCACTCCGGGACCGCGCGCGTCGAGGTCGGCGACGAGGAGCGGCTGCTCGGACCGGGCGGGATGGTCCACGTCTCGTCGACGACGCCTCGCCGCGTCTCGAACGGCGGCGACGAGGACCTCGTGTTGCTCGTCGTCGGCGGCAAGGGCGGGTACGTCAGCCGCGACGGCCACATGGTCGACGAGGCAGACGTCGAGCGCCGCGCCGGCTTCGGCTCGGGGTCGAGCTCGAGCTAGAGCGCGTCCTCGCTCGGCGGCTCGTCCGGTGCGGCGCGAAGCACGGCGCCCGCGAGGGCGAACACGACCACCGAGAGCCAGTGGATGCCGATCACGTCGGTCTGCAGCCCGAGCACCGCGACGGCGACGAGCGACGCTGCCAGCCAGGGAGAGCGCCGGCGGATCGCGACGAAGAGCGCGACGAGCCAGCCGACGAACGCCGCGAGGCCGAGGAGGCCCGTGTCGACGCCGAGCTCCGTGTAGGTGGACTCGCCGGCCTTCGGCGTCACGCCGGTGCGGGCAGCCGAGACCCCCGCGTTCCCGAGCCCGTAGCCCCAGGGATGGCGGGCGACGGTGCGGATCCCGTCACGCAACGCGCTGAGGTGGCTCGACGTCGAGCTCTCGCCGGTCGAGAACGGGTCGTCGCTCTTGACGCCGCCCGTGGCGGCGTTCTCGCGCAGGCAGACGAGCTCCGCCGCGGTGTAGGTCGTCGTCGGTCCGATCGTCGGGAACAGGGCGACGAAGCCGACCGTCACGACGACCGAGCCGGCCGCGAGCACGGCCGGCACCCAGGAGCGCCGCAGAGCGGCGAGCACGAGCAGGCCTGCGGGAAGCGCGATGAACGCTGCGCGCGTGTGCGTCCACAGGAGCCCCGTGTACACGATCACGCCTGCGGCGACCGTCCACCACCGCGGCCGCGCGGCGACGAGCAGGAGCAGCACGACGACGAGGGCGTACGCAGTCGCGAGCGGGCTCAGGAAGGTCGAGACGAGACGGCGGACAGGGCTCTCCTCGTCCGTGTTCAGGATCCAGTTCTCGGGCAGGTACGAGAGGCAGCGATAGGCGAGCCCGAGCTGCTCGTGGAACCAGTCGGGCACACCCGAGTCGCGCCACCATTGCAGCGGCACCAAGTAGACGTCGACGAGCCCGAAGACCGCGAGCCCGACGCCGATACCGACGAGGGTGAGGAGGATGCGTCGCCACCACGCGCGGTCGAGCGCGACGAGGCGCCCGAGGATGTACGCACCGAGCGGAAGGAGGTGGTGGCGGAGCGCGTACAGCTCACCTCGCGCGGTCGCGTCCCCGTCGAGCCACGACTGCGGCACGAGCCAGTACACGACGACGATTGCGCCGTAGGCGAGGGCGAAGCGGTCGGGCCAGCCGAGATGGGGGATCGACCCGGCGGCGGCGAGCGCGAGGACGACCGCCGCGAGCAGGAGGACGTCCTTCCAGGCGGCAACGACGTCGAGCGCGGTGTCGCGCACGCCCGCCTGCCACAAGAGCGCCATCGCGAGGTTGTGGAGCGCGAGCCCCACGATCAGGACGAGGAGGGCGATGCGCGGGAATCGGGACGTCACGTGATCGCCACGAGCGTCATGCCGAGATTGCGAATCTCGACCGCCCCCGGAAAGAGCGACCGGAAGTCCGCGGGGCCGAGCAGGTGGTTGTCCCTCGCCCAGGACTTGCCCACCACGTCGTACGCGCGTCCGGCGAGCGACTCGGGAAGCCAATGGACGAGCGGAAGCCTCGTGTGCACCTCGACGGGAAACCAGCGGTTCGGGGTGGTCAGGAACACCCGCCGGCCGACGCGGAGCGCCTCCCGGACGAAGACCGCCTGCCGCTCCCGTCCCCCGACGTGCTCGATCACCGCGTTCGAATGGACGACGTCGAAGCTCGCGTCCGGAAAGGGCAGCGCGCAGGCGTCACCCTGGACGTACGCGATCCGCGGGTAGCGCATGCGGAAGCGTGCCCCGTCGTGGAGGCCGAGCGCCGTGAGTCGCTCGGGCCAGGGGTAGCGCTCCTCGAGGAAGTTGTGCGTGGTGCAGCCGCTCTGTCCACCTCCCTCGCCGAGCGAGACCTCGTCGACGCCGACGTCGAGGACCGTCGTGGCCTCGGCGGGCCGCATCTCGTCGAGGAAAAGCGCCAGCTTCCGCCTCCGCGAACGGATCGAGATCGCGTCGGTGAGCCGCACGCTCCGACCTTACGGATGGATCACGACGGGGGTGCCGAGCGGTAGCCGCGCGAGCGCGTGCAGGGTCTGCTCGGTCGCATGCAGGCATCCTGCGCTCGTCGGCGCACCGAGCGTCTCGTGCGCCGACGGGCGTCCGTGGATGGCGAGCCGGTCACCTCCGCCCCAGCCCGCGGGCAGCCGCGGCTGGTTCCCCGAGAGCACGACGATGCAGCAGCCGAGCCGCCACTTGCGCCCGGAGATCTGGTCGGTCACGTGGAAACGCCCGGTCGGCGTCGGCGAGCCCGGGGCGCCGATCGAGACGCGTCGCCGGAAGACGACGCGGCCCTCATCGCGCAGCGTCAGCTGACGCTTCGACAGATCCGCCTCGACGGCGTATCGCACCGCGCGGAGCCGGACCGGCGCTGTGCGCGGGACCCAGCCGACGATGCCGTTGCCGAGCACGTCGCTCTCCACGGCGAACCAGTTGCCGCGACGGGCGACAACCTGCAGCCGCCGAACCGAGCCGAAGGGCGTCTTCCACTTCGCGACCGCGAGCGTCCTGCTTCCGGGAGCCTGCCGGATCGACACCTTCGCCTTCCAGTCGACGACGAGCGTCAGGCCCCGGGCTGGCGTCGGCCGCGCGGCGTCACCCACCGCCGGAGCGACAAGCGCGACGCCGAGCGCGAGTCCGAGCAGCGCGCCGCACGTGAGAGCGGTGTCAGACACCGATTTCTGTCAACCCCAAAGCGCGCCGTCTTTGTGCCAGTTGCTCCCCAGGCCCGAGCCCGCATGGTCCCACGGATGCTTCGCCCGTTCGCCCTTCGAGCAACGAGGGGGCCGAGGCGCAGCCGACCTGACCGTCGAATGAAAGCGGGCTCGTGAGCTGTGGAACGATTGACGCGAAGTCGGCACGAAAACCCCTTGACAGGATTCGGTGTCTGACACCGGCGGCCGCCAGCGTACCGCCCGAGTAGGCTCGACGCCGTGCTCGAGGACGTCATCACGCCGACAGGTCCGTATCGCCTTCGGCTCATGGCGCGGAGCGGGACATGGCAGGGCTCCCTGCCCGGGAACCGCGTCGCGACGGCGAACCAGCGCCCCGATGGTCGCGTCGTCGTTCGCGCGCCGGACGACGAGGCACTCGCGACGGCCCGCTTCATGCTGGCGCTCGACGACGACACCGCCGACTTCCACGAGCGCTTCGCCCGCGATCCGCTGATCGGCCCGTCCGCACGGTTCTTCGTCGGCTACCGGCCGCTCCGCCTCGCAACCGTGACGCACGCCGTCGTCCGCGCGCTGTGCGGACAGCTGATCGAGGCACGACGCGCTCGCGCGATCGAGCAGGCGGTCGCACGTGCCTGCGGCGAGGCGGTCGTCACTCAGCCGGCTCTCCGCCGCCTCGCTCCGGTCGAGCTACGCCGGTTCGGTCTCGCCCAGCAACGGGCCACCGTCCTAGCCCGCCTGGCGGCGACGCTCGACTTCGAGCGCCTTCGCGGCCTCCCCGGAGACGCCGTCGTCGCCCGGCTCACGCGCGTCCGCGGCATCGGCCCGTGGTCGATCGGCGTGATCTCGCTCGAGGGCCTCGGGCGACTCGACCGCGGCCTCGTCGGCGACCTCTCGCTCGTGAAGCTCCACGCAGCGCTCACCGGGCGGTGGGTCGAGGGACACGAGACCGCGGAGCTCCTCGCGCCCTACGACGAGTGGCAGGGGCTCGCCGGGGAGATCCTCCTGCTCGGCTGGTCGCGTGGCCTCGTCCCGGGCGCGTCCGCCGACCGGGCGCGCATCGCCCGACGCCGAGAGCGCCGGGCTGCATAGAGTCAGGCATGGCGGTCGACGAGCGGCGTATCGCGGTGCTAGGCACCGGCAGGATCGGCGAGGCGCTGATCTCGGGCCTCCTCTCGTCGGGCTGGCGCCGGCCGGAGGACATCGTCGCGTCGAGCCGCCGTGCGGAACGACTCGTCGAGCTCGCCGAGCGATACGGCATCGCCACGACGATGGACAACGTCGAGGCGGCGGCGGGTGCGGCCCTCGTCGTCGTATCCGTGAAGCCCCAGGACATCGAAGGGCTCCTCGGCCAGATCGGACCGGCCATCTCGGCCGAGCAGACGGTGCTCTCCGTCGCCGCCGCAACCCCGACGGCGACGATCGAGCAGCATCTCGCAGCGGGCGTCCCCGTCGTGCGGGCCATGCCGAACACCCCGTCGACCGTCCATGAGGGGATCGCCGGGCTCTGCGCCGGCGCCCACGCCGACGACGCCCACGTCACGCTCGCCGAGGAGGCGCTCGCGCATCTCGGTTCCGTCGTGCGCGTGCCCGAGCGCTCGATGGATGCCGTGACGGCTGTCTCGGGCTCCGGCCCGGCGTACTTCGCGCTCCTCGCCGAGGCGATGATCGAGGCAGGACTCCTGCTCGGCCTCTCCCGCGAGATCTCCACGCAGCTCGTGATCCAGACGATGTTCGGCACCGCGAAGCAGCTCCGCGACGAGGGTCTCCACCCCGTCGAGCTGCGGGAGATGGTGACGTCGCCGGGCGGCACCACGATCGCGGCGATCCGAGAGCTCGAGTCCGCCGGTGTGCGGGCGGCGTTCCTCAACGCGATCCAGGCTGCGATGAACCGCGCGCGGGAGCTCGCGGCTGGCGAGGACTAGATCAATCAATCATCTAGCCGGGTAGCAGCGGGGAGGACAGCAGCGGCAGATCCAGATCCCGCGCGAGCGCCAGGGCGTCGAGGACGAGCACCGTGTCGGCGACTCGGACGTCCTCGAGGAACGCGTCGCGCTCCTCGAACGACCGCAGCACCGCAAGGCGCGCCGCTTCGTAGCCGGGCCCATCGCCCCGCGCGAGCGCGCCGAGAGCATGTGCGACCGCGGCCGGTTCGAGCCCCTCGTCCGCGATCCGGGCCGCGACGACCTCCGCCTCCTCGTCGCGCCCGAGGACGAGCAGAGCGAGCGTGGCGCAGTAGCCGCCGATCGGGCCCGGAGCATCGAGCGCGCCGGCCTCGACGGCGGCCGAGGCGTCGGCCCGCGCGCCTTCGTGGTCGCCGGCCATCAACCTGCACCGGATCATCGCGATCGGCCGGCCCCAGCTTCCCGGCGGCGCCGCCCGCCAGCTCGTGTCGTACTCGTCTGCGGCACGCAGGAGCAGGTCACGGGCCTCGTCGTCCCGCCCGAGCATCAGCGCGGCGAGCCCCGCCGCCCAGGACGCCCCCGCGAGACCCGCGAGCCGGAAGTCCTCTCGCTCGGTCGGCCCGGCGACGGACGCGAGCCGCCGCTCGTGCTCCGCCTCGGCCCATGTGAGCTTGGCCTCCCAGTCCACGCTCGCCATTATCGCAAGCCGTTTGCTGATTGAACGGTCAGTCAAACACGCGTGTATCCTCACTCCATGGCGCGGGAGCTGCGCGAGGTCGTCTACGTCGACGGTGTCCGCACCGCATTCGGCAAGGCCGGCCCGGGCGGGCTCTTCTGGAAGACGCGCGCCGACGACATGGCCGTGAAGGCGGTGCGCGAGCTCCTTCGCCGCAACCCGCAGGCGCCGCCCGAGCGGATCGGCGACGTCGTGATGGCCGCGACGGCGCAGGTCGGCGACCAGGGCCTGACGCTGGGCCGCGACGTGGCGCTCCTCGCGGGGCTGCCGCACACGGTTCCCGGCTTCGCGGTCGACCGCATGTGCGCCGGCGCGCTCACCGCCGTCACCGCGGCCGCGGGCGAGATCGCGATGGGTGCCTGCGACCTCGCACTCGCCGGCGGCGTCGAGCACATGGGACACCATCCGATGGGCGACGACGTCGACTTCAACCCCCGCTTCGTCGCCGAACGGCTGATCGACGAGAGCGCGGCGGTGATGGGCCAGACGGCCGAGAACCTTCACGACGCGTTCCCGCAGCTGACGAAAGAGGACGCCGACCGGTACGCCGCCGAGTCGCAGCGCCGGGCCGCTGCGGCGTGGGCCGAGCCCGACGGCGTCTACGCCCGCACCGTCGTCCCGATGAGCGTCTTCACCGACGAGGGCTGGAAGGTCGCAGAGCGCGACGAGTTCCTGCGGCCCGAAACGACGGTCGAGGGGCTCGCCACCCTTCGCACCCCGTTCCGCGCAGGCGGTCGCGTCACCGCAGGCAACTCCGCCGGGCTGACGGACGGCGCCACCGCATCGCTGCTCGCCTCCGAGGCCGTCGCCGCGGAGCTCGGCCTCGAACCGCGGATGCGGCTCGTCGGGTTCGCCTACGCCGGCGTCGAGCCGCATCTGATGGGCCTCGGCCCGATCCCGGCGACGACGCAGCTTCTCGAGCGCGAAGGCATCACGATCGACGACATCGGGCTCTTCGAGCTGAACGAGCCGTTCGCGGTGCAGGTGCTGACCTGGTGCGACGGCGTCGGCGTCGCACCCGACGACCCCCGCCTCAACCCGTACGGCGGCGCGATCGCCTGTGGCCATCCCCTCGCGGCCACCGGCGTCCGCCTGATGGCACAGCTCGCGTACGGCTTCGAGCAGCGGCCGGACGTTCGCTACGGGCTCACGGCGCTCTGCGTCGGGCTCGGGATGGGCGCCGCGCTCCTCTGGGAGAACACGCGCCGTGGCTGACGCGCCGGTCACGCGCTTCCATCTCCAGGAGCTATCGACACGCGTCGGCCCGATCGCACTCGTCACGATCGACAACGGCGCGGACTGGCGCAAGCCGAGCACCTTCGGCCCCGACGCGCTGGAATCCCTCGCGGAGGTACTTGGCCGCCTCCGCACGCGCGACTGGCGCGGGCTCGTCCTGACCGGCAAGCCGCTGGTCTTCGCGGTAGGAGCCGACATCACGCAGTTCCCCGGCATCACGCCCGAGCGCGCCCGCGAAGGAGGGAAGGCGGGGCACGAGCTGTTCGGCAGGCTGCGCGAGCTTCCGTTCCCGACCCTCGCCGCGGTCAACGGCGCGGCGCTCGGCGGCGGCCTCGAAATCGCGCTGCATTGCGATGTCCGCACCGTCGCCTCGAACGTCCGCCATCTCGGCTTTCCCGAGGTCTTCCTCGGCCTCTTCCCCGCCTGGGGTGGGACGCAGCTGACGCCGCGGCTCGTGGGCGCAGAGGCCGCCGTCCGGCTGATCGTCGACAACCCGCTCAAGCAGAACAGGCTCATCCGCGCGGCCGACGCGCTCGAACTCGGTCTCGTCGACCACGACCTCGATCCGGTCGAGTTCCTCGACGAGTCGATCGAGCTCCTGCTCCGCCGGATCGAGGCGGGCGAGGGCAAGCGCGAGCCGGCGGCCGACCTGTCCGACGTCTCCGAGATCGTTCGCAAGGCGCGCGCCCGGGTCGACGACGTGGTCCACGGCCAGGCACCTGCCCCGTACCGCGCGCTCGACCTGATCGAGGGCGCCGCGTCGTGGAGCCTCGAGGAGGGCTACGCCGCCGAGGAGGACGCTCTCGCAGACCTGCTCCCGGGGCCGGAGGCGCAGGCCTCGATCTACGCGTTCGACGTCGTCGAGCGGCGGATCAAGAAGCCGGCAGGTGTTCCCGACACGCAGCCGCGGAAGGTGCAGGCGGTCGGCGTCGTCGGAGCGGGCCTGATGGCGACGCAGCTCGCGACGCTCTTCCTGCGCAAGCTCGAGGTGCCCGTCGTCCTGACCGACGTCGACGCCGGCCGCGCCGAGAGCGCCGCCGAGTCGATCCGGGGCGAGCTCGCCGGTCTCGTCGCGAAGGGGAGGCTCGGCGAGGGGAAGGCGCGCTTCCTCGGCTCGATCGTGACCGCCGGCACGGCGCCCGATGCGTACGCGGGCTGCGACCTCGTTCTCGAGGCGGTGTTCGAGGAGCTGGCCGTCAAGCGCGAAGTATTCGGCGGGCTCGAGCAGGTCGTCGCCCCCGAGTGCCTGCTCGTGACGAACACCTCCTCGCTGTCGGTCGCCGACATGGCGGACGGCCTCGCCCGTCCCGAACGAGTGGTCGGCCTCCACTTCTTCAATCCCGTCGCGGTGCTTCCGCTGGTCGAGGTCGTGCGAGCCCCGGCGACGGACGACGTCTCCCTCGCAACCGCCTGGGACGTCGCGCGCAAGCTGGGCAAGCGCGGCGTGCTCGTGAAGGACGCTCCGGCGTTCGTCGTCAACCGGATGCTGACCAGACAGTCGACGGTGCTGATGCAGGCGCTCGAGTCCGGCTCGACCTTCGAGGAGACGGACGAGGCCGCGCTGCGCCTCGGAATTCCGATGCCGCCCTCGGCGCTCCTCGCGATGGTCGGCCCCAGGGTCGCGAACCACACTCTCCAGACGCTGCACGACGCCTTCCCGGACCGCTTCCCGCTCTCGCCGACGCTCCAGGCACTCGCCGACGGCGACTTCCCCGAGCTCGAGGCGCGCAACGACCGGCCGAGCGTCGGCGAGATCCACGAACGGATCCTCGAGGCGCTCGCCGACGAGGCGCGGCGGATCCTCGACGAGCGCGTCGTCGCGAGCGCTGCCGAGCTCGACGCCTGCTTGATCCTCGGCGCGGGCTTTCCGTTCTTCCGCGGCGGGATCACGAAGCACCTCGACCAGACGGGCATCTCGCAGCGCGTCTCGGGTCGGTTGCTCGCCGACGGCTGAAACCCCTTTACCGGGCCTCGGATTGCGGTAGTCTCAGGGGTGCAGCGACGCCGGCGCGCGAACGATGCCCGAGTGAGCTGCCTTCCTCGAACGGTTGCGTAGGACTGAGCGGCGCGTTTCGAGGCTGCTGCGCACATGCAGGAATCCACTATCACTCAGACCACGTCGTCCGGACAGCTTCCGGACCTCGAGAGCGCCGCCCATCGCGCCGAGCGGTGGTTCGCCGAGCCGTTCCTCCATCCCGGCGAGGATCCCGAGGTCGCGCTCGCGCCGGGCACCGCGCGGCGGCTCGCGCTGGACGACGCGCTCGAGGAGATCGAAGCAGGGCATCGAACGCCGTCGCCGGGCTGGAAGGTGCGCTACGGCCTCATGCTCGGTCTCGAGCGCGTGCTCGCCGCCGAGACGCCGGCGACCGCCTCCGGCACTGCCCTGCGCCGCCACCAGATCGACGCGCTGACGGGGATGCTGACCGAGCTGATCGCTGCGACCCAGCGGAGCGCGGAGGAGAACGGCAACGGCTCCACGAACGGCAGTGTCGCGGAGCTCGTCGAGGAGGACGAGGACGAGGAGTACGTCGACCTCGCCGACGAGGCGGAGGAGGCCGAGGAGGTCGGCTTCAAGGGGGAGGATCCCGGCGCGTCGCGCCGCTACCGATTCCGTCACCCCACGGCGTCCGGGAAGACGATCGCCGCCGCCGGGTTCGTCGAGGCCGCACGGCATCTCGGCGTGCTGATCCTCACGCACCGCCGCCTGCTCGTCGACCAGTTCCGCCGCGACCTCACGACAGAGGGGTACGGCGACCGGCTGACCGACGCGATCGAGGCGGGGAAGGAGCCGCTGCGCGCCGATCCCCTCACGATCCAGACGTATGCGTGGTTCGCCCGGCACGGCAACGAGCTCTCGCGAACGGCGTACCAGCTCGTGATCTGCGACGAGGCCCACACCGCCCTCGGCGAGAAGACCTCGACCGCGATCCGCACCTTCTCCGAGCCGCTCTACATCGGCATGACCGCGACGGAGCAGCTGATCGCGAAGCAGGTCTCCGACGTCTTCCCGGCGTCGGTCGACGACCTGCCGCTCACGGACGCCGCCCGGCGGGGGCTGATTGCGCCCCTTCGCTCGCTGCGCGTCCCACCAGTCGCCGCCATCAACTCCGTGCCGATCGTCGGCGGCGACTTCGAGGAGCGGGCGCTGGCCGCGGCGCTCGACCACACGGCGCTCAACCAGGCAGCCGCGAGCCTCTACCGCGACCGCTTCGGCTCGACGCCCGGGATCGTCTACGCCGCCGGCGTCGATCACGCGTACAACCTCGCGCAGGAGTTCCGTGCCGCCGGCCTCCAGACGATGGCCGTCTCGGGCCGGACGCCCCCACGTGAGCTCGCCGAGACCCTCGCGGCGTACGAGCGGGGCGAGATCAACGTGCTCGTCAACGCCCAGCTGCTGGCCGAAGGCTGGAACTCGCCACGCGCGACGGTCTGCATGCACCTCGCGCCGACAGCGTCGAAGCGCGTCTACCAACAGCGGATCGGGCGGATCATGCGGACGCACCCGCGCAAGGAGGCGGGGATCGTCGTCGACTTCGTCCCGAAGGGCGCGACCCACTCGGAGCGCGTCGTCTCGCTCCACTCCCTGCTCGACTCGGACTTCTACCGCGAGGGGGCGCGCGTCACGCCCGCTCCCCGCCGTCGCTCGGCGCGCCGCGCCCGCCGGAAGCTTTCCCCGGCGCCCTGGCTCGTCCCGGTCACGCAGGACGTCGGTCGCCGGCTTGCGGTCATCCAGCGCGAGTGGCAGCGGGTCGACCCGCGCTTCCTCGACGACGACGAGCAACGCTTCTGGGCGACCATCGCAGGGCGCCAGATTCGCTTCGACCAGCGCGCAGAGTTCGCGCGAAAGTTCGCCGAGGGCCGCGCCGACAAGGGTGCGCTCGAGACCTTCCTCTCCGTCTGCGCCGCCGAGAACCCCAACCGGCGTCTCCGCATGACCGCCCTCGCGGACCGCGTCGCAACACCGGTCGACCGTGCCGACTTCGACGACCTCGTCACGCTCGTCACACAGGCGCCCCCCTGGGAGAAGGACCGGGCTGCGGGGGTCCGCATCCTGCTGCGCGCGGTCGGCGACGGCAAGGCGACGGCGCCCGACCAGATCCTCGGCCGCTGGACGTGGCGCCTCGCGCGCTCCGTCCGCAAGACGCTCGACCGCAAGGCGAGCCAGGAGTTCCCGGAGGCCAAGCGGCTCCTCGGCGCCGTGGCGAACTCGCGTGGTCACCGCCACGAGGACAATGTCGCGCAGCTCGTCAGGATCGCGGCGGCCTTGCCGACGCCCGTCGGCGCGGCCCTCCTCGCCTCGGCCGAGGGCTACACGCCGCGCGCGAACGGCACGCTCGACCGCGCGCGCGAGGAGCTCGGGCCGATCGCGGAGATCGCGGCCGCGCTCGCGGAGAGCCTGCCCGCGCCGAAGGCGCCGGCGCGGAAGTCCCGCCGCCGCCGCCGGAAGAAGAAGCCGTCGGAGGCGCAGGCGGCGACGGCCGCGGCGATCGGCGACGCAACGGCGCAACAGGCTCCCGACAAGGACGCCGGCGACGCTCACGCAGCTCCGGAGGCTGAGGCCTCCGAGGCGACCGCCGCCGCGGACTAGGGCTGGTCGGCCGGCGGGTCGTCCTTCCGCCGGTGCTCCTGCTCGCGCAGGAACCGCGTCAGCTCGGCCGCGAGCGACTCCCCGGTCGGCAGCTCGCCACCCTCGGCGAAGGACTCGATCGTGTCGGCCCGCTGTTCTAGCTCCTCGACGTAGGCCTGCGTGTCCGGGTCGGAGGCGACGGCTTCGCTGACCTGCGATGCGTACTCGGTCTCGGCCTCGTCGAGGTCCGTCATGTCGATCGGCGCCCCGAGCAGGTCGGAGAGGCGGACGCACAGCGCCTTGGCCGCGCGCGGGCTCGGTGCGAGGGAAACGTAGTGCGGCACCGCCGACCACAGGCTGACCGAGCGGAGGCCCGCGGTGCGGCAGGCGTCGTGGAGGACGCCGACGATGCCGGTCGGCCCTTCGTAGCGGGAGAGCTGCAGCCCGAGCTCCTCGACGAGCGCCGGGTCGGTGGCCGCGCCCGTCACGGGCGCAGGACGCGTGTGCGGGACGTCGGCGAGCAGGGCGCCGAGCGTCACGACGAGGTCGACGCCGACGTCTCGGGCGAGGCCGATCACGAGGTCGGTGAACGCACGCCAGCGGTAGTTGGGCTCGACGCCGACGAGGATCACCGCGTCGCGGTCGGTTCCGGGGATCGCCGCGTGGTAGAAGGCATTCTCGGGCCACTCGATCCGGCGAGAAAGCCCCTCGTCGAGCGTCACCGTCGGTCGGACGGCCTGGAAGTCCATGAACGCCTCCGGGTCGACGTCCGCGAAGCGCGTCGCGTCCCATTGCTCGACGAGGTAGCCCGCGGCCACGGTCGCGGCCTGGCCGCCGTCGTTCCAGCCGCGAAACGCCGTGATCAGCACGGGGCTCCGCAGCGTCGGGCGTTCGGAAAGGCGCAGATCCGCTTGGGCCATCTGCGCAGCGTAACGACCGTCAGCGCGTCCGCAGCGGCTCGCCGAGCGACTCGACCCGCTCCGCGGCGGGTGCGACCAGCGCGAGAGGCGGTCGCCAGAGCGTGTAGACCACGCCGACGGTGGCGGCCCAGATCGTCGCGGCGAGCGTGACGTGGACGAGCACGAGTCCCCATGGGAGCGCGTTGCGGTATTGGATCTCGCCGACGAGCATCTGCGTCAGCAGCACGCCGAGGAGCACGAGCGCGAGACGCACGACCCCGGGCGCCTCTCTCCGTGCGCGGAGCAGCTGCCACCCCACGAGCAGCAGGCCGATCCCGAACACCGCGGTCGCCCGAACGTGGACATAGACGGTATCTCGGATGCCGAGCCCGAGCCGGTGCACGTCCTGGTCGGCTCCGGGGTGCGGGCCGGAGGCCGTGGCGATCGCGCCGGTCACGACCATCGTCGCGCAGGCGACGAGTCCCACGAGAGCGACGAGGCGCAGCCAGCGCGGCGCCACGGGGGCGCCGAGCCCGCTCGCGCAGCTCCACGCCTCGAAGACGACGACGACCGAGAGCGCCACGACGACGAGCGCGAGCAGGAAGTGCGACATGACGGCGAGCGGGTGGAGATCGAGGATCACCGTGATGCCGCCGAGCGGGATCTGCGCAACCGTGCCGAGGAAGGCGGTCAGCGCGACCCAGACGACCCAGCGCGGCAGCCCGGCCACGCGGCGCGACGCATGCCAGGTGGCGAGCGATGCGAGGATCCCGCACACGGCGATCACCCGGTTCCCGAACTCGATCATCGGGTGGTAGCTCAGTGCGGGGAACGGCGTCGACCCACAGCGTGGCCAGTTGTCGCAGCCGAGGCCCGAGCCGGTCAGCCGCACGAAGGCCCCCGAGGTGACGACCAGGCCCAGGATGACAACGGCGGCCACCGCGAACTGGAGGAAGCGCCGCGGCGACACCGGCTCGCGCAGGCGCGCGCGAATCTTCACGACAGCGTCACCCCGGCCCCCTCTTCGACCGCGCCGACGTGGTGGAGAGCCAGGCCGGCCGCGGCGAACGTCGCCTCGAGCACCGCGCGCTTGTCGTTCGGCAACGTGACGAGCAGGCCACCGGAGGTCTGCGGGTCGTACGCGAGCGCCTCCAGCTCGGGCTCGGCCGTGCTCTCGACGTGGGGCCCGGCGAACTCGCGGTTCCGGCGGTCGCCACCGGTGCGGACTCCGTCGGCCGCAAGCTCGACGGCGCCCGGGAGAGCAGGCAGTCGATGGGCGTCGAGCGTGATACGGACACCCGAGCGGTCGGCCGTCTCGTGGGCGTGTCCGAGGAGCCCGAAGCCGGTGACGTCGGTCACGGCGCTCGGCGAGAACGACCGCAGCGTGTCGGCGGCATCGCGGTTCAGCTCGGTCATCGACGCAACGGCGGCATCGAGCGCCCCCTCTGGCGCGCATCCGTCGCGGACCGCCTGGAGGACGAGGCCCGTGCCGAGCGGCTTCGTCACGAGGACGGCGTCCCCCGGCCGGGCACCGCTCTTCCGCCAGACGCCGTCCGGGTGCACCGTGCCGACGACCGCAAGTCCGTATTTCGGCTCCTCGTCGCGGATGGTGTGACCGCCGGCGAGAATCGCCCCTGCCTCTCGTGTCGCTTCCGCGGCGCCGGCGAGCACCTCGCCGAGCATCTCGACGGGAAGCTCCTCCGGGAACGCCGTCACGGAGAGCGCGAGCAGCGGCCTCCCGCCCATCGCGTACACGTCGTTGAGCGCGTTGGTCGCCGCGATCCGGCCGAACGTGCGCGGATCGTCGACGACGGGCGGAAAGAAGTCGACGGTGAAGACGAGCGCCGTCTTTTCGTCGAGCCGGTAGACGGCCGCGTCGTCCGCGGGGTCGAGGCCCACGAGCAGGTCGGTGGCGTCCACCGGGACGATTCCTGCGAGCAGCTCTTCGAGCCGCGCGGCCGAGTACTTCGCAGCGCACCCGCCTGCCTTCGCGAGGCTCGTGAGCGTCGGCTGCGTCACCCTGCGAGTGTAGGGAAGGAACCGCGCGGGCCGACGCGAACACTCCGGCAAGAGAGGATCTCCCCCTTCCCCCTCTCTCTTGCACCGCGGAGGCCGCCGAACCCGGGCGGCCTCCGTCTGTGAGAGGATCCGCCGATGCCGAGCGCGCTCGTGACCGGCGGGTCGTCCGGGATCGGTCTCGCGATCGCGCGGATGCTCCGCGACGAGGGCTACGACCTCACGCTTGCCGCGCGGACGGTCGAGCGCCTCGAGGAGGCCGCGGGCGCGCTCGCCGCGAAGGCGATTCCCGTCGATGTGCGGCACGAGGAGGAATGTGCTCGCCTCGTCGCGGCGCACCTCGAGGCACACGGCGGCCTCGACGTCCTCGTCAACTCGGCGGGCGTGGGCATCGCCGGACAGATCGGCGACACGTCGGCGAAGCAGTTCGACCTCCAGCAGTCCGTGAACCTGCGGAGCGCGTTCCTCGTCACGCGCGAGGCGCTCCCCGCGCTCCGCGAGTCACGTGGGTACGTGATCAACCTGGCCTCGATCGCCGGGACGATCCCGACGCCGGGGCTCGCGACCTACGGCGCCTCGAAGGCGGCGCTCATCTCGTTGACGCGCTCACTGGTGCGCGAGGAGTCGGACACGGGGGTCCGCGCGACCGCACTCTGCCCGGGCTTTGTCGACACGCCGATGGCCGCGTGGACGGGGCTCGAGGCCGCCGCGATGATCCAGCCGGAGGACTGCGCGGAGATCGTCCGCTCGCTCCTCCGCCTGAGCCCTGCCGCCCGCGTTCCCGTGGTCGTGGTCGAGCGCGCCGGCGACGGCGCCGTGTAGCGCGATTCGGGCTCAGTCGTCGCCGGACGCGAGCTCGCCGAGGGCCTCGTCGCCTCCGGTCAGGCCGAGCCTCCCGTAGAGCGCGAGCTTCGAGCGGGAGTCTTCGATGTCGAGGAGCCGCATCGTGAGCTGTCCGATGCGATCGAGTGGCCCGAATGCGGCGTCCTCCACCCGTTCCATCGACAGCCGCTCGGGATGGTAGGTCGCGTTCGCGGAGACGGTGTCGAGGATCGTCCAGTCGTCTCCGCGCCGCAATTCGACGGTCACCTCTCCGGTCACGGCACTGCCGATCCAGCTCGCGAGACTCTGGCGCAGCATCAGCGCCTGGGGGTCGAACCAGCGACCCTCGTACAGCAGCCGCCCGAGCCTCCGGCCCGCCGTGCGGTACTCGTCGATCGTCGACTCGTTGTGGATCGTGTTGACGAGACGCTCGTAGGCGAGGAAGAGGAGAGCCATGCCCGGCGCCTCGTAGATGCCCCGGCTCTTCGCCTCGATGATCCGGTTCTCGATCTGATCCGACATGCCGAGGCCGTGGCGGCCACCGATCGCGTTCGCCGCGAGCACGAGCTCGACGCGGTCGTCGTACGCGACGCCGTCGAGCGCGACGGGCCAGCCCTCCTCGAAGCGCACGCTGACCGTCTCCGGCGCGATCTCGACCGCCGGGTCCCAGGGGGCGACGCCCATGATCGGCTCGACGATGTGCATCGAGCGGTCGAGGAGCTCGAGCTCCTTCGCTTCGTGCGTCGCGCCCCAGATGTTCGCGTCCGTCGAGTACGCCTTCTCGATGCTCGCGCGGTACGGCAGGCCCCGCTCGACGAGCCACTCGCTCATCTCCTTCCGGCCGCCGAGCTCCTCGACGAAGACGGGGTCGAGCCAGGGCTTGTAGATCCGCAGCGCCGGGTTCGCCAGCAGGCCGTAGCGGAAGAAGCGCTCGATGTCGTTGCCCTTGTACGTCGACCCGTCGCCCCAGACGTCGACCCCGTGCTCACGCATCGCGTGGACGAGCATCGTTCCCGTCACCGCGCGCCCGAGCGGGGTCGTGTTGAAGTACGTCTTCCCGCCGGACGAGATGTGAAAGGCCCCGCAGCGGAGCGCGACGAGGCCCTCGTGGGCGAGATGCGGACGGCAGTCGACGAGGATCGCCTCCTCGGCGCCGACCTCCTTCGCGCGCGCGGGGACGCCGGCCACGTCGGGCTCGTCGTACTGGCCGAGGTCGGCCGTCAGGGCGTACGGCACCGCGCCCTTCTCGCGGATCCAGGCCACGGCCACGGTGGTGTCGAGCCCACCCGAGAACGCGATCCCGACGCGCTCACCGACCGGCAGCGAAGTGAGGACGCGCGTCACGGGAGGCAGCGTAACGGGAGGCTCTGCGGGCGGCGCCGCGCTCGCCGAAGCCCCACCGGCTGGGGGGACGACCGTGTGGGAAAGTTGTGCGCCAATCGGACACGGCTACTCCGTGACAGAGAACGGTGTTCTGACCCGTTTCGCCCGCCGAACCGAGCCGCGAGACGTCCGCGAATACCACGGCGCCGGTCAGCGTTCTCCCGGATGCCCCAGCACCACCGGGAGTGCAGCCTTTACGCATGCCCGACGCCCCGAGGAGGAGCCTTCCCATGCATCGGATCGTCATCCAAGTCGTCGTCCTTGTCCTTGGTGCCGCTGTGGCCGGCTCGGCCTCCGCGGGCGGCTCCGCGACGGGGGTGACCGTCAAGCTGAAGGAGTTCAAGATTCTCCCGTCGGCGACGACGGTCAAGGCGGGCAAGGTCGCGTTCACCGTCACGAACGTTGGGAAGATCAACCACGAGATGGTGGTGATGAAGAGCAATCTCCCGCCCGGCAAGCTGCCGGTGAATGCGAATCACCGCGTGCCCGAGAAAGGCGTGGTCGGTGAGGCCGGGGATATCCATCCGGGTCAAACCAAGAAGGTAACCCTCACCTTGCCTGCGGGGAGGTACGTCCTTCTCTGCAACATCGCCGGCCACTACGCAGCAGGCCAGAGATCGGGCTTCGTTACGAAGTAGGCCGGGGCGGGGGAGCCGAACGAGTGCCCGGTGCCCGCCGTAGCGCGGATACACTCCGGCCATGCGGAGATACGCGATTTGGGGGGCCTCCTCGTCCCCCGAGTTGAGCGCGTGGGTCGAGGCGATCGGTCACGAGTTCGAGCAGGACGGCTTCGTTCGCGTCGACGACATCGCGGACGCCGACTTCGTGCTCAACATGTTCGACGCGCAGAGCCCGAAGGCGTTCCGGCGCCAGTCGCGCGGCACCTACTCCGCCTCGTTCTACGAGCTCGACTCGATGCCGGAGGACGTCCTCAAGACGAGCTATCCGATGCTCGTCCGCACGCTCGCGAACGTCGTCGTGCTACACGTTCCCGGCCGGGGCGTGTGGTTCACGACAATGGAGCGCGGGACGTACAAGATCTCCGACGACCCACGTGAGGTCTTCGAGCGGCTCGCCCCGCTCGCGAAGTCGAAGCTCGTGATCGACAACGAGTTCCTCGCCGATCTCGAGCCCGAGCTCTGGGACGGCGACGAGGTGACCGCGGACATCGGCGCCGCCGGCAAGCGCATGCAGGAACTCGATCTCCTCCCGGCGCCCTTCCCCGTCCACGAGTACCTCGACGAGCGCGACCTCCGGCACGTCATGCGGCTCTACCAGGTCGGCGGCCTCTCCTACGGGAACCTCTCGGCGCGCAAGGACGCGACGCGGTTCTGGATGAGCGCGAGCGGCGTCGACAAGTCGCAGCTCGAGGTCGCGGGGCGCGACATCCTGCTCGTCACGGGCTACGACGAGCCGAACGCGAAGATGGTCATCAGCGTGCCGCCCGGCATCGAGCCGCGCCGTGTCTCCGTCGACGCGATCGAGCACTGGATGATCTACCAGGCGCACCCCGACGTCGGCGCGATCCTGCACGTCCACGCCTGGGTGGACGGAATCGCGGCGACGGACATCAACTACCCGTGCGGCACCCAGGAGCTCGCCGAGTCGGTTGCCGACCTGATCGACCGCGAGCCCGACCCTGCGCACGCGGTGATAGGCCTGCGCAACCACGGCATCACCGCGACCGGCGACAGCCTGACGGAGATCCTCGACCGCATCGAGTCGAGCATCCTCCGCCAGGTGCCGATGACGTAGCGCGGCGCCCGCCGCCACCCAAAGCGTCAGGCGGACGTCCGCCGAACGCGCCACACCGTCAGCACCGCGAGCAGCGGAACGATCACGAGGTCGTTGACGAGACACCACACGCACCACGCGTCGATCACGAACGCCTGCAGGGTGATCAGGTAGACGGCGAAGCCGACCGCGCTGAGCGCGATCGCCGCGGCCAGCGTCCGGGCGAGCTCACTGTCCCATGCGACGAGCGTCAGCACCGCAACGTACGCGAGGAGCCCGAGCAGCGCGACCGGAATCCCGAGGAGCTCCGCGTACGACGAGTCCTGCACGGTCTCGCAGCCTCCCCCGGCCGTGCAGATGAGCGCCTCCGGCTGGTAGTGGACGTACGTGAGGTAGCCGGCGACCGCGACGCCGGCGAGCGCGACGACCGCCACGCCGGCCCGAAGCGCGCGATCGCTGACCATCTAGCTCGAGAGCGCGTCGTCGAGGATCGAGGCGAACGCGCTCGGGTCGAACGAGCTCGGGTTCACCTGGTAGGGCTGCTGGTCGCCGACCTGGACGTAGAACGCCGGCGTGCCCTGGATCTGCTTCTGGTTCGCCTCGTCGGCCATCGAGTTCGCCTGCTGCAGCGTCACGGCGCTGTCCGCGTCCTTCTTGAGCTTCGCCCAGTCGAGCCCGAGGCCGGTCGCGATCTTCTCGAGGAGCGCATCCGTGACCCAGCCGGAGTTCTCCTCGCCCTGGTTCGCGTACAGCGCGTCCTGGAACTGCCACAGCTTTCCCTGCTCTCCCGCGGCCAGTGTGTAGAGCAGCGCCTTCTCCGAGTCGGGCCCGATGAAGGCCATCCCGACCATTCGGAGCTTCACCTTGCCCGGTCGAACGTAGCTCTCCACCACACCCGGGAATCCCTCCGCCTGGTAGCGCCGGCAGATGGGGCACTGCAGGTCCTCGAACTGGATCAGCGTCACCTTCGCCTTCGGCGCGCCGAGGACCGCTCGGTCCTGCGGAATCCCGTCGAGCAGCGTGGCAGCCTCCTCGATGCCGGTGACCCCGCCCGATCCCCCACCGCCGCCACTCGAGTCGCCGCCGCGGAGCAGCAGGCTCGCGCCCACGAGGACGAGGACGACCGCCGCTGCCGCGCCCGCGGCGATCAGGAGGTTCCTGTTCCCCGATTGCTTGCGGGGCGGCGGCTTGCGAGGCTTCGGGGGCATCGGCCGTCAGTCTGCCTGCGGGTGCCTCGGTGCGGTTCTGGAACCGCCCAATTTCACGGAACCAGCTGAAGGGGTAGCTCGACGACGTGGAGCGGGCGCCCGTCCTCGGCCGAGGACTCGTACGCGACGACCGTCACGGGGCCAGTTCGGTCGGGGAGCGCGACCTCGGTGTCGAACGTGCCCCGGGTCCCTGTGCCCGAGGTCGCGGTCGTGAATGTCCGCTTCAGGAGCTTCCCGTTCGCGCCACGCACGTCGATGGACACGGTCGCCTCGAACACGTTCGCCGTCCCGCGCAGACGGACCGGGCTTCGCACCGGATCCCCGGGAAGCGGCGACTCGACGAGGATCTGCGGCGTCTGCTCCTCGATCGCGCGCCGCCCTACCGGCGGGTCGACAACGACGCCTTCACCCCCGACCGCCTCGACCGGCGCCCCATCGATGCGGAACGCGACCCGCTCGATCGTCGGGAACCGGGTCAGCGTCGCGACGATTTGAGCAACGCGACCGAGCATCGACGCGCTGCCGCCACCGTCGTCGAAGGTCCCGTCGAGGTCGACGGTCGCCACCCCGCCCGAGAGCGAGATGTCACGCAGCGCGGTCTCGCTCGGGATCGCGCTCGACAGCCCGTCCGCGCGCTCGTCGGCCGTCGGCCCTTTCAGCAGCTCGGTGAGCGCCGCGCGCGCGACGGCGGGTGTCGATTCGATCGTCCGCCGCACCGGGCTGACCTTCCCGTCCCGGAGGAGGTAGACGGCGACCGACGACGTCACGGGTCGGGTCTCCGTGGCGGTGGTCGGCGTGGCTCCCGTCGCGGTGTCTCCCGACGAGCCGCTGTCGCAGCCTGCCGCAAGCAGCGCACACAGCATCGCAACGGTTGCGGCCGGGCGGATCGGAAGACGGGACATGGCGCGCATGGTGCACGCGAGATGTTCGGAAATCACTCTGCGGCTTCGCGCGCGAGCGCGGCGAGCGTTCGGCCGACGATCGGCGCGAACTTGAAGCCGTGTCCCGAGCACGCCGACCCGACGACCACCCGGCCGTGCCGCTCGAGGACGAACTCCTCGTCGGACGTGTTCGTGTAGAGGCATGTCTCCGCGCCGAGCGTCTCGCCCGCCTCCGGAAAGCGCGTGGCGACCCACCCCGCCGTCCAGGCTGCAACACTCGTGTCCGGACCTTCCTCCGCATCGGGATCCGCGACGGGCCCCGAATGATGAAGCCCGGCCTTGAGGCCTTTCCCAGGTGCTGCAAGCGAGAACGCGGACTGCCCGACGCGGGCGATTCCGCCCTCACCCTTCAGCGGCAACCTCCCGGAGTCGATCACCGGGGGCAGCCGCTCCGCGCCCGGCACGTCGACGTACACCACGGTCTCCCGCGTCGGCACCACGGGCAGCTCGATCCCGACGCCGGCGAGGAGCTCCGCCCCCCACGCGCCCGCGGTCACGACGACGGCTCGCGCCCGCAGCTCACCCCGGTCGAGCGTCAGCGTCACCGACCCCCGGTCGGCTGCCAGAGCGCGAACGGG
This sequence comes from uncultured Actinomycetes bacterium, assembly GCA_963746445.1. GTDB lineage: Bacteria > Actinomycetota > Thermoleophilia > Gaiellales > Gaiellaceae > Gaiella. Next base: position 94,410 of record CAVVAW010000007.1, read on the forward strand.
CGTCTCCTCGCGGACATCCACACCGCGTTCACGGGCCTCCCCGATCAGAGCCGTGTGTGCCTGGTCCGCAAAGGTCACACCCCCGTCGGGCTGGAACACGCCGACCTCGTCCGAGTCGAGCTGAAGCGGCCAGCGTGCGGCCACCTCCTCGGCGGAGAGAGTCTCGTGGCGGACGCCGCATGCCGCGAGCGCGCGAACGTTCTTGCGTGCCGTCGGCCCGAGGTCGAGACATCCGACACGGTCGATCAGGTGCTCGCCGCGCGCCGACTCGAGCTCGCGCCATGCCGCATCGGCCGCGAGCGCCATCCGCACGAAGCGCTCGTCGGGATAGTTGAGCCGAAAGATCCGCGACGTCCCGTGGCTCGATCCGCGGGCGTGCCCGAGGTCGAACTGCTCGAGCAGAAGCACCGATCCCGGATACCCGCCGAGCGCGCGAGCGGTCGCCACGCCGGCGATTCCGGCGCCGACGACGACGATGTCGGCGTCCCGTCGCACGGGCCGATCCTATGCGTGGTCAGGCGACGAGAGCGCTCTTGGCAGCCTGCGAGGCCGCTCGTGACAGCGTCCGATAGGCCCTCGCGACCTCGGTGGGATCGCCCGCCGCCTCCGCCGTCTCGACAGCGCCGACCGCCTCCGAGACGCCGGCGTCGATCCGCTCGCGACCGTAGGCGAGGCTGGACTCGCTGATGCCGATCCGGCGGGCGAGCTCGCGCATCACCTGGAGCGAGGGGATCCGCTCGCCCCGTTCGATCCGCGAGATGTACGCCGCGCTGCATCCCGGGAACGCGAGCTCCCGCTGGCTGATCCCTGCCGCCTCGCGCGCCACGTGAAGCCGTTGCCCAACGGCAACGGGATCGTCGTAGTGCGGCGTCCGCGGACGCTTCAGGTCCACGTCAGCATCATGGCACGGGAGCGACGGTGAGCAAACTGCCAGGATCGCGGCGAGGGCGCCGCCGCCGAGTTCTGGCCGAGGCCTACCCGCGCAGCGCGCGCAGCGCGTTCAGGATCACGGCAACGTCGATGACCTCCTGGAACAACGCACCCCAGACAGGCGGGAGGTAGCCGAGCGCAGCGATTCCCATCGCACCGACGGAGAGGCCGAGACCCACGACGACGCTCTGGCGGGCGATGTCCAACGAGCGGCGACCGACGCGCACCGCGAACGGGATGCGATCGGCGCGGTCGACCACGACCACCACGTCGGCGGCCTCCGACGACACGGTTGCGCCCTTCCCGGCCATCGCGATTCCGACGTCGGCCAGCGCAAGCGCCGGCGCGTCGTTGATGCCGTCGCCGGCCATGACGACTGCGCCGGACGTGCTCCTCCGGACCTCCTCGACGACCCGGAGCTTGTCGGCCGGCTGCTGCTCGGCGTACACCTCGTCGATGCCGAGCGCGGCGGCGACCTCTTGCGCGATGTCGAGCCGATCACCGCTCACGAGCGCTACGCGCTCGACACCGGCGTCGCGCAGCTCCGCCGCGATGCGGTCGGCCCCGGGACGAAGGTGATCGGCCATCACGATCACTCCCTCGAGCTCGCCGTCGATACCCACGAGGATCTTCGCGCGCCCCGCACCGTCCCGACCGTCGAGCGCCGTGTCCGCCTGCGCGCGGACGCCGTCGTACCCGCGCTCCTGGAGCCACCCCGTAGACCCGACCGCGACCCGTCTACCGTTCACGCGGCCCGCGATGCCCCGGCCGGGGCTCTCGTCGACCTCGGTCGGCACGTGGAGAGTGAGCCCGCGGGCCGCTGCCGCGCTGACGAGGCTCTCGGCAAGGACGTGTACCGAGAGCTGATCGAGTGATGCCGCGTGGCCGAGAACCTCGTCCTCGTCCATCGTTCCGAGGGGAACGATCCGGTCCACGTCCGGCTCGCCGCTCGTGACGGTCCCGGTCTTGTCGAGAAGCACCGCGGAAACGGATCCGAGGCGCTCGAGAACGCCGGCACCCTTCACGATCACTCCCGCCTTCGCCGCCCGCGAGAGCCCTCCGACGAACGCGATCGGTGCCGCGAGGATGAGCGGGCACGGCGTTGCGACGACCATCACCGCCAGCCCACGCACGGGATCGCCGCTCGCGGCCCACGCCAGGCCCGCGACCGCGAGAGTGAACGGGAGGAAGACGGCCGCATAGCGGTCGGCGAGCCGCGTAAACGGCGCACGGTCGCTCTCCGCCGTCCGTACCAGCTCCACGACCGCCGCGTACGCGCTCTCGGATGCCGGACGCGTGACGCGGGCATTGAAGACGTTCCCGGCGTTCGACGTCCCGGATCGCACCTCGCCGCCCGCGGGGATGGTCACCGGCAGGGGCTCGCCCGTGAGCGCCGACTGGTCGACAACGGCAACCGAGCCCGCGACGGTCGCGTCCGCAGGGACGATCTCCCCGGCCCGAACGACGACGAGGTCGCCGGGCACGAGCTGCTCGACCGACACCTCCTCGACTCCTTCCGCGCCGTGGCGGTGCGCGATACGCGGCGCGCGCTCGACGAGTAGGCGAAGCTCGCGTCGCGCCCGACCGGCCGCCCAGGCCTCGAGCGCCCCGCCGCCGGACATCATCAACGCGACGATCGCCCCGGCCAGCTGTTCTCCGAGGATGAGCGCCCCGGCGATCGCGACCAGCGCGATCGCATCGACGCCGACATCTCCGTGCAGGAGGCTGCGCACCGTGTCGACGGTCAGCGGGATCAGCACGACCGCCGCACCGACACCCCACGCCGCGTCCGCCCAGCCGGGCTCGCCTACGAGCCACAGGACGCCGCCGGTCAGGATGGCGGTGAGCGCCACGATCGCGAGCAGCCGCTCCTTCATGCCGCCATCCTGCCCGCAGCTTCGCCGCGGCCGGCCGGTTACACCCAGCGTTACACCCCCTGACGAATGGATCCCTCGAACGAGGGACGGAAGAATCGCCGCATGACGAGGACGACCACCGTCACGGACGCGCCGCTGACCGACCGTCAGCGAGAAGTCGTGGCGCTGATCGCAGCCGGGTGCTCGAACGACGAGGTGGGGCGGTCCCTCGGGATCTCCGCCCGCACCGCACGGGCACACAGCGACGCGCTCCGCGTGAAGCTCGGCGTTCCGCGGCGGCGACAGATCCCTGCCGCGTTTCGCCTGCTCACCGGTGAGGACCCTTACGTCCCCGCCCTCGTCAGGCTCCGGCCCCCACGGAGCCGCTGACGGCAAGCGCCCGCGGCCCGCCGAGGCCGGCCGCGGGCGCCAGCTTTCCAGACGGAGGGGAGAGGAGTAGCGTCAGCGCAGCGATCCCGATGGCGGACGAGCCACGGAAGCCGAAGCCGACGATCCGCGGGCGCCGGATCATCGAACGCCCCCGGCTCGAGCATGCCCTGGAACAGTCGTCGGCCCGGATCCGCATGCTGATCGCCGGCTCGGGATACGGGAAGACCGTGCTCCTCGAGCAGTGGGCGCCGCGCGACGGCCGCGTGGCGGGCTGGTTCCACGCGCGGCCCTCTGGGACGGACGTGGCCGCCGTGGCTCGCGATCTCGCACGAGCCGTTGCCGCCATCGTCCCTGGCGCAGGGTCACGCATGCTCGAGCGCCTGGGCATCACACAGGATCCCGAGCGCGAGGCCGCGCTGCTCGCGGAGATGCTCGCGGAGGATCTCGTCGACTGGCCGAGCTCCGGCCTGCTCGTGATCGATGACTACCAGTACGTCGCAGAATCCGCGGCGTCCGAGCAGTTCGTGGCGACGCTCGTCGACCGGGCTCCTGTGCTGCTGCTGCTCGCGAGCCGGGTGCGCCCGACGTGGATCGAGACGCGAAGCATCCTCTCCGGGGCGGTGCTCGAGATCCCGCAGTCGGCGCTCGCGATGAGCGTCGAGGAGGCCGATCTCGTCCTGGACGGCGCCCGCGTCGAGACGCCAGGTCTCGTCGCCCTGACCGGCGGGTGGCCCGCGGTGGTCGGGCTCGCCGGGATGGTGCCGGATGCCGGCGTCGACGACTCGGAGTCGCCGGACTCCCTCTATGAGCTGTTCGCGGACGAGATCTACCGCGGGCTCGATCCCGGGCTTCGGACGGGCCTCGCGATCCTCGCTGCCATGCCTCACGTCGACCGCGAGCTCGCCGCGGCAATCTTCGGTGCAGAGCAGGCGGAGCGAATCTGCGACGACGCCCTGGGCCTCGGCTTGATGGACGCTCGCGACGGCCGCCTCGAGCTCCATCCCCTGGCAGCTGCGTTCTTCGGCAGCCGCGGACAGACGGACGCGACGCGCGACGTGCGCGGTGCTGCGGCGAGCGCGCTCGGCGTCTACCGGGAACGCCACCAGTGGGATCCGGCCTTCGAGCTCATCCGGCGGTTCGAGATCGACGCTGAGCTGGGCGACCTGATGTTCGAGGCGATGGACGACACGCTGAACGCCGGTCGCCTTCCTGTCCTGCGCGACTGGGCCCGGTATGCGCGTACGCGGCGGTTCCGCCATCCGGTTGTCGCCCTGGCCGAGGTCGAGCTCGAGTTGCGGCGCGGGCGCCACCTCACGTCGCTCACCCTCGCGCGAGCGGCTCTGTCCAACGGCTGGGCGACCGGGGATCTTCGCTACCGGATCACCATGACCGCCGCCCGCGCGGCGCACGCCGGGTCGCACGACGAGGAAGCGCTCGACCTGTACCGCGAAGCGCTCGCGCTTTCGACAACGCCGGAACAGGAACGCGACGCCCGCTGGGGCGAGCTCGTCTGCACCGCCGCACTAGAACTCCCAGAGGCCCATTCGCTGCTGGAGTGCCTGCGGAAGGTCTGTGGACACTTCTGACGCCCGTGATCAGGTCGGCTCGCTGACAAGACAGCTCATTGTCGGTCTCCGGTTCGGAGTCATCCGCACACCTGGCGTGAAAGCAGCGCGGCAACTGAATTAGTAGATCGAATCAGACGACCCGTTCGTGCGGTGTTCGTTCCGCACAGTTCATGGATGGGCGCTCGCTCTTCGGCGCATTACGACGAAGCGCTGCTGACGGCACGAACTCTTCTTCGTGATGCCACCGAGCACCGGGTCGATCTGTCTTGCCTTATGCCTCGCGACGCAATGCCGTTGCGCTGGCTGGCCTTCGACGGTTTGACGAGGCGATTGAGGCGGTTGAGCTTGTCGCTCCACGAGTCGAAGAGACTCAATGACGTAACCGGTCGTGTTGAACGCATATGGCATACGTGTGCGAATCCTTCTTCAAGCGGGCGAAGTTGCTGAGGCATGCGCTACTGAGCCTCCGCCTGACGTTAAGGGGAGCCAGCCGTCCATCGCAGGCGAGTCACTCGCCTCGCGAGCGCTTGCGCTTGCGACCATGGCCCGCGTTGATGAGGCGAGGACGCTCGCCGAGGCAGCGACTCCCGGGCACTCGAGGCTGGAGGCTGCCGCGCTGCTACGACGCTGTGCTGCCGTATGTGCGATCAAGATCCGGGCGCCGGAAGTCGATTGGGACGTGCGGGCCTACTTCTCCGGCGCGCGCTCGACTGGGTGCCCTCGACTTCTTCGTTACGGCCTACCGCGCGAACCCGGGGCTTCTCAGCGTACTTCTCTCGTCGGCGAACAGTGCGCGACAAGGCACTTTTTCTAGTTCGCCGAGCTCGAGACGATGCGCTACTTACGTCGCTCGGCTTATCGACCAGTGCGATAGTCGACCCTGTCGCAACTCTCTCGGCGCGGGAGCGAGGAGGTCTATGTACTGGTCTGCGAAGGGCTGTCCAACGCCGAGATTGGTCGCAAGCTCTTCATCGCAGAGAGCACCGTCAAGGCGCATATCGCATCGACTATACGCAAGCTTGGCTGCGTTCAAGGACGGCGCTACTACTGAATGCCGCTCAGAGCACTACGCGATGCCGACCGACACGGTTCACGAACACAGGCTCCGGGGGGTCGACGCATCGGGAAGTGCGCCGAATCTCTGGCCCCGTGCATAACGATAGTCCTCAGACTGGAATCCGCAAGAAGCGAGACAGGTGCAACCACAGCATCGGTATGGAACTGACTTCCCATCGCTTGCAGGAGCCGGTCGCGCGCCGCTGGATACACCATCGCCGGCCGATAGGGACGGTCAGAGGTCATGGCGTTGTACGCGTCGGCAACGGCGATGATCTTCGAGACTATTGGGATGTTGGCACCAAGAACGCCGTCGGGGTAACCGTGGCCGTCGATCCGTTCATGATGGTGGCGGACGATCAACGCGACGTCATCGTACGCTTCGACCTTTCGCAGAATTCGCTCACCGATCTCTGAATGGTCCTGCATCTGTCGCCGTTCCTCGAGAGTGAGGCGTCCCTCCTTATCCAAGAAGCACGGCGGGAGGCCGACCTTGCCGATGTCATGCACGAGGCCGGCAGAGGAACGTGCGATCAGTCTCCTCCGAGGTTAGACCATGCGGGATGCAATGTCTCGTCTGTAGGTGGCGACTGCTCTGGAATGACCGGCGGTATAACCGTCACTCTCCTCGAGCGCTGTGACTAGCGCCACCGCGAAAGACAGGTTCGCGCGCGCCAGCGTTCCGTTGCGACTTCACCTCTGAAGCTCGACCTCACCCTAGACGTCGCTTACCTGGTAGAGCGTGTAAAGGTGCTGGGCGGCGAGGGTGGCGCACGACGAAGAAAAGAATCGCAGAAGGGCGAGATTTTTTCGTAGGCAAATGCGAGGCTCGGCTACGACGGGCGCGTAGACGAGGAATGACCGCGATGGCGACCGGTGCGCCCCGAGAGTCGGATCACGCTCGACCGCTGTTCCTGACATGGGACGGTGATTGCTGCGAACGAGAACTTCGAGAGCCTCGCCGACCGCCGAGGCGGCGAATGTGGCCAAGAACAATCCGACAGTTAACGTCACGGTCTAGGAGTGCCTGGGCGGTGAGCCGCCAACGCCGCGCCCGAGATGAAGCTGTGCGGCGTGTAGTTAAGCCACTTCAGACGCTGGTGCGCGATTGGTTCCCGATCGACGGAGAAGCTCAGCATCCCCGAGCTCCGACGCGGCACCAACGATGCCCGCCCGCAGCGGCCCGAACAGAGACGGCCGCGAAGAGCGTCAGCACTGCAGAAGACGGTGAGGTCCTGTCGTTTCGCGAAGCGCGTACTGAGGCTCGATCGGTGAGAACGGCTGCGCGACGGGCAACGAGCACCCAATGGATGCCGAGCGTCGACTCCGAAGGCCAGCAAGGCGAGCGCGACTGCCACAGCGAACACGCCGAGACCCAGCGAGTACGCGATCAGCGTTGCCGCGGCCAGTCTGACCCCCGCGATGCAGGACCCCCTCGACTGAGGCTGGCGTATCCCCCGAATGAGGTATACGCTTCCGCTCGCCGTCAGTTCCCAACCTAGGAGTACGATGTGCGCAAGCTCATCGTCCGCAATCTCCTCCGCGCTGTCACGTCTGCCGGCGTGAGGGAGTGGTAGAAGAGGCCAGATCCTCGTCGCTGTGATCCTCCCAGGCGTCCCCCGATCGGGGGATCGCGGAGGGCAAGGGGGCGAGAATGGTCCCTTGGGAGTTATGCAATGAGCCCACGCCGGAAGCCAACGGCTACGGCGTGGGCTCTACTGCGCGCTTGAAGCTTCGCCAGTAGGTGCCGCACGTGTGACTTGACCGTCTCCTCGGAGAGGAAGAGTCGCTGTCCGATCTCGCGGTTGACCAGGCCGTCCGCGACGAGTTGAAGGACCTCGAGCTCGCGCGCCGTCGGCTCCTGTTCGAGCTCCCGAAGAGCAGCTGGCGGGGTGAACGGGATCACGGATCCCGTCCGCTTCGAATTCCTGCGCGCAGCAGCCGCCTCGAATCGACGGCTGTGGTCGCGGTATCGGTTCAGGATCTCCTTACGCTCCGCGGCGTCCACCAAATGCGTATCGGCGCTCGCGGCATCGCACTTTAGGGGGAGAGGTACGCCCGAGCTGAGGGACTCGCCCGGATCTACGTCGGTGGCGGGTCGTACGCAGGCTCGGCGCGCGACTCGTCCAGGTCGGCGTCGAGAACAGGATCGCGCTCGATTGGCCGGACAGAGCCGGCCTTGACCTGCTCTGCGAAGTGACATGCGACGAGATGGCCGTCGACCGTCCGCAACAGCGGCTCCTCGTCGCGACAGCGCGTCGGCTGCACGAACGGGCAGCGCGTGTGGAAGCGGCACGCGGCCGGCGGGTTCGCCGGGCTCGGTAGATCGCCCTGGACGCGAATCGCGCGGCGATTTCGCTCCACCGCCGGATCGGGGATCGGAATCGCCGAGAGCAGCGTCAGCGTGTACGGGTGGAGGGGGTTGTCGTACAGGTCGTCGGCCGGCGCGACCTCGACGATCTTGCCGAGGTACATCACCGCGATCCGGTCGGAGATATGCCGGACGACGGCCAGGTCGTGGGCGATGAAGAGGTAGGTCAGGCCGAACTCCTTCTGGAGGTGCTCGAGGAGGTTCACGATCTGCGCCTGGATGGACACGTCGAGGGCGGAGACCGGCTCGTCACAGACGACGAGCGACGGGTTGAGCGAAAGCGCCCGGGCGAGACCGACCCTCTGCCGCTGGCCGCCCGAGAACTCGTGCGGGTACCGGTTCGCGGCGTCAGGCGGCAGCCCCACGACCTCGAGGATCTCCCGAACGCGCGCGCTCGCCTCCCCGCCCTTCGCGATCCCGTGCACCCGAAGCGGCTCCGCGATCGTCCGGCCGACCGAGTGGCGTGGGTTCAGCGACGCAAAGGGGTCCTGGAACACCATCTGCATGCGCCGTCGCAGCGGCCGTAGCTGCGAGTCCGACATGTGGGTCGTGTCCTGGCCCTCGAACAACACCCGCCCGCCTGTCGGCTCGTATAGGCGAAGCATGGCGCGTCCGACCGTGGACTTGCCGCAGCCCGACTCGCCGACGAGCCCGACCGTCTCACCGCGGCCGATGGTGAGGCTCACCCCGTCGACCGCCTTCACGTCGCCCACGTGGCGGTCGAGCAGCACGCCCTTCTTGATCGGGAACCAGACGCGCAGGTCGTCCAGCTCGACGAGCGGCGTGTCGTTGGCGCTCATGCCGCCTCGCCTGCGAGCCGGGTCCGACGCCACTCGTCCGGTGCGGCGGGGTTGAAACAGGCGGCGCGTTGGCCTGTGTCGAGCGGCTCGAGCAGCGGGAGCTCGGCGTCGCAGCGCTCGATGCGGTAGCGGCATCGCGGCGCGAACGGACAGGAGCTCGGCTCGCTCAGCATGTTGCGTGGCGAGCCAGGGATCGGCCGGAGCGGCTGGCGCCTGCCCACATCGAGCCGCGGCACGCTCTGCAGCAGGCCGAGCGTGTACGGATGGCGGGGCGCGGCGAAGACGTCGTCCGCGGTCCCGGTCTCGACGAGCGTCCCTGCGTACATCACCTGCACGCGCTCGCACGTGCCGGCGACGACGCCGAGGTCGTGCGTGATCAGCACGAGCGCTGTCCCGCGCTCGGTGACGAGCTCGCGGAGGAGATCGAGGATCTGTGCCTGGATCGTCACGTCGAGCGCCGTCGTCGGCTCGTCGGCGATCAGGAGCTTTGGCTCGCAGGCAAGAGCTATCGCGATCATCACGCGCTGCCGCATGCCGCCGGAGAACTGGTGGGGGTAGCTCTTGAGCCGGTCCTTCGCGCCGGGGATGCCGACCTGCTCGAGGAGCTCGAGCGCGCGCGCCGTCGCGCCCTTGCGGTCGACGTCGAGGTGCTCCTCGATCGCCTCGCGGAGCTGCGCCCCCACCGTGAGCACGGGGTTGAGGCTCGTCATGGGGTCCTGGAAGATCATCGCGATCTCCTTCCCCCGGACCCGGCGCCAGGCCCTCTCGGACAGCCCCACGAGCTCGCGACCGTCCAGCTTGATGCTGCCGGACGGGATGCGGGCGGCGCGCGGCAGGATCCCCATCGTGGCGAGCGCGGTGACGCTCTTGCCGCATCCCGACTCGCCCACGAGGCCAAGCGTCTCACCTGGCCGGACGTCGAAGGTGATCCCGTTGACCGCGTACACGAGCCCCCTGCTCGTCCAGAAGCGCACCCGCAGGTCCTCGACGGAAAGAAGGGCCGTGTCGCTCATGTCCGTCCGCGCAACTTCGGGTCGAGCGTCTCGCGCAAGGCGTCGCCGATCAGGTTGAACCCCATCACGGCGATCACGATCGCGATACCCGGGAAGATCGCGAGGAACGGCGCGGTCTGCAGGTAGCGCACGGTGTTCGTCAGCATCGTCCCCCACTCCGGCGTCGCCGGGTCCTGAGGCCCCAAACCGAGGAAGCCGAGCCCCGCCGCGTCGATGATCGCGGTGGCGAGCGCCAGCGTCGCGGCGACGATCACGGGCGAGATTGCGTTCGGGACGATGTGCGAGCCGAGGATCTTCCGGTTCGGGACGCCCACCGACCGGGCCGCGAGGACGTAGTCGTTGTCTCGCTGGGCGATGATCGAGCCGCGCATCAGACGCGTGAAGATCGGGATGTTCACGACCCCGATCGCGATCATCACCTGGAGCAGGCCGCCCTGCCCGAAGAGCGCGACGATCCCGATTGCCATGAGGAAGCCGGGGATCGCGAGCATGATGTCCATGAGGCGCATGATCGGGTTGTCGGCGCGGCGGAAGTAGCCGGCGACGGCGCCGAGCAGCAGTCCCATCGAGAGCCCGATCGTGACGGCGACCACGCCGATGAGGAGGGAGTAGCGCGCGCCGTAGATGAGACGCGAGAGCTCGTCGCGCCCAAGGTCGTCGACGCCGAGGAGGTGCTCGCGCGACGGCCCCGGGCAGCACCCGGCCGCGATCGCGTCGAGGTTCTGCTCGGTCGGGCTGTAGGGGGCAATCAACGGCGCGAAGATCGCGAGGAACAGGAGGATCGCGATCATGACGGCGCCGACGATCGCAGCCGGGCTGCGCCGCAGCCGCTGGAAGGCGTCGTGCCAGAGCCCCCCGCCGGTCGGGTCGAGCTCGAGCTCGCGAGCCTCCATCTCGGCGATCGACATGCCGCTACCTCCCTGCCAGGCGGATGCGCGGGTTGAGGAATCCGTACGAGATGTCCACCAGCAGGTTCACGAGCACGACGATGATCGCGACGAAGAGCACTCCGCCCTGGATCACCGGGTAGTCGCGGTTCACGATCGCCATCTGCAGCCACGTCCCGATCCCCGGGAAAGCGAAGACCGTCTCGGTGAGGATCGCGCCCGAGAGCAGCAGCCCGACCTGGAGACCGACGATGGTCGAGATGGGGAGCATGGCGTTGCGGAGCACGTGCCTGCGGTCGACCGCGCTCGACGAGATCCCCTTGGCGCGCGCGGTGCGCACGTAGTCCTCGTTCTGGACGTCGAGCACGGACGCGCGCGTGATGCGCGCGATGATCGCGAGCGGGATCGAGCCGAGCGCGATCGCGGGCAGGATCAGGTGCTTGATCGCGTCCCACGGCGGCGTTCCAGTTGCCGGTGATGATCCCGTCGAGGACGTAGAAGTTGGTCGGATGCTCGGCGTCGATCAGCACGTCCTGGCGGCCGACGCTCGGTAACCAGCCGAGCTCGACGGCGAACGCCCACTTGAGCAGCAGGGCGAGGAAGAAGATCGGGATCGAGACCCCGATGAGCGAGACGAAGAGGCTTGCGTGGTCGACCGCGCCGCCGTGTCGCTTGGCCGCGACGAAGCCGAGCGGGATGCCGATCAGGGTCGCGAACAGCATCGCCGAGATCGCGAGCTCCACCGTCGCCGGGAAGCGGTCCTGGATCTCCTCGGTGATCGGCCGCCGCGAGGCGATGCTCGTGCCGAGGTCACCCGATCCCACGGTCTGCAGGTAGCGCCAGTACTGCTCGTAGAGTCGGCTCGTCGAGGCCGTACTGGTTGCGCACCTGCGCGATCGACTCGTCGGTCGCCCGCTCGCCGAGGAGCGCCTGCGCGGGCGATCCGGGCAACGCCCGGATCCAGATGAAGACGAGCAGGGAGAGCCCGATCAGGATCGGGACGAGGAGGATCAGCCGGCGGACGGCGAAGCGGAGCATGGAGCCCCTACCTCGTCGTCCGCCGGCCTGTCGTCACGCGATCCTGCTCCTCGCTATCCGACGAAGCGGACGGTCGAGAACGGCTCCAGGGACACCGGGCTCGGGATGTACCCGACGACGTTCTTCTGGAACGCCAGCGCCGGCTTCGTGTGGACGTACGGCACGCCCGGGAGGAACTTCATGATCATGTTGTTCGCCTGCCGGTAGAGCGCGGCGCGCTTCGTGAGGTTCGTCTCGATGAGCGCCTTGTTGAGCAGGGCGAACAGCTGCGGGTTGTTGAAGCCCCACTGGCCCTGCTTCGTGCGGAAGAACGTCCCGATGAAGTTGTCCGGGTCACCGAAGTCACCCGTCCACCCGATCAGGTTGAGGGCACCGGCGGTGCCCGACTGGACGCGGGACACGTAGTCGGGCCGCCACGGAGCGCTCTTCGGAATCACCTTGAAGCCCGACTTGTCGAGGCTCGCGGCGAACGCCTGGAAGTTCCGTGCCGGATCCGGCATGTACGGACGAGAGACGTCCGTCGGGTACCAGAACTCCACCTCGACGGGGAGCGTCAGCCCGGCCTTCTGGAGCAGCTGCTTCGCCTTCTCGGGGTTGTACGTGTACTTCGGGACGCTCTTCGAGTAACCCACGACCTCCGGCGGCATGAACTCGTCCGCCACCGTGCCGCGGCCCGCGTAGAACGACTTGACGACACCCGCGCGGTCGAGACCGTATGCGACGGCCTGGCGCACGAGCGGGTTGTCGAACGGCTTCACGGCCTGGTTGATCGTCACGTAGGCGACGTTGAACGCGGGCCGGTCGAGCACCTTCAGCTTCGAGTCCTTCTGGACCGTCGGGATGTCCTGGGGCTCGACGAGGTCGTAGCCCTGGATCTCGCCGGTCTGGAGCGCCTGGAGGCGAGCTGCGTTGTCCGGAATCGCGCGGAAGATCACACGCCGGAGGATCGCCTTCTTGCCCCAGTACTGAGTCGTTGCGGACGATGACCAGCTTGTCGCCGATCTTCCACGACTCGAGCTTGAACGGCCCGGTGCCGACGGCGAAGCCGCCGGGGACGCCGTACTGGCCGCCGGGGGTGAACACGCCGTCCTTCGAGAGCGTGCCCTTGTTCGCGCCGTACTTCGCCATCGCGGCCGGGCTCTGCATCCCGAACGCCGTGAGCGATAGCGCACCGAGGAACGCCGAGTTCGGCCGCCGCAGCGTGATCACCGCGGTGGAGTCACCGACCGCCTTGCAGCTGCGATAGAGCGGCGCTGTTCGTGAGCCCCGCCGAGGCCTTCTTGTAGCCCCCGAAGACCGTGTAGTAGTAGTACGAGGTCGAGTCGGAGGCGAATGCGCCGGTGAAGTTGTACCACCGGTCGAAGTTCGCACAGACCGCCCTCGCGTTGAACGGCGTCCCGTCCTGGAACCTCACGCCGTTACGGAGCTTGAACGTCCAGACCTTGCCCCCGCTCGAGGCCTTCCAGGACGTCGCAAGCTTCGGGACGATCACCGTCGTCCCGTTCTTCAGGCCGACGAGACCCTCGGTGATCTGGTCGATCACGCGCAGCGACTCACCGTCCGAGACGACCGCGCCGTCGAGCGAGGTCGGCTCCGCGGCCGTGCCGAACACGAGCGTGTCGCTCGTCGCGGCCGATGCGGCTCGTGGCCGCGAGCGTCACGGCGGTCACCGTCAGTGCGACGGTTACGGCGGCGAGCAGCACTTTCAGCCCTTTGCCCATCGTTCTCCTTTGTCCAATGCTTTCCCTCGCCCTGGCCGGGCGAGGCCGCCGCACAGTATGACCACGAAACGGCAAAAAGGTTGCCCTGATCGCGACCGAGACGCAGGACTGTCAGAAGAAGCGACGCCGGCCGGAGCGCTACGCGGCGAGCGAGGCGAGCTCGCGAAGCGCGGCAAGGCGGCTCAGTGCCTGCCCCTCGAGCTGCCGCACGCGCTCGCGCGTCAGATCCAGCTCGTGGCCGATCGCCTCGAGCGTCCACGGCTCGCCCTCGAAGCCGAACCGCAGCTCGAGGATCCGCCGCTCTCGCTCGGGAAGGGCGTCGAGCGCACGCCGGACGCCCTGCCGGCGGAGCGACTCCTCGGCCTCGTCGAACGGGTCGACGGCCTCGCGGTCGGCGAACAGGTCACCGAGCTCGCCCTCGTCGTCCGCGCCGACCGACTGGTTCAGCGAGACGGACGCGTGGGCGGCGCTCATCGCCTCCTCGACGTGCTGGAGCGGCAGCCCGGTCGCCTCGGCGAGCTCCTCCTTCGTCGCCTCGCGGCCGAGCTCGACCTCGAGCCGGCGCGCTGCACGGGAAAGCTTCTGCTGGCGCTCGACGACGTGGACGGGGACGCGGATCGTGCGCGCGTGGTTGGCGACTGCGCGCTGCACCGACTGCCGGATCCACCACGTCGCGTACGTCGAGAACTTGAACCCGCGCCGCCAGTCGAACTTCTCGACCGCGCGGTTCAACCCGAGCGTGCCCTCCTGGATCAGGTCGAGGAACGGGACGCCGAGCCCGCGATAGCCCTTCGCTATCGAGACGACGAGCCGCAGGTTCGATTCGATCATGTGGCGCTTCGCGACCGGGTCGCCGCGCTCGATGCGCTTCGCGAGCTGCACCTCCTGCGCCGCGTTCAGGAGCTTGTGCCGGCCGACGTCCGCGAGGAACAGCTGGAGCGAGTCCGCGGCGCCGGAGAGCGATTCACTCGCCCACACGGCCGCCTCGGCTGCCTCCTTCGCCTTTTCCTCCTCGGTGTCGATCGGAGCGCCGATCTCCATGCCCATCGCCTCGAGCTCACGGGTCACCTGCTCGACCTCCTCCGAGCCGAGCTCCTGCTCCGTCACGAACCCCTCGAGCTCGGCCGGGTCGACCCAGCCCCGCTCCTCGGAGCGTTCCACGATCGCCTTCAGCTGCTCTGTCTCGAACAGTTCGATGAGCTGGTTCTGCGTCAAGCCGGTGTGTCAGTCCTTTCGCTGCCTCGGCGGGGCACAATCTCCCTGACTCTACGCGCGATTCTCCGTTCTTTCCACGAGATCGCAGCGCCAAACCGTGTCACAAACGCGCAACGCGTGCGGCAGGTGCCGTATTCCTCGCCCCGGCGCCTGCGTCGCGCGGTCTCGTGGTGCGGTTCGACCCTTTCCTGACATGGTACGACGGCTGATGGACGTGCGTGTTAGCGCCGGGTTCGCGTTCGGCGACGAGGCTGCGCAGGACCTTTCGCACGCCGCTCGGCGAGGAGCTCGAGCGCCCGCTCGAGCGTCAAGCCCTCGACGTCGTCGCCCCGGCGCAGGCTCGCGTTCGTCTCCCCGTCGGTGACGTACGGGCCGAAACGACCGTCCTTGACGACCAGCGGCTTCCCGCTCGACGGATCAGGCCCGAGCTCCTTGAGCGGCGGCTTGGGCGCGCCGCGGCCGCGCCGTTGCTTCGGTTGGGCGAGGATCGCCTCCGCGTCGGCGACGGTGAGCGTCAGAAGCTGCTGCTCCGACTCGAGTGAGCGGGTCTCGGAGCCACGTTTCACGAAGGGTCCATAGCGGCCGTTCGAGACGACGATCTCCTGGCCGTCCGATCCCTCGAGCGTGCGCGGCAGCGTCAGAAGCTGCTCGGCCTCGTCGAGCGTCACGGTCTCCGGGCTCATCGTGGTGAACAGAGACGCGGTGCGCGGCTTGTCCTCCGAGCCCTCGGGCAACACCTCGGTCACGTATGGCCCGTAGCGCCCGACCCGTGCGACCACCTCGAGACCCGTCTGCGAGTGCGTGCCGAGCGACCGCTCCGCCCCCGACGGGGTCGCGAGCAGCTCCGCCGCGCGGTCCGCCGTCAATTCATCGGGCGCCAGGTCCTCGGGGATGCTCGCCCGCTCCTCGCCGCGCTCCACGTAGGGGCCGTACCGGCCGACTCGCACGACGATGTCCGAGCGCGGGATCGCGATCGAGTTCACCTCGCGCGCGTCGATTCCCTCGAGGTGGTCGGTCACGAGCGCGCGCAGGCCCGGATCGCCGTCGCCGAAGTAGAAGCGCCTGAGCCAGGCGACGCGCTCCTCTTCACCGGCCGCGATCCGGTCGAGGTCGTCCTCGAGACGCGCCGTGAAGTCGTAGTCGACGAGCCGGTCGAAGTGCCGCTCCAGGAGCTGCGTGACGGCGAAGGCGAGGAATGTCGGGACGAGCGCGGTGCCTTTCTTGTAGACGTAGCCGCGGTCGAGGATCGTGCCCATGATCGAGGCGTAGGTCGACGGGCGTCCGATCCCACGCTCTTCGAGCGCCTTGACGAGGCTCGCCTCGGTGTACCGCGCCGGCGGGCTGGTCTCGTGGCCCTGCGGCTCGAGCGCCGACGCCGTGAGCGCCTGGCCGACCTCGAGCGCCGGCAGCCGCCGCTCCTCGTCCTCTTCGGCCGGCTCGTCGCGGTCGGAGGCGTACGCGAGCATGAACCCGGGGAAGGTGATCACCGTGCCGCTTGCGCGGAACGTCGCTTCGTCCCCGTCCGCCGTCGTCGCGCCGAGCTCGATAGAGACGGTCTGTCCGGCTGCATCCTTCATCTGCGACGCGATCGTGCGCTTGAAGATCAGGTCGTAGAGCGCGAGCTCGTCACGGTTGAGATCGCGTGCGAGCTCGGCGGGCGTCCGGAAGACGTCCCCGGCCGGCCGGATCGCCTCGTGCGCCTCCTGCGCGTTTGCGACGGCCCGCTCGTAGCGCCGCGGCGCGTCCGGCACGGTCTCGGGACCGTGCTCGCGCGCGGCGTGGGCGCGTGCGGCCTTCACCGCGGCGTCGGACAGCGTGACCGAGTCGGTGCGCATGTACGTGATGTGCCCGTTCTCGTAGAGCCGCTGAGCGAGGCTCATCGTGGTCTGGGACGAGAAGCGGAGCTTGCGGCTCGCCTCCTGCTGCAGCGTCGACGTGCGGAAGGGGGCGGCCGGCCTGCGCGTGTACGGCTTCTCGTCGACCTTGCCGACGGTGAAGGCCCGTCCCTCCAGTCCCGCGGCGAGAGCGCGGGCGCGATCCTCGTCGAGCACGAGGACGGCCGACCCTGCCTCACCTGTCTCGCCGAAGTCGCGCCCCTGGGCGACGCGCGTGCCGCCGACGGCGACGAGCCGGGCCTCGAAGGCACCCGGCTCGAATGTCCCCACGACGTCCCAGTAGCTCGCGGCGACGAACCGCATGCGCTCGCGTTCGCGCTCGACCACGAGCCGCGTCGCGACCGACTGGACACGCCCGGCGGAAAGGCGCGGCATGACCTTCTTCCAGAGCACGGGCGAGACCTCGAACCCGTACAGCCGGTCCAGGATGCGGCGCGTCTCCTGCGCGTCGACGAGGCGCTCGTCGATGTCGCGGGTCTCGTCGAGGGCGCGGCGGATCGCGTCACGCGTGATCTCGTGGAAGACCATGCGGCGAACGGGCACCTTCGGCTTCAGCACCTCGCGTAGGTGCCACGCGATCGCCTCGCCTTCGCGGTCTTCGTCCGTCGCGAGCAGGAGCACGTCGGCGTCGCGGAGCTTCCGCTTGAGGTCGGACACGACGCGCTTCTTGTCGGCATCGACGACGTAGTACGGGTCGAACTCGTGCTCGACGTCCACGCCGAGCTTGCCGTAGCGCTCGCGCTGCTCCTTGGGAACGTCGCTCGCGCGGTTCGGCAGGTCGCGGATGTGGCCGATGCTCGACTCCACGACGAAATCGCCGCCCAGGTAGCCGGCGATCGTCCGCGCCTTGGCGGGGGACTCGACGATGACGAGGCTGGTCATTGGCCGAACAGGGTAACGACCGCGTCGCGCGTCGCTTCGCGGGCGGGCGAGCGTATCCTGCGCGCCGATGACTCGCCCGCCGAGGCCCAGCTGGCTCTACTCGCTCGTCGCGGTGCTCAGCTGGCCGGTGCTGAAGGTCGCCTTCCGGCTCCGCGCGACAGGTCGCGAGCACGTCCCCGACGGCGGCTGCGTCGTTGCCGCGAACCACTGGTCGAACTTCGACCCGTGGCCGCTCGGCGTTCCCCTCTTTCCACGCCGCTTCCTGCGCTTCATGGCCAAGAAGGAGCTCTTCTGGCCGCCGCTCGGATGGATCGTGCGCGCCGGAGGCGGATTCCGCGTCGATCGTGGCAAGCGCGACCAGCATGCGATCGACACAGCAATCGCACTCTGCCGCGAGGGTCACGCCGTCGTGATGTTCCCCGAGGGAACACGCCGTTCGAAGGGCCTGCGCAAGCGGTACGAGGCACGCTGGCACACCGGTGCCGCGCGGATCGCCCTGGAAGCCGGCGTGCCACTCGTCCCGGCCGGCATCTCCGGAACCGAGCGGATCGGCCGGCTCGGCCCGCTGCGGGTTGCCTATGGGCCGCCGGTCGAGACCATCGACCTCGCGGAGCTCGACGCCGCCGAGGCGGCGCAGGTGGCGACCGACCGGCTGCGCGAGGCGATCACCGCGCTGGAGGCCGCCGCGAGTGGGACTTCGGGGGAGAACGCGTGAGCCCGACCAAGAGGGGCGAGGCTGAAGCCACGTCCCGGACGCCCCGGCGGCCGCTGCTCGTGATCGACGGCGACTCGTTCGCGCACCGGGCGTTCCACGCGCTGCCGCGCTCGATCCGGCGCGCCAACGGCAGCCCGGGGAATCTCCTCACCGGGCTCGTCTCGATGGTGCTCCGGCTCTGGCAGGCGGAGCGGCCGCGCGCGGTGTTCGTCGGCTGGGACACGCTCACCGTCCCGACCTACCGGCACGAGCTGCTCGCCGGATACCAGGCGGGACGCGAGTTCGACCCGGAGCTGCTCGAGCAGCTCGACCTCGCGCCGGGGCTGCTCGCGGCGGCAGGCATCGCCTGCGCGAAGGCGGCCGGCTTCGAGGCCGACGACTTTCTCGCCGCGGCCGTCGCGTCGGAGCGTGCGGCCCGGGGCACGTCGCTCGTCGCCACCTCCGACCGCGACGCGTTCCAGCTGGCGGCGAATGACGTCACGATCCTGCAGCCGGTGAAGGGCGTGAGCGAGCTCGCGCGGATCGGCCCGCAGGAGGTGCGGGAGCGGTACGGGGTCGATCCCGCGCAGGTCCCGGATTTCATCGCGCTGCGGGGAGACCCCTCGGACAAGATCCCCGGCGCGCGCGGTGTCGGCGCGAAGACGGCGGCATCGCTCCTCGGCGAATACGAGAGTCTCGACGCGCTGCTCTCCGCGGGGCGCTTCTCCGCCGAGGCCGAGGCGCTCCGCACCTACCGGCACATCGCGACGCTCGACCCGTCGGCTCCCGTTCCGCCACTCCCCGACCGCGAGCCCGACTGGCGCGCGGGCGGTGCCGCGGCGGAGAAGCTCGGCCTCGGACGGCTGGCCGGACGGCTCGAGGAGGCCGCATCGAGCTGATCTCGCATCCCGCGATGGCACACCTCCACCCGACGGGTCACCATCATCATCCCGAACGGCCCGAACGGCTCGCGATCCTCCTGGAGGCGCTGGGCGGCGCGACCGGCGGCATACGGGCGAGCCGGGAGCAGATCGAGCGCGTGCACGACGTCGCGTACGTCGAGACGATCGCCTCGATCCACGAAGAGACGTGGCTGGACGGCGACACCCTCGCCGGGCCGACCACCTGGGAAGCGGCACGGCTCGCCGCAGGATGCGCGATCGCGGCGGTCGAGGCCGGCAGCTTCGCTCTCGTCCGCCCGCCCGGCCACCACGCGCTGCGCGGGCACGCGATGGGGTTCTGCATCTTCGACAACATTGCCGTCGCGGCCCGCTACGCGCAGGACGCGCTCGGCATCGAGCGTGTGGCGATCGTCGACTGGGACGTGCATCACGGGAACGGCACCGATGCGATCTTCCGCGGCGACGACTCGGTGCTCGTCGTCTCGCTCCACCAGTGGCCGTTCTACCCCGGCAGCGGAGGCCCGGGGACCAGCGATGAGTCGACCGTCAACGTCCCGCTCGCCGCGGGCTCCGGCGACGGGGAGTACGAGGCGGTGTTCAGGGAGCTCGTCGAGCCGGTCGTCGCGGCGTTCGATCCCGAGCTCGTGCTCGTGTCCGCGGGATTCGACGCGCACGTAGACGATCCGCTCGCCGGGATGGAGGTGACCGAGGCTGGTTTCACGGAGCTTGCGCGCCGCTCGGCACAGCTCGGACCACGCGTCGCCGCCGTGCTCGAGGGGGGCTACAACCTCTCGACCCTGCCGCGGCTCGTGGAAGCAGCGCTCGAGGGCTTCGACGCTGCGTAACTAACGCTCGCGTGCGACGGACGTCGGCTGCGAGATCTGCTCGACCACCGCGCCCGTCTTCGCCTCCTTGGCGCCCAGCGCGATGTCGGCCTGGCTGACGACGCCGACGAGCCGGCCGCCGTCGACGACCGGAAGCCGGCGCACCTTGTGCCGCGCCATCAGCTCCATTGCGTCGTCGAGGGCCTCGCTCGGTGCGACGGTGACGGGCTCACGGGACGCCACCTCGCCGACGCGGACGGTCGCGGGGTCGAGGCGCTCCGCCACGGCCCGAACGACGATGTCGCGGTCCGTGAGGACGCCGACGAGACGCCCGTCGTCGACGACCGGCATCGAGCCGAAGTCGCCGTCTCGCATCGTTCGAGCCGCGTCGCACAGGATCTCCGTCGAGCTCGTGCTCTCGACCCCCGGCGTCATCACGTCTGCCACGGTCGTCATGCCGACACCTCCCTGCTCGGAATCCGTCCGACTCCTACCCGCCTCGGAGCACGTGAAACGCGGCGCGGCGGGACCTGGCAGCACGCTGACCACGACCGGCGCGTGGTCCCGCTCAGACGGAGATGCTGACCGGGGAGGTCGCGATCCAGGCGAGTGTGCAGACGAACACAACCCCGCCCAGAACGAGCATTGCGAGACCGAGGCGCTGCGACGACAGCTTCGTGCTCATCCCCGCGAAGAAGAGCGACGCGGCGAACATCACGACGCCGAGCACGTAGTTCGTCGAGCGTTGCAGATTCGTCCGGGCCTGCGTCGAGGCCTCGTCGGCTGCTTTGTTGAGAGCCGTCGCCTGCTCGCGCGCCGCCAACCGGTACTGCGGCATCGCGAACGGAGTCAAAGGAGCGTTCGGGTTCTTCAGCGGCCTCGTCGCGATCCACGCGACGGCGGCGGGCTTGAACTCGGCCCGGAACCGCTTGAAGTAGAAGTCGCGCAGCACCCGGTCGCCGCTCGCATACGCGTTTGCCCACTGCATGAACACGGCCACGTCCACGGAGGTCTGTGTGTTCGCAAGATCGTCCTTCTGCGTCGCGTCGAAGCGGTCGGCGTTCGCCCGCCCGATCGCCTTCGTGGCCTCGCTCCCCCACCGGCTCGCCTGATAGCCGCTCCACGCGGTGGCGACGGTCGCAATCGCGAGCAGCACGGTTGCGACCAGGGCGACTCGCTCGCCGCGTGCCTCGCTCAGAGCGGTCTCCCCACCGTGTCGCAGGGTGGCGAGACGCCCGGCGCCAGGGACGGGACCACGTCGTCGAGCACGCGGAGCGAGCGTTCCATCGCGACCGGCCCGAGTCCTCCGACGCCGGGGTGGAACGGCTGATCGAGCGATCCCAGCAAGAGGAGCATGACCGTGATCACGGAGGCGACGCCGCCCATCAGCATCGCTTGTGTGACAGCCCGCTCGCCTCGGTCGGCGAAGAAGAGCATGTAGACGAAGATCACGGCCGAGATGAAGAAGAGGACGATCCAGAGCTGGGTCGGGATCACTCCCACGGCTCCGTGGACCCGGTCGCGGCGGGCCTCCTCGCGCGTCGAGGTCTGGTCGAGCCACTTGTCGTACGCGGACTGCTGGCTGGCGGTCGCCGGCTGGACGCTCCGGTACGTCTCGAAGAGCGCGAGACCCCATGGGTTCGGCGCATCGCCGATCGTGCCGTCCTGCATCCGCGGCCATTCGACGCCCACCACCGACCGCCCGTAGCAGATGAGCTGTCCCGTCAGCTTCGGCGCGACGGAAGGAGGGAACTGCTGCGCGTTCTCGACCTGCTGCACGAGGACGAGCGCCTCCGCCTCTCCGCCGGCGCGCGACTGGTCGTAGCTCGTGAAGGCCAGGAAGATGATGAAGCCGAGCAGGACGGAGAACCCCGTTGCCAGGACGCCGAACACGCCGGACGCGCGATCTCCGTCCGAGAAGTAGCTGCCTTCGGGCGCCCTCCGGCGCACGACGAGCATCGCGGCGATCGCGACTGACGTCACCGCGACGACGACGAGGGCTCCGAGGACGACGTTCACGCCGGGGGAAGCTACACAGTGCAGCCGACGACCGGTCGGTGGCACGACTCGTCCGGAGTGGTACGGTCGCCGCCACGGACGGGCACTCCGCGATCAGCATCGCGCCACTCGGGCGCGACGACCTCCCGGCGGCGGACAGGGTCTTCCGGCTGGCGTTCGGGACGCAGTACGGCCTCTCCGACCCGCTGGCGTTCGCCCCCGGATCCGAGATGGTGCGCAGCCGCCTGCACGCCGCCCACGTCCGCTCCTTCAAGGCGTCGCGGAACGGCGAGCTCGTGGGCTCGGCGTTCCTCTCGCGTTGGGGCAGCCTCGCCGTCTTCGGCCCGCTCACGGTCGCCCCGGACGCCTGGGGCCTGGGGATCGGATCGCAGCTCCTCGACGCCTGCCTGGACGTCGGCGCCGAGTGGGACGTGACGAGGATCGGGCTGTTCACCCTCCCGGACAGCCCCAAGCACCTCCGCCTCTATCGCAAGCACGGATTCTGGCCCGGCTCGCTCACCGCGCTCACCGAGAAGCGCGTCACTCCGAGCGCGGCCGAGCTCGAGACGCTGGGTGGCCTGGACGCGCATGCGCGCGCTGCGGCGATCGGGGACTGCCGTGCGGTCTCGACCATGCTGTGCGACGGCCTCGACCTTACGGGCGAGGTCGAGTGCCTTGCCGAGCCGGACATGGGCGACGTCGTCATCGTCCGTGAGGACGGTCGCGTGGCCGGGTTCGCGTTGTGCCACGTCGGCGCGAGATCCGAGGCGGTCACGGGATCGTGCTACGTAAAGTTCGCAGCCGTGCGGCCCGGTGCGGGTGGCGTCGGTCTGCTCGACGGCCTGCTCGACACGTGCGAGGGATTCGCGGCGCAGCGCGGCGCGGGCCGCCTCGAGGTCGGCGTCAACCTCCGACGGCGCGACGCGGCCGATCTGCTCGGCGAACGTGGCTACCGGACGTTCCGTCACGGTGTCGCAATGCACCGGCCGGCGGACGAGTCGACCGCCACGTCGGCCCAGCTCGTGCTGGACGACTGGCGCTGAGGTCGATCCCTCTCAATCCGGTAGGAGCGGCATCGCAAGGCCCGACCTGCGGCCGAGGAGGACGGCGCGCATGATCGCCGCAGTGCCGTAGCGCTCACGGATCTCGTCGACCGCCTCGTCGAGAGCGGCGCCGCCGGCCGCCTCGAACGGCAGCACGAGCTGCACGGCGCGGGCGTGCTCGAGGTTGGTGACCGCCAACCCGATCAACGTCAGCCCGCGCGCCTCGATCAGCGGCGCCGCGGCGGCGAACAGCTCGCGTGCGACGCGGAGGACCACGTCGGTCTCGGCGGTCGCCCGGGGCAGCGTGTGCGAGCGGGTCGCGCGTGAGAGGTCGTCGAAGCGAAGGCGGAGCACGACCGTCCGCCCGGCGCGGCCTGCGCGACGCATGCGGCCGGTGACGCGATCCGCCAGCGCCACGAGGGTCGCGTCGATCTCCGCGGGTGCTCGCCGCTTCCAGCCGAGCGCCCGCTGCGACCCGATGGAGCCGCGTCGCCGCCCTGTTCGGACCCGGCGGCGGTCGTGATTCTGCGCGAGGGCGTGCAGGTGGCGGCCGGTCGCGCGACCGAGCATTGCGACGAGCGCGTCCTGGGGCAGCTGCGCGACCTGGCCGACCGTCCGGATCCCGCGTTCGTGCAGCCGCGCGGCGGTCTTCGGGCCGACGCCCCAGAGCCGCTCGACCGGGAGCGGGTGGAGAAACTCGAGCTCGGCGTCGGGCGGGACGACGAGCAGGCCGTCAGGCTTCGCGACGCCGCTCGCCACCTTGGCGAGGAACTTCGTGCGAGCGACGCCGACGGTGATCGGGAGGCCGACCCGCTCGCGCACCTGGCGCCGCAGGCGCGCGGCGATCTCGCGCGGCGAGCCCGCGAGCCGTTGCATCCCGCGCACGTCGAGGAACGCCTCGTCGATCGAAAGCCCCTCGACGAGCGGGGTGGCGTCCTCGAAGACCCGGAACATCTCCTTGCTCGCCTCCGAGTAGGCGCTCATCCGGGGGGACACGACCACGGCATGCGGGCAGAGCCGCCGCGCCTCCCGGCCGCCCATCGCCGTCCGGACGCCGTACGCCTTCGCCTCGTAGCTCGCCGCCAGCACGACCCCTGCTCCGACGACGACCGGCCGCCCTCGCAACGCGGGATCGTCCCGCTGCTCGACCGACGCGAAGAACGAGTCGACGTCGGCGTGCAGGATCGTCGCTCCCATACGAACCTATGTTCGCATACGTCGGGAGCATTGTCTCGCGACGGTCATGAAAAAAGCCCCGTTGCCAGGGCTTTTTCCGTAGCAGGCCTGTAAGCCGGATTTTGTCGTGGATGGCCATCCATCTAGGCCGCCGGTTTCCCGGAGGCTCGAGCGGCGTACCCGGTCCCTCGGCGGGCCGCGTCAGCGGGACCTGCTTCGCCTTGCACCGGACGGGGTTTGGCAAGCCGGCCGTGTCGCCACGGCCGCTGGTGGGCTCTTACTCCACCCTTTCACCCTTACCGGTCGTACGACCGGCGGTCTCCTCTCTGTTCCACTTTCCGTCGGCTTTCGCCGCCTGGGGTTTCCCCAGCGTCCTGCCCTGCGGTGTCCGGACTTTCCTCGGACGGCCGAAGCCGCCCGCGGCCACCCGGCCTGCACTCCCATTCTAGGCCCCGGGGACAGAGCCGCTTCGCGAGCGGCGCCGCCGTGCAAGAGCGCCTACGACGCCGCGGAACCGACGCGTGGCAGGACGACCGCCGGCACCTCCCTTCCGTCGGCGAGCAGCGAGCGGCACTCGGGGCATGCGAGGACGCCGCGGAGGCGCATGACGAACTCGCCGCAACACAGGCACTGGAGGCTCGCGCCGCGGGCGAGCGCAAGGAGCTCGTGGTCGAGCGTCCGGGCGAGTTGGGTGACGTCGGCGCTCATCGCAGGCTCCGGAACACCCCCACGACCTTGCCGAGGATCTGGACGTGGTCGGCGTAGATCGGCTCGAGCGCGGCGTTCTCCGGCTGGAGGCGCACACGGCCGTCGCCCTCGCGGTAGAACGTCTTCACGGTCGCCTCGTCCGCCGACTCGTCGTCACCGACGAGCGCGACCACGACATCGCCGCTTCGCGCGTCGTCGCGCCGCTGGACCACGATCGTGTCGCCGTCGAGGATCCCGGCCTCGATCATCGAGTCGCCGTGCACCGTGAGCAGGAAGTCCGCCCCGCGCCCGATCGTCTCGGGGACCGCGACGACGTCCTCGACGTTTTCCTCGGCGAGTAACGGGGCGCCGGCGGCCACACGACCAAGCAGCGGCAGGCGGGGAACGTCGCTCGCGGCCGGTGCGTCGACTCGGCGATGGCCGGAGAGCTCGATCGCCCGCGGCTTCGTCGGATCGCGGCGGATGAGCCCGACGCGCTCGAGGTTCGCGAGATGCGCGTGGACCGTCGACGGCGACGCGAGCCCCACCTCCTCGCCGATCTCGCGCACGGTGGGCGGATAGCCGTGGTCGTCGACGTACGCGACGAGGAACTGCCAGATCTCCTGCTGACGCGCGGTGAGAGGTATCTCGGCCGGCACGGGGTCGCCTCCTGATGATCGTTTCCGACGAACGTATGTTCGTCATGAAGGTTACGGATCCTTCCGGACAGCGTCAATTCCGGCGGGCGCTCTCAGAACCGCAGGCGCCTGTCTCCTTGACATCGGACACGCATGTCTGATTTAGTAATACAGACACCATCGTCTGAGTTAAGGAGGAACGTCATGCAGCACGGAAGAGCGTCGGTCTCGGCAACACCGAAGAGCCACTCCCTTCGCCGCCGACACCGCAGCGCCGGCATGCGCTCGACGAGCCAGAGGGGCGGCCTGCTCCTCGGCGTCCTACTCGTCGCGCAGCTGATGGTGATCCTCGACATCACCGCAGTGAACATCGCGCTGCCGAGCCTCGCCACGGAGCTCGACCTGACCGGCTCCAGCATCAGCTGGACGATCACGAGCTACTCGCTGATCTTCGGCAGCCTGCTGCTCTTCGGCGGCCGCGCCGCCGATCTGCTCGGGCGGCGCCGGATGTTCCTGACCGGCCTCGGTATCTTCACCGTCTCCTCGTTCGCCTCCGCGATGGCCGGCACGGCGGCTGCTCTGTTCGCCGCCCGGGCGGGCCAGGGCCTCGGCGCCGCGCTCCTCTCCCCGGCGGCGCTCGCGATCATCATGTCGACGTTCCAGGGCGGCCGGCGGGCGAAGGCGCTCGCCGCCTGGGGAGCCGTCGGCGGCGCAGGCGCCGCGATCGGAGTCCTCGTCGGCGGCATCCTCACGGAGCTCACGGACTGGCGCATGATCTTCTACGTCAACCTTCCCGTGGCGGCGGCGCTCGCGATCGCGGCGCGCACGATCATCCCGGCCGACACCGAGAAGCCCCATTGGAAGGGCCTGGACCTGCGGGGCGCGGTGCTCGCAACCGCGAGCCTCGGTGCCACCGTCTTCGCGATCACGCAGGCCGAGGGCGCTGGCTGGACATCGGTGCAGACACACCTCTTCGGCATCGGCGGTCTCACCGGTCTCGTAGCCTTCGCGCTCCTCGAGCGCCGGGCCCGCACGCCCCTCCTGCGGGTGGAGCGATTGGCCGACCGCGCAGTTGGTGGCGGGCTCGTCCTGATGCTCGCCGCCGCCGGCTCGATCTTCGGGCTCTTCCTGCTCAGCTCGCTCTACCTCCAGAACGTCCTCGGGTGGGGGCCGCTCGCGACCGGCCTCGCCTTCATACCGCTGGCGCTCGCGGCCGGTGCAGGCGCCCACGCGTCCGGGCACATCGTCGGCAAGCATGGTGTCCGCGCCCCGCTTGCAGGCGCGTTCCTGGTGGCGGCCGCCGGCATGACCCTGCTTGCTCAGGTGGGCGAGAACGGCAGCTACGTCCGCGACGTGCTGCCCGGGATGCTCGTCGCCGGGCTCGGGCTGGGCGTGGCAGTCGTTGCCGTGGCGATCGCCGTCCTCGCCGGCGCTCGCGACGAGGAGAGCGGGATGATCTCCGGCTTGAGCTCGACCGGCCACGAGATCGGTGGCACGATCGGGATCGCGATCTTTTCCACGATCGCGGCGGGCGGCGGCGCCGTGGCCGGCCCGCAGGCGGCGTCCGGGATCGCGCACGCGTTCGGCGCGGCCGCGGTCATCGCTAGTGTCGCCGGCGTGGTCGCCCTGGCGGTGCTGCCGCGCGCACGGCACTTCGTGCCGAAGCTGCGGTTGAGCCCCAGCACGATGCCCAGTCACTGATCGATGCCGAGACCGACGACAGCGGCCGAGCGCTCCGCCCCCAGGCGTCGGCGGGCCGATGCCGAGCGGAGCGTCGCCGCAATCCTCGATGCCGGGCTCGAGGCACTGGCGAGCGATCCCGACAGCAGCATGTCGGAGATCGCTGGCCGTGCCGGAGTCGTTCGAGCGACCATCTACGTCCACTTCCCGACGCGTACGGCCCTCCTCGACGCCGTCATGGAGCACGCGGTCGACCAGGTCGTGGAGGCGATGAAACGCGCCGAGCCTGCTCGCGGCCGGCCGGCGGAGGCACTCGAGCGCGTGCTCCTCGCGACCTGGCGCGAGCTCGCTCGCTTCCATGGCCTCCTCGCGCTGAACACGGCCCGGCTCTCGGCGGAGGAGCTCCACCGGCGACACGTCCCCATGCTCGACCAGCTCGAGCCGCTGATCGAGCGGGGGCAGCGTGAGGGCGTGTTCCGGAGCGATCTCCCCATCGCGTGGCACCTTGCGGTGATCCGGGCGATCGTCCACGCCGCCAGCGCTTCGATCGAGGGCGGCCGGCTCGAGGAGTCGGAAGCCGAGGCCGCGATGCTGACCACCGCGCTCGCGGCGATCGCCGCCCCAACGGCCTGATCCGGCGTCGCGGCCGCTGAACGAGCCGATTCGTGCAGAGCGGGCCTGTCGGGACCCGCTCTGCACTGCATGCGCTGGAGAGGACTTGAACCTCCACGCCCCTAGGGGCACAAGGCCCTCAACCTTGCGCGTCTACCAATTCCGCCACCAGCGCGTGGGGTGGGGATGATAGCGGTCGAGCGTCTGCGCCCTCCGGGACGGAACCAGGAGGGGCGACGCTGAAGCCACGCCCCGTACGCGCCCCGTTTGCCGGCACCCGCCGGATCCTCGAACCGCGGCGCTACGCGAGCACGCGGTACAGCACGACGGTGTTCGCGGTGAAGAGCACGGCCACCACGACCGTCAGGCGCGTCAGGTTCCGCTCGACGATGTGCGTGCCGCCCTGGGACGTCGGCGTGAAGCCGATGCCGCCGAAGCCCGCGTCGCGCCCCGAGTGCATCAGCACGAGCGTGACGAGCGCCGCGCCGAGCAGCACCTGGAGGACGGCGAAGACGGAAACCATCGGCGCGCCATGGTACCGGGCGTTACCCTCGTCGCATGGCCGCCGGAGACGACGCCCGCGCGAAGATCCAACGCCTTCTCGTGACCGGCGACAACCGCCTCAAGCAGGGCGTCGCTCCCGAGAAGGTGCGCGAGAGCTACGAGCAGGCGCTCACCGTCGCGCGCGAGGCGGGCCTCGAGGAGGCGGTCCGGCCCCTCGTCGAGATCCGGCTCGCCGACCTCGACACCTCGGGCTGAGGGATCACCCGCCGCGAGGCGGTTCCAGCCGATCGGTTCGCGAGACTTCTTCCCACCCGACCTTCGGAAGGAGCACGCACACCATGGGGAAGACCCAGAAGTACCTCGCGGAGGCGCTCGGCACCTTCGCGCTCGTCGGCATCGGCTCGTTCGCGATCCTCTCGTCGTCAGGCACCGGCAGGCTCGATGTGGTCGCGATCGCACTCGGGTTCGGCCTCGCGCTCCTCGTCGGCCTCTATGCGTTCGGTGAGGTGTCGGGCGGGCACTACAACCCGGCGGTCTCGCTCGGGATGTTCCTCGACCGCCGCATCGAGATGAACGACATGATCGCGTACTGGATCTCGCAGGTGGTCGGCGCCATCGCGGCCTCCGTCGTCGTCCTCATCGCGTTCAACGACGACGCGGTGGCAGCCACGACGACGCATGCGGCGGACAACTGGGCGGCCATCGTCGTCGAGACGGTGATGACCGCACTCTTCGTGGCGGTGATCCTCCAGTCGACGAAGAGCGAGCGTGTCCGGGGCACGGCGCTCCTCGCGATCCCGCTGACGCTGCTCGCGATCCACGTCGCGATCGTCCCGATCAGCGGCTCGTCCGTGAATCCGGCGCGAAGCCTCGCCCCCGCGATCGTCGGGACCGACTTCGGGGATCTCTGGATCTACCTGATCTTCCCGTTCGTCGGCGCTGCCCTCGGGTTCCTCGCGCACAAGGTCGTCTCCGAGGGGGACATGACCCTCGGCGCAAGTCGCGCCGACGCCTAACGGTTCGGCCCCGGGGCGTCCGCGGCGGCGGACGCCCCGGCGGCTCGCTCGAGCACGGCCTCGATCCGCGCCGCCTGCAGGCGGATGTCATGGCGACCCGCCGCCGTGCGAGCGGCATCGTTCGGGCGGGGAAGTGACGCGGCCGCGTCGAACGCCGCGACGAGCGCATCCTCGTCCGTCGGGTCGACGAGCACCCCCGCTTCGTCCGGCACGAACTCGGGCGGCCCTCCGACCTGCGTGGCGACGACCGGCCGCGCGCAAGCCATAGCCTCGAGCGTCGCGAGCCCGAACGGCTCCGCGAGACTCGGCTGGCAGACGACGTCCGCCGCCTGCAGCCAGCGGATCACCGCCGCGTGAGGCACGGCTCCCTCGAGGTGGATCCCAGCGCGGCCCTCGAGCGCGCCCCGCAACGGGCCATCTCCGACGAACGCGAGCGAGCCCTCGCCGCGGCGCTCGAACGCACGGGCGAGCCGCAGGACGTTCTTCCGCTCGCTGAGCGAGCCTGCACAGACGAACGCGGTGCCCTCGGGACGCCAGCCGACCTCCGCACGGGCCGGCTCCGGGTCGGCGGGCGTAAAGCGCGCGAGATCGACGCCGCAGTCGATCACCTCGGTCCGACCGCGAGCTTCGGGCACGGCGTGCTCGAGCCGGTCGCGCAGCCAGTCCGAGACTGCGATCACCCCGGCTGCCCGGCGGACGGTCAGGCGGGTGAGCGAGCGGACGGCGGCCGAGCCGAGCGCGTTCTCGACGTCCTGACCGTGCGCGGTGACGACTGCCGGGGCGCGACCACCAAGCACGGCGAACAGGCCCGCCGGCACGAGGAAGTGGGCGTAGACGACGTCGGGACGGAACCGGCGGGCGGTCGCCGCGACGTCACGCGCCAAGGTGAGGTGGCGCGAGCGGCCGCCGCGCCGGTCGACGACCGCGCGCTCGAGCTCGTGGCCGCGCGCGGCGAGGGCCGCTTCGAGGTCGGCGACGAACGTGCCGAGCGCGGGCGCGTCCGGCCCCGGGTACATCTGGGAGACGAGAAGGATGCGCACCCGGCGACGCTACCGCCTCATCGGACGGCGTCGTACGTGCCCCACTCCTCGCGGAGCGCCCCGCACAGCTCGCCGACCGTCGCGCGCGCCGCCAGCGCCGTCCGAAGCGCAGGGAGCAGGTTTGCCGCCGTCGGTGCGAGCCTGCGGATCTCCGCGACCGCTTCCTCGACCGCGGCTGAATCACGTCCCGCGCGGAGCGCCTGCAGGCGCTCGAGCTGCGCGCGCTCGATCGCGGGGTCGAGGCGGTGGAGCTCGACGCGGTCGGGGGCGTCGGTCGTGAAGCGGTTGACGCCGACGATGACGCGCTCGCCGTCCTCGACCTCGCGCTGCCAGCGGAACGCCGACTCCTCGATCTGCTCGGAGACCCAGCCCGCCTCGATCGCGGCGACCGCGCCTCCAAGTGCGTCGACCTGTTCGATCAGCTCGCGCGAGCGGGCCTCGAGCTCGTCGGTGAGCGACTCGACGTACCACGAGCCGCCGAGCGGATCCGCCGTCGCGGTCGTCCCGGCCTCGTGCATGAGCACCTGCTGCGTCCGGAGGGCGAGCGTCGCAGCATGCTCGGTCGGGAGCGCAAGGGCCTCGTCGAACGCGTTCGTGTGCACCGACTGGGCGCCACCGTAGACCGCGGCGAGCGCCTGCGCCGCCACCCGCACGAGGTTGTTCTCCGGCTGCTGCGCCGTCAGGGTCGAGCCGCCGGTCTGCGCGTGGAAGCGGAGCGCCTGCGCCTTCTCGGTCGTCGCGCCGAAGCGGTCGCGCATGATCGAGGCCCAGAGGCGGCGCGCCGCGCGGAACTTGGCGACCTCCTGGAGCACGTCGTTGTGCGCGTTGAAGAAGAACGAGAGGCGCGCGCCGAACGAGTCCGGCGACAGACCGGCGGCGACGGCCGCGTCGCAGTACGCGATCCCGTTCGCGAGCGTGAAGGCGATCTCCTGGACCGCGGTCGACCCCGCCTCACGGATGTGGTAGCCGGAGATCGAGATCGTGTTCCAGCGCGGGATGCGGTCGGCGCAGTACGCGAACAGGTCGGTGGTGAGCCGCATCGATGGGCGCGGCGGGAAGATGTAGTTCCCGCGAGCGACATACTCCTTGAGGATGTCGTTCTGCACCGTCCCACGGAGCGCCTCGCCCGGCACCCCGCGCTCCGCGGCGACGAGCTCGTAGCAGAGGAGCAGGAGCGACGCAGGCGCGTTGATCGTCATCGACGTGGAAACCTCGTCGAGCGGGATGCCCTCGAGCAGGCGGGCCATGTCCTCGACCGAGTCGATCGCGACGCCGGTGCGGCCGACCTCGCCGACGGCGACCGCGTCGTCGGAGTCGTAGCCGAGCTGCGTCGGCAGGTCGAACGCGATCGAGAGCCCCGTCTGTCCCCGTCCGAGAAGCGTCCTGAATCGCTCGTTCGTCTCCTCCGCGGAGCCGAACCCGGCGTACTGCCGCATCGTCCACGGCCGGCCGCGGTACATGTCCGGATACGGCCCGCGCGTGAACGGGAAGGCGCCCGGCGGCTCCGCAGGCCCGGGAGCGTCGCCCGGCCCGTACACGGGCTTCACCTCGATGCCCGACTCGGTCAGCCGACGGTCGGGCCCGGTCGCCATGCCCGTGATCCTAGAGGCGGGCGAGAGTCCGCCCCGGCAGGTCCGCGCGGCCCGCCGGGGCGGTCATGCGCACCGTCGGCGGATCGTCCCGCAGCGTCAACCCTCGTGCGAGGGGTTCCGTCAGAGCGCGCCGCCGGCGCGCTCGACCGCCTCGAGCGCGATGCGGCGGCCCGACTCGACGTGCCGGGTGATGGCGGCGCGGGCCACCGCGCGGTCGCGTGTCTCGAATCCGGACACGATTGCCTCGTGCTCGGTGACGAGGTGCTCGTGCCGCTCGACCCGTCCGCCGCGGATCACCTGCATCATGAGGTTGATCGAGAGCTCGCGGTAGAACCGCGAGAGGAGCTTGTTGCCCGCGAGGTCGACCTGCGCCTCGTGGAACGAGGCGTTCGCCGCGTCCCACTCCTCGTGGGAGATCGCCTCGACCGTCGCGATGTGGCGCCGTCGCAGGTCCGTGACCTGCTCGTCCGAGGCGGTGTCGACCGCGACGTCCGCCGCGTGGAGCTCGAGCGCGAGCCGTACCTCGTAGCCCTCGAGCAGCGCCTGCGACGTCACCGGCGTGACGAAATAGCCGCGCCGCGCCTTCACGCTCAGGAGGCCCTCCGAGACGAGACGCGTGAGTGCATGGTGCACCGGGCTTCGCGACACGCCGAGCTCCGCCGCGAGCTCGTGCAGGCTGAGCTTCGCGCCCGGGCCGGGGTCGCGGGTCAGGATCCGCTCGCGGAGCGTCGCGTAGACCTGGTCGTTGAGGTTCGCCCGCGGCGCCAGGATGGTCATGGGAGAGATGTAACATGACACCGCCTCCCGCGCCACCGCCGATACGCTCAACGCATGAAGGTGGCCGTGAGGCTGTTCGCCGCGCTCCGCGAGCGCGCGGGCACACGGGAAGCAGCGCTCGAGCTCGAAGAGGGCGCGTCGGTCGACGACGTCTGGCCCGCGCTGGGGCTCGGGGAGGAGCCCTCTGGGCTCGTCTACGCCGTCAACCGCGCGTACGTCGAGCGGGGCACGCCGCTCGCCGAGGGCGACGAGGTGGCGCTCATCCCGCCCGTTTCGGGAGGGGCGTTCGTCCTCTCCGGCGAGCCTCTCTCGCTCGAGCGCGCAGCTGTGGAGGTCGCCTCGGACGGCGCCGGCGCGATCGCGACGTTCGTCGGCACGACCCGCGCACGCTCCCGCGGCCGGGACGTGATCCGGCTCGAGTACGAGGCCTACGAGGGCATGGCCGAGGCGGAGATGGAGCGGATCGCGGGCGCGCTACGCGACCGGCACGACGTGATCGACGTCGCGATCCACCACCGCGTCGGACCGGTCGAGATCGGCGAGACGAGTGTCGTCATCGCCGTCTCGGCGGCGCATCGCGCGGCGGCGTTCGACGCCTGCCGCGAGGCGATCGACACCCTCAAACAGACGGTGCCGCTCTGGAAGAAGGAGCTCTACGTCGGCGGCGAGGAGTGGATCGGCCAGGGCTCATGAGGGTGTCGTGAGCAACCGCTACGACCCGGGCGATCTCGAGCCCCTCTCCGCTCCCGAGCCGCGGACGCTTCCGAGCGAGCACGACCGCTCGCGGCGATCGCTGCTCGGCCGGATCGTTGCGCCGGTCGCCGTCGCAATCGGCGCGCTCGTCAAGTTCGGTGCCTTCGGGCTCAAGTTCTTCGGCATCTTCCTCGCGGTGGGCGGGTACGCGCTCATCTGGGGCTGGAAGTTCGGGGTCGGTGTCGTCCTGCTGATCCTCGTCCACGAGCTCGGCCACTACGTCGAGGCGAAGCGCCTGGGGCTCGACCCGCAGCTTCCGGTCTTCATCCCGTTCCTCGGCGCGTACGTCGCCCTGCGCAACATGCGCTTCGACCCGTGGGTGAACGCGCGCGTATCACTCGCGGGGCCGGTCGCCGGCGGGATCGCCGCGCTCGCGTGCCTGATCGTCGGCGTGCAGACGGGCTCCGACCTGCTGAGGGCGCTCGCCTACATGGGCTTCCTCCTCAACCTGTTCAACCTGATCCCGGTCGGGATCCTCGACGGCGGCCACGTGCTCCGCTCGTGGCGCGTCCTCCGCGCGGGCGGCGGCGCTGCAAACCCCGCACGCGCCCGGCGGCGCGCCGCCGTGGTGGCGCTCGTCTCGCTCGCGACCGCGGCCGCCCTGGTCGTGGGGATGGTCGTCTCGCACGTGCCGCAGGACAGGCTGTGAGCTCGAACAACGAGGTCGACCGGCGGCTCCTGCGCCGGACGCACGAAACGCTGATCACCGACGTGTCGCTGATCGCCTCGGAGTTCCTTGCCGGCTTCCAGGACGTGCAGCGGATCGACCGGCCCGCGGTGACGATCTTCGGCTCGGCGCGCGTGAAGGAGGGGTCTGCGACCTACGAGGCTGCGCGCGTGACAGCGCGACTCTTCGCCGAGGCCGGCCTCGCCGTCGTGACGGGCGGCGGCCCCGGCACGATGGAGGCCGCGAACCGCGGCGCCAAGGAGGGCGGCGGTCTCTCGATCGGGTTCAACATCATGCTCCCGCACGAGCAGGGGCTGAACCCGTTCTGCGACATCTCGCGCACCTTCAAGCACTTCTACGTCCGCAAGGTCATGTTCGTGAAGGCAGCCGAGGGGTTCGTCATCTTCCCCGGCGGTTTCGGGACGATGGACGAGCTCTACGAGTCGCTGACGCTCATCCAGACGGGCAAGATCGGAAGCTTCCCGGTCGTCCTCTTCGACTCGGACTACTGGGGTGAGATGCTCGACTGGGTGCGCGAGGAGATGCTGGCCGACGGGCTCGTGTCGCCGGGCGACCTCGAGCTCCTGCACGTGACCGACGAGCCGCAGGAGGCGGTGCAGCGCATCGTCGAGATGATCGACGCGCGCGCCGCCGAGGGGTCGATCTGAGCGAGACGCCCGACGTCGCGATCGGCGCGATCGCGGCCCGCTCCGAGCTGCGGCCTCGGGTCGGCGTGGTGCTCGGGAGCGGCCTCGGGCCGTTTGCGGACGCTGTCGCCGAGCCGGTCGAGATCCCGTACGGCGACATCCCGGGGTGGCCTGCCTCGACAGCGGTCGGCCACGCGGGAACGCTCGTCCTCGGGCGCTTCGGCGACGTACCTGTGGCCGTGATGAAAGGCCGTGCGCACCTCTACGAGGGGCTTTCCCCGGCGGACGTCGTCTTCGGCGTGCGGGTGCTCGGCGGCCTCGGCGTGCGGAGCCTCGTCCTCACGAATGCCTGCGGCGCGATCGACACGTCGGTCGAGCCCGGCACCCTGGTCGCCATCTCCGACCACCTGAACCTCCAGGGCTCCTCGCCCCTCGTCGGGCCGAATGACGAGACGGTCGGGCCGCGCTTCCCGGACATGACGAACGCGTACGACGCCGGCTACCGCGCGATCGCGCTCCAGGCGGCGGCGAGGCTCGGGCTCGAGCTCGGCGAAGGCGTCTACGCGGCCTGGCTCGGGCCTGCCTTCGAGACGCCGGCCGAGATCCGGATGATGCGCGCGCTCGGCGCCGACCTCGTCGGGATGTCGACGGTGCCCGAGGTCCTCGCCGCGCGTCACATGGGCATTCGCTGCCTCGCCCTCTCATGCGTGACGAACGCGGCCGCCGGCGTGCGGCCGGAGCCGATCGACCACGAGCGCGTGCTCGAGGTGGGCGCGCGCGCCGCGGGCGATCTCGTCGCGCTTCTGCGCGAGGTCGTGCCGCTCCTAGACTGAGATCCGTGGACCTGCGCGATCTCCCGTCGGTCGACCGACTGCTCGCGGACGAGACCCTGGCCGGCGCACCGCGCTCGCTCGCGCTCGTGGCGGCGAGAGCAGCGCTCGACGGGGCACGCCGGACTATCGGGTCTGGTCGCGACCCCGGTGACGTCGCTGCGCTCGCGCGTGCGGAGCTCGAGCGGCTCGCAGCACCCTCATTGCGGCGCGTGCTGAACGCCACCGGCGTCATCGTCCACACGAACCTCGGCCGAGCCCCACTCGCGGAAGCGGCGCTGGCACGTGTCGAGGAGGTCGGCGGCTCGTACTCCAACCTGGAGCTCGACCTCGACTCGGGCGCACGCGGGTCGCGCCAGTCGCATGTCGCCGAGGCGCTGCGCCGGCTGACGGGCGCCGAGGCCGCGCTCGTCGTCAACAACAACGCCGCCGCCGTCCTCCTTGCCGTCGCAGCGCTCGCGGAGGGACGGGAGGTCGTCGTCTCGCGCGGCGAGCTGGTCGAGATCGGCGACGGATTCCGGATTCCGGATGTCCTTGCCCGCTCGGGTGCGCGCATGGTCGAGGTGGGGACGACGAACCGCACCCGCGCGGCCGACTACGAGCGCGCCATCGGCCCCGAGACCGCGGCGCTGCTGCGCGTCCACCAGTCGAACTATCGGATCGTCGGCTTCACGGAGGCCGTCCCGACGCGGGAGCTCGCTGCGATCGCGTCGGCCGCCGGGCTCCCGCTCGTCGACGACCTCGGCTCGGGCTCGCTGCTCGACCTCGGTGACGAGCCGACGGCGGCGGCGAGCGTCGCCGAAGGCGCCGACCTCGTCTGCTTCTCGGGCGACAAGCTCCTGGGCGGCCCGCAGGCCGGGATCGTCGTCGGCCGCTCAGACCTCGTCGAGCGACTCCGCCGCCATCCGCTGCAGCGCGCGCTCCGCGCGGACAAGCTGACGCTCGCCGCGCTCGAGGGAACGCTCGCCCTCCTCGCCGACCCCGAGCTCGCCCGCGCCGAGATCCCCGTCCTGCGGATGCTCGACGAGCCCATCGAGAGCGTGCGCGAGCGGGCCGAGCGCCTTGCCGGGCTGACCGGCGGCGAGGTCGAGGAGACCGTCGCGCGGGTCGGCGGCGGCGCGCTGCCGCTCGCCGAGCTCGAGAGCGCGGCGTGCGCGATCGAGGAGAGCCTCGCGACGGCACTCCGCCTGGGCGACCCGGCGGTCGTCGGCATCGTGCGCGACGGCAGGCTCCTCCTCGACGCGCGCACGCTGACGGCGGACGAGGTCGACGAGGTCGCCCGCGCGGTGCTCCGCGCGCGCCGCGCGTCGATCAGCGTCTGATGGCGCTCACCGTCGGGACGGCCGGGCACGTCGACCACGGCAAGACGACGCTCGTCCAGGCGCTCACCGGGAAGGACACCGACCGGCTGCCCGAGGAGCGGGCCCGCGGGATCTCGATCGACCTCGGCTACGCGCCGCTCGCGCTCCCCTCCGGGACGACGGTGTCGCTCGTCGACGTCCCCGGACATGAGCGGTTCGTCCGGACGATGGTCGCCGGCGCGACCGGGATCGACTTCTTCCTCCTGGTAGTCGACGCCGCCGAGGGTGCGCGGCCGCAGACGCACGAGCACCTCGCAGTCCTGCGGCTCCTCGGGGTCGAGCATGGGGTCGTGGCGGTGACGAAGGCGGACTCGGTCGACCCCGAGACGCTCGAGCTGGCGATCGAAGAGGCGCGGGAGCTCGTACCCGGGGCGCCGGTCGTCGCGGTCAGCGGCGTGACGGGCGCGGGGCTCGACGACCTCCGCGCGGCTCTCGACGAGGTCGCGGCGGCGGTGACACCTCGCCGCGCGGACTTCCCGACACGGCTGTACGTCGACCGCGTCTTCACTCTGCGCGGGATCGGCACCGTTGCGACCGGCACGCTCTGGTCGGGGGAGATCGCCGAGGACGCACGACTCCGGCTGGAACCGGCCGGGCGTGACGTGCGCGTCCGCTCCGTGCAGGTGCACGACACGGCGGTGGCGAGCGCAAGGGCGGGGCAGCGGGTGGCCGTCAGCCTGCCGGGCGTCGAGCGCCGGGAGGTTCGCCGCGGCGACGCGCTCGTCGCACCCGGCGCCTTCCCACGGTCGTACCGGATCGAGGTCGCCCTCGAGGAGCTCGCGCCGATCGCGGACGGCGCACGGCTCACCGTGCACCACGGCACCCGCCGGATCCCCGCTCGCGTCGTCCGGGTCGGGGACTCGCACGCGCAGCTCCGGCTCGCTGCCCCCGTCGTCGCAGCCCGGGGCGATCGGGTGGTGCTGCGCGACGGCACCACGGTCGGGGGCGCCGTCGTGCTCGACCCCGCGCCGCCACGCCGGGTCGACGTCGAGCGCGACCGTCTTCTCGGCGCGGACGACCCGGCGTCGATCGTTCGCGCGCTCGTCGACGCGCCCGTCAGCGTCGAGGCGCTCGCGGCGCGCGCGCTGCTCGACGGACCGGCGCTCGAGGAAGGGCTCGATGCGGTGCGGGTGGTCGAGAGCTGGGCATTCTCCGAGGAGTGGCTCGAGGCCACGGCGGCGGAGGTCGAGGAGCGGCTGCGCGCCCATGCCGAGGCGTCGCCGCTCGACCCCGGGCTTGCATCGTCCGAGCTCCTTCCCGCTGAGCCGTGGGCGCCGGTGATCCTCGGCCTGCTGCCCGTGGAACGACGCGGCTCGAAGCTCGTGCTGCCGGGGACGGCCGCGACGCTCGGGGCGCGAGCGGACGCGGCCGCCGAGCTCGAGCGCGAGCTCACGGCAGCCGGTCTCGCCGTCTCGAAGGTCGACGACGGCGAGCTCGCCCGGTTCCTCGAGGGCGAGGGGCGCGTCGTTCGGGTCGGAGACGGCTTCGCGGTCTCCTCCGGTGCCTACCAGCTGGCGCGCCACCTCGTCGTCACGGAGTGCGGCGCCGCCGGCGAGATCTCGCTCGCGCGCTTCCGCGACCTCGCCGGCGTCGGTCGGCGCGACGCGCAGGTTCTCTTGGAACGAATGGACGCCGACGGCGTCACCCGCCGCATCGGCGACCGCCGCGTTCTGCGGCGTTCGGCCCGGGTCGACGGGGGGTAAAGCAGAGTCGCGAGAAACGTGTCTACAGCGATCGAGGAGGCAGCGATGGCAGGAAAGTCCGACTTCACCGAGCAGGAATGGGAGGATCTGCGAAAGGGGGCGACCGGCGCGGGGCTCCTCGTCTCGGTCAGCGACCGCAGCTTCTTCGACACGTTCAAGGAGGCCTCGTCGCTCGCGAAGCACGT
The DNA here is from genome assembly GCA_963746445.1 of uncultured Actinomycetes bacterium. GTDB lineage: Bacteria > Actinomycetota > Thermoleophilia > Gaiellales > Gaiellaceae > Gaiella. The sequence goes on from CAVVAW010000007.1 coordinate 133,361, forward strand.
CAAGGGCGCGCGTGACAGCGACAGTCAGCTCGTCCGCGAGCTCTCCGCCGAGGGCGGCACGGGCTTCGGGATGATCGCGTCGCCGAACGAGGTGCAGGGCGGTACATTCGAATCGCTCGAGGCATCGGTCGCGACGCTCCAGGCGAAGGCCCCCGACGAGCTCGAGAGCTACCGCGCGTTCGTGCTCGAGCTGGCCGAGACGGTCGGCAAGGCCGCAGGCGGCGGCGACCAGGCGGAGGCCGAGACGATCGAGAAGATCAAGACCGCGCTCGCGTAGCGCGAAAGCGCGCCGGCCGCGCCTGATGCCGCGGTCTCGCGAAGGGCTACCCTCCGCGACGGAGCGGCATGGGCCCGGTGGCCCAGCAGGTCTTCAAAACCTGTGCGGTCGTGTAGCCCACGGCTCGGTCGGTTCGACTCCGGCGCCGCTCCGTTGAGCCAATCGCGACTTCCCGACGGGCCTTGCGGCGCGTCGCGCGATTGTGGCACGGGTGCGAATTTAGGCGGCCGCGCTCTCCGCCTGGAGCTTCTTGGCGAAGAACTCGAGAGCGCGCTTCGTCTTCGTCTCCTGCTCGCTCGTCAGGTCGACCCCTCGCTCGGTCAGGAACGCCCTCGTCTCGGCGGCGACCTGGAAGGCGTTGGTCGGCGAGCACTTCGTCGACAGCTCGAGGAGCATCGTGTTGTCGGGGTAGAGCCACGCCTCGGCGACGAGTTTGCGGCCGAACCCCTTGGGCATCCACTTGAGCTTCAGCACGAAGATCGGCCCGAGGATCGCGAGATCGTCGATCTCGATCCCCGCCGGCGCGTACGCCTCGTAGAGCGCCCGCTGGTCCTTGGAGAACAGCTTGCGGACGGGGCGGTTGCCGTGCACCGCGTCCCTGACGTCCGGGGTCGCCAGCGCGCGCTTCATCGACCCGGAGCACACGAACCCTCCGGGCATCGCATCCACCTCGACGCCGAAGCTCGGCGACTTGCGGAACTGCTTCGGCAGCTCACTCGGGACCACGGGGCGAAGCTTCACCACCGTGTCGTCGCCCTTCTGCCGGACGCGGCGGGCGCGAACGACCAGACCCTTCTTGTTCAGCGCGAGATCGGGCGTGTCGAAGAAGTAGACCTGGCGGATCTCGGCGTCGAGTGGGTCGACGCCCAGGGCGGCGGCACTCCTCCCGCGGTCGGAGACGGGCACGGTCAGCTTCAGCTCGACGCTGTCGGCCTCCTTGATGAGGCTGATCAGCTCTGCGTGCTTCTCGTCGGGCAAGGCGGAGGACCTGGTGCTGGCCAATGAGGGTCCTTTCTCGACGTCCGGGTGGGCGGGTCCCGCCTGCACGCATGCAGTACGCTACCCATGACGCTGGAAGGTAGCTCGCCGACCCGATCCGTTGGGTCTAGTCGTTGACGGACTACTGGACCGCTGGGTTTAGCCGCATGAGTGTCCGCCAGAGGCTGACACCGCGCCAGACCACGACGTGGCCCTCGCCGCCCGGGCTGAGCTTGTCGATCTCTCATGCCGTCGCACCATTTAGCGATGGTCGTTGGCCCACTCGGCCGTCTCGAGGGTCCGGAGAGGACGACCTTGCCACGGCATTCACGATTTCAGCGAAAGGATGGCCGATGGCCGTTGTCAAGGCCCCGGCGATGCCCTCGTGCGGGCGCTAAGCGCCGATCATCTCGTGCACGGCGAACTCCTTGATGTCTGGTGGACCCTGCGGCTCGATTCCCGCCGCCGCCATCCCTTCCACGATCCGTGGAGCGAAGGCGTCGAAGTCAGCGCGTGACTCCCAGAAGTCGATGATCCCCCAACCGCTGTCGATCGGCCCCGAAGCGTGAAAGAGCAGCCCCTTCGGCGGCGTCCGATCGGGATTGACCTGGTCATGTACCTGGTCGAACTGCTCCTGGGTGATTCCCGCGAGCTTGATGCGAATACCGACAGCCATTGCGAACCCACTTTCAAATCGAGAGCAAGACACCCATCACGGCGAGTCTCGCACCCCGCCGCAGCTCATGCGCTGACTTGTGCGAGTCTCCTCTCGGCTGAACGAGAATTCGTCGCCGCTCTGACTGTGGCAAGAGTTGTGGCGCGTCGCCCCCCGACAACCCGCAAGGCCAGCGTTCGTGCCGCAGGTCCTGAACTCCAGGACTTCAAAACCTGTGCGGTCGTGTAGCCCACGGCTCGGTCGGTTCGACTCCGGCGCCGCTCCGTTACAGGGATTCCCGCATGGATGCGGGGATTACGGTGCCGATCGGAGGCTGACCCGGCAACCCTCACGACCGCCTGATTCCGCCTGACCGGCGCCGCCATCCTGGCGTGGCATGCGGCCCGTCGTCGGTGACATTTGTGCGAGGGGCGTGCGGCGCGCGGCTCAGGCACTGGCCGGCGGTCGCTGTTCTAGTCGGCCAGGACGTTCGCGAGCGCGGTCCATGAATGGCGGGGGATGCCTTCTTCGCCCAGTGGTTGCAGGCATACGTGGTCGGCGCCGGCGTCGAGGTGAGCGTGCACAACCTCGGCGATCTGGTCGGCGCTGCCCTGCGGAATCACGGCGTCGAGCAGTCGGTCGGAGCCGCCGTCGGCGAGGTCGGCTTCGGTGAAGCCGAAGTCGAGCAGGTTCTGCCTGTAGTTGCGGAAATCGAGGTGGCGCCGTGCGTATTCCCGGGCGACGGCCTTGGCGCGGCCCGGGTCGCTTTCGACGACGCAGGCCAGCTCGGGCATGACGAGCTTGTCGGCCCGGAGCCGCTCGCGCGCGAAGCGCGTGTGCTCGACGGGGACGAAGTACAGGTGTGTGCCCGCGGTGCGCTCGCGCGCTAGGTCGAGCATCCTCGGCCCGAGCGCGGCCAAGCAGCGCTCTTCGAGCGGGGGCGGGCTCGGCGATGCGTCGAGGCCATCGAGGAATGCGCGCATCGTCGCCACCGGCCGGCTGTACTCACTCGTCGCCTCGCGATGGCCGATGCCGATGCCGAGCATGACCCGCGCCGGGAAGTCCGCTCGCAGATCCGCGTCGGCGGTGGCCGTCGCGTCAGGATGGTTGCTCCAGACGTTGAGGATGCCGGTCGCGGCAACGAGCGTCGATGTCGCGTCGAGGATCGGACGGATGTCAGGGATGCGGGGTGAGCCGCCCAGCCAAAAGGTGCCGTAGCCGAGCTGCTCAACGATCTTCGCCGCCTCGCCGGCGCGTTCGGCGCCAAACTGGCTGTAGGTCGTCCAGACTCCGACTCTTCCGACGTTCATCGGCGGAGTGTGCCACCTCTCTCATCGTCCGCACGATCGTCGCCAATCCATAGCGAGCGCACGTCTGTGAGCCGGACGGACTGGTCGAGTGAGTCTTGGAACTCGGTCGCGGGCGGCCGCATACGGACGACCCGCGTCCGACGGCTCGGTCGGTTCGAGTCCGGCGCCGCTCCGTTGAGCCCTGCCAGTGCCTCGGACGTATCGTGTCCGTTGTGGCCACGGCCGATCCCGTCACCTTCCTGATCGCGGTCGCTCTTGCGGCGGCGATCTCGGCCGGCGTGTTCGCGCACGCATCCAGGCACGGCAGCCAGCACGCGACGGCGTGGGGTGTCGCGGCGTTCCTCGCTGCCGGTGTCGCGGTGCCCGTGTACTTCATCCGGCACTGGGCACGCGGAAGACGCCGTTAGGCCTCGCTCGGAGCGAGCAGGTGTCGCTTAGCCGCCGGAGATCGCGGCGATCACATGGACGAGCGAGCCGGGCTCGAGCGACGTGTCGAGCCCCGCCCGCTCACGATCGACGTAGACGTGAATGTGTTGCCGGATCTGCCCGCCGCTCGGATCGCACAGACGATCACGCAACCCCGGCCACCGCGCGTCGAGCCGGCCGATCGCGTCGTCGACCGTCGCCGCCTCGAGGTCGAGCCGGCGCGGGAGGCCTGCGAAGAGCGGCATCAGCGTGGGAGGCAGGTGGATGTCGGCCATCAGTCGACGATCGCGACCTCGACCGACGAGATCGCGGGCAGGTAGCTCGCGATCTCGCTCCAACTCTCCCCGTCGTCCGCGCTCGCGTACACCTGGCCGGTGCTCGTGCCGAAGTAGTAGCCGGGCGTGTCGTACCTGTCGCCCGTCATTCCGTGGCGCAAGACGCCGAGGTGCGCGTTCTCCTGCGGGAGGCCGTTCGCGAGACGCTCCCAGCTCGAGCCCGCGTCCTTCGTCCGCCACACCGCCGCTTGACCGTCGGGCATCGTGCGGCCATGGCCCGGATCGAGCGGGATGACATGGAAGGTGTCGCGGTCGTGGGGATGGGCTGCAGCGGCAAACCCGAACTCCGTCGGCAACCCTTCGGTGATCTCCGTCCACGTCGCGCCGGCATCGTCCGAGCGATGCATGCCGACGTGGTTCTGCTGGTACATCCGCTCCGCATCGGTGGGTGAGCGGACGAACTTGTGGACGCAAAAGCCGACCTCCTCGTGCTCGCGCGGCCAATCGGTGCGCAGGCCGCGGTTTCGCGGCGTCCACGTCTTGCCGTCGTCGGTCGTCTCGAACAGGCTGACGCCCTGCACGATCGCCCAAACGCGAGTGGGGTCCTTCTCGTCGGCGGTGATCGCCGAGATCCCGAGGTGGCCGGGCGGCTGGTTCGCCGAATCGTCCCAGTCCTCGCTTCCGGGCTGCCCGGCGAGCATCGAGTACGGAGACCAGGTCGCCCCGTCGTCGCGACTCTCGAAGATGCCCGGCGCCTCCACGCCGACGAGCACGCGGCCATGTGCAGCCGAGAGGCTCGAGACCTTGGACATCTTGCGGCCATCCTCGTACGCGAGGCCCTCGCTCGACTGTGTCCACGTCTCGCCGAGGTCGGCGCTCCGCCAGATCGACGAGCCGTGCCATTCGCTCGCGGCGGCCGCGTAGATCGCGCCCGAATCCCGGTCGAACACGGCGTGGTAGACGGGCCAGCCCTCGCAGTAGGCCCCCCGCATCGACCAGCTCTTGCGGTCGGCGTCGCTCTCGAGCATGAACAGTCCCTTGCGTGTCCCAACCAGCAGCAACGTGCGTGACACCTTGCCTCACCTCCTGCAGACGACGGGTTCAATCCATCATCAGACTTCCGCTTCTGCCGAAACTCATCGGCGCCCACGTGTTGTGGCGTGCGGCCCACGCGCGAGAGCACGCTCGGCCAGGCGGATGTGTAGACGCCTGGGTACCGTGATACGCGTGTCTGAGCAGCACTATCCGTGTCCCTGTTGTGGCTATCGCACGCTGCCCGAGCCCCCACTCGGCACCTACTCGATCTGCGACGTGTGCTTTTGGGAGGACGATCGCGTCCAGTTTGATGATCCGGACTATGAGGGCGGAGCCAACAGAGTCTCGCTTCGTCAGGCCCGCGACAACTACCGAGAGTTCGGCGTCTCAGAACTCCGCTTCAAGACGAACGTTCGCCCGCCCTGTTCCGACGAGCAGCCTTAGCCGCTCGGGCGTCACTCGCGAACGCTCGGCCGGGCGACGCCTGCGCGCAGGAGGGTGTAGTGGCAAGATCTCCTGAGGAACGGAGTCCAACCAGGGCAACCGGGGAGCGGTGTGCTAGCGGTACGGCTGCACGATGACGGCTTGAAGGTCGAGGAGATCGAGACGCCGTCGCCGGATCCGGGCGAGGTGCTGGTGCGCGTGCACGCGGCGGCGATTACACGTGACGAGCTGGAGTGGCCGGTCGATCGCCTGCCGGCGATTCCGTCGTACGAGCTTTCGGGCGTTGTCGTCGGCAGCGGTGACGAGGTCTATGCGCTCACGCCTTTCGATCGCGACGGCGTGGCTGCCGAGTACGCCGTCGTCCCAGCCGATGTGCTTGCACCGAAGCCCTTGCGGCTGACTCACGTCGAGGCGGCAGCTCTGCCGATGGGCGGGCTGACCGCCTGGCAGGCACTGTTCGTGCACGGGCGGCTCGCCCGAGGCGAGCGGGTGCTGATCACGGGCGCCTCGGGCGGGGTTGGGCACATCGCCGTCCAGCTTGCGAGACACGGCGGCGCGGCGGTCGTGGAGAGCGGTCCCTTCGATCTGGTCTTCGACACTCGAGGCGGCGAGGTCCCCGCCGGCGAGCGCGTCGTCACGATCGCAGAGGAGATTCCGGGCGCAATCTATTTCGTCGTCGAGCCCGACCGCGAGCAACTGCTGGAGCTGGGAACCCTCGTCGACGCAGGCGAGCTTCGCGCGGAGGTCGACACGGTCTTTCCGCTCACGGAGGCCCGGGCGGCGTTCGAGCGGCTCGCGGGTCGCGGGAAGCGTGGCAAGGTCGTGTTCGAGGTTGGGACTGACTAGGCGCGCGTGTCGCCCTGCGGGCTGTCTCGTTGCCCTCGCAGTAGCCTTAGGTCAGCGCGGGAGCGGGTTCGGGCCGGTGGCGGTGACCAGCCGCTGCGGCACCCAGTCGTCGACGTGGGCGAAGCCCTCGAAGCGCCCTTCCGCGTCCTCGACGACGTCGAAGAAGGAGCGCCGGTAGAACTTCACGTGGGTGAAGTCCTCGAAGAGGACGTAGACCGGGTCGACGGCGGCGCTCTGGAACTGCCGTCCGGTCAGCGCGGCCCGATGGACGCGCGAGAACTCGTCGAACTCGTCACCGACGACGACGCCGAGGTGCTCGAGGCCCATCCGGTAGACACGCTGGTGCACGAGCGGCTCGGCGAGCCTCGATAGTCGCCGATGATCTCCGTGATCGGATCAGACGTCGCACGAGGCATCTCCGCGGCGAGCATACGAGATGCCCAGCCATGACTCGGGGACATTCCCGCACACTCGGGCGGACGACTGCCCTAGGAGCGCGCAGGACGGGGACGTCGTCACGCACCACGCGCTAGTGCCGCCAACCGCTCGTGATCGATCGCGTGTACGAGGGCGTCCGCGTGACGATGAACGAGCTCCCACTCGGATTCCGGACTACGCCGGAAGACCCAGGTGACCCGCAGGGACCAATCCTGCTCGGGGAGATCCCCGATCGTGCCGCGTTGTCGCTCGATGACGACGAGCACCGCCAGGTCGCCCGACGCATGGGTCTCCACGACCTCGACGCTCGCCTCGCCGCCGCGAAAGAACCGGCCCAGGCGATCCAATGCCTCGTCCGAGTCGTCGAATCCGCGCACCGGATCGCCGCCGTACGGCGACATGAGCGTGTAGTCGTGCGCGTGCTTGATCCGGGCCGTATAGCCCTTGATGTCGCCAGAGATCAGGGCCTCGGCCGCCTCGGTGACCTGTTGAACGAGTGCGGCTAGATCATCGTCGTTCGCTGTGCCGGACACGCCCAACACCTTCCTTGCCTGCGATGGTTCGTATCCTACGGACGTCGCGCCGCATTCCGGCTGCTACGGTTGTGCCTAGCTAGAGCGGGTCCGGTTTGCGCGCGGTGCGCCTTCCTTGCACGTTCGTGAGTTGCGTAAGGGAGGTGTATTTCAATGGCAGAAGGAACCGTTAAGTGGTTCGACGATGCGAAGGGCTACGGGTTCATCACCCCTGCCGAGGGGTCGAAGGACCTCTTCGTGCATCACAGCGGTATCGCCGGTGACGGCTTCAAGTCGCTCCCCGAGGGAGCGAAGGTCGCATATGAGCCCCGTGAGGGTCAGAAGGGCCCGGAGGCGATCAACGTCTCCGTCGTTGCGTAGTTGAACCTCGGCAGCCCGTGGTCGTCACACGGCCACGGGCGCCGAACTCGCCCCGCCGTCGCGACGAAAGGAGAACGACATCGCTGTCAAGGAAGAGAAGCTCGAGATGGAGGGGGAGATCACCGAGTCTCTCCGTAACCGGATGTTCCGGATCACGCTCGACAACGGTCACGAGATGATCGGATACACCGCCGGGAAGATGAAGCGCTACCGGATCCGGATGGGCCCCGGTGACCGTGTCAAGGTCGAGGTCTCGCTGTACGATTTGGACCGTGGCCGGATCGTCTATCGGCTCCGGTAGTCAGATGGCATCCGACGAATCCCCCAACCGGCCCACGCGGCCGCACCTGTAGGCTCGCTTCATGGCCGCGAAGAAAGCGAGACCGAGAAGCAGCGAAGCCGGGTCACGCCCTGGTCGCGTCGGCGGCCCGGGGAAGCCGTTCAGGCGCAAGTCGTGCGCCTTCTGCAAGGACAAGGTGCGCGAGGTCGACTACAAGAACGTGAACCAGCTGCGGCGCTACATCTCCGAGCGGGGCAAGATCCGCGCGCCTCGCATGACCGGAGCGTGTCGTCGACACCAGCGACAACTCGCGGTGGCGATCAAGCGCGCCCGGGAGATGGCGCTGTTGCCGTACGTCGCCGAAGCCGGCCCCCCTTCGCGGTCTCGCTCGAGCGAGCGCTCCTGATCGCGGAGGCCCTCCACCGGGGAGCCGGCCTGTCGCGAGCTGGGCTCGTGGGCGATGCTTGAGTTCGGCGTCGAAGTCACCACGGCCGAGCTCATCGCGCTCGAGCGAGCGCTACGCGGTCTCGACACAGACGACGCCAGGGCCGCCGTAACCAAGGCGCACCGCTCTCCCGCCGTTCTCACGGCCAACGAGCGCGAGGCCGTGCTGTCGGCGCTTCGGGCCCTCCTCGGAGATCCCGGTGCAGCCGACAACAAATGGGAGGGTCTTGCACGCCTTGCCGCCAAGCTGGAGCACGAGCAGGAAACCGCGGTTGCGGAGCCACCGCCGGCGCGGCGGACACGCTCGACCAAGAGCTAGAAGAGACAGACGAGAGGAGACGAATGGCGCGATCGAAGGCACAGCTGACACACGCGAAGCGCGCCCGCGAGATTGCCCGGCAGGAGAAGCGCGTGCGGAAACAGGAGAAGAAGGACGCGCGCAAGCTGGCCGCCGCCGATCCCGGCGCCGAGACGGGGCCTGTGACGGATGCCGAGGCCGAGGGCGAGCCTACGGCGGATGCCGAGGCCGAGCCGGCTGCGGATACCGAGAATCAGACGAGCTAGCCGCCTCCCCGCGTTCCGAGGCGCTGGGTCGTCCAGGTAGACCGCCGGGCTCCCAGCGTGTAGAACGGCTTCATGCCGATGGTCCCAGCCGGGCACAAGACGCTCGTCCACTACCCGGACGGCACGTCCAAGGTGATCACCCTGTACGTCCGTCCAGTCGAGGGTCAGGTCATCGCCCACGGTTGGGAGGTCAGGAGCGTTGAAGCAGGCGAGCCGAGCGACACCGGAGACCTGACCGAGTACCGGATCTCGGTCGCGCGCCCCGCGAGCGAGGGCTCTCAGTAGCGGCCGCTCCACCGTCGTCGTGGACGCGCAGACCCACCGTCGTCGAGCGGTCAGTCGCCGAGCGACGCCGCGGGCGCCGGGCCGCCGAGCGGCGAACGACGCGCGGGACGGTCGTGCAGCCTGAGCTCGTCGCTTTCGAACGCGGGCTCGCGTGACGCGTCGCCGATGATTCTGAGCTCGTCGGCCTCCTGCTGGGCCTGCGACTCGAGCTCGATGCGCCGGGTGAGCACGGTGGCGCGCTCCTGGAGGCGGTGCACGTCGACGAGCTCGTCCGCCCGCAGCGCGGCCGCGGCTCGCTCATACGCGCCGCCGGTGCTGAAGAGGTGCGTGAGCTTGAGCATGAGCGCGACGAGGTCGATTGCGATCAGGAAGGCGAGGAAGAACTCGACGTACTTCTTCACGGCCGGGCTCGCCTGCTGGACGCGCTCGAGCGCCGCCTGGCGCGCGAGGAAGTCGCGGTTCGCCTTGATCGTGGCGACCCGGTTGGCGATCTGGCTGCTCTCAGCCGCCCGCCAAATCGCAATCTTGCGCTGGTTCGCGGCGATCGTCGCCGCGATCTGGGGACGCGCTCGCTCCAGCTCCGCGGCGGCCGCAGCGGCCTGACGCTGGTTGCGCTTGTAGTACGGCCCACGGCCGAGCTTGTGGGTCTGCGAGCAGCTCTGGAGACCGGCCTCGCAGTCGGCGAGGAAGCGGCTCTTCGTGACCTGTTGCCGAAGGCGCGTCTCCCTGGCCTGCGCCGCCGCGATCTCCTTCTGCGCCGCAGCGATCTTCGCGTCGTACGTGCGCGTGATCTGGGCGGTCGCCTCCTGGGTCCGCGCCGTCGTGGTCTTGCTCAGCTCGTCGTTGATCGAGCCGCTGTAGATCACCTGCGCCATAGGCAGCCCGATGACGAGGGCGATCGCGAGCGAGAGCAGAAAACGCGGGATCGTGAGCACGAGGTTCCAAGCCCAGCTCGTGCCGAAGCTCTTCAGGACGAGGCGCTCGATCAGGCAGTAGAGGACCGCCCAGAGCGGAAGCACCCAGAGGACGCTCACGATCGAGGTGCTCCACCACTGGCTCGCGGCGACGGTCATTCCGAAGCCGCTGACGACCGCCATCCCCGCGACCCACATGCCGAGCCCGTTGAAGAAGCTCGTCTCGCTGGGCACGTGTCGGAGGACGAAGCCGTCACCCCCGGCGAGCCACGCCCAGAGGGCGCGGCGATGGCGCAGCGTGCCGGACGTCCCGACCGTCTCCCCTCCGTCCGGGATCGAGGCAGCAGTCACGCGAGAACAGAAGCACGCGCCATCGGCTCGTGCGCGCGATCCGGCGCTCGGCTTCTTGGAGTCTTAATCCACGAACGCGCCTGTCGAGCTCGTCAGCCGCCGGGTGGTCCGGTGAGCACGGTCGGCGCGTACTCGAGCAGTTGCAGCCGGCCGTCGAACAGGCGGCTGTCCACCAGCTCGAGGGCGACGTCCGGGTAGCCGTCGTAGACACGGTCGTGGCCGGTGCTGCCGGTGATCACCGGGAACACCACGAGCCGGAAGCGGTCGACGAGGCCGGCCGCGAGCAGAGAGCGGCACAGCGTCAGGCTGCCGAGCGTGCGCATCGATTCCGCGCCCTCGTCCTTCAGCGTGCGCACCGCATCGACGGCCTCCCCGGAGATCAGCCGGCTGTTCGGCCAGGCAAGAGGCTCTGTCAGCGTGCTCGAGAAGACGATCTTGGACATCCCTGCCAGCTCCTCCGTCCCGGGCTCACCCTCGGCAGCCAACTGCGACATGAGCCGGTACGTGTTCGCGCCCATCAGGACCGTGTAGTCGGCCTCCGGCTGGTCTTCGAGCCAGGCCAGGTACTCGGGCCCTCCGAGCCCCCACAAACCGGGCCAGCCCTCCGCCGCGCCGTATCCGTCGAGCGAGGTGACGAAGTCGATCATCAGTTTCGGCATCAGCAGGCTCCTTTCGCGGTGTCGTCCGTCGGACTGCGTTGGAGAGGAGGACTCATCGGAAGCCTCCTACCCCTTGGCGATACGCTTGCACCGTGGCCGATCAGATCGACGAGCTGCGAAGGCTCGCCTCGAACGCAGCGTTGCCGCCGCAGGTGATGCAGCCGTACCTCGAGAAGGTGCGAACGGGAGCGTTCGCCGTCACGGACGAGGACGTGGACGAGCTGAAGCGAGCGGGCGCCGCCGAGGACGAGATCTTCGAGGCGACCGTCGCCGTCGCGATCGGCGAGGGCCTGCGCCGCCTGGACGCCGCGCTCGAGGTGATCGGGTGAGGCTCCAGGTCGTCGACCAGGGGCACCGGCCGGAGGAGGCCGCCGTGCTCGACATGATCCGCGAGCGCAGCGGTAGAGAGCCGTTGGGCGTCGTCAAGACCCTCCTCTACCGCCCGGAGCTCTTCGGTACCCCGTTCTCCGAGGCGCTCGACGACGTGATGCGCGGCGAGTCGGAATGGAGCCCCGGCGAGCGGGAGCTGTTCGCAGGGTTCACCTCGTTGCTCAACCAGTGTCCGTTCTGAACTGGCTCCCACGGCGCGGTCGCGTCGTACGCACTCGGTGAGGAGGTCTGGGAAGCGGTGGTCGCCGACTGGCGCACCGCTCCGCTCCGGCCCGAGCTCCGCGCAACGCTGACCTTCCTCGAGAAGCTCACGCTGCGGCCCGACGAGCTTGGCCCCGACGACGCCGCCGCCGTGCGGTCGGCCGGTGTCTCCGACCAGGCGCTCCGGGACGCCTCGACCGTCTGCGCGCTCTTCAACATGATCGTCCGCCTCGCGGACTCGTTCGGCTGGGACGTCCCGACCTGGGACAGCCTGACCGCGCGCGCGCCCGCGATGCTCGAGGGCGGGTACGTCATCACCGCCATCGGATCACGCTGACTCCAGGCGCCGACGCGCAATCAGTTCGACCGGGTGATCTTCACGGCGAACCAGTTGTCGACGTCGTTGCAGAGGACCTGGCCCGGCTTCTCGTGCGCGTAGGTGTAGAGCGCGCGGCGGTCGAGGGTGAGCTGCCGTGAGCCGTCGGGACGGCGGATCGTCCCGAAGTCGCCCTTGATGCCCGCGTAGTGCATCGGGACCATGACGCCCTTCTTGACGACGACGGGCGGCCAGGCCTTCGCGCACGATCCGGTGCAGCGGATCTTCCCCCTGGGCTCGCTCCTCCAGACGTAGATCGCCTGTCTGCTCGAGGTGGTGAGCACCTCGCCCAGCTGCTTGTCCATGATCGTGCGGACGAGCTTCGGGTGCATCGGCTCGCTGGCCGCCTGCGCGGCGCCCGAGGTGAGCGCGAGAGCGACGAGCGACGCGATCGCAAGTGTCGTGAGCTTTGGCATGGTTCCCTCCCTAGTCATCGGACGAACGTGCCGAATGCATACCGCGGCCCGCCGGGCGGGCGGCCAGAGTTCATCGCCCCGACCGGGACGTTCAGACTCTGTTCATCGTTCGCGTCGCCGGCGACCGCGATGATCGGAGGGTGCGGGACGAGCAACGTCTGGGTCGGGCGGCCTTTCTCGGAGTGACGGCGGTGGGTCTGTCGTCGCTTCTGTGGGGCCGGTCCGCGTGGGAATCGACGTCGCGGCTCATCCCGAACGGCGTGGGCGCGGTGCTGCCGCAGCCGACGAGCGGCTGGCGCATCTACACCGTCGCGTCCACCATGCCGCGGATCGACCCGGCGTCGTACCGGCTGCGCGTCGACGGGCTCGTCCAGCAGCCGGTCTCGCTGACGCTGGCCGACCTCCGCGCGCTCCCGGTAGCCGAGCAGGTCAGCGACTTCCACTGCGTGACGGGATGGAGCGTCGACGACGTGCGGTGGACCGGCGTGCGAATCCGGGACGTCCTCGCGCGCGCAGGCCCCCTTCCATCGGCCGGCGCGCTGGCGTTCGTGTCGGCCGAGCGACCCTACGTCGACTCGCTCACCCTCGACCAGGCCCTGCTCCCCGACGTCATGCTCGCCTGGGAGATGGACGCTCGGCCACTGCCTCGGCCCCACGGTGGGCCTCTCCGGCTCGTGATGCCGGCGATGTACGGATACAAGAGCGTCAAGTGGGTCGAGCGCGTGGTCGTCACCCGGGAGCCGGTCGTCGGGTACTGGGAGGAGCGCGGCTACGACCGGGACGCGTGGGTCGGCCGGTCGAACGCCGCGTGAGCGAGCCCCGCTACGTCCGGCGCTTCTCGCGCACGGAGCGATCTCTGCACTGGGTGCACGCATCGGCGTTCTTCGTGCTCCTCGGCTCCGGGCTCGTGCTCTACCTTCCCTCGCTCGCAACGGAGGTCGGCCGGCGGCCGCTCGTGAAGGACGTCCACCTCCTCACGGCGGTCGCGTGGATTCTCGCCCTCGCGGCGGTCCTCGTCCTCGGCGACCGGCCGGGGCCTCCGCGCCACCGCGCGTGAGCTGGACGTCTTCGACGCCGACGACCGTCGCTGGCTCCTCGGCGCAGACGCGCCGCAGGGACGGTTCAACGCCGGGCAGAAGCTGAACGCCGCGCTCACCGCCGCCTTCGCGCTCCTCTTTGCCGTCTCGGGAACGCTGCTCTGGCTCGGCGAGCGCGACACCCGCTTTCGCCTCGACGGCACCATCGTCCTCCACGACGTCCTCACATACGCGTCGGTCGCCCTCGTCGCAGGTCATCTCTACCTGGCCGTGATCCATCCGACGACCCGTCATGCGCTCCGCGGGATCACGCGCGGCTCCGTCCGGGAGGACTGGGCTCGAGAGCATCACGCGAAATGGCCCACGGACGCACAATGAGCGACATGGCGACGATCCTCGTCGTGGACGACGACCCCATCGTGCGCGACGTCGTCGTCCGCTACCTGGAGCGCGACGGCCACCGCACGCTCGTGGCCGGGGACGGAAACCACGCGGACGAGCTGCTCCGGCGGGAGGCGCTCGACCTCGTGGTGCTGGACGTGATGCTCCCCGGACGGGACGGGCTCGCGCTCAGCCGCTCGATCCGCTCGCGCTCGTCCCTGCCGATCATCCTGCTGACCGCGCGCGGCGAGGAGGCCGACCGGATCGTCGGGCTCGAGCTCGGAGCGGACGACTACGTCACGAAACCGTTCTCGCCGCGGGAGCTTGCGGCGCGGGTCCGGGCGCTCCTCCGGCGAGCGTCGACGCAACCCGACCAGCGCGGCGCCCTCTCCTTCGGCGACGTCGTGCTCGACGGGGATGCGCGCGAGGTGACGAGGGCCGGCGGCGAGGTCGCGCTGACGGCGAGGGAGTTCGATCTCCTCTGGTTCCTCGCCTCGCATCCGCGACGGGTCTTCTCGCGCGACCAGCTCATGACGAGCGTCTGGGGCTACGAGCCCGCGCTCGAGACCGGCACCGTGACCGTCCACGTCAGGCGTCTGCGGAAGAAGATCGAGGCGGACCCCGCGCGGCCGCGGCACCTCCAGACGGTCTGGGGTGTCGGCTACAGGCTCGTGCCGTGATCCAGTCCGGGCTCGTCGTCGCGCTCGCGACGCTCGCAGTCGGCCTCGCGATCGCGTTCGCGTTGCGTGCGCTGCCGACCCTCCGCCTGAGGCTCGTCGGGCTCGCGGTCCTCGCCGTCTGCCTCCCTCTCATCGTGGTGCTCGCGTCCGGCTGGGTGATGTTCGAGATGGGCGACGACGTGAAGATCCTCGCCGTCAGCGCCGCATCGGCCTCCGTCGCGCTCGTCGCCGCGCTCGTGATCGCGGGGTCGATCGAGAGGCCGATCGAGCGGCTTGCGAGGGCAGCAGCCGAGCTCGCGGGCGGCGACCTCGCCGCCCGCGCTCCGGAGGACGGCCCCGCGGAGGTCGCGTCGCTCGCGCGCGACTTCAACGAGATGGGCAACGCCCTGGCGCGGATCTTCGACGCCCGCCGGGAGCTCGTCGCCTGGGCCAGTCACGACCTCCGCACGCCACTCGCGAACATGCAGGCGATGCTCGAGGCGCTGGAGGACGGTCTCGCGGAGCCCGCGGACTACCTCCCCGCGCTCCGAGACCAGGTACGCGTCCTCTCCCAGCTCGTCGACGACCTCTTCGAGCTCGGCCGGATCGAGGCCGGCGCGCTGGCCCTCGAGCTGCGCGAGCTGCCGATCACCCCGGTCGTGGAGCGCTGTCTCGTCGGGCTCGGCGCCGAGGCGGCGATACGGGGAGTCCGCCTGGAAACCGTGGGACCGGCCGATGCCACCGCGCGCTTCGCTCCCGACAAGATCGAGAGGGTCCTCCTGAACCTGCTCACCAACGCGCTCCGTCACACGCCGACCGACGGCTGCGTGGCGGTCGTCGTGAAGCCGGGCCACGACGAGGTGCACGTCCGGGTGGAGGACACCGGCGACGGCATCGACGCCGAGAGCGTCGAGCGGATGTTCGAGCGCTTCTGGCGCGGCGACCAGGCGCGCTCCACGCCTGGCGCGGGTCTCGGCCTCGCCATCGCGCGGGGCCTCGTCGAAGCGCACGGCGGACGGATCTGGGCCGAGCGGCGTACCGGCGGCGGCACGAGCGTCTCCTTCACGCTTCCCGCCTGATTGCCGGGAGGCACCGCAGTACAGTCGCCCGCAACGTGGCGAGCGCTTCCTCGACCGGCATCCGACGTTGGCGACGCCTCCCGGGTGAGCTTCTGAGGCGCGCCGCCTGGGCCGCGGTGCTGGCGGCCGTACGTGCGTCGCTCTGGTTCTCCCCGAGGCCTGCGGCGCTGATGATCCGCGCGGTCTTCCGGCGCACCGGAGCGGCGATCGACCGTGGCCTCGCCGGGCACGCGCCCGGGGGCATCGAGCGGCTCGCGGACGAGCCCTACGGCGACGGCCCGGACGACGTCCTCGACGTCTACCACCGGACCGGCGCTCGAGGCCCGGCACCGACGATCGTGTGGGTGCACGGTGGCGCGTTCGTCGGAGGAAGCAAGGAGGAGCTCCGACACTGGTTCGAGCTGCTCGCCGACGAGGGGTACACCGTCGTCGCGCCCCGCTACTCGCTGGCGCCCGAATCGACATACCCGACACCCGTACGCCAGGTGATGGCCGTTCTCGGCCACGTGTGCGCGCACGCGGGACGCCTGCGCGTCGACCCCGAGCGCCAGAGCAGGCAACGGGGATCCGCTGCTGCCGCAGACGACCGCGTTGGTCGAGCGCCTCGACGGGCTGGGCGTCGAGACGGACACGCTGCTGTTCCCGCCCGACACGAGTCCGCCGCTCGGGCACGAGTACCAGTTCCTCCTGGACACGCCCGCCGGACGGGAGGCGCTGTCGCGGATCCTGGCCTTCCTGGCCCGGCGCGCCTGACCGGCCGCGAGCCGGCTCAGGCGAGGATCACGGAGCTGCCGAGCTCACGCTCGACCTCGGCCGCGACGTCCTTGCCGAGGAGCCCGGCGAGGAAGCCGTGGTGGTGCTCGCCGAGGACGATGACGTCCGCGCGGGCGTCGCGAGCCGCATCGATGATGGCCCGCCCCGGCTCGCCTGCCGCCCACATGAAGTCCGCCTGAAGGCCGGCGCCCTCGACCCGCTCGCGTGCCTGCGCGAGCAGCCCGACCAGCTCCGGCGGAGGCGCGATCGGCTGCCCCTCCCAGTCGGCGATGTCGTCGAGCGTGCCGAAGTACCGGTCGACCTGGGGATCGAGCGGCACCTCGAAGACCGAGAGGACGACGAGGCGGCCGTGCCGCGCCCGCGCCTCCTCGATGCCGCGGTCGAGCGCTCGGCCCGCCGCCGCCGAGTCGTCGAAGCCGACCAGAACCCCGCTCACGCCTCGAGTCTACGCGGCGAGCTGTGCTGCGACCTCGCCGAGGAGCGTGACCATCTCGACGTCCTCGTGCACGAGGTGCTGGAGCATCGCCCGCTCGACGCCGACGGCCTCGTAGTCGCGCAGCTGCGAGGCGACCTCGTCCACCGTCCCGCGGATCGGCGGTTCGTCATCGCTCGCGCGTGACCTTCTGCCACACCGCGACGCGCTCCCGGACATCGGCGTCGTCGCGGCCGACGACGCACCCGGTCATCATCGAGAACCTGAGCGGCGCCCGGCCGGCGGCGTGCGCGGCCTCTGCCACGACGGTCGCCCGCTCGCGCGCCTCCTCGACCGACGGAAAGGTCGTGTTGTACTCGTCGGCGTGGCGGATCGCCGCTGCGACCGTCCGCGGCTTCGCCTTCCCGCCGACGATGATCGGCGGGCGCGGCTGCTGCAACGGGGCCGGACGGACGTCGTCGGCTTCGGTCCACTGACGGACGATCTCCGCCAGCTGCCGGTCGAGCTCGTCGAGCCGGGCTCGCTGTGTCCCGAACGGAAAGCCGTAGCTGTCGTGCTCGGCCTCGTACCAGCCGGCGCCGATCCCGAGCTCGACCCGGCCGCCCGAGACGTGGTCGACGGTCACCGCGTTCTTCGCGAGCACCGACGCATGGCGGAACGTGACGGGCGAGACCATCGTCCCGAGACGGATCCGATCGGTTCGGGCCGCGAGCGCGGCCAGCGTCGCCCACGCGTCGAGCGACCCGGCGGGCTCGCCGCGGACGATGGAGCGGTAGTGGTCCGAGCGGAAGAGCCCTCCGAGGCCGGCGTCCTCGGTGGCGAGCGCGAGCGCGAGCCACTGCTCCCACGTCACGCCCTCCTGGCCCTCGATCATCAGGCAGAGGTCCACGCGAAGACTGTACGCGCCGGGGCGTCGCGGCTCAGGCCGTCTGGTTCTTGCGCCAGCTCGTGAGGTCGAAGACCTTGTTGAGCTCCTTGAGGACGATGCGGGCGATCATGTCGCCGCCGGCGCGCTCGAAGTGGACCCCGTCCCCGGCGCGCACCTTCTCGAGCTGGCCCGAGCCGTTCGGCAGGTACTGCGTGTAGCCGCCGTCGTCGCCGGCGAACATCGTGTAGGTGTCGACGTAGGCGGCGCGTCCGGGACGCTTGCGCGCCTGCTTCTCCGCGACAGCATTGACGACGTCGAACCGTGCCGTCTGGTCCGGCGAGCTCGTCTGCGGCAGGCCGATCCAGATCGCGAAGGCCCCGGCGCGGTTGATCGTGTCCATGACGCCGCCGACACGGCGGCCGTACTCCTTGCGCCACGCCCAGCTGCCGAAGTCGCCGATCGACGTGCCGTCGGGAAGCCCGGTCATGTACGCCTTGTCGTCGTTGCCCCCGAACGCGAGCACGACGACCTTCGGGCGGAGCTCCTTCACCTGGCGGCGGATCTCGTCGAACCAGTTGAAGACGTCCGGCCGGGTCAGGCCGGTCGCGACGCGCCCGTCCACCGTCCCGACCGGCTCCATCGCTGGGCTCGAGCCGGCGGCGCGCACGATCGCGTAGCCGGGGGTGATCACGAGCGAGTCGCCCGCGATCCAGATCCTGAGCTTCTTCTTCGGCGAGAACGCGGGCTTCCGCGACGGCGCGGGCGTGGTCGGCCCCGGCTGCTTCGTCGTGGCGCGCGGGGTCGTCGTCGCCGGGGTCGTGGTGACCACCGTGGTCGGAGGGAGCCCAAGATCCGTGCTGATGTCGTCGTTGCCCGATCTACCTACGGCCGACTGGACTCCCTTGCGCGGCCGATCGAGCAGGAGCGCGTGGCTCACGCCGGCGAGCGGTCCCGTCAGGGCGAGGGCGACGTCGCGCTCCCATCCGGCCGGCTTGTTGTAGGCGTTCTTGTGGGCTCCGGGCGCGTTCAGGACAAGCCCGATCGCGAGTGCGAGCACACAGACGACGAGCGCGTGCCCGGCGCTCGCGAGCTTCCGCGGCGGGCCGTCGTCGCCGTCCGGCCGTGCGCGGCGGCGCGGCGGCGCCGCGCGGGGCGGATCGGGAGGCGGCACCGCCTGCTCGAGCGTGCGGGTCTCCTCGTCGGGGAGCGGCGGCAGCTGGGGGAGCGGACGATCGGCCATCAGAACTGGAAGTAGATGAAGGGTGCCACGCCCTCCGGGCCGAGGACGCTCGTCACCATCAGCGCCAGCGCCAGCACCGTCGCCTGGGCGAGAACGGGGAGTCGCGAGAAGCGCGCCATCACGACGCGCGGGAGGCGCGCGGGGAGGTACTGCGAGCCGATGCCGACCGCGATCGCCAGCAGCACCCCGCTCGTGACGAGCGGGGACGGCTCGCCCCAGCCGGTGAAGAGCCCCTCGATCATGTCCCACGCGGACCCGAACGAGTCCGAGCGGAAGAAGATCCAAGCGAAGCAGACGAAGTGGAAGGTCAGGATCCGTGCCCGCCACCGCGGCCAGCCTGTGAGAGGACGGGCAGGGGCGGCCCTCCGACCGTGCCACCAGCGCTCGCCCGCCAACGCGACTCCGTGGAGCCCGCCCCACACCACGAACGTCCACGCGGCGCCGTGCCAGAGCCCGCCGATCAGCATCGTCAGCATCAGGTTCCGATACGTGAGGACGGTCCCCTTCCGGTTGCCGCCGAGCGGGATGTACACGTAGTCGCGCAGCCAACGCGAGAGCGTCATGTGCCAGCGCCGCCAGAAGTCCTGGACGGAGACGGCCGCGTACGGCGAGTCGAAGTTCTGGGGGAACGAGAAGCCGAGCAGCAGCGCGATGCCGATCGCGATGTCGGTGTAGCCCGAGAAGTCGGCGTAGATCTGCACCGCGTAGGCGTAGACGGCGATCAGGATCTCGAGCGACGAGTGCTGTCCGGGAGCCGCGAAGACCTGGTCGACGATCGAGGAGGCGAGGTAGTTCGCGATCACGACCTTCTTGAAGAGGCCGGTCGCGATGAGGTAGAAGGCGCGGCTCGTGTCGACCCGGCGCGGGTCGCGCGGCTTCTCGATCTGCGGGATCAGCTCCGACGGCCGCACGATCGGGCCGGCGACGAGGTGCGGGAAGAAGGACAGGTAGACGGCGAACTTCTCGAGGGTCGTCGGCTCGAACTCGCCGCGGTACGCGTCGACCACGTAGCTGATCGCCATGAACGTGAAGAAGGAGATCCCGACCGGGAGCACGATCGCCTTCAGGGAGAGCGGGAGGTCGTAGCCGACGATCGCCGCCATGTTGTCGGTCGAGGAGACGAAGAAGTCGTAGTACTTGAAGTAGCCGAGGACGCCGAGGTTGCCCGCGAGCGCGAGGAAGAGGAGGCTCTTGCGTCTGGCGCGATCCGTGGTGCGCCAGATGCGCACCGCCAGCATCTGGTTCCAGATCGTGCAGCCCGCCAGCAGGAGGACGAAGCGCCAGTCCCACCAGCTGTAGAAGACGTAGCTCGCGGCGATGATGAACGGTCGCCAGCGGTGCGGCCAGGGCATCGTCAGCCACGAGAGCGGCAGGACGATCAGGAAGAAGATCGCGAAGGTGGCGGTGGGGAAGAGCAAGCTCGCGAAAGGGTACGTCCGGCGCGGCCGGCGAAACGGGCGCTAGAGGCGCTGCTCGACCGTTGCCTCGGCGTCGTCGAGGCGGGGCGGCAAGCGGGTCACAGCGGTGTCGCCGTCGCCATCGGCTCCCTCGAGCAACGTGTGCTCGACGGGCGGGCTGAACCACGCCGGGTCGGCGGTCACGGGACCGCTCGGCGCGGCGACGTAGACCGGCTGCTCCGGCCGCCGGTCGGCGCGCGAGGCAGCCCACTCGATCAGGGCGACGAGCACCCAGGCGCCCACCATCACACCGCCGATCGCGACGGGGTCGAGGTCGGCGATCGCGGCCGCGGCGGCCGCGGCGGCGAGAAAGAGGCCCTCGAGGAGGAGCCGCGGGACCTGCGGGCGCCGGCGAGCGGGGGAGTCCAGCGCGCCGACCCAGGCGTAGCTTCCCGGCGCGGGTTGCAGCGCATGGTCGTCGGCGGACCTCGGGAGCGCGGCGGCGGGGTCGAGCCGTCGCACTTCTTCGTGCAGTTGCGTGACCTGCTCCTCGAGTCGGGCGAGAGCGCCGGCGACGTCGTCTGGCTGCGGCTCGCTCATGCCGGCCCCTCGAGGTCGTCCATCGCCGACAGCGCCTCCTGCGCCTTGGCGTGGACGCGGGCGCGCCGCTCCTCGAGCGACTCGTCCCGCGCGGGAGGCCCTGGTAGCTCGGCTGCGGGAGCGTCGGGGTCCCGGGATTCGGCGAGCTTGCGGCGGAGCTCCTCGGCCGGGTCCCCGGCGGGCGATACCGGCGGCGGCAGCGCCGGGGCTTCCGTCCGATCCCGCCGCGCGGCCAGCAGGCGCGCGAGCGCGGCGATGCCGACGAGCCCCGCCGTCCAGCCTATGAGCCTGCGCACGCTGCCATCGTACCCCGGGCCGCTGCTACCCTTCCGCGGCTTCCTGCCATGCCGCGCGACGCCGCTCCCGGGCGCCGCATCACCCGGCGTGGCCGATTCAGACCGAGGGAAGGAGAGAGGGAACGCGTGACCGAGTACGAGATTCTGCTGTTGCTGGACCCCGAGCTGGCCGAGGAGAAGCAGGCCGAGGCCGTGGACCGGCTGCGCGGCCTGATCGAGCAGGGCGGCGGGACGCTCGAGCGCCACGACGTGTGGGGCCGGCGCCGGCTCGCCTATCCGATCGACAAGAAGGAAGAGGGCGTCTACCACCTCGTCAGCTTCAGCTCGAACGCAGAGACGCTCGACGAGATCTCGCGTGTGCTCAAGATCGACGACGGCGTGATGCGTCATATGGCGACACGGCGCCCCGAGGGGGGTCCTTCCGAGCCAATGGCGGCGGCCGCCGAGATCAGCGACCATGTCGAGACCGATCCCGCGGACGCCCTTGAGGAGGACGAGTAAATGGCAGCTTCCGTCAACAGAGTCGTTGTCGTCGGGAACCTCACCCGGGACCCGGAGCTGCGTCACACGCCGAGCGGCACGCCGGTCTGCTCCCTCCGCATCGCGGTCAACACGCGCCGCAAGGACGCGTCGGGACAGTGGGCGGACAAGGCGAACTACTTCTCGGTGAGCGTCTTCGGCCAGCAGGCGGAGAACTGTGCCCAGTACCTGGCGAAGGGACGGCCCGTGGCCATCGACGGCCGCCTCGAGTGGCGCGAGTGGGAGCAGGACGGCAACAAGCGCGAGGCGGTCGAGATCGTCGCCGACTCCGTGCAGTTCCTCGGCAGCCGCGGCGACGGCGACGGGGGCGGCGGCGGCGGCTACATCCCCGCTGACGCGCCCGCGACGCCCGCCGGCGACTTCCCCTCGTCCCCGACCGACGACGACATCCCGTTCTAGGAGACCACGAGAATGGCTGCGAAGACGCAACCGCGCAAGCGGCCGGGCCCCGGGACGACCGGGGGACGCCGCAAGAGCTGCTACTTCTGCAAGGACAAGGTGGTCGAGGTGGACTACAAGAACGTCAACCAGCTCCGGCGCTACATCTCGGAGAGGGGCAGAATCCGCAACGGCCGTATCACCGGGGCGTGCCGGCGCCACCAGCGCCAGGTCGCCGTGGCGGTCAAGCGTGCCCGCGAGATGGCGCTCCTGCCCTACGGGCAGGGGTCGTGATGGAGGTCATTCTCCGCAGCGACGTCGAGAAGCTTGGCCTGAAGGGCGAGGTCGTCGACGTGAAGCGCGGCTACGCGCGGAACTACCTGCTCCCCCGGAAGCTGGCGGAGGTCGCCACGCCGGGCCGGGTCGCCGAGATCCGCCGGATCGACGAGGAGCGAGCGCGCCACGAGGCGCGCTCGGCCGAGCAGGCCGCCGGCATCGCCGACACGCTGACGAAGACCGTGCTCCGCTTCGAGGTGAAGGCCGGGCCGACCGGTGCGCTATTCGGCTCCGTCACGCCGACCGACATCGCCGAGGAGCTCTGGAGGACGCGCAAGATCCGCGTCGACCGGCGCAAGATCGACCTCGACGTGATCAAGCGGATCGGCCGCTTCTCCATTCCGGTGCACGTCTTCGAGGGCGTCACCGCGGAGGTGAAGACCCTCGTCGTGCCGGAGGGCGGTGAGCTGCCGCCCGAGGAAGAGCTGGCGGCCCTCGAGGCGGCCGAGCAGGCGGAGGCCGAGGCGGCCGCCGCCGCGCACGCCGAGGCGATCGAGGCGACCGAGGCCGCGCTCGCCGAGGATCTCGTGGAGGACTCCCTCGAGGAGGAGCCTTTCGCGGACGAGCTTCCCACGGAGGATCCGCCCGAGACCTCGGGCGAGCCCGAGAGCGTCTGACGCAAGGGCCCCGCCGGGCCCTTGCGTCTCCACAGTTCCGTCCACACAGCCCACAACCGCGGCCGGCGAGCTGTGGACGACCGCGCGAAATCCTCGCAGCGAGCGGGCGACCCGCCGGAACAACTCCGCGGCCGCGGTGGAGAACCGTGTCCGGCGCGGGGGATAGAATGGGAACGTGTGTTCTTTTTTCCCTGCACGCCCGTGCCTCGTAACCGGGTGATCGGCACAAGTGGACACGTCACTCTCTGACGGCTTACATCCCACGTCGTGAGCGTCGCCCACGCATCGTTGACGGCCGAGGTGCCGCCGCAGAACCTCGAGGCCGAGGAGGCCGTGCTCGGGGCGATGCTCCTCTCCGAGACCGCGATTGGCGCCGTCACCGAGATCCTCAGCGCGGAGGACTTCTACCGTGGCTCCCACGGGACGATCTACCGCACCTGCCTGGCGCTCTGGGCGAAGGGCGAGCCCGTCGACGCGATCACGCTGGCGAACGAGCTCGAGGAGCGCGGGGAGCTCGAGCAGATCGGAGGCGCGTCGCGCGTCGCCGAGCTCGCGGCGCTCGTCTCGGCCACGGCGAACGCCGAGCACTACGCGCGCATCGTCAAGGAGACCTCGACGCTGCGGGGCCTGATTCGGGTAGGCCAGGAGATCGCCCGGCTCGGCCGCGAGCGGCTCGGCGAGACGGCCGAGCTCGTCGACCAGGCGGAGCAGATCGTCTTCGATCTCTCGCAGGAGCGCGTTCGGGGCGACTTCGACCACATCGGCCCGCTCCTCACCGAGAGCTTCGAGCGGATCACGAAGCTCTACGAGGCGGGCGCCGAGGTCACCGGAGTCCCCTGCGGCTTCCGCGACCTCGACCGCCTCACATCGGGGTTCCAGCCGGGAAACCTCGTGATTCTCGCCGCGCGGCCGTCGATGGGGAAGTCGGCGCTCGCGCTCTGCATCGCCGCCAACCTCGGCGTCCGCAGCTCGACGCCCGTCGCGCTGTTCACGCTCGAGATGTCGAAGGCCGAGGTGACGCAGCGCCTCATGTGCAGCGAGGCGAAGGTCGAGTCCGACCGCATCCGCTCCGGCAAGCTGACGCAGGAGGACTGGCCGCGGCTGACGGCGGCCTGCGACAAGCTTATGAAGGCACCGATCTGGGTCGACGACACCGGCTCGATCACGATGATGGAGCTCCGCTCGAAGGCCCGTCGGCTCAAGGCGCGGGAGCCGGCGCTCGGGCTGATCGTCGTCGACTACCTCCAGCTGATGACGTCGGGCGGCACGGTCGAGAACCGCGTCCAGGAGGTCTCGCAGATCTCGCGCAACCTCAAGGTGCTCGCGCGCGACCTCGACGTCCCGATCCTCGCGCTCTCGCAGCTCTCCCGCGCGGTCGAGCAGCGCGCAGACAAGCGCCCGATCCTGTCCGACCTGCGCGAGTCGGGGTCGATCGAGCAGGACGCCGACCTCGTGTTCTTCGTGTACCGCGACGAGTACTACAACGGCGAGGAGTCCGACCAGCAGGGACTCGCGGAGGTGATCCTCGCCAAGCACCGCAATGGTCCGACAGGTACAGGTGCCGACGCGGTCAAGCTGAGCTTCCTGCGCCGGTACGCGAAGTTCACGGACCTCGCGGGCGCCGCAGCCGCCTGAGCGGATCCCCTCCTGTGCTACTCCTCGGTCGTGGCCGGGGCGATCGTGGCGATGGGAGGCGGCCCGCTTCTGCACGCCGAGGCGAGGCTCGAGGACGAGCTGCTGCGGGTGGCCCCCTCCAAGCGGCCGGTCGTCTGCTTCCTGGCGACAGCCGTCGGCGACGACGCCGGGGCGCTCGTGTCGTTCTACGAGGCCTTCGCACCGCGTGACTGCCGGCCGACGCATATCGAGCTGTTCGGCATGCCCGACGATCCGGCCGGCCGCATCGCCGAGGCCGACGTCGTCCACGTGCACGGCGGCAACACGGCGAACATGCTCGCGCCGTGGCGATTGCACGGTGTGGACGAGGCGCTCACGGCGGCCTGGCGGCGCGGCGCGGTGCTCGGCGGGTGGAGCGCGGGCGGGTGCTGCTGGTTCGACGCCTTCGTGACGGACTCGTTCGGCCCGGAGCTCCGCGGCCGACGGGTCGCGGGCCGTGCCGACCCGGCGGCTGTGAACCCGGCCGCGCGTGGGCGGGGGCGGCCGTGACGCACGAGGTCCGGCTGACGAGCGGCGACCGGGTGCTCTTCCCGGACGTAGGTGTGACGAAGCGCGACCTGTTCGACTACTACGGCGCGATCGCGCCGGCGATCCTCCCCCATCTCCGGGACCGGCCGTTCACGATGAAGCGGACTCCGATGGGTGTGGGGACGCCGTCGTACTTCCAGAAGCAGGCACCGAAGGGCATGCCGTCGTGGATCCCGACCCGCGCGTTCCGCACCGTTCGCCGCAGCGGCGAGTCGCGGATGGTCGACTTCCCGCTCGTCGGCACGCCCGAGTCTCTGCAGTGGATGGTGCAGATGAACTGCATCGACATGAACGCGTGGTACTCGCGCGTCGACCGGCCCGACAGGCCGGACTACGTCGTCTTCGACCTCGATCCGCCCGACGGGCAGTTCGCGCTCTGCATCCGCGCCGCGCACCTGCTGCACGAGCTTCTCGAGTCGCTCGAGCTGCGCTCGTACGTGAAGACGAGTGGCGCGGACGGGATCCACGTGCTCGTTCCGATCGCACGTCGCTACGACTTCGGCGACACGTACGCCTTCGCCGAGGCCGTCGCGCGACGGCTCGAGGCGGACAACCCCGGCGTCGTGACGACCGAGTGGCTGAAGCGCAAGCGCGAGGGCGTCCTTCTCGACCACCGGCAGAACGGCCACGGCAAGACACTTGCCTCCGTCTACTCCGTGCGCCCCAAGCCGGCTGCGCCGGTGTCGACGCCACTCCGCTGGGAGGAGCTGGCCGACGACGTCCGTCCCGAACGGTTCACGATGCCGGTCGCGCTCCAGCGTGTTGCCGCGCACGGCGACCTGTTCGCGCCGACGCTCGCCGGGGGGCAGTCGCTCGGCGCCGCGCTGAAGCGGCTCGGTTGAACGTCTCTGCAGCCGGGCCGCGTGCGAGAATGGCGCACGTGCCCGCGACCGTGATCGTCGGCGCGCAGTGGGGCGACGAGGGGAAGGGCAAGATCGTCGACCTGCTCGCCCAGGAGTCCGACCTCGTCGGCCGCTACCAGGGTGGCCCGAACGCGGGGCACACGATCGTCGTCGACGGCGAGACGTACAAGATCCGCGCGATCCCGTCGGGCATCGTCGCCGGTGTCGCGAGCGCGATCGGCGCGGGCTGCGTCGTCGACCCGGAGGTGCTGATCGGGGAGCTCGACGAGCTCGAGTCCCGAGGGCACCGGACGGACGGGCTCGTCTTCGTCTCGGGCAACGCACACCTGATCATGCCGTGGCACGTCGCGCTCGACGGCGCCCGTGAGCGGCGTCTGGGCAAGCTGCAGATCGGGACAACGCGTCGCGGGATCGGCCCTGCGTATGCGGACAAGGCAACCCGCATCGGAATCCGCGTCCAGGATCTGCTCGACCCGAAGATCCTGCGGGAGAAGGTCGAGCTCGCCGCCGGCGAGAAGAACGTGTGGCTGGAGCGCGTCTACGGGATCGACCCGTTCGACGCCGAGGACGTCGTCGCGCGTACGCTCGAGCAGGCAGAGCGCCTCGCGCCCTACGTGGCAGACACCTCGCTGCTCGTCGATCGTGCCCTGCGCGACGGGCGGCGCGTCCTCTTCGAAGGCGCCCAGGGAACGCTGCTCGACCTCGACCACGGCACGTATCCGTTCGTCACCTCTTCGAGCCCGATCGCCGCCGGCGCCGCGGTGAGCTTCGGCCTCGGGCCGCAGCGGATCGACGAGGTTCTCGGGGTCTCGAAGGCCTATGTGACCCGAGTCGGCGAGGGGCCGTTCCCGTCCGAGATCGACGGGCACGCGCAGGAGCGCGTGCGTGAGCTCGGCGGTGAGTTCGGCACCGTGACGGGACGCGTGCGCCGCTGCGGCTGGCTCGACCTCGTCGCACTGCGCTTTGCCGTCCGCGTCAACGGCATCACGTCGCTCGCGCTGACGAAGCTCGACGTCCTCTCGTCGTTCGACGAGATTCCGGTCTGCGTGCGCTACCGCCTTCCCGACCGGTCCGAGACCGAGGACTTCCCGGCCCACCAGTCCGACTTCCACCACTGCGCACCGGTGTTCGAGACGCTCGCCGGCTGGAACGAAGACCTGACCGGCTCCGCGCTCCCCGGCGCGGCCGCCGACTACGTCTCCTTCGTCTCGGACGCGCTGGACGTCCCCGTCACCCTCGTCGGTACCGGCGCCTCGCGCGACGCGGTGCTCTCGCTCCAGCCCTAGTGCTCCGTCCCGGAAGTCCGTCGATGATCCTGGCGCGCGAGAAGCGAGCAGCGCAAGGACGCAGGGAGCGCCAATACTGGGGACAAATTGGCGCGACCGAGGACCCCGCGATGCGCCGCTTCGCAGCCGCCAGCGCGCAAGCGATGTCCGGGACGGAGCACTGGTAGACGCTCGATGCGCGTCCTCGTCGTTGGCTCGGGGGGTCGAGAGCACGCACTCACGTGGCGCCTCTCGTCGTCGCCGGGGCTGACCGAGCTCCATGCTGCGCCCGGGAATCCCGGGATCGCGAGGCTCGCGACCTGCCATCCGGTCGCTGCCGACGACGCAGAGGGCCTGCTCGGCCTGGCGCGGTTCCTCGGCGTCGATCTCGTCGTCGTGGGGCCCGAGGCGCCTCTGGTCGCGGGCGTCGCCGACGTGCTCCGCCACGCGGGGCTCACGGTTTTCGGGCCGTCGGCCGCGGCGGCGCGGATCGAGGGGTCGAAGTCCTTCGCCAAGGACGTGATGGCCGCGGCAGGCGTCCCGACCGCCGCCTTGCTCGACTCGACCCGCGTTCCGTGCGTGCTCAAGGCCGACGGTCTGGCTGCCGGCAAAGGGGTCGTCGTCTGTCGGACGGAGGCCGAGCTGGTAGCCGGAGTCGAAGTCGCTCGCGGATTCGGCGGCGACGTCGTCGTCGAGGAGCTGCTCGACGGGCCCGAGGTGTCGCTTTTCGCCGTCTGCGACGGAACCGACGCGCTCGTTCTCGCGCCGTCGCGGGACTTCAAGCGTGCCTACGACGGCGACGAGGGCCCGAACACCGGAGGAATGGGGTCGTTTGCCCCCGTTCCCGACATCGGCGACGACGCGCTCGACGGTTTGGTCGAGACGTGCATCCGGCCCGTTCTCGGCGAGCTGGCTCGCCGTGGAAGCCCCTTTGTCGGCACGCTCTTTGCGGGGCTGATGCTCACCGCGGACGGCCCCCGCGTGCTCGAGTACAACTGCCGCTTCGGCGATCCGGAGACGCAGTCCGTGCTTCCGCTGGTCGACGGGGATCTTCTAGCGGCGTTGGCAGCGGCCGCGGGCGGATCGCTGAGCGGCGTCGCGCTGGGCCGGCTCGCGGCCGCCGCGGTAACGGTCGCTCTTGTCGCCGGTGACTACCCGAGCTCCGGCGACCGCGGAACCACGATCGAGGGAATCGCGGATGCCGCGGCAGAGGGAGCGCTGGTCTTCCACGCCGGTACCGCGCTGAACGACGGCCGGCTCGTGACCAACGGCGGCCGTCTTCTCGGCGTGACGGCGACAGGCCCGACGCTCGCAGATGCGCGCTCCGCGGCGTACGCGGCCGCCGACCGCATCCGCATCCCGGGCGCCCGCCGCCGGGAGGACATCGCGCGCACCGACGCTCTCGCCGGTTGACGGGTGATTTCCGCAAAGAGCGCACCTCCCTTGGGGCACCCCAACCCACCACCCACTTTTCATTCTATCGCCGGAACGGGCAACAGTGGGTCACGAAAGTGTGTCGACACTGCACCAACTTCGTCACGGATCGCCCCTCCGGCGCGGCCTCTAGACTGACGGCGTGATCGCTCGCTACGCGCGTCCCGCCATGACCCAGGTCTGGTCGGACGAGGCGAGGCTCGCCAGGATGCTCGAGGTCGAGCTCGCGGCGCTCGAGGGCTGGCGCGCGCTCGGCGTGGTCCCCGGGGACGCCGTGGCGCGCATCCGGTCCGGCGCGCAGCCGCCCTCCGCAGCCCGCGTGGCCGAGCTCGAGCGGGAGACGAACCACGACGTCGCCGCGTTCGTCGACGCCGTCGCCGGGTCCCTGGGCGAGGACGGGCGCTGGTTCCACTTCGGCCTCACGTCGTCCGACGTGCTCGACACGGCCCTCGCCCTCACCGTCCAGGATGCCGGGGCCCTCGTGCTCGAAGGGCTCGATCGCGCGTTTCGCGCTGTCGTCGACCGGGCCGAGGAGCATCGGGACACGCTCTGCATGGGCCGCACGCACGGCGTCCATGCCGAGCCGACGACATTCGGGCTGAAACTCGCCGGTTGGGCATTCGGGCTCGACCGGGACCGGGCACGGATCGAGCGGGCCGTTGCGGGAATGCGGGTCGGAAAGCTGTCCGGGGCAGTCGGCCAGTACGCGGCGATCGACCCCGAGGTCGAGCGGATCGCGTGCGAACGGCTGGGACTGGACCCGGCGCCGAGCTCGACCCAGATCCTCCAGCGCGACCGCCACGCCGAGTTGCTGTCCGCGCTTGCGGTGCTCGCGTCCTCGCTCGATCGATTCGCTACCGAGATCCGACACCTCGCGCGCACCGAGGTGCGGGAGGTCGAGGAGCCGTTCGCGCGTGGCCAGAAGGGGTCGTCGGCGATGCCCCACAAGCGGAACCCGATCACGGCCGAGCGGATCTGCGGCCTCGCGCGCGTGGTGCGAGCAAATGCGCTGGTCGGGCTCGAGAACGTCGCGCTCTGGCACGAGCGCGACATCTCGCACTCCTCGGCCGAGCGCATCGTGCTGCCCGACTCGTTCCTCGCGATCGACTACATGCTCGACCGCTTCGCGTGGCTCGTCGACGGTCTCGTCGTGCGACCCGAGCGGATGAGCGCCAACATCGAGGCCGGCAACGGGCTCTTCTTCAGCCAGCGACTGCTCTCCGCGCTCGTCGAGAGCGGGATGCGCCGGGACGCCGCCTATCGGCAGGTGCAGCGCCATGCGATGCGCGCATGGGAGGAGGGGCTCGACCTCAGAGAGCTCGCCCGCGCGGACGCCGACGTGGCCACACGCGTCGACCTCGATCGCGTGTTCACGCTGGAAGCGTTCACCGCTCACGTTCAGACGGTGTTCGACCGCCTGCGTGAGCTCACCGCGACGCGCTCGGTTCCAGTGCATGCTTGAGGCCCTGCACGTCGGCAGCGGCAAGGTGCGCGAGCTCTACGCGCTCGGCGACGACCGGCTCGTGCTCGTCGCGAGCGATCGCATCTCGACGTTCGACGTCGTCCTTCCCACCGAGATCCCCGACAAGGGACGCGTCCTCACCGGATTGTCGGCGTTCTGGTTCGCGCGGACGCGGCACATCGTGCCGAACCATCTCCTCGCCTTGCGAGACAACGGCCGCTCGCTCGAATGCCGACGACTCGAGATGCTTCCCGTCGAGATCGTCGTCCGCGGCTATCTCGCAGGGTCGGGCTGGACCGACTATCTCGAGAGGGGCGAGGTCGGCGGTACGCGGCTCCCCGCGGGTCTGCGCGAGTCGGACCGCCTGTCCGAGCCGATCGTCACGCCGGCGACAAAGGCAACCGAGGGGCATGACGTCAACATCACGGAACCCGAAGCCGAGGATCTCTGCGGTCGCACGCGGTACCGCGCGGCGCGCGAAGCGGCGCTCGCCGTCTACAGCTTTGCCGCAAGGCATGCGGAGCACCGGGGAATCCTCCTGGCAGACACGAAGTTCGAGCTCGGCGTCGACGTCGACGGGGTCGTGACGCTGGCCGACGAAGCCGTGACCCCGGACTCCTCGCGCTTGTGGCCCGCCTCAGGGTACGCCCCGGGTGGCCCACAGCCCTCCTTCGACAAGCAGTACGTTCGCGACTGGTGCCTCGGCACGGGTTGGGACCGCACCGCGCCAGGCCCCTCGCTACCGCCCGACGTCGTCAGAGGCACACGGGAGCGATACGTCGAGGCGTTCGAGCTTCTCACCGGGATCCCGTTCGCGCGCTACGTCGAGAACCCGGAGATCGTCCTGTGAGGCTCACGGTGCTGATCCGGCCGAAGGCGGGCATCCTCGACCCGCAGGGCGACGCGGTGCAGGCCTCGCTCGCGCATCTCGGGTTCGCCGTGACCGCGGCCCGCGTCGGACGGCTCGTCGACCTGGAGATCGCGGCTGTGGACGAGGCGGCAGCCCGCAACGAGGTCGAGCGAATGTGCGCAGAGCTGCTCGCGAATCCTCTCATCGAGAGCTTCGAGATCGTGTCAGGACCGACATGAGCGAACGAGGCCCGCGGATCGCGGTCGTCACCTTTCCCGGGTCGAACGACGACGGTGACGCACGGCTCGCTCTCGAGCACCTCGGCGCGGATGCCGTCGCGGTCTGGCACGCCACATCGGAGCTCGACTCCGACATCGGCGGCGTCATCCTGCCGGGTGGGTTCTCGTACGGCGACTACCTTCGCTGCGGCGCTCTCGCTCGCAGCGCCCCGGTGATGGACGCCGTGCGGGAGTTCGCAGCCGTCGGCGGCCCCGTGCTCGGAATCTGCAACGGGTTCCAGATCCTCTGCGAGGCAGGGCTCCTTCCCGGCGTGCTCCGGCCGAACCGCCAGCTCGAGTTCCTCTGCACGGACGTCACCGTCGTCGTGGAGTCGGCCGGAACGCCGTTCACATCCGGGCTGGCGCGAGGCGACGAGCTCGTGATCCCGGTCAAGCACGGCGAGGGCAACTGGGTCGTCGACGACGGGCTCTACGCCGAGCTCGTCGAGGGCGGGCAGATCGTGCTCCGCTACGGCGAGGACGTGAACGGCTCGCGGGATCGGGTCGCCGGTATCGCCAATCGGGACGGGAACGTCCTGGGCCTGATGCCACACCCCGAGCACGCCGTCGACCCCTTGCTCGGCCCGACCGGAGGGTTGCCGCTGCTCCAGGGCCTGATCGGCGCCGCGCGTGAGCGGCTGGCCGGCTACGCCCTCGGCCCTCGCTGACGCAGGTCCCACCGCGCGTCACATGCGCACCACCTCCAGCGCCCGCCGTAGCTCGGGCGCCCGCTCCAGCATCGCCCCGAGCTTCGCGAGATCGCGCTCACGAAGGGTGACCGGCCCGCGGCGGGCCGCGCCGTCCGTCGCATAGGAGAACCGCACCAGGCGCTCGCCCGCCCCCGTCTCCAGCAGCTCCACCTTCGTCGTGAACCGCTTCTCTCCGGCCCGCTGGGCAACGGACACCTCGTCGATGCTCGTCGCCTTTCCCCAGGGAGTCGTCACTGTCGCCACAGAAGGCAACCTAGCGGCGGATCTGTGCCGTGTCTGTGCCGAGATTGCGCCAACTCTGCGACGATGCGCCGGTGCTCGAGCTGTGGCAGGCGGAGTGGTGCCCCTACTCCCACCGCGTCCGACTGCGGCTGACCGAGCTCGAGCTGGACTGGATCGCGCACGCGATCCCTGTCGACCGTGCGGAGCGTGTCGCCATGGAGGCGGCGACCGGAACGCGCTCGATTCCGACCCTCGTGGATGGGGACAGCGTGGTCCAGGGAGCCGACGAGATCGTGGCGTATCTCGACGCTCGCCACGCCGAGCCGCACGACGCGAAACGGCATCGCGCCCAGATGCGCGCCGAGTGGTCGCACTGGCTGGAGCTCGAAGGCGGCGGGCAGGGCTCCTGACCGGCCGGCATCCGCTACTCGAGGACGAAGCCGGAGCAGACGCAGCGAGCACGGCGTCGAGACAGCCGGTCGAGGCGCCGTACGCCCGGTCCGTCGTCGCCGGGATGGCGGTCGGGTGCTTCCTCACGTGGAACGTGTCGAACGTCGGCGCCGTCGCAGACCCGCTCGCCGACGCCTACGGCACGTCGCTCGCGGTCATCGGACTGCTCACGACTGCGCTCTTCCTCAGCCATCTCGCGTCGCAGCTGCCTGCCGGGATCTGGTCCGATCGATTCGGCCCGCACCGGGTCGGGCTTGCTGCCTGCCTTGCTGCGGCCGCCGGAAACGCCGTTCTCCTCGTTGACGCGTCGATCGGCGTCGCCACAGCCGGACGGCTTGTTGTCGGGCTCGGCTCCGGCGCGGGCTTCGTCGCCGGGCTCGACCTCGTCCGCTCCGGCGGAGGAGGAGCGGTGCTCCAGGGTCTCTACGGTGGCGCGACCATGGCCGGCGGCGGGCTCGCGCTCCTGATCGTGCCTCCGCTCACCGAGGCGACGAGCTGGCGCTCCCCGTACACGACCGGGCTCGCGCTCGCCCTGGCGGCGGCGATCCTGGTCCTCGGCGTGCGTGGCGTGCGTCCGGTGGGACGGACGAGGCGGGGCGTGCTCGGGGACGCGGCCCTGCTGCCGCTCGGCGCGCTCCAGGTGGCGACTTTCGGCCTCGCGGTGATCGCCGGAAACTGGATCGTGCCGCTGCTCGAGCGTGACGGTGCGGCGACGGCCGTGGCCGGCGCCCTCGGCAGCTTCGTCCTGCTGGCAGGCATCGTGACCCGGCCTCTCGGAGGCGCGCTCGCGAACCGCTGGCCGGGGCGACGGCGAGGGCTCGTGGGCGGCTCGCTGCTCGCGATCGCCGCGGGCGCCCTCATGCTCGCGACCGGCGGCCCTCTCTGGCTCTCTGCGCTGGGCTCGCTGGCGCTCGGCCTCGCGGCCGGACTGCCGTTCGCCATCCTCTTCGAAGCCGCCCAGCGACTCCGGCCGGACGCGCCCGCCGCCGCGATCGCGCTCGTGAACGGCTGTGCCGTGCTCGCGATCGTGATCGGGACCCCACTCGTCGGCCTCGGCTTCGACCTACCCGGCGACGGGCTCGCCGGCTTCGCAGCGATCGCGCTCCTCGCGCTCGGCGCCCTGCCGTTCGTCCGTCGGCTGCCATCCACCTAGAAGCCCTCGCGTACGGTGACGCCGTGCACGAGCCCGCCTGGCCGATCGAGACTACGAGGCTGCTGCTCCGTCCCTTCCTGCCCTCGGACCTCGAGGCACTGCATGCGATCCACGGCGACGAGGCGAACGCGCGCTGGCTCTACAAGGACGCACGACCGCTCGGAGAGACGCGCGAGCTCCTCGCGCTCGAGGCGGCCGGCGGCGCGCTTCGGGCCGAAGGCGGGTGGTTGAGCGCTGCCGTCGCGCTTCGCGCCACGGGCGAGCTCGTCGGCGACATCTCGCTTCTCTGGGCAAGCGTCACGCATCGCCAGGGCGAGCTCGGCTTCGTCTTCCACCGCGCGCATCACGGAAACGGCTACGCGACGGAAGCGGCGTGGCCGATGCTCGCCTTTGGCTTCGAGGTCGTCGGCCTGCACCGCGTGATCGGGTGGCTCGAGCCGCGCAACCGAGGCTCGGCCCGAGTGCTGGAGAAGCTCGGGATGCGCCAGGAGGCGCACCTCGTCGAGAACGAGTGGGTCAAGGGCGAGTGGCAGAGCGAGCTCGTCTACGCGCTGCTGGCGCGCGAGTGGCGGGACGGCTCCGCTGGCACGGCGCGGGACGACGACCGATACTGACTCCTTCGCACACGACGGAGGTTCAGACAATGGCTCTTTCTTTCGGCGTCACCGTCCTGCCCGACCCACCGGCGTCACGGCTCGTGGAGTTGATGCAGCTCGGCGAGCGGAACGGCTTCGAGATCGGCTGGACGTACGACTCGCACGTCCTCTGGCAGGAGTCGTTTGTCCAGCTCACGCTGGCGATCCAGGGCACGTCGAAGATGAAGTTCGGGCACCTCGTCACGAATCCGGGCACGCGCGAGCCGACCGTGCTCGCAAGCCTCTACGCGACGATGCACGACATCTCCGACGGCCGCATGGTGATGGGGATCGGCCGCGGAGACTCGGCCCGGCGCTACATCGGCCAGCAGCCGGTGCGCGTCGCGGAGTTCGAGCGGCGCCTCGAGATGATCAAGCCGTTCATGAACGGCAAGGAAGTGCACTGGAACGACAAGGACCTCCAGCTCAAGTGGGTTCGGCCGGAGCTTCCGGAGATCCCCATGTGGGTCGCGGGCTACGGGCCGAAGGCACTCGGGGTGGCCGGACGCGTCGGCGACGGCGTGATCATCCAGCTCGCCGACCCGGAGATCATCCAGTGGATCATGGGTACCGCCCGCGCCGCTGCCGAGGAGGCCGGCCGCGACCCGGCTGCGCTCAAGTGCATCGTCTGCGCGCCGAGCCACGTCGGGCCGATCGAGGACGGTCGCGAGCAGACGCGCTGGTTCCCGGCGATGGTCTCGAACCACGTGAAGGACCTCATCGAGCGGTACGGCACCGACGGCTCGGTCGTGCCGCACGCGCTGACCGACTACGTCGAGAAGCGGAAGTTCTACGACTACGACGAGCACTCGCGCGTCGGCGCCAAGCACGGCGAGTTCGTCACGGACGAGATCTGCGACCGGTTTTCCGTCCTCGGCGACGTCGAGCAGATCACGACGAAGCTCCGTGAGCTCGAGTCGATCGGTGTCGACCACTTCTCGATCTATTTGATGACGCACGGACAGGAGGCGACGCTCGAGGCGTACGGGAAGCACGTGATCCCGTTGCTCACAGGGACGGCGGCATAGACGCGCGGCAGCAGCAGCTCGATGCCTGGCGCGCGGTCGCGCCCGGCTGGGAACGGCGGCGGGCGCTGTTCTGGGAGGCAACCCGCTCGGTGTCGGAGCGCCTCGTCGAGCTTCTCGAACCGCACCCCGGACAGACGATCGTCGACCTCGCCGCCGGACCGGGTGACACGGGCTTCCTCGCCGCGCCGCTCGTCGAGCCCGGCGGCAGGCTCGTCACCACAGACGTCGCCCCGGAGATGCTCGACGCGGCGCGGCGCCGGGCGGCGGAGCTCGGTCTCGAGGGCGTCGAGTTCCGGATCGAGGACCTCGCCGCCCTCTCGTTCGGCGACGAAACGCTCGACGGGATCCTCTGCCGCTGGGGCCTCATGCTCGTCCCCGACATGGATGCGGCCGCGGCCGAGATCCGTCGCGTCCTGCGGCCCGGGGGTCGCGCTGCCCTCGCCGTCTGGGGATCGCCCGACGAGAACGACTGGATGACCGCGCCGGGGCGTAGCGCGCTCGAGTTGGGCCTGGTGGAGCGACCAGATCCGGCGGCACCAGGCCCGTTCCGGCTCTCGGCGGACGGCGCGCTCGCAGCGGTTCTCGGCTCCGCAGGCCTCGCCGTCCAGACGGTCGACGACGTGCGGCTCGTCTGGCGCTCGCCGTCACTGGGCGAGTGGTGGGACGTGGTCAGGGACACCTCGCGCATGCTTTCGACGCTGCTCGAGCGTCTGAGCCCGGTCGAGGCGCAGGCGGTACGGGAAGGTGCGGAGCGACGGCTCGGCGCGTGGGTCGATGCGGACGGCTCGGTCGCAGTGCCGGGGGTCGCACGGGTCGCCCTCGCGGCGCGACCGGGCTGAGGCCGCGTCCGCGAGGAGAAGATGGCGAGGGCCGGACTTGAACCGGCGACACCACGGTTTTCAGCCGTGTGCTCTACCAGCTGAGCTACCTCGCCCCGACGAGGCAGTGTAGCCCGGTCCGGCGCAATGACCGCTGTCACACGCCGGAGCGGAAATCCGATCCGCACCGCAACGCGTATTCACCCTTCAAGTCTGCTCGCGGCCACGTTCCGCGTCGTAGCTCCCACGATCCGCCCCGGAACCGGCCGATGGACCACCTCGACATCCGACAGCACACGCACGGCGACGCCCGGGCGGACAGCGCGGCGCGCGCGCACCCGCGGCCCCGACGCCTCGGCGCGGCGCTCATCGGCGGCGCTGTCCTGGTGACGCTGCCGCTCGTCGGGCTCGTGTCGCTACTCCTCCAGTCGCGCCTCGATCCGCACTTCGAGAACTACCGGTTCCACTTTCTCGTGTTCGGCTTCGTCGGTGCGCTTGCCTTCGTGCTCGGCTACGCGGCGGGCGAGGCAGCCAATCGGCGGCACGACGCCCGGGTGTTCCTGCTCTCGCTCGCCTTCATGGCGACGGGCGGGTTCCTCGGGCTCCATGCCCTGGGGACCCCCGACATCCTGTTCTCTGGAGACCGTCCCGGCTTCCAGGTAGCGATCCCGATCGGGCTGATGGTGAGCGCCGTCTTCGCGGCCGGCTCGGCGTTCGTCGACATCCGTCCGAGCATCGCACCCGCCGTCATCCGGCGTCGCACGCTGTTACGGGCTGCCGTGCTGATCTCGATGGGTGCGTGGTTCGTCCTCGCCGCCACAGGCATGCCGCCGCTCCGCGGCGAAACCGACGAGGCCGCCAGCGGCGGTGGACTGCTCGCGGCGACCGCGATCGCCGGAGCGGTGCTCTACGCGGTCGGCGCTATGCGGTACCGCCGTCTGTACCGCCACCGCTGGAGCACGCTCCCGGCCGCGGTCATCGCCTGCTTTGTCCTGCTCTCCGAGGCGCTGATCGGCGTCGCGGTCACGGGCGAGCGGAAGTGGCACGCGAGCTGGTGGGAATGGCATGGACTGATCATCACGGCCTACCTCGTCATCGGCCTGGCAGTCCGCCGTGAGTGGCGGGACGAGCGGTTCCGCTACCTCTACCTGCCGACGACCCGGGAGCGCCGTCAGGTGATCAGCGTGCTCTTCGGCGACCTCGTCGACTTCACGGGCTTCGCCGAGCGAGCGAGGCCGAACGAGGTCGCTGCCGCCCTCAACGCCTACTGGAGCACAGCCGCGCCACTCATCACGCGCCGCTTCGGCGGCGAGCTCGAGAAGTTCGTCGGCGACGGCGTGCTCGCGGTCTTCAACAGCCGCGGCGACCAGCCAGATCACGCCGAGCGGGCGGCGCGGGCCGCGCTCGAGCTGCAGCGAGAGCTGGCCGCGCTCGGCGAGCGTCACCCGGATTGGCCGCCGCTGCGGGTCGGGGTCAACAGCGGTGAGGCGGTGATGCGCGAAATCGGCGGTCCCGGCCATGTCGCGTATCCGGTGGTGGGAGACACGGTCAATACCGGGGCGCGACTCGAGCAGCTCGCTCCCGCGCGAGGTGTCCTGATCGGCGAGTCGACCTATCGCGGGCTGCCGCCCGGCGCGGTGGTCGCCCCCAGGATCGGCCTCCGGGTCAAGGGCAAGGCGGAGCCCCTCGACGCCTACCTCTTGTTGGCGCTGCCGCAGACGGCGTGACGTCAGGCGTCGCGCACCGCGTGCGCCCTGACGACGACCGGCTCCTGCGCGCTCCAGGGAAAGTCGATCCAGCGGTCGGTGCGGCGCCAGACGTAGTCGCACGGGACGACGGTGTGCGGCTTCTCGTAGAGCACCGCGACGCGCACCTCGCCGACCTTTCCCGCGCAGAACTCCTGGACGCTCTCGAGCGTGTGGCCCGTGTCCGCGACGTCGTCGGCGATCAGGATCCGGGCGTCCTGGAGGTCGACGAAATCGGGTGCCGGCGGAAGGATTCGCGGTACCTCGAGCCGCTCATCGACCCCGGTGTAGTACTCGACGTTCATCGTGTAGACGTTCTTCACGGACAGCGCGTACCCGAGCGCTGCGCCGACGAGCAGGCCGCCGCGGGCGATCGAGAGGATCATGTCGGGGTCGTAGCCGTCCGCTGCCACGGTCTCTGCGAGCCGACGGGTCGAAGTGCCAAGATCCGCCCACGTCATCCTCTCGCGCTCGACTGCCATGCCTGACGCTAACCGATCGCCGACGCAGCGCGACGGGCATGCGTCGCGTCGTGGCGTCCGGGTAGCCTCCGCTGCCGTGGCCGCAACGCCCCGAACCGTGACCATCGTCGGCGCCCCGCTCGACCTCGGTCAGGGCCGACGCGGCGTCGACATGGGGCCTTCGGCGATCCGTTACGCCGGGATGGAGGAGCGGCTCGCGTCGTTCGGTTGCACGGTCGTCGATCGTGGCAACGTCCTGGCGCCGGAGCCTGAGGCGCTCGCGGTCGGGGACGAGCGCGCCCGCTTCCTGCCCGAGATCCTCGACGCGTGCGCGGGCCTCGCGGCCATCGTGGAAGAGATCGCTTCGAGCGGTGCGATGCCGCTCGTGCTGGGTGGTGACCACTCGATCGCGCTCGGGACGCTCGCGGGTCTCCGGGCAGCGGCGGGCCAACCGGGAGGCGTGATCTGGATCGACGCGCACGGCGACCTCAACACGCCGGCCTCCAGCCCGACCGGGAACGTCCACGGCATGCCGCTCGCCGCGGCGCTCGGGCGCGCAGGCGACGGCTTCTCCCATCCTGGTCTGACCCTGCCGGCCGTGGACCCAGGCCGCGTTGTGCTGCTCGGCGTGCGCTCGCTCGACCCCGCGGAGCGTGAGCTCATCCGTGAGGCGGGCATTCGCGTGATCACGATGACCGAGATCGACCGGATCGGGATCGAGCGCGCGATCACCGAGGCGATCGACCGCGTTTCCGGACCGGGCTTCGTCCATGTCTCGCTCGACCTCGACGCGCTCGACCCGGAGGTCGCGCCGGGCGTCGGAACCCCGGTGAAGGGTGGCCTGACGTATCGCGAGGCGCACCTCGCGTGCGAGGACATCGCCGAGTCGGGCGTCGTCGGCTCGCTGGAGCTCGTGGAGGTGAACCCGATCCTCGACCGCGAGAACGGCAGCGCGGCGATCGCGGTCGAACTCGCCGCGAGCGCGCTCGGCCAATCGATCCTCTGAGTCACACGAGGGGAAGAGCGTCCGGGCCGGCTTACCGCGCCGCGAACGCTCTTCGCTGCAACCGACCCTAGCGCATCGCCGCCGCGGGGCCAAGCACGCGGATCCGAAGCGGCTGCCCCTGCCCGGCGTGCAGCATCGAGGCCGCATTCCCACGGTTGATGGCGACGGACATGTTGCGGTAGCTGTCCTCGTAGAGGATCACGTCGCCGGGCCGCGCGTCGGCGAAGGTCCTCGCCATCACGGCGTAGTAGCGCTCGCCCGCCAGCTCCAGCTCGACGCGCGAGCCGGGGACGACCCCGGCGTGCTCCGCGTCGTCGCGCGTCAGATTGAGAGCGATGTTGCCGAAGCTGTCGACGTAGAGCATGGTGGCGTCGATCCGGTCCTCGTCGAAGACGGGCCTCGGCAGGTCGAGCCGCACGAGCGCGTCCGGGTGCAACGGCGGACCCAGCTCCGTGAGCGGAACGCCGTTTGCAAGGTGAGCCGCTGCCGGAGCGAAGAGATCCCGTCCGTGAAACGTGCGAGAGATCGTCTCGAGCGCGTAATCGGGGTTCGCGAGCTCGCGCACCTCGACGATCCCCGCCCGGTCGGCCGCGGGGAGGAGCAATCCGTTGTCCGGACCGACAAACATGCGTCCGTCCCGGTCGGCGATGACGAGCGGCCGGCGCGCGCCGCCGACTCCGGGGTCGACGACCGCGAGATGGATGCCCACGGGCATGTACGGGAGCGTGCTCGAGAGGACGAGCGCCCCCTGGAGCACCTGGGTCGGAGGGATACCGTGCGTCACGTCGATCACCCGCGCGTCGGGTGCGATCCGTGCGATCACACCGTGGCACGTACCGACGAAGTCGTCCTGGAGCCCGAAGTCGGTCAGGAAGCAGATGACCACCCGACGAGTCTACGACGTCCCGAGCGCGCGTCGGGCGGCCTCGACGAGCCCTGCGACGTCCGGCGTGGTGGCCTCTGCGACGATCGCGAGACCTGCCTCCCCGGCGACCCGGGTGGTCTCGGGCCCGATCGACACGGTCGGCGTCGCCTGCCTCAACGCAGCATAGGAGCGTGCAGCAGAGCCCGACGCGAGGATCACGAGGTCGCACGGCGGCCAGGCCGGTGGCGCGAGCGGAACCGTCCGATAGAGCACGACCACATCGGCGTCGAGCGCCTCCGGCAGCAGTCGACGCGCCCCCTCGGCTCCAGCGAACAACACGCGGCCCGGTGCCGACGGCATCGCGGCAAGCAGGCCCTCCTGGGTCGACGGCGACGCCACGACGTCCGCGCCGCCGAAGGCGCTCGCGGTCGCCGGGCCGATCGCGGCCACATGTCTCGGGACGCCGCGCATCCGGCGGCGGAGCTCCCGCGCACCCGTCACGCTCGTGAGGACGAGCCAGTCGTAGTCGCCGAGGTCGACGGGCGCGTCGCCGACGGGCTCTATGGCGACGAGCGGGACATGGATCGCGTCGTACCCCTCCGACCGCAGCGCCTCGAGGAGCTCACCCTCGCGGCCGGCGGGCCGGGTGACGACGACTCGTGGCACGGGTCAGTGCCCGCGACGCGACGTCGGTCGGTCGCCTGACGCGCGGAGAGGGACGGCGCACCCGGAGGTTCCGGCGAGAGAGAGGCAGGCGCGCTTTCCGCCGACGGGCCTGTCGGGCGTCCCGATAGTCGAAAGCGTCGCGCCGCTTCGTCCCATCCCTAGCCCCCGCCCACCCACGGGGACACGGACGCTACTGGCGAACGTGTGACGTGTCTGGGCCGAATCTGTGCCGATTGTGTGACGGGGTTCGACGGAGCTCCGGCTCTCGCGCGCATCAGCGGCTCCCGTCCGGGAGGAGCCTACGGCCGATCCCGACCGCATCACGGCGTTCGTTCACGCGACAGGTCGTCGACCTTGCTCACCGGCCCAACGCCGCCAACTCGCGGCCGAGCGTCGCCGGGTCGTCGCCCGTACGGCGCTCGAGCCAGCTTCCGTCCTCGGCCGCCACGAGGCCCGTCAACACCATCCCGTCGTGGTGTGCGGCAACCGGAGCCAGGCAGCCCCCTCCGACGGCCGCAAGGCAACGGCGCTCGGCCTCGACGCGGCGGCGGGTCTCGGGGTCGTCGGCCGCCGCAACGAGGTGCTCTTCTCCGGCCCTGACCTGGAGGGCGAGCGCTCCCTGCCCAGCCTCCGGCAGCATCTCCTCGGGATCGAGCCGCCTGCCGATCTCGCCACCGAGCCCGAGGCGGTCGAGCCCGCATGCAGCGAGCACCACGGCGTCGAGGCCGCGCTCGCCGCGCTTGCGGAGCCGCGTGTCGATGTTGCCGCGCAACGGTTCGATGGACAGCGTCGGGTCCAGCGCGAGAAGCTGCGCCTTGCGACGTGCCGAGGCCGTTCCGATCCGCATGCCCGGGCGGATCTCCGACGCACCGCACAGGGCATCGCGCGGGTCCTCCCTCGAGGGATACGCCCCGACCGCGAGCCCAGCGACGTCGGTCGAGGTCATGTCCTTCGCCGAGTGCACGGCAACGTCGATGCGGCCCTCGAGGAGCGCCTCCTCCAGTTCCTTGACGAAGACGCCGCGGCTGCCGATCTCGCCGAACGGCCGCGTCCGGTCGCGGTCGCCTGCGGTCGTGATCGGCACCAGCGCGATCTCGACACCCGGCCGGCGCAGCGCATCGGCTGCGCGCTCGGCCTGGGTCAGCGCAAGCCTGCTACCGCGCGAGCCGACGCGAAGAAGCACAGTTGCGGCGGGTGGTGTGCGTCGCCGGGATGCCGCATGGCTTCGACCCGTGCGGCCGGATCCGGACGAAGGCGGTGGGCACGACGAGCGGCAGCGGCCGAGCATGGGCGAGAGCCTGGCGCGTCATGCCTCGTCCTCTTCCGCGAGCCCGAACAGGTAGCGCACGACGTCAGCATAGACCAGCCCATCCGGCGTGACAGCCGCCTCTTTCATGCGGATCGTCGGCAGGTGCAACAGCTTGTTGACGATCTGCGCGGTGACCGTGTCGACCACGGCACGCTCGCTCTCGGGAAGCTTGCCTTCGACCCGGGCGAGCTCGGAGGAGCGGATCTCCTCCGCGAGCGCGCGTAGCGACGCGATTGCCGGAACGACCGCGAGGGAAGCCTGCCAGGCGCGGAATCGCTCCGCCTCCGCAGCCACGATCCGCTCCGCATGCACGGCCTCTGCGCGACGACCCTCGAGCGACGCGGAGACGACGGCTTCGAGGTCGTCCACGTCGTAGACGAAGCATCCGTCGACGGACGCGAGCGCCGGGTCGACATCCCGCGGCACCGCGAGATCGACGAACAGCACCGGACGGCCCCGGCGCGAGCGCAACGCGGAGACGAGCCGGTCGCCGGTGAGGACGAACCCCGGCGCGCTCGTGGAGGAGACGACGACGTCCGCCTGGGTCACCGCCTCCGCGACGTCGCCGAGCGGGAGCGCGCGGGCGCCGAGCTCTGCGGCGAGCCGTTCTGCATGCTCGAGCGTACGGTTCACGACGACCGTCACCGTTGCGCCGCGCGAGCGGAGGTTTCTGGCGGTCAGCTCGCTAGTCCTTCCCGCTCCGACCAGCACGACGCGGCGGCCGTCGAGACCCTCGAAGACCTGCTGTGCGAGGGCGGCCGCCGCTGCCGGGACGGAGGCTGGGCTCTCGCCGATCGCCGTCTCGAGACGCGCGCGACGCCCGGCGTGCAGCGCCATGCGGAAGGTCCGGTCGAGCATCGCGCCGGGGGCCCCCGCCTCGTAGGCGTCCCGCACCTGGCCGAGGATCTCCCCCTCGCCGGGGACGAGGGAGTCGAGGCCCGCTGCGACGCGGAAGAGGTGCAGCGCGGCCGACTCGTCCGAAAGCCGGTATGCGACCGGAGCGAGCGCGTCCGCGTCCGCTCCCGCGAGCGCGAGGAGCGCGCGATCCGCGATCTCGCCCGCGTCGCCGTCGCCCGACGCGATGTAGAGCTCCGTGCGGTTGCAGGTGGAGAGGACGACCGCTTCGGTCTGGCCGTTGCCGTTGCGCACGAGCTCCCCCGCGAACGACGCTGCGGCCTCGCGATCGATGGCCACCCGCTCACGCAGCTCGATGGACGCCGTGTGATGCGAGACGCCTGCGAGTGCGATCTTCACGACGCGAAGTGGGTCAGGGGAAGGACGACGCCGACGAGCGTGAACCCGGCGACCAGTGACCATGCGAGCCGGCGGCCCTGAAGCCCGATCTCGCGCCGCAGCACGAGCGCGGCTGCGTAGAGCGCCCACAGTACGACGGTCACGGTCATCGCGACGTCGATCTCGCCTGCCTCCAGCCGGGTGAGACCGACGACAATGCCCGCGCTGAGCAGCGCCAAACCGACGAGCGCGACCCGCGCCGCGAGCCGGTCGAGTGCCTCGAGCGGCGGCAGGCGAAGGCGCAGGAGGCGAGCATCCCGGCGCTTGAGGCGCCGCTCCTGGAAGAGGTAGAGAAGTGCAACCGCAGCGGCGACGGTGAAGCTCGCGAAGGCGGCCAGCATCAGTCCCACGTGGACATCGAGCGCCCA
This sequence comes from uncultured Actinomycetes bacterium, assembly GCA_963746445.1. Lineage (GTDB taxonomy): Bacteria > Actinomycetota > Thermoleophilia > Gaiellales > Gaiellaceae > Gaiella. Next base: position 177,536 of record CAVVAW010000007.1, read on the forward strand.
TCCCGCCCCGTTCGCGTTGTGGACGCCGGTGCCGCCGCCCATCCACGCGAGCACGAGGAGCGCGGCCGCGACGGGCATCACCCCGATCCCCAGCAGCCGATAGCGAGGATTGCTGCCCCAGGCGAGGTACCCGGTGACCACGAGCCAGCAGAGAAGGTTCAGCGCGCCGGCCCACGTGCCCCAGGGGAAGCCGTCGGACGACGTCGCCTGCACGGCGAGCAGCGCCGTCTGCGCCAGCCAGCCGATCCGGACGCCCCAGATCCCGAGCCGGCCGTACCTGCCGGCACCCCGCAGCCCGCCGGCGTAGGCGAACGCTGCCTCGCCGTAGGCGAGCAGCGCGGGCCAGACGAGCAGCTCAGCCATCGCCCCGCTCGCCCGACGTACGGGAACGCGCGAGGCGGGCGAGCTCGCCCGTCTCGCGCTCCAGGCGCGAGAGCTTCGTCGCGATGATCGCCGCCCACACGAGGACGAAGACGAGGAAGACGCCGTACGCGGCGGCGACGTACTTCTCCCCCGCGCTCACCGCGCCAGCGCCTCTCGAAGCTCCCGCAGGTTCACATCGGTTCGCTTGCCGGCGAGCTCGGTGCGGTACATGACGTACGCGAGCAGCGTGATCGCCGCCCACGACGTGCAGAAGGCCGCGAACATCGAGCCGGTCATCTGGGGCCCGGCCCGGGTGAACACCGTCGGATGGATGAAGTCGCTTGCGAGCCGGATTGCGAAGAAGCTCACCGGAATCAGCGCGACACCGAAGAGCGCGTACACGGCGGAGATGCGCTCTCGCTGCGGCCCGGGCTCGATCGAGAACCGCAGCATGAAGTACGCGCAGTAGAAGAGGAACAGGACGAGGAACAGGACGAGCTGGTTCGAGCTCCACGTCCACCACACGCCCCAGGACGCCTTCGCCCAGATCGAGCCGGTCACGAGAGTGAGCGCGCCGAAGATCGTGCCCTGATGGATTCCCGTATAGCTCTCCAGGTCGTACCGCTCCCCCCGGGTGAGCAGCAGCCGGAGCGCCTTCCACGCGCCGAGCCCGAAGCACGCGTACGCCGTGAGCGCGATCGGCACGTGGACGTAGAAGATCTTCTGCGACAGGCCCTGGTCGGCGTCTTCGGGAGCGATGAAGAAGATCATCAGGACCGACGCGGCGGCGAGCGCAACCGCGAGCGCCGCCAGTGCTGAGAGAGAGGGTCTCGTGATGCTCATTCGGTGACGACATACTCGAACGCCGCCCACGAAAGTATCGCGAACACCGCGTCGTAGAGGCCGAGGAAGGCGAGATACGCGCCAGGCTCCGGTGAGATGCTCGAGCCGACACCGCCGACGACGAGCGGGATCGCGAGCGGGAGGAACAGGAGCGGGAGCAACACCTCGCGGCCCCGCGCTGCGGCTGCCATCGCCGAGACGAGCGAGCCGACCGCGCAGATACCCACCGACGCGAGCAGGACTCCCAGGAGCGCCGGCCCGTCGAGCGGCGCGAAGAAGAGCGCGAACGCCGGCAACGCCACGACCTCGGCCGCCAGGAGAAACGCGAGCGTCGCGAGCGCCTTGCCGAGCCAGATGGCGCTGCGATCGGATGTCGCGAGGACGAGCCCGTCGAGCGCGCCCGCCTCGCTCTCGGGCGTCCACGCACGGCCGAGGCCGAGCAGCGCCGTGAAGACGAGCGCAACCCAGAGCAAGCCGTACGCGGCGTCCTCGCTCGCTCCTGCCGGCAGCGCGAAGTGGAACACGACGAGCGTCGCGACGACGAAGAGCGCCATCGCCGGCAGCGTGTCCCGCGCGCGGAGCTCGAGCCGAAGATCCTTTCGGGCGAGCGCGGCGACGTCGCCGAGGTAGGCGGTCATGCGCGCTCCAGGTCGATGTGGGCTGTCGCGAGCGACGCGACGCGCCCCGGATCGTGGGTCGCGACGACCAGCGTCTTGCCGGCGGCCGCCAGGGTGCCGAGCTCCGCATCGAGCAGCGTGAGCCCCTCGTCGTCGAGCGACGAGTGCGGCTCGTCGAGGACGACGAGATCGGGCTCGTGGAGCAATGCCCGGCAGAGCGCGAGTCGCTGCGTCATGCCCCGCGAGTACGACGAGATGCGCTGATGCCGCGCCTCCCAGAGACCGAAGCGCTCGAGCAGCATCCCGATGCGCTCGCGCCGCTCCGGGACGCGGTAGAGCCGTCCGTAGAGGTCGAGGTTCTCGAGCGCGGTCAGCTCGCGGTAGACGAGCGGCTCGTGCCCGAGGAAGCCGACCTTCCTCCGTTCGGTGCGGATCTCGAGCGATCCCCGCGACGGCGCGGCAAGCCCGCCGATCAGCCGGAGCAGCGTCGACTTCCCGGCTCCGTTCGGCCCGGTCACGACGAGAGCTCCGCCTGGTTCGAGCTCGAAGGAGACATCGCGGAGCACGGGTCGCAGCCCGTAGCGCTTCTCGAGTCCCGCCGCCCGGACGATCGGTTCAGCCACCGTCCGCGCGTCCTCCGGGCGCCGCCGCACGCCCGCCGCCCAACGTCCCCAACTGCCCCCAGGGGCACCCCAGGTGCCCTGATGCCACGCTATCGGCAGATCTGTGACGCATGTGTGCCGGGATCGTGCCGGAAGTGTGACGGGCGCGACGACCGCGTCCGACCGGCGCAGGGGGCGTCCGCCCCGACAGACACGCCCACCGTGACGCACGAACGGCGCCGCGCGGTGCCTCAGAGCAACGTGTCGAGCGCGACGAAGACGCAGAACGCGATGGACAGAACGCCGTTGACCGTGAAGAACGCGGCGTCGAGCCGGTGCAGGTCGTCGGGCCGCACGATCAGGTGCTCGTAGAGGAGGAGCACAGCCACGACGGCGACGCCGAGCCAGTACCAGGCCCCGACGTCGAGTCCGGCGCCGGCGGCGGCGAGCAGCGCGACCGAGCCGGCGTGCATCGCGCGGGCGCCGCGGAACGTCCCGTGCACGCCGAATCTCGTGGCCCACGAGTGGAGACCCGACGCGCGATCGTGGTCGAGGTCGAACAGCGCGTAGAACAGGTCGAAGCCGGCAACCCAGAGGCACACCGCGCCCCCGAGCGCCCACGCCTCCCACGGAAGCTCGCCCGTGATCGCCACCCAGGCGCCGACCGGCGCCAGGCCGAGGCAAGCGCCGAGCCAGAGGTGGCAAAGCCACGTGACGCGCTTCAGATACGGGTAGACGACGAACAGCACGACGGGGATCGGCCAGAGCCAGCGGACGATCGGCTCGAGCTGGAGCACCGCGACGAGATAGACGAGCAGCGCGAGGAGGCAGAGCGCCCCGACCTGCATGCGCGTGAGCGCACCGGCAGGAAGCTCCCGCGTGGCGGTGCGTGGGTTCCTCGCGTCGATCTCCGCGTCGACGAGGCGGTTCAGCCCCATCGCGAGCGTCCGGGCGCCGACCATCGCGACCGTGACCCAGGCCATCGGCTCGATCCCCGGCCAGCCGTCGACGGAGAGCAGCGCGCCGACGTAGGCAAACGGGAGCGCGAACACCGTGTGCTCGAGCCGGACGAGCCGCGCGAGCCGGACGGGAAGTGGCGCCGCGAGCGCGCTCAAACCGGCTCCTTCGTCTTCGAGACGAGCTCGATGCCTTCGATCCGCATCGCCTTGTCGACGGCCTTCGCCATGTCGTACACGGTGAGCGCCGCGACGGCGGCGGCCGTGAGTGCTTCCATCTCGACGCCCGTCTGCGCCGTCGTCTCGGCCGCCGCCTCGATCGCGACGCCATGGTCATCGACCGTGAGGTCGACCTCGACCACCGTCAGCGGCAGCGGGTGGCAGAGGGGAATCAGCTCCCCCGTCCGCTTCGCCGCCTGGATTCCCGCGATACGAGCGACGGTGAGCGCGTCGCCCTTCGGCAGCGTCCGAAGCCGCGCCGCGGTCGACGCGTCCATGGCCACGCGGCCACGGGCGACGGCGCGGCGGCGCGAGACGGGCTTGGCGCCAACGTCGACCATCCGCACCTCGCCGGTCGCCTCGTCGACGTGGGAGAGCTCGCTCACCGGAGGGTCTTCCGCACGAGATGGACAAGCCCTCGACGGTGCTCGACCACGGCTCGGGCGCGCGACTCCACGCCGTCCGCGTACAGCGCGCCGAGCAGCCCCCGCAGCCCGTCGACCGCGCGATCGCCGTACGGGTACCACCAGCCCGGGGTCAGCCAACCGCGATCGGCGTCGACCAGCTTCACATTCGACAACGCATGTAGCCCGTGGCGCGAGCCCGTCCGGCCGAGGCCGGAGCCGCGCCTCCCGCCCCAGGGCGTCTGCGAGGCGCCGAACGAGTAGGCGTGGTCGTTGTGCCACACGCACCCGGTCTCGAGTCGATTCGCGATCGCGCGCGCACGGGCCCGGTCGCGGGTCCAGACGCTGGCGCCGAGCCCGAACGGCGAGTCGTTCGCCCACCGCACCATCGCCTCGTCGGTGTCCATTTCGACAACGATCGCTGCCGGGCCGAAGAGCTCTTCGCCGACCAGTCGCGCGTCGCGCGGCTCGCCGAGGAGGAGGGTCGGCTCGGAGAACCAGCCCGGGAGGTCCGTCTGCGGCCTGCCGCCACCGGTGGCGACGCGTGCTCCGTGCTCGACCGCGTCCGCGACGAGGCCCTCGAACCGTGTGCGCTGCTCCTCGCTGATGAGCGGCCCGAGATCGACGCCGGTATCGGCGCCGCGTCCGATCCGCAGCCCGCGTGCGCGGGCGGTGAGGCGCTCGACGAACGCGTCGTGGAGACCCGGCGGGACGGCGATTCGCTCGATCCCCGCGCATGCCTGGCCGCAGTTCGTGTAGACGCCCCAGAGCGCGCCCTCGACCGCACGGTCGAGGTCGGCGTCGTCGAGCACGAGCATCGCGTCCTTTCCCCCGAGCTCGAGGACCGCGGGGCAGAGCCGCTCGGCTGCCGCCTGGGCAACCGCGCGGCCGACCTCGACGGACCCGGTGAACACAACGCCGGCGATGCCCCGGTGCCGGACGAGCGCCTCGCCGACGTCGCCCGCGCCCTGCACGACGCGCACGAGGCCCGGCGGCGCGTCGGCGCGTCGGAAGAGCTCCTCGACCCAGGCGCCCGAGAGCGGCGTCAGCTCCGACGGCTTGACGATCGCCGCGTTCCCGGCTGCCACCGCGGCCGCGGCCTGGCGGAGTGGGATCGCGAGCGGAAAGTTCCACGGGGAGACGATTCCGACCACGCCGAGCGGCTCGTAGTGGATCGACCCGCGCTTCTGGCGGAGCACGAGCTGCGGGAACCGAAGCCGCTCCTCCCGGAGAGCGGGGCCGAGATTCTCGGCGTGCCAGCGCAGGGCGTCCGCGGAGACGACGAGGTCGTGCGCGTACGCCTCGGCGAGCGGTTTCCCCGACTCGGCCGAGATCGTCAGCGCGATCGCGTCGGCGTCCTCGACGAGCGCGTGGACGACGCGCTCGAGCAGGCGGCGGCGGGCCTCGAGCGGCTCGCGCGCAAACGCAGCCTGCGCCAGGCGTGCCTCCGCGATGACCTCGGCGAGCTCCTCCGGCGGTGTGACGGGAGTGCGCCCGAGCGGATCGAGCGTCGCCGGGTCGATCGAGACGAGCTCGCGGCTCGCGACGTCCGGGCTCGCGCTCACGGTCGCATCGTAGCCCGGGCACCCTGCCGGGGAACGCGCGCGTCGAGCTCGCGGAGCTCTCTGTCGGCCCATGCGTCCACGTCGTGCATCCGCACCTGGCGCTGGATGCCCTCGAGCCACGCCCGGCGCAGATCGGCTGGAAGCCCGATCGCGCGCTCGAGCGCGGCCGCCTGGCCCTCGACGTCGAGCGGATCGACCGGGACGACCCACTCGGCGAGCTCCTCGAACGCGCCCGCCTCCCGGGAGAGGACGAGCACGCCGTCGCGCTCGTTGACGAGCGGCGCCTCCTTCGCGACGAGGTTGAGCCCGTCCATCACGGGGTTCACGAGCAGCACGTCGTACTCGAGATACGCCGCGATGGAGGCGAGGAAGTCGTCGCGCACCACGAGCGAGACCGGCGTCCAACCGGGCCGCGCGAACCGCTCGTTGACCTCGTCGGCGGCGCGCTCGATCGCGGCGCGGTAGTCCACGTATTCGGGAATCTCTTCGCGCGAGGGGTCGAGCAGCGCGAGCAGCCCGATGCGTCCTTCGAGCGCCGGCATGCGCTCGAGCAGGCGGCCGAACGCCTCGAAGCCCCTGACCGCGTTCTTCGAGGGGTCGGCGCGATCGACGCGGAGCACAAGGATCTCCGGGCGTTCGTCCGCGAGCGCTTCCTGCCGCTCGCGGACACCGTCGCCGGCGACGAGCGCGTCGAACTCCTCAGCGTCCACGGCGATGGGATTCGCGTGAGAGACGCGCTCGGCATCCCCGCCCCGATCGAGCAAGGTGCCACAGCAGTCGACGAAGGCGGAGCGCCAGTGCTCGGTGTGGAAGCCGGCGCTGTCGCACGCGAGCAGCCCTTCGTGGATCGCGTCGGTGATGTCGCGCGGGAGCACCGCCCACGCGTCCGGACCTACCCAGGGGATGTGCGTGAAGTGCGCGATGCGTGCCTCGGGCCGCGCTGCGCGAACGAAGGCCGGCACGAGGTAGAGGTGATAGTCCTGGACGAAGACCGGCGCGTCCGGCGCACGGTCGAGCTCCTCGACGACGGCCGCCGCGAGCGTCCGGTTGGCCTCGACATACCCCTCGCGCCAGGCCGGGGCGAGGTCGGCCCCCGGATGCTGCTTCAGCTCCCACAGACCGTGCTGGACGAACCACAGCACGGGGTTCGCGATCACGCCGTAAAACAGGCGGTATACCTCGGGGTCGTGGGCCACCAGGCGCAGCGAGTACGCCGAGCCCGACGCCGACTCCTCCGCCCGCCGCCCGGATCCGGCGATCTCGCGCTCGACCTCGCCCATTGCGCTCGCGACCCACATCACGTCGTTCCGGTCGACCAGCGGGCGCAGCGCGGTGACGAGGCCGCCGGCGCCGCGGGTCTCCTCGATTGCGCCGCTCGAGCCACGCCGGAAGCCGACAGGCCCGCGGTTCGAGACGATGATCAGCGGCTCGCGCCGGGCCATTACCCCGAGGAGGGGCGGTTGCCGAGCGTGACGGGTATCGACACTCGCTTCTTGCCGCGCAGCACCGTGAACGTGACCGTCTGGCCCGGCCGGAGGGTCGTCGTCACGAGCCTCGACACGTCGTCGGCGTCGTCCACCTTCGTGCCGGCGATCGCGACGATCAGGTCGCCGCCGAGGGTGACATCTTGGCCGTTGAAGGCCTCGGTGCGGGAGCCTCCGTGAAGACCGGCGAGCCCCGCCGGCGAGCCGTCCTCGACGCGCGTGACGAGCGCGCCGCGCTCGGCGCCGAGCCCGAACGCCTGCGCGATCCCGGGTGTCACGTCCTGCGTCGAGACGCCGATGTACGCATAGCTCACCTTGCCCGTGCGCAGTAGCTGCTCCAGCGAGCGGCGCGCGAGGTCGATCGGGATCGCGAAGCCGACGCCCTCGTTCGTGCCGGACGTGCTCTCGATCTGCGCGTTGATGCCGATCACGCGCCCGTCGGCGTCGAAGAGCGGCCCACCGGAGTTGCCGCGATTGATCTGGGCGTCGGTCTGGATCGCGTTCGAGACGGCGAACCCGCCGGCCGCGAGCGAGTCGATCGAGCGACCGGTGGCCGAGACCACGCCGACGGTCAGCGAGCTCTGCTTTCCGAACGGGCTTCCGATGGCTGCGACCGGCTCACCGACGACGACCGTCGCGGAGTCCCCGAGTGGCACGGGATCGAGCGCGTGGTCCGCGGGCTTCACGCGGATCACGGCGACGTCGCTGAAGAGATCCCAGCCGACCACGCGCCCGCCGATCCTCTCGCCGTCCGCGAACTCCACGTACACCGCGCTGGCGCCCTGGACGTTCGTCCGCGCCTCCGCGGCATTCGTGATGACGTGCGCGTTCGTGAGGATCACGCCGTCACGGTCGACGACGAAGCCCGAGCCCTGCGCCGTGCCGTCGAGCCCCAGATTCGCGTAGATGGTGACGACCCCGGGCGCGCGCGCAGCGTAGAGCGCCTCCGGGTCGAACGCCGTACCCGGCCTCCGAGCCGGAGACGGGACCGTGCCGGACGGTGCCGAAGCGGCGCTCGTCTCGACGATCGTCGTCGTGCTCCCGCCGACACCGGCGACCGACCCGACGAGGAGCGCCACCACGGCGCCGATCGCGGCGGCAGCGACGGCAAGCCCCACGGCTGCCTTGCGACCCATGCCGGCCACCGTAGCAACGGCCATTGCGTTTCCACGTGAAAACGACGGCGTGGTTCAGCCCGTTTTCACGTGGAAACGGCGAGTTCGCCGGCCGGGACCGTCGCCGCCGGCAGCGAGAGCGTGAACGTCGTCCGCCCCGCCGCTCCGCTGAGCTCCACGGTGCCGCCCATCCGCTCGGCAAGCTGGCGTGCGATCGCAAGACCGAGGCCGCTGCCCGAGGCATGCGGGCCCTCGATGCGATAGAAGCGGTCGAAGACACGCTCGGCGTGCTCGCGCGGAATCCCGGGCCCGTCGTCGGAGACGGCGAGCTCCGCCCGACCCGCGTGCAGGGCCGTCGTCAGGACGATCTCCGTACCCGGAGGCGTGTGCGTGAGCGCGTTGACCGCGAGCGAGCGGCCGATCTGCAGGACGCGCTCCTCGTCCGCGAGCGCCCACGCGCGATCGTCGGTCTCCAGCAGCAAGCTGTGACCCGTCGACTCGGCGAGCGGGGTCAGCTCGTCGACGAGCGTCCGCGCGGCGTCCGCGAGGACGACCTCCTCCTGCTCGACGCGGAATCGTCCGGCGTCCATCCGCGAGAGGTCGAGCAGGTCGGCCGCAAGCTTCGTCAGCCGGTCGACCTGCTCGCGCGTGGTGACGAGGAAGCCCGCCCGCGTGTCCTCGTCGAGATCCTCGTCCGCCATCAGCTCGAGGAACCCGGCAAGTGAGAAAAGCGGGGTGCGGAGCTCGTGCGAGGCGTTCGCGACGAACTCCTTCCGGGCCGTGTCGAGCTGCGCGAGCTGGACGCGCATCCGCTCGAAGGCGGCAGCCAGCTCGCCGAGCTCGTCGTCGCCGAGATCGACCACGGGCTCGTCGAACTCACCCTGCGCGATCCGGTTCGCGGCACGCTCGAGGCGTCGGATGCGGCGCGCGTGGAGCGTCGCCGCCGCGCTGCCGAGGATCGCTGCGATTGCGAGCGCGACACCCGTCGCGTAGAGCATCCGCCGCTTCACGACACGCACCGTCGCGAGCTGGTCCTCGATCGGCGTCGAGAGGAGCAGGACGTTGCCCGACACGAGAGGCACCGCGATCTCGGCAAACGGCCTGCCGCGGCGCTCGACACGTCCGCGGGTGATGCGCGAGTCCTGGGCGGTGTCGAGGCCGACCGTGTCGTCGCTGATCTGCCCGGCGGTCGCGGCGGAGTCGGCGAGCGTCCGGAGCGACAGGGGCTCCGGCCCGAAGACCTGGTAGACGACGACCCGCGCGTTCACCAGGAGCGAGGCCGCGTCGACGAAGGTGTCGACGGCCAGCGGGTCGTTGAAGTCGCCGCGCGCGTCCGCCCGGGTATACGAGTACGCGGTCGCCTCCGCGTCGCTCTGGAGCTCGTCGAGGCGCTCCGCGACGAGTCGCCGCTCGAGCGACGGCACGACCATCAGATATGCACCGCCGAGCGCGCCGCCCACGATCAGGAGCAGCGCGACCGCCAACGTCGTGCGAATCCCGCCCGGGAGGCTCATCCCACCGAGGCGCCGTCGCGGAACCGGTACCCGGCGCCGCGCACAGTGAGGATCAGCTCGGGCTCTCGAGCATCGCGCTCGATCTTCTCGCGCAGGTGCCGGACGTGCACGTCGATCGTCCGCGGCTCGCGGTAGTCCGCGCTTCCCCGGATGCGCTCGAGCAGCTGCCGCCGGCTGAAGACGATGCCGGGCTCGCTCGCCAGGAGCGCGAGGAGCTCGAACTCGACGAAGGTGAGCTGGATCGGCACGCCGCGCACCTCCACGGTACGGCGCGGGAGGTCGATGACGACGTCGCCGCGGTCGACGACCTCGTCGCGGCGACTCGCGTGGTGCGGTGTCGCGGCGCGGCGCAGGAGCGCGCGCACGCGGCTGCGGAACTCCCGGATCGAGAAGGGCTTCGTGATGTAGTCGTCGGCGCCGAGCTCGAGCCCGAGCACCTTGTCGAGCTCGTCGTCGCGCGCGGTGAGCATGATGATCGGCACCGTGCTCTCCGAGCGAAGACGGCGGCAGACCTCGAGTCCGTCGACTTTTGGCAGCATGATGTCGAGGACGACGAGGTCGACCGTCTCCTCGCCGAAACGTCGCAGCGCTTCGTCGCCGTCGCGCGCCTGAACGACCCGATACCCGTCCCGCTCGAGCGGGTAGGTAAGGAGCGACTGGATCGCGTCCTCGTCGTCGACGAGCAGGATGGTCGAGGACGGATCCGGCATCTGTGGTTGACGCGCCCCCAACGCGGACGTGCGGGCCTGCTCGGCCCTACTATAGCCCCCTGCATGGAGCCCGCCCGCCTCGGGACGAGCAAGCGGAGGTCGCGGCGCGGCTCGATCGAACGGCCCGTCGACCTCCGGCTCGCCCGCAACCTTGCGGCCTTCCTGGCGCTCCCGTTGCTGCTGGTGGTGTTCACGATGGCGCGCACGGGGCCGCTGCCCGCCCCCGATCTGCCGCCGGCGTTCGACGGCGCGACCGCTGCGGCGCTGACCGTCGAGCTGGCCGGCGACAACGCGAACCGCGTTCCCGGGTCCCCGGGGGCCGCCACCGCGGCGCAGTGGTACCGCGACAAGCTGGCGCTCTACGGGCTCGCAGTCCGCGAGGACGCCTGGCGCGAGGACGTCGCGGGGCTCGGCCGCGTCGAGCTCCGCAATTTGGCGACCGTCGTCCCCGGGACGCTCGACGAGACGATCGTCCTCGTTGCGCATAGAGACAACAACGGCCTCAGCGCTGGCGCGAACTCGGACGCAAGCGGCACCGCCGCCCTCGTCGAGCTGGCGCGCGCGTACGCGACGGCGGGGACGACGGAGTCAGCGCGAACGCCGCTGCACACGCTCGTCTTCCTCTCGGCGGACGGAGGTGCGTACGGATCGCTCGGCGTCACGCGGTTCACGCAGCACTCGCCGCTCGCCCGCAGGGCCGTCGCGCTGGTCTCGCTCGACGGGATCGCCGGGAGTGCCGGGCCGCGGCTCGAGATCGGCGGGCTCGATGCGCATTCTCCGCCGCCGGCGCTCGTCCGAACGGCCGACGCGCGCGTAAGTGTCGAGAGCGGGAACGCGCCGGCGCACCCCGGCGTGCTCGACCAGGTCGTCTCGCTCGGGCTTCCCTTCGGCTTCGGCGCGCAGGCTCCGGCGCTCGGCGGCGGGATCCCGGCGGTGCGGATCACGACCGCGCCGGACGGTGGGACGCCGCCCGGCGGCGACGAGATCGCCGAGCTCGACCGCACGAGGCTGACGCAGCTTGGCCGAGCGTCGGAGACGCTGCTCACCTCGCTCGATGCGGCGGTCGAGCTGCCGACGACGACCAGCGGCGCGATCTACCTCGGCGAGCGCGCCGTCCGCGGCTGGGCGTTCGAGCTGCTGCTCCTGGTCGCGGTCGTGCCGTTCGGCGGGGCGGCCCTCGACCTCCTCTCCCGCTGCCGCCGGCGTCGTCTCGCGCTCGCGCCCGCCGGACGCGCGTTGCGCCGGCGCTTCGGGCTCTGGCTCGTCTTCGTCGTGCTGCTCGGTCTCGCGGCTCTGGCCGGTGCGCTGCCGGTCTCGCCGCAGCTCCCACCGCCGCCGGACCAGCCGCCCGTCGACCGCTGGCCTGTCGGCGCGATCGCACTCGGCCTGATCGCGGCGGCGCTCGTCTGGCTCCGGGCGCGCGCTCGCCTGATCCCGCGTGCTCGCGCACGGCCCGAGGAGGATCTCGCCGCGTACGCGGTCGCGTTCGTCGCGCTCCTCGCGATCGCCGCCTGGACGGCGCTCGTCTCCCCGTACACCCTCGTCTTCCTGCTGCCGTCGCTCTACGCCTGGCTCGTACTGCCGCAGCTCCGGCGAGGACCCGGCTGGCTCACGGACGTGACCTTCGGGATCGGCCTCTCCGGGCCCGTGCTCGCGGTCGTGGTCCTCGCAAAGCAGCTCGACCTCGGCCTGCGCGCGCCGCTCTACGCCGCGTCGCTTCTCACGACCGGCGTCGTCCCGTGGGGCGCGACGGTCGCGCTCGCCGCGTGGGCCGCTGTCGCGAGCTTCGTCGGCGCGATCGCCGCCGGTCGCTACACGGCGCCGAGCGGCAGGTAGCGGGCCGACGAGCCTGCGGCAAGCTCGCCATCGCCGCGCGGGACATGGACGATCGCGTCCGCAGACGCGGCGCGCACGATCATGTGCGAGTCCTGGCCCTCGATCGGCTGGAGCACCGCACCCGCCTCGGACACCTCCACGCGCGCCCGCTGGAAGTCGTCGCGGTGCGGGTTCCGGCGGGCGGGCGCGCCCAGGACGCCGAGTCGGAACGGCGGCGTCGGATCGAGCGACCCCTGTAACGCTTTCAGGGCCGGGACGACGAAGAGCAGCGCCCCGACGAGGGACGACACGGGGTTCCCCGGCAGCCCGAAGACGAGAGTGCGGCCCCGGGTGGCGAACGAGATCGGCTTGCCGGGGCGCATCGCGACGCGCCAGAAGACCTCCTCTGCACCGAGCTCCGCGAGCGTCCCCCGGACGAGATCGTGCGGGCCGACCGACACGCCGCCGGAGGTGACGAGAACGTCCGCATCGAGGCCGCGCTCGAACGCTGCCCGGTGCGCGGACGCATCGTCCGAGGCGGTCTCGTGTGGGGCAACCTCGGCGCCAGTGGAACGAAACACGGCCGCCAGCATCACACCGTTCGACTCGTAGATCTCGCCGTCGCCGAGCGTCTCGCCGGGCGGGCGGAGCTCCGTGCCCGTCGTGACGACGGCGACGCTGGGTCGCGCTCCGCAGAGCGGCCGCGCAACGCCTGCGGCTGCGAGCGCCGCGATGCGCGACGGCGAGAGTGTCGTGCCCGCCCGGACGACGGGGTCGCCTGCTCGAACGTCGCCGCCGAGGGGCCGAACGTTCGCGCCCGGCTCGGCCGCGGCCGGCACCTGCACGGCGCCGTCGCGTTCCGTGACGAGCTCGATCGGGACCACGGCGTCCGCTCCCTCGGGGACGACCCCGCCGGTTGCGATTCCCATTGCCTCACCGGCGAGGAGCGCCCGCGGGGCAGGCTTGCCCGCGGCGACGTGCGCGACGACGGGGAACGTTCCCGGCGTGTCCGCAGCCCGGAGAGCGAACCCGTCCATCGCCGAGCTCGGAAAGCGCGGCAGGTCGACGACGGCACGGGCATCCTCCGCGAGCACGCGCCATGCAGCCTTCTCGAGCGGGACGGGCTCACCCGGGAGCGGCGCCGCGCGCGCGAGGACCTGCGCGAGGGCGTCCTCGACGGAGACGGGCTCGGCCACGGCGCTGACGGTACACACGGGGTACGCTCGGGCGCGTGATCTCTGTCGTCGTCCCCGTCCGTGACGAGGAGCTCACCGTCGAGCGGCTCTATGACGAGCTCGCCCAGGCGCTGGCGGAGCGCGGCGACCCGTGGGAGGTCGTCTTCGTCGACGACGGCTCCCGCGACGGAACGCACGCTGCGCTCGTCCGGCTGCATGCGAGCGCGCCGAACATCCGGGTCGTCCGGCTCCGCCGGAACGTCGGGAAGGCAGCTGCGCTCGATGCGGGGTTCCGCGAGGTCGAGGGCGACGTCGTCGTCACGATCGACGGCGACCTGCAGGACGACCCCGCCGAGATCCCACGGCTGCTCGCGAAGCTCGACGAGGGGTACGACCTCGTCACGGGGTGGAAGACCCACCGCTCGGACCCGTTCGCGCGGCGTGTGCTCTCGCGGGTCTTCAACACGGTGACGGGCCGGCTCTCGGGCGTCCGCCTGCACGACATGAACTGCGGCCTGAAGGCGTTCCGGGTGGACGTCGCCCGCGAGCTCGACCTCTACGGCGAGCTCCACCGGTTCATCCCCGTGCTCGCGCACGACCTCGGCTTCCGGGTCACGGAGCTCGGGGTCAACCACCGGCCGCGCGAGCACGGCCGCAGCCGCTACGGGATGGAGCGGTACGCGCGCGGGTTCCTCGACCTGCTGACCGTCACGTTCATGAGCCGCTACCGCCACCGGCCGCTCCACCTCTTCGGCGGGCTGGGGCTGCTCCTCGGGACGATCGGGACAGGGATCCTCGTCTACCTGACGATCGAGAAGATCGGCGGTGAGTCGATCGGCAAGCGGCCGCTGCTCCTGCTCGGCGTGCTCCTCGTCGTGGTCGGGATCCAGTTCTTCTCGCTCGGCCTGCTCTCCGAGCTGGTCACGAGCCAGCACCGCGAGCGGCTGCGCGCGCTCGACGACCGACGCTCGCGGCTCGTGGACGAGATCCTGCGGTAGCGGGTGAAGGCGCTCTACTTCGGGACGTACGACCGCTCGTCCCCCCGCAACACGCAGGTCGTCTCGTGCCTGCGGCGCGCGGGGGTGACCGTGGTCGAACGCCACCGGGAGGTCTGGGGACGCCACAACTGGTCGCTCGGACTGGGTCAGATGGCGCGGATGGCCCGCGCCGAGGGCTCGCTCGCAAGGCGGAGAGACGACGACGCCGACGTCGTCGTGGTCGGCTACCCGGGGCACTTCGACATGCCCGCGGCGAAGCGCACGGCGCGCGGGCGGCCGGTCGTCTTCAACCCTCTGGTCTCCCTCCACGACACGCTCGTCGGAGACCGCGCGCGCTTCCGGCACCGCTCGCCCGCCGCGGGGATTCTCCGGGCGGTGGACAACGGCGCCTTCAGGAGCGCCGACCTCGTCGTCGCCGACACGGAGGCGCACGCCGCGTTCTTCCGGCAGGCGTTCGGCCTGCGCGAGGAGCGGGTCGGGCGTTGCGCTCGTGGGCGCCGACGAGCCGCTCTTCCGTCCCGGCTGGCACCCGCCGGAGCGCTTCCACGTCCTCTTCGTCGGGAAGCTGATCCCGCTCCACGGCCTCGAGACGATCCTCGCCGCGGCAGCGCTCGTGCCCGAGGTGCCGTTCCGGGTCGTCGGCGACGGCCAGCTCGCCGGACTGCTCGACGGGCGGCCCGCGAATGTCGAGCACATGCCGTGGATTCCGTACGAGGAGCTGCCGGACGCCTACCGTGCCGCGGGTTGCGCGCTCGGCATCTTCGGAAGGGGGGACAAGGCGGCCCGCGTGATCCCGAACAAGGTGTTCCAGGCGCTCGCCTGCGCGCGGCCCGTGGTCACGGCTGACACGCCGGCCGCCCGGGAGCTGCTGACCGACGACACGGACGCGATCCTCGTCCCACCCGGAGACCCCGAGGCGCTCGCCGGGGCGGTGCGACGTCTCGCAGCCGACGACGCGCTGGCCGAGCGGGTGGCGCGCGCGGGGCGCGAGACCTTCGAGGCGCACGCCTCGGAGGACGTCCTCGGCGCGCGCTGGCGGTCGCTGCTCGAGCGGGCGGCCGCGAGCCGTTGACGCGTCCCGCGCGGATCGTCACCGGGGGATGCGTCGCGTTCGCAGCCGGTCTCGGCGCGCTCGCCGTCCTGCAGCACCGGGCCTTCTGGACCGGCCGCTTCGACGTCGGCAACCTCGTCCAGGCCGTCTGGTCGACCGCGCACGGCGACGTTCTCTCGGTCACGGGGCTCACGGGGCGCCAGATCTCCCGGCTCGGTGCGCACTTCGACCCGATCGTCGTCCTCTTCGCACCCCTCTGGTGGGTCTGGCCGGACGCCTCCATGCTCCTCGTCGCGCAGGCCCTGGCGGTCGCAACCGGGGCGATCCCCGTCTATCTCCTGGCTCGCAGGCATCTCGACTCCGACTGGGCCGCCGCCGGATTCGGGCTCGCCTACCTGCTCCACCCGGCGACGCAGTGGCTCGTCCTCGACGACTTCCACCCGGTCGCGCTCGCGACGCCGCTCCTTCTCTGGGGATTCTGGTTCCTCGACTCCGACCGGCTCGTCGCGTTCGGCGTGGTCGCCGCGCTCGCCTGCCTGACGAAGGAGCAGATCGGGCTTGTGGTCGCCGTGATCGGGCTCTGGTACGCACTGCGCCCCGGGAGGCGGCGCGCGGGCCTCGCGATCGCGGTGGCGGGAACGGTCGTCTCACTCGTTGCCGTCGCGATCGTCGTACCCCACTACGCCCCCGGTGGCGGATCACCGTTCGAGAGCCGCTACGACGCCGTCGGCGGGTCGCCGGGCGGGATCGCCAGGACGACGCTCACCGACCCCGGCGCGATCTCCGGGGCGTTGACGAGCGGTCGCGACCTCGGGTACCTCGCGCGCCTGATCCTCCCGCTCCTCGGGCTGCCGCTGCTCGCACCGCTCGCCGCGCTCACCGCCGCGCCGGAGTTGCTGCTGAACCTCCTCTCCGGGACGCGGACGCAGACGTCGATCCACTTCCACTACACGGCCGGCGCGTTGCCGGGATTGTTCGTCGCGGCGGTCCTCGGCGCGGCGCGGCTGCGGCGGCGCTACGCGTGGGCGAACCGGCCGGAGGGGAGGGCGGTCGTCGTCTCGACGTTTCTCGCGGGTGTGCTCCTCGGGCCGCTTCCCGTCTGGCGCGACGTGCCGCTCGGCTCCGACCTCGCGACGCGCGAGCACGTGGTGGGGCACCACGCGCGGGTCGCCGCGCGAGCGGTGGCCGTGATCCCACCCGACGCGCCGGTGAGCGCGACGAACACGCTCGGGGCGCATCTGTCCGAGCGGCGCCGCATCTTCAGCTTCCCGGTGCTGGGCGACGCGACCTGGGTGGCGGTCGACCGGCAGCGGCCGAGCTACCGCGACCAGGCCGACGCGCCAGGCCCGTTCGGGCGCGCGTTCGCCGCTCTCGAGGCGAGCGGTCTCTACCGCGTGGTATTCGACGAGGACGGGATCGTCGTGCTGCGCCTCAAAGAGGGATCGTCTGTGGCAGCAGGTATGCCGTGAGGCCGAGTGCGGCGAGGCGCGCGAGCCGGTCGTCGTCCTCCGGCGCCGCGAGGGGCACCGCCCACGCGAGGTACCAGACGGCGAGGTAGGGCGTCGTGGCCAGGACGAGGCAGGCTGCGGCCCCGAGCCGCGCGCGGCCGGCGAGCGCGTCCCGGGCGAGCCAGGCGAGTCCCGCGACGAGCAGGGCGAACGCAATCCCGAGCGCTACCCCGTGCGGAAGGCCGAGCTGCTCGAGCCGCGAGGGAAGCGCGTAGCTCGTCCGGCGCACCGCGTTGTCGGCGAGCGGGCCGAGCGCGCCGAGCCAGTCCAGGCCGTAGCGCCACGTGGCGACCGCGCCACCGGCGGCCAGGGTCGCGAGGAGGGCGAGTGTTCCCGTCGCCCGCCCGCGGGCGCGCGCCGCGAGTGCTGCCAGAGCGAAGAAGACGAGCGGAACCCACTTGAAGAGCGCCGCGAGCGCCCAGACGGCACCGCTCGCCGATGCCCGGCGATGCACGCCGAGCGCGACGGCCGTCGCAACCAGCGCGCCCACGAGCGCGTCGTTGTGGCCTCCGCCGCCCGCGTGGATCGCGAGCACCGGGTTCCAGCCGACGAACGCGGCCGCGAGCGCCGGTCGTCGGGAGCTCCGAGAGACCGCGACGGTCGCGGCCAGCACGGCAAGCGCCGCGAGGCTCTTGAAGAGCCAGGCGGCAGCGTCGGCCGACGAGCCGGCGATCGGGGCGACGGGCTCGGAGAGGATGGTGAACGCGGGGCCGTACACGCTGGTCGTGTCCCGCCAGTCGGCGCCGAGGTGGGGCGCCGCAGGGCTCTCGGGGAATGCCGAAGGCGGGTCGACGTACGGGTTTCCGCCACCCTCGGCGGCGATCCAGCCGTACCCCCAGTACGTCCACGCGTCGGTCGAGAGAAGGAGCGGCGACGCGAGTGGAACGAGCTGCACCGCCGCGGCGACGAGTATTGCGGCGCCGAGTGCGAGCGAACGGCGGCGCAGGAGGACAAGGCCGGAGAGGTATGCGACGAACGCGGCGGCGACCAGGACGAGGAAGAGCCAGGCGGTTCCCTGCTCGGCGAGACCGCCGTCCCGCGGAACGAGCGGCGAGTCGTCGCGCCATGCAGTCGCCGATGCGACCCCGACGAGAGCGGCCGTGGCGACGCCCGCCGCGAGCGGCGCCGCTCTGGAGGTCACGGCTCTGCGGGACGGCCGCCGTTCGCGGAGGCGCCTCCCTGACCGGAGCTCGTGTCCGCAGCGCCCGACGACGGCGCGGTGTCCTTCGCCGGCGCCGCCGAATCCTTCGGCTTCGCGTCCTTCGGCGGCGCGGGCGTCGTCGTCTCCTCGGTGGTCGTCGGCGTGCTCGGAGGAGGCACGTAGTACGGGTCGTAGGAGAGCGACGACGGCCCTCGGTGCCACTGCTGGAACACCACCGGCTGGGCGGGCTCGGGGAACTCGCGGGCGGGAAGCCCGGCCAGAGCAGGATCCATGAACCGGCGCCAGATCTGGGCGGGAAAGGATCCGCCGGAGACGGAGATGCCGTGGACGTTCGTCATCGGCACCTCGCCGCGCGTGTAGCCCATCCAGACGGCCGTCGAGAGGCCCGGCGTAAACCCGACGAACCACGCATCGGCGTGCTTGTCGGTCGTGCCGGTCTTGCCGGCAACCGGCCGGTTGAGCGCCGCGGCGGTTCCCGTCCCGTAGCGAACGTTGTCCTCGAGGATGCGCGTGACGACCGACGCAACGCCGTCGGGAACGACGCGCGTGCGGCGGTGATGCGCGGCCCAGCGGTCGTCGCGCTTGCCGTTCAAGATCACCCTGCGGATCGCCGTGGGCTCGTTGTAGATGCCTCCGGCGGCGAGCGTGGCATAGGCGGACGCCATGTCGAGCGGAGAGACCGCGACCGAGCCGAGGCCCATCGCGGGCGGGAACGCACCGTTCACCTGCAGCGGGGTGCGGACGCCGAGCCGCCGGGCCATGGAGGCGACCCGTGGCGGGCCGACGTCGAGCGTCAGCTGCGCGTAGACCGAGTTGTCCGAGCGCAGCGTTGCCCGCTCGACGGACGTCCAGCCCGTGTAGCTCGAGTCGTACGTCCGCACGCACCACCAGCTGCCGTCGTCGCAGTTCCCGTCCGCCCTCGGGCGGTACGTGAACGGCGCGGAGACGTAGTAGGTCGAGGACGGGTCCATCCCGCGCTCCACCGCCGCGGCGAGCACGAAGGTCTTGAACGTCGAGCCCGGCTGGCGGCGTGCCTGCGAGAGCAGGTTGAACTGGTTGTTCTCCCGGCCCGGCACGATCGCCGTCATCGCGCGGATCGCCCCGTTCGCGGGGTCGATGGAGACGATCGCCGCGGCGGGATCTGCCTTGCGCGTGAGCGTGTCGGAGATCGCCTTCTGCGCCAGCCGCTGCCAGCGCGGCTCGATCGTCGTGTACACCTTGAGCCCGCCCGAGCGGACCGTCTCGGCGCCGTAGGCCTTCACGAGCTGGTCGCGGACGTAGCCGAAGAAGTACGGCTCGCGGATCTGCTCGTAGATCCGGCCGGGGCGGAGCCCGATCGGCTGCCGACGCGCCCAGCGGTGCTGGGCCTGCGTGATCATCGACTCCTGGAGCATCGCATCGAGGACCTGGTTGCGACGCTGGCGAGCGCGCTCGGGGTCGGTGAGCGGATCGTAGGTCGTCGGGGCCTGCGGCAGCCCGGCGACGAGCGCGGCCTGCGGCAGGGTGAGCGTCCGCGCCGTCCGGGAGAAGTACGTGCGCGAGGCCGCCTCGGCGCCGTAGGCGAGGTTCCCGTAGAAGACCGAGTTGAGGTAGCTGCCGAGGATCTTCTGCTTCGACCAGGCGTCGTCCAGCTTCACGGCCAGGCAGGCCTCCTTGACCTTGCGCTGCACGGTTCGCTCGTTCGAGATGTAGAGATTGCGGACGAGCTGCTGGGTGATCGTCGAGCCGCCCTCGACCACCTCCCCGGCCTTGAGGTCTCGCCACAGCGCGCGCGCGATGCCCTCCGCGTCGATCCCGCCGTGGTCGTAGAAGCGGCGATCCTCGATGGCAACCGTCGCCTGGCGGAGCCACGGCGACATCTTCCCGAGCGCCACGACCTCGCGGTTTCGCTCGGCAGGGATGACGCCGAGGAGGGAGCCGTCCGCCGCGTAGACGAACGTGTTCTGGCCGATCCGGGTCGGGCGGAGCGCATCGAGGTCGCACTTCGAGCCGAAGGCGAGCACCGCACCGCCCGCTGCGATGCCGGCGGCGACGAGGACGAGCGCGAGCAGCACGAAGACGAGCGCGAGCTTCCGCCCGCGCTTGGGCCGGGCACGCCGCCGGCGCACGCGGACGGCCGGCGCGGGCGCGCGACCCGAACGGGAGCGCCTCGAGCGGCTCATGCGGCGATGGTAGCCACGTCCCGTACCGGTTTCCGCGCCCGGGACGCGACCCCTCGCGCTGCGCGCCGCGTTATCGTCGCACCGTGCGCGGCGCCCTCGCAGCGTCGTGGCCGGCGCTTCGGATCTTCCTCTGGAGCCGCCTGGCGATCTGGGCGCTCGCGGCAGGCACCGTGCTCCTCTTCGAGGACGAGCTGAACCCCTCGCGCGGCCGGTGGGACACGCCGCGGCTGCACGAGCTCGGGGCCGCCGTCGACGTCTGGGCCCGGTGGGACAGCAACTGGTACCTGCGCATCGCGGAGAGCGGATACAGCTGGCCGTCGAGCACGCCCGCGTTCTTCCCCGGCTATCCGCTGCTCGTCGCTGGCCTCGGCCGCGTGCTCGGGGATCGCTTCCTCCTCGCCGGCCTCCTCGTCTCGCTCGCGGCGTGCGCCGCCGCGTTCGTGCTCCTCTACCGGCTCGTCGCCGACCGGCTCGGTGCGCGTGACGCATCCCGTTCGGTCCTCTACCTCGCGCTCTTCCCGACGTCGTTCTTCCTCGGCGCGGTGTACGGCGAGTCGTTGTTCCTCCTGCTTGCGGTGGCGACCTTCGTGCTCGCCGAACGGGGGCGGCTCGGATGGGCCGCCGTCGTGTCGGGCCTCGCCCTGCTCACCCGCGCGCAGGGCATCGCATTGCTCCTCGCGCTCGCCGTGTTCGCATGGCGGAGCGACCGGCGCACGAGGAACCTCGCGCTGCTCCTCGTCCCGGTCGCGATGTTCCTCGTCTTCCCACTCGTGCTCGAGCTCTGGATCGGCCACGGGCTCGCGTTCGTGGACGCGCAGAAGCTCTGGGAGCGCTCGCTCGCTCCGCTCGGGCCGCTCGGTGGGCTCGTCCAGGCGGTCGGTGAGGGCGACGTCGTGGGGCCGGTGCTGGCGGTGGCGATGGTCGCGCTCGCCGTCCTCTCGTGGCGCGTCCTCGGCGCGCCGTACGGGCTCTACGCGATCGCCGCGCTCGCGATCCCGATGGCGCTGCCGTCCGAGCGGCTCGGCGGGCTCTACTCCTTCTCCCGGTTCGCGCTCGTGGCGTTCCCGTGTCTCGTGGCGCTCGCGGTTCTCGGCCGCGATCGGCGCCTCCATGTCGCGACCGTCGCGGTTCTCGCAGCGGGTCTGGCGGTCGGCGTGGTTCGATGGGCGCTGTGGTACTGGGTCGCCTGACGGAGGTCCCGCGCCCCCGCCTCGTCGGCTGGGCGATTCTCGTGGGTGCGCTCGCCGCGCTGTCGTACGCGGCCAACCTCTCGAGCGGCAAGCCGCCGAGCGACGTGCTTTACCAGTGGTCGACGGCGGCGGCCGCGCTCGTGCAGTACGGGATCATCCTCGCGATCGTGCTCGCCCTCGCTCGCGGGATCGCGCCGGCGACGCTCGGGCTGCGCCGGCCGGACTCGTGGGGCAAGGCGGCGGGATGGATCCTCGCGGCGCTCGCCGCCATCTGGGTGCTCGGGGCGATCCTGAACATCTTTCTCAAGGCCGGCGAGGAGCAGGGCCTCGTGCCCGACGGATGGGACTCGTCCCGCGCGGCCCCGTTCGTGGCGAACTTCGTCGTCGTCGCGATGGTCGCGCCGTTCGTCGAGGAGCTGACCTACCGCGGCCTCGGGTACGCCGCCGTGCGCGACGGCTATGGGGCGACCGCGGCGATCATCGTCACAGCGATCGCCTTCGGGCTTGCCCACGGGCTCGTCGTCGCGCTGCCCGTGCTCGCGATCTTCGGCGCGATCCTCGCGTGGCTGCGCTTCAAGACCGACAGCCTCTACCCGTCGATCATCCTGCATGGCGTGTTCAACGGGGCCGCCCTGATCGCAGCGGTGTCGACGTGAGCGACCGGTTCGATGAGCTCCGGGCCGAGATCGCCGCGAACGATGCGGAGATCGTCGCCGCGGCCAATCGCCGCCTGGAGCTCGTCGCGGAGCTCTGGCGGCTGAAGGCGGAGCGCGGCGACGCGCGTCTCGACCCGGACCGCGAGCGTCGGCTTCGCGAAGAGCTCGTCCGCTCGAACGGCGGCCCGCTCTCGGAGGAAGGGCTCGAGCGCCTGGTCGACGAGCTCCTCGCGCTCACGAAGCGAGAGCTCGGCGGCGCGTAGAGCTCTCGTCAGTCCGGCGACTCTTCGGGGCCCGTGGCGAACTCGTCGGGCGAGACCGTGTCCAGGAACTGCCGGAACTCGTCCATGTCAACCTCTCCGAGGCTCACGCGGTGGGCGTAGTCGAGGTCGGGCTCGTCGCCCTCGAACTCGACGCCGGACTCCTCGATCACGTCGTCCTCCGCGAAGATCTTGGCGTCGGCGCGAAGCGCGATTGCGATGGCGTCCGACGTGCGCGAGTCGATCTCGATCTCCGTGCCGTTGCGAACGAGTGTGATCCGCGCGTAGAACGTGCTGTCGCGCAGCTCGGTGACCGTGACCCGGTCGACCTCGGCCTCGAGCGAGTCGATGATCGCGCACACGAGGTCGTGCGTGAGCGGGCGCGGCGGCTCCTGTCCCTGGAGGCGCATGAGGATCGCCGCAGCCTCCGGGTGGCCGATCCAGATCGGCAGGTACGTCCTGCCGCCAGCGGTTCGCAGGAGCACGATCGGCTGCTTGCCGACGAGGTCGAAGCTCACGCCGTAGACCGTCATCTCCTGCATGACCCGTTCGTCAGTTTATCGGCGCAAGAACGGGATCCGCCGAGCGGATCCCGTTCGCGCAACATCCCTAAAGGGGTCGCGTCGCGGCCGCAACTGCTCCGCAGCGTCGATGCGATGCGAAATGCGGGATCCACTGCTGCTCACGCCGCTCTGGCCTCAGGCACACCTTTGGGGCTTCGCTACACTCGTCAGCCGCGCGGGCGATTAGCTCAGTTGGTTAGAGCGCCGCTCTGATAAGGCGGAGGTCCCTGGTTCGAATCCAGGATCGCCCACCTCGTCGTCGGGACGCGGGCTCAGCTGCGTCCCGGGGCCAAGGAGGCACGCCGTGCGAGCGCGGCCAGCTCGCGGTTGAAGCCACCGCTCGCGGCCTACTGCCGCTGGCGTGAGGCGGAGGCACTCGTCGCCGCAGGCGCGTCTCGCGCGGAGGCCGCGGTGCCGCTCAGAGAGGCATATGGCGTCGCGACAAGGATCGGCTCGCACATTCTCCGCAAGCTCGACGTGTCGAACCGGCTCGAGGCGGCAGCCTTCGCGCACCGCATCGAGGCGACGCAGAGCGACAGAGAACCGGAGCTCTAGAGCGCTTCGAGCGTCTCCACCAGCTCGGCGAGACGCGTCTCGTCACCGAAGTGGAGCTCGAGCTTGCCCGCCGAGACACGCACGGGCAGGCCCGTGAGCCGTTCGGCTGCGATGCGGGCACGCTCGGCGAGGGCCGGGTCGACCGGCGTCGAGCGCGGTCGGCGGCGCGCTCCGCCATCCTGGGCCGCGCGCTCGGTGGCACGCACGGTGAGGCCGTCGCGGGCGACGCGACGCGCGAGCCGCGTCCGTGCGTCGTCATCGGGGAGCGCCAGAACCGCCCGGGCGTGGCCCTCGGTGAGCTCGCCCCGGGCGAGCATCCAGAGCACCTCCTCGGGAAGCTCGAGCAGCCGCAGCCTGTTGGAGACGCCAGGCTTCGACCTGCCGACCCGCTCGGCCACCTCGCCGAGGGAGAGCTCGAACTCGTCGAGGAGCGTCGCGTAGGCGCGGGCCTCCTCGACCGGCGAGAGGTTCTCGCGGGCGACGTTCTCGACGAGCGCGAGCAGGAGCGTGTCCCGGTCGTCGGTCTCGCGGACGAGTGCGGGGAGCGTCTCCAGGCCGGCCTCGCGGGCGGCGCGCCAGCGTCGCTCGCCGGCGACGAGCTCGTAGCCGCCCTCGGGGCGCGGGCGGACGACGATCGGCTGCAGGACTCCCTGATGACGGAGCGAGGCGGCGAGCCCAGACGTCGCCTCCGGCTCGAACCGCCGGCGCGGCTGGCGCGGGTTGGGATGGATCGCGTCGATCGGCAGGTGGAGGAGGTCGCTTCCCCCGGCGGCGGCGCCGCCGACGAGCACCTCGAGCCCGCGGCCGAGGCCGCGACGGGGAGCAGGGGACTCAGCTGCGCTCGACAAGCTCCATCGCCACCTTCCAGTAGGCCTCGGCGCCGGCCGAGCGGCGGTCGTAGGCGATCGCGGGAAGCCCGTGGCTCGGAGCCTCGGCGAGGCGCACCGAGCGGGGCACGGTCTGTGTGAAGACGAGGTCTCCGAAGTGCGAGCGGAGCTCGCGCTCGACGTCCTCCGCGAGGCGGGTCCGGCCGTCGACCATCGTGAGCAGGATCCCCGCCACGCCGAGGCGCGGGTTGAGACGCCGCTTCACGAGGTCGATCGACCCGAGCAGCTGCGAGAGGCCCTCGAGGGCGTAGTACTCGGCCTGCACGGGGACGATCACGCTGTCGGCCGCGGCGAGCGCGTTCACGGTCAGCGGGCCGAAGGACGGCGGACAGTCGAGAAAGACGAACCGGTACGGCTCCGTGGCGTCGTCGCGCAGCGCATCAGCGAGGTAGCGCTCTCCGCCCTCGAGTGCGGAGAGGTGCACGGTCGCGGCGGCGAGCTCGGCCTTGGCGGGCACGACGTCGAGGTTCGCAATGGGAGCAGCGTCGACGAGCTCGCGGAGAGGCGTGCCGTCGAGGAGATCGAGGGTCGAGTGGCCGTTGGCACGCAGTCCGAGCCCCGAGGTGGCGTTCGCCTGGGGGTCGAGGTCGACGATCAGACACCGCTCGCCGGCCTCGGCCAGGCAGGCGGCGAGGTTGACGGCCGTCGTGGTCTTGCCGACGCCGCCCTTCTGATTCGCGATCGCGTAGATCCGGGCCGGCACAGGCCCACGGTAGCCACGCAGCCGGACGCCCCTCGCTGGCGAAGGGCGGGCGGGCGGTGTCAGACACCGCTTCGTGTCAAGTCTGAACGGCGCCGTCTCTGTGTCAATTGCTCCACAGGTCGCAATCCGCCTACCCATGCGGGCTTCGGTTCTTCCGAGCTCGGCGCCAGCGGGGGCTCGCAGGTCGCACGTGCGGTGCCGCCAGGCTTCATGCTGTGGACAAACCGGCCCGGAATCGGCGCGGTCTTCCCTTGACACGAATCGGTGTCTGACACCGACGTTCGACCTCACGCGAGCGGTCGCTTGCGGGCGACGCCGGTGCGGCGCGGGAACCCCGGAGGCGTGGGGGCCGTCTTGCGAAGCACGAGAAAGCCCGCGGGCGAGGGCTCGGCCCGTCCCGCTATCCGTGCGGCAGCCGTCGCCACCGCCCCCTCGTCGACCGAGGGGCCGACCCAGAGGACGACGGCGCCGCCCTCGCGGACGAGCGGCAGACACCACTCGACGGCCGTCGGCGGGTGCGCGAGCGCCTTCGCAACGGCGACGCCGTATGTCTCGGGCGGCTGCTCCTCGGCGCGGCCCCAGACGACACGAAGGTTCGGCAGCTCCGGCGTCCACTGCTCGAGGAAGTCGCACTTGCGGCGCTCGGCCTCGAGGAGCGTCACCTCCCGCCCGGGCAAGGATGCGGCGAGTGGGATTCCCGGCGTGCCGCCGCCCGAGCCGACGTCGACGATCGGGCCGTCCTCCCTCTCGACGAGCGACAGGCCTCGGAGCGCGTCGTCGAGAAGAGCGCGCCGGGCCTCGTCCGGGTCGCGGAGCGCGGTCAGGCCGGGCGTGGCGACGAGCTCGTGCAGCCAGCGGTCGAGAAGGTCGGCATTCATCTCCGCAGTGTCGCGAACGGCAGAGGACGAG
The DNA here is from genome assembly GCA_963746445.1 of uncultured Actinomycetes bacterium. GTDB lineage: Bacteria > Actinomycetota > Thermoleophilia > Gaiellales > Gaiellaceae > Gaiella. The sequence continues at coordinate 203,522 of CAVVAW010000007.1, forward strand.
GGGCGAGGCTGAACCCACGCCCCGGCCGCGTACCCGCCGGCCTCGGCTTGCCCGGGTCGCCCTACTCAGTCGACCGAGCGCCGCGGCAGGACGACGACGTAGCGGTGCGGCTCCATGCCCTCGCTCTCCGTCTCGACCTCGGGATCGTCCTTCAGCGCCTCGTGGACGAGCCGCCGCTCCACCGCGCTCATCGGCTCGAGCTCGACCGGCCGTCCCGTGGCGGAGGCCTGCTCCGCGCTGCGGCGCGCGAGCGACTCGAGCGTAGTCGCGCGACGCGCGCGGTACCCGGCCGCGTCGATCACGATCCTGCGGCGATCTTCCCCGACCGCACGATGCGCGATGGTGTTCGCCAGGTACTGGAGCGCGTCGATCATCTGGCCGTGGCGCCCGATCAGGACACCGAGGTCCTGGCCGGAGACCGTCGCGGTGACGACATCGTCTTCCTCGACGACGGAGATCGTCCCGCTCACGCCGAGCGCTGCGAGCGACCGCTCGAGCAAGCTCCGCGCGACCCCGCCCTCTCCGCCGTCGTCCTCCGCGGACGACTCCGCAGGAGACGCGACAGGTACGGCAGGGCGCTCGACGGTCGCGAGCACCCGGGCCGGCGTGTAGCCGACGCCGAGCAAGCCGCGCTCGCCCTCGCTCAGCACCTGGAAGCGGACCGCCTCCCGGTCGATCCCGGGCGCGAGCTGCTCGAGCTCGCGGAGAGCCGCCCACTTGGCCTCGCCGACGGTCTCGCCCGTCGCCTCGACGGAGACGTCGTCGCTCATCGCCGCTTGCTGCCGCCGCTCCGCTTTCGCTTCACGCGCCTCGGTGGGCCGGCGTTGACCGGAGCCGTCCCGTCGGTCGTCGGCACACCCGGCTTCCGCTTCGAGGTCGTCGACTTGGCCGGCGTCGCGGGAGGCTCCTTCGGCGGCGTCCGCGAGCTCTTGGGCTGCGCACCGAGATTCGGTCGGGGCATCATCTTGCGGGTCACCACGCCCTGCCCCGTCGTCCACAGGTTCGTGGTCAGCCAGTAGATCATCAGCCCGGTCGGGAAGTTCAGGATGAACGGGACGAAGACGATCGGCAGCACCATCATCATGATCCGCTGCGCCTTCTGCATCGTCGCCGCCATGAAGTACGACGACGTCAGCTGGCTCGCGACGTAGATCACGAGCAGCAGCGGCCCCCAGCCGTCCTTCGTCGGCTGGGTGATGTTCACGAGCCCGATGAAGTCCACCGAGCCGCCGTGCTGCTCGAGAAGCGTGTTCTCGAAGTGGCGAAGTACCTGGTAGAGCGAGATGAAGATCGGGATCTGGAGAACGATCGGGAGGCACGACGCGGCCGGGTTGATCTTGTTCTCGCGGTAGAACTTCATCAGCTCTTCGTTCTGCCGCTGCTTGTCTCCCTTCCAGCGCTGCTGGATCTCCTTCATCTCCGGCGCATGCGCCTGGAGGTTCTGCATCGAGTGGATCTGTCGCACCGTGACGGGCACGAGCACGAGGCGCACCATCACGACGAGCGCGACGATCGACCAGGCCCACGAGAAGCCCGCGGTCGTGTGGAGCCAGACCAGCAGGTTCTCCAGCAGGTCCTCGATCGGCCGCAGGGGATTGACCACGCCGATCACGTGCGCACCCGCTTCTCCTGCGCGCGCGGCCGGAACAGCGTGCGGTCGGAGACGCGATCGACGCCGCCGTGGCTCCAGGGGTTGCAGCGCAGAAGCCGCCAGCCGGCGAGGATCCCGCCGCGGACGAGCCCGAGCTCACGGAACGCGTCGAGCGCGTACTGCGAGCAGCTCGGGTGGTACTTGCACGTCCCGGCAGGCGTGAGCAGACCGAAGGTATGGCGCCACGCCTGCACGAGCCCGATCCCGATCCACCTCATGCGTGCACCTTGCCGATCACCTCGCGCACCTGCTCGACGAGCCATTCGTGACCTCGGCTTTCGGCCGCCTCGGCGAGGCCCGGCCGGGCGGCGAGGACATAATCCCTCCCGGACGGCACGTCCGTGCCCAGCTCGACCCAGACCGCACGGAGCTGGCGCTTGAGACGGTTGCGCGCGACGGCCGACCCGACGGCACGAGGAATCGCGAGGCCGAGCCGGGGCACGCCGTCCGCGTCCTCGTCGCGGGTGAACCAGTGCAGCGTCAGCGAGCGCGACGAAACCGACCGTCCCTGACGGTAGACGGCGTCGAAGTCGCGAGAACGGGACAGGCGCTGCCGGCGCTCCACGGCGCAGAGCTCAGGCGGAGAGGCGCTTCCGCCCCTTGGCGCGGCGGCGCTTGAGAATCGCCTGCCCGCCGCGGGTGGACATGCGCGCACGAAACCCGTGCTTGCGCTTGCGGCGGCGGACGTTCGGCTGGTACGTGCGCTTCACGACGGAGAGGAGCCCTTCGCTGAGACGTTGCCCGCACCTCGGGGCGCGGCGGAGCGCGGAGTATAGACGAGCTTCGCGAGGCTCCGGTTATCCACAACGCGGCCGAACGGCGACCGATTCGAAATGGCTGCTCATGGCGGGCGGGCGTCGCCCGGACGGGCGTGGCAAGGACCCTTGTCCACAGCTGTGGAGATCTGTGTGGAGATGGAAAAAAGACCTGCAAAACAGCGTCTTTTTCAGCGAAAGCCCGGTGGCTTCGAGCCTCGGACACGGCCTCGCGACGGTGGTATGCTCGCCGCTCCTCCGTCCCCGGAAGGAGTTCCGAGCAGCGCGTGGACAACCCCGTCGAGCCGACCGCACAGCAACTCTGGAACGACGTCTCCCGACGGCTCCGTGACACCCTCAACGAGTCGACCTACGTGATGTGGTTCGCCTCGGCGCAGCCCGTCGCGCTCCGTGAGGACACGTTCGTGCTCACCGTCCCGAACCAGTTCTCGCGCACCTGGATCACGAGCAACTTCCTCGGCCTTCTCCAGAGCGCCGTGCGGGACACGCTCGGGCGCGAGATTCAGGTGACGCTCGAGGTGGTCGAGGCCGCCGGCGAGGCGGACGGGCCGGTCACTGCGACGCCGGCGGCGACCGTGGGTGACGGCCAGCCCGGGTCGAACCCGAAGTACACGTTCGACAACTTCGTGATCGGGTCGTCGAACCGCTTTGCGCACGCGGCGGCGCTGGCCGTCGCCGAAGCGCCGGCACAGGCCTACAACCCGCTCTTCATCTACGGCAGCACGGGTCTCGGGAAGACACACCTGTTGCAGGCGATCGGCGCCTACGTCAGCGATCACGCCCACGGGCTCACGACGCGGTACGTGACGAGCGAGACGTTCACGAACGACTTCATCAACTCGCTCCGCGACAAGCGGATCGAGGGGTTCAAGCACCGCTACCGCGCTTACGACGTGCTGCTCATCGACGACATCCAGTTCCTCGAGGGCAAGGAGCGGATCCAGGAGGAGTTCTTCCACACCTTCAACTCGCTCTACGAGGCAGGCCGGCAGATCGTGATCTCGTCGGACCGGCCGCCGAAGGAGATCGCCACCCTGGAGGACCGGCTGCGCTCCCGGTTCGAGTGGGGGCTCATCACCGACATCCAGCCTCCGGACCTCGAGACGCGCATCGCGATCCTCCGCAAGAAGGTCACGACCGACGGGATCGCCGTCACCGACCCCGAGGTGCTGACGTTCATCGCCGGGCGGGTCACGACGAACATCCGTGAGCTCGAGGGTGCGCTCACGCGGGTCGTCGCCTTCTCTTCCCTGACTGCGCTGCCGCTCGACGTCGAGCTCGCCGAGCAGGTGCTGCGCGACCTCTTCCCGCCGAGCGGGGATCTTCCCGACGTCACCATCGGCCGGATCCAGGAAGCGGTCTGTGAGCGGTTCTCGCTGACCGTGCAGGAGCTCGTCAGCCCTCGCCGCTCGCAGGCGGTCGCCTATCCTCGCCAGGTTGCGATGTATCTGTCCCGCGAGCTCACCGACGCGTCGCTTCCGAAGATCGGAACCGAGTTCGGCGGCCGCGACCACACGACGGTGATGCACGCGAACGCCAAGATCACGCGCATGATCAAGGAGGACAGGGCTGTGTACAACCTCGTGCAGGATCTCACAGCCCGGATCAAGCATCGTGGATAGATCGGTGCGAGCGGGGCGGCGGTCTCGCCGGGCTGGGGGTCCGGTGGACATCCGGGTGTCCGGGACCCACCGCTCGATCCCGCATGACCGCTGCGTTTGGGTCCGTCTTCCCCGTCGTCCACACTCCCTATGACTACGACGAAAGGTTTAAAAGAGAAATGATGGAAACGGACATCGCCGTGGGATCGGGGATTCGTGTTGTCGTCGATCGGGACGCGCTGGCAAGCCGGCTCGCGCTCGTTGCGAGGGCGTCGTCGGCACGGGGCGCCGTTCAGGTGCTCGGCGGCATCCTGCTCCGGGCACGGGACGGCTTGCTCGAGATCGAGGCGACGGACATGGAGCTCTCACTCCGCACCACGGTTCCGGCGACGGTCGAGGGCGAGGGTGCGATCGTCGTCCCGGCGAAGCTGCTCGGCGATGTCGTCCGGCTGCTGCCGGCGAGCGAGGTGACGATCGCCCACAAGCCCGAGGACGGCGTCGCCACGATCGAGGCGGGCTCCTACGCGGGCCGGATGAACGTTTTCGCGGCCGAGGACTTCCCCAAGCTCCCCGCGATCGACGTGCCGCTGCACGAGATCGACGCTTCCTCGCTGCTCGACACGGTGCAGCGGGTCTCGCGCGCCGCGTCCCGTGACGAGTCGCGTCCGGTGCTCACGGGGATCCTCGTCCGGTTCGAGGGGTCGAAGCTGACCATGGCGGCGACCGACTCGTACCGAATGGCGGTCAAGGAGACCGAGCTCGAGAGCGCCGGCCCGGAGCTCGAGGCGATCATCCCGGCCAGGGCGCTCGACGAGCTCGGGCGCGTCGCGGCGGGGGCGGAGACGGTGCAGCTCGGCGTGAACGAGAACCACGTGATCTTCGGTGCCGGAGACGCATGGCTCACGACCCGCAGGATCGACGGGCAGTTCCCGAACGTGGCACAGCTGAAGCCGGAGACCTTCGACGTCGAGCTCGAAGTGAACCGCGCGGAGGTGCTCGAGGTCGTCCGCCGGGCCGCGGTGATGGCGCAGCGCAACACCCCGCTGCGGCTCCGCTTCGCGGAAGGGGAGCTGACGATCTCCGCCCAGAGCCAGGACGTCGGCGAGACGCGCGAGTCGCTCGCCGTCGCCTATGCGGGAGAGCCGCTCGAGATCGGGTTCAACGCCGAGTTTCTCCGCGAGGGGCTCGAGTCCGTGACGTCCGACGGCGTCCAGCTGAAGCTCATCAACCCGCTCCGGCCCGGGCTCCTGAGCGCCGACGGCGACGCGTTCTGGTACCTGATCATGCCGATCCGGCTCGCAGGCTAGAGGAGGCTCACGACCTGATCGTGGAGCAGGTTGCGCTCCGCGACGTGCGCTCGTATCCGCGCCTCGAGCTCGAGCTCGAGGCAGGGCTCGTCCTGGTCACGGGCCGGAACGGCGCCGGCAAGACGAACCTGCTCGAGGCGGTGCACCTCGCGACGCAGGGGCTCTCGTTCCGGACGCGTCAGGACGGCCAGATCGTCCGCCGTGGCGCGGAGGAGGCTCTCGCGCGGGTCTCCGGCAGCCGCGGCGCGGTCGCGGTCGAGTCGGAGGTCAGGATCTCCACACGCGAGCCGAAGCGGATCCGGTGGAACGGCGCCGCCCTCGCGTCCGCGGAAGAGCTGCGCTCCCGTCTGCACGCACTCGCGTTCACGCCGGACAGGCTCGCGGTGGTCAAGGGCGGCCCAGCGACCCGTCGCGCGTACTTCGACCGCGTGCTCGCGCGGACGCTCCCCGCGCGCGCGGACGTGCCGACCGCCTATGCGGCCGCGCTCGGGCAGCGCAATGCCGCCCTGCGCCGTGTGGCGGCAGGGGTGTCCGACGCCTCGGCGCTCGAGCCGTGGACGAACCAGGTCGTGGCGCTCTCGGCACAGCTCGTCGAGGCGCGCCGCCGGGTGCTCGAGCTCCTGGCGCCGGCCTTCGCCGAGCGCGCGGGGGAGCTCGGGCTCGAATCCGCGTCGCTCGGTTACGACGCCGACCCGCCGTCCCGCACGGCGCTCGACGAGCGGCTGCCGCGCGACCTCGAGCGCGGCACCACGGGGTTGGGCCCGCACCTCGACGAGATCCGCATTCTCGCCGGCGACCGCGACCTCCGCACGTATGGATCGCAGGGCGAGCAGCGGATGGCCGTGCTGTCGCTTCTGCTGGCCGAGTCCGAGGTGCTGGCCGACCAGGTCGGCGTGCCGCCGCTGCTCCTCCTCGACGACGCCCTGTCGGAGCTCGACGCCGACCGCCGCCGCGTCCTCAGCGACCGCCTGGGCGCGAGCGGCCAGACGCTCGTGACGGCAACCGGCGCGGAGGCGCTTCCGCTCGCGCCGGCGCAGCTCCTGGTCGTTACTCCCGGCTCGATCGAATCGGGCTGATGGAGCGCCTGGACGGAACGGTGCGCCGGGCGCTGCGAGGCGCGGGCGTCCCCGACGCCGGGGTGCTCGCCGCGGTGACGCGCGCGTGGCCGGACGCAGTCGGGCCTGCCATCGCCCGGGCGGCGTGGCCGCAGCGGGTGGCGCGCGACGGCACACTCCACGTCACCGCCGAGTCTTCGACCTGGGCGTTCGAGCTCGGGCGGCTGGAGGAGGAGATCCGCGCGAAGCTCCGGCCCGAGCTCGGCGACGCGACCCCTCCGGCGCTGCGGTTCGCACCCGGTCCGGTGCCCTCCCCGGGAGCCGAGGAGCACGAGCCGCAGCTGGTCGCTCCGCCGACGCCCGAAGACGACGCGCGAGCCGCCTCGCTGACGGCCGGGATCGACGATCCGGAGCTCCGCGGGGCCGTCCGTCGCGCCGCTGCCGCGAGCCTCTCCGCAGTCCGCGCCGGCCGCGCTGTCTGATATACTTCACCGACGCCGCAAAACCCTTGTTTTGCAGGCATTTTTCTCTTCAGGAGGGCCGTGACGGAGACCGCTTACACCGGAAAGGACATCACTGTTCTCGAGGGGCTCGAGCCGGTCCGGCTCAGGCCCGGGATGTACATCGGCTCGACCGGTTCACGGGGACTCCATCACCTGGTCTACGAGGTCGTCGACAACGCCGTCGACGAGGCGCTCGCGGGCCGCAACGACTTCGTCGAGGTGCGGCTGCACCCCGACCATTCGGTGACCGTCGTCGATCACGGCGCCGGGATTCCCGTCGACCTGATCGAGGACCAGGACCTCTCGGCGCTCACCGTTGTGCTTACCAAGCTGCACGCGGGCGGCAAGTTCGGCGGTGACGGCTACAAGGTCTCCGGCGGCCTCCACGGCGTCGGTGTCTCGGTTGTCAACGCGCTGTCCGAGCGGCTCGTTGCCGAGGTGCGGCGGGACGGGAAGGTCTACCGGCAGGAGTTCGAGCGCGGCAACCCGGTGACCGACGTCGAGGTGACCGGCACGACGGACGCGAGTGACACGGGGACGACCATCTCGTTCCTGCCGGATGCGGAGATCTTCGAGGAGCTCGACTTCTCGCGGGACACCCTCCGGCAGCGCCTCCGGGAGACCGCCTTTCTGACGCGCGGGCTCCGCATCCGCTTCGCGGACGACCGGAGCGGCGAGTGGGTCGAGGAGTTCCACTACGAGGGCGGGATCCGCGACTTCGTCAGGCACGTCAATGCCGAGAAGGACCCGATCCATCCATCGATCGCCTACTTCGAGGCCGACGACGACCAGGGCCGCGGCTCGGTCGAGATCGCGCTGCAGTGGAACGCGAAGTACACGACCGACACCGTCTTCTCGTTCGCGAACAACATCAACACGATCGAGGGCGGCTCGCACCGCTCCGGCTTCGACGCCGCGCTGACGTCGACGATCAACAAGTTCGCCCGTGACGAGGCGCAGCTCAAGGAGAAGGAGGCGAACCTCGAGGGCGACGACGTCCGCGAGGGCCTCGCCGCCGTGATCTCGTTGAAGCTCCGCGAGCCGCAGTTCGAGGGCCAGACCAAGACGAAGCTCGGCAACCCCTGGGTGCGCGGCTTCGTGCAGCAGGTCGTCAACCAGAAGCTCGCGGAGTTCCTCCACGAGCACCCGAACGAGCGCAAGAAGATCATCTCCAAGGCGATCGACGCGGCCCGCGCGCGGCAGGCGGCCCGCAAGGCCCGCGAGGTCTCGCGGAAGGGCGCGCTCGCGGGCGGCGGCCTCCCCGGCCGGCTCGCCGACTGCCAGTCGACCGACCCCGAGAGCTGCGAGCTCTACCTCGTCGAGGGCAACTCGGCGGGCGGCTCCGCGGTCGACGCGCGCGACAAGAACTTCCAGGCGATCCTCCCGCTCCGCGGCAAGGTCATCAACGCGGAGAAGAACCGCATCAACAAGGTGCTCTCGAACCTCGAGATCCAGTCGATCGTGACCGCGGTCGGCACCGGGATCGGCCCCGAGTTCGACATCGAGAAGCTCCGCTACCACCGGATCATCGTCATGACCGACGCCGACGTCGACGGCTCGCACATCCGCACGCTGCTGCTCACGTTCTTCTTCCGGCAGATGAAGGAGCTCGTCGAGCGCGGCCACGTCTACGCCGCCGTCCCGCCGCTCTACCGCGTCAAGATCGGCAACCAGGAGCGCTTCATCGAGAAGGAGGCGCACTTCGAGGAGCTCCTCATCCGCGAGCGCGCGAAGGACATCGAGGTGACAGACCGCAACGGCCAGTCGTTCAAGGTCACGGAGGCCCGCCACCAACGGTACGTGCGAGCTCTCTCCGAGCTCGACGGCTGGAGGTCGCGGCTCCGCGCCGACCACGGCGCGATCGCGGCCGACTTCGTGATCCAGCATCGACTCGCCGAGCACGAGGCAGCGACGCTCGAGGAGGTCGACCGCCTGCTGCCGACGCTCGGGGACGAGGAGTACGAGCTGGCCTCGGCCGGCACCCACGATGCGGTCCTCCCGAATGGAACGCCCGACCGCGTGCTCCGCGCGAAGCTCGTCGAGCGGGAGACGAACGCCGCCACCCACCTCGAGCTCCCCGCCTCGATGTTCGCCTCACCCGTGTACGCGGGGCTCCAGAAGACGTACGCGCGGCTGCTCGACATCGTCGGCGCCCCGCCGTTCACCATCACGCTCGGCAAGAAGACCCGCACCGCAACGACCTTCGACGAGGTGCGGACGGCAATCGTCGAGCTGGCGCGCGAAGGCATCCACGTGAGCCGCTTCAAGGGCCTCGGCGAGATGAACGCCGAGGAGCTCTGGGACACGACGATGAACCCCGAGAACCGCGTGCTCGTCCAGGTCTCCGTCGAGGACGCGGCGCTCGCCGACCAGGTCTTCTCGATGCTGATGGGCGACGAGGTCGAGCCACGCCGGCTCTTCATCGAGCAGAACGCCAAGTACGCGAAGCTGGACGTCTAGCGGTATGTCCACCCAAGACCCACTGGGCGCGGGCCGCATCGAGACCCGCGAGCTCGAGGAGGAGATGCGGTCGAGCTTCCTCGACTACGCGATGAGCGTGATCGTGTCGCGTGCGCTGCCGGACGTGCGCGACGGCTTGAAGCCCGTCCACCGCCGCGTCCTCTTCGCCATGAACGAGCTCGGTCTCCAGCCAGGCCGGCCGCGCATCAAGTGCGCCCGCGTCGTCGGCGACACGATGGGGAAGTACCACCCGCACGGGAACCAGGCGATCTACGACGCGCTCGTCCGCATGGCGCAGCCGTTCTCGCTGCGCTACCCGCTGATCGACCCGCAGGGGAACTTCGGCAACGTCGACGGGTATCCCGCGGCCGCCGAGCGCTACACCGAGTGCCGCCTGTCCGCGATGGCGATGGAGCTGCTCCGCGACATCGGGGACGACACGATCGACTACGAGCCGAACTACGACGGCACGGCGCAGCAGCCGTCGGTCCTCCCGGCCCGGTTCCCGAACCTCCTCGTCAACGGCTCGTCCGGCATCGCGGTCGGGATGGCGACGAACATGCCGCCGCACAACCTCGGCGAGGTCGTCGACGCGATCGTCGCCTTGATCGACGACCCGTCGGCAGACGTCGACCGGCTGAGCCGCCACCTGCAAGGCCCGGACTTCCCGACCGGCGGCATCATCCTGGGCCGCGAGGGCATCCGCGAGGCCTATCGCTCCGGTCGGGGCCGGATCCTCGTCCGGGCGCGCGCGCACGTCGAGGAGCTCCGCGGCGGCAAGTCGGCGATCATCGTGACGGAGCTGCCCTACGGCGTGAAGAAGGGCGGCGACGACGGCGTGATCTACAAGATCGCCGGCCTCGTCCGCGACGGCGTGATCACGGAGATCCCGAACCCGTCGTCGGTCAAGGACCTCTCCGACAAGTCCGGCATGCGGATCCAGATCGAGCTCAAGCGCGACGCGATCCCACAGGTCGCCCTCAACAAGCTCTACAAGCACACGGCGCTGCAGACGACGTTCGGCTACAACGCCGTCGCGCTCGTCGACGGCGTCCCGCGCACGTTGTCGCTGCTCGAGCTCGTCCGCCACTACCTGGACCACCAGCGCGAGGTCGTCACGAGGCGCCTCAAGTACGAGCTGCGCAACGCGGTGCGCCGCGCGCACGTCCTCGAAGGCCTCCTGATCGCGCTGGACAATCTCGACGCGGTGATCGAGACGATCCGCGGGTCGTCGTCGACCGACGAGGCGCGCGAGTCGCTGATCGAGAAGTTCTCCCTCTCCGAGATCCAGGCGCAGGCGATCCTCGACATGCGCCTGCGGGCCCTTACGGGTCTCGAGCGCAAGCGGCTCTCCGACGACTACGCCGACCTCCAGGAGCGGATCGGCGAGCTTCGCGAGATCCTCGGCGACGAGAAGCGGATCGACAGCGTCATCCGCGAGGAGCTGATCGAGCTCAGGGAGCGGTTCGGCAAGAACGACGACCGGCGCACCGAGATCGCCGCCGGCGAGGGGTCACTCGAGCTCGAGGACATGATCGCGGAGGAGGACATGGTCATCGCGATCACGCGGTCGGGCTACATCAAGCGCCTCCCCGTCACGGCCTACCGCGAGCAGCGCCGCGGCGGGATCGGCGTGATGGGGATGGACATGAAGGACGACGACTACATCGAGCACCTCTTCGTCGCCTCGACCCACGACTACATCCTCTTCTTCACGACCGTCGGCAAGGTCTATCGGCTCAAGGTGCACGAGCTCCCGCTCGGGTCACGCCAGTCGAAGGGCCGCGCGGTCGTCAACCTGCTGCCGCTGCGACAGGACGAGCTGATCCGCGCGGTGATCGCGACCCGCAACTTCGAGGAGGCGAAGTACCTCGTCTTCGCGACGAAGAAGGGGATCGTCAAGAAGACGCGGTTCCTCGAGTACAACACCCCGCTCAAGTCGGACGGGATCATCGCCCTCAAGATGCGCGAGGACGACGAGCTGATCGGCGTCAGGCTCTCCGACGGCGAGGACGACATCCTGATGGTCTCGCGCATGGGCCAGGCGGTGCGATTCTCGGAGAAGGACGTCCGGTCGATGGGCCGAAACGCGTCGGGCGTAGCGGGGATGAAGCTCCGCGCCGGCGACGAGGTGATCGAGGTCGACATCGCGTCCGACGACGCCGACCTCCTCGTCGTGACCGAGAACGGCTGGGGCAAGCGGACGCGCGTGTCCGAGTACCCGGTGAAGGGCCGCGGCACCATGGGCGTGAAGACGGCACAGCTCGTCGAGGTACGGGGGCGCCTGGTCGGTGCCCGCATCGTCCGCGACGGCTACCAGGTGATGCTCATCTCCGACGGCGGCACCGTGATCCGCACCGCGGTCGACGGGATCAAGCGCTCCGGCCGCGCCACGCAGGGCGTGATCGTGATGCGCCTCCGCGAGGGCGAGAAGGTCTCGAGCCTCGCGCCCGTGATCGGCGCCGACGAGGAGGAGGTTCCCGAGGGGCTTGAGGTACCTGAAGTGGAGGAAGTGCCTGACGGGTCTGGCGCCGAAGGTGCCTGACCCCCGCGACGCGTCCGTCCCACCCCACGACTCGACATCGACGCGCCGCTGGGGACAGGCACCTGGCGGTGCCAGTCCCCGTCGTCAGTCGAGTAGGGCGACGATGAGCAGGACGCCGATGATCACGACGGCCAGCACGATGAGCCCCTCCACGACCGTCTGCACGGTCGTGCGGCCGGCGTCCTCCACCTGATCGGCCCAGCCGACGCGCCGCACGCCGCGGGCGGCTGCGGCGGCGAGCGGCACGAGGATGAGCAGGACGACAAGGACGCCGACGAGCGTCCGCACCTACTCGCCTTTCAGCCGGTGGATCCCCAGGGTCTCGAGGAACTCGATCGGGATCGGGAACACGATCGTCGAGTTGTTCGTCGCGCCGATCTCGAGGAGGGTCTGCAGGTAGCGCAGCTGGACGGTGATCGGCTGCTGCGCCATCACCGCCGCGGCGTCCTTGAGCCGCTCCGAGGCCTGGTACTCGCCCTCGGCCGAGATGACCTTCGCACGCCGCTCGCGCTCGGCCTCGGCCTGGCGGGCCATCGCACGCTGCATGTCGCCGGGGATCTCGACGTCCTTGACCTCGACGATCGAGACCTTGATGCCCCACGGCGAGGTCGCCTCGTCGATGATCGACTGGAGGATCTGGTTGATCTTGTCGCGCTCGGAGAGCAGCTCGTCGAGAACGTGCTGGCCGAGGACCGATCTCAGCGTCGTCTGTGCGATCTGTGACGTCGCGACCATGTAGTTCTCCACCTGGACGATCGCGGCCTTCGGCTCGACGATCCGGAAGTACGCCACGGCGTTGACCCGCACCGGCACGTTGTCCTTCGTGATCACCTCCTGCGGCGGGACGTTGAGCGTCACCGTGCGCAGGTCGACCCGCTCCATCTTGTCGACGAACGGGATGAGCACGAACAGGCCAGGGCCCTTTGGCTCCGGGAGCAGCCGCCCGAGCCGGAAGATCACGCCGCGCTCGTACTCGCGTGCGATCTTCACTGCCGCGAAGAGGATCACGAGGAGGATGACGACGACGATTGCGACGACGATCAGCGCGATGTCCATCAGGCCCTTTCGTTCGGGTTCGGTGATCCTACGACGAGCTCCAGGTCCTCCTGGACCGACTCGACGGTGACGTGCTCGCCCGCAACGAGCGGAGCGCCGTCGGCCGAGCGCGCGCGCCAGAGCTCGCCGCCGAGCGCGACCCAACCGTCGCGCCGGACGACGGCCTCTCCGCCCACCATGGTCGACGCACCGACCTCGACCGGGTTCCGGCGCGCCTTGACCACGCGGGTCAGCGCCATGCCGAGCAGGAGGGCCAGCGTTCCTGCGATCGCGATCGCGGTCCAGAGCGAGACCTGGTAGGCGGGCCCGGCGGGGTCGAAGAGCATCAGCGCGCCGATCACGAACGTGACCGCGCCGGCGAGCGCGAGCGCGCCGTGGCTGACGATGAAGGCCTCGGCGACGAACAGCCCGGCGGCGAACAGCATCAGGAGCGCCCCGGCCGCCGACACCGGCAGCACCTGGAGCCCGTAGAGGCCGACGAGGAGCGAGATCACGCCGACCGTGCCGGGAAGGATGAGACCGGGGTTCCACAGCTCGACGAGGATCCCGACGAGTCCGAGCGAGAGCATCAGCGCGATGATGTTCGGGTCGATCAGGACGTCGAGCGCGCGCTTCCAGAAGCCCATCTCGACCCGCTCCACCTGCGCGCCGGCCGTCTGCAGGACGAGCCCCTTGGGCACGGTCTTCGTGCCGTCGATCTTCTCGAGCAGCGCCGGCACCGTCGGCGCCATGACGTCGATCACGCCCTTCTCGAGCGCCTCGCGCGCGCCGAAGTTGGCCGCGTCGCGCACCATCGCCTCGGCCGCGTCGGCGTTGCGACCGTGCTCCCGGGCGAGCTCGGCCATGTACGCGGCGGCGTCGTTGATCACCTTCTTGCGCAGGTCGCTGCCGAGGTTCCCGCCGGTCGCCGAGATCGGGGTCGAGGAGCCGATGTTCGTCTGTGGCGCCATCGCGAGGACGTCTGCCGCCTGCCCGATGACGGCGCCCGCGGAGTCCGCGCTCGAGCCGGGCGGCGCGACGTAGACGACGACCGGCACCTTGAGGGAGAGCATCGTCTTCACGATCTCGCGCATGGAGGACCCGAGGCCGCCCGGCGTGTCCATCTCGATCACGACCGCCGCGAACCCGTCCCGTTCCGCGCGGTGCATCTCGTCCTGGAGATAGCCCTGCGTGACCGGATTGACGTCGTTGTCGAACTCGACGACCAGCACCCGCGGCGCGGCGCCCGAGGCGGGCAACGCAAGGAGGAGCGCGGCGGCGGCCGCCGCGAGGAGAGTTCCGAGCGCTCGCACGGGGCGCATGTCCACGTCGATTTCGACTCTAGCAACGGCCGCATGGGCCACCGCCAGGCCGTAAGCATTCCGTCAGGGAAGGTTCGCGGGGGTTGTCGGAGAAGGCGTCCTGCGTCACGCTGACTCTCCCCACGATGCCCCGTCGTCTCCTCGTCGCCTTTCTGCTCGCACTGGCGCTGCCCGCCTCCGCTTCGGCGGGGCTCGCGACGCTGCAGGTGCGCGACCTTCCGCTCCACGGCGAGCGGTCGCTGGCCGTCGCGAGCCCGACGAGCCCATTCCAGCTCGTCGGCGTCCACTGGCAAGGCCCGGGGCGGCTCGAGCTGCGGATCCGGACGGCAAGCGGCTGGTCGTCGTGGCGGCCGGTGCGCGAGGACGTGGAGGACACGCCCGACGCGTCGAGCCGGGAGGCGCGTGCGATGCGTGGCTGGCGGCTCGGTGAGCCGGTGTGGGTCGGCCGCGGCGAAGGGCTCGAGGTACGCGCGATCGGCCGCGTTACGCGTGCGCGGGCGTTGACGGTGCGGAGCCCGGTCTCGAAGGTGCCGCTGCGGACGGTCGCGGCGGCGGGGGCTCCGCGCATCGTTCCGCGGAGCGGCTGGCAGGCCGACGAGTCGATCGTCCGGGCCAAGCCGCAGTACGCCGATGCGCTCCGGATGGCCTTCGTCCACCACACGGCGGGCACGAACGGCTACACGCGACTCCAGGCGCCCGCGATCCTGCGGGCGATCGAGCTCTACCACGTGAAGGGCAACGGCTGGAACGACATCGGCTACAACGCGCTGGTCGATCGCTTCGGCACCGTCTACGAGGGACGGGCGGGCGGGGTCGACCGGAACGTCGTCGGCGCCCACGCCAAGGGGTTCAACACCGGGGCGTTCGGAATCGCCGTGATGGGCGACTTCCGCACCGTCGACCCGCCGGCGGCCGCCGTCGACGCACTGGTGAAGACGCTCGCCTGGCGGCTCGACCTGGGCCACGTCGATCCGCTCGCGACGTTCAACGGGATCTCGTCGGGCAACGAGCGCTTCGGCCCCGGAATCCCGGTCTTCCTGCGAGCGATCTCCGGCCACCGCGACACCGGGTTGACGACATGCCCCGGCCAGCGGCTCTACGACGTGATCCCGGGGATCGCCAAGCGAGTCGCGGCGCTGGGGCTGCCGAAGCTCTACATGCCTGCGGTCGCGGCAGACGAGTCCGGCGGTATGCGCTTCACCGCAAAGCTGTCGGCGGCCCTTCCCTGGACGGTGCGGATCACCGACGCGGCCGGAACCGAGCTCGGGCGCGGCGAGGGCACCGGCACCGCGATCGACTGGACATGGCTTCCCGACGGCCCGGTGCCTGCAGGCACCCGATGGGAGATCTCGTCTCCCGGCGCGACCGCGGCGACGGGCTCGCTGTCCGGGACGGCTGCCGCTGCGCTCGCCCTGACCGGCCAGCGGGCCGAGCCCGCGACGATCACGCCGAACGGCGACGGCCAGGCGGACACGACGACCATCTCGTACACCCTGAGCACGAATGCCAACGTTGCGGTGAGCGTCCTCGATGCGGGCGGGGCAACGGTCGCCGAGCTCGAGCCGAAGCAGTGGCGCCGCGCGGGCGCCCGCAGCGTCGTCCTCGACGGAGCGGATCTGGGGGACGGGAGGTACCTCGTCCACATCGCGGCGAACGCCACCGGCGGGCGGTCCGCGGCGGTCGACGTGCCCGTGACGGTGACGCGGACGCTCGGTCTCATCACCCTTGCCGCCGCCGCGATCACCCCGAACGGCGACGGGCGCAACGACACGCTGTCGCTCGTCGTGCCGCTCGGCGCGCCGGCGACGCTGACCGTCCGGATCCTGCGGGACGGGAAGTGGGTCGCGACGCCGTTCACCGGCCCGGCCGGTCCCGGCTCCCGGACAGTGACGTGGGACGGCTCGAAGCGAGTCGGGAAGGCGCTCGACGGGCCTTACATCGCCTCGATCGAGGCAGTCGACGCATTTGGAACCGCGACCATGGAGCTCCCCTTCGTCCTCGACGCAACCGCGCCCGTGGTGCGCGTGGTCTCCGCGGTGCCGCCCCGCATCTGGGTGTCGGAGGCGGCGACGCTCGAGGTCCGTGCCAACGGTGCCCGCCGCGTGATGCGGACGACAGGGCCCGGCGCCGTGCGGATCCCGCGGATCGAGCGACTGCGGACGCTGGTCGTCGTCGCGCGCGACGCCGCCGGGAACACGTCGACCCTCCGGCGCTGAGGGCCGGGCCCGGCGCCTCCCGAGTACACTCGCGACGTGACCCCCGCCACGCCCTTCGGGCGCGACGCAATCGAGTCGATCCTGCCCCATCGCGCGCCCTTCCTCCTCCTCGACGAGGTGGTGGAGCTCGTGCCGGGGAAGCGCGTGGCCGCGACGTACCGGGTTCCCGAGGACGGCTGGTGGTTCGCCGGCCACTTTCCCGAGCGACCGGTGATGCCCGGCGTGCTGATCGTGGAGGCAATGGCGCAGACCGGGGCGGTCGCGGTACTGGCCGAGGAGGAGAACCGCGGCCGGATCGCGTTCTTCGCGGGGATCGACGACTGCCGCTTCAAGCGGGTCGTTTCCCCCGGCGAGACGCTCTCCCTCGTGTGCGAGATCGACCAGGTCCGCGGTCCGATCGGCCGTGGCAAGGCGACCGCGCACGTCGGTTCCGAGCTGGCGGCGCGCGGCACGTTGACGTTCGCGGTGGAACGATGATCTCTGCAGTGACCAGCGTGCTGTGCGCGACCCTGTGCGGCCGGAGGCCGGCTTTGCCGGCCGGGAGGCCAAGCTACGGGAACCCCTGCGAAACCGAGGAAGGAGGGGGCTCGTGGGGGAACCACGGGTTCCCCCACGTCGGGTGATCGGCTCGGCGAACGGCACGCGGATCGGGATCACGGGCCTCGGTGTCCACGTGCCGGACCGCGTCGTGACGAACGATGACCTCGCGCAGTACGTCGACACGACCGACGAGTGGATCGTCGATCGCACGGGGATCCACGAGCGTCGCATGATTACGGAAGACCAGGCGCTCACCGACATCGCGCTGCCCGCGGCCCGTGCCGCGCTCGAGGATGCGGGCGCGACCCCGGACGACATCGACCTTCTGATCTGCGCCACCGTGACGCCGGACATGATGTTCCCGACAGCCTCGGCGCTGATGGCCAACACGCTGGGCGCCGAGAAGGCGGCGGCCTACGACCTCCTCGCCGGCTGTACGGGGTTCATGTACGCGATCGCCCAGGCGTACGGGATGATCGCGGCCGGCCTCTCGCGTCGTGCCCTCGTGGTCGGTGGCGACGTCCTCTCGTCGATCCTCGACTGGACGGACCGCTCGACGCTCGTGCTCTTCGGCGACGGCGCCGGCGCCGTCGTGATGGAGCCGGTCGACCACGGCGGCTTCCTCGGCTTCGAACTCGGCGCCGACGGGGGTGGGGGCGTCCATCTCCAGTACCCGGGAAGCGGCTCGCGGAAGTTCGAGAACCCCGAGTCGATGCTGAGGATGAACGGCCGCGAGGTCTACAAGTTCGCAACGCGGGTAATGGTCTCGTCGGCGGAGGCCGTGCTCGCCGAGTGCGGCCGTACCATCGACGAGGTCGACGTGTATGTCCCGCACCAGGCAAACAAGCGGATCATCGACCACGCGGTCGGTAAGCTCGGCGTCCCTCCCGAGCGAACGGTGGTGAACGTGGATCGGTTCGGCAACACGTCGTCAGGCTCCATCCCGCTGGCCCTGGCCGACGCACGGACCGACGGCAGGCTGCGCGACGGCGCCCTCGTGCTGATGACCGGCATGGGAGCCGGGCTCACGTGGGGCTCTGCGCTCATCGAATGGACGGACAGGAGAGCGTCATGACCAAGGTTGCGTTCTGCTTCCCCGGCCAGGGCTCGCTCGAGGTCGGAATGGGCCGGGAGATCGCCGAGGCGGTGCCCGAGGCGATGGAGGTGTACCGCATCGGTTCCGAGGCCACCGGGATGGATCTCGCGCACCTGTGCTTCGAGTCGCCGCTCGAGGATCTCGTCGAGACAGAGGTGCAGCAGCCGACGCTGGTCGCGACGAGCCTCGCGATCCTCGCCGCCGTCCGCAAGGCCGGCCTCGAGCCGGACGTTGTCGTCGGCCACTCGGTCGGCGAGTTCGCCGCGCTCGCGTCGGTCGGCGCGATGTCCGAGGGCGAGGCGATCGGGCTCGTCCGGGAGCGTGGGCTCGCGATGGCCGCGGCGGCCCGGGAACGCCCCGGTGCGATGGCTGCGATCCTCGGGCTCGAGGACCACCTTGTCGAGACCCTCTGCCGGAAGATCCTCGGCGTCTGGCCCGCGAACTACAACTGCCCCGGCCAGATCGTCGTCTCGGGCGAGAACGATGCAGTCGAGGAGTGCTGCGCCGAGGCCGAAAGCCTCGGCGCGCGACGAGCGATCCGCCTCAAGGTCTCCGGCGCGTTCCACAGCCCGCTCGTCGGACAGGCCGGCCGGGCGCTCAAGCCCGCGATCGACCGGATCCGCTTCACCGACCCGGTCAAGCCCTTCATGTCGACGGTGACGGCGAAGATCGAGCCCGCGCAGCGTCTCGGCGCGCTGCTCGTCGACCAGCTGACGGCCCCGGTTCGCTTCACCCAGGCCGCCGGCGAGCTGATGCGCGGCGGCGTCACGACCTTCGTCGAGATCGGCCCGGGCAGCGTCCTCTCCGGCCTCGTCAAGCGCATCGACCGCGGCGCCCGGACGTTCTCCGTCAACGACCTCGCGAGCCTCGAGAAGGTCAAGGAGGCGCTCGGCACCTCGTGAGCTCGTTCGCGTCGCTCGAGGGGAAGCTCGCCCTCGTCACCGGCGGCTCACGGGGTATCGGGCGCGCGATCGCGCTCGAGCTCGGCCGTGCAGGCGCCGAGGTGGTCGTCGGCTACCGCACGGGCCGCGAGGAGGCGGAGGCCGTCGCGTCCGAGATCGGCGGTCGCGCCGTCGAGGCCGACGTGTCGGACGCCGAGTCGGCGAAGGCGCTCGTCGAGGCGGCAGGAGACCTCGACGTCCTCGTCAACAACGCAGGTCTCACGCGCGACGGGCTGCTCGTGCGGATGAGCGACGACGACTGGCGAACGGTGATCGAGACGAACCTCTCGTCCGTCTTCTACACCTGCCGTGCGGCGACGAGGCCGATGATGCGCAAGCGCGCGGGGTCGATCGTCAACATCTCGTCGATCGTCGGCGTGCACGGCAACTGGGGGCAGACGAACTACGCCGCCTCGAAGGCGGGGATCATCGGCTTCACGAAGTCCCTCGCCCGCGAGCTCGGCAGCCGCAACGTGCGCGCCAACGTCGTCGCGCCGGGGTACGTCACGACGCAGCTGACCGACGTTCTGCCAGAGGAGGCGACGACCGCCATGCTCCAGAACACGCCGCTCGGGCGGCTCGGGGACCCGGAGGACGTCGCGGGCGCGGTGCGCTTCCTCTGCTCCGACGCGGCGGCGTTCGTCACCGGCGACGTACTGCTCGTCGACGGCGGGCTCGGGATGTAGCGTGGCTGCGGTGAGCGACAACGGCAGGCGCCGCGTCGTCGTGACCGGCCTCGGAATGGTGACGCCGCTCGGCAACACCGTCGAGGACAGCTGGTCGGCGCTGATCGCGGGGGAGTCCGGCGCGGGGAAGATCACGCAGTTCGACTCGACCGGATTCCCGGTCGACTTCGCGTGCGAGGTGAAGGACCTCGAGGTGACGGACTACGTCGAGTACAAGGCATCGCGTCGCATGGACAGGTTCACGCACCTGGCGCTCGCCGCGGCACGACAGGCGGAGGCCGATGCGAAGCTCGACATCGCGCCGGAGGCAGACCGCATCGGCGCGGCCGTGGCGACCGGCATCGGCGGCCTGAAGTCGTTCGAGGCATGCATCCAGGTGCTCGATGAGCGCGGGCCCGACCGTGTGAACCCGTTCTCGATCGTCCAGATCATCCCCAACCTGGCGGCAGGGTGGGTCTCGATGGAGCTCGGCACGAAGGGCCCGCTGCTATCCGAGTGCACGGCATGCGCCGCGTCCAACATGGCGATCGGCGACGGCCTCGACGCGATCCGCCTCGGCCGCGCCGACGTCATGATCTGCGGCGGTACCGAGGCGCCCGTGTCCCGGGTCGGGATCGCGGGCTTCGGCGCGATGCGAGCCATCTCCCGTCGCAACGGCGACCCGAAGGCGGCCTCCCGCCCCTTCGACCTCGAGCGCGACGGGTTCGTGATGGGTGAGGCTGCGGCAATGGTCGTGCTGGAGGAGCTCGAGCACGCGAACGCGCGCGGCGCGAAGATCTACGCGGAGCTGCTGGGCTACGGGCTCTCGTCCGACGCGACGCACGTGTCGGATCCCGACCCGACCGGAGAGAGCCCTGCGCGGGCGTTGCAGATGGCATTCGACGACGCGCGGATCACGCCCGACCAGGTCGGCTACGTGAACGCGCACGGCACGTCGACCCCGATCGGCGACGCCGCCGAGACGCGCGTGATCAAGCTCGCGCTCGGCGAGGAGAAGGCGTATGCGACTCCGGTGTCGTCCACGAAGGGCGCGACGGGGCACTGCCTGGGGGCGGCGGGCGCCGTGGAGGCGTCCTTCACGATCCTCGCGCTCGAACGGGGCGTTCTGCCGCCGACGATCAACCAGGAAGTTCCCGACCCGGAGTGCGACCTCGACTACATCCCGAACGAGTCGCGCGAGGAGCAGGTCGAGATCGGCGTCTCCAACTCGTTCGGCTTCGGCGGCCACAACGCCTGCGTCGTCTTCAAGCGGTGGGGAACCCATGGTTCCCCGCCGAGCCCCCTCCTTCAGGTTTCCGACCCGGACGAGCGCGCCTGACCTCCCGGCCGGCAAAGCCGGCCTTCGGTCACAGAGCGCAGTGCCGCCGCGAATCCGGAACACCGGCTCCGGGCGAGCGGTGCCGGAATGCCTTATGGAAGGCGGTACTCGAGCAGCACCGTGTCGTGCCAGGCGCCGTCTCGCTGGGCGATGCGCTCGCGGCGGCCCACGACGCGGAACCCGACCGCCTCGTGGATGCGCAGGCTCGCCTCGTTCGAGGCGATGATCGAGGTCTGGATCGTCCAGATTCCGTGCGCCGGGGCATCGGCGAGCAGTCGGATGAGCAGGGCCTTGCCGATCCCTCGTCCCTGCGCTCCCGGATCGACGTACACCGAGTGCTCGACGACACCGCGGTAGCACTCGCGGGGTGACACGGGCGACACCGCCGTCCAGCCGGTGACAGCGCCGCCGGTCTCGGCCACGAGCCGCGGCGCCTGGCGATGGCCCGCAGCCCATTCGTCCCACGACGGGACGCGCGTCTCGAACGACGCGACCCCGGTCTCGAGGCCGGCGGCGTAGATGCGCGCGACGTCCGCCCAGTCGTCCGCGACGAGCGGTCGGATCGAGAGTGTCTGCACCATGCAACGGTAAGCGAGCGTGCGGCGTGCCGCACCATCCGCGCGGTCGCCTGCCCGTACGCTGCCGCGGTGGACGTCGTACGCCCCAGCGCGGACCGCCTCGACGATGCGTTGGCAGTCCTCCAGGCATCCGAGATCGCCGTCTACGGCGCCTCGGACTGGACCGCGGCCGAGCTCCGCGAGGAGTGGGACGGGCTCGACGTCGAACGAAACGCCTGGCTGGTCGAGGTCGACGGCCGGGTCGCCGGGGTCGCCCATCTCCTCGACCCGAAAGGCGGCCGCTACTTCGGTGACGCCTACGTCCATCCGGAGCTCACCGGCCGTGGCGTCGGCGCGCGTCTTCTCGACTCGCTCGAGGAGCGGGTGCGAGAGCTTCGTCCCGAGTGGCCGGACGGTGAGCGAATCGTGCTCGAGGCAGCGCACCTCGTGGGCGACGAGCGCGCGCCCAGCCTCTTCGCCGGGCGGGAGTTCGAGTACGCGCGGAGCTTCTTCCGCATGGTCATCGACGTCACCGAGCCGCAGCCCGATCCCGTCTGGCCGGACGGCGTCGAGCTGCGACCGCTCGAGCCGGACCGCGACGGGCCGATGCTCCACGCCGCGGAGATCGAGGCATTCGCGGACGAGTGGGACTACGTCGTGCTCGATTACGACACGTGGCGCAAGCGGGCGTTCGGCCAGAGCGGGTTCGACTCCGCTCTCGCACCCGTCGTCTGGGCGGGAGACGAGGTCGTCGCGTTCTCGCGGAACTACGCGAAGCGTCATGGCGACTGGGGTTTCGTCGGGACGCTCGGCGTCCGGCCGGCGTGGCGCAGGCGCGGGCTCGGCCTCGCGCTGCTCCACGACTCGTTCGGCCGCTTCCGCGAGACCGGAGAAACGACGGTCGCGCTCGGCGTCGACGTGGAGAACCCCACCGGCGCCACGCGTCTCTACGAGCGGGCCGGCATGCACGTCCTCTGGCAGGCAGACGTCTGGCAGAAGGAGCTCCGTGCAGCCGTCTGAGCTCTCCGTTCGTGCACCGACGCCGCGGGACGCCGCGGGGATCGCGGAGCTTCTCAACGCCCACGCCGACGCCACGGGCCGTCCCGCCGACGAGACAGCCGAACGCGTCGAGCGATGGTTCGAGCTCGAGGATCTCGATCCGGCCCGCGACATGTTTGTCGCCGTCGAGGACGGAAGGATCGTGGGCTACGCGGACGCCTCCGCCCCCGGGGCCGGTCGCGAGGTCATCTATGTCGACCTTCGCGTCCTGCCCGCGCACGAGCGCATCGTCGAACGACTGCTCGGGGAGGTCGAGCGCCGAGCGGACGAGCTCGGCGACGCCGGCGCGCGCATCCGTGCGCCCGCGAACGAAAGGGACGACGACTACCGGGCGGCTCTGTCGCGGCACGGCTTCGAGGTCGTGCGGAGCTCGTTCACCATGGAGATCGACCTCGAGACGCCGACCGAGGAGCCTGTGTGGCCCTCGGGGCTCACGTCGCGGCCGTTTCGGACGGGCGAGGAGGGGGCCGTCTACGACGCGTACGTGGAGGCGTTCGCGGATCACTGGAGCTTCGTCCCGGAGAGCTTCGCGGACTGGTGCACCTGGAACCTCGGCCCGAACCAGGACACGTCCCTGTGGCGCCTCGTCCAGGCCGACGGGGAGATCGCTGCGCTCTGCGTGAGCGTCCCGTCGCGGGGCGACGATCAGACACTCGGGTGGATTGCCGTCCTTGCGGTCCGCCGCCCGTGGCGGCGTCGCGGCCTCGCGCGTGCGCTCCTGCTCGAGAGCTTCGGCCTGTTCCGCTCGATCGGGCGTCGACGAGCCGCGCTCGGGGTCGACAGCGAGAACACCACGGGAGCGATCGCGCTCTACGAAGGCGTCGGCATGCGCGCGACGAGTCGCTCGGACACATGGGAGCGGGCGTTGTGAGCGCCCTCCGCGCACGTTGTCCGCACTGCCGCACGCTCACCGCGGTTGCCTTCGACGACGTCTACGAATGTCACAGCTGCGGCGCGGTCTTCGGGGCCGGGCTCGTCCGCGTCCCGCGCGCGTGGGGCGACGGAGGAGAGACGATGGCGGAGGCGGCACGGACGGAGCTGGCGTATCCCGAGGCGCTCGTCGTCGAGCGCGACACGCTCGACGAGCAGACCGACGTGATCGCGCGTGGACTTCCGAAGCGTCCGCTCGTGCTCGGCGGCTGCTGCTGCGCGCACATCGGCGCGATCCGCGGGCTGGCGGCGCGGCACGACCGACTGGCGGTCGTCTGGCTCGATGCGCACGGTGACCTCAACACGCCCGAGAGCTCTCCCTCGGGGAACCTCTGGGGCATGCCGCTGCGGATGGCGATCGACGAGGGAAGCGTCCGACCCGCCGACGTCGCGCTCGTCGGCGCGCGCGACCTCGACCCGCCGGAGCGCGAGTACGTCGCCGAGCACGGGATCGACGACGATCTCTCGCGCGCGCTCGACGGCGCAGATGCCGTCTACGTCGCGCTCGACCTCGACGTCCTCGAGCCCGGCCAGCTGCCCGTGTTCATGCCGGCGCCGGGCGGGCTCGGGCTGGACGACGTGGAGCGGCTGCTGCTCGAGGTGGCGAGTAGAGGACGGGTCGCGGGCCTCGGGCTGACCGGCCTCGCGCCGGGCGCCGATCGGGCGATCCTGGAGGGGCTCGCCGCCGCGGCCGGGCTCTGACAGAACGGCACTAAGATGCCCGGGGTGTCGACCACCGGGAACATCGACGTCTCCATCGAGCACAAGAAGTCGGACCCGTCCGGCCGCGACGGCTCCGGAGGTCATCCGAACACTTGCCCGGGCTGCGGCTCGCACTATCGCGACGACGAGCTCGTCGAGCAGCTCCGCGTCTGTCCGCAGTGCGGACATCATTTTCCCGTCCGTGCGCGCGAGCGCATCGAACAGCTCGCCGACCCCGACACGTTCGACGAGGAGGACGGCGACCTGCGCTCTGCCGACCCGCTCGAGTTCTTCGATCTCCGGCCGTACGTCGAGCGGCTGGCAGAGGCGGAGCTCGGGACGGGGCTCGGCGACGCGATCCTGACCGGCCGCGCAGCGGTCGAGGGGCACTCCTGCCGCATCGCCGCGATGGACTTCGCGTTCATGGGCGGCTCGATGGGAAGCGTCGTCGGAGAGCGGTTCGCCCGGGCGTGCGAGCGGGCGGCCGAGGACGGCGGCGCGCTGATCTCCGTTTCGGCGTCGGGAGGCGCCCGGATGCAGGAGGGCATCCTCGCGCTGATGCAGCTGCCGAAGACCGTGGCGGCGGTCGGCGACCTTCAGGACGGCGGGGGCGTCCTGATCTCGGTGCTCGCGCATCCGACGACGGGCGGTGTGACGGCGAGCTTCGCGAGCCTCGGAGACGTGATCCTCGCCGAGCCGGGCGCGCTGACGTCCTTCGCCGGCCCGCGGGTCGTCGCGCAGACGACGCGCGAGAAGCTCCCGGACGACTTCGGCCTCGCGGAGTCGAACTTCCGGTTCGGCCACGTCGACGCGGTCGTGCAACGCAATGACCTGCGAACGACGCTCGCGCGGCTCCTGCGGCTGTTCGGGGCGGAGCGATGAGCCAGGAAGCCGAGCTCGGCCTGCGCGACCGGCTGGCGCAGCTCTCCGGCGTCAAGCTCCTGCGGGGAACGAAGCTCTCGGCCGAGCTCGAGCGGCTCCAGCGGCAGCTCGAGCGCCTCCGCGAGGACACGACCGACGAGGAGATCTGGGGCCGCGTCCTGCTCGCCCGCGACGAGAAGCGCCCGTACACGCTGGACTACGTGGAGCGGATTCTCGAGGACTGGTTCGAGCTCCACGGCGACCGCGGCCGGATGGACGACCACGCGATCGTGGCCGGAATCGGGTCGCTCGACGGGCGGACGGTTGCGCTCGTCGGCCACCAGAAGGGCCGTGATCTGAAGGAGCGCGCCGTCCGCAACTTCGGCATGGCGTACCCCGAGGGCTACCGGAAGGCGATGCGCACGATGGAGCTTGCAGAGCGCCACGGTTTCCCGGTCGTCACGCTCGTCGACACGCCGGGGGCGTATCCGGGCATCGCCGCGGAGCAGCACGGGCAGGGAGGCGCGATCGCGCGGTCGCAGGCGGCGATGCTGCGGCTCGGCGTGCCGACCGTCTCGATCGTCATCGGTGAGGGCGGCTCGGGCGGCGCGATCGCAATCGCGGTCGCCGACCGGGTGCTGATGCAGGAGAACGCGATCTACTCCGTGATCTCACCGGAGGGCTGCGCGTCGATCCTCTGGCGCGACGCCTCGCAGGCGAACAAGGCTGCGGCGGCATTCAAGCCAGACGCCGCTCACTGCCTCGAGCTGCGGGTGATCGACGGGATCGTCCCCGAGCCCGAAGGCGGCGCCCAGGTCGACCACGACGCGGCAGCCGTGCTCCTCCGCGAGTCGCTCGTCGCGCACCTCGACGAGCTCGCCGACGTGCCCGCGGACGAGCTGCGACGCGCCCGGAGGGCGAAGTTCCGCTCGATGGGCGTTCTCGCGTCGGTCTGACCGGCCCCGCGCGCTCTCCACACTGTCCACAGGCTTATCCCCTACGGCAAAACACCGCGTTTCCAGGAACTTTCCTCCTCGTGTTGCGAAGGTGTGAAGGAATGGCGCCATTTCGGGTGAGCCGTCCGTGGGATGATCGCGGTTGATGGCCAAGCTCGGCGACTACCGGCGCAAGCGCGATCCCGGGCGGACGCCGGAGCCGTTCGGCGGCGACGAATCGAGCGGCGCGCCGGTCTTCGTGATCCAGCGCCACGACGCCCGGAGGCTCCACTACGACCTTCGGCTCGAGCGCGACGGCGCGCTTGCAAGCTGGGCGGTGCCGAAGGGCCTGCCACTCGAGGCGGGCGAACGGCATCTGGCGGTGCACGTCGAGGACCATCCGCTCGACTACGGCTCGTTCGAGGGCGTGATCCCCGCCGGCCAGTACGGCGCGGGAACGGTGGAGATCTGGGACCGTGGGACGTACGAGCTGCTCGAGGAGAAGCGGAACGGCGGGCTGACCGTCCACCTGCACGGCGAGCGCGTCGACGGGGTCTGGACGCTCGTCCCGGCCCGGCTGGACGGCGACGAGCGCAACTGGCTCCTGCTCCGCAAGGACGCGGCCGCGGACGCCGCGTCGCAGGAGCTCCGTCCGCAGCTCGCGACGCTGACCGAGCACCTGCCGAGCGGTGCCGGCTGGCTCTACGAGCCAAAGTGGGATGGCTACCGCGCCATCGTCACGCTCCGCGGCGGCGTCGCCACGCTGACGAGCCGGAACGGCAAGGACCTCACCGAGCGCTTCCGCGACGTTGCCCGCGCGGTCGTGCACGCGGTGCGCACGCCCTCGGCCGTGCTCGACGGCGAGGTCTGCGCGCTCGACGAGTCCGGCACCGCTCGCTTCGAGTCGCTGCAGTCGGGCGCCGGGCGGCTCGTCCTGATGGTCTTCGACCTGCTCGTGCTGGACGGGGAGCCGGTGTACCGGCGCCCGCTCGCGGAGCGGAGGAGGCTGCTCGAGGACGTCGCTCGACCCGACGTCGGACGTCGTGCGCCTGTCCCCCGCCTTCGAGGACGGGGCGGCGTTGCTGAAGGCGGCAACCGACCAAGGTCTCGAGGGCGTCGTCGCGAAGCGCGCCGACGCGCCGTACCGTCCCGGCCGGCGGACGCCCGAGTGGCAGAAGCTCAAGCTCAGGCTGGAGGACGACTTCCCGATCGTCGGCTTCACGCGGGGCACGGGGCGGCGGGCAAAGCTCGGCGCGCTCGTCCTCGGACGCCGGGAAGCCGACGGGCTCCACTGGGCCGGCAACGTCGGCTCCGGTCTCGGCGACAGAGACGTCGACTCGCTGCTCGCCGTCTTGCGGCCGCTCTCGCGCCCAACGTCACCGCTCGTCGAGACGCCGCGGATGCCACGCGTGCGTGTCGCGGATGTGACCTGGGTCGAGCCGAAGCTCGCCGCCGAGGTGACCTTCGCCGAACGGACGCGAGAGGGGAGGCTTCGCGCGCCGGTCTTTCTCGGGATCCGCGACGATGTCCCGATGGAACGGCCCCCGATCGCCGAGGAGATCCGCAAGGGCAAGCGGGCCCTGCGCCTCTCGAACCTCGACAAGCCGTTCTGGCCGGACGAGGGCATCACCAAGGGCGAGCTCCTTGCCTACTACCGGGACGTCGCCAAGGTGCTCGTCCCGCACCTGCGCAAGCGGCCGTTCACGATGAAGCGCTACCCCGACGGCTGGCAGGGCAAGAGCTTCTTCCAGAAGCAGGCGCCCTCGCACATGCCCGACTGGATCGAGACCGCTGCCTTCCCGGCGTCGACGCGCGAAGGTGAGAAGAAGGTGATCGACTACGCGCTCGTCGACAACGAGCTCGCCCTTCTCTGGATGGTCAACATGGGCTGCATCGACATGCACACGTGGGCCTCGCGCGCCGACCGGCCCGAGCGGCCGGACTGGGTGATGTTCGACCTCGACCCTTCGGAAGGAGCGACCTTCGAGGAGGTGGTCAGGGTCGCGCTGCTCGTGCGGGAGACACTCGACGTGCTCGGCCTCGAGTCGGTGCCGAAGACAAGCGGGTCGCGCGGGATCCACGTCCTCGTCCCGATCGCGCGTCGTCACGGCTTCGACGAGGTGCGCGAGTTCGCCGGGATCGTCGCCGGCGCGCTCGCACGCGCGCACCCTGGCCTCGTGACGACCGAATGGACGAAGGCCAAGCGCCGTGGCGTCCTCGTCGATGCGAACCAGAACGGCCCGGGGAAGACCACCGCGTCCGTCTACTCGGTGCGCCCGAGAGCGGGAGCGCCCGTCTCGACGCCGCTCCGCTGGGACGAGGTTGGGCCGGGACTCGACATCCACTCCTTCACGATGGACGTCGTCCTCGACCGCGTCGGCCGCGAAGGCGATCTCTTCGCGCGCGTCCTCGAGGGCGGCCAGTCGCTCGGCGCTGCTCTTCGCGCCGTTCGCTGAGAGGAGCGCAGCTACTCGGGGCGCCGGCCGGTCACGAGCACGAGCGTGCGCGGGAGCTCGAGGCCACCGTCGGCGTGGTACGGCGCGAGCCGCGCCTCGAGCTCGGCGACCAGGGCACGGCGCTCGTGCTCGCCGAGCGCGGCATCGATCCGGCGAAAGTGCCCGTTCTCCGTCGCGAGCAGCCGCCAGTGCTCGGCGGCGTCCGCCCGGACGACGTGTTCGCGTAGTAGCCGACCCTCGACGTCGTCGAACCCGGCTGCCCGGTGCGCGCGCTCCGCGTCACGCGGGCTGCCGAGCCGCCCGAAAGCGCGGGCGAAAGACGCGCGCTCGTCGCCGAGGACGGCACGCACCGCCTCGCGAGGCGCGTCGAACCACGGGTTCTCCGGCAACGCCGCCCAGACCACGGTCGCGATGCGCCCGCGCGGCTCGAGGACGCGTCCGAGCTCACGCAGCGTGGGGACGGCGTCCCGGGGAATCATCAGCGAGAGCCTGCTCGTGACGGCGTCGAACGACGCGTCGGTGAAAGGCAGCGGCTCCTCCATGTCCGCCTCGACGAGGGTGAGCTGCACGCCTGCCTTCTCGGCGAGCCGGACCGCGTGGGCGAGGCGATCCGCGCTCGTGTCCATGCCCGTCACCTCTGCCACGGCCCGGGCGAGAGCAACCGTGAGGCGCCCGGAGCCGCAGCCGACGTCGAGCACTCGGCGCGCGCCGGCGACGAGCTCGAGGAGCTCCGGCACGCCGAACGGCGCCGGGGGCGGTTCGTCGCTCGGAGGCTCGTTCGCCATGGGTCGCACTGTAGGCGCGGGCGACCGACGCTCGGCGCTCGCTATGCGCCCGGTGCGGCGCCGAACAGCGCGAGGCAGGCCTCGACACCCTCGATGTCGACGCGAACCGGGCACGTCCAGTCCGAGCGCGCCAGCAGCAGGTCGTGATGGACGACTGGCTCGCCGCGTGGCCGCTCCAGGTGGGTTCCCACCTCCCGGTAGCCGAGCCGCGCCGACACGCCGGCGGACTGGGCCGCGCCGCCCTCGAGCCAGCCGGACTGCGCTGCGCGTGCGCCGAGGCTGCCGAACGCGAGCTCGAGCACCGCTGCCCGCATCTCCGTCCCGAGCCCGCGGCCCTGGCTCGCGGAGCCGAGCCACGACCCGGTGTCGACGGTGCGGTCGACCGAGAACCCGGTGGCACGGAGCGCCTGCACGCCGACCGGCAGGCCGGCGTGGAAGGCGAGCAGGTTCAGTCTCCACTCCTCGGGCGACCAGGCGGCAAGCGTCTGCTCGTGGTGTGCGACGAAGTCCGTGACGAAGCCCGGGTCGTCGCTCGCGTCGGTCCACGCGACGGCGAACGGCATCTCGTCAGGCGGGTGGATGCCCGCCTTCGCGACCTCGGCGAGCGCCTCGAGCTCGGCCCGGCTGCCGAGACGTAGCTCGAGCCGGGGCGTGCAGAGTCGGATCCCGTAGAGAGCGGCGACGCCGGTCACGAGTCGAGCCGGTGCGGGTGACCCAGCGCGGAGAGCTCCACGATGTCGCGTCGGAAGAAGAGAGACACCGTCCAGTCCGTCACGACGCGTGCCTTGCGGCGGAACGTCGGCAGCGCGTAGAGGTGGTACGTGCGTGCCACGAACCACCCGAGAAAGCCGCGCAGACGCAGTCCGGGGAGCTCCGCGATCCCCTTGTAGCGCCCGAGCGTGGCGACCTGGCCGAGCATCCGGTACCCGTAGGGGCGCGGCTCGCCATGGAGGTTCTTCGCGAGGCGGCGTGCCTGGCGCAGCGCGTGCTGGCAGGTCGGCGGGTCGAACCGACCGGGAGTGCGCTCGTTCGGCACGGCAGCGCAGTCACCGAGGGCCCAGACGTCGTTCGTCCCGGTCACCTGGAGCGTGGGGTCGACGGTGACGCGGCCACGGGCGTCGAGCGGAAGGTCGAGCGTCGCAAGGAGAGGGGTCGGCCGGACGCCGGCAGCCCAGACGAGCGTTCGCGCCGGGATCCGCGTGCCGTCGCCGAGCACCGCCTCGCGGTCGTCGAAGGAGGTGAGCGTCGTCCCGACGTGGATCTCGATCCCCCGCTTCTCCTCGAGATAGCGATGGGTGTACTCCCCGAGCTTGCGCGGGATGTCCGAGAGAATGGTCGGGGCCGCGTCGACCAGCACCCAGCGCTGACGGACGTTTCGCAGCGTCGGGTACGAGCGGCGGACGGCCGCGTGCGCGAGGTCGTTGAGCTCGGCGAGCGCCTCCACGCCCGCGTATCCCGCACCGACGAAGACGAAGCCGAGATCGCGCTCGGCCTCCGTCGGGTCGAGCCGTGCGGCGGCGGACTCGAGCGAGCGGAGCAGGTGGTTGCGCAGGGCGATCGCGTCCGCGACGTCCTTGAATCCCCTACCGTGCTCTGCGAGTCCGGGGACCGGGAAGGTCCGCGTGACCGACCCGAGCGCGACGACGAGCCGCTCGTAGGTGATCTCGAAGGTGCCACCGAGCGTCTCCGCGACCACGGTGCGCCGCTCCGGGTCGCGGCTCGTGACGTGCCCGAGGAGCAGCTCTGCGTGCTGGCACATTTGTCGCAGCGGTACGACGACGTGGCGGGGCTCGAGCGTCCCGGCCGCTGCCTCCGGGAGCAGGGGCGTGTACAGCATGAAGTTGTCGGGGTTGACGATAGTCGCGCCCCGCCTCCCGAGTAGGCGGGCGACGTATGCGCCGGCGAAGCCACCGCCCACGACGAGCGTTCCTCCCGTTGCCTTGCGCCGTTCCCGCATAAGCCTACGATCGCACGATGGAAGCGCCACAGGTGGCAGTCGTCGGCAGCGGAGCGGATCGAGTCGCAGAGGCCGAGGAGGTCGGTCGCCTACTCGCAGAGCGTGGCTGCACGGTCGTCACGGGCGGGCTCGGCGAGGTCATGGCGGCCACCCATCGTGGCGCGAAGTCGGCGGGAGGAACGACGATCGCCATCCTCCCCGGGGAGGCGCACACGGACGCCAACCCCTGGGCCGACCACGTCGTCGTCACCGGGATCGGCCACGCGCGCAACCTCGCTGTGGCGGCGTCCGGTCACGCCCTGATCGCGGTGGGCGGGAGCTACGGGACGCTCGCCGAGATGGGGTTCGCGCTTCGCCTCGGACGGCCGGTCGTCCAGCTCGGCAAGGGCCCGGCCGTCGAGGGCGTGGTAGCGGCTGCGACCCCACGCGAGGCCGTCGAACGCGCCCTCGAGTTGCTCGTCACGCCCTGACGTCCCGTCCCTCGACCTCCCGGAGACGTCCCTCCAGAAAGCGACGCTCGGGCGCATTGTCGGTAAGCGCGAGCGCCGCGCGGTAGCTCGCGGCCGCCTCGTCGTCGCGCTCGAGGCGCCGCAGGAGGTCGGCGCGAGCCGCGTGGAGGTATGCGTAGCCGTCCAGCTCGTCGAGCCGGTCGATCAAGTCGAGGGCCTTCGCGACGTCGCCCGCGAGTGCGATGGCGACCGCCCGGTTCAACCGCACGACGGGGGACGGGTCGATCTGGAGCAGCGCGTCGTAGACCGCGGCGATCGTCTGAGGATCCGTTCCCTCCGCGTGGCCGGCCGCGATCGCTGCCTGGAGCTGGTACCGGCCCGGCCGTCCGTGCGCCTCGGCGCGACGCAGGACGCGGAGCCCTTCGTCGATCGCCCGACGGTCCCACAGCGTCCGGTCCTGGTCGGCGAGCAGGACGAGCTCGCCGTCCGGCCCGACGCGTGCCTCGCGGCGCGAGTCCTGGAGCAGAAGGAGCCCCAGGAGACCGAACGCCTCGGGCTCGTCCGGCATCAGGACGCAGAGGAGCTTGGCGAGCCGGACGGCCTCCGCGCAGAGGTCGGCGCGCACCAGCGCGTCACCATCGCTCGCGGCGTACCCCTCGTTGAACACGAGGTAGATCACCCGCAAGACGTCGGGGACGCGGTCCGGAAGGATCTCGTCGGGCGGGACCCGGAACGGGATGCCCGCTTCGCGCACACGTCGCTTCGCGCGGACGAGCCGCTGCGACATCGTCGTCTCGCCGACGAGGAACCCACGCGCAATCTCGCGCGTCTCCAGGCCACCCACCTCCCGGAGTGTCAGCGCGATCCGCGCGTCGACGGCGAGGGCCGGGTGGCAGCACGTGAAGAGCAGCGCGAGCCGCTCGTCCGGGATCGTGCTCACGTCGGCGTCCTCCTCCGCCGGGACGGCCTCGAGCCGCGCCAACAGCTCCGCCTTGCGGGCGAACGTCCGCTCGCGCCGGATCTTGTCGATTGCACCGTTGCGGGCCGTCGCCACGATCCAGGCGCCGGGAGACCGAGGGGTGCCGTCCCGCGGCCAGCGCTCGATCGCTTTCGCGAAGGCGTCCTGTACCGCGTCCTCGGCGAGCGCGAGGTCGCCGAGGACGCGGGTGAGGATCCCAACTGCACGGGGCCACTCCTCCCTGAATGTGGCCTCGAGGGACGTGGTCAGCGCTCCACGACGGGTCGGATCTCGAGCGAGCCGGTCTCCGCGGCCGGCACGAGCGCGGCAATCCGGATTGCCTCGTCGAGGTCGGGCAGCGTCGTCACGAAGAGCCCGCCGATCTGCTCCTTCGTCTCCGCGAACGGGCCGTCGGTGACGACCCGCTCGCCGTCGACGACGCGGACGACCTTCGCATCGGACGCCGCCTCGAGCTCGCGGCCTTCCACCGCGGGATCGGCCTTCCCCATCTCCTCGAAGAGCGCGAGCCAGCGCGGCATCGACTCGGCGCGTAGGCGGGCGGCGTCGTGCTCGTCGAGCTCCGCCCAGGCCGACTGGTCTCCGTAGACGAGCATCGCGTACTTCATGTCAGGCCTCCGGGTCGACGTGGACGGGGCGAACCTCGACGGCGCCATGATGGACCGCGGGAATCCGCGCGGCCCAGTCGAGCGCGTCGTCGAAGGACGCGCAGTCGAGGATGAAGAAGCCGCCGAGGGCCTCCTTCACCTCGGCGTACGGCCCGTCGGTGACAAGCCGCTGGTCGTCGCGGACGCGGACGGTCGTGGCACTAGCCGTCGACGCGAGCTCCTCGCCGCCGACGAGGACGCCCGCGGCCCGCGCGGCCTGGGCAAACTCGCCGTACTGCTCGTACGCGGCGTCGCGCTCGGCGTCGGTCATCGTCTCCCACACGCTCTGGTCGGCATGGATCAGGGCCACGTACTCCATGGGTGCCTCCGTTCAGTCGGTGTAGCCGGTCTCGGATGGAAGACGATCGGGAACGGCCGGAATCGACACCGCCGCTTCGGGAAGCGCGCGCCGGCGTCGTAGCGGACGGTGACCTCGCTGGTGCAGGCCCCGGCAGCGCGTCGCCGCACACGGTCCACCCACCCCCCTGGGGGAACGCAGCCCCCTACCGGAACGATCGCAGCAAACCGGTGTCGTGGCTGTGCCGACTTCGTGTCGCCTTCGTATCGATTCCCCGCCGTCTTCGCGTTCGCCGCGAGGCCACCGAACCCGCGTGTCCTCCTGCAACCCCTCACCCGGCGTCGCCCATGCGCTCGAGCAGGATCAGTGCCGCCGCCTTGTCGAGGAGCTCGTTGAGGTTGCCGCATTTCGGGCTCTGCACGCACGACGGGCAGCCCGACCGGCACGGGCACCGCGAGAGGAGCCGCGCGGTGTCGGCCACCCACTCCGCGAAGCAGTCGAAGCCGCGCTCCGCGATGCCGACCCCGCCGGCATGCCCCTCGTAGACGAACACCGTCGGCTGACCCGTCTGCTCGTGGACGTTCGTCGAGAGGCCGCCGATGTCCCAGCGGTCGCACATCGCGAACAGCGGCAGCAGTGAGATGAGCGCGTGCTCGGCGGCATGGAGCGCCGAGACGAGGATCGGCATGGTGTCGATGCCCGCGAGCAACGGCGGCGGCGGGGAGAACCAGACGCCCTCGGTCTCGTAGGACGTGGCGGGCAGGTCGAGCGGCGTCGTGTCGATCACGCTGCCGTCGGCGATCGCCTTCCGCTGGAAGGCGACGACCTGCTCGGAGACGCCGATCCGTCCGTGCTGGAGCTCGACGCCGGCGATGCGCCTGCTGCGGAGCGCCTCGACGATCGACGTTTCGGTCTCCTTCCGCGGCTGCGTGTACCAGTCGACGGCGATCGGGCGGACGAGCGCCGTTCGCGTCTCGAGGTCGAGGGCGGTGACCCCGTACGACTCGCCGAGGTGCAGGTACACCGCACCCGTGTGCACCGTCGAGAACGCGCGCTCACGCTCCGCCGTGCCCAGCAGCGTCCCGGTCGACTCGTCCACGATGACGAACGACTCAGGGTCGCCGGACCGGAGAGACAGCCGTGCGGCCGGCGTGTCGCGCCCTCGCCAGACGTAGCCGGCGGGCGTCGACTCGAGCTCCGGCAGGACGGCCGCTCGCTCGAGTGCCTCGGCCCCGAGCACCGCGGCGTCCGCGGGCGTGAGCGGCCCCTCGTAGGCGGCCGAGAGCACGTGCCCGTCGAGGATCCGCGGCGTCCACGGGTCGATCAGCGCCGCCTCGACGCTCCGCCGGAGCAGCGCCTCGGGCTCGGTTGCGAAGAACTGGTCGAGCCCGTCCTCGCTGGCGATCAGCACCGCAAGCCCTCGAGACCGTCGCCCTGCACGGCCCCACTGCTGCCGCAGGGACGCGACGGTGCCCGGGAACCCGACCGAGATCGCGCAGTCGAGCGAGCCGACGTCGATCCCGAGCTCGAGCGCATCCGTCGCCGTCACGCCGAGCAACTCCCCGTCGACGAGCCGCCGCTCGATGTCACGGCGCTGCTCCGGCGTGTACCCGGCTCGATAGGGGGCCAGCCGTCTCGCTGTCGCGGGGTCGAGGCGGTCGCTCGCGAAGCGGTGGACGAGCTCCGCGGTCTTGCGACTCTTCGTGAAGCAGATCGTGCGCAGGCCGCGGCCCACCAGCTCTGCGAGAAGCCTCGACGCGTCCCCGAGTGGGCTCGCGCGGATGCCGAGCTCCGGGTCGAGGAGCTCCGGATTCCAGAGGACGATGTCGCGTTCTGCGCGCGGCGCCGTGTCGCTGTCGACGACGCGCACCTCCAGGCCGGTGAGGCGCGACGCGAGCTCACCCGCGTTCGCGATCGTCGCCGAGGCAAGCACGAACAGCGGGTCGGCACCGTACGCCAGCGCGAGCCGTCGCAGCCGGCGCAGGACGTTCGCGACGTGGGAGCCGAACACCCCTCGGTAGACGTGCGCCTCGTCGACGACGACGACCCGGAGGTTGTGCAGTACGTCTCCCCACCGGTCGTGGTGCGGCAACACACCGACGTGGAGCATGTCCGGGTTCGTGAGGATCGCGTTCGCGCTTCGCCGCACGTGCGCGCGCTGCTCTATGGGCGTGTCGCCGTCGTAGATCGCGGGGCGCAGCCCGGGTAGGCCGAGCCCGGCCAGCCACCGCCCCTGATCCTGGGCGAGGGCCTTGGTCGGGTAGAGGAAGAGCGCCCGGGCGGTGCGGTCGCGCGCGATCGCGTCGAGCGCGGGGAGCGAGAAGGCGAGCGACTTCCCGGATGCCGTCCCCGTCGTCACGACGACGCTCTCGCCGGACGAGGCCGACTCCCAGGTCGCAGCCTGGTGCGCGTACAGCTCCGTGACGCCGCGCCGCGCGAGCGCCGCGACGACGGACAGGTGCAGCTCCGGCGGAAGAGGCTGCGTCCGGCTCCGGCGCGCCGGATCGGACCCGCGGTAGACCACCTCGACCGTGTCGTCGAGCAGCGCGTCCCAGGTCTGCCCCGTGGTCAGCCGGGCAACTCCGAGGGTCGGAATCCGGCGCACGTGAGGTTGAGTGCCGCCACGAGCCCGTTCTCGACCGTCGCGTAGGCCGTGTGCTCGTTCTCCTGCCAGCCCTTTGCGGGGTCGCGCCCATAGAACCGGTAACGGAGCCTGGCGCGGTCCGCGATCGCCGTGACGTCGCCGGAGACGAGGACGAATGACTCGAGCGTATCGAGCCAGTAGCCGTACTGGCCCGCGATCGCCTCCGGTCCGTCCAGCACTCGCACCTGATGCGGCGTCAGCGCACGAAGCTTCGCGGCGGGCGCGAAGCAGGCGGCGATCCGCGCCCGGTCGCGCGCGCCGATCGCGTCGAGCAACTCCTCCACGACGGCCGTCTCGACCACGGCTCGAGGCTACTAGGAGCCCAGCGCGCGGGCGACGGCGTCGGCGTAGCGGCGCCGTGGCTGGGCGCCGTGGACGACCTCCACCGGCTCGCCGGCCACGAAGACCATCACCGTCGGCAGGGAGAGGACGCCGTAGCGCGCAGGCACACCGAGGTTGACGTCGATGTCGAGCTGTGCGAGTCGCAGGCGCTCCCCGTGCTCGCTGCCGATCTCCAAGAGCAACGGCTCGATCGCCTTGCACGGCCGGCACCACGGCGCGGTGAACTCGACGAGCACCGGGACGTCCGACTCGAGGACGTCCGCGGCGAACGTCGCGTCCGTGACGTCGAGCACTACACGACCCCCCGTAGGGCCTTCCAGCGCAGAATCGGCACCTGTCGCATTGCCTCGAGGACGATCGCGCCGCTCATCTTCGACTCGCCCACGCGCCGGTCGGCGAACACGATCGGGATCTCGACGACCCGAAAGCCGGCCCGCAGGGCGCGGTAGGTGCCCTCGATCTGGAAGCCGTAGCCGCGCGCGGCGATCGCATCGAGGTCGATCGTCTCGAGCACGGTGCGGCGAAAGCACTTGAACCCACCCGTCAGGTCACGGATCCCGACGCCGAGCACGATCCGGGCATAGAGCGAGCCGCCGCGCGAGATGGCTCGTCGTACGAGGCCCCAGTTCTCCGTTCCACCCCCGGCCACCCACCGCGAGCCGAGCGCGAGGTCGGCGCCGCCCTCCTCGCAGGTCGCAATCAGGCGTGGGACGTCCTGGGGGTCGTGCGAGAAGTCGCAGTCCATCTCGAGCACGAGCTGGGCCTCGGTTTCGAGGGCACGCTCGAAGCCGGCGAGGTAGGCCTTGCCGATCCCCTGCTTGCTCGCCCGGTGGAGCACGTCGAGCCACGGCAGCTCGGCCGCCAGCCGGTCGGCGATCTCGCCCGTCCCGTCGGGCGACCCGTCGTCGATCACGAGCACGCCGTCGCGCGTCGTGTCGATCACCTCGCCGAGGGCGCGCACCAGCGCTTCGACGTTGTCCCGCTCGTTGTACGTCGGCACGCAGACGAGTGCGCGGGTCGGGCTCATCGGCGGAGTCTGCCCGCTCCACCGCGCGCGGGCCCGTCCTTATGATCGGCGAATGCCGCCGCTTCCGCGCAACCAGGACGTCGCGGACGCGCTGGACGAGCTCGCCGACGTCTCGGAGATCCTCGGCGAGCAGGGGTTTCGCGTCCTCGCCTACCGTCGCGCCGCGACGCGGATTCGCGAGACGGGCGCGTCGGTCGCCGAGCTCGCGCAGCAGGGCACGGCGAAGGAGCTGCCAGGGATCGGCGCGACGATCGAGTCGAAGATCGTCGAGATGACGGAGACGGGCTCGATGTCCGCGCTCGAGAAGCGCCGGGCCGAGGTTCCGGCGGAGGTGCGGCAGTTCCTGCGCCTCCCTGGCCTCGGACCGAAGACTGCGGCGCGGATCTGGCGCGAGCTCGGGGTGACGACGCTCGAGGAGCTGCGAGTCGCGGCCGAGCAGCAGCGCGTGCGGACGCTCCAGGGCCTCGGCGCGAAGAGCGAGGAGCGGATCCTCGAGGCGCTCGCGAAGGGCTTCGGCCCCGAGCCGGAGCGGCGCGGCCTGCTCGGTCTCGGCCTTCCCGTCGTGCGCCAGGTCGTCGAGGAGCTCCGCGCCCACCCGGCCGCCGTCCAGGTCTCGGGTGCCGGAAGCGTCCGTCGCGGACGAGAGACCTTTCGCGACCTCGACGTCATCGCGACGGCGACCGACCCGGCCGCGCTGATCGGGCACTTCGTCACGCTGCCGTGGGTGCTCGACGTCGCCGCGCGTGGCGACACGAAGGCGACCGTCGTCACGAAGCAGGGCCTGCGGATCGACCTGCGGGTCGTGCCGCCCGAGGACTTCGGAAGCCTCCTGCAGCACTTCACCGGGTCGAAGGACCACAACGTGGGGCTTCGCGAGGAGGCGCAGCGGCGCGGGCTGTCGATCTCCGAGTACGGCGTCACCGTCGTCGAGACGGGCGAGGTGCACCGCTTCGCCGACGAGGACGACCTCTACCGCTTCCTGGGCTACGAGCCCATCCCGCCCGAATTGCGCGAGAGCTCCGGCGAGCTCCAGGCGGCGCGCAACGGCAGCCTGCCGGCGCTCGTCGAGGTTGGAGACCTGGTGGGCGAGCTCCACTGCCACTCCGACTGGTCCTCGGACGGCAAGGCCTCCATCGAGGAGATGGCGCGAACCGCAAAGTCGAACGGATACCGCTTCCTCGCGCTCACCGACCACTCGCACTACCTTCGCGAGGGCCGCATGGAGGCGCAGTGGCGGGAGATCGACGAGGTCAACGCACGCGTCAAGCCGTTCAAGGTGCTCCGGGGCGTCGAGGCGAACATCCGCGCGGACGGGGCGATCGACGTCGACGACGAGCTGCTTGCCGAGCTCGACTGGGTCGTTGCCTCGCTCCACCACGCCTTCGACAAGAGCCCGACCGAGCGGATCCTCGCTGCGATCGACCACCCTCACGTCGACTGCATCGGGCACCTCACCGGCCGCAAGCTCAATCGCCGCGCAGGGGCAGACGTCGACATAGAGCAGGTCGTGACGCGGGCCGTCGAGACGAAGACGGCGCTCGAGATCAACAGCCAGCCCGACCGGCTCGACATGCGCGACGTCCACGCGCGGCTTGCGGGCGAGGCCGGCGTGCGCATCCCGGTGACGACAGACGCTCACTCGACCGGGGCCCTCGGCTATCGCGAGCTCGGCGTCGCGCAGGCACGTCGCGCCTGGCTCACGAAGGAACACGTGCTCAACACGCGGCCCTGGCGCGAGATCGCGAAGCTGCGGTCGTGAGCGACTTCCGCGACGACGGCGCCGCCGCGCTCGAGTGGGCGGCGTCGTACCTCGAGCGCGTGCGCGACCTGCCCGTGCTGTCGCAGGTCGAGCCGGGGACGATCCGGGCGGCGCTGCCCGACCGTGCACCGGCAGAACCGGAGCCGTTCGCGGCCGTCCTGCGCGACCTCGACGAGGTGCTGATGCCGGGACTGACCCACTGGCAGAGCCCGCGCTACTTCGCCTACTTCGCGACGACGGCCTCCGAGCCGGGGATCCTTGCCGAGCTCCTCGTCGCTGCGCTGAACCAGGTCGGGATCCTCTGGCGCGCCTCGCCCGCGCTCCAGGAGCTCGAGGAGGTGACGCTCGCCTGGCTCGCCGACCTGCTCGGCCTGCCGGAGGGTCTCCACGGGCACATCGAGGACACGGCCTCGACGGGCCTGATCACCGCGCTCGCGGCCGCCCGGGCGGCGTCGCCGGGTAAGCGGGTCGTCGTCTGCTCCGAGCACACGCACTCCTCGACCGCGAAGGCCGCGCGCCTGCTCGAGCTCGAGCTCCGGCCGATCCCGGGGGACGAGAACCATGCGATGCGCGCCGACCAGGCCGACCTCAGCGACGCCTGTGCCCTCGTCGCGACGATCGGGACGACGTCGTCGGCGGCTGTCGATCCCGTCCCCGCGCTCGCCGACCTCTGCGCCGATGCCGGCGTCTGGCTCCACGTCGACGCCGCCTACGCGGGGAGCGCAGCCGTCTGCCCCGAGCTGCGCCCGCACTTCGCCGGCTGGGAGCGTGCCGACTCGGTTGGGGTCAACCCGCACAAATGGCTCCTGACGCCGATGGACTGCTCCGCGTTCTGGTCACGCCGGCCCGACGATCTCCGGAACGCGTTCAGCCTGGTGCCCGAGTACCTCCGAGTGAGCGAGGACGTCGTCAGCCTGAGCGAGTACGGCATGCCACTCGGCCGGCGCTTCCGCGCGCTCAAGCTGTGGGCGGTCCTTCGCTGCCACGGGCGAGAGGGGCTGCAGGCCGTGATCCGCGAGCACGTCCGCCTCGCAGCGCTGTTCGAGGGTTGGGTGCGGGACGAGCCGGGCTGGGAGATCTGTGCGCCGAGGCACTTCTCGCTCGTCTGCTTCCGTCTCGAGGGAAGCGACGAGGAGAACGAGGCTCTGCTCGAGCGCGTGAATGCGACCGGGCTGATGTTCCTCTCGCACACGCGCCTCGGCGGCCGCTTCGTGCTCCGGCTCGCGATCGGCAACGCGCGGACGACCGAGGACGACGTGCGCCTCGCCTGGGACGTCCTCAGGCGCGAGGCGCGGTAGCCGCCGGTCCGGACTCGGGCGCCGGGCTGCCGCAGACCGCGCCGACCGGGCGTCGCCGCGCGGAAACGGGGCCGAAGCGGCAGCGTCCAACCCGGCGCCCGTACCGCCGATACGGCCCCAACCTCCCCCAGGGGCACCCCAGGTGCCCTGATGCCACGCTACCGCGAGAAGCGTGACGAGAGTGTCGCGTGCTCGTGCCGAAAGTGTGCCGTTTCGCGGACGGAGAGGCAGCGAGGCAGCGAGGCGGCGTGTCGTGGCTCACGTCGCCTGATACGCTCCTGAGCGGCGCGGGACACGTCCCGCTCCACATCGAGAGAGGCTGAGGGACCGGCCCTGTGACGCCTCGGCAACCCGCCCCGATCGGGGTCACGGTGCCAAACCCGGACGGATGTGTCGAGCGAGACGAAGGAGGATCCACCCGTGACAGCCATCTCCCTTTCCTGTCGCGTCTGCGAGACGGTGCACCCGCTCGAGGCGATCGGCACCTGCCGCTCCTGCTTCGGCCCGCTCGATCCCGTGTACGACTGGGACCACCTGCGCGCGACGGTCACGCGCGAACGGCTCGCGTCGGGCCCGCCGTCGCTCTGGCGCTACGCCGACCTGCTCCCGGTCGAGGCGCCGGACGAGCCGCGACTCGCCCCCGGCCTCACCCCGCTCGTTCCCGCCCCGCGTCTCGCAGAGGAAGTCGGCGTCGGCGAGCTGTGGCTGAAGCTCGACACCGCGAACCCGACGCACTCCTTCAAGGACCGCGTCGTCGCGGTCGCCGCGCGGAAGGCTCAAGACCTCGGCCTCGAGACGCTGTCGTGCTCGTCGACGGGCAACCTCGCCGGCGCGGTCGCGGCACGTGCGGCGGCCGAGGGGATGGAGGCCGTGGTCTTCGTGCCGGCCGACCTCGAGCCGGAGAAGCTCGCGGCCGCGGCCGCCTACGGGCCGACGATCTACGCGGTCGACGGGCACTACGACCACTGCTCGCGGCTCTCGGTCGAGCTCTCGTTCGAGCTTCCCTGGGGCTTCGTCAACGTCAACCTGCGCTCGTACTACGCCGAGGGCTCGAAGACGCTTGCGTACGAGCTCGCCGAGCAGCTGGGGTGGCGCGCGCCGGACGTCGTAGCCGTCCCGATCGCCTCGGGCGCGCTCTTCCACAAGGTCGGCCAGGGATTCTCGGAGCTCCGCGAGCTCGGCCTGCTCGACGGCCCCGCACCGCGGCAGATCGGCGGGCAGGCGGAGGGCTGCGAGCCGGTTGCGACGGCGTTCCGCGAGGGCAAGCCGGTCACGCCGGTGCGGCCCGACTCCATCGCCCGCTCCCTCGCGATCGGCAACCCGGCCGACGGCGACTTCGCCGTCGCCACCGCGCGGGAGACCGGCGGCGCGATCCACGCTGTGCCGGAGGACGCGGTCGGCGTGAACATGGCGCTACTTGCAAGCACGACCGGCGTGTTCGGCGAGACGGCGACGGGCGTGACGCTCGGGGCGCTGCGGGCCGCGGTGGAGGCCGGCGAGGTCGGTCGCGACGACCGCGTGGTGCTGCTCGTCACGGGCGACGGCCTGAAGACGCTGGCGCCAGTCTCGTTCACGTACCAGCC
The DNA here is from genome assembly GCA_963746445.1 of uncultured Actinomycetes bacterium. Taxonomy (GTDB): domain Bacteria; phylum Actinomycetota; class Thermoleophilia; order Gaiellales; family Gaiellaceae; genus Gaiella. The sequence goes on from CAVVAW010000007.1 coordinate 245,839, forward strand.
CGAGCACATCACGGCCGACGCAGACGCATTCCTCGACGCCCGGCAGGCTGCCGCGTAGCCCCTCCGGGGTACGCTGGCGGCATGGCGAAGACCCTCTTCGAGAAGGTCTGGGAGCGGCACGTCGTCCTCGAGGACGAGGGCGGCCCGGCGCTGCTCTACGTCGATCTCCACCTCGTCCACGAGGTCACCTCGCCGCAGGCATTCGAGGGGCTGCGCCTCGCCGGGCGGCGCGTCCGTCGCCCCGACCTGACGGTCGCGACGATGGACCACAACGTGCCCACACTCCCCGGTCCGGTCAGCGATCCGATGGCAAAGGCGCAACTCGACGCGCTCGAGGCCAACACGGACGAGTTCGGCATCCGCCTCCACGGCACAGGCTCGGGGCACGAGGGCATCGTCCACGTGATCGGGCCGGAGCTCGGCCTCACCCAGCCCGGAAAGACGATCGTGTGCGGCGACAGCCACACCTCGACGCACGGCGCGTTCGGCGCCCTCGCCTTCGGGATCGGCACCTCAGAGGTCGAGCACGTGCTCGCGACCCAGACGCTCTCCCAGCTGCGCCCACGGACGATGCTCCTCGAGCTCGCCGGCGAGCTGCCCCGGGGCCTGACCGCCAAGGACGTGATCCTCGGCGCGATCGGCCAGGTCGGGGTCGACGGCGGCGTCGGCTACGTCGTCGAGTACGCGGGCGACGCGATCCGCGCGCTCTCGATGGAAGAGCGCATGACGGTCTGCAACATGTCGATCGAGTGGGGCGCCCGGGCGGGGATGATCGCTCCCGACGACACGACCTTCGCCTACCTCGAGGGCCGCGAGCACGCGCCGAAGGGCGCCGCCTGGGAGCGCGCGGTCGAGGACTGGCGCTCGCTCGCGAGCGACCCCGGCGCGGAGTACGACACGCACGTCGTCGTCGACGTCGCAGAGCTCGTCCCGCAGGTCACCTGGGGCACGAACCCCGGCATGGTGGTACCCGTCACGGGAGTCGTTCCCGACCCGGCCTCCTTCGACGACGCGGACGACAGGATCGCGGCGGAGCGCGCACTGCGGTACATGGACCTCCGCGCGGGCCAGCGTATCGAGGACATCCGCGTCGACCGGGTCTTCATCGGCTCCTGCACGAACGCGCGCATCGAGGACCTGCGCGCCGCGGCGGCGATCGTCGCGGGGAACACGGTCGACGAGCGCGTGAAGGCGCTGGTCGTTCCCGGCTCGGCGACGGTGCGCCGTCAGGCCGAGGAGGAAGGGCTCGACCGCGTGTTCCTCGACGCGGGCTTCGAGTGGCGCCTCGCGGGGTGCTCGATGTGCCTCGGCATGAACCCGGACATCCTGGCCCCCGGAGAGCGCTGCGCCTCGACGTCGAACCGGAACTTCGAAGGCCGTCAGGGTCGCGGTGGGCGCACGCACCTCGTCAGTCCGCAGATGGCCGCCGCCGCCGCGCTCCACGGGAGGTTCGTGGACGTGCGCACGCTCGACCGCGAGCCGGTGACCGCATGAAGCCGCTGCTCGAGGTGACGGGCCGGGTCGCCGTCCTCGACCGCCCGGATGTCGACACGGACCAGATCATCCCGAAGCAGTTCCTGAAGCGCATCGAGCGCACCGGGTACGGGGAGTTCCTCTTCTACGACTGGCGCCTCGACGAGGACGGCGACGAGCGTCCCGGCTTCGAGCTCAACCGAGAGGAGTTCCGCGGTGCGTCGATCCTCCTGGCGGGCCGCAACTTCGGCTGCGGCTCCTCGCGCGAGCACGCCGCCTGGGCGCTGCAGGACTACGGGTTCGACGCGGTCATCGCCCCCTCGTTCGGCGACATCTTCCGCACGAATGCTGGGAAGATCGGAATGCTCGCGATCGCGCTCCCCGCCGACGAGGTCGAGAGGCTGATGGAGAGCGTCGACCTCGACTCCGGCTCGGAGATGAGCGTGGACCTGGAGCGGCGCGTGATCGTCGCTCCCGACGGGCGCGAGGTGCCGTTCGACTTCGACGAGGCGACACGCGACCGGATCCTGCACGGCCTCGACGAGATCGCCCTCACGCTGCAGCACGAGGACGCGATCGCGGCGTACGAGCACGCCCACGGGATCGCGTGACCGTCGCCGTCCTTCCCGGCGACGGGATCGGGCCCGAGGTGACGGGCGAGGCGATTCGCGTGCTGGACGCGCTCGGAATCGCGCACAGCGAGCACGCGTTCGGAGGCAACGCGATCCTCGCGCAGGGCACGCCGCTCCCCGACGAGACGCTCGCCGCGTGCCGCGAGGCGGACGCCGTGCTCCTCGCCGCGGTCGGCCTACCCGAGCTCGAAGGCGCGGCGGTGCGGCCCGAGCAAGGGCTCCTCGGGCTGCGCAGGGAGCTCGGCGTGTACGCGAACCTTCGCCCGGCCCGCGCCGGGGGGATCGACCTCGTGATCGTGCGCGAGCTCGTCGGCGGCCTCTACTTCGGCGAGAAGGGGACGCGCGACGACGGCACATGGTTCGACACCTGCGAGTACACGCGGCCCGAGGTCGAGAGGATCGCCCGGCGGGCTTTCGCGATCGCCCGCGAGCGCGGCGGGCGTCTGACCTCCGTCGACAAGGTGAACGTCCTCCACACCTCGCGGCTCTGGCGCGACGTCGTCACCGAGATCGGCGCGGGTGAGTACCCGGACGTCCCGCTGGACCACGCCCTCGTCGACTCGTTCGCGATGACGATCGTGAACGCACCGGAGACGATCGACGTCGTCGTCACCGAGAACACCTTCGGCGACATCCTCTCCGACGTCGCGGCGGCGGTCACGGGCGGGCTGGGCCTCGCCGCCTCCGCCTCGCTCGGCGACCAGGGGCCGGGGCTCTTCGAGCCGGTGCATGGATCGGCGCCGCAGATCGCGGGCCGTGGGAGCGCTAATCCCGCGGCGATGCTCCGCTCGGTGGCGCTCATGCTCCGGCACGCGCTCGGCCGGCCCGACGACGCGAGCGCGCTCGAGCTGGCAGTCGACGAGACGCTCGCCGGCGTGAAGACGGCCGATCTCGGTGGCACCGCGACGACGCGCGAGGTCGGCGACGCCGTGCTCGCCCGGATCGGCTGAGCCATGACGCCCGACCACAACACCGTTGCCTACCCGGGGCGCGAGGGAGCGCACAGCGCCGCCGCCTGCGATCGCCTCTTTCCCGCGGCCCGTCTCGTTCCCCAGGCGTCGTTCCACGACGTCGTCGAAGCGGTCACCGAACGGGCGTGTACCTACGGCGTGCTTCCCATCGAGAGCTCGCTCGTCGGTCCCGTCAACGAGACGCACGATCTCCTGTACGACTCGGCGCTCTCGATCGTCGCCGAAGCGATCCTCCCGATCCGTCACTGCCTCGTCGGGCCGGCGCAGCTACCGCTCGAGGACATCCGCGAGATCCGCTCGCACGCCGTGGCGCTCGACCAGTGCCGGCGTCTGCTCGCCTCGATGCCGTGGGCGACGGCGGTCGTCGCGGCGACGACAGGCGACGCGGCCGCGGCGGTGGCGGAGCTCGGTGAGCCGTCGGTCGTCGCGATTGCGAGCGTCCGTGCGGCCCGGATGCACGGGCTGGCCGTGATCGCGGACGACGTCGGCGACCACGCGGCCTACACGCGGTTCGCTGCGCTGGCCCCGTACACGCGGCTCGACCGCCGCCACGGCGAGTGGCGCACGGCGCTGACCTTCGAGACGCACCACCGCCCGGGGGCACTCCACCACGCGATCGAGCCGCTCGCGCGACGCTCGATCGACATGGTGCAGCTCGTCTCCCGCCCGATTCCCTCGCGGCCGTTCGACTACCGGTTCGACTGCGTGCTCGGCGGGCACCCACTGGACGACGAGGTTGCCGCGGCGCTGGCCGAGATGCAGGCCGAGACCGCGCGGCTCCGCGTCTTCGGCTCCTACCGCGCCGACCGCGACGAGGGCTGGGAGACCGTCGCCGCGTAGCCGTGGGGGAACCCATGGTTCCCCCACGAGCCCCTCCTTCCGCGCGTGCCACGGCAGCCGGCCCTTGGCCTCCCGGCCGGCAAAGCCGGCCTCCGGCCGCTTCCGGTGGCTCACGGACAACCGGCGACGGGCGGGCCGCTCGCCTGAGCTACGCGGCCTCGGCGGCCGTCTCGCGCGCGGGCAGGTAGCGCAGCCACGCGTCCGGTACCCGGTGGAGCGCGAGGCTGATGAAGAGCACAGGCGAGGGTGCGCGCGGGGGTCGCGCGAGGTGCATGTGCGTCTCCTCGAGCAGCCGGTCGCCCTTGCGAAGGTTGCACGGCGCGCAGGCCGTGACGACGTTCTCCCACACCGAGTCGCCCCCCCGCGAGCGCGGCACGACGTGGTCGAGCGTGAGCCGTCCTGCGCTGTCGCCGCAGTACACGCAGCGCCAGCCGTCGCGGGCGAAGAGCGCCCGGCGTGAGATGCGGCGCTTCACGGAGCGGGGCACGCGGACGTACGTCACGAGCCGGATCACGTGCGGTCGGGTGTAGGTGTTCGTCGCCGTGCGCAGCGGCTCGTCGAGCCGTTCCACGACCTCGGCCTTGCCCTTCCAGACGAGCACGTGCGCGCGACGTGTCGAGCACACGTTGAGCGGCTCATAGCTCGCATTCAGGACGAGCACATGACTCACCGCGCGAATGTAGCACCGGCGCAACCCGGCTCAGGGCCTCGGATCGCGCCTACCTGGCCATCGCGCGTTCCACGGCCTCGGCTTCCTCGGGGGAGAGGGCCAGGCTCGGGCGTCCGCGCTCGAGCTCCTTGACGTAGACCCGTGCGTAGTCGCGGCCCTGGATCGCGGTCACGACCGTGCCGGTGCGGGTCGAGTCGAGGAAGGCGAACGACGCCGACTGCTGCCCGCCGGCATCCTCGTAGGCGTCGTAGCGGACGACCGAGGTATTCGTCACCGCGCCGTCCACCCTGCGGTCGACGCGCGTGAGGCCGGCCGCCACCTCGTCCACTGCCCGGTGCAGGTCGTCGATGCGGCCCTGGAGCGAGACTGCGAAGTCGACCACGTCGGCGGTCGACCCGCCGAGGATCGCCTGCTGGTCGCGCCGGAGCGCCCGCACCTTGCGCCAGGCAGCGAGAGTCGCGACGAGGGCGATCGCCGAGACCGCGACGGCCGCGATCGCCACGCCGAGCTCGAGGCTCACGACGGTGCTATCTGGAAGATCACCGGGTACTCGGCCGTGTTGTTGTCGGTCTTCGTCTCCCCGTCGACCGGGGTGATCGTCACCTGGACGGTCGCGTTCTCCTGGTAGGGGAAGTCGGGGAAGTCCGAGAACGTCACGGTCTTCGTCTCACCCGGGTCGATCACGTCCACCGTTCCCGTCTTCACGATCGGGCTCGGCTGGCGCGGGATGGTCAGCTTCACCTGGACGCCGACCTCCTGGAACTCGCCGGAGTTCGTCACGCCGACCTCGAACGCGGTGTCGACCGAGGTCGTGATCTTGGTCTCGGTGGTCGTCGAGAGCTGGGTGCCCTGCGGCAACACCTTCGTGTACGCGAGCGCGCTCCCGTGCAGGCCGCTCGGCGTGCCTCCGGTGGAGGCGCCGTGCACGCGCTGCCAGATCGAGCTCATGGAGCGGGCGGTGTACAGGTCGGGGTTCGCGACGAACACGGAGGCCGGCGCGGTGAGTCCCTCGACACCCTCCGACGCCATCGTCGCCTGGGCGGTGCCCTGGAACAGGTCCTTCCAGATGACGTCGCTCGCCTCGAGCCGGCCCCCCCAGGCCGCGAGCTGTTCGCCCGCGGCGGCCTGGTCGTCGGTGTCCTTCGTCGCGCGGAAGGTGTCGAGCAGGCCCTGGAGACCGGAGACACGCAGCTGGAGTGCCTCCACGGCGTGTCCGTTGGCCGGCGTGAGCGGGCCGGGCGGGCTCAGGTCGCGCGCCCGCTCGACGTCGAGTTGCTGGCGTTGGACGAAGCCGCCGAGCTTCGTCTCGAGCTCGGTCTGCGTGAGCCCCGGGGTGGTGAGGAGGGTCGCAAGATCGGCGCCGATCTTGGCAGAGTCGCTGCCGACCTCACCGGCGCTCGCGAGGTAGTCACCGTAGGCCGTCTGGTCATCGGTCCCGGCGCAGCCCTGGACCCACACCGCGAGCAAGACGATGACGAGGATCGCGAGCGCGACGAGCCCCGCCAGCCGGAGCAGGGGCGTGATCCCGTGCGGCGCCCGGATCTGCGGTCCGCGCGGTCCGCGGCCGCCCCCGCCCTGCGGGCCGCCGCCGGGCGGTCGTCCACCCGTGCGGGAAGGCGGCGCGATCTCGCGCGTCTCGTCGTCGACGAAGTCGAAATCGAGGATGTCGTCGTCGTGCACGGTCACCGTGAAAACCCCGGCCGAGCCGGTGGCGCTCGACGTTCGGTCGAACCCCTTCAGCGGTCGAGTGTACGGGAGATTCGGCGGCGAAGGACGTTCCCCTGGTACGGCGAAGGACGGTTATCGGTGTCGTCCGCAGCCTTCGCAGTCCCCGATCGAGCGCTCGTTCTCGACCGCTATCGACCCCTCAAGCCGCTCGGTCGCGGGGGCTCGGGATCGGTCTGGCTCGCGCGGGACGAGCAGACCGGGCTCGAGGTCGCGCTCAAGATCGTTCCACGTGAGGGAAAGCGCGCAGCGCGCGCGGCGCGCGAGATGGAAGCTGCGTCCCGCCTGCGCCACGAACGATGTGTCCGCGCGTACGACTTCGGGGGCGACACGGGTCACGTCTACATCGCGTACGAGTACGTGCGGGGCAGGACGCTGCGCGAGGTTCTGCGCGCGGAGGAGGTCGACGACGCGGGGGCGGTCGAGATTGCCGCACAGATGCTCGACGGGCTTGCGCACGCGCACCGCCGCGGAATCGTCCATCGCGACGTCAAGCCGTCGAACGTGCTGGTGGAGGACACGGACGACATCTCCGTGCGGGTGCTCGACTTCGGGCTCGCGCAGTTCGACGAGGCGGACACGCTGACCGCCGTCGGCGACGTCCCCGGCACGCTCGCGTACATCTCGCCCGAGCGGCTTTCCGGGAAGGAGGCGTCTGAACGAAGCGACGTGTGGGCGGTCGGCGTGATCCTCTGGGAAGCACTCGCCGGTAGCCATCCGTTCTGGGGCGTTCCGCTTCCGCAGGTTGCGTCCACCATCGCGTCCGGGGCGCCGCCCTTGTCCGCGCGCCGCGGTGACCTTCCGCGGCGCCTGCTCGCCGCGATCGACGCGGCCCTCTCGGTCGATCCCGCCAAGCGCCCGCAGGCAGCCCGGCTTGCGGCGGACCTGCGCGAGGCGTTCGTCGTCCCTCTCACGCGGACGCGCCCCGAGCGGAAGCCTGCACGTGCCGCTCGGGTTGCGAAGCCGCCCCGCCCGAAGGCGGCGCCGGTCCCGCTCTGGCAGCGCCTCGCCCCGGCGGGCATGGCGTCGCTCGCCACCCTGGTCGGCGGCTCGCTGGTGCCGTTCTGGCCGGGACCGCTCCTCGCCGCGCTCGCGGCAGCCGCGGGCCTCGCCGCGTTCCGTGCCCCACGCCTCGGGCTCGCCGTTGCCCTGGCGGCGCCGGTGTTCCCGCTAGGGAACGTCGCGCAGGCGGCTGCCGTCGTCTACGGCTTCCTCGCGCTCGCCTGGTTGGCCGTGACCTGGCGCGACCCACGAGCAGGTCTCGCCTTCTGGGCCGGTCCGCTCCTCGGTGTGCTCGGGCTCCTGCCGCTCCTGCCCCTGGCCGTCCAACCCGCCCGCGGCTGGTGGCGTCGTGGCCTGCATGCAGGCGCCGGGGTCTGTGCGGCGGCCGCCGTCGCCGGCCTCGCCGGGAAGCCGCTGCCGTTGACCGGAACCGCCGTCGACGACCTCGGGATCGCGGAGACGGAGCGGCCGACGGACGTGCTCAACGCGCTCGGGACGCTGCTCGGCGACAACACGGCGATCGCGACCACGGCGCTCGCGCTCGGGATCGTCGCGGCGCTCCTCCCGTGGGCGCTCTCGCGCGGGCAGTGGGGCATCGTGGGCCTCGGTGCGCTCCAGCTGATGCTCGTGTTCGCGTGGGCGCCGTCGATCCCGTGGGTCGGCTTCGTCTTCGGCACCTTGCTCCTGTGCGGCCTGCTCGTCGCGCGACCCTATCTCGGCACGATTCTGCGGCGAAGTGGCGGCTAAACTCGCCCGGGGGAGGCGCCCCCTGTCATGAGCGTTCTGCGCGCAATCGAGAGCACCATCGAGGGCCTCTTCGAAGGGGTCTTTGGTCGTGCGTTCCGGACACACGTCCAGCCCGTCGAGCTGGCCCGCAAGCTGGCGAAGGAGATGGACGAGCACCGCTCGGTGTCCGTCTCCCGGGTCTACGTGCCGAACGAGTACACGCTCTACCTGTCACCCTCCGACCGGGCGCAGTTCGCCGCGTACGAGGGGTCGCTCGTCGGTGAGCTCCAGGAGTACCTCGTCGAGCACGCCCGGCGCGAGGGCTACGCCCTGCTCACGCCGCCGCGCGTGCTGCTCCAAAGCGACGAGGACCTGGCGATGGGCGAGTTCGGGATTGCGACACGGGTGGCGCAGCCGGAGGAACAGCGGGACGCGCCACCCGCAGCGCTGTCGGCGCCGTCTGCGCCCGTCGTTGCCGTGCCGGCGCCCCCGACACCCGTCGTCGAGGCGCCGGCCGCGACGATGGTCTACCGGCCCGAAGTCCCGCTCACGGCAGACGACGGGCCGCCCGAGGAGGTCGTCCGGGAACGCGTCACGCTGACCGTCGACGGCAGGACGATCCCGGTCACGACGGGGAAGTTCGTCGTGGGGCGGTCCCGCGAGTGCGACGTGCGCGTGGACGACGGAAACGTCTCACGCCGCCACTTCGAGCTCGTCCAGGACGGGCCGACGACGTGGGTCGTCGCGGATCTCGGCTCGACGAACGGCACCGAGGTCAACGGTAAGCGGGTCTCGGGACGCAAGCGGCTCGACGACGGCGACCGCATCACGATCGGCGGCACCGAGCTCGTCTTCGGCCGCTCGCTGCCGTGACCATGGCCGTCACGGTCGACGAGGCCCTGCTCGGCCTCAAGGTCGCGTTCCTCGTCCTCCTCTACCTCTTCGTCTGGCTCGTCGTCCGCTCGGCGACGCGAGGGCTCTCGGCGGGCGCGCCGCAGGAGAGCATCGTCATCCCTGCCGCCGACGCCGCCGCGTTACGTGCCGCGGCCGGGATCAGCGCCGCAAGACGCGTCGTCGTGCTGCAGAGCCCGGCGCTCCAGCCGGGCACCGCGATCGAGTTGACCAACGGCGCCATCGTCGGGCGCGCGGTCGAGAGCACGATCCGCCTCGACGCCGACACGACCGTCTCGAGCCGCCATGCGACGATCGACAGTCGAATCGACGGCCTCTGGGTCGAGGATGCGGGGTCGACCAACGGCACGTTCGTCAACGGAGCGCGCGTGACGAGCGCGCGACTCCTCCAGCCGGGCGACGTGATCCGCATCGGACACACCGACCTGCTCGTGGAAGGCCGCGCATGATCGTCGGGCGCGCGGCAGGGGTCACCGACACGGGGCGCCGGCGGCGGCGCAACGAGGACGCATTCGTGTGCGAGCCGCCGCTCTTCGCGATCGCCGACGGGATGGGCGGTGCGCAGGCGGGCGAGCTCGCGTCGCGGCTCGCGGCGGCAGCCATCGAAGAGGCCGGCGCAGCGGCCGGCGACGCCGAAGCGGTCGCTGCCGCCGTACGGGCCGCGAACGCGCGGATCTTCGAGCGCTCGCTGACCGATCCCGCCGTCGCGGGCATGGGGACGACCGCCACCGTGGCGCTGGTCGACGAGCATGCGGGCACGCTCACCATCGCGCATGTCGGCGACTCCCGTGGCTACCGCTACCGGGACGGCGTTCTCGAGCAGCTGACGACCGACCATTCGCTCGTCGCCGAGCTCGTCCGCACTGGCCGGCTGACCGAGGCCGAGGCGGCCGTCCATCCACATCGCTCGGTCATCACCCGCGCGCTCGGCACCGAGGCGGAGGTGGAGGTCGACACGCGTACCCTCGAGCTCGCACCGGGGGACCTCATCCTGCTGTGCTCGGACGGGCTGAGCGCGATGGTGCGCGACGACGAGATCGCCCGCCTGCTCGGGGAATCCGACCTCGACCCCTATCAGGCCGCGGAGACGCTCGTCCGCGCGGCCAACGCCGCAGGCGGCGAAGACAACGTCACCGTGGTCGTCTTCGAGGTGATCGAGGGGACGCCGCGCACGACGCCGCCCGCCGCGCCAGAGGCCCCGCCCGAGGCGCCGCCGATCGCAGGGCCCGACGACGTCACGACGGAGTCGGCGCTCGACGGCGCCCAGCGGCACGGGGCGGGCAAGGGCAGCCGCTGGCCGGCGTTGCTCGTGATCCTCGTGATCCTCGCCGTCGCCGCGCTCGCGCTCTGGTGGAGCTTCCTGCGGTGAGCGCGCGAAACCGCGAGCTCGCGACGCTGCTCCTGGCGGGTCTCGTCGCCTCGACGGCCTTCGCGAGTGCGTGGATCTCCGGGCTCGCGACGGTCGACTACGGCTGGCTGCCCTGGGCGGCGGTGTTGGGCGGGATCTTCCTCGTCGCGCACCTCGTCGCGCGCTGGACGGTGCCCGACGCCGACCCGACGCTGCTGCCGCTCGTCGCGCTGATCTCCGCGATCGGGCTCGTCTTCGTCTACCGGATCGAGCCGGACGACGGCCGCCGCCAGCTCGTCTGGATCGCGGTCGGGGTGGTTGCCTTCGCGCTCGTGCTCTTCTGGCTGCGCTACGACTACCGCGTCCTCGAGCGCTACAAGTACGTCTTCGGGGTCTCGGCGATCGTGCTGCTGATGCTCCCGTCGGTGCCGGGGCTCGGACAGCGCGTCAACGGCGTCAAGCTCTGGGTCGACATCGGGCCGTTGCGGTTCCAGCCGGGCGAGATCGCGAAGATCTTCCTCGTCATCTTCCTCGCGGGCTACCTCCGCGACAAGCGTGAGGCGCTCGCGCGCGGGCGGCTCAAGGACTTCGGGCCGCTGCTCGCGATCTGGGGCGCCGCCATGCTCGTGCTCGTCCAGACGAGCGACCTCGGCTCGGCTCTCCTCAACTTCGGGATCTTCCTCGCGATGGTGTACGCGGCAACCGGCCGCCTGTCCTTCGTCCTCGCAGGCCTCGCGCTCTTCGCGGGCGGGTCGGCGCTTCTCTACGACTCGCTCTCCCGCGTCCAGCAGCGCGTCACTGTCTGGCTGCAGCCGTGGACCGACGAGAAGGTCCACTGCTCGATCAACGGCCTGCTCGAGTACCGCCAGAACTGCGACTCGTACCAGCTCGTCAAGAGCCTCTACTCGATCGCGAACGGCGGCTACGGCGGGACCGGGATCGGGCGCGGGACGTTCGAGACGGTCGACGGGACGCCCCTGATCCCCTACCTCCAGACCGACTTCGTCTACTCCGCGATCGCGCAGGAGCTCGGCCTGATCGGCGCGGCGGCGGTGCTGTTGCTCTTCCTCGCGCTCGTCGCCCGCGGCATGCGCGTCGCGCTCGTGGCCCACGACGGATTCTCGAAGCTCCTCGCCGCCGGGCTCACGTTCGGCTTCGCGCTGCAGACGTTCATCATCGTCGGCGGCGTCCTGCGAATCGTGCCGCTGACCGGCATCACGCTGCCGTTCGTCTCGTACGGCGGCTCGAGCGTCGTCTCGAACTTCGTGATGCTGGCGCTGCTCCTGCTCGTCTCCCACCGCGCCGTGCGGACGGCACCGACGTGAACCGCCAGCTGATCCGCGTGGGGTGGACGGCGATGGCGCTGATCATCGCGCTGATCGTCGGCACCACCTACTGGCAGACCTGGGCGCGTCCGGGGCTCGCGTCGCGGCAGGACAACGAGATCCAGCGCGTCGCGGAGTTCCAGGTGCGGCGTGGCCTGATCCTCGCACCAGGTCGCGTGCTCGCGCGGAACCGAGTCGTGACGAAGAACACGCGGAAGCTCTACTTCCGCCGCTACCCGCAGGGCAAGCTGGCCGCGCACGTCGTGGGCTATTCGACGGCCTCGCGCGCCCGCGCGGGGCTCGAGAAGTCGATGAACGGCGTCCTGACTGGGACCGAGCGGAACCTCGGCGGGCTGGTCGAGCGGCAGCTGGACGAGGCTCGGGGCAAGCCGATCGTCGGCGACACCGTCGTGACGACGCTCGACCTCCACGGGCAGCAGGTCGCGCTCGAGCAGCTCGGCAGGACGTGCGGGGCGGTCGCGGCGATCGACCCGCGCGACGGGAGGCTCCTCGTCATGGCCTCGTCGCCGAGCTACAACCCGAATCTCGTCGAGAACGACTTCGGGAAGATCTCGAAGATCACGGCCGACTGCCGCCCCGCCGCTCCACTCGTCAACCGCGCCACGCAGGGTCTCTATCCGCCGGGCTCGACGTTCAAGGTCGTCACGGCGTCGGCGGCGCTCGAGTCGAACCGCTTCACCCCGGAGTCCGAGTTCGACGACCCCGGCTACTGCATCGCCTACGGGAAGCGCGTCAACAACTTCGACACGAGCCGGCCGTTCGGGCGGCTCTCGCTCGCGACTGCGCTCAAGTACTCCGTCAACTCCGTGTTCTGCAACATGGGCAAGGCGCTCGGAGCGAAGCGAATCCTCGACCAGGCGAAGAAGTTCGGCTTCTACGAGCGCCCCCCGCTCGAGACGCCGGACGGCGAGCGGTACCCGAGCGGGCTCTACGACAAGGGCGAGCTCTGGTATCCGAAGCGGAACGCGGACGTCGACGCCGGCCGGATGGCCTTCGGCCAGGAGCGCATGCTCGTGACGCCGCTCCAGATGGCGATGGTCGCCGGGGCAATCGGCAACGCCGGCATCCTCATGCGCCCCCACGTCGTCGAGAAGATCGTCTCGCCGCGGGGGACGACGGTCTCGAAGACGGAGGCCGAGCGCATGGGACGCCCGGTCGGGCCCGTCAACGCGCGAGACATCGCGAACATGATGGTGAGCGCGGTGCAGGGCGGCACCGGGACGGCGGCGCAGATCTCGGGCTACCGGATCGGCGGCAAGACCGGCACGGCCGAGACCGGCGTCCAAGGGCAGAACACGACGTGGTTCATCGCGTTCGCCGGCCTGCCGGGCGAGCGTCCGCAGGTCGCGATCGCGGTCGCGCTCGAGCGGCAGAGCCTGACCGGCGGCGCGACTGCCGCGCCGATCGCGCGGGCGGTCATGGAGGCACTCCTGAAGCCGGCGGCGAACCCGTGAGCATCCTGTGGCGGAACGTTCCGGAGGCCGGGATTCTCCCGATCCAGCATCTACCCTTGGAGACCTGATGGCGACCATCGACGAGCGACGCGGGACGATCTTCGCGGGCCGCTACCGCCTCGACCGCAAGCTCGGCGGCGGCGGCATGGCAGACGTCTGGCTGGCGGAGGACCAGGAGCTCGGCCGCAAGGTCGCGATCAAGATGCTCCACGACCGCTACGCCAACGACACGCAGTTCGTCGAGCGCTTCCGCCGTGAGGCGACGCACGCAGCGGGCCTCTCGCATCCGAACGTCGTCTCGATCTTCGACCGGGGTGAGGCCGGAGGCTCGTACTTCATCGTGATGGAGTACGTCGAGGGGCGGACGCTCAAGGAGCTGATCGTCACCCGCGGCCCGTGCCCCGTCCCCGTGGCGATCTCGTACGTGCGGCAGGTGCTCGCGGCGCTCCGCTACGCGCACCGGAACGGCATCGTCCACCGCGACATCAAGCCGCACAACGTCCTCGTCGACCACGAGGGGCGCGTCAAGGTCGCCGACTTCGGCATCGCGCGCGCGGGCTCGAGCCAGATGACCGAGGCCGGCTCGATCATCGGGACGGCCCAGTACCTCTCACCCGAGCAGGCGCGCGGCGCGCCCGTGGACGAGTCCTCCGATCTCTACTCGACCGGGATCCTCCTGTTCGAGCTGCTCACGGGAAAGGTGCCGTTCACCGGAGAGACCCCGGTCGAGATCGCGATGAAGCACCTCTCGCAGGTGCCGCCGGCGCCGTCGTCGATCCGCTCCGAGGTCCCGCACGACCTCGACCTCGTCGTCCTCCGCGCCCTCGCGAAGGAGCCCGCCGACCGCTACCGCTCGGCCAAGGAGATGGACCGCGACCTCGAGCTCGTCGGCCGAGGCGACGCCGTGGGGCCGGAGACGGAGGAGGCCGCAACGATGGTGCTCCGCGGCGAGTCGACTGCGGAGACCTCCGTCCAGCCGAGACCGGCGGGCTACGGCGGCGACGAGCGCTACCGCGCATACGAGGGCCAGGTCAAGACCGGCCGGGCGTGGTGGCCGTGGCTCGTCGCGGCAGCCGCCGCGATCGCGCTCGGGATCGGCGGCTGGCTCCTGTACGACAACATCCGCGACCAGATCGACGCGAACGAGCCCGTCGCGGTGAACCTCTACACGGGCATCCTCGAGAAGAAGGCCGTCGCCCTGATCGACGCGGACGGCTTCGAGGACAACGTGCGGCGGCTGCCGAACGCAGACGTCCAGCCGGGCTACGTCTACCAGCAGGACCCGGAGCAGGGTACGAAGCAGCCGCGCGGGTCGATCGTCACGATCCTCGTCTCGAGCGGCAAGCCGAAGGTGACGGTGCCGAGCCTCGTGGGCAAGTCGCGCGACGCCGCGGTGGCGGAGCTGACCCGCCTCCAGCTCGAGCCCAACGTGGTGCAGGTGAGCTCGTCGCAACAGGCGAACCAGGTCACCGCGCAGGCCCCGAAGGCGGGCGTCGTCGTCGTCGCCGGCTCCTCGGTGCGGATCAACGTCTCGTCCGGTCCCAGGCCGGTGGCCGTGCCGAGCGTCATCGGTCAGAGCTACGACTCCGGGGCCGCGCAACTCCAGTCCGCCGGCTTCACCGTCGGCCGGGTCGACGTCGACTCGAACCAGCCTGCCGGCCAGGTCGTCGACCAGAGCCCGCCCGGCAACTCGACCGCCTCCAAGGGATCCTCGGTGACGCTCTCGGTCTCGAAGGGCCCGACCACCGTGACCGTGCCGGACGTCTCCTTGCAGACCGGTCCGGACGCGCGGGCGACGCTGACCGCGGCCGGCTTCAAGGTCGTCGTCGTCCACCAGGACACCGACGACGAGTCGCTCGACGGGCTCGTGATGTCACAGGATCCGGGCGGCAACACCCAGGCAGATCCGAAGTCGACCGTCACGCTCACGGTCGGGCAGTTCGTGCCGCCGCCCGACGTGACCACGGACACGACGTCGACCGACACCACATCGACCGACACGACGACCACGACACCCGGCGGCACTACCCAGACCGTCCCGTGAGCGACCGCATTCGGCTCGCCGTCCTGGCCGGTGGCCGGTCGAGCGAGCACGAGATTTCCCTCGCCTCGGCCGCCTCCGTGGCTGCCGCGCTCGACCCGACCCGCTACGAGGTGCGGACGATCGAGATCGGTCGCGACGGCCGCTGGGCGCTGCCGACGGGCGAGACGCGTCCCGCGCTGCCCGCGACGACGACGGCCGAGACGCTCCCCGTGCCGGCCGACTCCGCCCCGGCGACCCTCGGCGCGGTCGACGTCGTGCTGCCGATCCTCCACGGCCCCTTCGGCGAGGACGGCACCGTGCAGGGCCTCTGCGAGCTTGCCGGCGTCGCGTACGTCGGCCCTGGGGTGCTCGCCTCGTCGGTCTGCATGGACAAGGATGTCTTCAAGACGCTGATGCGCGGCGCCGGGATCCCGGTGGCCCGCCACGTCCCGCTCCGCCTCGGCGACCCGGTCACGAATCCCTTCGGGTACCCGGTGTTCGTCAAGCCCGCGAACATGGGCTCGTCGGTCGGCATCTCGAAGGTGCGCGACGAGAGCGAGCTCGAGCAGGCTGTCGCGCTCGCGCGCCGACACGACGAGAAGGTGATGGTCGAGGAATTCGTCGACGGCATGGAGGTCGAGGTCGGGGTGCTCGGCAACCTTCCCTCGCCCGTCGCATCGCTCCCGGGCCACGTCGTCTCGCACAACGCCGATTGGTACGACTACTCCTCGAAGTACGACGAGGGCGGTTCGGAGCTCGTGATCCCGCCGCCGGGCCTCGACGAGGCGCAGATCGAGCGGGCGCGCGAGCTCGCCGTCGCGGCGTTCGTGGCGTCGTCGTGCGAGGGCATGGCGCGCGCGGACTTCTTCGTGCGCGCTGCGGACGGCGAGGTCGTGATGAACGAGCTGAACACGATCCCGGGCTTCACGGCGACGAGCTTCTACTCACGGCTCTTCGCCGCGTCCGGGATCGCCTACACGGAGCTCCTCGACCGTCTCATCGCGCTGGCTCTGGAGCGCCACGAACGGCGCAAGGGCCTCGTGTACTGATCGCCCGAGCACCGTGACCGGCGTCTGGCGTCCGACTTCGAGTCGGATACCTAGCGGAGCACGGCGGCGAGCGCCTCTTCCCAGACCTCGAGCGCCTCGTCGAGGACGCCGTCCTCGATCGTGAGCGGGCAGAGGACCCGGATGCAGTTCCCGTGGACCCCGGCTTTCAGGAGGATCAGGCCGCGCTGGAGCGCCGCATCGATCACGGCGCGGGCGAGCTCCGGCGCCGGCTCCTTCGTCTCCGGGTCGGTCACGAGCTCGATCGCGAGCATCGCGCCGAGACCGCGGACGTCGCCGATCGCCGGCCAGCGCCGCTGCCAGTCGAGCATCCGCTCGCGGATTCGCGAGCCGACCGCGACGCCCCGCGCCACGAGGTCCTCCTCCTCGAACACGTCGAGCACCGCGAGCGCGGCCGCCTGGGCGACCGGGTTGCCGATGTAGGTGCCGCCGATCGCCCCCGCGTGCGCCCCGTCCATGATCTCGGCGCGGCCGATCACGCCGGAGAGAGGAAGGCCTGCCGCGATCGACTTCGCGACCGTCATCAGGTCCGGTTCGACGCCGAAGTGCTCCATCGCGAACATCCGACCGGTCCGGCCGAAGCCGGTCTGGACCTCGTCGGCGACGAGAACGATCGCGTATCGGTCACAGATCGCCCGCAGCCCTTCCATGTAGGCGCGCGACGCTGGGACGAAGCCGCCCTCGCCGAGCTGCGGCTCGATCACGATCGCCGCCACGTCCTCCGGCGCGACGTGCGTCTCGAACAGCCGCTCGAGCCGCACGAGCGCCTCGGCGGCGCTCGGCCCGCGGTACTCGTCCGGGTACGGCGCACGGTAGACCTCGGGCGCGTAGGGCCCCATCCCCGTCTTGTAGGGGTGGACCTTCGACGTCATCGTCATGGAGAGCAGCGTGCGCCCGTGGAACGCGCCCTCGAAGGCGATCACGGCCGCCCGCCCGGTGTGCAGGCGGGCGAGCTTGACGGCGTTCTCGACCGCCTCCGTGCCGGCGTTGAAGAAGGCCGCACGCGTTTCGCCGGAGATCGGAGCGAGGGCGCAGAGGCGCTCGGCCAGCGATACCGCCGGCTCGTAGGGGACGACGGTGAAATCGGTGTGGAGGAAGCGGGCCGCCTGCTCGACGACCGCCTCGACGATGCGCGGATGGGCGTGTCCGGCGTTCACGACGCCGACGCCCCCGGCGAAGTCGACGAAGACGTTGCCGTCGACGTCGGTGATCGTCGCGTTCTCGGCTCGCTCGGCAAAGATCCCTAGGTGGACGAGCAAGGGACGCGCGATCGCGCGTTTCTCGCGCTCCGCGATCGCCCGGGAGCGAGGCCCGGGAATCTCGGTGCGGAGCTCGATCGTGCGCGTGGCAGCCATCGCTTCCAGCGTATCCGAGGCCTGCGACAGCCCCGCTGGTCAGGACGGCGGTGCGAGCGCGCTCTTCGTGTAGATCCCGGAGGCGTTCCAGAGGAGGAAGCCCTTGGCCCCCTGGAGCCGCGCCGCGCGGATCTGCTGCATGACCTGCTCGGGCCTGTAGCTCCAGTCCTGGACCCACGGCACGAGCTGCGCGCCGCTGCCGCGAATCTCGCGCTTGAAGTCGATCAGCGTGCGGAACACCGTCTCGCCGGGCTCGGCGCTCGGCGATGCGATGCCGAGTTCCCCGCCGCCGTAGAGCGCCGGGTAGGACATCGGATGGACCTGGTCGACGTGCCGGGAAATCCAGCGCGGAACCTGGCCGATGCCCATGTCGCGCGTCGCCGAGAGCCCGAAGAGCGCCGTCGAGACGCGCACGCCGAGCGGCGCAAGGCGCTGTTGCGCATACGCGGCAAAGTTCGCAACCAGGCGGCCCTTGGGGACGCTCGTCCGGCCGGGGTAGACGGCCGCACCGACGTCACCGTCAGAGGGGAAGCGGACGTAGTCGAGCATGATCTCGTCGAACCCGGCCCGGGCCGCAGACGGCCGCGACCGAGACGGCGTAGTCCCACACGCGACGGTCGTACGGGTTGACCCACTCGAGCCCGGCGCTCGTCGCCCAGATCGAGCCGTCGGGGCGCCGGATCGCCATGTCAGGCCGCGCCCGGGCGAGGTAGGGATCCTGGAACACGACGACACGCCCGATGAGGTAGATGCCCTTGCGGTGCATCTCGCGCGCGACCTTGTGCGGGTCGTAGTAGTCGCGCACGGCGCCGGTCTTCCGCGCGAGCGCGACACCGGACGGGTTGAAGCCGATCTCGCCGCCCTCGTCCTTGACGTCGAGCTCGATCGTGTTCAGCCCGTACTTCGTCAGCGCCTCGTACTCCGCGAGCTTGCCGGGGATCGAGGCGAGCGCGGCCGTGACGTGTACCCCGCGGACCTCCACCGGCAGCGGCCGTGGCCGCGCGGCGACCTGGAGCGTCGCCGGTGCGTGCGACGCCGCCTGCGTCCCTGCGCCGGCGCCCGCCTTCCCACCCTTCCCCGCGAGGGTCATCCCGCCCGCGAGCGCAAGCACCGCCAGCAGGAGGATTCCGGCTACGACAGCGCGACGCCGCCGCTTCCGGCGCCGCGAGGACTCCCGACGATCGCGAAAGCGCTCGTTCGGGTCGAGCGATGGATACAGCATGGACACCGGATCCCTGAGTGTAGGGGATCACAGCGGGCGTCGGCGGAGGCGGGGAGTCTACGATCCGCCTCGATGGTGCTCTCCGACAGCGCGATCCGGCGTCTCGTCGAGGCGGGTCGGATCGGTATCGACCCGTACGACCCGGAGCTCATGCAGCCGTCGAGCCTCGACGTCCGCGTCGACCGCCTGTTCCGGGTGTTCCGGAACTCGCGGTACCCGTACATCGACGTGAAGGCCGAGCAGGAGGGGCTGACCGAGCTCGTCGAGGTCGAGGACACGGAGCCGTTCATCCTCCATCCGGGCGAGTTCGTCCTCGGCTCGACGCTCGAGCGCGTCACGCTCCCGGACGACCTCGTGGCCCGGCTCGAGGGAAAATCGTCTCTTGGCAGGCTGGGTCTCCTCATCCACTCGACGGCCGGCTTCATCGACCCGGGCTTCGACGGGCACGTGACGCTCGAGCTGTCGAACGTCGCAAACCTGCCGATCACGATCTACCCCGCCATGAAGATCGGACAGCTGTCGTTCGTGCAGATGTCGGAGCCGGCCGAGACTCCGTACGGATCGGGGACGCTCGGCTCGAAGTACCAGGGGCAGCGCGGCCCGACGCCGAGTCGCTACTGGCAGAACTTCACGGACGACGGATGATCCTCGTCACCGGTGCGAGTGGCTTCGTCGGGCGTCACGTCGTGCGCGACCTGGCGGTCGACGGAGTGCGGGTGCGTGCGCTCGTCCGGTCGGCGCGGGGCGCCTCCGTGCTCGAAGGCATCGACTGCGAGCTGGTCCGCGGTGACGTGACCGACCCTGCCTCACTGCTCGCCGCAGCCCGCGGCGTCCGCACGATCGTGCACCTCGTCGCGATCGTCGCAGGCGCTCCGGCGACGTTCGAGCGCGTGATGGCGGCCGGCACGGGAAACCTCGTCGAGGCGGCACGCGAGAGCGGCGTCCGCCGCATCGTGCTGATGAGCGCGCTCGGCACCGGCCCTGGTGCGACCGTCCCCTACTTCCGGGCGAAGTGGGCCGCGGAGCAGGCCGTCGCGTCGTCGGGTGTCGAGCACGCCGTCCTGCGGCCGAGCTTCGTCTTCGGCACGGACGGCGGCGCGCTGCCTCGCTTCCTGAAGATCGCCCGCCTGTCCCCGGTGACGCCGGTGATCGGCCCCGGGACACAGCGTGTCCAGCCGATCTGGGTCGATGATCTCGTCCGGGCCGTCCGCCTCGCGGCCGAGCACGATGGGACGAGCGACCCGATCGAGCTTGGAGGGCCCGAGGCCGTCACCTGGAGCGAGCTCTGGCGCCGCATCAAGACCGCTCTCGGCACGCGCCGCCCGGCGATGCACGTGCCGTTCTGGCTCGCGCGCGGACCGGCGGCGCTGTTCGAGCGGCTGCCGCCCGCGCTCCTGACCCGCGACCAGCTGCGGATGCTCGAAGGCCCCGACAACGTCGTCGGCGACGGTGGCGCCTCGATGCGGCGCCTCGGGCTCGTCGAGCTTCTCGCGCTGGACGAGCAACTGCGCCGTGCCGCCGAGAGACAGTAGGCGAAAGGGGTGCGCCCGCGATAGCCTGGCGCCGAAGGCGGCGGCCTTCCGGGATGTGCCCCACCCGAAGGGCGGGGATGCGGCGGGAACCAGCCTCTGCGGATCTCCGCTTCGCGAGACAAGAAAGTGCCAGAGGCCGCCCGGAGGCGGCCTCTGTGCATTGCGGTACACAGCGTTGGATTTGGTAGAGGCGCTTCCTGCCTGACCGAGGTGGTCGGCGGCGCGAGAGCGCGAGTCCCCTACGCGTGGCTATGGCGATTCCCCGTAGGTCCCGGGGACACGCCTCTACCCGCTGGTACCTCCACTGCCGGTACTGCACGAATCTGACACCCGACCACCTCCTTTCCGCGGTATGCGCACCATAGCAACGCGGGTGGACGGCCCACCAGTGCGGCTTTCCGAACTTCGCGAGGCGCGCGAGGGCTGCGCTACGGTGTCGCCCGATGCGGTGGCGCGGTCTGGGGTCGGTGGTCGTAGCAGCGCTCTGCCTCGCACTCGGGATTGCGCGGGACTCGAGCGGCGCCACCCCGTCCACGACGACCCCGCGCCTGAACGTCGTCGTCATCGTCTCCGACGACGAACGACTCGACGCGAATCGCCGCATGCGCAATGTCCAGCGGCTGCTGGCGCGCGAGGGCGTGCGCTTCGACCGCTACTACACGACGACGTCCGAGTGTTGCCCCTCGCGCGCAAGCATCCTCACGGGCCAATATCCGCACCACTCGGGCGTCGTCGCGAACTTCGGGTCTCACGGGTACCCGCGCTTCGACGACCGCTCGACGCTCGCCACGTGGCTCCACGACGCCGGGTACACGACCGCGATGGTGGGCAAGTACCTGAACGGCTACACCCTCGCCGGCGATCGCCGCATCCCGCCGGGGTGGGACCGGTGGGTGGCGATGGACAGCATCCCCGAGGAGCGCTACTACCGGTACACGCTGAACGTGAACGGCCGTCGCGTCGACTACGGGCGGCAGCCTGCCGACTACTCGACGTCCGTCCTGACCCGGAAGGCGCTCGGGTTCATCCGCTCCGCCGACCACCCGTTCTTCCTCTACTTTGCACCGATCGCACCGCACCTCCCCGCGATCCCGGCTCCGCGGGACAGAGGCTCTATCGGCGAGTTGCCGCCGCTCCGCTCGCCCGCGTTCGACGAGGCGGACATCTCCGACAAGCCGTGGCGGGCGCGGTTCGTGCGGACGTTCACGCCTCGTGGTGTGTCCTACGACCTCGAGGAGGTCCGGCGCCGCCAGCTCGAGACGATGCGCTCGCTCGACCGATCGGTCGGGCAGATCGTCGGCGGGCTGCGTCGGAGGAAGCTCCTCGACCGGACGGTGATCGTCTACGTCAGCGACAACGGGTTCATGTGGGGCGAGCATCGACTCGGGGGCAAGATTTGGCCGTACGAGGAGTCGATCCACCTTCCCCTCGTGATCCGGACGCCGTGGCGACAAGGGGACGGGACCGTCGATCGCCACCTGGCGCTCAACGTCGATCTCGCGCCGACGGTCGCAGCGCTGGCGGGCGTCCGTCCGGGCATCCCGCAGGACGGCCGGAGTCTCGTGCCTCTCCTGGGCGCGCAGGACCCTCCATGGCGGGTCGACGGGCTCGTCGAGTACCGCGGGCCGGGCCAGCTTCGGGTCGGCGGGCCGCCGCCGTACCGCGCGCTGCGCACGCATCGGTTTCTCTACGTCGCCTACGACGACGGCTGGCGGGAGCTGTACGACATGCGACGCGACCCGTGGCAGCTCGACAACGTCGCGGGCACGCGACGCTACGCTGTCACGCAGCGCTACCTCGCCCGGCGGCTCGCCGTTGTCGCGCAGGCGCCGCCACGCAGCCCGTGATCAGGGCTGGAGCACGGTCGTGACCTCGAGGCCGTGCCCGATCGGCACGGTCACGGACACGAGCGTGGGGTCGGCCTGCCGGGCCGCCGCGTAGGCCTCGACGGTGGAGCTCGTCGTGACGTTGTCGGCGACGACGATCCCGCCCGGGTCGAGCTTCGTCCGCGCGAGCCCGAACAGCAGCTTCGTAGTCGTCCTTCCAGGCGTCGAGAAAGACGACGTCGAAGCCGTCCTCGAGCTCGGACAGCGTCTCCTTTGCGTCACCCTCGACGAGCTCGGCCCATTCCTCGAGGCCGGCGTCGGCGATGTTCCGGCGCCACACGTCGATCTTCCCCGGCTCCTGCTCCAGCGTGACGACGCGCCCGCCGAGGATGCGTGCGGCCGCGGCGAGCCAGATCGTCGAGTAGCCGTGCGAGCTGCCGATCTCGAGGACCTCACAGCCGGCGTTCGGCGCGACGAGCGCGAAGAGGAGGCGGCCGGAGTCCGGTCCGACGGCGAGCGAGCGCTCGGAGACGGGAATGTCTTTCCCGTGGTCGTCGGCGTCCTGCGCCTCCATTCGTGCGAGCACCGACCGGACGCGATCGTCGAGCATGCGTCGAGCCTAGATGACCCGCGCCGCGTAGGGTGTCGCCGTGGGTGTGACGGCGATCGGGGACTTCGTCGAGCGTTGGGAGGCCGCCGTCGCCTCCGCGGACACCGCAGCGGTCGAATCGCTCCTCGCGGAGGACGTCACGTTCAGGTCACCGGCGCTCTTCCGGCCGACGGTCGGGCGGGGCCCGACGACATTCGTGCTCGCGGCCGTGCTCCAGGTCTTCGGCGAGCTTTGCTACACGCACCGCTACCTGGACGAGCCGGACGGTGTCACGCTCCAGTTCGAGACGAGCGTCCAGTCCGCCGACGGGCGCCGTCTGGAGGTGGAGGGGGTCGACATCTTCCGGCTGGACGTCGACGGCCGGATCACCTCGCTCACGGTGATGCTGCGGCCGCTGAACGCGACGCAGGCGGTTGCCGAGCGGATGCGCGAGCAGCTCGGCCTGAGCTAGTCAGGGGCCGACGTCGATCACGATCATCCCGTCCTCGCGAACGCGTACCGGATAGGTCGGGACCGGGAGGTAGGCAGGCAGCGAGAGCGCCGCGCCCGTCAGCAGGTCGAAGCGTGACCCGTGGCGCGGGCAGACGACCTCGCAGGCTTCGCAGTCCCACTCGCCCTCGCAGAGCGGGCCGTCGTCGTGTGTGCAGCGGTCCTCGATCGCGTGCAGCTTCCCCTGGCAGTGGTAGAGGCCGATCGTGGTGACGGCGTCCGCCGGGATGAGCCGCATCGACCCGTCCGGCAACTCCTCGAGCGGGAGCGCCTCGATCTCCGTCAACTGAGGTCGATCTCCCCGGACGAGGCGCCCCACTCGTCGGGGAGGGCTGTGCCCTTCGCGCGGTGCAGCGCCACCTTCAGCACGCCGAGCCCGAGCAGCGCGCACTTGAGCCGAACGGGCGTGAGCGGGATCCCGATCTCGTCGAGGAGCTCCTCCTTCGGCATCGTCGAGACCTCCTGGGCGGTTCGTCCTTTGACGATGTCCGTCAGCATCGACGTCGCCGCCTGGCTGATCGCGCACCCGCGGCCCTCGAAGCCCACGTCCTCGATCACGTCGTCCTGGCCGAAGCGGACGGAGACGGTCACCTCGTCGCCGCAGAGCGGGTTCTGGCCCTCGGCGATCGCGTCGTGCGGCTCGAGCACCCCGTGGTTCCGCGGCGCCTTGTAGTGGTCGAGGATCACTTCCCGATATAGCTGCTCGAACTCCGACATCAGCCGAGCGACGCCTTGACCTTGTGGAGACCGGCTATCAGCCGGTCGATCTCCTCGGGGATCGAGTAGAGGTAGAAGCTCGCCCGGGTGGTGGCGGAGACGCCGAGGCGCGTCATCAGAGGCTGGGTGCAGTGATGGCCGGCGCGGACGGCGACGCCCTCCCAGTCGAGGATTTGCGCCACGTCGTGCGGGTGGATCCCCTCGACGTCGAACGACACGATCCCGGCGCGGCGCTCCGGCGGCGGCCCGAAGACCCGCACCCAGGGCAGCTCGTCGAGCGCGGCCATCGCCTGCTCGACCAGCACGTGCTCGTGGCGCTCGATCGCGTCGAGGCCGATCTCGGAGATGTAGTCGATCGCCGCTCCGAAGCCGACCGCCTCGGCGATCGCCGGCGTGCCCGCCTCGAACTTGTGCGGCAGCTCGTTGAAGGTCGTTCTCTCGAGCCCGACGGAGCGGATCATCTCGCCGCCGAGGTTGAACGGGCTCATCTTCTCGAGCAGCTCCCGCTTGCCCCAGAGCGCGCCGATGCCGGACGGCCCGCACAGCTTGTGCGAGGAGATCGCGACGAAGTCGGCGTCGAGTGCCTGCACGTCGACGCGGCGATGCGGCGCGGCCTGCGCGGCGTCGACGACCATGATCGCGCCCTGCTCGTGCGCCCACGCCGCCAGCGTCTCGACCGGGTTGATCGTGCCGAGCGTGTTCGAGACGAGGTTGTTCGCAACGAGCTTGACGTTGCCCTCCCGCGCGATCGAGTCGAGCGCGTCGAGCTGCAGCTCGCCGAGGTCGTCGATCGGGATGTTGCGGAAGCTCGCGCCGGTCCGATGCGCGATGTACTGCCACGGCACGAAGTTCGAATGGTGCTCGAGCTCCGTGATGACGACGACGTCGCCAGGACCGAGGTTGTCGAGCCCCCACGCGTAGGCGATCAGGTTGATCGCCTCCGTCGCGCTCCGCGTGAAGACGATCTCCTTCTCGGACGGCGCGTTGAGGAGGCCCGCGACCGTCCGGCGTGCGCCCTCGAAGCCCTCCGTCGCGCGCTCCGCGAGCCGGTAGACGCCGCGGTGCACGTTCGCGTACTCGTGCTCGTAGAACGTGCGCATCCGGTCCAGTACCTGGCGCGGCTTCTGGGTCGAGGCCGCGGAGTCGAGGAACGCGACCGGACGACCGTCGAAGAGATCTTCGAAGACGGCGAAGTCGGCCCGCAGCCGGTGCGCGTCGAGCGCGGGAAGCGCGGTGGAGGTCACACGGCCATCGTAGCCAGCGGCAGTTCCGGCCCCGTCGCAGGGAGCGCGATCAGCTGCGGTGTGGATGCACGTGCCCGTTGCGCGAGGCGACCTCCGCCGTCTCCCGCTGGCGCTGGACGGCCGTGGCGACCGTCTCGAGGATCTCGCAGAGCCGCTTCAGCCGCACGCGCTCGCTCGTCTCCTCGAGAAGCTCCAGCTTCAGCTCGGGGGCGAGCTCGAATCTCGAGGCGAGCGAGAACGACGGCTGGACGATGTCCTCCGCGGGCACCTCGACCTCGGCGCCGGTGAGCTCGACGAGCTGGGCGAAGAGCCCGATGCCTCGCGTCACGTCGGCCGGGTCCGGCGGATCGTCGTTGTCGGCCAGCGGCTCGACCGTGCCCGTGTGGAAGCTCCGCCCGTCGGTCAGCTCGAGGAGCCGGAACCGGTCGCCGCCCTCGACGACGATGTTCAGCCTGCCGTCCTCGAAGCGCTCGACGACCTCGACGACGCTCGCGAGAGTCCCCGTCCGGCGGAGGCCGTCGTCGTCCGCGAAGACGAGGCCGAACGGCTGCTCGCCCTCGAGGCACTCGGCGATGAGCTCGCGGTACCGCGGCTCGAAGATGTGGAGCGGCACCTGCTCCGTCGGCAACAGGACGATCCCCAGCGGGAACAGCCCGATCTCCATCGGTCAAGCCTACGCCCATGGAGCCTGCGAGCCGGGGCGTGGCTTCGGCCTACTGCACGACGAGGATCGCGATGGCCGCGAGCAGTCCGAGAACGGCGATGAGTCGCATGTCTCCGACCCTATGGAGCCGAGATGAGGGGAGCCTGAGCGGTTCGTCAGGAATGTGTCAGGAGTCGGCGATGAACTGCGCGGTCTCCCAGACGAAACCGCGCTCCACACGTGCGAGGCGCAGCCCGTGCTTCTCCGCGGCGCGCTCGAGCTCTCGCGGAGGGTGGACGAACGTGCGAAAGCGCTTCCGCATGAGCGCCAGGAGGCCGTTCTGCAGGCGCACCACGACCCGCACGCCGGCGCGATCGCGCGGGTAGCTGGCGAGCAGCGTGCGGCTCGCCAGGCCCGCCGCGGCGCCGAGGACGGCAGGGCCGACGGGCGTGCAGCAGACGACGCGTCGCAAGACGACGATGTCGGCCGGCTCCACCGCGTCGGGCGTCTCGACGAGGTCGGCGAGAACGAACGCCGTGCGATCGGCGATGCCCGTCGCCGTGGCGAGCTCGCGCGCGGCATCCTCGTAATCCGCGACCACTTCGACGACCGTGCCGCGCGCGGCGCCTCGTCGGACGAGCTCGGCCTGGATCTGGCCGATGCCGCCTCCGACCTCCATGACCGTCGCCCCGTCGAGCCCCTGCTCGGCCGCCCAGTCGGCGATCCGCGGCGCGTCGCTTCCGCCGAGGCCCTTCCGGAGATAGCGTCCGAGCGCCCGGCGGGCGCTCTTCTCCCCGAAGATGTCGAGCGACTCACCGGCGCAGCAGCGGGACATATCGGAATCCTTGCACCGGCGCGCCACATGGCAAAGCGGCAGTGCGACCGCGAGAGCGGGCGCCTTCAGGGACGTGCCCCCGCCATCGGCGGGGGATCAAGCGGCAGGATTCCGCTCTTGCGGAATCCTGCTTGCGAGCTAGCTTCTAGCCCTGCGGTATGCGAGCTTCGAGCGCGGCGCCCAGGGCCTCGCGCACCGGGTCGAGGTCGATCCGGTCGAGCACGTCCTGGAAGAAGCCGCGCACGATCAGCCGCTCGGCGTCGGAGCGGGGGAGGCCGCGGGCCATCAGGTAGAAGAGCTGCTCGCGGTCGACCTGCGAGAGCGTCGCCCCGTGCGTGCAGCGCACGTCGTTGGCGAGGATCTCGAGGCCGGGGATCGAGTTCGCGGTGGCCGTCTTCGAGAGCAGGAGGTTGCGGTTCTCCTGGTAGGCGTTCGTCTTCTGCGCGCCTTCCTCGACGCGGATCATCCCGCGCCAGACGGTCGCGGCGGTATCGCGGAGCGCGCCCTTGAACGCAAAGTCGGACGTCGTGTCGGGCGCCTGGTGGAGCTGGTACGTGTCGTAGTCGAGGTGCTGCGAGCCGTCGGCGAAATACGCCCCGGTGACGCGCGAGGTGGCGCCGCGGCCGGCGAGGTCGTTCTGGATCCAGACCTTGCCGCGCGAGGAACCGAAGCCGCCCTCTACCCAGTCGAGCTCCGCGTCGCGCTCCACCTGCGCATGGCACGAGGCGAACAGCCACGCCTTCGTGGAGAGCCGCTGGAGATTGACGATCTCCGCCTTCGCACCGTCGTGCACGACGACCTCGACGACGCCGTTCACGTACGACTCGAGCTGCTCGTCACCCGAGGTGAGCTCCTGGACGAACGTGAACCTCGAGCCCGGCTCGGCGACGACGAGCACGCGCCAGAAGAGCGACCCGCCCGGCACGCCGCTCGCGACGCGCAGGTACAGCGGCTTCTCGAGCTCGACGCCCGCGGGCACGTGGACGAGCAGCCCGTGCTCCCAGACCGCCGCGTTGTGCGCGCGCAGCTTGTCGTCGGGCTTGACGAGCGATCCGAGCAGCGGGTGGTCGTCCGTGAGCGGCTCGAAGCGGACGCCGGCAGCGGACGACCTCGGACACCGAGATCCCCGACTCGTCGATCGTCGCGGTGGCCGCGACGTCGAGGTCGAGCATCGACGGCACGGCGACCGGCGGACGACGCGTCGGCCGTCCACGCGTCGGGATCGAACCCCTCGAGGTTCGTGAAGCGCCAGTGCTCGTCGCGCGTGGTCGGCAGCGCGAGCGAGCGGTAACGGTCGACAAGCTCAGTCCTCATGGGGCGCGTACCTCCGGTGGAGCATCAGCGTGTTGCCGTCGGGGTCGTGGAAGTGCGCCATGTGGCAGACGCCCGTGTCGAACGTCTCGCCGGCGAACTCGACGCCCTTCGCCTCCAGCGCCTTCCGGGCCTCTTCGACGTCCGGGACGCGGAGCGCGATCGACGCCGTGTGCGGTCCCTGGAACGTCTGCCCGATGTTGGTCGGGTCGAGCAGGTAGAGGCTCACGTTCTCGCCGAGGGCGAACTCGGGCCAGCCGCCGTGGCCGATCTGCTCGAGGCCGAGCGTGTCGGAGTAGAAGCGCGTCGACCGCTCGAGGTCCGTGACGGGAACGGAGACAAAGTCGGTCCGCTCGACGGTGATCACGAGTCCGTCCTTCCGTCGGCGCGCGGCGCGTAGCGGTGGTGGAGCATGAGATCATTGCCGTCCGGGTCGCGGAAGAACGCCATGTGGCAGACGCCGGAGTCGAGCGTCTCGCCGGAGAACTCGACACCCGTCGCCTCGAGCTCGGCGCGCGCCGCCGCGACGTCTTCGACCCCGAGAGCGATGTGCCCGTTCCGCTGCGGCGCGAACTCCATCCCGAACCGCGCCGGCTCCCAGATCCCGAAGCACTGCTCGCCGGCCCAGAACTCGGCCTGCGCGTGCTCGTCGGGCCGGAGCCCGAGCGTGTCGACGTAGAAGGCCCGCGAACGCTCCCAGTCGGTCGAAGGCACAGCAACGAAATCGGCCCTGGTGATGTCCAAGGTCTTCTAGGCTCTGTCGGCGTCAGCCGACAGAGCCCTCCATCTGGAGCTGGATCAGGCGGTTCATCTCGACGGCGTACTCGAGCGGGAGCTCCTTCGTGATCGGCTCGACGAAGCCCGCGACGATCATCGCGCTCGCCTCGGCCTCGGAGAGCCCGCGGCTCATGAGGTAGAAGAGCTGCTCCTCACCGATCTTGGAGACTGTCGCCTCGTGGCCGAGGTCGACGTCGTTCTCCTTCACGTCGATGTAGGGGTACGTGTCCGAGCGCGAGTCCTCGTCGAGGATCAGCGCGTCGCAGACCACCTTCGACTTCGAGCCGCTTGCGCCCTTCGCGACCTCGAGCAGGCCGCGGTAGCCGCCGCGGCCTCCGTCCTTCGAGATCGACTTCGAGGTGATCACGGACGTCGTGTTCTTCGCGACGTGGACGACCTTGCCACCGGCGTCCTGGTGCTGGCCCTTGCCGGCAAAGGCAATCGAGAGCACTTCGCCATGCGCGCGCTCCCCCATCAGCCAGATCGCGGGGTACTTCATCGTCAGCTTCGACCCGAGGTTTCCGTCGACCCATTCCATCGTCGCGTCCTCATAGGCGACCGCTCTCTTGGTGACGAGGTTGTAGACGTTGTTCGACCAGTTCTGGATCGTCGTGTAGCGGCACCGACCGCGCGGCTTCACGACGATCTCGACGACCGCGGAGTGCAGCGAGTCGGACGAGTAGATCGGCGCGGTGCAGCCCTCGACGTAATGCACGTACGCGTCCTCGTCGACGATGATCAGCGTCCGCTCGAACTGGCCCATGTTCTCCGCGTTGATGCGGAAGTAGGCCTGGAGCGGCATCTCGATCGAGACACCCGGTGGCACGTAGATGAACGACCCGCCCGACCAGACGGCCGAGTTGAGCGCCGCAAACTTGTTGTCGTTCTGCGGGATGATCGTCCCCATGTACTGCTTGACGATGTCCTCGTGGTCGCGCAGGGCCGAGTCCATGTCGAGGAAGATCACGCCCTTCGCCTCGAGGTCGGCCTGCAGCTTGTGGTAGACGACCTCCGACTCGTACTGCGCCCCGACCCCGGCGAGGTACTTCTTCTCCGCCTGGGGGATCCCGAGCTTGTCCCAGGTGTCGAGGATCTCGGCAGGCAGGTCCTCCCACCTGTCGACCTGCTTCTCGGTCGGCCGGATGTAGTAGTAGATGTTGTCGAAGTCGATCTCGGCGAGATTGCCGCCCCACGTCGGGAGCGGGCGAGCGTAGAAGTAGTCGAGCGACTTGTGGCGGAACGCCCGCATCCACTCCGGCTCGTTCTTGTGCTGCGAGATTGCCTCGACGACCTCGTGCGAGAGGCCGCGACCCGACTTGAAGAAGTAGTCCTTGGCTTCGTCGGGGTTCGAGAACCCGTACTTGTACTCGTTCCGGATTCCCTGGACGAGATCGTTCTCGGCAGTGCTCATGAGCCCTCTCCTCCTCCCACACCCGCGGGAATGAACGCTTCGTATCCCTCGGCCTCCAGCCGGTGTGCGAGCTCCGCGCCGCCCGAGGCGACGATCCGGCCTCCGGCGAACACGTGCACGTGGTCCGGCGTGACGTAGTTGAGGATCCGCTGGTAGTGGGTGATCACGAGCGCGCCCATGTCTGCGCCGACGAGCGCGTTCACGCCCTCGGCCACGATCCGCAGCGCGTCGATGTCGAGCCCCGAGTCGGTCTCGTCCAGGATCGCGATCCGCGGCTTGAGCATCGCCATCTGGAGGATCTCGACCCGCTTCTTCTCACCGCCGGAGAAGCCGTCGTTGAGGTACCGCTGCGCGAGCTCGCGCGGCACCTTGAGGTGCTCCATCGCGGCGAGCAGGTCGGTGCGGAACTCCTTGACCGCGACCGGATTCTCCTCGCCGCCGTTCGCGGCCTTGCGCTTCGCGTTGATCGCGCTCCGCAGGAAGCTCGTGACGGTGACGCCCGGAATCGCGTGCGGGTACTGGAACGCGAGGAAGAGGCCCCGCTGCGCCCGCTCGTCGGCCCCGAGCTCCACGATCGACTCGCCGTCGAGGACGATGTCGCCCTCGGTGATCTCGTAGGCCGGATGACCCATGAGCGCGTACGCGAACGTGGACTTGCCCGAGCCGTTCGGGCCCATGATCGCGTGCTTTTCGTTCGTGTCGAGCGCGAGGTCGACACCCTTGACGATCTCGGTGCCGTCCTCCAGCGCGACGTGCAGGTTCGTGATCTCGAGCAGTGCCACTCTCGTCCTTCGGTTGCAGGTCTCGAAGAAGCAGGTGCGCCGACGTTCCTCCCGTGCGCGCGCCTACCGTCGATGGTAGCGAGAACGAGGCACCTGGCTTAACCGCCCGTGAACCCGCTGCGCCCGGCAACCGGTACGCTCTGGCCATGCCCTTCGGAATCGGTATCTGGGAGCTGCTGATCCTGCTGCTCGTGCTGCTCCTCGTCTTCGGGCCCAAGCGGCTGCCCGAGATGGGCCGGCAGCTCGGCAAGGGGATGCGGGAGTTCAAGGACTCGGTGTCCGGGAAGGACGACGCTGACGACATAGTCGACGAGGTGGCGGAGCTGCCTCCGGCCGTGGAGCCGACGACGACCACGACCCCCGCGCGCGAGCGCGACACCGTCTCCTAAGACCACCCCCGCGCGATGGCCCGCCGGATCGTGCCGCGGCGCCTGAGCCACGACGAGGAAGCGACCCTCGTCGAGCACCTCACCGAGCTTCGGCACCGCCTGCTCATCTGCATCGTCGCGCTCGTCCCGGCGTTCGCGATCGCCTACGCCTTCCACGCGCAGCTGATCGGACGGCTGATGGACCTCGTCCCCGAGGGGACGCCGATCGTCACGCTCGGGGTCACGGAGCCGTTCACGACCTCGCTCAAGGTGAGCTTCTACGCAGCGATCGCGCTCGTCCTGCCCATCCTCCTCTGGCAGGTCTGGGCGTTCCTCGCGCCCGCCGTCGGCGACGACACCCAGCGGATGCTCGGTGTCTTCGTCGTGCTCGCGACGTTCCTCTTCGTCACAGGCGTCCTCTTCTGTTACGCGATCGTCCTACCGAAGGCGCTGTCGTTCCTCGTCGACTACGACTCCGAGCTCTACACCGAGCAGATCCGAGCCAGCTACTTCCTCTCGTTCGTCACCCTCACCCTCCTCGCGTTCGGGATCGCGTTCGAGATGCCGATCTTCATCCTGGGCCTCGTTCGCCTTGGGGTGCTCACGGCGGACCGCCTCCGGAAGAACCGGCGGATCGGTTACGTCGGGATGCTCGCGTTCGCGATCCTGCTGCCGACCGTCGACCCGGTCTCGCTCGTGCTCGAGACGGTGCCGCTCCTCGTGCTCTTCGAGGCCTCCATCTGGATCGCCGTGTTCATGGAGCGGCGCTGGGAGCGGACGGCCGCCGAAGCGTTGTGAGCCGCGTCGTCTCCGCCGACTGGGTGATCCCGGTCGAGGGTGAACCGATCCGCGAGGGCGCGGTCGCCATCCGCGACGATGGGCGGATCGCCGCCGTCGGCAGCTCCGCCGACCTCGGCGCGGGCGAGGCGTTCCCGGGGTGCGTGATCCTGCCGGGATTCGTGAACTGCCACTCGCACCTCGAGTACGCGGTGTACGCGGGCTTCGGGGACGGGCTCGGGTTCTCGTCGTGGATCGGCCTGCACGTCGGACGGAAGAGCCTGCTCGAAGTCGACGACATGCGCGCGATCGCAACCGACGGGGCGCACGAGTGCCTTCGTTCCGGCATCACCACCGTCGGCGACTGCAGCTTCGCGGGCGCGTCCGCCGAGGCGGCCGCCGTCACCGGCCTGCGCGCGATCGTCTACCTCGAGGTCTTCGGCCGCGACGCAGCGGCGATGGCGCGGTTCGCCGAGCTGCGAGACCGGGTCGAGCCGGTGCTCTCCGACCGCGTGCGCCTCGGCGTGTCCCCTCACGCGCCCTACACCTGCACGGCCGAGCTCTACGCCGAATGCGCGGCGCTCGGGCTGCCACTTGCGACCCACCTCGCCGAGAGCGTCGCCGAGACGGCGTTCCTGCTCGACGGCTCGGGTGACTGGGCTGCCTTCGCCGACATGCTCGTGCCACCCCCCGGCCGGACGGGGATCCGCATGCTCGCCGAGGCCGGACTGCTGGGGCCGGGGATGGTCGCCGCGCACTGCGTCGACGTGGAAGACGACGAGATCGCCCTCCTGGCGGAGCACCGCGTTGGGGTCGCCCACTGCGCGCGCTCCAACGGGATCCTCGGCTGCGGCATCGCCCCGCTTCGGGATCTCCTCGCCGCGGGCGTCACGGTCGGCATCGCAACGGACAGCCCGGCATCGACGCCGTCGTTCGACCTGTTCGAGGAGCTGCGAACGGCGATCGTGGCCGCCCGCGCGCGCGAGCAGCGCCCCGACGCGCTCACCGCGCAGACGGCGTTGGAGCTCGCCACGTTCGGCGGTGCGCGTGTGCTCGGTCTCGACGACGAGGTCGGGTCCCTCGCGCCGGGCAAGTGGGCCGACATGACCGTCGTCTCACTTGTTGACTCGCCGTTCGAGCCTGTTGAAGATCCTGTTGTCGCCGCCGTCCTCGGCGGGTCGCCGGATCGGGTTGCAGCTACTCTCGTTAGCGGCGAGGACCGCTACCGGCGAGGCACGAGCGCATGGCCAGATTCGAGAAGAGCCGCCCGAAGAGCGCGAAGCCGCATGCTGCGGTAGCGCCTGCGCGCCCGCGTGGCTCGACCGCGCCGTCGATCGAGGACACGATGTTCTTCCCGCGGCTGCGGCGCCACGCGAAGTGGATGTTCGTATTCCTCGCGCTCGTCTTCGGCCTGGGTTTCGTCGTGTTCGGCGTCGGAGCCGGGGGCACCGGCGTCGGCGACATCTTCCGCGACTCGAACAGCTCGACGGCGCAGTCGGTGTCGGATGCGCGGAAGGAGACGGAGCAGCGGCCCAAGGACGCCCAAGCCTGGCGCGACTACGCGACCGCGCTCGAGACAGAGGGCCAGACCGCCGACGCGATCGTCGCCCTCAACACGGCCATCGACCTGAGGCCGAAGGACGAGAGCGCGTATCGCGAGCTAGCCGGCCTCCACATGTCCCGCGCCACGGAGCGTCAGCGCGACGCGCAGATCCTCCAGGTCCGCGCGCTCTTCCGCGCACCGTCGCAGGGGATCCCGGCTCTGACCGGTCCTGCCGGACAGTCGATCTTCCCCGACCGCATCAGCACCGCGGTCAACGCGCAGGCGAGCGGTGAGATCAGCGCCGCGCTCCAGGACGCGCAGACGGAGGCGACGCTCGCCGTCGATGCGTACAAGCGCCTCGTCGCGCTCCAGCCGAACGACCCGAACGTCCAGCTCGAGCTCGCGCAGGCCGCCCAGCAGGTCGGTGACGCCGCGACGGCGATCGCCGCCTACGAGCGGTTCCTGACGCTCGCACCGGACGATCCGAGCGCGGCCGTCGTCCGCCAGCAGCTGAAGCAGCTCCGCGCCGCCGCCGCGTCCACCTCGGGATAGACTCGCTCCCGCGTGGAGCACCCTGCCCCCAGCACTCCGGCGAGACGCCGCCGGCGGGCGATCGCGGTCGTTCTGGTCGGCCTCGTCGCCGCCCTCGGCCTTTCCGCCTGCGGCGACACTGTCGGCTATACGCAGCCGAGCGGCGACAAGATCCAGGGCAAGAAGCTGTTCGTCGCGAGCTGCGGGTCGTGCCACACGCTGCGGGACGCGGGGACGACGGGAAAGATCGGCCCCGACCTCGACTACGCCTTCGTCCAGTCGCGGCTCGACGGGCTCGGCGAGGACACGATCCTGCAGGTCGTTCGCGCGCAGATCGCCTATCCGGTCACGACACCGTCGACCGGCTCGCCCGGGATGCCCGCAAACATCGTGAAGGGCCAGGACGCGGACGACGTGGCAACGTACGTCGCGTCGGTGGCCGGTCTCGACGCGAGCGGTAAGCCGATGGACCCCGCCAACCCACCGAAGCCGGAGCCGCCGGGAGGATCGACCGACGGGAAGGCCATCTTCGAGTCGGCGGGCTGCAGCGGCTGTCACACGCTCGCGGTCGCCGGCTCCACCGGGACGGTCGGGCCGAACCTCGACGACGCGAAGCCGTCGAAGGACCTTGCCGTCGACCGGATCACGAACGGGCAGGGCGGGATGCCGTCGTTCAAGGGCCAGCTGAGCGAGGCTCAGATCGAGGCCGTCGCGACGTTCGTCGCCGAGAACGCCGGCAAGTAGGCCCACCGCCGCCCGGTGTCGGACTTCAGTCCGACACCTCCATCGCGACCGCCGCTTCGTGAGTGACCGACTGAAGTCGGACACCGTCGCCGACCGGAATCTAGGTGGAATCGCTGAGCGATTCCACCACGACGTGCGTCACCGGGACGTCGAAGCGGAGCCGCGCCTGCTCGACGACGCCCTGCTCGAGCCAGTTCGAGCGGCCAGGTGGATGCGTCGAGACGACGACTTCGTCGGCCGGGAACACCCGGAGCGCGTCCTCGAGCGCCTGTAGTGGGTCGCCGTCGCCGATCTCGCCGCGCGCCGCGATCCCGGCCTCGCGCAGCCGCGTGAGGCTCGAGTCGAGGCGCCCCTGCGCCGCAGCCCGTGCGCCGTCCTCGTCCGACGTCCACGTGTTGAGC
Source organism: uncultured Actinomycetes bacterium (assembly GCA_963746445.1). Lineage (GTDB taxonomy): Bacteria > Actinomycetota > Thermoleophilia > Gaiellales > Gaiellaceae > Gaiella. Next base: position 281,146 of record CAVVAW010000007.1, read on the forward strand.
TTCGAGTTCAACGCCGGGCACACGACGAGGACGTCCTCGCTGACGCCTTTCGCCTTGCGCCCGAGGAGCTCGTGGAGCTCGCCGCCCGCAACCGTCTCGTTCGCCACGACCAGGATCTTCCGCGCCGGCCCGTCGTCGTGGACCACATGGGCCTGCGTGGGCCGCTGGCGCATGCCGCCGCGGATCGCAAAGAGCGCGACGCCGACGAGCACGAGGAAGACGACGACACCGAGCCAGGTGTTGATCCATGCCCCCAGCGCGACGAGAACCGCGCCGCCGAGCGTCAGGACGACGACACGGAAGGCGGACGCCTCGTCGCGCAGCGGGTTCTTCACAGCTCGTTTCTAGCGCATGCGCCCCGCCGGCGCGAGTCTGCCTCTAGAGGATGTAGACGGCGAAGTACACGACGATCCACATCACGTCGACGAAGTGCCAGTAGATGCTCGGGATCTCGAGCCCGTGATGGTGCTCCGCCGAGAAGTGGCCTTTGAAGGCTCTCACCGCCGCGATCGTGAGGAGCGAGAGGCCGACGAAGACGTGGGCGCCGTGCAGGCCCGTCAGCCCGAAGAAGACCGACGCGAAAGCCCCGTCGCCCGTGTTGAACCCGACGTGCGCGTACTCGACCATCTGGGTGAGAAGGAAGGCGCTGCCGAGCAGGATCGTCACGACGAGCCCTGCGCGCATGCCGTTCCGGTCGTTCCGCTTGATCGCCTGCGTCGCCCAGTGGATCGTGAAGCTCGACGTGACGAGGATCGCCGTGTTGACGCCCGCGACGAAGATCGGGAAGTGGTAGGGCGGCGGCGGCCACGTGGCCGGCGCGTCCGGATTGACGACTCGCACGAAGAAGTAGGCGGTGAAGAACGCGCCGAAGAGCATGGCCTCGGACGCGATGAAGAGGAACATCCCGAGCGTCGCGGGGTCGAGCCGCGAGCTGCGGTTCGCCATCGGCGGGCCGTGGTGCTCGTGCCCGGCTGCTTCTGCGTGCGCGCTCATGCCGCTCCGGTCCCGATCGGCGCCGCTGCGACGATGTGCTCCACCGGAACCCCTGCGTCCTTGCGCAGGCGGTCGACGACGTCGCGCCGGAGCCAACCCGAGCGCTCGCCGGCGAAGGTCGAGACGATGATCTCGTCCACTCGCTCGTCCTCCACGATCTGCATCGCAGCCGTGTACGGATCGGGATGCGCGATCTGGCCGTGCGCCTCGATTTCCTCGTCGCGGAGCGTCGTGAGGGCGGCGCGCAGGCGTCGCTCCGCCTCGGGGTGCTCGCTCGCCGTCGGATCGCTCTGCGGGCAGACGATGAGGAAGCCGGCAGGCCCTTCCGCTGCCCGCTGCCGGATGCGATCGAGGAGCGGCTCGCCGAGTACGGTCTCATTCGCGATCACGAGGACGTTGGCCCTGCCCGATCTGGCCGTCACGTCGGAGACGACGTGCTGAAACGGCCGGTCGCCGGCGAGACGCTGGAGCCGGCCGACGACGTGCTTCTTCCGTACCCAGCCGGACTTCTCCTCGGGATGCGTCGAGACGATCAGCTCGTCGATGTCCTCCAGTGCGAGCACGTCCTGGACCGCGGCGACGGGGCCGCCCTCGAACACGTCCCCGTGGGCGGGGATCCCGGTCGCCCGGAGCGCGGCCACCATCCGGTCGACGCGACGCCCGGCCGTCGCTCGCCGCGAGTTCCGGTAGACGACGTAGCCGGCGCTCGGCTCGTTGACGGGTGCGATCACGGTCGCGCGGATCGGGCCTTCCTCGGCCCGCTTGCGAACCGCGTCGAGCAGCTCCTCGCCGGCGAGCGTCTCGTTCGCCACCACGAGGACGTGCTTGGTCTCGGGCTCGCTCACGTGTGCGCCTCCTGGAGCGCGCCGCCCTTGAGCACGGCGTGCCGCGCGCCGGGGACGCCGTACTCGTACGGGCCGCCGACGACCTGCGGGATCTCGTCGAAGTTGAACACCGGTGGCGGCGACGAGACCTGCCACTCGATCGTCATCGCGCGCCACGGGTTGGACCCGGCGATCGGGCCGCGCACCCAGCTCGTGATCATGTTGTAGGCGAAGACCACGACCGACGCCCCGAGGACGAACGACGCGATCGAGATCACCATGTTCAGCGCGCCATAGGTGCCCGCGTAGTCGGCGACGCGACGGGGCATCCCGTCCAGCCCGACCCAGTGCATCGGGAAGAAGGTCACGTTGAAGGCGACGAAGGTCGTCCAGAAATGGAGCTTGCCCAGGCGCTCGTCGTACATCCGCCCGGTCATCTTCGGGAACCAGTAGTAGAGGCCCGCGAAGATCGTGAACACCGAGCCGCCGAAGAGCACGTAGTGGATGTGGGCCACGATGAAGTACGTGTCCGAGGCGTGGATGTCGATCGGGACCGCGGCGAGGTAGACCCCCGACAGGCCGCCGATCACGAAGGTCGAGATGAACCCGAGCGCGAAGAGCATCGGAGTGTTCAGGTGGATCTTCCCCTCCCACAGCGTCGCCAGCCAGGAGAACACCTTGATCCCGGTCGGCACGGCGATCAGCAGCGTCGAGATCATCATCGGGATTCGCAGCCAGTCCGCCATCCCGGCCACGAACATGTGGTGCGCCCAGACGGAGAAGGCGAGCACGAGGATCCCGATCAGCGACACGGCCATCAGCCGATAGCCGAAGATCGGCTTGCGGCTGAACACCGAGATGATCTCGGAGATGATCCCGAAGCCCGGTAACACCATGATGTAGACGGCCGGGTGGGAGTAGAACCAGAAGATGTGCTGGTAGCCGAGCACGTAGCCGCCGTTGTCCGGCGTGAAGAAGCTCGTGTGCATCACCCGGTCGAACATGACGAAGAACTGCGAGCCGGCGATGAACGGCGTCGCGATCACGACGAGGAGCGACGTCGTGAAGTTCGCCCACACGAGCAGCGGCATGCGCCAGAAGGTCATCCCCGGCGCGCGCATGGTGATGATCGTGACCAGGAAGTTGAGCGCCGTGGCGATCGACGAGGCGCCTGCCCACTGGACGCCCATGTTGAAGAACACCTGGCCGAAAGGCTGCTCCGACGCCAGCGGCGCGTAGCTCGTCCAACCCGTCGCGAAGGCGCCGCCCGGCGCCAGGAAGCTCGCGAGGAACAGGGTGCCTGCAACCGGCAGCATCCAGAAGCTGAGGGCGTTCAGTCGCGGGAACGCCATGTCCGGGGCCCCGATCATGAGCGGCAGGGCGAAGTTCGCGAGGCCGGCGAACGCGGGAATGATGAACACGAAGATCATCAGCGTTGCGTGCGCCGACACGAGGCCGTTGAAGGTCTGCGTGTCGAAGAACTGCATTCCGGGCTGCGCGAGCTCGGCACGGAACAGCATCGCGAGGAAGCCGCCGACGGTGAAGAAGAAGAACGTGGTGACGAGGTACTGGATCCCGATCACCTTGTGGTCGGTGTTGACCTTGAAGTAGTCCTTCCAGCTGTACGCCCCGTGGTTCGCGTGGTCGTCCACCAGCGTCGGGCGGCCCGAGATCCAGTAGAGCCAGTAGTCGAAGGCGCCGATGCCGAGCAGGAAGCCGATCGGCGCCGTGACCATGCCGGCGATCAGGACGATGTACTCCCAGTCGTAGACGGGATCCCAGCCGGCAAGCGCCCGGATCGCAACCACGATGTACATCCCGATCAGGAAGAAGAGGGGCGTGACCCACAGCGCGCGCAGGTAGCCGGGGCGCATGAAGATGCCACGCCGGCGCGGCGCCGGGTGGCCGTGCTGGAGGTCCTGCTGGCTGTGCTGGTCGAGAGTGGAGGTCAATTGGCTTCCTTCCCGCTCAGGAACGCGACGAGCCCGGAGAGCTCCGCAGGCGAGAGCGTCTTGCCGAAGGTCGTCGGCATCACGCCCGGCTGGTAGCCCGAGACGATGACGGCCTCGGGATCGACGATCGACTGCTCGATGTACTGATCCTCGGGCTCACCCGCCTTCTTGGCGTCCGCAACGAGGTTGTCGAGATCGGGCCCGACCTGTGCGTCGGTCCCCGCCGGCTTGAACGTGTGGCAGCCCCCACAGCCCGCGGAGGCGAAGGTCGTCTTGCCGAGCGCGGCGTCGCCGGCCGCCGCCGCGCCGCCGCCGCTCTGTCCGCCGCTTGCTCCGCCGGCCGCTGCTCCTCCGCCGGCCGCTGCGCCTGCGCCGGCCGCCCGCTGGTCGTCGAGCCAGCGCTTGAACGCGGCCTGGTCGAGCACGCGAACGGGCGCGCGCATCGTGGCGTGGCCGAGGCCGCAGAGCTCGGTGCAGATGAGGGTGAAGTTCCCGGTGCGCGTCGGCGTGATCACGATCTTCGTCGTGATCCCGGGGACGACGTCCTGCTTCTGGCCCATCTGCGGGATCCAGAGCGAGTGGATCACGTCCGCGGACTGCATCTCGAACTTGACCGACCGGTGGAGCGGCATCACGAGCTCCTCGGTCTGCACCTTGCCCGGATACTCGAACTTCCACGCGAACTGCTGCGCGAACACCTTCACCTCGAGCGGGTCGCTCCCGGCGTTCGCGTTCTTCGAGAGGACGACCGCGCTCACGACGCCGATCGAGATCACGAGGATCGCCGGCACGATCGTCCACGCGATCTCGAGCTTCGTGTTCCCGTGGATCGGCGGCCCGTCGGTGTCGTCGTCGGGCTGGACGCGGAACGCCCAGACGGCCTCGATGATCACCGCGGCGACGAGCGCGAAGATGCCGATGGAGATGATCGTCGCGAACCAGAAGACGAACGTGATGCGGTCCATCTCCTCGGAGGCGGACTCGGGCAGCCAGCGAATGAGGACCGCGACGAGGCTCGCGATCACCGCCGCGACCACGGCGATCGCGACCATCCTGATCAGGGCGCCCCGGTGGATCACCGTCCGCGAGACTACATCAGACCCATGGGCCGAGCGGTCAGGTCGCGCGGAGGTCGTAACGGACCGCGCGAACGGCTTTGGGCGAGGTGTCGCCTCGGGTCAAGGCGAAGTCGAGAAGAGCGTGGCCACGGCCCACGACGCGGAACACGAGCACCACGGAAGGCCCCACGTCCGCCTCGCCGACCTGCCTCACGAGGCGCGTGTCGAGCGGCCGCGCGATGCGCCAGACGAGCCCACTTCGTGCGGTTTGGGTGGGAAGCGCGACCGCCACGAGCGATCCCTTCGCCGTCGTAACCCTCGTCACGGCCGGCTTCGGCAGCGGCCCCACCGGCGTCGAGTCCGCAGCCGCTACACCCGTCGCGACGAGCGCCAGCACGACGACCGAGAGCATCACCTTCGTCCTCAAATCGACCCCTTTCGCAGCCTCGCGACGGCGTTGGCCGGCGCCGGTCCGACGGTACACTTCCCCGTCCGCGGGCCGTTAGCTCAGTTGGTAGAGCAGGGGACTCTTAATCCCAAGGTCGAAGGTTCGAATCCTTCACGGCCCATCCGATGTCGCTCGGTTGCGCGACAACCGCATGGTTGAGCGGGACGAGTGTGTCACGGAGGGCACCCGTGTGCGTGGCGTGCCCCCACCGGTGCCCCCACAGCGGCCGGATTTGGATCGGCGCTAGCCCTGACCAGAACACGTGATGGTTGGCCGAGTTCCCGCACGCACGCGCTCGGAGAAGGCCGCATGTCGGTTCATCTGTAGCGAACCTCACCAAGTGCGCAGGCGCCCTCAGTACCGTTCCCGCTCGTACACCGAGCGGGAACGGCACGCTGCACGCTGAGCGCACTCCAGAACTAGCCCTGTAGATTTACATTGAATGAACTGACGGCACCGCTGACGTGACGAACGCTTACATCGGCGCGCTGAGCGGTGGTCGGAAACTCCGCGAAGGCGAAGTTGTTCTCAATTGAAACCGGTACGTCTTTGCCATCAACTGTGAGTTCGATCGCGCTGACGTCGTCGGCCACGACCCCGGCGAGTGCGCTGGGCACGCCAGGGTAGCCGCCTCCGATCGTCCATTGGAAGCCCGGTGTACCTCGAGACGCATCTTGCGGGCACGACCCTGTTCGACCGGTGATCAAGTAACATGTTGCTCCGCTTCGCGACCGGAACGCGTAGACGTCGCTCTGCGTCGTGCCGAGAGTTGAACGGAGACGTCGGACGCTCGCCCGGGCTTGAGTCGGATCCGTTCCCGAGAGGGTGCTGTCGTAGGTAAGCCACGCCTGCACCTTGGGCGGCAGGTTGGAGACGGCCGGGAGTCGGTCAAGCGATGATACCCCAGTCGAAACGCCGGATGGCGGTTCCGAACCAGCGTTGCCGACGGCGATCACAACGGTCGTTCCCGCCGTGATGGCGACAACGAGGCTCCCGATGAGGACTATCCACTTTGACTTGAGAAGTTGCATGCTAAAGACACCCCTATGTGATCGCGATCTCAAAAGTTGGCTGCCCAGCAGAAACTGACGTATACGGCGTATCCGTTACCGGAATTCGCCATACATTGTGCCGCGCCGTACGAAATACTCCGGTAGTCTTCGATCGAGCCGGTATTCGACCACGTCCACGTATACGGCGATCCGCCGCCAGATATAAGGCGAGTTCCCATCTGAGGAAGGCCGCCAAAAATGTTGGAGAAGTTGACCTTGTTCTGGTCGACTCCCGAGTTGTAGGCGGACGTTCGCAGGTCGCCCGCACTGAATGACGTATTTTGTTCGTAGTACTGGCTCCAGGCGAGTGCCGCCGTTGCCGAGATTCCGGCGACACATGCGACAGCGAGTAGCGCTAGGAAACGCCTTCCGATCCTCGGTCCGGCGGACGCGCGGCGAGAAGAACGAACTGCGGACACGATCAACCTCCAACGTCGGACTGAACGTTGCCGCTGGGGCGGCCTCAACTCTGAGGCAGTACAAAGGATTAGATTGTGTGGCCTCCCTTGTCACACGTCACCTTGAATACCCAATGTCTCATCGAGTCCTCCTCCTCGCTGGTCGGGGATCTATCTGATAACTCGACCAGGACGACAGGAGGTAACACGACTTAACATCTGCCCGCTACACGAGTGGATGCGTTGTGTCGCCTGGTCCGGGAGGTCGCGTCCGAGGAGCTCCTGTACGCTGGGTCTCGACTCTCGCGCGGCGACCCAAGCCAGAGGTCGCGGGCCGCCCGATGTTGGCGCCCGTAGGGAGTCGCAAATTGCGCGCTCGATGCCTCAACCGGGCCTTCCGACCCCGCTGGCCGCTTGGCGTGCGGCGTCCCATCGCTCCGATCGTCCTCTCTACCCATCGCTGGGCAGTAAAGACTCTCGATACGACCGGACCGATCTCAGTGGTCACGTCAATGCCTCCTCCCTTCCGATGGGTCCGTATGGCTAGTACCTCGCACGGGACCCGCGAAAGTAACGGCGCCTCTGGAGGACTTGAGCCCGGCTGGACGTCGATCGGGGAACGCGCTTTGCCGGTGATCACAGCAGATGACGCAGAGACCGAACGACGTGGCTCCCCTACCGTAGATCAACGAGGAGCTATGGCGAAGGCGGCGAGTCGATATGCCGTGTTGCGATCACGCCGTCGGATCCGTCGCGGAGTTCGACGCGAAGTGGAAGCGCCTCGACTGGACGCCCGATGCTTGTGACGAAAAACGAAGCGTCGATTGGTGCGGTGACGCGCGTGACGGGGCCGGTCCCCCCGGGTCTCCTCCGCCGTTGCACCGGCGGAGAAGACCCGCGACGTCGGCTACACGCGGACGGAGACGACGTCGCCGCTTCGGAAGGCGGCATTTGCCACGCAGTCGTCTGCGCGGAGCGTTGCGGACGGTGCGACAAACGCGACGACATCTCCGTCCAGCGTGGCCGGGTAGGTCTGTCCGGCGCATGTGTAGGTGACGGAGACGACGTCGGGAGCCTTGATGCCGATCAAGACGAACGGCTCTCCTGAGCGTTCCGCGTCGATGTCGATCCCGAGTCCGATCACCGGCTCTGTGTGGGTGGGTGGCTGCTTTGTGCAGCTGGTCGCGTTTGCGAATGAGATACAGAAGCCGCCATTCGCCAGCGGGGTCTTGTACGCGCTGAGTCCGCGGGCGAAGTTGGTCAGACCGTCCCCGAAAACGAGGATCGGGGCTGTCCGCACGATCGCCGCACGGCTCAGACCCGCGCCCGCCTGGAACTCAGGGTCTCGCGCGTTGAGGAAGCCGATCGCGTCGTCCAGGCTGCGGATCGTGATCGAGGCGCTCGGTGGCATGTTGCTTGCCGCCCGAGCGGGCACGACACCAACCCGCGTTCGAATTTCGGCGTTGGTTGATCCTGCAATCACGGCGGCGGCGACGGCGATTGCTGCTCCGGCACCCAGGATCGCCAGGGACTTCGGTCGCATGATCATCCCTCTCATCATGTGTACCACTCCGTCCAACAGCGGGCCGTGTTCGAGCCGTAACCCGCGTCCGTAATGCAACGCGAATAGACGTAGTTACCGCCGCCGCTTGCGCCGTAGCTCGCGGACGTTCCGCCGCTGGTGTAGGCGAACCCGTACGACCCGGTTCCGCTCGAGTAGTAGTAGACGTGTGTGTGGCATGTATTTGCGCACTGAATGTTGTTGTTGTAGCGCTGGGCGACGCTAGCTGTGCTTTCGGGCGCTGACGAGTACACAGTGCAGTAGTTCGATGCGTCCCCGCAGTAGTACGTCGTGTAGTTGGCGGCCCAGGATACGCCGGCCGTGACTGCGAGCATGACCCCCGCAACCGCGGCTGTCCGTGCCGCGCGGCCGAGCTTGAGTGGATGTCGGTTCCGAAAGGCTGTCATGCCCAACGCACCATCCGGTGCGGTCATGGCTCTCCTCCTTTCCGATGGGTCCGTATACCGAGTACCTCGCGCGGGACCCGCGAAAGTAACGGCGCCTCTGATGACCTGAGCCCGGCTCGACGTCGGTCACCGCCTGCGCGGGCAGCGCGCGGTCTTCGACCATGAGCACTCGGCGACGGCAAAGCGGCCCCACGACCGCTCTGCCGTCGCCAAGCCGAAACGTCCCTTCTCGAATGTCACCCTGAGCGGTCGATAGCTGCACTCCGTCAGGCGCACGCGGCTTCTACGGCCGGAGCGTCTCGTCCCGGCTTGATGCCGATCAACACGAACGGCTCTCCTGAGCGTTCCGCGTCGATGTCGATCCCTTTCGTTCTGATGGCGAGACCTCGTGGAAAGCGACCGACGATAGTCGCCTTCCCTCGTACCTCGCACGACGCGGGCAGAAGTAACGCGGTTCCCTTCGATGACACCCGCTATCGAATCTGCTGCTCGCCTACGACGTTATGATGGTCGTCAATAGCTTGGACGACGACAGCCTTTACCGTGGCTGTCCGCTTCTCGGGAGGGACTTCGTAGAAGAAGAAGCTCGCCTCGATCGGTTGCCCCACCTTCACCACGGTCGGTTCGATCTCAGTCCCGTCCGAGAACCGAATGACTACTGCCGCACCCAGATCTAGGCTATAGCCGACGAGCCATCGAGACGCGGATCTTTGCCGCATCTCGCGAACAGCCGTACTGAATGCCGCGCGGTTGCCTGGCGAAGCTGTGGCTTCTGCGTTGGTTCCTTCGGGAACAATGAGCGAGCCCCACGCGGAAATCCTGTGTGAGCGCGCGCTGCAGCCACCGTATGCAGGCGTCCACTGGTAGCAAAACCCACCGTTCTCAGTCGGCGCGATGTAGAGCGTACGTTCCTGAGAGCCGAAGTCTCCGACGGCGACCTTACGTGCCTGGTCGGCGATCGCCCGTGGATCCATGTGCGGTGGTGCCTGCCGTGAGAGTGAACGGAAATCGAGGACCACGTCTCTGGGGGCTGGCTCGAAGGATGCGAAGGGTACAACCGATACTCCAAACCCGAGGGCCGAGTTCAATGAAACCATGCTCAGTACGAACCCACACACCGCCAAGATCCAGGCCAAGCGATGTCTCCAAGCGCCCTGCCAGGTGGCGCCAGACGCCATGTGAGCGGTCATGCGACATCGGCCGGCGGGTGTCGGCTCCTGTATCGAATGATCGTTGCGCGTCATCGCACGAAGTCCGGAACGCGAACTGGATCAGGAAACTCGAATGACCGCCCACTGGCCAGCGTGACGATGTAGCCAGCCAGTCCGGCGCCGTTAGGAACCGAGACGCTGAAACCATTCGACGAAATCGGGGCTGGGACATGGGTCCCATCGTCCATGATCAGCACGAGTTGAACGATTGAGTCAGGAACGACACCTTCCACGCGCGCGCTCGCGTAAACACCAGAGGTTGCTTGGACGCCGGTCAAATATAGAACAGCGGGCTTGTCGAACTTAGCGAGACACCCGCCTGCGCCGGACCGCATCAGCACGCAGTACCCCATGTTGGGCTTTGGCCAGATGTACCCGGCGTCGCCTAGTGCATGAACCTGCTGGTCCCCCGGTCTCAGCTCACCGGGAACCCGATCCATCCCTGGTGCGAGGAAGACTGGTGGCCCGGTAAGCGCAGCGAGGTTGCCTGCGACGGGCGTCGAGCTGAACGGGGGAGTCTGTGCCTCAGCAGACCATGCCGCCACGACTGTGGCCATCGCGAGGATAAGTACACAGACCGCGAGTACCCGCTTCCGTGATGTCCTCATGTTAGACGTCTCCCTGGCACGTCACGGGGTTGACAGAAGAGTACGTCCCGTTCCAATCCCAGCCGCAGATCAGGTAGTTGTATCCGTATGCGGGCCAGTAGAACGGGTTGTCACCAGCGTTGTCGGTGGAGTAATGGAACCCGCTTTCATTCGTGAAGTAACCCAGATAGAAGTTGTAGTTCAATGGCCGATAGACGCGGTTGTTGGTCCAGTTGTTCCATCCGGAGACCGCAATGTCACTTCCCGCTGACGCGTACATGGTTCCCGGCCCGAAGTAGTTGCTCCACGCGGCCGCGCCGGATACCGAGACGGCGAGCGCGAGCGCGGTCACAACAGCGACAATCACCCCTCGTGCGCCCGGAGGCATCGCTCTACCCCTTCTGAGTTGGTGGTTCCGAGCTCCGACCTGCTCCCGCATCGTCCCTCCTCACGTGGTCGACTGGCGCTTACTCGGTACCTCGTCAGGGAGAGGCGGAAGTAACTCGCCTTAACACTCCGACGGGAGCGTGCCCCGATCTGGACGCGCGACAAGCTCGGGTGTGCGCCGGGTGCCAGAACTCGACGGGGCACTCACGCCCTTCCTCTGGATCTCGCACGAGACGCGAAGAGGTAACGCGGGGTGGCGTCCACCAGCCATGGCCTGGACGGTGGGAACCAACAATCTACGGGTCGGTCGCAGGCGCTACGGGGCAGGCGGCGAATCGATGCGCCGTGTTGCGATGACCCGGTCGGATCCGTCGCGGAGCTCGACGCGAAGTGGAAGCGCCTCGTCCGGACGCCCGATGCTTGTGACGAAGAACGAAGCGTCGATTGGTGCGGTGACGCGCGTGAGGGGAACGGTCCGCTCGCTACCTTCGCGTGTTACGACGGTGGCGGAAACGGCGGCCCGGTCGAGCGTCGAGCCGTAGACGATTGCCTGGTCGTCGGTGAGGCTTTGCGCGGCGAACCCGACGGCTACCGGGATGGTGCGATCGGCGTTGCACCCGGCGGCGTAGTCTGCGAACTCGAAGCAGTAGCCGCCTGTTCTCGTTGGTGCGAGGAACAGCGCGATCGTTGCGCCCTCCGTGGCGAGGCCGAGGCGTCTCGCCTCGCTGGCGATCACACGGGGGTCCATGTTCGGCGGCGCCTGACGCTGGAGGTCGTCGAAACGCTTGACGGCGGCGGAGGGCGCAGGTGGTGCGCTCGAGAAGTCGATCAGCGAGGTGAACGCCGCAAGCGCAGGGAGCGCGACGAGCAGGACGCCCGCGAAGATCGCGGCGGCAAGGAGCAGCTGCTTGCGTCGTGATCTCGCAGCGGTAGGTTGCGCTTGCGTTTCGGCGATCGCGTCGGCGATCGCGAGCAGCTCGGGGTCGTGCCCGAGGAGCTCGAGCAGCTCGGCGTCGGAGAAGACGTTGACCTTTTGGCGCCTCACGGCTCGAGCCCTTCGTGCTCGAGCTGGGTACGGATCGTCCCGAGCGCCCGCATGTACCGCATCTTGCAGGCTGGCACCGTTGCTCCCTCGTCGGCGGCGATCTCCGCAAAGCTCGCACCCTCGATCAGACGGCGTGCAACAACGCGGCGCTGGTTCTCCGGAAGCAGCTCGATCGCCTCCCGGAGGGTTCGCCCGATCGCTTCGCCATACCGTCCTTCGCCTGGCAGGCCGGCTGCGGCGTCGAGCGGCACGAGCTCCGGGGCGCGGCCTCGCCGCCGCGCCTGATCGATTAGCCGGCGGCTGGCAACGGTATAGAGCCATGCCAGTGGTGAGCGCCCCTCCGCATAGACGCGAGTCAGGTTGGCCGCTGCCTCCACGAACACCGTCTGGGTCACGTCCTCGGCGTCCTCGCGCGAGCCGCTGCGTTGACGTACGAAGCCGTAGATGGTGCGGTAGTGGCGGGCAAGGTCTCGGTCATCGGTCACCACTCATATACCTCGCGTGGCTCGCACCTAAGTAACGGACCGATGAGATGGGCCGGGCCGCTCCATGCGGCCCGGCCCGGGTCGCTTCAGGGTTGTGGGGGTGCGGGGATCGTCACCTGACGGACCGAACCGTCGCGCATCGGGACGACAACAGCGGTCGGCACGTCCGACAAGCTGATGGAGAACGTTCCTTCGACGAGCGCGGCCTCATGCGTACCACTCGCGGAGGCGACCTCGAGACCGGCAGCGCCGGCGGCGACGATTCCACGGACGACTGTCGGGTCGCCCTGGCCGAGCCCGTCCGAATCCACGAGCTGGAACTCGACTCCGTCCTCCGCGAGTCCGATGCCGGCGGTGCAGCCGGCTGCTCCACCCGGCACGACCGCGATGCACAGCTGCTTGCGTGTCGTTGGTACGAGGAAGAACGTCGTTCCATCGTCATGCGTCACCCGACGACTTCGAGCGGCAACCGGATCGCCCGGAGCGAGCGCGTCGCTGGGTGCAGTCGACGAGAGCGTGCGGAGCTCTGAGTCAACCTCGGGCGAAAGCGCATCCCGCTCCGTGCGAGGTCGCTGGAACGAGTCGAGCAACGTCGTGGGATCGACACTGGCTCGGGCGGCGGTGACCTGACCCGATCCGGTGTCTGCAAACGCAACAACAGAGACAGCGAGCAGCGCGCCGACCGCCGCCGAGAACCCGAGCAGCACGGATGAGCTCGATGTGATGAGTCTTTTCATCGGATCGACGCTCCTCAGGGCGTGGTCGTCTGGCATGTCCAGGTCACGCCAGAGTTGTCGTTTTGGTTCGAGCACTTCGCGTACGCGATCGTGCCGCTTCCACCCGGGTACTTCGTCGGGTTCGCGTTGTCGTACACGAGCCCCGTCTGCGAGGAGCCGTGCAGGTACCAGACCCACCAGTAGTACCCCGACTGGTGCCAGACCTGGTTGTAACTTCGAACCGCCTCGCCGGACGTCGGGAAGGTCCCTCCGACGCCGTTGGTGCCGGAGGCGTAGTTGATCTGGCCGGCCCAGGCGACGGTCGGCGGGACGATCATCAGCAGCAGCGCGATCACCAGCAGCGGCAATCGGCGGAACGCCCGTTGGGCGCTGTGTCGCTCGCTTCTTGAGCTAGACACGTGCGTGCTCCTTTCATGCGTTGACGGACACAAAGAAGTCGCTCGCGCGGCCGCAAAGGTAACGCTGGGGTGGTACGCGACTTCGCCGATGTCCGCTGTGGGCAGACTCACGTCGCCGACGGACGGACGACTAGCGCGCAATGCACCCAGCGGAAGACGCCTACGGGCGCTACCGAGCCCGGATCCACCTCTACCGCCACGCTCGTACGCTTGCGCCTGAGCAAAGAACGGTCGTCGTCCTCAAGGCCTACGCGGCCTGAGCGCGCTTGTCACGATCCGCGCCGAGTCGCAGGACTCTTGTCGTACAACGAGTTGAGCCCACACGTGTGCATCAGGCCGGCTGGCTCCATGCGGGTTCCCTCCGGCGGGCGGTACGTCGTGTTACTTCCGTTCGCCTCGCACGAGAGAAGAGGTAGATGCACTAAGCGGAACGAGACGTCTCAGAAGGGAGGATACGGTGGTTCATCTACAACCCGCTCATCGAGAGCGGTACGAAACGCGGTGGGGTGATCGTAACCGTGTTGGCGCTTTCGCCCGCCATTCCCGCGACTGCACCGATCATCGGAGGTTGCAATGATCACCCGGCATAGCCCCAGAGCACACCTGCTCGTGCTCCTTTGCATGCTGTCATTCGCCGCGGCAATACTCGCAGCGACGGCTTACGCAGGTCAAGACTTCTATTGCAACGGATGTACTCTAAGCTCATCTGGCGTTCCAGCGACAAGTGGCTCAACTAACCACATCGCTAACGGGATGCAGCTCGCGGTTGCTGCGGACTGGCATCACTACCAGTACAACATTTCTACTGGCGTGACCTCATGTCAGAGGTCGGGCACGAATGGCTTTGGTTCGTTTCTCGCCTGCTCCGGTACAAACACCAGCTCGCGCTGCCATCTGCTGAACGGCACCGGCCCGCGGGTTGCCACCTGTAGAACCGACACATAGCGAACGCTCCGAAGTATCTGAACGAGGAGACGAAAGTGAGATTTCGAAACAGATGCAGGTTGTCGATAATGGCCGGTTCGATTACCGTGGCGGCGGCGGCATTCTTCGCGATACAGGGCGCAGGTGCCCCACGCGCTTCTAATGAGGCTGCGGGCGTTGGCTTGGTCAAGGCAAGTCAGGTAGCTGCCTTGGATCCTGAAACCGCTCGTCTTGCAGCGTCGCTCAACGCCAGCGGATGGGGAGCGGCGGCTCTCGGAAAGCGACTTCCGGACGCTGCCCGTAGGCTAACGGCGACCATTGACGGGAAGCATCTCTTCCTCGTTCCCACGACGAAGGGGAAAGTCTGTCAGATGCTCGATGGAGCTGGCGAGAGTTGTTTCGAGCCTCTGTCACGCACTCACCCGGTTCAGTTGGTCGGTGATGACCTGAGCGGTCCTGGCGGTCATGCGCCGGTCTTCTACGGGGTCGCAGTAGATGGTGTGCGCGCGGTGACGTTCAAGACAGGCGCACAGAGTCACACTGTTGAGGTGACGGACAACGTCTTCGTCTTCCATGGAGACTTGACGACGCCCGTCGACTCGTTGAATTCAACGTCGGCAACGTTTGACGACGGCACGGTGGTCGCACTTCCCTGAGTCGTGCGTCCTCGACCTTGCAGTAGGCGAGGCTTGTGGCGAGCGGCCGCGATTCGAGCGGCCCGCCCGCCACAGCCTTTTAGCGCGTGTCGCGTTGTCCTCACCAGCTCGGCCAGCGCTGCTCGCGCGCGACGATCCGGTCGAGCACCCTGACAATGTGGTCTGCGTCGATCGCCCGTCGACCTCGATCGCCAACGCCTCACGGCTGTCACGTCCACGGTCAGCTCCGACACCTCCAGCCTCTCGATGCAGGAGAGAGCGCTACTCATGGGGCTGTCGAGCGAGATACCTAGCGACGACCTTCAGGCGAAACCGAGACGAGTAATCGTGCTCTCCAGTCGCCACCGCCTGCCCGGTCAGACGACCAAGCCCGAGTGGCAAGGACAAGGAGGCGAAATCCGCATGCTCAGGTCCGACAACTTCCTCTCCATCGCCGGGTGGTCTACCCGCTGCTGGGCTCGCATTGATCGCAGCTGTTCTGCTTCGTCCCGCCGTTGGCCAAACGATCCACCGCACCTTCGGCGACCGGTCGGCGGCGCCCGACTTCGCGCCGCTGCGAGGCGGAGCCGAGCTCAACCCCGGTTCGCTGTCGGAAGACCAGCGCAAGGGATTCCAGAATGTCGTCTCGAACTTCCCAGCGGAGTCTGCCGACGTCGCCGGAGCCAGGGTTCTCCAGGACGGACTCGGCCGGTCCAACTCGAAGCTTGTCATCGTCCCGTCGTCGAGCCCTCGCGGGCTCTCCTATTCGCTTCTTGCGGCAGCGGGCTTCCCGAGCATGACCTACTGCTACAGACCGCTCGAGGCGGGTGCGCTTGACAGCTCGCTGCGCGGCCAGCGCTTCATGGTCGCCGTTGGAGTCGCTGAACGACGGGACAGTCGGAACCCAGGTCTTCGGGGTGACGCTCGACGACGTAAAGGCGCTCCGCATACGGGTCGACGGTGCGTGGCGAGATCTCGACGTCCGGAACAGCTCGTTCTATCTCGATCTACAAACCAGCGGTTTTCGGATCAATCGGAGAAGTAGAGGCGACGCTCGCGAACGGGTCGAAGCAGCTTCACGACACGCGGCCGGGGGCTGAGCAGTTCTAGAGCGCAATTTGTCATTCCGACCACGCGGGCGGCCTGAACGAGACCGCTTCTTTGCCGCCCGGTCGCGGAGGCAGCGCCGTTTGCTCAGAGCCACGGCGCGGACACGCCTGCGAACCGCAGGCTCGAGATCGGCTCCGATCGTCGCGAATGCACCTTAGGTCCCGGCAAAGTGGAGATGGGCAGTGGTTCGCGTCGTCCGATCGTCGTCCAATCCCGCGCTCCATGACTTCCTCTTGTCGTGGGGCGTCGGCTCAGTGGACGCGGCGCTCTTCGTCCGACGTGTTCGCGGCGGACGGTGCCGGAATCTAGGATCGGATCACCCAGGTGACATTCTTGGCTCTTCCATGCGAGTCGCCGGCGCGCGCCGCGGCGCGAAGGGACTTGCTGGTTCAACGGTCGCCCGCCTTCCGGCGCGGGCAGACTCCCGTCGCCGACGGACTCACGACCAGCAACGCATGCACCCAGCCGAAGACGCCTACCGGCGGTACCGATACCGGATCTACCGCTTCTTTCTCGTCCGGACGGGCAGTCACCACGACGCCGAGGACTTGACCCAGCGCGTCTTCGTCGACGCCCTCACCGCCCTCTCGAGCGCCGACACCACTCCAGACTCAGTCCTTCACTGGCTGTACGCCGTCGCGCAGCGCCGGCTCGTCGACGAATATCGACGTCGAGGACGCTCCATCGACGACGCCATTCCAATGTCGCGGCTCGAGCCGACCTACGGCGACGACGTCAGCAGCTCACTCGCCACCGCGCTCGCCACGCTGACGCCCGAGCAGCGGACGGTCGTCGTCCTCAGGCTCCTCCGCGGCCTGAGCTTCCCCGAGATCGCCGACCTGACCGGGGTCTCGGAGGACGCCTGCAAGATGCGCTTCTCACGGGCGCTGGGCGCGATTCGCATCGCGCTTCATGAGTGGGCACCGTCGTGAGTACCTCCGACCTCCGACTTCTGACCTCCGACTGCGCCTGAGATCGCGCCGGCGGCAGCGTGCGGGACGACGACCGCGACGAGGTCAGGCGGAAGCGATATCGTCGGGCTCGAGCGAACCTTGTCGGCCACCGCGTCGTCTCCAACTGGGGACTCGTTGCGCCCGTCGGCTATCGGCCCGAGCCGCGCGGAGTGTGAACGCGTGTCACTTCGCACCCCGACGCCCTGCAGGCCCACGCTATCGCCGTCCGAAGTCGCTCCTGGGTGAAGCCTGGAAGACGGGTCGATCGGGGTTTCGGCCCTCGCGCGGAGCGTCGCGACGATGGCTGCAACGAGATCCGTGGCGAGTGAGGCCCATCTACCTCCACGTCCCTAGTCGGCCCATCCGACGCCGCTCGATTGCGCATGGTTGAGCAGAACGGGCGTGTCATGAACGGGACTCAGGCGGATGGCGCGCGCCGGCCGGTGCCGCCGACGGTTTGGACTGCCCGATCGCGGGTTGGGTCCGCGACGGCGGTCCACAGTGGTCACGCGACGTCGGTACGCCGGACAGAGACGGCGTCGCCGCTTCGGAAGGCGGCATACAGAGCTGGGCTGGCGCACAATGGGGCAACACATGATTGCGCCCGGCGGCGGCCGCGAACGCCGCCGCCAGGCGATATGCCCGGTGTGTCCTACGGAATCGCGGGAGCCCGGACGGTTTCGGTGACGAACACTGAGTTGCCGTCCCTCAGCGTGAGATCCTCGCCTCTGACATCCCACGGGGTTGCGGTTTCCGGCAAGTAGATCTCGAACGCGTTGTCCACTACAGCGCCGCGCACCCTAGTCCCATTCTTCAGCACAACTGTCACGGTCGTGACGTCATCGGTTGCAAGACCTCGAACGGAGGCGGGCACACCGCTACCGATGGCGTCGTCGTCCCCGATAGCCGCATTCACCGGCGAGAGGAATCGCTCGAAGCAGCCGCCCGTTCCTGAGCGATCCACATGGCAGATGCTCTTGCCCCTCGTCCATGCGTAGTGGGCGTATCCCAGTGGCCTTACACGCCCATCACCAGGCGCGAGATCTACCGGAAAGCCCCTAACCGCTGCGACACTTCCTGCTGAGATAGACGGATTCATCAGAGCGGCCATTCCTGTTGCCTGGGGTACGGAGCCACCTTCCGCCTCGCGTCCGAAGTACGCGAACGCAGCGGCCACTCCTACGGAGACCATCGCGAGCATCAGAGCTACTCTCGGCATCTTCAGCCTCCCTTACGAGTACGCCTGGCAGCTGGCGGGGTTAACGTCGTTGGCCGTGTTGTTGCTACATGTCGCGATCGAGTAACCGAAAGCCCCGCCGTTATGGACGAACGGGTTATCCATGGTGTTGGACTTGTATCCCACCGCACCCGACGAGTTGTAGTACCAGAGAGACACCGATGGGCCGGGGTCGCGCCAGATCCGATTGTTGGACCAGTAGTTGTATCCCGCGCCGACTACCTCATACCCACCCAGGTACCCGCAGCAGTTGTACGCCACTGTCCAACCAGCGGTCGCGCCGCCGGGCAGGAGAGCGAGCACGATCAGGCTCAGGGCTAGAAGAGAGTACGTACGCCTCCAGCCAACCCGCCGTCTGCTCATATCATTGCACCTCCCTCGATCGGTCGGATCCAACGCACTACTTGGTGACTCGCAGAAGGAGCTGGGAAGTAACGGCCCATTGCTCCGCATGGTGCTGGACCGTGCTAGCCGGCAGCGTCGCACGACAGCTGAGCGTGGTCGAGCTCGCGGTCGTCGAGAAGCACGTGCGTATAAGTGTCCGCAGTGACCGAAAGGGAGCGTTGGCCGACGCGAGCACCGATCAGCGCCCAGGTCTCGCCTTGGCGATGCCAGAGGCTGATTCGACGGTGGCGCAGGTCGTGCGGTGACCAGGTCGGCGTGCCGGACGCCTTGCAGGCCCTTGCGATCGCAGTTCGCAGCTTCTCCTGGGTCACACCCTCGAACACGGGTCGCCGTGGGTCGCGGTCCTCGCGTGGTGGCAGCATTGTGACGACGGCCGCGAATAGGTTGGGCGGGACCGGGACCCAACGCCCTCGGCGCCCCTTCTCGAGGGCGCGACGAATGCGCCAACGGGTGTTCGGCTCGTCGATGTCGCCGCAGCAGAGCCCCTTCTCCTCGAGCTCGCCGACGCGCATCCCGGTCGCGTCGAGCACGAGCACCGCGAGCGCGTAGCGGTGCGGCATCAGCGGTAGGACGGCTTCGATCTGGTCAGCTGTGGGTGGAGCAGGCTCCTCGCGCTCCTGCCGCGGGAGGCGGACGTGGACGCGATCGCGCGCCGGATTGTCCTTGACACCGGCGTAGTCGAGTACCTGCGCGAGCGCGGTCAGCGTCTTCCGAATCGTCTCGCGCTTGCGGCCCGCCGCGTGCAGCGCAGCCACGACTTCGGCGACGTCGGCGGGAGTGATGTCGTCGACACGTCGAGCGCCGAGGAGCGGGAGAGCGCGTCCGAGCTGGACGCGGTGCCCGACCGCCGTGCCTTCTGTGACATCGACGCGGGAGGCACGCCAGCGCTCGGCTGCCTCGGCGAGCGTCGGCATCGCGTCAACCGCGTCTGCGAACTGGCTGAGGCGGGGCACGCGACGGCGCGGCGGACGACCCGCAACCCTCCCGGGGACCGTCGTCGAGAGGATCCGGCTCGAGTATGCACGCGGCCGAGGCCTCACCGACATCGCCCGCGGACTCAACGCCGACGGCGTGCCCACCGCACACGGCGCTCGCCAGTGGTGGCCGTCGACGGTGCGCGCCGTCCTCACTACCGCAGCGCGCTGAGGCTCAGGGCGGACGCTGCATCGACAGGCGGGGTAGTCGCTCGTTGACTCCGAGTCTGCGCATCTTCCGTTCCGAATCTGCGCAGTCTATACTCCGAATCTGCGCAGTCCGCCTTTCGACTCCACGCAAGAGTGCCCGACAACCTTCTCTTTCCCCGTCACGCCCGGTCTCTCGTGCTCGAGGCGCTTGGGGACACGCGAGTGGTGCTGGTCATGGGGGCCAGGCAGGTCGGGAAGAGCACCCTCACTCGCGCAATCGCGACGGAGGATCGCCCAGCTCGGATCTTGACGCTCGACGACAAGACGACCCGCGACAGCGCTATCGCAGATCCAACCGCCTTCATCGCCGGAATCGACGGCCCCGTCCTGCTCGACGAGGTCCAGCGCTCGCCGGAACTGCTCTTCGCAATCAAGGAAGCCGTCGACCGCGACCCCACGCCCGGCCAATTCCTCCTCACCGGGTCGGCGAACGTGCTCACGGCACCCAAGGTGTACGAGGCCCTCACCGGCAGGATCGAGATCGTCCGCCTCTGGCCTCTCTCCCAGGCCGAGATCGAGGGGTCAGACACGAACCTCGTCGATGCACTGTTCGCCACCCGACCCCCCCAAATCACCGGCGCGCCGATCGGCCGCGACGCCTTCGTCGAGCGCGCGGCCCAGGGCGGATACCCGGAGGCACGGCTTCGCAGCGGGAGCCGACGCGACCGGTGGTTCGAGAACTATCTGACGACCACCTTCGAGCGCGACCTGCGCGAGCTCGCCGACGTCCAGAAGCTCGAGGAGCTCTCACGCCTACTCAGGCTGCTCGCGACGCAGACCGCCAACCTCTTCGTCTCCGCCAACCTCGCCGGCCGGCTCCGGATCAGCGACAAGACCGTCGAGAGCTACACAAGACTGCTCGAGACGATCTTTCTCATCAAGCGTCTCCCCGCCTGGCGACCGGGACTCGGCGCACGCGAGATCCACGCCCCGAAGACCCATCTTGTCGACACGGGCTTGCTCGCGCACCTGCTTGGCGCCAACGAGCAACGAATCCGCACCGACGACCAGATCACCGGCAAGGTGTTCGAGAACTTCGTCACCATCGAGATCCTCAAGCACTCCGAGTGGGCGCTGACCCGAACCCGGCAGTACCACTACCGCGACGGACGCGACGAGGTCGATCTCGTCCTCGAGAACCGCGCCGGCGAGTTGGTCGCGATCGAAGCGAAGGCGGCTGCGACGATCAACGAGCGCGACCATAGGACACTCCGCAAGCTGCGGGACCGGCGTCAGGAACGCTTTCTCGCAGGCGCTGTCATGTACACCGGGGCCGAGACGATCCCGCTCAGCGAACGCATCTGGGCTGTACCAGTCAGCAGCCTATGGAATCGGTAGGCAGGGTTCACTCCGCTGCCGCGCACCCGCCCACCATCGACGCGCGAAGCTGTCTCAGCCAGGTGTGTCAGGCGCGCCAAAACGCGTCAGGAATGCCCGCACGAGCGCAGAACGTGCCCCCACCGGTGCCCTCCCGGAAGAAGAAAATGTGCGATCTGCAGGGCTGTTCGAATCCTTCACGGCCCATCGCTCGGCGTCCATAGACTCGTGGCGTGAACGTCGTCGAGCGCGTGGGGTGAGCATCGTCGTCCTCCTGGCGCGCGAGCTCCGCGACGTGATCGGGCTCTGACGCTGGGCGGGCGCCGCAGGGCGGACCTGCGGCTCTTCGTTGTGCTTGGCAGCGTTTCGGCGATCGGGCCGGCGGCGATGGACGCCTACCTTCCCGGCCTCCCGGAGCTCGCGCGCGACTTCGGCGCCAGCCCGTCGGCGGCGCAGATCACGGTCACGACCTATCTCCTCGGGCTGGCGCTCGGGCAGCTGCTCTCCGGGCCGTTGAGCGACGTCCACGGGCGCCGTCGGCCTCTCGTCGCCGGGATGGCGGTGTTCACGGTGACGACGTTGGCGTGCAGCCTCGCGCCGAGTCTCTCCGTGCTGGCGGGCATGCGGCTGGTCCAGGGAACAGCGGCCGCCGTCGGTGTCGCGGTGGGACGGGCGATCGTCCGCGACCTCTACGCGGGCGCCGCCGGCGCGCGGTACCTCTCGCGGCTGATGATCGTGATCGGGCTCGCGCCGATCCTCGCGCCGATCGTCGGCGGACAGCTCCTCCGTGTCACGTCGTGGCGCGGCGTTTTCGTGGCGCTCTCCGTGCTCGGGCTTGCCCTGACCGCGGTCGGCGCACGGCTCCTGCCCGAGACGCTTCCGCGTGAGCGACGTCGCGCCGGCGGGCTCCGGGTCACGCTCGAGACGTTCGCGCGGCTGCTCGGCGATCGAAGGTTCGTCGGGTTCGTGTTGATCGTCGGGCTCGGCGGCGGCGCGATGATCGGCTACGTCGCGGGCTCCTCGTTCGTGCTGCAGGACGTCTACGGCGCCTCGCCGCAGCTCTACGGCCTGCTCTTCGGGCTGAACGCGGTCTTCCTGGTCGCCGGCGCGCAGGTGAACGCCCACCTGCTCGCTACGCGCTCGCCCCGGAGCCTCCTTCGGGTCGGCCTCCTCATGCTGGTGGTCGCCGGAGTCGCGCTCGTGGTGATCGTCTCGCTACCGACGGCGGGTCTCGCGATGGTGGTAGCGCCGCTGATGCTGCAGATGGCCAGCTGGAGCTTCGTCCAGGCGAACGCCCTGGCGCTCGCACTGACCGACCATCCCGAGGTGGCGGGTACGGCGGCCGCGCTCCTCGGGGTCAGCCAATACGCGTTCGGAGCGTTCGCGGCTCCGCTGGTCGGGCTGGGCGGCAGCGACACGGCTCTGCCGATGGCTCTCGTGATCGCCGGCTGCGCCGTGGGCGCCGCGCTTGCGTTCGAGGGCCTCGCGTCGCGGTCGCGAGATGGTTCGGCCCAGATCGCAGAGGGTACGACCATCACATGAACACGACCGTCGCATTCCTCCGACCCGGCGCGAACGGGGCGCCGGAGGTGGTCGTGAACTTCGGGCCGCTCACAGGCCGGGAGGCGACGCTCGCGGAGATCGACCGGCTGGCCCGCCGCTTGCTCGAGGTCGCGGCGCGCGTGCGGGTTCATGCCGTGCGCACCCACGACATGACCCCCGAGACGGAGACGATCGTGCACCAGGTCGTCGCCGAGGCGGACGCCGCGGCGTCCGACAGCGGGCGGCTTCGGGACATCTGCGAGGACTGGGCGGTCGACTGCGCCGAGGAGCGCTCGCTCGAGCCGCTCGGCCTCTGAGCGTCGGTCGGCCGCGCCCTACGTCCCGAAGTACTCCTTCGACGAGCGGACTCCGTAGAGGAGCCAGAGCACGATCGCGTCGAGCACGGCGGTCGTGATCGAGGGGAGGATCGCGCTCGTCGGGCCGATGAAGGCGAAGACGATCGCGGTGACGCCGCCGATCACGGCAAGGGCGGCCAAGACGATGCGCGCGACGCGGTTGCCGCGCATGAGCATGTACGAGGCGATGCCGAACAGCGCGGCCATGATGAGCGAGCCGATCCCCCACGGGTCGCTGACGCCGTTCCAGGCAAGCACGCCGATGACGCCCATCAGCGCGAGGAAGCCGGCCTTGGCGAACCCGAAGATCGCCGCCAGCCAGACGGGGAACGGCAGCTCTCGAGCGGTGGCCTCCATGGTCTCCTCCTGATCTCGGCTCGGCGGGCGTCCGATCTTCGCACGGCGGGCGCGAACGGGCAACGCACACCGTTGTGCTGGCGCGACGCGCTACCCGAGCGGGACAGTTGTGCCGAGCTCGGCCGGCAGCGGGCGCGCGTGGACGACGACGAGCGTCTTCGTCGGGCGGGTGAGCGCGACGTAGAGCTCGCGCAGGCCCGTCTCGCCCTCCGCGATCAGCGCGGGCTCGACGACGACGACGTGGTCGAACTCGAGCCCCTTCGCCCCGCGCGGTGAGAGCAGCGGGATGCCGTCGTCGTACGCGGAGTGCCCGGTGAGGTCGGGGACGAGGCTGTCCGGGAGGATCACCGCGAGGAGCCCCTCCTCGGCCGCGAGCGCAAGCGCCTCACGGAGCGCGGCGGTCACGAGGTCGTCCTCGTCCACCCGTTCGATCCGCGGTCCCGCTGCGCCGGTGCGGAAGGCGATCGGCGGGGCGACATCCGGCGCGACGACATCGAGCAGGGGGAGTGCGAGCTCCATGATCTCGGACGGGACGCGGTAGGCATGGCGTAGCTCTGCGACCTCGGCGGTGCCCGCGGCGTCGAGGTGGGCGAGCACGTCGTCCCAGCGGTCGTGGACGACCGGCCCCGTCGCCTGCGCGATGTCGCCGAGGATCGTGACCGAGCCGCCGCGTGCGCGGCGCGCCACCATCCGGAGCTGCATCGGGGTCAGGTCCTGCGCTTCGTCGACGATCACGTGCCCGAACGACCGAGGCGGCTCGGCGAGCAGCGCGCGCGCCTCGTCGAGGAGCGGGATATCGTGGTCACCCCACGCGAAACCGGACCGTGGGCGGCGAAGCAGTCGCTGCTCGCCGTCGTCGAGGATCTCCTCCGCCGCCTCCGCGAGGCGCGCGGGTGTGGTGAGGAGGGAGCGAACGAGGGCGTCCGGGGCGGTCACCGGCCAGACCCGGCCCAGCCAGCGCGGGAGGAAGCCCTTCGCGTTCAGCGAGCGCTCGACCTCGGCGAAGTCGCGCCAGGCGAGGCCGCCGAGCCTCGCGCCGTAGTCCTCGTAGAACCGCCGCAGGACGTCCATCCGGAATCGCTCGCGTGCGTGCGCCGTCAGCCCGAGCTCCTCGCGTGCGCGCTCGGCCAGCTCCCGGACATCGGGTTCGCGGACACGGACGTACTCGCCCTCCATCCGCGCCACGAGCTCCTCCGGACGGGCGGCCGAGCGGAGGCCCCCGGCGCGCGACAGCACCTCGGCGAGCCGGACGTCGCCCTTGAGCCGCTCGACGTCCGGAGGGTCGACGATCGTCGCCTCGACGCCGTCGACGAGCTCGCCCACCGCCCGCTGCTCGACGCTCTCCTCTCCGAGCGTCGGCAGGACGTGCGAGACGTACTCCATGAACGTCGGGTTGGGCCCCACCACGAGCACGCGCCGGAGCTCCTCGCGATGGGTGTAGAGGAGGTACGAGGCCCGGTGCAGGCCGACCGCCGTCTTTCCGGTTCCCGGCCCGCCCTGGACGACGAGCGGCGGCTCAGGCCCGCGGGTGACGAGCCGGTACTGGTCGGTCTGGATCGTCGCGACGATGTCGCGCATGCGCGGCTCGCGGCTCCGCTCGAGCTCGTCGAGGAGAAAGTCGCCGCCGACGACCGAGCCCGACCCGTCGAGCTTCTCGTCGCTCAGGTCGAGCAGGCGCCGGCCCTCTGTGCGAAACCGGCGGCGGAGCGTGACGTCGTGCGGGCTCTCGGGTGTCGCCACGTAGAACGGGCGCGCCGCGGGTGCCTGCCAGTTGACAACCAGCAGCGCGTCAACGTCGTCGTCGTGCACCCAGCGGCGCCCGACGTAGAGCGGCCTCGGCGTGGTCTCGAAGTCGAGGCGTCCGAAGCAGAGGCCACGCTCCGCGTCCTCGAACGTCTTGAGCCGCCGCGCTGCCCACGCCTCGAGGGCGAGCGCCGCGATCTCGCTGTCGGTCGCGCCGGCCGCACGCTCGACGACGGCGCGCATGCGGTCGAGGCACTCGTACGCGTGGTCGACATACGCCTGCTCGGCCGGGAGATCGGGATGGCTCACGCGGACAGGATGGGCGGGGCGCGATGTTTCGGCAACTACGCTGGCGCGCGATGCGCGTCCTCACCGTCGTAGGGAACCGGCCGCAATTCGTCAAGTCGGCGCCGCTCTCGGTGGCGCTCCGCGAGGCGGGGATCGAGGAAGTCGTCGTCCACACCGGCCAGCATTGGGACGACGAGCTCTCGCAGGTCTTCTTCGAGGAGCTGGGGCTCTCGGAGCCCGCGCACCGGCTCGACCTCCGCACGGCCGACGTCGAGGCGCTGACACCCGCCGTGCGCGGCGTCGTCGAGTCGGAGCGACCCGACGCCGTCCTCGTCCTCGGCGACACGAACTCCACGCTCGCCGGGGCGCGGGCGGCCGCCGCCGCCGGGATCCCGCTCGCGCACGTCGAGGCCGGGCTTCGCAGCGGCGACCTCTCGATGCCGGAGGAGCGGGCGCGGATCGAGGTCGACGGCCTCGCGGTGCTTCTGCTCTGCCCCGACGAGCGCTCGGTCGCGACGCTCGCCGCCGAGGGTGTCGGCGGAACGGCGCTCGTGGTGGGTGACGTCATGGCCGACGCGACGCTTCGCTTCGCGCCGATCGCGCGCGAGCGGGTTCCGCCGCCGCACGATCCCGGGACGTACGTCGTCGCCACCGTCCACCGCGAGGCGAACGTTCGGCCGGAGCGGCTGCGCAGGATCGTCGGGGGTCTCGCGCGCGTCGACGAGCCGGTCGTCTTCCCGGCCCACCCACGCACCGCCGCCGTGCTCCGAGCCGAGGGGATCGCGCTCGCACCGAACGTCGAGCTCCGCGAGCCGCTCGGCTACCTCGCCTTCGCGTCCGCCGCGTCGCAGGCCCGGGTGATCGCAACCGACTCCGGCGGCCTCCAGAAGGAGGCGTACTGGTACCGCGTGCCCTGCGTGACGATGCGCCCCTCGACCGAGTGGGTCGACACCGTCGAGCAGGGCGCCAACGTCCTCGTCGACGACGATCCCGACGCGATCGAGGCAGCTGTTCGCGACGCTGCGTTCCCGAGCGGCGCACCGTCCGCTCTACGGCGACGGCCACGCCGCGGAGCGGATCGCGAGCGCGCTCGGCGGGATGTGAACCGTCAGCCTCCGCCCGGGTCAGCTTGTGACACTGTGTTACAAGTCAGGTCGCGCGGGTAGCATTCGCGCGCTGTGACGACGCCCGAGACGACCGCTTCGGACACCGCTCCCGAGGCCGCGACCTACGAGATCGCGATCGTCGGGGCCGGCTACGTCGGGGTCCCCCTCGCGCACGTGTTCGCCCAGGCGGGGCGCCGCGTCGTCCTCGTCGACGTCGACGCACGCCGCGTGGAGCGCCTCCGCAACGGCGACAGCTACATCGAGGACGTCACGTCGGAGACGCTCGCGGAGCTCGTCGCCGACCGCGGGCTCGGCGCGACCACCGATTACGACGTCCTGCGGGACGTCGACGCGATCCTCATTGCGCTCCCGACGCCGCTCTCGAAGCAGCGAGAGCCCGACCTGTCGATCGTCCGCGACGCGTCGAGCGAAATCGGTAAGCGGCTGCGTCCCGGCCAGCTCGTCGTGCTCGAGTCGACGACGTATCCCGGGACGACGCGCGGCGAGGTGCTGCCGATCCTCGAGCGGGAGTCCGGTCTCGAGGCCGGCAAGGACTTCCACCTCGCCTTCTCTCCCGAGCGGGTCGATCCCGGCCGCACCGACTGGACGACCAAGACCGTCCCGAAGGTCGTCGGCGGCATCGACGATGCGTCCACAGAGGCGGCGGCGCAGCTCTACGGCTCGGCGGTCGACACGATCCACCGCGTCTCGTCGCCCGAGGCGGCGGAGCTGACGAAGCTCCTGGAGAACATCTACAGGTCGGTCAACATCGCGCTCGTCAACGAGCTCGCGCAGCTCTGCGACCGCATGGAGATCGACATCTGGGAGGTCGTCGACGCGGCCGCGACGAAGCCGTTCGGGTTCGCGGCCTTCCAGCCCGGGCCGGGCCTCGGGGGGCACTGCATCCCGATCGACCCGTTCTACCTCACCTGGAAGGCCCGGGAGTTCGACTTTGCGACCCGGTTCATCGAGCTGGCGGGCGAGGTCAACCAGAACATGCCGTACTACTGCCGCTCGCGGGTGTCGCAGGCGCTGAACCACGGCGCGCACAAATCGCTGGCCGGCTCGCGCGTGCTCGTCCTCGGAGTGGCGTACAAGGCCGACATCTCCGACTGGCGCGAGTCGCCGGCCGTGAAGCTGATCGAGCTCCTCCAGACGGCCGGCGCCGAGGTCGCCTACCACGATCCACACGTGCCGTCCTTCGCGTCCGACGGGATCGCGCTGGCCTCGGTCTCCTTCGAGCCGACTGCGTACGACGCCGTCATCATCGCAACGGCGCACTCGGGCATCGACTACGCGAAGCTCGTGGACGACGCACAGCTCGTCGTCGACCTGCGCAATGCGACCGGCCGCGCCGGGATCACGAGCGAGAAGGTCTGGAAGTAAAGGGCCTGTCCGCTGCGCGTGACCCGTGCCCGCGTCGCCCACGCGGCCGCGTCGGCGGGTGGGGGAAGAACGTCGTCCGCGTCGTGGGGGAGCTGGCCGACCTCGCGTGGATCTGTGACACGGACGAGGCCCGCCGTACGGAGTTCGCGGAGCGCTATCCGGGCGCGCGGGTGACGGGCTCGTTCGACGACCTCGTCGCCGACGACACCGTCGAGGCGATCGTGATCGCGACGCCCGTTCCCACGCACTACGGCCTCGCGAAGCAGGCGCTCGAAGCCGGGAAGCACGTCTTCGTCGAGAAGCCGCCCGCGATGCGCGGCGAGGAGATGGAGGAGCTCGTCGCACTGGCCGAGGCCCGCGACCTCGCCCTCATGCCAGGTCATCTGCTGCTCTACCACCCCGGGCTCCGCAGGGTGAAGGAGCTCGTCGACTCCGGCGAGCTCGGAGAGGTGGCGTGCGTCTACGGCAACCGGCAGAACCTCGGCGTGATCCGCTCCAACGAGAACGCCCTGTGGTCGCTCGGCGTCCACGACCTGTCCGTGATCCTCTGGCTTCTCGGGGAGGAGCCGAGCGAGGCGGTCGCGCACGGCATGGACTACCTGCAGGAGGGGATCGAAGACGTCGTCTTCTGCTTCCTGCGATTCCCGTCCGGCAAGGTCGCGCACATGCATCTCTCGTGGCTCGACCCGCACAAGATGCGGAAGATGACGGTCGTCGGGCGCGAGAAGATGGTCGTCTTCGACGACATGGAGCTCGAGCGGAAGGTGACGGTCTACGAGAAGGCGCCGTGGGAGCCCGCCTCGACCTACGGCGAGTGGCGCACGCGGACGGGCGACATCTCGAGCCCGAAGATCCCGAACGACGAGCCGCTGCGGCTCGAGCTGCAGCACTTCCTCCGGCTCGTCGAGGAAGGCCCCGGAGACCACCGCGAGGCACGCGACGGGCTGGCCGTGGTGCGCGCCCTCGACCGGCTCACGACTTCGCTGCGGACGGGAGCTCCGGCGTGAGCGCCGAGATCCACCCGACGGCCGTGGTCCACCCGGGCACCGTGCTCGGCGAGGGCGTGAAGGTGCTCGAGCACGCCGTCGTCGGGAAGCAGCCGACCCTCTCCCCTCGCTCGACCGCGAAGCGCGAGCCGCTGCCGCCCACCGTCGTCGGCAACGCGACGGTGATCTCGACAGGGGCGATCGTGTTCGCCGGCTCGAGCATCGGTGCACGCGTGATCCTCGGCGACCAGTCCTGCGTGCGCGAGCGGGTCACGATCGGCGACGACGTCGTCGTCGGACGCGGCTCCCTCGTGGAGAACGACACGACGATCGGTGCTCGGACGAAAATCCAGGCCGATGCCTACGTCACGGCGTATTCGACGCTCGAGGAGGACGTCTTCGTCGCTCCGCGCGTCGTGACGACGAACGACAACTTCATGGGCCGGACCGAGAAGCGCCTCGAGCTGATGAAGGGACCAACGATCCGTCGCGGCGCGCGTGTCGGCGGCGGGGCAATCCTCTGCCCGGGCGTGGAGGTCGGCGAGGAGGCATTCGTTGGCGCGGGCGCCGTGGTGACGAAGGACGTGCCTCCCCGGAAGGTCGTCGTCGGCAGCCCCGCCCGCGTGATCCGGGACGTTCCCGACGACGAGCTGCTCCCCGGCTGAGACCTCCCTCAGCGGGTGCGAACGATCGACAGCCGGTAGGGGACCGGCGAGACGGACGGCGCAGTGAGCCGCGCCTGGAGGAAGTGCCAGCCCGCCTGGTCGGCCCTCCAGCCGAGCCGCTCACGGCGACCCGGCCTGTTCGAGAGGCGGACGCGCAGGTCCTGCCGCGCGAGATCGGCCACGGCGACGGTCTCCGGCCGCCAGAGCGCAAGCGCCACCTTCGCGTCCTGCGACGGCACGAGCGAGGCGTAGAGCTTCTCGCCGGGGTGCAGGTAGACGGCGTAGACGTCGTCCTGGTCGTCCCAGAAGTCGAGCGACGCCTTTACGAACCGAGCCTTCTCGCCGGCGGGGAAGTAGAGGCGGTACGCGTCCTCGCCTGCGTCGTCGTTGGGCTCGTGGGCATCCCGCGGCGGTAGCTGCCCTCCGAGCGCCGTCATCGCGGCGGTCGCGTCCAGCGCGCCCCAGCCCGTGTAGGCGTCGCGCCCGGGTGCGCAAGCGCGGCAGCCGGTCTGCGCGCTCGCGTCGACGGCCGACCGCTCGATGATCGCCGTCACCTGCTCGGGGCGGAGCAACGGCCGCGCGCCGAGGAGGTTCGCTGCGACGGCGCTCGCCTGCGGTGCCGCGAACGACGTTCCCTCGGGTGGGCGGAACTCGTCGGTCGCGCACGGCGTGTAGCCCTGGTCGGCGCAGGAGGCGCGCTCGCCGGTGAGCGATCGCGGGAACGTCGAGAGGATGTCCTCGCCCGGCGCGGCCACGTCGTTGTAGACGGCGTCCCGGTTCGAGAATGCCGGAGAGGCGCCGCCGCGCGTGAGCGCGCTCACCCCGAGCACGTGTGGAAGCGCCGCCGGATAGCTCGCGAAGCGCCACGGCGTCCGGGGCGCCTGGTCCGAGTTGCCGACGGCGGCGACCACGACCGCTCCCCGCTTCACGGCGTACGCGATCGCCTCCTGCTCGAGCCGGGAGTACGTGTCGCGGCCCGGGTTGCGGGGATCGCGAAGCCCTCCGAGGCTGACGTTCACGACCCGCGCGCCGTTGTCGACGGCCCAGTGGATCGCGCGCGACTCCGACTGCACCGAGATCGTTCCGTTCGGGGAGACGACCTTCGCGACCACCAGTTCCGCCGCCGGGGCAAGGCCTGCGATTCCGACGTCGTTGTCGAGCTGGGCGGCGATGATGCCCGCCACGATCGTGCCGTGGCCGCGCGTGTCCTGGGCGCTCCCTCCGACGAAGCTCTTCGCCACCGCGACCTGACGCGAGAGGTCGGGATGTGTCAGGTCGATCCCGGAGTCGATCACCGCGACCCGGACCGGAGCGAGCGGCGGGGGCGTCTCCCAGGCGTCGTAGGCCCGGTTCGCCGCCGCGTACCACTGCTTGGGTGCGAGCGGGTCGGTCGGGACGAAGGAGACCCGCCGCACGCGGTCGGGCTCCGCCCAGGCCACGCCGGCGACATCCCGAACATCGGCTACCGAGGCGTCGACGGACAGGGCGCGGAGCGGCGCGAGGCTGGTCGCACGCGCACCGGTCGCGCGTTCGATCGCCGCGGACACCACTCCCGGGTCGGCGCCCGGACGGAGGCCCACGGTCGTGCCGCCCGCAAGGGCCGGCGCCGAGAGGGCGAGCGCGGCAGCGACGGCGAGCGCCCAGGGAAGGGCGCGCCGGCTCACGCGGTGACCCGGACCGTCAGCGGCGGGCCTGCGAGGCCGTCGGCGGAGAGGCGGTAGACGGTCGTCCCGCTCGCGCGGAGCTTGACCGCGAACGTCCCGTCCGCAGCCGGCGAGAGGCGCTTCGCCGTCACCCACGTCCCGCCCGGCATCCGGCGCTCGATCGTCGCGCCCTCGACCTCCCGCGCGACGCCGGTCAGCTGCACGACGGGAGATGCGCCCTTCGGCTGGGTCGGCAGATCGAGCCGCAGTGTTCCGAGACGGAAGCCGGTCGACTTGAGACCGAGGCGCGTCCGGACGTCGCTCAACCGCGCCGAGGCCGTCTCGCCGTCGGCCGTCGTGAGCCGCATTGCCGCCGGCTTCCCCGGCGTGCCGGGGACGTACACGACGTCTGCGACCGGGTCCTTCAGGCCGAAACGGGCCGCGAGCTGGGCGCCGCTCAGGAGCTGCGGCGTCCAGGCGTGGTTGGGCGAGGCCGCGTCCCACGGATCGTCGACGGAGACGAGGTAGGGGAGATCGAGGCCGAACGCGTCGAGCGAGCTGATCGTCCTCCCGCCGCTCGACGAGAAGTAGAACGTCTGTGCTGGCGCCCCGTCGTACGTGAGGATCTGCCCACGCGTCTCGCGCACCGCCCGGGTCGGGCCGGGCGCTTCCGAATCGACGCCGTAGTAGACCTGGCTGCGCCAGTCCGAGTAGAGGTCGAACGGTCGTCCGCGGACGATGTTGCCGACGGCGTACGTGCGCGCGGCGACGGCCTGCGCCTCGAGTGCAGCGAGCGGCCAGTCCTTCGGCATCTCGCCCGGAACGACCCCGAGGAGGTACGCCTCCAGCCCGACGACGTTGACGAGCTGGACCCGTCCGCCGACCGCGTCCACCCGCAGGTCGCCTCGGAACTCCTTGCCGCCGTACGAGAGGAATGCGCTCTTCGCGGCGCGGATCGTCACGGGGCCGGTGAGCTTCACCGGCTTGCCGTCCTTGCCCACGGGGAGCTCGAGGTCGGAGCTTGCGGTGATCGTCCCGCCGGCGATCGGGTATCGCTTCCCGTCTCCGTCGAAGACCGCAGCGACGTTCGCCACGGAGACCTTTGCGACGCCGTCGGCCACGAGCACGCGAACCCGCTTGAGCAGCGTTTCGGGCGCCGCGCCCATCGCGGTGCCGCGGTAGTACGTCGAGAGGATCTCCCTGTGGTCGCGGCCGGCCTTCGCCTGGCCGTAGGCGCCCCACTGGCTCATCCCGACGCCGTGACCCCACCCCCCGCCGGCGAGGACGAACACCGGAGCGGGCGGCTTCGGCGCGGTCGCGGCGGCTGCGACGCCGACGCTCAGAAGGAGCAGCGCAGCAAGTGCGACGGTCCGGCGCATGAGCTGTCTATCGACCGCGAGCGACTAGGCCCGAAGCCGCTCGGCGTACTGCTCCTCGTAGTAGCGGCGGTACTCGCCGGACTTGATCGGCTCCCACCAGGCGCGGTTCGCCGTGTACCACTCGACCGTCTCGGGTAGCCCGCCCTCGCCGAAGGAGTGCCGGGGCGCCCAGCCGAGCGCGCGCAGCTTTTCGTCGTCGAGCGCGTAGCGGCGGTCGTGCCCCGCGCGATCCTCGACGTGGCGGATCAGCGACGGGTCGGCCCCCGTCAGCTCGAGGATCCGGTGCGTCACCTCGAGGTTCTCGTGGTCCTCGCCGCCGATGTTGTAGATCTCGCCGGGTGCGCCCTCGCGGAGAACGAGCTCGACGCCGGCGCAGTGATCTTCCGCGTGCAGCCATTCGCGCACCTGCTTCCCGTCGCCGTAGACCGGGAGCGCCTCGCCCTCGAGGGCATTCGTGACGAACAGCGGCACGAGTTTCTCGGGGTACTGGTTGGGGCCGAACGTGTTCGCGCCGCGGGTAATCGAGGCGCGCACCCCGTACGTCCGCACGTAGGCGAGCACCTGCAGGTCGCCGCCCGCCTTCGCGGCGCTGTAGGGGCTGGACGGCCGCAGCGGATCGCCTTCGAGCGCGCGCCCTCCTGCCTCGAGATCGCCGTAGACCTCGTCCGTCGACACCTGGACGTACCGCGCGTCGTTTGCGCGCGCCCACTCGAGCAGCGTCATCGTCCCGAGCACGTCCGTGTGAACGAACTCCTGCGGGCCGAGGATCGAGCGGTCGACGTGCGTCTCCGCGGCGAAGTTGACGACTGCCTCGCACCCCTTCGCGGCCTGCTCGACGGCTTCCGGGTCGGCGATGTCGCCGATGACGAGGTCGGCTCCGGTTCCCTCCAGGTTCGCGGGGTTGCCGGCGTACGTCAGCTTGTCGAGCACGACGACGTCGTCGCCGCCCGCGACCAGCCGCCTGACGAAGTGCGAGCCGATGAAGCCGGCGCCGCCGGTGACGAGCACGCGCATCGCGGAAGGGTAGTCGACGTGGGGGAACCCCTGGCTGAACGCGGGGGAACCCCTGGTTCCCCCACGAGCCCCCTCCTCCAGGTTGCGGCCTTGCGTGCCGGGTCTGGCCTCCCGGCCGGCAAAGCCGGCCTCCGGCCGCGACGGTCTGCGCTCAGACGAGCGAAGACCCACTGACCCGGGGCGAACCGATCCGGTTCGTGCGGCGAACAAGGGTCATGGCCGCGTACAGGTTCGTCGACGAGTGGTTCGTCCCCGCTTCGCCCCAGTGGGTCTACGGCATCCTCTCGTGCCCGCGCGAGTACCCCGAGTGGTGGGGCGACGCGTTCCTCACGGGCGAGGGCGACCCCGGGCCGGCGGAGCCCGGGAAGCGCGCCCGGCTCCTGACGCGCGGCCGGCTTCCGTACCGCCTGCGCTGGGAGCTGACCTGCGTCGAGGCTGTCGCCCCGGCCAGGCTCGTCTCCCGGATCGAGGGCGACTTCGTGGGCGAAGGCGTCTGGACGATCTCGCCGGCAGAGGCAGGCACGCGGGCAGTGCTCGAGTGGAACATCGAGGTGCGCAAGGGGCTCGTTCGACGCCTCACGCCTGTCCTGCGGCCGCTCTTCGCCTGGAACCACGGGTGGGCGATGGCGCGCGGGCTCGCGAGCATCGCCGCGCTCGCCGCGCGAGCTCAGCCGTAGCCGAGCGCCGCGAGGCAGGCCCGGAGCCCGTCGCGCCAGTGCGGCAGCTCCGGGGCGCCTTTCTCGCTGCGGAGGATCGACGTCGGGGGCCGCGGCGCCTTCGCGCCGAACTCGGCCGACGAGATCCGCCGCACGCGACAGTCGAGACCGGCGTCCTCGAAGATCGCGTCCGCGAAGTCGGCCCAGGTGCAGTCGCCCTGTGCCGCGAGATGCCAGATCCCGAACCCGGCCCCGGCATCCACCAGCTGGCGCGTGGCGTCCGCGAGGTGCCCGACGTAGGTCGGGCAGCCGCGCTGGTCGTCGACGACCGCTACCTCGTCGCGCTCGGCCCCGAGACGGAGCATCGTCCTGACGAAGTTGTGGCCCGTCTCACCGAAGAGCCAGGAGGAGCGGACGACCCAGGCCTGTTCTCCGGCCGCGGCCTCGCCGTGCAGCTTCGAGCGGCCGTAGGCCGACAGCGGCGCCGGGGCGTCGGACTCGACGTACGGGCCGGCCCTCGTCCCGTCGAAGACGTAGTCGCTCGAGAACGCCACGAGCGGCGCGCCGAGCGCGGCGACATGGGCTGTGCCGCCGACATTGGCGGCCGCCGCCCCCTGCGGGTCGTCCTCGGCGCCGTCGACGTTCGTCCACGCGGCCGCGTGCAGCACGAGGTCGGGCGGCCACGGGAGCGGCGGCGCCTCGTGCCGGACGTCCCACCCCGCGCGGTCGAGCGCCAGCAGCTCGTCGTCGCCGAACGCCCGCACGAGCGCGTGCCCGAGCTGTCCGCCCGCGCCCGTGATCAGGGTGCGGCGTCGCGCTCCGAGAGGGTTGGTGTGGTCGTGCTCCACAGGTGCGCGACCCGCGGGTCGTTCCACGGGACGCCGTGCTCGTCGGGTTCGGCCGGGTCGTACTCCTCGGTCACGTGGTAACAGAAGAGCAGGTCTGTGAGCGCCTCGAAGCCGTGCGCGTGGTGGCCGGGGACGTAGATCGCGACGGGGTTCTCGTCGCCGATGTCCTCGGTGAAGGTCGCGCCGCTCACCCGGTCGAGCACGACGACGCGGGCGGTGCCCTGGAGGCAGACGAAGAGGTCGTCCTGGCCGCGTTCGTGGAAGTGGAGGCCGCGGATCACACCCTTCCGCGAGAAGGAGAGGTTCGTCTGGACGGTCGGCTTCGGCAGCGCGCTGTCGCGCCGGAGCTCGCAGAACCAGCCGCGCCCGTCCTCGAAGCGCCGGAGCGGGATCCGGCGAACGCCGTCGACGCTCATCCGTTCGCCCCCGTCTCGTCGACGCGGCGGCCGATCTCGGCGAGGTGCTGCCAGTGCTTGCCTGCGTCCTCCCACCAGCCCTCGACCCGGATGACGTCGAGGCGTCCCTGCTGCGCGTAGTGGCGGTTGACGTCGGTGATCTCGAGCTCGCCACGCGAGGATGGCTCGAGGCGCTCGATCACGTCGAAGACGTCGGGCGGGAAGCAGTAGAGCCCGACCACGGCCTCGTTGGTCGGCGGCGCGGGGTAGCGCTTGTCGACGACTCCCGCCTTCTCGACGATGTCGACCACGCGGCCCTCCTCGTAGACCACGACGCCGAAGTTCTCCGGGTCGGGGACGTCCTTCACGAAGATCATCGCCCGGTCGCCGCCGGACGCCCAGGCAGCGATCGCGGCCGACTGGGAGCGCTCGAAGATGTTGTCGCCCAGCACGACGACGAGTCTCTCGTCCCGAGCGAAGTCGCGTGCCATCCCGACGACCTGCGCGATCCCTCCCGGCTGGGTCTGCACCTTGTAGGTGACGTCGAGCGAGAGCAGCGGCTCCTCGGACCCGCGCGCGGTGAGGCGGCCGTCGCCGAGCAGGTCGATCATCTGACCGCCGTGGCCCTTCCCTGTCACGACGAGGACGCTCTCGATCCCCGCGCGCTCGAGGAGCTGCAGCGGGTAGTAGATCATCGGCCAGCTCCCGACCGGCAGCAGGTGCTTGTTCGCGACGCGCGTCAGCTCACCGAGCCGCGTCGCCTCGCCCCCCGCACAAACGAGCCCCTTCATGACGGGCGATCGTACTCGTCCGCGCGCGCCGGCGGCCGCTCAGCGATGGCGCCGCGCGCGGGCCTCTGCCTTGCGGCGTCTGACGCCGGGCACCGCACGCACCGCGGCGACCCAGA
This sequence comes from uncultured Actinomycetes bacterium, assembly GCA_963746445.1. Lineage (GTDB taxonomy): Bacteria > Actinomycetota > Thermoleophilia > Gaiellales > Gaiellaceae > Gaiella. The sequence continues at coordinate 317,725 of CAVVAW010000007.1, forward strand.
CGTAGGCGAGCGCTGCAGCCGCGGCGGCGAGCGCGAGCAGGATTCGCTTGACCTTCTTCACGTCGTGCATCGTAGAAGCGCTTTGCGGGTAATACTTCGGCGACGACTCAACGAGAGAAAGGAAGGCCGCGAGATGGCGAAGAAGGCGGCAAAGATGACGGACACGCTCGAGCTGGTGAAGCCCTACCTCGAGCGGGCGCTGAAGGACGAGGATTTCCGCAAGGACCTGAAGGACGCCCTCGGCGCCGCGCGCGAGCTCTACGGGCCGCTCGCCAAGCAGAACGGCGTGAGCGGCTCCGCGAGAACCCTCGCGACCGACAAGAAGGCGCAGGAGCAGATGCGCCGCGCGATCGAGGACCTGATGAGCGCCAAGGACACGCTCCAGGGCAAGAAGAAGAAGACCCACAAGGGGCGGAACATGGTGCTGCTCGCCGGCGTCATCGCGGGCGCGCTCTACAACCCCTGGACCGGCCCCCAGACGCGCGAGAAGCTGCTCGACGTGATCGCGGGCAACGACGACCTCCAGCCGCTCGAGTCCTTCGAGACGACGAACGGCGGGGCGAGCGAGGCTGCGGCGGACGCCGTCGACGCCGCCGCCGACACGGCGAAGGACGCCAAGGCGAAGGTCGAGAAGGGGACGAGCTAGGGGCGAGCGCCGGAGCGGGCCTCGCCGCCGGCGAGCGCCCGCTTCAGCGCCCCCGGCACGAGGCCGCTGGCGGTGGAGATGTCCTCCGCCGAGATCAGCACGGCACCCGCCTGGGCGGACGCGACGGGTGCCCCCGGCGGGCCCGCGAGCCCGTCCTGACCCAGCACGTAGGTGCGTCCCTCGGAGAACGAGATGTCGTCCGCGCGACGCCACGCCACGAGGAACGGGTACGGCGCGACCGCCCCGTCGTACCCGTACTTCAGGAGGTCGACGGGGTGGATCTCGAAATGCAGATGGGTGACGCCTCCGTCGGCGTCTCCCGAGTTGCCGACGAAGCCCAGCACGTCGCCAGCCTTCACCCGCTTACCGGCGATAGCGAGCGGCGAGTAGGCGCTCAGGTGCGCGTAGTAGAACTCGTTCCCCGCGTCATCCCGGAGCCACAGCCGCCAGCCTCCGATGTCGTTCCATCCGACGGAGAAGAGCGTTCCGTCCGCGACGGCAAGGAGCGGCGTACCGGCCGGCGCGACGAGGTCCTCGCCGTGGTGCCACTTGCCGGCGACGTCTCCGCGGTAGGCGCCGAAGCTGTTGCCGAACGCTGCGGGGCCGAAGACCGGGAACACGTACCCCCCGCGTGACAGGCGTGCCACGACCTCGGGAGCTGCGCGCACCACCTCCGGCGGGGCACCCGGGATCGACCGTCCGGGCTCCTTGGGTGCGTTCGGCAGGGGCGCGACGCGTGTCGGCTTGGGCGACGCCGGAACCGTCGGCGCCGCGCGCGGCGCGCCGTCGATGTGGGCCGGAGGCGGAGTCGTGGGCGTCGCCTGCGCGACCGCGCGGACGGTCGCGGAGCCGACGACGATCTGCGTCCCCGCAGGAAGGCCGTTGTGCTCGGCGATGAGCCTGACGCGGAGCCCCGTGACGGTGCTCTCCGCCGAGCGCGGCACGTCGGACGTCGAGCGCGTCGACGACAACACGTCGAGCGTCCCCCAGTCCGCGAGCGGAAGCTGGACGTTGCCGCTCGGGGTGACGGCTTGACCGAGCACCGTCAGGCCGGTGATTGTCGACGTGCCGACGTCGCCGGTCGCTCCGGCCGTTCCTGCGGCCGCACCGGCCCGCACGTCGACGGCGTCCGCCGTGATCTCGCCCGCGAACATCGAGACCGCGAGCGCCTTGACGACGCCCTCGGCAGCGGACGACGTCCCGGACTGGGCGGTCGCCGTCGCCGTCGACGTGCCGACGCGCAGGACGGAGCCGTCGGCCGGGTAGGCGAAGGAGCCGCCGCCGCTCGCGGTCGGCGGCGCGACGACCGGGCTCGTGGCGCCGCCGGGCTGGCCGGGGACGACGACCTGGGCGACGAGCGCGGTCGCCTGCGTGGCGTCGTCGGTCTGAGGTGAGGGCGCTGCCGCCGCGATGCCTACGGCGGCGGCGGCGAGCACGAGCACGACTGCGGCGCGGGCGGCCCTCACGACCCATCAGGGTAGCGCCGCCCCTGGCGGACGGTCCGGACGGCGAGCTGCGCCGCGACGCCGATCACGAGCACGCCGAACAGCCGTCGCAGAACGCTCTCGTCGATCCGGGTCGCGATCTGCACGCCCACCTCGGCGCCCAGGACGGAGACGACGCCGATGACGAGCGCGGCGCGGACCCTCAGGTTGCCGTATGCACGCTGCCGCCATGCGCCGGCCGCCGCCGTCGGAACGATCGCGAGCAGCGAGGTCGCCGATGCTTCGACCTGCCCGAGCCCGAGCAGGACGAGCGTCGGCACGAAGAGGATCCCGCCGCCGACGCCGAGCATGCCGGACAACAGCCCGGCCCCGAGCCCCAGGACGATCGCGACGAGGATCGTCCACGTCGTCATCCGGCGACCAGCCACACGCCGATGACGAGGAGCAGCCCTGCGAGACCCAGCGTCAGCGCGCTTCCGGAGACGCGTTGCTGCAGGTGCGTCCCGAGCAGCGCTCCCGCGACCGCGGGAATGCCGACGAGCGCCGCGTACCACGGGCGCACCTCGCCGCGCGCCGCGTACAGGACGACGCCGGCGGTCGCGGTGAGGAGAATCGCGCCGAGTGAGGTGGCGGCGGCCGTGTGTGTAGGAAATGCGGCCAGCCCGACCAGCAGCGGGACGACGATGATGCCGCCGCCGACGCCGAAGAGTGTCGAGAACACGCCGGCGACGAGGCCGATCAGCGCCAGCCGGGCGGTCATGGAACGCCGTTCGGAGCGGAGCGCTCGTATCCTGGTCGGCGATGCCCGACGACCCGCTCCGTCTGCTCGCCGCGGAGCCCGAGCGGGCCGCCGTCCTGCTCGACGTCGACGGTACGCTCGCCCCCATCGTCGCCCGGCCGGAGGACGCATACGTCCCGGAGGAGACGCGTGGAGAGCTCGCGAGGCTCGCCGGTCGCTATGCGCTCGTTGCGTGCGTGAGCGGGCGCCCGCGGAGCGAGGTCGAGCGGATGGTCGGCGTGGCAGGGGTCGCCGTCGTCGGCGAGCACGGGCTCGAGCTCGCGCCGGAGGCGGCCGCGTGGGCGGATCGCGTCGCCGAGTTCGCGCGCGGCGTCGACTGGCCCGCGGAGCGAAAGCCGCTCTCCGTCTCGTTCCACTTCCGGCGCGCCGATGACCAGGATGCAGCGCGCGCGTATCTGACCCGGGTTGCCGACGCGGCGGAGGCGGAGGGCCTCGTGCCCCGCTGGGGACGCATGGTGCTCGAGGTGCGGCCGCCCGTCGCCGCCGACAAGGGCACAGCGGTACGGACGCTCGTGACCCGTGCGGGTGTGCGGCGCGCACTGTACGCGGGCGACGACCGCACCGACCTCGACGCGTTCCACGGGCTCGACGGCCTCGAGCTCGGCGTCCGCGTGGCGGTCGGGTCGGCGGAGGCTCCGCCGGAGCTGCTCGCGGCCGCAGACCTCGTCGTCGACGGGACGGACGGCGTGCTCGGGTTGCTGCGCCGTCTCTGAGCGGGGCATCAGGGAGAGGGCTGGTCGGCCCACCACCCCTGCTCGAGCTCGGAGTCGTCCCCCGCGGGGATCGGCGCGCCCACTGCGAGGAGCTGCATCCCGTCGGCGCCGGCCTCGGTGCAGCGCCAGGCCCCGGGCGCGACACGCACGAGGTCGCCCTCGCGGAGCTCCACGATCTCGTCGTCGATCTTGATCCGGCCGCTGCCGCGCAGGACGACGTACACCTCCTCCTGCTCCCGGTGCGTGTGCCCGAACGGCACACGGAAGCCGGGTGCGAGCGTCTCGCGGGACACGCCGAGGTTCGAGCTTCCGAGCGCCCTCCGCGCAAAGCGCGCCTCGAGGCTCGGCGACAGCCCGAACTGGGTTGCCGAGTCCTCGACGTCGTCGATGTTGATCAGCGTGTATGGCGTCATCGGGCGACCCTACCGGCCTCGCCAGGCATCGGCTGCACGGTTGACATGGCGTTCGCCCGAGGCCTACGCTCGACTGACATGTCAGTCGACATGGCGGGATCGAAAGGGGAAGCCATGCCACACCTCATGCGCTCGACGCTCGCCGGGCTCGCGCTCCTCGTCGCGGCGGTCACCGCGGCGCTTGCCGTTCCGCCGGCGCCGGCCGCCGGGCCGGGCTCGGGAGCGCCGGGCGAGGCCAACGGGCAGCTCGGCCTCGTGGGCATGGACCACGTCGGGATCACGGTTCCGGACATCGACGCAGCGGTCGCGTGGTTCGAGGACGTGATGGGCTGCGTCGCACCGCTCACGTTCGGTCCGTTCGCCGACCCGACGGGCACGTTCATGCAGGACCTGCTCGACGTCGATCCGCGCGCCGTGGTCCAGCAGATCACGATGGTGCGCTGCGGGCGGAGCGCCAACATCGAGCTGTTCCGGTACACGGCGCCCGACCAGCGGACGACGTTCCCGAAGAACTCCGATTTCGCGGGGCACCACATCGCCTTCTACGTCACGGACATCGACGCCGCCGTGGCGTACATGGTCTCGAAGGGGGCGCAGAAGTTCCTCGGCCCGGTGCCTCTCACCGACGGGCCGGCTGCCGGGCAGACGATCAACTACTTCCGCACGCCGTTCGGCACGTACGTGGAGCTGATCAGCTACCCGAACGGGATGGCCTACGAGAGCGACCCGAGCCGGCCGCTCTGGTCGCCGAAGCGAAACGGGTCCGACCCGGTCGTGACGAGCGTCCCCGGCCTCCTCGGGATCGACCACGTTGGCATCACCGTGCCCGACGTGCCGAGCGCAGTCGCCTGGTTCGAGAACGTGCTCGGGTGCTCCTCGCCCCTTGCCTTCGGGCCGTTCCTCGACCCGACCGGAACGTTCATGCACGACCTGCTCGACGTGCACCCGCGCGCGGTGATCGAGCGCATCCAGCACGTCCGCTGCGGGAACGGCCCGAGTATCGAGCTCTTCCAGTACACGTCGCCCGACCAGGACCGAACGTTCCGGAAGAACTCCGACTTCGGCGGCAAGCACATCGCCTTCTACGTCCGCCACATCGACCGGGCCGTGGCGCGCCTCTCGGCGCTCGGCGCTCAGAAGCTGCTCGGCCCGCTGCCCGTCACCGACGGGCCGGCGGCCGGCCAGACGATCAACTACTTCCGCACGCCGTTCGGCACGTACCTCGAGCTCATCTCGTACCCGCAGGGAGAGGCCTACGCCGCGACCGCGCCGATCCCGCTCTGGGACCCGCGCGACAACCGGCCGTAGCGCAGCGTTTCGGGGGGAGCGGGCGGCGGCCCGCTCCCCTCAGCTCTGCTCGTACCGCGACAGCGTCACCGCGCCCTGGGAGGCCGACGAGACGAGCGTCGCGTAGTTCGCGAGCGCGCCGCGGCGGTAGCGAGGTTCCGGCTCCGTCCAGCCGGCGAGGCGGGCCGCGAGCTCGTCCTCGCCGAGCTCCACCTCGAGCACGTGCCGGTCGACGTCGACCACGATCGTGTCGCCCTCGCGCAGCGCCGCGAGCGGGCCGCCCTTCGACGCCTCCGGGGCGACGTGGCCGACCATGAACCCGTGCGTCGCCCCGGAGAAGCGGCCGTCGGTGATCAACGCGACGGAGTCCGAGAGACCCTCGCCGACGATCGCGCCGGTCACGTGCAGCATCTCGCGCATTCCCGGCCCGCCGTGCGGCCCCTCGTAGCGGATCACGACGACGTCGCCCGCGACGATCCCGCCCGCCTTGACGGCCGCGAAGCAGTCCTCTTCCGAGTCGAAGACGCGCGCCGGCCCGCGATGGACGGTGCGGTCGTGACCCGCGAGCTTGACCGCGCAGCCCTCCGGGGCGAGGTTCCCGTACAGGACGGCGACGCCGCCACGCGCCTTCAGCGGCGTCTCGATCGGGAGGATGACCGTCTGCCCTTCGGTCTCGACTGCGCCGTCGGCGTGCTCGCCGAGCGTCTTGCCGTCGACCGTCCGCGCACTCTCGTGCAGGAGCCCCGCCTTCTTCAGCTCGCGCGCGACGAGCGCGACGCCGCCGGCCGCGTAGACGTCGTTCGCGTGCCAGCGGCCCCACGGCTTCATGTCCGCGACGATCGGCGTTCGCGCCGACACGCGCTCGAAGTCGTCGATCGTGAAGTCGATGCCAAAGTCGCGCGCGATCGCGACCAGGTGAAGCACCGCATTTGTCGAGCCGCCCGTCGCCGCCACGGACGCGACGGCGTTCTCGAACGACTCCTTCGTGACGAGCGAGCGCGGCGTCACGTCATCGCGCACGAGCTGCACCGCGAGCCGGCCGAGCTCGTACGCGGCCTCCTCCTTCGCGCGGTGCATCGCCGGGATGCCGTTCGTGCCGAAGGGCGAAAGGCCGAGGAAGTCGAGGATCGTCGACATCGTGTTGGCCGTGAACTGGCCGCCGCACGCGCCGGCGCCCGGGCAAGCGACCGACTCGAGCTCGTGGAGATCCGCATCGGACAGCTTCCCGGCCGCGTGCGCCCCGATGCCCTCGTACACGTCGCCGATCGAGACCTCACGCTGCCGGTAGAGGCCGGGCGCGATCGAGCCCGTGTAGGAGACGATCGTCGGGATGTCGAGCCGTCCGGCGGCCATCGCCGCGCCGGGATTGGTCTTGTCGCAGGCGACGAGCATCACGAGACCGTCGAACAGGTGTCCCCGCGCGACGAGCTCGATCGAGTCCGCGATCGCCTCGCGCGAGATCAGGGAGGCCCGCATCCCCGACGTTCCCATCGAGACGCCGTCCGAGACCGCGATCGTGTTGAACTCCATCGGGGTGCCGCCCGCGTCGCGGACGCCCCGCTTGACGTGCACCGCGAGGTCGCGCTGGTTGAGGTTGCACGGCATCGTCTCGATCCAGGTCGTGCCGACGCCGACGATCGGCTTTGCGAGGTCCTCGTCGGTGAACCCCGTGCCCTTCAGCATCGCGCGCGCGCCCGCCCTATCGGGGCCGTCGGTCAGGGCGGCGCTCCGGCGCTTCGCGGGGTCGGACGGCGTGTCGTAGGCGGTCGTCACGTGGGATCTCCTCGCTCGATCGGGTTTGACGGGTCCCGGCACCACTCGCTGAACGATCCGGGATAGAGCCTGACATCGTCGCGGCCGGCGAGCACGAGCCGCTGGGCGATCACGGCTGCAGTCACGCCCGAGCCGCAGTACGCGACGATCTCGGGCGGCTCCGCCGCGTCGGCCGGCAGAGGCTCCTCGAAGTACGCGTTTCGGGCACCCGGGATGCGCCCCGCGACCGGGTCGAGCGGCTCGACGTCGCCGCGCCAGCGCTCCGGTGCGCGCGCGTCGAGAAGCACGAGCGCCGGGTCGTCGAGGCGGGCCAGGATCTCGTCCGCCTCGATCAGGTCGTCGTCGCGGACGTGCGGCATGAACGACGCCCGCTCGACGTGCAGCTCCTCGGTCTCGAACGGCCCCTCGTAGGCGTGGACGTCGAACGTCCCGGCCGCGTCGTGCCCGAGGTGACGGAGGAGCCACCAGCAGCGCGCGGCCCAGCCCGTGCCCTCGTCGTAGGCGAGGACGAACGTGCCGGGCCCGATGCCGGCGTTCGCAAAGGCGGCGCCCAGGACGTGCGGGTCGGGGAGCGGGTGGCGGCCGCCGATGGCCGGGTCGAACACGGGCGCCGAGAGGTCGCCCTCCGGGTCGAGGTGGACGGCGCCGGGCACGTGCCCAGCCTCGTAGGCGTCCCGCGACCGGCAGTCGACGAGGCGAACGGTCATAGCGCTCCTCTCGGCGTGACGGCAAGCCGGATCACCTCGTGCTCGGGAAACCGGCTCGTGAGCGCGGCCGCGCAGGCATCCGCGTCGTCGGCCCAGACGATCACGGTCGGCCCGGAGCCGGAGAGCGTGGCGCCGCGGGCGCCGGGCGGCAGCTCGGCCCGCACCGCGTCGAGCGCGGGCGAGGGGCGGTACGGCTCGTGCAGCCGGTCGTCGAGGGCCGCTGCGAAGAGCTCTGCGTCGCCGGCGACGGCGCCGGCTGCAAGCAGCGCCGCGCGCGCAGCGTTCGCGGCCGCATCGGCGTGGGAAAGCGAGGAGGGGAGGGCACGGCGGGAGGCCTCCGTCGACGTCCGCTCGCGCGGGACGAGCGCCACCGGCGCGAGCGGCAGGCTCTCCGCGATCCGCGCGACGCGACCGTCCCAGGTCAGCGTGACGCCACCGACGAGCGCCGCGGCGAGGTTGTCCGCGTGGCTTTCGAGCTCGAGGCCCGCGGCAAGGAGCTCCTCCGGCGCGGCGGCCGGGCGCGCCGCGGCGAGGCCCAGCGCGATCGCCGCGGCGGACGAGCCGAGCCCGCGTTCGAGCGGGATCCGGTTCACGAATCGAAAGCGCTTGCCGTTCGGGTCGGCGAGGAGTGCATACGCCCGGACGGCGAGGTTCGTCGCGTCCTCGGGCAGCTCTCCGGCGCCTGCGCCCTCGACGACCACGCCCTCACCGTCCGTCAGCTCGAGCTCGTTCCAGAGATCGAGCGCGACGGCCGCGCAGTCGAATCCCGGGCCGAGGTTGGCCGACGTGGCGGGCGCGCGGACGATCACGATCCTCTTCTAGCGCTTCCCGAGCGTGGAGGCGGCATTCCGCCCGGTCTGACGAATCGCCTGCCGTCCTCGCGGCCGGGTTGCCAGCACGACGCGGTGCCGGCGTCGTCCGGCGAGAGCACGCTGGCGCATCCGGTGTGTGATGTCCCTGGGCGGATGAGAGACAACCGGCTTGTGCAGGTCCTTCGGTTCAGCGCGAGCGTTGCCGAACGGATCGGACAACGACCTTACGAGGTGAACTTGGCCTCCTCGATCGAGCTCGCCAAGGGGGAAGGCGACGCCCACGCGTACGTCATCTACTTCGAGCCGGGCGGCATCGTTGGCCCACACGAGGCAGGTTCGGCCAGATCCTCTTTGCGGTTTGCCGGCAGCGGCTGGGTCTCGGGCGGGGGGCGGCCAGCGAATCGCTCTCGGCAGAGGGTGAGGCCGCGTTCATCAGCCGCGGAGAGGTGCACTCAAAGGGCAGCGAGAGCGGAATGACCGCGTCCATCATCCAGATACGGGACCTCACGCCGCTCGTTCACTAGCGTCGAGCCGAGAGCCATCGGGGTACATTCCGAACGGTCGCGCACGCGAACGATCTGTCCCTGGTTTAGTCGCTTTCAGGACAGGGGCAGCGAGCCACCACTACTTCGTTGTCCTGTCACCGCGACATGGTTCCCTTCAGGACGCTGACTGTGTACGTCGCGTTCTCGGTCTCACTGCCCTTGCCATGCAGTCCCTTGTACGCCCCGCTGGCGGATGCAATCGTCCACCGGGATGTGCCGGCATTCATGTCGATCTTGACCGCGTAGGTGATCGTGCCCTTATTGCCTTTGGTGACATAGCGGAGCGTGATCAACGTCCCCTCTGAACTCACCGTCCGGTAGGCGAGGGCTTTCCCGGTGTCTGTGATGGCTCCACTGGCTTTGAAGGTTCCAGTGCCCGCGAGGCTTCCATCGTGGACGTCGTACTTGTCGTTCGTACCAGCAATGACGACCTTGATCTTGCCGCCTGCGAAGGCTGACCGTGCCGTGAGCGCCGGGGACGAGTTCTGCGACTCGGCCGTCCGCTCGAAGACCGCTAGGGCAGTAGCTCCCACGAGCAGCACACACGTCATGATGGCTAGACGAACGCGTCGCCGGCGTCTCGCGCGCTGCCTCGCTTCTTCGAAGAGTGCCTCGACGAGAGCCTCCACTTGCTGGCGATCAACAGGATCGCTTGGGCGAGGCGGGCGCGGCGGAGCGGTCACAGTCATGGCTACCTCCTTAGTTCTATTGCGCTAGTATTACTAGCACCATGTTGAATGTCAAGGTAGACAAGAGCGACCCCACTGACCTGTACCTGCAGGTCGCGGGTGAAATCCGCCGGGCGATCGCCGATGGAGAGGCGAAGTCTGGAGAGCGCCTTCCACCGGCCCAGGATCTGGCCGCCGTGCTCGGGGTCAACACGAACACCGTGCTGCGTTCGTTACGAGTGTTACGCGACGAAGGACTACTCGAGTTCCGACGCGGGCGTGGCATTTCGGTCGCGGGGACACCCGAACGTGGGGCCATCGTCCAGCGGGCCAAAGAACTGGTCGAGTTCGCCCGGCACCACGGCTACCGCCTGGACGAACTCGTCGCAATCATCGAAGACGTGGGCTGAACCTGGCGCGTCGCTCAAGGGACATTCCCGCACGCTGGCGCACAGCACCGTCCTGTGCCGCGGTGGTGGTCGTCTCCCGTCTTCGTGAGCTAGCCGAACGCCCTTGGTCTGGGTTTGAGCACCGGGTGCCGGCTTCTGCGTCGAGCGCTTCTCTGACAGGATCGATCGATGAGCGACGACCGGCTTCGTGCGCTCTTCGATGTTCTGGACGTGGAGGCGACGGAGGAACGGCTGAGGGCCGCGCTCGACGCGGAGACAACGGATCCCGGACGGGCTGAGGTCCTGACGCAGCTTGCCCGGGTGGCGTTCTGGCGCGACCGGCCCGACGAGGCGGAGAGGCTGCTCCAAGAGGCGGACTCACTCGCAGGGGAAACTGGCGTCGCCCGCGCAAGGGTGCTGCTGGAGCGCGGTCGGATTGTGCGCCGCACAGGCGGCGACACGGTCGCGCTGTCGCTTCTCGAACAGGCTTACGAGGTCGCGCTCGCTGCCCGGCAGCATTTCATCGCCGCCGATGTTGCACATTCGTGCGCGCTCGCGGGCGACATGATCGCCTGGACGAACCGAGGGCTAGAGCTGGCAGACAGATTCGAGGCGGCGAGGTACTGGCGCGGAACGTTGCTGCTGAACCTCGGTGACTGGCAATGGGAGCATGGCGAACCGGCGCAGTCGCTCGCCACGTTCGAGGCGGCACTCGAGGCACGCGAACAGGAGTCGCGGAACCCGTCGCTGACCGAGGAAGCCCGCTACGGCGTCGCCCGAGCGCTGCGCGCGCTCGGGCGCCCCCTCGAAGCCGTTCCGCTTCTCGAACAGGCAGTCCGTTGGGTCGAGGAAACCGGCTTCGAACAGCCGGAGGCGCGCGAGTATCAGAAGGAGCTCGCCGCAGCTTATGACGAGGTCGGCCGGCCCGTCGAAGCCGCTGCGCTCCGCGCCGCGCTTGCACGGTCCTCGAACTGATCGCCCCTTCAGGGAACATTCCCGCA
>CAVVAW010000008.1:0-226000 GCA_963746445.1 uncultured Actinomycetes bacterium
GACGCGCTTCGAGCGCACCACAAGCATCCCTGTCGCCGCGCTGTCGCTCTTCCGAACCTGGAATATCGCAATCTGCTCGTCGCCGAGCCTAGGCAGACGGAGTTTGCTCGTCGTACTCCCCGCCACCGCCGGGTCCTTGCGAAAGGACGCGAACACCTGCCGCGCCTGCGCCGCTCGGTCGGTCACACCGACAATCGCGGTCGCCGCTGCCTGCCCGTTCCCAAGGGGATAGAGCACCCGGACCCTGAACGATGTGCCGTGGACCCCGGACGCGGTCAGGCCGCCGTCCGCCGCGGCCTCGACCAACGAAGCCCCGCGTGGGAAGTCCGAGATACGAAGGGTCAGTTGCTTCGCGGGCGTGACGTTGTCACGCCCGACCGCAGCCGCCTCGCCGACGACACCGATACCCGCGAACGTGACCACGATCCCGACAACGACCCAGATCCAATGACGCATCACGACGCGCACGCACTCCCCTTCGAGGTTCCGACGAGGTCGGAACGGTAGCTACCGCCGAGCGATGGCCGAAGCGTCGATAGGGCACCGGCCCCGCTCGCGACGGTGCCTGGTAGCGGGGTTCCCCTCGCTCGCTTCAACCACCTGGAACCTGGCTCCAAGGGGTCGGGTCTCGCTCCAGAGCACCAGGCTTGGCCAAGCACTCCGTCCACAGGATGCCCCCGGCCGAAATCGAACCAGCGCACGCGGTTTAGGAAGCGGCCGTCCACCTGAGCATTCATTCGGCTTAGCGGGTCATGCGGCCCCCTGGCGGCCCTCTTGAGGTAAAGTTGTTGGCCAATTGGACAACAATTACCAAGGAGGTGGCAGCGGGCACAACGCCGTACGTCTGCCCGAGGGTCTAGTTGAGCCCGAGATAGTCCGACGACTCGAGGACCTCCGAAGGCTAAGAAACGAGCTTGTCCACGGAAGATCGAGTCAGGCAGAATCGGAACTTACTCCGGCGCTGATCGCCGACGTGAGGCGGCTTGCCGACACGTTGCTGGAACGCGCCAACGACCTCGCCCAGAGGCGGGAGCCGAGTGGCCCCGGCACGTCGAACCGCTAGGACGATGGTCGCAGACTGAACGGCCTACCGTGTGCTGGCGCAGTAGATGTATTCAGAAGCAGTGGGGCGGGCACGGCACGAGACCGGTGCAACGCAGGCCCTCAACTCGACCTCACGGAGCTTGCCGTTCGTCACGTGGCATCGACGGTCGTGTTCCTTGCTGTAGGCCCGTCTGAACACGGCATCCTAGGTGTTTGAGCCCGCTCGTCACTCTCCGGAACCACACCGAGACCACACGAAAGGTGACGTGCCGAGGCTGTTGCGAGCGTCGGCTACACCAACCAACTAAGGGAGCCCCGCCTATGCGGGGCTCCCTCGTTGCGAAGTCGGACGCCGGTTCGACTAGGCGCTCTATTTGGCCGCGTTCCGACCGTGCACCACATACTTCACGCACTGGCCCTGGTTCTTGAACGCGGGGCTCGAGAAACTCTTCCAGCCGCCCTTCTTGCATGAACGGGCCAAGTCGGCCGTGCCGGGGGCGAGCTTCTGCAGCTTGCCGTTGACCATGACCTTCGTGAGGTCAGCGGTGCCTTGGACGTCAATGAGCACGCTCACGGACTCGATCGTTCCGGTCGGCGTCGGAACCTGCTGGCCGGCAGCGGCCAGCGTCGCCGCCGTAAACGTGTAGGTGACGGTGCCGTCGGCGTTCGTCGTCGGCGTCACGTTGTTGCAGCCGAGGAAGAAGAAACCGGTTGTGGTGTCGACGTTGAACCGCGGCGAACCACCCTGGCACTGGGTCGCGCTCGCCAGCGTGAACGACGCCGACTGGAACGTCTGGCCACTCACACCAGTGACCTCCGCGCCGGCTGAAGCGTTCGTGGCCGTCGGGCAGTTCTTCTCCAGGTGCAAGGTCTTCGTCTTCTTGATGAATGTCGCCTCGACGCACCCCGTCTTGCCAGGGTCATACACCCCGGGCACCAGTGCGGCGGATGCCGAGATGGTGAATGCGAGCGCTGTTGCCAGGACGCCCGCGATCAGAAGCTTCTTCATGTGTCAGTCCTCCTCGATTTAGTCCTGCAGAGGGGCTTCCCCCGAAAGGCGCTTCTGCACACGCCCGGGAGCGCGATCTTTACGCTCCGCTCACGAATCTCCCTCCATCGAGGGAGCTCAACGTCCCGCGACGCCACCAAGCCCCTGATCGCCGATGAGGACGTGCGAGTACGTATCCAGCGTCAGCGATTGCGTCCGACAGCTCCGCCGGGCCAGAGCGGGGACGGCCCGGGACCCGTCCCCGCTTGGGCTTGGTTCAATCGTCGCAGAGCACGCGGGCGTCTGTCGGCGGGTATGGCTCCACGCCTTCTAGCGCCCACGCAAACACGACACCGATGCCCTCGAGGTCACACTCGGAGAGCACGGGCACGATCATGTTTGTGCGGTTCCACCCGTAGCCCATCAGGTCGGTCGACTCAAGTAGCGGCTCGGCGTGCCCAAGCCCGAGCGCGTGACCGAGCTCATGCATAGTCACGTAGTAGAGGTATTGGGGGACTAGGGGTCCAGACCCAGGCTCGGCGGCAGATCGGATCGGACGATCACGTTCGCGCACGTGTTCTTGTTCGAGCCACAGATCGCGTAGAAGCGGTATTCCGGTGAGCAAGACGGCGCTGCTCGGAATCGAACGCGCAAGCCGATCAGGATCGGGTACAGGAAGCGCGAGGCATCTCCCTCGACGAGGCGCTCGCGATCGCCGCGGTGCTGAACGCCGCCCCCTCGAACATGCTCGCACCGCCCGAGGGCTCGGTCGTTCAAATCACCGACAGGACCAGCACGGACAGCCTCGGCTTCCGGGAGTTCCTCCGCTACGGCTTCCCCTGGAACCTCGACGCGGTGCCCTACGAGTACTTGCCGGACGAGGAACGCGAGAACTTCGTGCTCGATCTGGCGCGCCTCGCGCTCACGATGAGCGATGCTTACCGCGCGGGCGACAAGGCCGGCATCAGAGAGGCAGGGGAGGCGATCATCGACCGCGTCAAGCAGCGCGAGGCCGACCCCCTCCTCGAGCAGAGGGCGAAGGCTACGTAGTCGCGTCGTGCATCAAGCCGCGAGGAGCGGCCCGCGCCGCAGTGCGGGCACTCCGCACTGTGTCGGCGGCCGGGAGCGGCCGCCAACACGCTAGTAGATGCGGAACTCGCCCGCGTCGCCGGGACCTCCGCCCCGGCGGCGAGCGCAAGAACAAGGGCCCGGTGTCGAGCCGACCCCCGCTTGCCCCGACCGGTTGGCCGCTGAAGTGTCCCGAACCCTCCCGGGTTGGCAGGGCATTGCCGCTGATGCGGCAAGTTCCATCTACTCCCCCAACTTCTGGTTCTCACCGTAATGACGCGACCCCCGCTGGTTAGAGCGGGAGCCACACCGCCGCCGAGTACGCCCCGTAGACGAGCAGCGCCACCCACACCAGCTGCGCAGCAGCAACAGCCGCGATGAGTGCGACACTCGCCGGGCGAATCAGGAACCCGAGCATCGGCGAGCCGTCAGCGCCGGCCTCCTGGCCTTGCTTCTCGCGTGCGTCGGCTTCTGGCTGTTGGTCGCCGTAGCCGTGTTGGAGCTCGCCTAGCGGAAGAGCCGAAGGCTCCACGGCCAGCAGATTCGCCTCCATATACCCATCCCCCGTTTCGCTCCCCCGCGCCGTGTCCGGACCGACGCCTTCCGCAAGTCATAGCACCCGAATGTGTTGCGGGGAAGGAAGCCCCCCATCGACCCGAGCGGCGGCCCGCTCCGTGGCGGGTTACTCGAGGTATGCAGCCGGGGGCTTCCGGCTGAGCCGAGCGGACGCTGTCGAAGTCAAGCGAGCCCTTCGCGCTGCCGCCAGACGTGCTCCTCGAGAAGCACAGCGCGGAGCTCAGCGAACTCGGCGGGCCCATGCTCGAGCACACGCAGGATCGCCTCTCGCTCGTCGACCTCGAGTGCGAACACCTTCACCGCGCCGCCACATCCTCGAGCCGTTCGGCCAGCTCGTCGAACTCGGACGCGCTGAGCCGGCCCGGCCAGGTCGAGCACCCGCGCGTTAACCCACGCTCCAGCCGCACAGGAGTACGCTGTTCCCAGCTGACCCTGCACACGGATCCGCCCTAGAGCCCGCAACCCACCGACGCGCACCCCCTCGCGCGTGAGGCGAGGAGCTTCAAGGCCAACGGAGCCGCCCGTGCGGGGTCAGTCTCTGGTCAAGCCGCCGGCCGCCGGCCCGACGGCGCTGTCACCACAAATTGCCTGTGGCCGGGCTTGCGTTCCCCTTCGTTTGCGTCGAGGAGACCGCTGTGCCGGGGAGACCGCTGTGCCGCCACTTGTAATCGGCAGGGGCGGGGAGGATGCTGTTGTCAACGGCGGGACTTTCCCCTCCCCCGGAAGTTCCGCTCTGCGGTCTGCGGCCCGCTCGTTCGGCGTCCACCAGGGTGAATGCGTCGGGCGGGCCAATGCCGTTCGCTTGTATTCGGGGTAGAAGGGACCCGCTCGCTGACGACGAACGCCGTCGGCATCCGTCGTCAAGCTGGGAGGGGTGCCGATGGCTGTTGCGCCGTGGATCGTCTCGGACGAGTTGTGGGAGCGGATCGAGCCGCTGTTGCCGAAGGTGGAGCGGCGCTTTCGCTATCCGGGCCGGAAGCGGTTGCCGGATCGGCAGGCGTTGCAGGGGATCTTGTTTGTGCTGCACACGGGGATCGCGTGGCGGCATCTGCCGCTCGAGCTCGGCTTCGGCTGCGGGATCGACCTGCTGGCGGCGGATGGACGAGTGGCAGCAGGCCGGTGTCTGGGAGCGGCTGCACGAGCTGCTGCTCGCGCGAGTTGCGCGCGGCCGGTGAGATCGAGTGGTCGCGCGCGGTCGCCGACTGGCAGCCATGTGCAGGCGAAAAAGGGGGCTCCGCGACGGGCCCGAGCCCGGTTGATCGAGCCAGAAGCGGCTCCAAGCACCACCTCCTCGTCGACGCGAGCGGGATCCCGCTCGCCTGGACGCTCACCGGCGGCAACCGCAACGACGTCACCCAGCTGATCCCGCTGCTCGATCGGGTGCCGCCGGTGCGCGGCCAGGTCGGCCGGCCGCGCCGCCGACCCGACGCGTGACTCGCCGACCGCGGCTACGACCACGACAAGTACCGCCGCCTAGCTCCGCGCAGCGCGGCATCAAACCGGAGATCGCCCGCCGCAAGACCGAGCACGGCTCCGGCCTCGGCCGCTACCGCTGGGTCGTCGAGCGCACCTTCGCCTGGCTGCACCAAGTTCAAACGACTGCTCGTCCGCTACGACCGCCGCGCACGAGATCCACGAAGCCTTCCTCGCGCTCGGCTGCTGCCTCGTCTGCTACAGACGACTCAACACTCATTTGAGATTAGCGAAGAGGATGCTGGGGTCAAGGCGAGCCTCATTCGCCCTCCGGGTTCGCTGCGGTCTGTGGCCCGCTCGTTGCATCGCCACTGCGCCGAGCGGGCTGCGCCGCCCTCTTGCAGCCGGGTCGGGATGGGAACATGCTGCGCCCACGAGCGAGAGCGTGGTGCCTCGCTTCTGCGGCGACGGCCCGCCCGGCGGCGTCCCTGGAGATACGCACCGAGCCGGCCAGCGCCCTCTGCGGTTGACCTCGGATCGCACACGAACGGCCCGGTGTTCAAGGTCTACATTTCGAGCGTGGGTCGAGAAGTAATCGACGAGTCCCGGAAGTGCCCGATGTGCGGCCACACGACCTGGATACTCCTCGACGGCTACTCGACGCTCCAAGCCCTTGAAGGCGGACTCAAAGCCCGAGCCTACTCCTGCGATCGATGCGGATTCATTCGCTGGCAGCGGATGGACAAGACCGAGAGCCCGAGCTGAACAGCGCCGTAAACGGTCGACCTCACCGGCTCCCGAACGTTCCAGCCGCGATTTCGCTCCCCGCTCCCACGAAGGCCCTCTCCCCACCAGATGGACCTTCGTGGACGCCAGCGGAACGAGCCTCCCCCGACCTAGACCCACGGTAGCACCCTCGCTCTGGCTGCTTTCAAACCCCGGACTAAGTCCCTGTGAATGCCGCCGGGGCGAGGGGGTCGGTTCCCCTGTTACGCCTGAGGCGTCTTACCACACACGCGACGTGCGCAACCGATTCGGCGCAGACCTGTTACAGCCACGATGTTCCGCTCCGGCGTAGAAGCGACGATCGAGGTCGTCATGGCCCAGATCCCACGGCTCCCCCGGGAGGATCGGCAGGCCGCACCGGGCGCAGGTGGCGGCGCCGGCGCGACAACCCTCGCCCACCTGCGACGCAGCTGCTGGTGCATGTAGCCGTAGCCGCGCTGGATCGTTGTGGGGCGTGTCCTTCGTTTCCGCGTCAATCTGGCTCCCTCGGCTCAATCAGTCCGTATCCGGCCGCATCCGTCTGATCGGGGGAGAAATCACTGACTGCCGTCACGGCCCGCCGTCAACCCAGAAAAGGGCCGTGAATCGGCGTACGATCGCGCGTTATGGATGCTGGTCTGCCAAGCGGGACAGTGACCTTCCTGTTCAGCGACATCGGGGCTCGACGGACGCTGTCGCGGCGGCAACGGTGCCGCGTACAGGTGATTGCGTGCGGAGCACGCGCCGCGTGTTGCGTGAGGCGTTTCAGGCCTGGCCGCGAGGTCGACCCGAGGGCGTTCTTTATTGGCGACCGTGCCAGCGACGCCGTCAGCGCGGCCGCCTGCGTCCGCCCAGCGTGCCATTCCTAGCCTGTGCTCGCCGGCCTGCATATGACCGAGCCCCATCTCCATGCAAGGGCTATGTCGGTGTCGGCGTGAGTCGCGCGGCGCGGATTTGTGGGGCCGCCCACGGTGGAGCAGATCGTGGTGTCACAGGCGACCGCTGGCGTTGTCGAGGACGACGAGCTACTTGATGTCCGGCTGCGCGACCTCGGCGAGCACTATCTGAAGGACATCCCCCGGCCCCAGCGGCTGTTCCAGATCGACGCCGATGGTCTTCCGTCCGAGTTCCCGGCCCTCGGAGCCAAGGCTGTAGCGGGGACGATTGCGACGCTGCTGGCGATTGACCTCGCTGGCTGGCGCCGTGTCGCACGCGAGCTGGGCGATGACGGGGCGGCGGCGGTTGCGGTGGCATTCCATCGCATCGTCGCCGAGATTGCGCATGAGAACGACGGCTTGGAAGTAGAACGCGCGGGCGATCAGTCGATGTGTCTGTTCCAGTCTCCAAAGGGTGCGCTCCTCGCGGTCACGGCGATCCAGGGGGAGCTTCGGAGCCGCGACTGGATCCAGGCCACCGAGAAGCCCGAGCTGCGTGCGGCGGTCCATACGGGCCGTCTCGCGGGCGTCGCGGGGGGCGAGCTTGGTTTGACAGCATGGCGCGTAATCGGACTATGCCGCTCGGCGGAACCGGGGCAAATACTGGTCTCGCATGCCACGCAGGCCCTCCTTGAGGGAGAGATCCTGAGAGGGCTTGAGATGCGCGATCTGGGCGAACGGGAGCTGCCGGGGATGTCACCCGGCCGCGTCTACGAGCTCATAGGCCCGTCGCGTCCGGCTGACTTCACGCGTATTGATCCGCCGCTTCGCCGCCGTGCGCCGTGTCGTCGAGCGGCTGCCACTCGCCGTTGCCGACGTGGAGCTCGGGGTTGCGGCCACCGTCGAATCAGCCGAAACCTCGGCTGACGGCGCTCAACGTTGGACGATCGCTTTCGATCGGGGAGGGAAACGATTTAGGTGGGGTGTCATGGTCGCTCCCGTGCTTAAAAAACGGGTTCATGGGACCCACCTCGAGCGGGCTTTCCCGAAATGTCGGCTTTGGGTTCAACGTCTGACGGCGCGCTCGCAAGTCCGGCACCCAGCGATGGTCCGGCCGAGGTGTTCGAGGCCGCCCGGCGCTTGTGGCGGCGAGGACCGCACCCTGAGCCTCAGGTCTTCCAGGGCTACGGAGCTGACAGGCTCCGCACGGGGCATCGCCTCCGACGCTCAGCGATTGCGCCGCTCTGAGACAGCACGAAGTGAGCTCGGACGGTCAGCTTCATGTCGTCTTTCGCCGTGGAATGATGAGTGCGCCGAGAATCCCGACGGCCAGCAGGAGCTGCAGGTTGGCCGAGAAACGCCCCGCGCGGTGCCAGCCGAGGCGGTCGTGAAAGAGTCTTCTGCTACCCGGACGCAGGAAGGGGAAGACGTGCTCGAGGTCGGGTGCGGAACTGGCCGCTCCACCAAGCGTCGCCGGATCGAGTGGGCCTCGCCGCGCGGCGAGGAGAAGGACGCCTCCGACGCCGCTCGCCATCTCAAGGCGACGCGAGCGGAAGTCCTGGTGCGGTAGGCGGTCGCCCGCGAGGTGGAGGATCGGCCCCAACAGGAGCGCCGCAAGTCGCGACCTGCTCGCCGCGCCGGCGGCGGCGCCCGTGGCCACATGAAGCGCGACGATCACGGCTGCCCTTCCTAGCAGATTGCGCGCGGCGCGGATATCCGACCTCGGCCAGGTCGCCGCACGTCAACACCGCGTCAGGCAGTTTGAGCCACTCGCGAAGCTTCAACTGCCGCTCGGTCACGCCGCCTCCGATGTAGGCTCGGGACTTCTGGCGGCGCTCCCCGCACAATCCGCGACGGAGGGAGCGCACTGTGCCCGCCATGTACCTCGCCGGACTTCCGATCCCCGGCCCCGACGTTCTCGAGCTCGCCCGTCTGATCGACGACCAGGTACTCGCCGAGAAATTTGGAAACCGTGTACGGCCGCGGTGCTCGCATCCTCGCCCTGGAGATACAGGAACGGGAATCGATCCTCCGCGCGCTGGATGACCCGCCGACGAAGGCTCTCGCGGAGCTTCGCGCCACGCTGCTCCAGGAGCACGTCGCCAGAATCCGCGGCGAGATGGCGTAGCGGCATCGCCGCGAGCGAGGTCGATCGAAATCGGTAAACGCGGCCGAGGTCTAGTCGCGGTCTAGCCGAAGAGTCGAAGACGACCGCTCTTCTCGACGCGAACATCAGCTCTCCGGAGCATGTGCGACGTGCTCCGTGGGCCGCGGGGTCTGCCAGTCTGAGCCGTGGGGGGATCATGGCGACGGCAGACCCCGCGGCGGCAACGGGCCGGGAGGATAACGGCGAGCCCCTCAATGTCACGCGCAACGACGAGCACCCCGATCGTCTGATCGCCGCGGCCTGGTCGTCTCTCCAGTCCGGGTGGACCCTCAGGAAGACCGCCTCACCCGGGGTCTCCAGCACCGAAGCGAAGATCGGCTCCCAAGCCCGTAGCGAGAACTCGACGACGGCGTCGACGTCGGAGCCGGAACCGAGTGATCTCAGGCTGAGTCGAAGGGCGGCAGGAGCAGATCGAAGCGCTTCGCGAGGGCATCAACGTCGCCGCGATGCGCCGCGTCGAGCGCGTAGCCAGTGGTGTGCGCCAGCAGCTGCATCTCCGGCGTCTGGCATGGAACGTCGCGATCAAGGATCGTGCCCATTGCGGTGAGCGAGCCGGGCGGATAAACCCAGTCGACGCCGCTTTCCATTCGATAGAGCCCCTCGCCCCCATCGTTGAACCGCACGGGGTGAACGTCGATCTGATGTCCGTCGGGGTCGGTCAGCTCAAAGCTCAGTGGTGTTGCGCCATGAACACGCACGTAACCGATCAACGTCAGGCAGTCCCCGTGCCCAGTCATGCCCCAAACGTCCGCATGAACCTGCGCAACCATGCGGGCAGCCGTCTCCGGGAGGCCGCAGCTCGCATGGTTGCGTGCGTTAGTCGTTGACTGTCGTCGCTAGTCGCGGCGCTCGGGACGGCTTGCCATGCAGAAGGTCGAGGGTTCGAGTCCCTTCATCCGCTTCGAGTTCAAGCCGTTCTTGCAGTTGCTCGACATCGAACCGAGAATGGGGCGTGCTCGCCGTCCGGGCCTTGACCGTCGTCGTGGGCCTGGCGCTCGGGGCTCTCTGCGCCGTCGGCGTCCTGGTCGCGGCGCTCTTCGAGCGCGATGGGTTCGGAGATCGCGACGGAGAGCCGAGCACGGCGTATCTGCTCGCCCTGGCCATCGGGCTAGTGGCCTCGTTCGGCCTACCCCTGATGCTGTGGCGGACGCTGTTGCCCAGTCGCTTCTCCTGGCCCGCCGCCCTCGTCGCGACTGTCGTGGCGGTCGCGGGCGTGGTCTGGATCCTTGGGATCTCGTTCGCGGCGTGAGCCGTTACTTAGTTGGCTGTTTGGGACGTGTCCTGAACGGACAACGGTTTCGAGACCACACCGGGACCACACCGCAACAGCATTTCGCGACCTGCACGGCGGGGACGGCCCGCATGGTTGAGCCAAACCCGCATGCCGCCTAGCCCCCTTCGTTTCCTGGCGGGGAAGCGCCGCTCTGCTCTGAGCCACGTTATTCGCACCCTGCGCGGGCCCGTCGCGGGCGTCAAGTGGTGTCTAACGGGGCGTCAGCTGACGTTCTGGGACGTCCAGGTCAGGTGGCGAATAACCACATGAACGCTGGCTTTGCGGCTTGAATGCTCTGCTGGCGCGGAGCGACCAAAGTGAAACGCCCCCGGCTGCAGCTTCCGGGGCCGTTCTGAAGAGGGCGACCTTGGGTGGGTGGCGTCGGACGAAGCGCGTGACTCTCCGGCCCAGGCGCGTCGAGTTGCTCGTCACGGTCCGAAGGTTCAGTGGCGGCCCCGTACGCGGCCCCTAACCGCCCCCTTCTCAGCCCCCTGTCAGCGTTCAAACGAACCTGGGTTCGCCCGCCCGCAAGCGCTCTGTTCATGCGGCAAACCGTGTATCCAAGCGAGTGCCCCCGGCAAGAATCGAACTTGCGCACGCGGTTTAGGAAACCGCTGCTCTATCCACTGAGCTACGGGGGCGGAAATGGCTGATTTGCAGGGGTTTGTCCCTGAGCAGCCCGATGCACTCTAGCCGGTCAGGCGGCGGCGATCGGTGCGTGGCGAGCGAGGGCGGCGCCGAGGGCGCTCGCCAGCTCGGTCTCGGGGTCGGGATGCGTCGCGGAGGCTCGCCAGGCCACGAACCCGTCGGGCCGCACGAGCACGGCGCCGTCCGGGCCGATGCCGTACACCACCTCGAGCGTGCCGCTCGGGTCGGTCACGTCGTTGCCCACGCGGTGGGACTCGACCGGCACGCCGAGCGTGCTGCCGGCGGCGCGGGCGGCGGCGCACCAGCTCTCCCCGCCGGAGCCGGCGACGACGACGAACTGGCGCCCGAACAGGTCGACCGTCGACCGCTCCACCCCGCCGACCGCGATCGGCAGGTGCGGCGCGCGGAAGCCCGGGCGGCCCGACGGCGCTCTCGGGTCCTCCCAGGTCGCGTCGTCCTCGGCTGCGGCGCCGACGGCCGGCGAGCGGTAGCGGTATCCGATCTCCACGGCAGCCTCGTCGACAAGGGGCATCAAGTCGTCCGTCCCAAGGGTCGGATCGAGCCTGAGGACGTACCGCGAGTAGGCCTGCTCCGTCGTGAACGCTCCTACCGGCTGACGCTCGGCCTCGTAGGTCTCGAGCAGCTCCTCGCCCGCGCGGCCGTTCAGCACGTACGCGAGCTTCCAGGCCAGGTTGTACCCGTCCTCGATGCCGCTGTTGCCGCCGAAGCCGCCGGTGGGGGGCATCACGTGCGCTGCGTCGCCGGCGATGAACACACGCCCGTCCCGGAGGCGCTCGGCGTACTCCGCCGACGCCGACCAGCGCTGCACGTCCTCGATCTCGACCGGGATCTCGGGATCGCCGAGCGCCTCGCGGACGTAGCCGATGCAGGTCTCCGGGCTCATGTCCTCGCCGATTCGGACCGATCGCGTTCCCGCCTCGTCGGAGGTCGAGTTCACCACGAGGAAGCCCGCCTGCAGATCGATAGAGAAGCGGAAGAACCCCTGCAGCCGGGGCCCGAAGACGTAGATCACGCTGAGGTTGCGATCTCCCATCAGCCGGCGGACGTCGGCCTTGAAGTAGATCGTGATGCTGTCGGAGAAGCTCCCATGGCCGAGGACGGGAATCCCGAGCCGCTCGCGGATCGGGCTGCGGGCGCCGTCGGCTGCGATCACGTAGCGGGCTCGCACGGTTCGCTCGGCACCTTCGTCCCGCGGGCGCACCACGACGGTCACGCCCTCTGCATCCTGCTCCACCGAGACCGCCTCGGACGCGTGCTCGACCCGGGCGCCGAGCCGCTTCGCCGCCCGGAGCAGCACGGGCTCGAGCCCGATCTGCGTGACGAAGAGCCGGGCCGACGGGCTGATGTCCTCGACGCCCTCGTTGATGGTGCGGAAGTACCAGTCGAGCTCCTTCCCCCCGAGGCTCTCGACGGACACGATCGCCCCGTTCTGGACGAACTCCCTGGCCGCCGCCTCTTCGACCTCGTCCTCGAGGCCGACCGCCCGGTACGCCTCCATCGCCCGCTGGTTGACGAGCGCGGCTCGTGGATGGATCGCGGTGCCTCGGTGCCGCTCGACGACGAGCGAGGGGACGCCGTGGTTGCCCAGGAAGACGGCTGTCGACAGCCCGACGAGGCTGCCGCCGACGATCAGGACGGGAACGTCGTGGTTCTCCATGAGGGCCTCCTCAGCTCGTACGCCGATTCACCACGTGGGCGCTCTCGCGGCCGAACACTACTCCGAAGCGTGCCGTGAGGCTGCACAGAGTCGTCCCGAAAATGCGTACAGCGGCGGTTGTCGCTTGACCCGCCCTGCCCGCTCGTTTATTCATACTGGACAGTGCGCGACTCTCACGACCCGGGACTCGCCGTCGGGTTGATCGGTCTCGGCAACATGGGCACGGCGTTCGCGGAGCGCCTGCTCGACGCGGGATACGGGCTCGTCGTGATGAACCGGACGCCGGCGAAAGCGGCGCCCCTGGAAGCGCGCGGCGCCACCCTCGCGGGGAGCTATGCCGATCTCGCGGAGCGCGTCGACGTCGTCCTCACCTCCCTGGCCGACGACGATGCGCTCGACGAGGTCGCGGCCGCGCTCCTCGCCGTGGCGAAGCCCGGCACCGTCCTCGTCGACACGAGCACGGTCTCCCCGGCGGTCTCCGCGCGCGTCGCCGAGCGAGCCGAGAAGGCGTCGGTCGCCTACACGCGTGCGCCGGTCAGCGGCAACCCGACCGTCGTTCGCGCGGGCAATCTCAGCTTCATCGTCTCGGGTCCGTCCGAGACGCTCGATGGGGTCGAGCCGATCCTCCTTGCGATCGGGCCGACCGTCTACCGCGTGGGGGACGCGGAGGAGGCGCGTGTCGTGAAGCTCGCGATCAACCTCATGATCGGCGGCCTGGCGCAGCTGATGGCGGAGGCGCTCGTGCTCGGCGAGTCCTCCGGCGTCTCGCGCGCTGCGCTCCTCGAGGTGATGGGAGGCTCCGCCGCCGGCGCGCCGTTCGTCCGGTACAAGACCGGCGCGCTGCTCGAGGACGACTACTCGGCCACCTTCACCACCGCGCTCATGGGGAAAGACCTCGACCTGATCCTCGACGCGGCGGGGGACGCGGGCGTCGAGCTCCCGGTGACGACCGGGCTCCAGGCAATCGTCCGGGCGGCGATCGAGGCAGGCTATGCAGACGACGACTTCATGGCGCTCTTCCCGTTCCTCGCGAGCACGTCTCGGTCCCACGCGGCGGCGCCGCCGCTCTCACAGGAGGTGACGCAGTGAGCACGCGCAGCCGTACGAACGGGTCGCCCGACGCGACGCGGGCAGTGGACTGGGAGCAACGCCTCGACTTCCCGCGCCTGCGCCGGGAGCGGCTCGAACGCGCCCGGGCATCCCTCGAGCGCTCGGAGCTCGGCGCGGTCCTGCTGTTCGACCCGAACAACATCCGCTACGTCACGAGCACGCACATCGGCGAGTGGGCTCGCGACAAGAACGCGCGCTTCACCTTGCTCGCGCGGGGCGCCGACCCGATCCTCTGGGACTTCGGCTCCGCCGCCCGCCACCACCAGATGTTCGCGCCCTGGCTTCCCGAGGAGAGCTTCCGCGCCGGCGTCTCGCCGATGCGGGGCGCGATGCCCGTCGAGACGGGCATCCCCGACCGGCTCGCCGCGAAGATCGCCCACGAGTTGCGCGAGCTGGGGCTCCACGACGAGCCGCTCGGCGTCGACATGGCGGATCTCGTCACCCTGGAGGCGCTGCAGCGCGCCGGGCTCCGCGTCACGGACGGCTCGAGGGTTCTCCTCGAGGCCCGCACGATCAAGACGGCGGACGAGATCGCGCTGCTCGACCAGTCGGCGGGCCTCGTCGACGCGGTCTACGACGAGATCTACCGGATGCTCCGTCCCGGGGTGTACGAGCACGAGATCGTCGGCCGCGCGCACCAGCTCTTGTTCGAGATGGGCTCGGAGCAGGTCGAGGCCGTCAACGCGGTCTCGGGCGATCGCTGCAACCCGCATCCGCACGTGTTCTCCGACCGCCTCCTGCGGCCGGGCGACCAGGCGTTCTTCGACATCATCCATTCGTTCATGGGCTACCGGACGTGCTACTACCGCACGTTCAACATCGGCGGCGTCACCCCCTCGCAGCTCGACGCCTACAAGCAGTGCCGCGAATGGCTCGACGCGGCGATCGCGCTGGTGCGGCCCGGCATGACCACCGATCGGATCGCGGAGGTCTGGCCGACGGCCCAGGAGCTCGGGTTCCCCGACGAGGAGACGTGCTTCGGCCTCCAGTTCGGGCACGGGATCGGCGTCGGCCTCTACGAGTCGCCGATGATCTCGCGCGTCCACTCGCTCGAGGCGCCGGTCGAGCTCCAGGAAGGGATGGTGTTCGCGCTCGAGACGTACTGCGCGGCGACCGACGGGCGCTCGGCGGCGCGGATCGAGGAGGAGGTCGTCGTCACGGCGACGGGCTGCGACGTGCTCACCCGCTTCCCGGCCGAGGAGCTGCTCGTCGCGGGCCGCCAGTACGTCCGCGGCGCCGACCTCCTGCGCGGCCCGGGAGAGACTTCGACCGACAGCGCCGTCGCCTCGGGGCTCGCCGCCGCCGTGGCGTCGTCCGCAGCGGTCGAGCCGGCGGGCGTCCCCCGTTGAACGGCGAGACCGGCACGCGCGATCTCGCGGACGGACGGCCCGGCTACCGGCTCGTCCGGCGAGAGGACGTGGCGCTCGTCGACGCGCTGCCCGGCCGCTCGACCGGCCTGACCACGTGCCGGCTCGTCGACGGGACGCTCGGCTCGACGCACATGGCGCTCACGCTCGTCTCGCTCGCCGCGGGGCACGTCGACGAGCACCTGCACTCCTTCGAGACGAGCTTCTACGTGCTCGAGGGCGAGCCCGTGCTGTATCTCGAGGGACGCGGCGTGAAGCTCCGGCCGGCCGCGTGTGGCGCGATCCCCGTCGGCACGCCCCACGCGTTCCGCAGCGACGGGCGCGCGCTCTGGATCGAGATGGCGTCGCCGCGCCCGCGGATCGACGGGAGCGACACGTTCTTCCTCGGGCTTGCTCCGGACACCGAGGGGGACGCGCTCGACGCGCGCGATCCCCGCAACCACAACCTCTTCCTCCTCACGGAGGGCGAGATGGACCTCGAGGCGCTGAAGCAGGGGCAGGCGATGGCCGCTCCGGCGGTGTCGGGCAGCATGGCCACCGCTGTCCTCGCCTACAGCGGGATCGCCGTGAAGATGCTCGTCGACCAGCGTCTCGACGCGCAGCTACACACGATGTTCATGGTCGACTACCAGCCGCGCGCCTGCGCCAACCCGCACGACCACCCGTTCGAGGAGTCGTACTACATGCTCGAGGGGGAGGTCGACGTGGTCGCGAACGGCGACCGGCACACGCTCCGGCCGGGCGACGCCTTCTGGACCGGGACGGGATGCGTCCACGCCTTCTACGAGACGCAGGGCGGGCGGGTGCGCTGGCTCGAGACATCCGCTCCTGGCCCGCCGCCGCGCCACTCGTACCGTCACGAACGCGACTGGGACTACCTCGCCGGCCGCCTTGCCTCGGGCGCGAGCGCCACCGCCGTATGAGCCGCGACGCCGACACGACCGCTGCGGCGCCCCCCGAGGACGTCGAGACCTACGCGGAGCTGTACCGGCGGATGCTCCTCATCCGCGGCTTCGAGGATCGCGTGCAGAGCCTCTTCCTCCGCGGCGAGATCTACGGCACGACGCACCTCTATTCCGGACAGGAGGCGGTGGCGGTCGGCTTCGCGTCCTCGCTCGGGCCGGACGACCGCGTGGCGTGCACGTACCGCGGCCACGGGCACCTCCTCGCGATGGGAACCGACCCGGAGGGCCTGCTCGCGGAGCTGCTCGGCCGCGAGACGGGCGTCAACGGCGGGCGCGCCGGGTCGATGAACGTCGTCGACCCCGAGCACGGCGTCCTCGGCTGCTACGGCATCGTCGGCGGGAGCATCGCCGCGGCGACGGGCGCCGGTCTCTCGCTCCGCGGGACGGGCGCGGTCGCCGTCGCGTACTTCGGCGACGGCACGACGAACCAGGCGTACTTCTTCGAGTGCCTGAACTTCGCGAAGGTCTTCGAGCTGCCGGTCGTCTTCGTCTGCGAGAACAACGGCTACGGCGAGTACACGCCGTTCGAGGCCGTGACGCCCGGCGGGATCGTCCCGCGCGCGGCGGTGTTCGAGCTGCCGACGACGGAGCTCGACGGGATGGACGTCCGCGCCGTCCGCACCGCGGCGCGGGAGATCGTCGAGCGTGTCCGCGCCGGCGGTGGGCCGGAGTTCGTCGAGGCCCGGACGTATCGCTTCGTCGGGCATTCGCGCAGCGACCCGGGCAAGTACCGCCCCGACGGCGAGCTCGACCGCTGGCGGGAGCGCGACCCGCTCCTCGTCGCGGGGGCGCTCCTCCGCGACGAGCTCGGCATGAGCGCCGAGTCCGTCGCGCAGGTCGGCGACGAGGTGGACGCCGAGCTCGACCGGATCGAGGCCGCGGCGCTCGCGGCGCCCTTCCCGGGCGAGATCACGCTCCCCGAGTTCAGCGAGGGAGCATGAGCGACACGGGACTGATCGATATCGGGATGCCGCGACTGTCGGACTCGATGGAGGAGGCGACGATCCTCACCTGGCTGAAGCGCCCGGGGGACGCGGTGACCCGCGGCGAGCCGCTCGTCGAGGTCGAGACCGACAAGGCGACGATGGTCTACGAGGCCGAGACCGCAGGCGTGCTCGAGGAGATCGTCGTAGACGACGGGTCGACCGCCGACCTCGGGGCAGTCATCGCGCGCATCCGGGTGTCCGGAGCGGCAGCGGCGCCGCCGGCGCCGCCCGCACCGGCTCCGACCGTCGAGCCTGCTGCGACCAAGGCGCCCGGTGTCGAGGTCGAGTTCCGCGACGCGATCCGCGAGGCGCTCGACGAGGAGCTCGCCCGCGACGAGCGCGTGTTCCTCTTCGGCGAGGACGTCGCTGCTGCCGGCGGCGTGTTCGCGGTGACGCCGGGCCTCCACGAGAAGCACGGTCCGGACCGGGTGTTCGACACGCCGATCTCCGAGCTCGCGATGACGGGCGCCGCCTACGGGGCGGCGATCACCGGCAGGCGGCCGGTGCTCGAGATCATGTTCGGCGACTTCCTCGCCCTGTCGATGGACACGCTCATCAACCAGGCGTCGAAGTACTGGTTCTTGACGGGCGGCAAGCAGGGCGTCCCGCTCGTGATCCGCTCCGTCGTCGGCGGAGGCGGCCGCTTCGGGGCGATCCACTCGCAGATGCCGGTCTCCTGGCTCATGGGCATCACCGGCCTGAAGATCGTCGCGCCCGCCACACCCGCGGACGCGAAGGGCCTGCTCAAGGCGGCGATCCGGGACGAGAACCCGGTGGTGTTCCTCGAGCACAAGCGCCTCTACTCGCTCAAGGGCGAGGTCGGCGGCGACGAGGTCGTCCCGCTCGGGCGCGCGCGGATCGCGCGGGAGGGCTCGAGGATCACGCTCGTGACGGCGATGAAGGGCGTGCACGACTGTCTCGAGGCCGCCGACCTGCTCGCCGCCGACGGCATCGACGCGGAGGTCGTCGACCTGCGCACGCTGCGCCCGCTCGATCTCGAGACCGTCCTCGCGTCGGTGCAGAAGACGAACCGGGTCGCGGTCGTGGAGGAGGGACCACTCACCGGCGGCTGGGCGGGGGAGATGCTCGCGCTGATCGCCGAGCACGGCCTCGGCGATCTCGACGACGCCTGGCGGATCGCCACGCCGGACACGCCGATCCCCTACAGCCCCCCGCTCGAGGACGCGCACCTGCCGGGGCCGGAGCGCATCGCCGCCGAGGTCCGCAGACGGGTGAGCCCGGCGAGCGATGGCTGACCGCAAAGCTACGGTCTCGGGATGAGCGATCCCGCAGCGAACATCGCGTCAGCCGACGGAGAGCTCGAGCCCTCGAGGGTCGGTGCGCGGCTGCGCGCGGAGCGAGAGCGTCGCGGGATCAGCCTGCGCGAGCTCGCGCGACGCGTCGGCGTGTCGCCGAGCCTCGTGTCGCAGATCGAGCTCGACCGCGTGAACCCGTCGGTCAGCACGCTCTACGCGCTCGTCACCGAGCTCGGCATGACCATGAGCGACGTGTTCGGGGAGGAGCGCCAGGCGGTGCGCGTCGTCCGCGAGTCGACCGAGCGCGACGGCCTGGCGGAGCGGCCCGAGACCCGTCGTGTGATCAACCTCGCCTCGGGCGTGCGCTGGGAACGGCTCACCCCGCACCGGGACGGCGAGGTCGAGTTCCTCTACGTCGTGTACCCGGTCGGCGCGGCCTCGTGCCCCGAGGATGCGCTGATGACGCACGGCGGGAAGGAGTACGGCTACGTCGTCAGCGGCACGCTCGGGGTGCGGGTCGGCTTCGAGGAGTACGAGCTCGGCCCCGGCGGCTCCATCGCGTTCGACTCCTCCTCACCGCACCGCCTCTGGGCGGTCGGCGATCAGCCGGTCGACGCGATCTGGGTCGTCATCGGGCGCGCCGCGGATCCACGCGCGCAGGTCGTTCCGGCGCCTGCGGCGGCCGAGAGTTAGGTAGCCGCCTCTCCCTCGCGCCGGAGGCGGCCCTGCGTCCGCAGGCGCGCAAGGAGCTGCGGGCTCTCGTAGAGGACGAGCGCGGCCAGGATCAACAGACCGATCGTCATCTCCGAGTACTCCGTCGGCTGGTGGAACAGCGGCAGGACGTTGTCGATCAGCGAGAGAAAGAGCGCCGCGAGGAGCGTGCCGACGTACGACCCTCGCCCGCCCGCGAGGCTGGCGCCGCCGAGCACGGCGGCCGCAATGCTCTCGAGCGCGAAGTTGCCGATGATCGGCGAGCCGATCTGCACCTGGGCCGCGAGGAAGAAGCCGGCCAAAGACGCCATCACGGAGCAGGCGACGAACGCGAGGAAGACGGCACGCCCGGTCGCCATCCCGAGGCGGCGCGACGACGTCTCGTCCAGTCCGACCGCGCGCAGCGCCAGGCCGCCCCGTGTCCGATACAGCCACAGGTCGGCGAGCACGGCGAGCACGGCGACGCCCACGAAGGCGAGCGGCACGAAGCCGACGCTCGTCGTCAGGGTGTCGGTGACGTCGGTCGAGATCGGCCCTTCGGGGTGGTCGCGGAGCAGGAGCGCCGCGCCCTCGAGAATGCTGAACGTCCCGAGCGTGGCGATGATCGACGGCAGGCGGAACACACGGATGATCACCGCGTTGAAGATCCCCGTCGCGAGCCCCACGCCGATGAGGGCGAGCGCCCCGGGGCCCAGTCCCCATCCCGACGTCGTCGGCGTCATCGTGTACGAGGCGACGACGACGCAGAACGTCATGAGCGCCGCGACGGAGACGTCGAAGCCTCCGACCAGGAGCGCGGTCGCCTGGCCGAGCGAGACCAACGCGAGCGGCAGCGTCGCGAGCAGGAGGTTGTTGAGGTTGAAGCTCGTGAGGAACGCTTCCTCCTTCGTTGCCGTGAACGCGCCCAGGGCAACGATCAACGCCCCCATCAGGAGCAAGGGGAGCCAGCCCTGAAACCTCCGCGAGAGGCTCACGCGGGGCCGGCCTCGTCCGTGGTGGCGCGCGCCGCGCCCGAGCGCACGATCGCCTCGACGATCCGGCGCTCGCCGAGATCGTCGCGGTGGATCTCGTCGACGATCCGGCCGCGGGACATCACGACGACCCGGTCGCAGAGCCCGGCGAGCTCGAGCGGGTCGCTCGACTTGACGATCGTCGCCACGCCTTCCCTCGCCTTCTCACGCAGCGCGTCGTAGATGTCGAACCGAGCCGCGACGTCGACACCCTGCGTCGGCTCCTCCGCCAGGATCACCTTGACGTCGCCGCGCAGGAAAGGTCGCGTCAGCGAGACCTTCTGCTGGTTGCCGCCGGAGAGGAACTGCACCGGCTGCTCGATCGACGCCGTACGGATGCTCAGGCGCCGTACGAGGCTCTCGACGGTCCGACGCTCGCGGCGCCGGTTGAGGACGCCGAAGCGCCCCATGCGGCGGAGAACCTGGATTGTCGTGTTGGCCCGAACGCTCAGGACGCCGAACAGGGACTCTCCCGCGCGATCGCCGCTCAGCAGCACGACGCCGGCCCGCAGCGCCTCGAGCGGCGACCGGGAGTCGAGAGCGCGACCGCCGCAGACCGTGCTGCCGGTCGCGTGCTCGGCGCCGGCGAGCGCACGGAGGAACTGCACCTGGCCGTTGCCTTCTGCACCCGCGATACCGAGGATCTCGCCCTTCGCGACGTCCAGGTCGATCGGCCCGAACCGGTCGCCGGTCAGGCCGGAGACGGCGAGGACGACCTCGGGCTCGCCCGGTGTGTCGTGGCGCTCCGGGAACGCGAGCTGCAGCGGACGCCCGATCATCAGCGCGACGAGCTGCTCCTCCGACATCGACGCGGCCTCGAACGTCCCCTGGCAGACGCCGTCGCGCAGCACCGTGACGCGGTCGGCGACGCCCAGGACCTCCGGGAGCCGATGGCTCACGTAGACGATCCCGACTCCCGCGCGGCTGCGCTCGAGCACGAGGGCGTGGAGACGCTCGACGTCTTCCAGCCCGAGGGCAGTCGTCGGCTCGTCGAGGAGGAGCACCTTGGGCTCCGCGAGCAACGCCTTGGCGACCTCGAAGAGCTGCCGCTGCGCGAGCGACAACGACGCGGCCGGCGCCCTCACCGGGATGTCGAGCCCGAAGGTCGCGAGCTGCGACGCCGCCCATTCCTCCATGCGCCGGTACGCGGGCCGGATCTCGACGGGCGCTGCCAGGTAGAGGTTCTCGGCCACCGACAGGGCGAGCACGTGGGAGTAGGTCTGGTAGGCCATGCCGAGGCCCAGGCGGCGCGTCTCGGCCGGGGAGACCCGCCGCCGTGCCGTGCCCCCGACCTCGACGTTGCCGTGGTCGGGGTGGACGAACCCGCTCGCCACGCCGAGCAGGGTCGACTTCCCCGACCCGTTCTCGCCGACGAGCGCGTGGATCTCTCCCGCACGGCACTCGACGCTGACGTCGTCGAGCGCCTGCACCGCCCCGAACGCCTTCGAGATGCCGCGGAGCCCGAGCACGACGGAGCTCACGCCGCTACCCGCCCCGCCGACGGTCGAGGAAGAGGCAGCCGTCTGGTGTCCGACTTCAAGTCGGACACCACACGACTCCGCAGACGGATGGGGACGGCGGGGGAACCGTGTGGTTCCCCCGCCGTCGGGCTCGCTGCTGTCGTGTTGCCGGAAACGGGGCTCGCGCCTTCGTTCCCGCTACGGGTACATCTTCTTCAGCAGGCTCAGCGGGATCAGCGACGTCGCCGAGGCCTCCTGTGGATACCCCTTGACGCAGGAGTCACGCACGCGCTGGTTCTGGAGCTGGATCGGGAACACGATCTGCGGCGGGATCTTCGCGCCCTTGAGCTTCATCATCGCGGCCGTGAACGCCACGCGGATCTGCGAGTTGCCGGACGTGTAGTAGAACATCTGCAGCTTCGGATTCTTGAGCTGGTTGAACGTGCAGCCCATGCCGACGTCGTCCGTTCGCAGCGTCAGCACGGCGTCGAACGACTTGCCCGCGGCCTTGTAGGCCGAGAGCGCGCCGGTCGCCATACCGAGCCCGTACTCGTAGCTCCAGCCCTTGACATCGGGATGCGCGGCCAGGACGCCCGCGACGACCGACTGAACCTTGGAGGGATCCCAGTTCGTCGGCTCCTCCGCCACGACCTTGATGTTCGAGTTGAGCGCGGGCTTCTCGCACTTCTGCCAGCCCTCCGACAGCGGATTGCCCGGGAAGCCGCCGAGGAAGGCGATGTCCCCGGACTTGACCTGCCGGTTCATGACGTACGCATACGTCTTGCCGAGCGCGCAGGTGTCCTCGCCCACCACCGTGAGGTAGTTCGTGCCCGGGCCGGTCACGAAGCCCCAGGCGTAGGTGGCGACGGGGATCCCGGCATCGGTCGCCTGCTTCATCACCGGCAGCATCGCGTCGCCGAAGTCGGGGTACGAGACGATCAGGCTCACCTTCTGGGCGATGGCCGCCTTGAAGTCGGCGATTCCCTGGTTCAGGTCGGAGTGTGCGCTGCGGTAGATGATCTGGCCGACCTGCGGATACGTCAGCGCCTGGAGGATGAACTCCATCTTCGACATCTGGCGGAAGACGTTCTCGCCGAACTGCTCGATGTAGGCGACGGTCAGCTTGCCACCGGTGCCCGTCTTGCAGCCGTTCGACTTCCAGCACCTGAGCGCCAGGGCCTCGTTCACCTTCTTGTCGGACCGGCCGAGGCCTGCGAGCGCGATCTGGCGCGACGTCTTGTCCTTCGGAAGCAGCGTCGCCTTGAAGAGCGTGTGCTTGAGGGTGGACGCCTTGGCCGCGTACACCTCGCCGAAGCCCTTCCCGGCCGAGACGACGACCGGCTTCGCGGTCGCCGCCTGCTTGCCGTCGGTGCTCCCGCTGCTCGCCGACGCGAGGACGAGCGCGGTGCCGAGCACCACGAGTGCCAGCACGCCCACCCCGAAGGTGCGAGTGCGGGACGAAGCCGACTCCTGCCGACCCTTCATCATGCCTCCTTTTCTCGCGAGCCTCAGCTCGTGTCTCCCTTCATTTCGGGACGGGTGCCCGGGGCGGTTTCGATCGTTCGCAGGAGGCGGCCGAGGAGCAATGCCACCCGGTCGCCCGAGACGAGCATCCCGACGATGATCGCGGCGCCGAACACGATGAACTGCAATGCGGTCGAAAGGCCGAGAATGAGCAGCATCTGTGTCAGGAACGTGAGCGCGAGGGCGGCGACCCACGTCGAGGTCGCGCTCGCCAGCCCACCCGACAACGCCGCTCCCGCGATGACCACCGCGGCGATGGGCGCGAGGAGGTAGGACGCTCCGAACGCCGGATCGATGCTGATGCGCAAACCGCCGAGCAGCACCGCCGCGCCCCCGTACAGCGCGCCCGCGGCGGTGTAGGCGAACGCGACGTGCGTCCGGACGCGCAGCCCTGCCATCCACGCCGCACGCGGGTTCGCGCCGACCGCCTGGAAGCGCCGGCCGGCAGCCGTGTAGCGGAACGCGAGCGCAAGGAGAAGCGTGAGGGCGGCGCCGGTCCAGAAGACCACGCTGATCCCCAGCGGCTTGTGCCCCGCCCAGGACGACAGCGCCCCGGGCACGTTGGGGTTCGCCGCGACCTCGCGGTTGTACCGCACGCTCCACGCGAGCGCGACCTGGCCCGTCGCCAGCGTGACGATCAGGGGGTTCAGCCTCACGATCGCGACGAGGACGCCGTTGCAGAGCCCCACGAGCGCGCCGACGCCGATGCTGGCGAGGATGCCGAGCACCAGCCGGCTGTCGGAGTTCGAGCTGACGCCGACGAGGACGTTCCCGCAGAGGGAGATCACGCCTGCCGTCGACAGATCGATGCCGGCCTGCATGATCACGAGCATCTGACCGAGCGCAGCGATGGCGAGGATCGTCATGTACGGGAGCACGAATGCCCACGACGTGCTCCGGAGCGCCGCGGGCGCGATCACCGCGGCAACGACCAGCAGCACGAGCGTCGCGATCCAGACGGGCAGGAAGCGGGCGCCCACGAGCGCGTCGGCGATCGTGGACGCCAGGGTGCGCCCGCGACCGAGCGCGCCGCCCTCGGTGCCGGTCGGCGCGCTCATGGCTCCTCTGCCCTCGATGCCCCGGCCAGGCGTCCATTCTCAGGCACGCCGTACGCGAGTGTCAACCATGATCGAACGTCATGCCGGTATTTCGGGGCGATCGTCCATCGTTACTGAACGATTCGCGCGAACGGCGGCCAGGATTGACGGGCTGTCGGGCATCCGTTTATGCTCGCTGCACATGCGTCGGCGACGAGCCGCGCAGACCCCGTTTCACTCCACCACGGCAAGGAGAGAGGCATGAGCGCACAGCGCCTGGTGATCCGGAACGGCTTCGTCGTCTCGATGGATCCCGAGGTCGGGGACATCCCGAACGCCGATGTCTTCGTCGAGGATGGGAAGATCGTCGAGATCGGCCGCGGCCTGTCGATATCCGACGCCGAGGAGGTCGACGCGGCAGGGATGATCGTGATGCCGGGCTTCGTCGACACGCACCGGCACACGTGGCAGACGCCCGTCCGCGGCGTCCTGCCGTCCTGCACGCTCGACCACTACTTCGCGGTCATGCTCGGCCAGGTCGGCGGCTTCTACCGCCCGGAGGACGTCCACATCGGCGACTACGCGGGCGCGCTCGAGGCGCTCAACGGCGGTGTCACGACGCTGCTCGACTGGTCGCACATCAGCAACACGCCCGACCACTCGGACGCGGCGATCCAGGGCCTCCGGGATGCCGGCATCCGCGCCGTCTACGCCCACGGCATGCCGACGGGCGGCGAGTGGTGGATGATGAGCGAGCTGAACCATCCCGAGGACATCCGGCGGATCCGCGAGACGTACTTCTCGTCGGACGACGGCCTCCTCACGCTCGCGATGGCCGCGCGGCAGCCCGGCAACGTGAACGCCGACGTCGCGAAGCACGACTGGGCGCTCGCCCGCGAGCTCGACATCCTGATCAGCGTCCACGTCGGGATGCGGCTCCATCAGCTGCACTACGAGCCCGTCAAGGACATGCACGACCTCGGGCTGATGGGCGAGGACGTCTGTTACATCCACATGACCGACCTGACCGACCACGAGATGGACCTCATCGCGGAGACCGGCGGCAAGGCATCGGTCGCGCCCTACGTCGAGATGCTGATGGGTCACGGGCCGCCTCCGATGGGCAAGCTGCTCGAACGCGGCGTCCGCCCGTCGCTCAGCGTCGATGTCGTCTCGAGCGTGCCGGGCGAGATGTTCACGCAGATGCGGACGGCGCTCGTCTACAGCCGCATCCTCGAGTTCACCGACACGCCCGACGAGGCGTTCGCGCCGAGGCTCTCACACCGCGACGTGCTCGAGTTCTCGACGATCGACGGCGCGCGCGTGTGCGGGCTCGAGGATCGGGTCGGGTCGCTCACGCCGGGCAAGCAGGCCGACATCGTCCTCCTTCAGGCAAACGCGATCAACACGGCGCCGATGCTCGATCCGATCGGGACGATCGTCGTCTTCTCGGACACGTCGAACGTCGACTCGGTGTTCGTCGCCGGTCGGGCCGTGAAGCGCGACGGGAAGCTCGTCGACGGCAACCTCGACCGCGTGTACGCCAAGCTCGACGAGTCGAGGAACCACATCCTGTCCCAGGGCGGCCTGCTTCCGGACTGGGCGGCCGAGGCCGTCGCCGCCGCGTAGACCGTCGTCGCCGGGCTCGAACCGCCGACGCGGGTCGAGCCCGGCGCAGCTTGCCTCGAAAGGAGAGACCGACATGGGCACAGGGACCGTCGTCGTCGTCGGCGGCACGCAGGGGCTCGGGCGGGAGCTCGCGCAGGCGTACGCGGACGAGGGTCGCGACGTCGTCGTGACCGGGCGCGACCAGGCTCGAGCCGAGACGGCCGCGGGCGAGATCGGCGGCGGCACCCGTGGGATCGGGTTCGACCTCGCCGAGCCCCAGACGATCGCCGAGCGGCTCGCGGAGGTCGGCGACGTCGACTACGTCGTGCTCGCCGCGATCGAGCGAGACACGAACTCGGTCGCCGACTACGACATCGCGGGCGCGCTGCGGCTCGTGACGCTCAAGCTCGTCGGCTACACCGAGGTCGTGCATGCGCTGCTCCCGAGACTCCGGCCGGACGCCGCGATCCTGATCTTCGGGGGGCTCGCCCGCGACAGGCCGTACCCCGGCTCGACGACCGTCACGACCGTCAACGGCGCGGTCACGAGCCTCGTGCGGACGCTCGTCGTCGAGCTCGCGCCACGACGGGTGAACGCGCTGCACCCCGCGATCGTCGGCGACAGCCCGCAGTGGATCGACATGCCGCCCGAGCGGCGCGAGGCACTGGAGCAGCGCACTCCGATCGGCCGCCTCGTGACGATGGACGAGGTCGTCGGGGCGTCGCGCTTCCTGCTCGAGAACCAGGCTGTCAACGGGATCAACCTCGCCGTCGACGGCGGCTGGACCTGCGTCTAGCGATCTGCGTCCGTCACTTCGGGGCCATCCGGATCGCGCCGTCGAGGCGGATGACCTCGCCGTTCAGCATCTGGTTCTCGACGATGTGGACCGCGAGGGCGGCGTACTCCTCCGGCCGACCGAGGCGGGCGGGGTGCGGGACCGAGGCGCCGAGCGCGATGCGGGCCGGCTCGGGCAGGCTCGCTAGGAGGGGCGTGTCGAAGAGGCCCGGCGCGATCGTGACGCAGCGGATCATCGACACGGCGAGGTCACGCGCGATCGGCAGGGTCATCCCGACGATTCCGCCCTTCGACGCCGAGTAGGCCGCCTGGCCGATCTGCCCGTCGTAGGCCGCGACGGAGGCCGTGTTGACGATCACGCCACGCTCGCCGTCGCGAGGCTCGGTCGCCGCGATCGCGGCGGCCGCGGCGCGGATCACGGTGAACGTGCCGATCAGGTTCACCTCGATCACCTTCCGGAACGGCTCGAGCGCGGCCGGCGAACCGTCGCGCGCGAGCGTCCGCTCCGCCCAGCCGACGCCGGCGCAGTTGACGCAGACGCGCAGGTCGCCTGCGGCCGCCGCCTGGGCGATCGCCGCCTCGACCTGCCCCTCGTTGGTGACGTCGCACTCGACGAACGTCGCCCTCTCCCGGTCGACCCGGTCCCGCGCGCCCGGGAGGTCGAGGACGAAGACCTTCGCCCCGCGCTCCGCGAGCGCCGCCGCGGTCGCCGCGCCCAGGCCCGATGCACCGCCCGTGACGGCCGCGGTCACACCCTCGAGCTCCATCTCCACCTCCGTCCGCTTTGCGTCGAGTGAGGGCGAGTATCGCGGCTACGGTGGGTCGAACGACGGGAGGAGGCCGGCGTGGAGTACGTGAACCTGGGCAGCACCGGGCTGCGCGTGTCGCGGGTGTGTCTCGGGATGATGAGCTTCGGCGAGCACGAGAGCCGCCGGTGGGCGCTGCCCGAGGAGGAGGCCGAGCCGATCGTCCGGCGCGCCGTCGAGGGCGGGATCACGTTCTTCGACACCGCGGACGTCTACAACGGCGGCCAGAGCGAGGTCGTCACCGGGCGCGTGCTGCCGAAGCTCCTGACCCGTGAGGAGATGGTCGTCGCGACCAAGGTCTGCATGCAGACGATGCCCGGCGAGAACGGCCGCGGCCTCTCGCGAAAGCACGTCATGGCGTCGATCGACGCATCGCTCGGGCGGCTCGGGATGGACTACGTCGACCTGTACCAGATCCACCGCTGGGACCGGAGGACGCCGATCGCGGAGACGATGGAGGCGCTCCACGACGTCGTGAAGGCGGGAAAGGCGCGCTACATCGGGGCGAGCAGCATGTTCGCGTGGCAGTTCGCGAAAGCGCAGGCCACAGCCGACCGTCATGGCTGGACGCGGTTCGTCTCGATGCAGAACCACTACAACCTCGTCTACCGCGAGGAGGAGCGGGAGATGATCCCGCAGTGCGTCGACCACGGAGTCGCGGTGCTGCCGTGGAGCCCGCTCGCGCGAGGTCTGCTCGCCGGCAACCGCACGCGCGAGGGCGAGCGCCTCACAACACGGGCCGGCAGCGACGCGTTCGGCGACGCGCTCTACGTGCCCGAGGTCGACTTCGACGTCGTCGATCGCGTGAACGAGGTCGCGCGCGAGCGAGGCGTGCCGGGCGCGCAGGTCGCGCTCGCGTGGCTCCTCTCACGGCCGCGGTGACCGCTCCGATCGTCGGCGCCACGAAGGTCGGCCACGTCGAGGACGCCCTTGCCGCGGAGGCGCTCGAGCTCACTCCCGAGGAGATCGCCCGGGTCGAGGAGCCGTACATGCCGCACGCCGTTTCGGGGCACGAGTAGGCGTCCGCGAGGAGTAGGGTCGAGACGTCGTGTGCTTCGAGCTGGACTCGGTTCCGCCCATCCCGCCGAGCTCGGGCGGGGCGCCCGTGCGATCGGAGGACGTCGTACTCGAGGCTGCCGACGGGACGCGCTTCGCCGCGTTCTTCGCACAGCCGGACGACGGCGCGCGGGTCGGCATCGTCGTGCTGCCCGACGTCCGCGGCCTGTACGGCTTCTACGAGCAGCTCGCGCTCCGCTTCGCCGAGCGTGGCTACGCCGCGGTCGCATTCGACTACTTCGGGCGGACGGCAGGTGTCTCCAAGCGCGACGACGAGTTCCCGTACATGGATCACGTCGCCCAGACGACGCCCGAAACGATCGCGCAGGACGTCCGCGCGGCCGTGGAGCACCTCCGCTCGCCCGGCGGCGGCGCCTGCGAGACCGTGTTCGCCGTCGGGTTCTGCTACGGCGGCCGCCACGCATGGCTCGCGACGGCGGACGGCCACGGGCTCGCCGGAGCGGTCGGCTTCTACGGCTCGACGGGCGAGCGGAACGGCGCCCCAGGCCCGACGCAGCGTGCCGCCGAGTTCGCGGCGCCGATCCTCGCGCTCCAGGCGGGCGACGACCAGAACATCCTCCCCGAGCACAACGCCGCGTTCGACGAGGCGCTGACGGCGGCGGGCGTCGAGCACGAGATCGTCGTCTACGACGGCGCGCCGCACAGCTTCTTCGACCGCCGGCAGGAGGACTACGCCGAGCAATCCGCGGACGCATGGGCCCGGACGCTCGCGTTTCTCGAAGGCCACACGCCGGACTGAGACCGGAGGTCAGGCCCAGGCGGTACCGCGCACCCGCCCGACGACGCTGCCGTCCCGGCCGATCCGAAGGACGAGCCCGAGGCGGAGGTGCTGGTGCGGTGAGCGCACCGCTGCGACGAGGCGCGACCCGGTCAGCGACGTGATCTCGCCACGGTAGAGCGGGGTCGTGGTCCCCATGCGGACGCGGCTCTGCTCCATCGCGACCCCGCCGTCCTCGAGCGGGATCCCGTGGATGAGGATCTCGAGGTGATCCTTCGTCGCGCCGCTGAGCGCGCCGTCGATGCGGACGGTGAGCCGGCCGCGGTCGTTGACCGGCTCGACGGTGAGGCGACCCGCGTAGCGGGCGGTGAAGGGCACGCGCACGACAGACGTGGATGGGCGAGCGGCCACGCGGCGTGCGACGCTCGCCGGCGGCGCCGCGACGGCAACATGCGTCGTGGTCCCTCCCGCGCGGGCCGACCAGCCCGGCGCGAAGGGGCCGCCGAACGACCAGGCCGCGGCCACGAGGGCTGCCACGGCCGCCGCTCCGGCGACGAGCGGGCGGCGGCGCGCGTCCCGTCCCGCGGGTGCCAGGAGCCTCACGGCGAGGAGTGAGCCGACGAGCGCGACGCTCGCCGCATAGAGGGCACCCGCCCAGATCGTCCGGGTGTCGCTGCCGGTGCCGAGACCGTGCAGCGTCGCCGCGCCGTACACGGCGAAGGCGAGCACGTGGATCTGCCGCCAGAGCCGGTGGCCGATCCGGCGACGCAGGCGTGAGCTGACCCACACCGCGAGGAGCAGGTAGAGCGCAACGATGCCGAGGCTCATCCAGACGGGGCGGTAGTGGCTCGCGAACGGCACGAGCACGGCGGTGAGGCCGAAATGCGTGAACGGGTCGATCGCGACCGCCACGACGTGGACCGCGATGAACACGAGCGCGAGCAGCGACACGTACCCGTGCAGCTCGTTCGTCACGAGCCGCGGCCAGCGGGTCGACTGCCAGCGATTTCGGAGGACGAGCCCCAGCGAAACCGCCGTCGTCAGGAGGACGTAGGAGATGAGGCCGCCGGCCCGGGCGGTGTCCCAGGTGACTGCGCTCCAGCCGGTCACGCGGCCCGCTCGAGGCCGGCCCCGGGCCAGCGCCCGACGCGCACTTCGCGACCGGTCTCCGTGACGAGCATCCCGGCCAGCCCGAGGTGCGCGAGCATCATGGCGCCGAGCCGGCGTCCGGCGACGAATGCCGCGGTCGCGCCGACCTCCGCCCCCCGACAGCTGCCCCCGACTGCCGTCACCCGCCTGAGCCCCCCGGCGGCGGGCTCGCCCGTTTCGGGGTTGACGAGATGGTGCCGCTCGACCCGCCCCTGCTTCCAGCGTCGCCGCTCTTTCCCGGACGTTGCGAGCGCGCCCCGAACCAGCGGGACGACGGGACCGTCGGGGCTGCTCCCCACCAGGATCGGCCACGCCCTCCGGCCGGGCGGCAGGCCGTGCACCGCGAGATCGCCGCCGGCGCTCACCAGCGCCGCGTCCGCCCCGAGCGCCGAGAGCAGCTCGAGCGCGGCATCGACCGCCATGCCCTTCGCGATCCCGCCCAGGTCGAAGCCGGTCCCCGCGGGGAGCGTGATCGTGCCTCCTGCGCGGTCGACGACGACCCGTCGCCACCCGCCGCCGCCCCGCGGCCCACCGACCGCCTCGGCGGCGCCGGCCCCGAGCTCGTCGAACGAGCGGTCGTAGCCGATCCGGACGAGCTCGTGTCGGAGTGTGGGGTCGAAGAGACCGCCGGTCGCGCGCGCCGCGGCGAGTGACGCCTCGACCGCGGCAAGGAGAATCGGGCCGACGCGAACCGGTGCGCCGGCCCGATCGTTGAGCCGAGAGAGCTCGCTCTCCGGCCGGAACCTGCTGAGCGCGGCCTCCCATTCCTCGAACAGCGCCTCGACGGCGTCGGCGCGCTCGGGCGCGCGCCGTTCCGGGACGAGCACGTGGATGTCCGACCCCATCGCGCGGAAGCGGTGGGATACGAGCCCGCGCGGAACGTCCAGGTCAGGAGACATGGGTCTGGGCGACGGGCGGGAGCGGCGCCGCGGAGGGGTCGCTGAATGCCGAGCCGCTCTGCTGCTCGTCGAAGTACCGCGTCGGGGTTGCGACGCGCGACGGCAGGGTGACCCTCGTCGCGGCGTGCTTGGCCGATCCGACCGCATGCTGCGCGGCGAGCCCCACGAACGCGGCGAAGCCGAGCGCGGACGCGAGCGCGGCCCGCCGTCGCAGGATGCCGAGGCGCTGCTCCTTCCGGCGCCGGGCGTGTGCGCGCGTGTCGGGCGACTCCATGGCTCCCGACGGTAGGCGCCCGAGATGAGACCCCGATGAGAGCCCGCTCAGGAGATCGTGTGGCCGGGAAGCGAGAGCCAGACGTCCGCCCCGTTCCCGTTCGGCGCGATTCCCACGGAGCCGCCGTGTGCCTGCGCGACTGCCTCGACGATCGCGAGGCCGAGCCCGCTGCCACCGCGTGTGCGAGCGTCGTCACCGCGGGTGAACCGCTCGAACGCGCGCGCCGCGACCTCGGGCGGGAACCCCTCGCCCTCGTCGAGGACGTGGATCTCGATCGCGTCGCCGACATCCCGCGTCGTGATGGTGACTCTTCCTTCGCCGTATCCCAGCGCGTTGTCGACGAGGTTCCGCAGTGCCTGCTCGAGCCGAAGCCTGTCGGCGGAGACCTCGGTGCGCGGCGGAATCTCGACGTCGACCCGCCGGTGGTCGGTCGAGGCACGCTCGGCGAAGCGCTCGGCCGTGGAGCGAGCGAGCGCACCGAGGTCGACGGGCTCGACCCGCAGCCCGAGCGCCTCCTGGTCGGAGCGGGCGATGAGGAGGAGATCCTCGGCGAGGACGACGAGCCGGTCGGTCTCCTCGGCGGCCGATCCGACCGCTGCGCGAAGCTCCTCCGCGGTGCGCGGCCGGCGGAGAGCGAGCTCGAGCTCGGCCTTCAGGAGCGCGAGGGGGGTGCGCAGCTCATGGCTCGCGTCGGCGACGAAGCGGCGTTCGTGCTCGAGCGCCGCCTCGAGCCGCGCCAGCATCTCGTTGAGCGTCTCCGCCAGGTCACGGATCTCGTCGCGGCTCGGCGGCACGGGGAGCCTCGCGCCGGGTGTCGTGGCGGAGACCGCGCTTGCGCGCCGGCGCATCGTCTCGACGGGACGCAGCGCCGCGGCCGCGAGGAGGTATCCGCCGAGCGTCGCCAGGAGCAATCCGATCGGGCCCGCGACCAGGAGCCCGCCGAAGAGGCGGTGGAGCGTCTCCTCCGTCTGGCGGAGCGGCCGCGCCATCACCAGGACCTGCTCCCCGTCAGGGACGGCGAGCACGCGCCAGCGATTCAGCTCGCCGTCGCCGAGCGAGATCGTCGTCAGCAGCGGGCCGCGGCGCGCGGCGGCAACGGCAGAGGAGTCGAGGAGCGCGGGCAGCGTCGCAGGGTCCGAGCGCGCGACCTTGCCGTCGGGACCGACGACCTGCGCGATCGTCCCCGACTCGCGCGCGTCGGCGTCGAGGAGCGACCCCTCCTCCCCGTGCCCGATCGACTCCGCCGACTGCGCCCGGAGCGCCTGGTCGACGGAGCTCCGGAGCGCGTCCTCGACACGCAGGTACACGAACGCCCCGAGCGCGAGGAGGAGCGCCGCCATCGAGACGGCGAACGCGGCGGCGAGGCGCCAGCGGATCGGGATCCGTTTCAGCACGACGGAGACACGCGTAGCCGGTATCCGACGCCGCGGACCGTCTCGAGGGAGTCGCAGCCGAAGGGCCGGTCGATCTTCTCGCGGAGGTAGCGCACGTAGACGTCGACGACGTTCGAGCGCGTCTCGTACGCCATGTCCCAGCCGCGTTCGAGGAGATCGACGCGGGAGAGCACCTTGCCGGGGCTCCGCATGAAGACCTCGAGCAAGGTGAACTCCTTGGTCGAGAGCTCGATCTCGGCGTCGTCCCGCCAGACCCTGTGTGACGCGGGATCGAGCCGCAGCGAGCCGACCTGGAGCACCGCCGGCCGCTCGACCGCCCCGCGTCTCGTCAGGGCGCGCAGGCGCGCGAGCAGCTCGGGGAACGAGAAGGGCTTGACGAGGTAGTCGTCGCCGCCGACGTCGAGACCGGCCACCCGGTCGTCGACGCTGTCGCGCGCCGTCAGGAAGAGGACGGGTGTCCACACGTCCGCGGCACGGAGCTCGCGGCAGACCTCGAAGCCGTTCTGACCGGGCAGCATCACGTCCAGCACGATCGCGTCGTAAGGGTTGGCGCGGGCCATCCAGAGGGCCTCGGCGCCCGATGCGACAACGTCCGTCGGATGCCCTTCCTCGCCGAGCCCGCGCGCCAGCAGGCCTGCGAGCTTCGGTTCGTCCTCGACCACGAGCACACGCACCGCCGCATTGTCGCCCCGCCATCATGAGCGCGCGATGAATCTCATCGTCCTCTCATTTCAGTCCGCTGCCATGCACCCGTGCTCGACGCGCGCCGACAGGGAGGAACGAGGACGCCGACGGTCGCAGCGCCCGTCGTACGGACGGGGGGCAGCGAGGGCAACCGCCGCCTGACCGGAGCGGCGGCGGCTCTCCTGCTCGTCCTGCTCGCCGCCGAGGGCGCGACGCTGATCGCGATCCGCCCGCTCGTCTCGGCCCACGTCTTTCTCGGCATGCTCCTGCTGCCGCTCGTCGGCGTGAAGGTCGCGAGCACGGGGTATCGCTTCCTGCGCTACTACACGGGCCATCGCGAGTACCGCGCGGACGGCCCGCCGCACCCGCTGCTGCGCGCGCTCGGGCCGGTCCTCGTCCTCGCGACGGCGGCGCTGTTCGCGAGCGGCGTCGCGCTCATCGTGCTCGGCCCCGAAGG
The DNA here is from genome assembly GCA_963746445.1 of uncultured Actinomycetes bacterium. Taxonomy (GTDB): domain Bacteria; phylum Actinomycetota; class Thermoleophilia; order Gaiellales; family Gaiellaceae; genus Gaiella. The sequence continues at coordinate 33,783 of CAVVAW010000008.1, forward strand.
CGGCGTCGTGCTGGGCCTCCACAAGGCGAGCTTCGTCGTCTGGGTCGCGGCGATGTCGGCGCACGTCCTCGCGCACGTGCTCCGTGTGCCGCGGCTCGCGGCGGCCGACTGGCGGAGCGACGAGCCCCTGCCAGGCTCGTCTCTCCGTCGCTGGCTCCTGGCCGGCTCGCTCGTGGCCGGGCTGATCCTCGCCGTCGCCACCGTGCACCTCGCCGGCCCCTGGCACCAGTTCGTCGGCCTCGACGGCTAGATGATCGTGGATGGCCGCCTCAGGCGGTCCGTAGAGCCTTTCCGACGATCGTCGCGAGAGCGGGAACGTCCAGCGTGCCGGCCGCGGCGCCGATGACCATCGCCTCCGCCTCGTCGACGTCGAGCTCGAGGTCGCGCCCGTTCATCAGGCAGAACACGCGCGCAGCTGACCACGCGAGGCGCTTGTTCCCGTCGACGAGGGCGTGGTTCCGCGCGATCGAATGCAGCAGCGCCGCGACCTTCTCGGGAAACGATGGATATGCGTCTGCACCGAAGGCCGAGCTGCGGGGGCGGCTCGCCGCCCCCGCAAGTAGGCCCTTGTCGCGGATCTCGACGACCGGCAGGACGCCGGCCGCGATCTCCAGGAGGTCGTCGAGCGAGAGGTAGTCGATCTCGTCCGAGCTCACCGTGAGAGCCGCTCGAGGAGCTCGGCGTCCTCGGTGCGCACGCGCCCCACCGCCGCCCGAAGGCGTGCGGGACGCTCGCTGACGTACTCGGCGATCGCCGCCCGGGCGACCTCCTGCATCGAGCGACCCTCCTCGACGGCCCTGCGCCGAAGAGCCTCCGTCTCGTCCTTCGTCAGGCGCAGATTCATGGCCATCCCTCGATGGTACCGCACTGGTACCAGAGGTGGACGAAATACCCGCAGCCTCGGCCTCGTTGACCCCCACATGCCAAGCCAGGGCCACGAGGGAGCGCGGTGAGGTCACGGAACGCGACCCTCGGCGTGCTCTTCGCCACCACGACGGCGCTCGTGTGGGGCGGGCAGTTCGTCGTCGGCAAGTCGGCGCTCGAGACGATCGACGCGTTCCCGCTGTCGACCGTGCGCTACGCCCTGGCCGCAGCGCTGTGGCTGATCGTCCTGATCGCCCTCGAGGGACGAGCGTCGTTGCGGCTCGACGGGCGGGGCTGGCGACTCTTCTGGCTCGGCTCGCTCGGCTTCGCCGGGTTCAACCTGTTCGCGTACACGGGGCTCGCGCACGCCCGTCCCGAGACCGCCTCGCTGATCGTCGCGCTCGCCCCGCTGCTCACCGCGCTCGTGCTGTGGCACCGCACGAGGGTGCGCCCGGCTCGGTCGACGTTCGTGCTGCTCGCGGTCGCGCTCGTCGGGGTCGGGCTCGTCGTCAGTGCCGGCCATCCGAGCACCCTCCTGCACGGTGCGCTCGGTTGGGGCGAGGTGCTCGTCCTCGCCGGTGTCTTCAGCTTCGTCCTCTACGGCCTCGGCGCAGCGGAGTTCACGTCGTTCTCTCCCCTCCGCTACACCGCGCTGACGGCCTCGCTCGGCTGGCTCACGATCGCCGGGGCGACGGTCGTCGCGATCGCGAGCGGCCTCGTCGAGGCTCCGACGGCCGCGCAGCTGACGTCGGTCTGGCCGCAGATCGCCTACCTGGCGATCCCGGGCGCCTTCGTCGCCGTGCTGACGTGGAACGCCGCGATCAAGGCGATCGGCCCGCAGAACGCCGTCCTCTTCTCGAACCTGATCCCCGTGACGACCTTCGCGATCGAGATCGTTCGCGGCTACCGGCCGAACGCGGTCGAGTTGCTGGGAGCCGCACTGACGATCGGCGCGCTCGTCGCGAGCAACCTCCTCGCGCGCCGGTCGGCGCCGGCTGCCGCTACCACGAGTGTGGCGCTGCCCGAGGCTGCGTAGGCGCTCTACGAGCGCGCGGCAGTACGGGCCCCCGCGGGGCGCAGCGGAACCTCACCGCGGCCGCCGGCGTCCGCGATCTGCTCCTTCCGCCAGGGCACGAGGACCTCGCGGACGACGATGTCGACGATCGCCGCCGCCGGCACGGCGACGAACGCGCCGGCCGGGCCGGCGAGTGTCGCGCCGACGAGCACGGCGACGAAGACGACGAGCGGATGGATGTCGAGTTGGTCGCCCTCGACGAACGGCGAGATGACGTAGCCCTTCAGGTTCTCGATGAGGATCGAGGCGGCGAGCGTGAGGAAGAACGTCCGCGGCCCTTCCAGGGCGGCGATCGAGAGGAGCGGGATGCGCGCGAGCCACGGGCCTGCGCGAGGAATGAGCTCGCCGAAGGCGACGATGATCGCCAGCGGCACCGCGAACGGCACGCCGATCACGAGGAGGGCGACATACGTCAGCGCGCCGACGATCGCCATCACGATTACCTTGGCGCGGAGGTACACGCCGATCCGCGCCCAGCTCCGGTCGAGAATCTCGGCAACCCGGTCGCGATGGTCGTGGCCGACGAGCGAGAGCGTGAAGCCCCGCAGCCGCATCCTGTTCGTCACGAGCAGCAGCGAGATGACGAACACGCTCAGGAGGTCGAGGAACATGGAGAAGAGGTTGCCGGGGAGGGACGACGCCCGCTCGCCGGCCCGGTCGAGGATCGCGTTCCCGAGCCTCGACATCTGGTCGTCGAACGGCGGCAGAGCCGGATAGTCCCGCCGTAGGTCGCCGTACGCCTTGCGAATGCCGTCGTAGCGGTCGGCGTACTGCGGAGCTCGGTCGGCGAACTCGGCCACCTGCCCGAGGAGCGGCGGCACGACGAGCCAGCCGACGCCGACGAGCACGGCGAAGGCCACGACGTAGATCAGGACCGCCGCGATCCCGCGTGGCAGTCGCAACCTGTCGTGGAGCCACTCGCTCGGGCCGGAGAGCGCGGCGGCGAAGAGGATGCTGACGAAGAGGATCAGCAGCACGTGGCGCAGCGCGTAGAGCAGGAGGATCGAGACCGCCGTGAGCAGCGCCAGCGCGAGCGCGATGTAGACGGGCAACGCCCGCCGCACGAGCGACTCTCCCGAACCTGCGCGCGTGCTCATCGGCCGCGGGTGTACCCGAGCATGCCGCCGCGAAAACGGCGCGCGCCGGCATCCAGAGGGATGAGCGCGGCCTTCCACGCCCGTGACGCGATGTGCCACGGCGTGAGCCGGATGGTGTCCGACTTCAAGTCGGACACCAGGCGCCCTCTCAGCGCTCGGTGAAGCCGCGGATCAACTCCGCCGTCTCGGACGGCATCGCGGGGGAAGGCGAGGACCCGCTCAGCCGTGCCCCAGACGATCCGCACCGGACAGGTGATCCGCTCGGCAGCGAGCGGGTAGCCGTCGCTGAGCGCGCATGAACGTCACGCGTGGACGGTACGGGTCTCGCAAGCCGAGCCAGGATATGATCGCCGCGATGTCAGTGGTCGACGAGCTCGGTGAGGTCCGGCTCTTCTCGGGGCTCAACCAGCGTCAGCTGCGCCAGCTCGCCCGCCTGGCGAAGGAGCGTCAGTTCCGGCCCGGTGTGACCGTCGTCGAGGAGGGCACGATGAGCGGCGTCGGCTTCTTCATCGTCGCCGAGGGCGAGGCCTCGGTGAGCGTCGACGGCGAGGAGGTCGCCCGGATCGGTCCCGGCGACCACTTCGGCGAGCTCGCATTGATCAGCGAGGCGGCGCGCACCGCCACGGTGACCGCCGTCACGCGCCTGCGCTGCCACGTGATCGCCTTCTGGGACTTCCGCAGGTTCGCGAGGGAAAACCCCGACGTCTCGTGGAAGCTCCTCCAGCATCTCGCCGACCTGCTGGCCGGGGAGCGCGAACGGCGCGCCCGTGCGGCGCTCGCTCTCGGCTGACGTCGGATCCGTTTCCCGACGCGGCGTGCCACGCCGCTGACGCCTCAACGCGAGGGGCGCGTGCGCGAGGCCGGCGGCTGAGCCGGCCCCACGCGGTCGATCGAGTCTCAGACGAGCCGCCGCCGGCCGCCGCGGCCCTCGAGCGTCGACGCGAGCCAGAGGATCGCGACCGCGCCGAGAATCGCCGCCACCCACGTACTGAAGTCCCAGAACTCGTCGATCGGGTCGCCCACGCCGAGCAATGACGCAACGAGACCGCCGAGGAGGGCGCCGCCGACGCCGAGCAGCGTCGTCATCACGATTCCCAGCCCCTGGCCGCCCGGGAAGATCCTCTTCGCGATGATCCCGGCCACCAGGCCGAGCACGATCCAGCCGATGATCCCCATCTGTCTCCTTGGCTCCGGTCAGGCGACCTGCGTGTCGGCGGGCGAGCTGCGCCTGGCCACGAATGCGCCGACCGCGAACGCGAGACCGCTCAGCGCGCCCGCGCCGATCAGCAACCGCCGTCTCGGCGTCTGCCGACGCCCGGCCAGCCTGTTCAGCTTGCGTTCGATCCTCTTTCGCGCCGCCGGGGCGACGAGCGCCCCGAGCAGTGCGTTCCGTTTCGTGAATACCTTCATGTCTGCAGGCATACCCGCGGCGGGCAGGGCGGAAACCGAGCCTGGCGTCATGGCCACCGTGGTTGACTGACGGCCATGCAGGCGAGCGCGGGCCCGGAGCGGCGCCGGGCCCGAGAGGGCCGGCTCGCGATCCTCCTTGCCGCAGTCGCGTGGTCGACGGCGGGTCTGGGGCAGCGCAGCCTCGAGGCCACGGCGGTTACCCAGGTCGCCGGACGGGCTTTCTTCGCCGCGCTCGCCCTCTTCGCTCTCGTGCTGGCCATGGAGCGTCGAGGGACCGTGCGTGCGTTCCTCGGGATGGGCCGGTCGGGTCTCGCGATGACGGTCTTCCTCGCGATCTCGTCAGGGGCGTTCCTGCTCGCGCTGAACCACACCTCGGTCGCGAACGTGCTCTTCATGCAGGCGGCCGCACCGATGATGGCGGCGCTGCTGGGTTGGGTGCTGATCTCCGAGCCGGTCGACGGGCGCACGTGGGCGGCGCTCCTCCTGGCCGGGGCGGGGGTCGCGGTGATGGCGGCCGGCTCGCTCGACGCCGGGATCGGGGCCGTCGGCCTTCCGTTGCTGATGACCGCATCGTTCGCGATGGTGATCGTGATCGCGCGGCACCGGCGGGACGTCTCGATGATGCCCGCGACCTGTGCTTCGCAGGTGCTCGTCGTCGTCGTGTGCGCGCCGTTCGTCACCCTCGGCTCGGTGGGCGGGGGCGACTGGGCGATCCTCGCCGCGCTCGGCGTCGGGCAGATGGGCCTCGGCCTCGCCTTCCTGACGATCGGAGCGCGGCTGATCCCGCCCGCCCAGGTGGCGATCATCTCCCTGCTCGAGGTCGTCCTCGGGCCGCTCTGGGTCTGGCTCGCGTACGACGAGCGCCCGTCGGCGGCAACGCTCGCGGGCGGCGCGATCGTCGTCGCCGCGGTCGTCGTCCAAGCGGTCGGCGTGCCGGGCTCCCGCGCCGTCACCAGCGAAGCGCACGTCTGAGGCCGGGTGTCTAGGCCGCGGGCAGGACCTTGCCCGGGTTCATGATCCCGTTCGGGTCGAAGACCCGCTTCACGCCCTGCATCAGCGGCACGAGGTCTCCGTGCTCCCGCTCCAGCGCGTGGATCTTGCCGACGCCGATGCCGTGCTCTCCGGTGCAGGTGCCTCCGCGCGCGAGAGCGTCGGTGACGAGCGCCTCGATCAGCTCGTCCGATGCGCGCAGCTCGGCCTCGTCGTCGGGATCGACCATCAGCGACAGGTGGACGTTGCCGTCGCCCGCGTGCCCGACGATGCCGGCGACGAGACCGAGCCGATCGAGCTCGGCGCGTGCGAACGAGACCGCGCCGGCCAGCTCCGAGAGCGGGACGCAGACGTCGGTCGAGCGATGCCCCTTCCCCGGCGCGGCCGCCGCCACGGCGTAGGCGGATGCGTGCCGGGCCGCCCAGAGGCGGGAGCGCGCGGTCGGATCGCGCTCGGCGACGATCTCGAGCGAGCCCTCCGACTCCGCGATCGCGGTCACGAGCTCGAGGTCGGAGGTGACGGTGCCGGCGCTCCCCGACGCCTCGACGAAGAGCGACGGGCCGACAGGAAGGTCGGTGCCCTGGTGCTCGTTGAGCGCGGCGATCGTCCAGCCGTCGAGTAGCTCGACGCGGGTGACGCCGGCGCCTGCGGCGACGATCGTCGTGGCCGCACGACAGGCGGACTCGACGTCCGGGAACGACAGGCGGAGAACGACGGCCTGCTCGGGGATCCCCTGCAGGCGCAGCGTCAACTCCGTGATCACCCCGAGCGTCCCTTCGGAGCCGATCAGAAGCCCGAGCAGGTCGTAGCCGGCCGAGGTCTTCGGCGCGCGGCTGCCGGCGCGGACGACGCGACCGCCGGGAAGCACGGCCTCGAGCGCGAGGACGTTCGCGCGCATCTTCCCGTAGCGCACCGTGGTCGTGCCGGCCGCGTTCGTGGCGGCCATGCCGCCGAGCGTCGCGTCCGCGCCCGGGTCGACGGGAAAGAAGAGGCCGTGCTCGGCCGCCGCGCGCTCGAGTGCCGTCCGCGTGACGCCCGGCTGCACGGTCGCGGTGAGGTCGGCGGGCGAAACGCCGAGGATCGCGTCCATCCGCGTCAGGTCGAGCGAGATGCCGCCCGCGACGGGGATCACGTGCCCCTCGAGACTGGATCCCGCCGCGAACGGCGTCACGGGGATCCGATCCCGATCGGCCAGGGTCAGGACGGCGACGACGTCCGCGGTCGAGGTCGCGTAGACGACGAGGTCGGGCCGATGCGGCCGGTGGAACGAGATGTCGCCCGCGTGGAGCTCGCGCTCCGAGTCGCCGTCCGAGACGCGTCCGGGGTCGCGGAGGATGCGGCCGAGCTCGTCACGCAGCTCCACCGTGCTCATCCGGGCTGTCTCCGCGGTCTCCATGGGGTCAGTCTGCTCGAACCGCGCCGGCCGGTGCGACACTACGGCCATGCCCGAGGCGCCGATGCGCGAGACGAAGAACGGCCCCGTCGTCGACGGGGAGGGATGGTTCGTGGTCAACGCGCAGGACTCCCGGTGGCGCGAGATGGGTCCGCTGGGCGCCTACTGCAACTTCGAGGGGAAGCGCCGGTTCCCCCAGCTCGGCATCAACATCAACGTCCTCGGGCCGGGCGAGCGGATCGGGATGTACCACCGCGAGAACGCGCAGGAGGGCTTCCTCGTCCTGGCCGGCGAATGCACGCTCGTCATAGAGGACCAGGAGCGGCAGCTGACCGCGTGGGACTTCGTCCATTGCCCCCCGGGGACGCCGCACATCATCGTCGCCGCCGAGGGCCAGTCGGCCGTCGTGCTCGCCGTCGGCGGCCGCGGCCGCGGAGTCGGCGGCGGCGTGCGCTACCTCGTCAGCGACGTCGCGGCGAGGCACGGGGCGAGCGTCGCCGAGGAGACCACGGATCCATCGGCTGCGTACGCGGACGTGTACGCCGCGCTCCCGCGGTCGACCTGGGCGCCGTACCGGGACGGCTCGCTTCCGTCCCTCTAGGTCACTTCTCGCGCGGCTGCCACTCGAACTTCTGCACCGCGACCACCAGCCCGGCCACGCCCCACGCGACGACGACCGCGACCGCCCCGAGGTCGTGGAAGAGCGACGTCCCGTGGATGTACGCGGCCTGCACGAGCCGGATCAGGTACGTGAGGGGAAGTACGTCCGCGACGGCCTGCAGCACATCCGGATAGTCCCGTGTCGGGCCGAACGACCCGGAGAGGAACGCCATCGGCAGGACGACGAGGTTGACGACGGCCGAGGCGCCCTCGTCCGAACGGATCAGCGCCGCGAGGCCGATCCCGAGCCCCGCGAACGCCGCGGCGCCGAGCAGGAGCACGGGCACGAGCGCAACCCAGCTCTCGGCACCGCGCGCGCCGTAGAGCGTCACGCCGAGCACGACCGTGAGCGCCATCTGCAGAAGGAACACGATCAGCGTCGAGACGAGCACCGCGGTCAGGTACGTCGCGGCGGGTAGCGGCGTCGCGCGGAGCCGCTTCAGGAGCCCGCCCTCGCGGCGCACGACGAGGGTGATCGCGAGCCCGGCGAGCGCGGTGTTCGCGCAGCCATAGCCCATGATCCCGACGAGCAGCCGGTCGACGGCCGGGACGCCGTCGATCTTCCCGTCGTAGACCGCGCCGAGGAGCAGGAACAGCATCGGCGGGAAGATGAAGATGAAGACGGCCGACTCGCGGTTCCGCCAGAACATCAGCTGCTGGGTCCGCAGCTCGTGCCAGAACAGCCTCACAGGCCCTCGCCCTCTGCAGGCTGCGTGTCGACGAGGTCGAGGTAGACGTCCTCGAGCGTCGGCCGGCGTACCTCGAGGCCCTCGAGCTCGCGCCCCTCGGCGACGGCTCGGGAGGTCAGCTCGGCGAGTACGCGCGTCGGCTCGTGTGTCGTGACCACGACCTCGCGGCCGCCTTCGCGGTAGCGGATCTCGACGTCGGGCGTCGCGCCGATCAGCTCGGCCGGCGTCCCGATCCGGATCAGCGCCCCCTCGCGGATCACGGCGACCCGGTCGGCAAGCTGCTGGGCCTCGTCGAGGTAGTGGGTCGTGAGCACGATCGTCTTGCCGAGGGAGCGCAGCGAGCGAACGAGCTCCCAGGCGGTTCGCCGCGCGGAGGGGTCGAATCCGGTCGTCGGCTCGTCGAGGAACACGAGCTCCGGGTCGCCGACGAGGGCGACGCCGAGGTCGAGCCGCCGCTTCTGCCCGCCGGAGAGCGTCTTCACGCGTTCGCCGGACTTGTCGGAGAGCCCCGCGAGCTCGATCACCTCGTCCACGTCCCGCGGCTTCGCGTAGTAGCCCGCGAACATCGAGTGCACCTCGCGCACGGTCAGCGCCGGCGGCAGCTGCGACTGCTGGAGCACGACGCCGATCCGGGCTCGGTGCGCCGCGTCCGCCTTCCACGGGTCGGTGCCGAGCACGCTCACCTCGCCGCCGTCGCGCTCGCGGTATCCCTCGAGGATCTCGACCGTCGTCGTCTTGCCGGCGCCGTTCGGCCCGAGCAGGCCGAACACCTCGCCGGTCCGCACCTCGAAGTCGATCCCGCCGACGGCATCGTGTCCCCCGTAGGACTTCCGCAGGCCGCTGACCCGGATCGCGGCGTCGGCGGTCACGGCGCGGGCACGACGTCGAGCTCGGCCATCGCGCCCGGCGAGAAGCCCGGGTCGACTCCGGTCACCGCGAAGGCGATCTCGGAGCAGTCGGGCTGGTGCCCGACGGTCGCGACCGGCCCGTCCCGGCCGGCGACCGCGTCCCGAAGATCGTCCACGGTCGCCCCCGGCGCGAGCCGCCGCTCTATCTCGAGCTGCGCGCCGGTCGCAGCTGCAATCGCCTCGGCAGTCTGCCGCGCGCGCACGAGCGGGCTCGAGAGCACGAGCGCAGGAGGGTTGGGCAGAGCAGCGAGCTGCTCGCCAAGTGCCTCCGCCTGGCGCCGCCCCTTCGGGGTCAGCTCGCGGAGGTCGTCGGGCTCGCCGGGCGCCGCCTTCGCATGCCTGCAGAGGTAGACCCGCACGGAGCCGAGCATAGTCGTGCCTCGCGGGCGGGTCGGGGGGTCGGCCGCGACGGCCTGGAGCGCCATCACGACTCCTCGTCGATCGGGAACGCGAACATGAGCGCCGTCGCCGGCCGGGCACCGTCGGGTGCGTCTTCGACGGGGCGCGCGTAGCGCTGGACGAGGGCCATGTACTCCGCGCCGAGTCGCTCGAGCTCGGCGCGCGTGAGCGTGAGCGCCGCATAGGAGAGGGCCGCCGAGCCCAGCCAGGGATCGTCCCGCTCGACGAACCGGGCGAGCGCCCTCAGGTTCGGCTCGAACCACGATCGCGCCACACTGTCGGACTCCGCCGTCCGCTCGACCTGGGGCAGCCGCAGGTCGGCCGGGACGACGCGCCAGACGCGCGTCCGTGGACGCGAGCGCGTGGCGTCCTCCTCGACGAACCCGTGGGCGGTCAGCCGCTCGAGCTGCCCCCGAACGGCGCCGGCCGGCTCGGCGAGCGCCCGCGCAAGGGCCGGGGCCGTGGCGGGGCCGCAACGCTGCAGGCACTCGAGGACCGCTCCGGAGAGCGGCTCGGAGAGGACGCGGAGCGCCTCGGGCTCCTCCCCGAGGTCGCGGCGCTGCAGCTCCACGGTGAGCCGCACGAGGTCGCACACGTCGGACAGCGAAGGCGAGCCGTCCGCGCCGAGCTCCCGCTGCACGCGTTCGATGACCGCCTCGAGCTCGGCGAGCGCCGCGATTCGGTCGCGGACGTCGGACGCGTGGCGCGCGAGCATCTGCCGCAGGCCCGCCGGCTCCGCCACGAGCGTCGCGCGGATCTGCGCGAGCGAGAGGCCGAGGCGCCGCAGCGCGACGATGGTGTAGAGGCGCTCGGCGTCCTCGGCGCGGTAGCGACGGTACCCCGACTCGCTCCGCTGGACGGGCTCGAGCAGCCCGACCGCCTCGTAGTGGCGCAGCGTCCGGACCGTAAGGCCGGTTGCTTCCGCGAGCTCCCCGATCCGCAGCGTGCCCGTCACAGGCCCCACCGTAGACCCTGACGTTACGTCAGGGTCAAGCCAACAGCCAAGCCCGGCGTCATGAAGCCGCGCTACACGTGGAGCGAGCTATAACCCGCGCGTGGCCGCCTACCGCTACGTCGTCGCAGACGTCTTCACCGACACGCCTCTCACCGGGAACCAGCTCGCGGTGTTCACCGACGGCCGCGGCCTCGACGACGCGACGATGCAGGCGCTCGCGCTCGAGATCGGGTTCTCCGAGACGACGTTCGTGTTGCCGCCGGAGCAGGGCGGGACCGCGCGGATGCGGATCTTCAACCCGCGCCACGAGATGCCGTTCGCCGGGCATCCGACGCTCGGCACGGCGTTCGTCCTCGGCGCGCCGCTGCAGCTCGGCGTGATCGCGCTGGAGACGGGCGTGGGGATCGTCCCGGTCACGCTCGAGCGGGACGAGTCGGGACGCATCGTCTTCGGGCGGATGACACAGCCCGTGCCGCGGGTGGAGCCGGTCGAGGCGCCCGAGGTGGTGCTCGCGGCCGTCGGCGCGGAGCGCTCGCTCCTGCCGATCGAGCTCTACGACAACGGCGCGCGGCACATCGTCGTGACACTCGAGGCGGCGGAGCTCGGCGGGCTCAGGCCGGACGGCGAGACGATCGCGACGTTCGGCATCACCGGCGTCAACTGTGTCGCCGGCGCCGGATCGTCGTGGCGCAGCCGCATGTTTTGGGAGCACGGCGAGGATCCCGCGACGGGCTCGGCCGCCGGCCCGATCGCGTGCCACCTCGCACGCCACGGCCTCGTCGGCTGGGGCGAGGAGATCGTCATCACCCAGGGTGTGGAGATGGGCCGGCCCTCCGCCCTCCACGCGCGCGCGGAGGGCGGAGAGGGCCTGATCGACGCGGTCGAGGTCGGCGGCAACGCCGTCGTCGTCGCCCGTGGCGAGTTCCGGGTCTAGGCCCCGAACTTCGCGGCCAGCTGTTCGAGGTCGTTGTCGGAGGGCAGCTGCCCGTTGGGGGAAAGCCCGTTGACGACCTGCGGCACGACGTGCGCGAGCACGCCTGCAGCCTCGTCCTCCGAGATCCCGGCCTGCTGCGCGACCTGCTGGACGACATCGTGGCCGACGACGCTCTTCACCTGGTCGGGGCTCAGCTGCTCGTTGGCGCCCGTCCCGACCCAAGAGTCCGCCTCGGAGCTGAGCCCGTTCGCGTGCGCGTTCTGCACGAGCTTCTGCAGGCCACCGCCCTTGAGCAGCTTGAGGACGAGCGGAGCGAGCGCCGTTGCGAGTGCGCCCATGTTCATGCCGCCGGTCGCGGTACCGGCCCCGCCCCCGGACGACCCGCCGCCGAGGATGCCGCCAAGGATGTCCTGGAGGCCGCCGGCTCCGCCTCCGGAGCCGCCTCCGGAGCCGCCTCCGAGCAGCCCGCCGAGCAGATCGTCCAGCCCGCCGCTCTGCTTGCCTCCGGTCTTCGTGAGGCTGCCGAGGATGTCGTCCAGTCCGCTCATGTCGCCTCCCTCGTTCGTAGAGCCTGATCGTTCCACACGTCGGCCTCACGGCGCGAAGGCGACCGCGGTGATCGCCGGCAGCTCCACCGCGAGCGCCGTCCAGAAGCGCCCTCCGTCGCGCGACACGTAGAGGCGCTCGGCCGTCGCGAACGCTACGAGATCCGGGTGCTCGGGCGAGATCGCCGACTGCGACCCCGGAGCCGAGCCCCGCGCCGGCCTCGCGCCAGGTGATGCCGCCGTCGTTCGAGACGACGAGCGGCGGGCGCCGGTCGACCACGGCTACCACCGTCGAGCCGTGCGCCGCGGCCGCGACGACGAGCGGAAGATCGACCTCGGGCGCGTCCGTGACGACGACGTCGTCGACGAGCTCGGCGTCCTCCTCCTCGTCGATGTCCACCGCGACGGTGCCGAGAGCGCACGCGACGAGCAGCAGCGTCATGCGATCGTGATGAGCTCGACGACGTCGTGTGCAGCGCGCGTGGCCGCCGCCACCGGATCGAGGCCGCTCACACGGCCGACCACGTAGAGGAGGGAGAACGCGTCGCCCGCGCCGGTCGGGTCGACCGGCCCGTCCGCGACCCGGGGCGAGACCGGCGTCATCACTCCATCGGCGGCCACCCGCGCGCCCTGCGACCCGAGCGTGAGCAGAACCTCGGGCACGCCGAGCGTCTCGAGGTGCTCGAGGTCGAGCCCTCCCGCCAGGAGCTCTCCCTCCTCCTCGTTCAGCTTCAGGACCGTGAGGTCGCGGAGCAGCGACCGATCGATCTCCGCGTCCTCCCGGAGCGGCCCCGTCTGCGCGACGCGAGTGATGCCCTGCGCGTCGAGCAGCAGCCGCCGGCCCTGCCCGGCGAGAGCGTCGGCGGCGGGGGCGTCGAAGTGCGAGCGCAGAAGGCCGCCGACGAGCACCCACTCGCAGCCGTCGAGAGCCTCGCCCGCCCAACCCGCGATGTCCGCGGCCGTCCACGGGTCGCCGACTGCGTCCACCGTCATGACCCGCGTGTCGCCCTCGTAGTGGAAGCTGAACCCCGTCGTCTCCGCCGCATCGGCGCAGGTCACCGGAAAGCCGAGCGCCTCGAGCGGGCCGAGGACGACCGTGCGGTCGCCCGGGGCGCAGCGCGTGACGACGACGACGTCGGTGCCGAGGCGCGCGGCGGCGCGCGCGGCGTGGAAGACGCCGCCGCCCGGTCGCGGATCGCCGCCGGCCACCCGGTCGACGGCAAGGTTCCCGATCAGTCCGATCGGGCTCATGCGCGCGCAGCTCCCGCACCGACCCGCCCGCTTGCGGCCGACACGGCGAGGGCGAGCCCGAACGAGACGACGAAGCTCGGCAGCGTGGCGCCGATCCCCCACGCGGGAGGGTCGAGTCGCTGGACCTGGTCGACCCACCACGCCGGCCCGGTCGGGGAGAGCCACTGGTAGGCGACGAAGCCCGCGATCCACGCGCAGACGAGCCCGACCCTGACCGGCTCCCGCCCGAACACGTCCTCGGGGCCGTACTGCCGTCCACTTGCGAGCCAGTCCGCCAGCAGCACCGCGAACAGCGGGACGAAGAACGAGCCGAGCAGGAACAGGAACGACTGGAAGCTGCCCAGCGCGAGCACGAGCGCGCCGATCGTGCCGACGGTGGTCGTCAGGACGATCAGGAGACGCTGCGGCACCGCGGGGAAGAGGTTCTGGAGCGAGACGGCGCCGGAGTACGCGTTCGCGAACGCCTCGTCGGTCTCGGCCACCGTCAACGCGACGAGGACGAGCAGTGCGAGCAGCCCGCCCGCCGCGACGGCCGCCGGAAGCGCAGCGGCGTCCGCGACGTCGCGCGTCAGGAGGATGACCGCGCCGAGCGCGAGGAGCAGCGCGTCGGGGACGAAGTAGCCAATGCCCGTTCCCCAGAACGCGGCGCGCGGCGAGCGGGCGAAGCGCGTGTAGTCGGCGGCGAGCGGGATCCACGAGACCGTGACCCCGACGACGATGTCGATTCCCTGCCAGGTCGAGAGCCCGCCCTCGCCCGGCCGGTTCCACGCCTCCTCGAGGCCGCCGCCCGTGAGCGCCCACCAGGCGAGGTACGCGACCGCGAGCGGAACGACCCAGACCGCAACGCGCCGGATCACGGTGCGGACGACGCCGATCGGACCGAGCAGGCCCATCGCGAGCGCGGCGGCGCCGAACACGAGCGTCCAGGCCCAGCGCGCCTCGAAGCCCAGAAGCTGGTCCGAGAGCGCTGCTGCGGCCGTCGCGATCACGAGCAGCTCGAAGACCGTCCAGCCAAGGCACTGGACGACGTTGATCGCGGTCGGCAGGTACGAGCCGCGCTCGCCGAGCGGCGCTCGCATCAGCACCATCGCCGGGACTCGCGCCTGTGCCCCGATTGCGCCCGCGACCGCGAGCATCAGGTTCCCCACCAGGCAGCCCACGAGAATCGCGACGAGCGCCGTCGGCAGCGAGAGCGCAGGCACCAGCACCGCCCCCGCGACGATCACGAGCAGCGAGACGCCGAGGTTCCCCCACAGGAGGCCCATGTCGACCCCACCGAGCACCCGCAGCCGCTCCGGGACGGGCTCGATCCCCCAGGACGTCTCGCGCTCGGTCACAAGCGGCGAGGGTACCGCCGGGGTTGCGGGCGTGGCTTCAGCCTCGCCCTCTTGCCAACCTCAGGCCGACGCGAACCCGCCGCGGACCCGGACGAGACCGGGGCCGTCCGCCCCGTGGACGACCCGCTCGACCGCGCAGACGAACAGCGTGTGCGTCCCCGTCGGCACCTCGTCGCGCAGCGCGCATTCGATCCAGCCGAGCGCTCCGGAGAGAAGCGGCGACCCGGGGGACGGCTCGGTCGCGATTCCCTCCCACATCCCGATCGGCGGCACGCCTCGGGCGAAGTGCTCCGCGAGACTCCCCTGCCCGTCGGCCAGGAGCGAGACGGCGCATCGCCCCGCCTCCCGCAGCAGCTCGTGGAGTGCCGCCTGCCGCGCGACCGAGAACCCGACGAGCGGCGGCTCGAGCGAGAGCCCGACGAGCGTCGCGATCGTCAGCCCGACCCGCTGCCCGCCCACGTCGACCGTGACGACCGCGACGCCGCTCGGGAAGCGGCCGAGCAACGAGCGGAGCTGGTCGCCGTTGGTGTCCGACTTCAAGTCGGACACCATCAGCCCGCTGCCAGCTTTCGCAACACGTAGGGAAGGATCCCGCCGTGGCGGACGTACTCGCGCTCGCGCGGGGTGTCGAGCCGCAGGATCGCGCGGAACTCCTTCTCGTCCGCGCGGACGATGACCTCGCGTGCCTCGCCGCCGGACACCCCTGTGACGGAGAACACCTCGCGCCCGGTCAGCCCGAGCGACTCGCGACTCTCGCCGGGCAGGTACTGGAGCGGGAGGATCCCCATCATCAGGAGGTTCGAGCGGTGGATCCTCTCGTAGCTCTCCGCGATCACGGCCTTCACGCCGAGCAGTTTCGGCCCCTTCGCCGCCCAGTCGCGCGAGGACCCGGAGCCGTACTCCTTGCCGGCGAGCACGACCGTCGGCACGCCCTCGCCGAGGTAGCGCTCGGCCGCCTCGAAGATCGTCGTCTCCTCGCCCGAGGGCAGGTGCACGGTCCAGGTGCCCTCCGACTCCGGCACGAGCAGGTTCCGCAGGCGGACGTTCGCGAAGGTGCCGCGCACCATCACCTCGTGATTCCCGCGGCGTGAGCCGTACGAGTTGAACTCCTTGCGCTCGACGCCGTGCTCGACGAGGTACCCGCCCGCGGGCGACTCCGGCTTGATCGAGCCGGCCGGCGAGATGTGGTCGGTCGTGACCGAGTCGCCGAGCGAGACGAGGCAGCGCGCATCGTGGATGTCGTCGACCGTCCCCGGCTCCGCGGTCATGCCTTCGAAGTACGGCGGCTGCCTCACGTACGTCGACGCGTCGTCCCAGGCGAAGACGGAGCCCTCCGGCACGGGCAGCTCGCGCCACTCCGGATCGCCGGTGTAGACGTCCGCGTAGGTGCGCTCGAACATCTCGCGGCCGATCGCGCCCTCGACCGTCTCCCGTACCTCCTGCGGCGTGGGCCACACGTCGGACAGGAACACAGGATCGCCGTTGGCGGTGTGCCCGAGCGGCTCGGTCGTGAGGTCGAGGTCCATCCGCCCGGCGAGCGCGTAGGCGACGACGAGAGGCGGGCTCGCGAGGTAGTTCGCCTTGATCTCGGGATGGATGCGCGCCTCGAAGTTGCGGTTCCCGGAGAGGACGGCGCAGGCGACGAGGTCGCCCTCGGCGATCGCTTTCGAGACCGGCTCGGGCAGTGGCCCGGAGTTCCCGATGCAGGTCGTGCAGCCGTAGCCGACCGTGTGGAAGCCGAGCGCCTCGAGGTACGGCGTGAGGCCCGCGCGGTCGAAGTACTCGGTCACGACCTTCGAGCCGGGCGCGAGGCTCGACTTGACCCACGGCCGCCGGTCGAGGCCGAGCTCGACCGCCTTCTTCGCGAGCAATCCGGCGGCGACCATCACGGACGGGTTCGACGTGTTCGTGCACGACGTGATCGCCGCGATCACGACCGCGCCGTGGGCGAGGTGGACGACCTCACCGTCGAGCTCGCAAGGGACGCCCGCGGTCCACGTCGGGGCGAGGGCAACCGGAGCCGGCGACACCCCCTGACCGGTCGACGGCTCGGCGGCCCCCGGATCGGCGTGCGCGGGGGAGTCGCTGGCGGGGAACGACTCCACCACGGCCTCGTCCACGCCGTCGCCGTAGGCGACGCCGAAGGTCTGCAGTGCCCCGAGGAACGACTCTTTCGCCCGCGTGAGCGGGATCCTGTCCTGCGGGCGGCGCGGCCCGGCCAGCGAGGGCTCGACGGTCGACAGGTCGAGCTCGACGACCTGCGAGTACGTCGCCGGCTCGGACGGGTCGTGCCAGAGCATGTTCTCCTTGCAATACGCCTCGACGAGGGCGACCCGCTCGTCGCTGCGGCCGGTGAGACGCAGGTAGCGGAGCGTCTCGGCGTCGACGGGGAAGAAGCCGCACGTCGCGCCGTACTCGGGGGACATGTTCCCGATCGTCGCGCGGTCGGCCAGCGGGAGGCCAGCTAGGCCCTCGCCGAAGTACTCGACGAACTTCCCGACGACGCCGGTGTGCCGGAGGATCTCCGTCACCGTCAGCACGAGGTCGGTCGCGGTCGCGCCCTCCGGCAGCTGGCCGTGGAGCCGGAAGCCGACGACCTGCGGCAGGAGCATCGAGATCGACTCACCGAGCATCGCCGCCTCGGCCTCGATCCCGCCGACGCCCCAACCCAGCACGCCGAGCCCGTTGACCATGGTCGTGTGCGAGTCGGTGCCGACGAGTGTGTCCGGGAATGCCTGCCCGCCGCGCGACTCGATCACGCGCGCGAGAAACTCGAGGTTCACCTGGTGGCAGATGCCCGTGTTGGGCGGCACGACCTTCAGGGCGTCGAAGGCGCCCTGGCCCCAGCGCAGGAACGCGTAGCGCTCGCGGTTTCTGTGGAACTCGAGCTCGGCGTTCCGCTGGATCGCGAGCTTGCTCGCGAAGTCGTCGACCTGGACCGAGTGGTCGATCACGAGCTCGGCGGGGATCAGCGGGTCGATCACGCTCGGGTCGCCGCCGAGGGCTTCCATGGCGTCGCGCATCGCGGCGAGGTCGACGACGGCGGGGACTCCCGTGAAGTCCTGGAGCAGGACCCGCGCCGGCGCGAACGTGATCTCGCTCGACGGCTCGGCGCTCGCGTCCCAGGTCGCGACAGCTTCGACGTCCGTGGCCGTCACCGTCTCGCCGTCCTCGCGGCGGAGAAGGTTCTCGAGCAGGATCCGGAGGGTGTAGGGAAGGCGAGCGACGTCGAAGCGGCTCTGCAGGGCGTCGAGCCGGAAGACCTCGTGGCCGGCGCCGCCGACCGTCAGGGTGGAGCGGGCTCCGAAGCTGTCGGGATGGGTCATTGCTCCTCCTGTCGGGTGGGTGTGGGCGCGCCCGGCTCGAGTGGGAACCCGAGCGCGCGGAAGTCGTTGTCGAGACCGAAGACGGCGGCTGCGCGGCCCTCGGTCGCCGTGACGGCGCCGACGCAGTCCGTGAACGAGAGGGTGAGGCCCGGGTGGCGCTCCATCAGGTCCCACGCACGAGCGTCGAGCTCGGCGTCGGCGTGGCGGACGATCAGCCTGCCCGCAGCGACCGCCTCCTCGAGCAGGCTGCGGAACGCGAGAGCGGCGTGGAGGCCGGCATCGAAGCGGAGCCGGGTCGCCGTCTCCGAAACGACGAGGTCGGAGGTGAGCAGGACGTCGCCCGCCTCACGCAGGGCCGTGTAGTGGTCGCGGACCCGCGCGTGCGCGCGGTCGCGCCGCCAGAGGAGCGCGATGAACGCGCCCGAGTCGGCGTAGACGACCCTCAGGCCCGCTCCTTGGGCGCTCCGTAGAGGCCGGAGGGCCGGCGGTCGTGCTCCTCGGCGACCCGGAGCCGGCCGAGCACACGTGCGAGAGCCGTCACGCGCGCTCCTTCGGAGCGCCGTAGAGGTAGTGGTCGTGCTCTTCGGCGACGTCGTCGGGGCCGGTCTCGTCCGGGACGAGCCCGATCAGACGCTCGAGCGGGTCGTCGCCCGGCTCCCCACCGGTCGCGGCGAGATAGCGCTGCAGCGCCTCGCGGATGTGGAAGGCCTCGGAGCGGCCGGTGCGCGCCGCGAGCCGCTTGAGCGCGCGCTCGCTGGCGTCGTCGAGGTAGATCTGCTTGCGACGCATACATCGCAGTATACATCACTTCGCCTGCTCGTCCACATCCGCCCTGCCGCCGGAGCCGCTCCAGCCCACGCTCGGTGAGCGTCGGGAGCTCGGCCGAGAAGTGCCGCGCGACCGCCTCCGCGTACGGCCGCGAGACGCGGCGGGCGTAGGTCGCGAAGCCCTCTGTCGAGACAGGGCCGAGGTCCTCGCGGTACGGGTCCAGCAGGTGCTGCCGGCCGACATGCCGCGCCGAGTTGAAGAAGGCGAGGCCGATCCCGACGGACACCACAAGGAGGCTGGCACGCTCGCGGCGCGCCACCTCGCGGAGGCCGTCGAAGACACGCGCGAGCTCCGCCGGCGGAGGGAGCGAGGCGACGTCCCGTCGCATGTCGGCAAGCGAGCGGCGCAGCGCGGCCACCTCGAGCGGCGGGATGTCGATCAGTCGCGCACCCGTTCCCGAGAAGCCCTCGAGCGCACCGAGGAGCTCGTCGACCGACCCCGGCCGCGATTCCTCGGGGAGCGCCCGGGCGCGGACGAGCTCGGCGACGAACGCGTCGAGATAGACACGCGAGCCGTGCGTCACGTCCGAGGCTGCCGCGAGCACCCAGAGCGGTGAGAAGCCAAAGGCCGCGATCGACCCGAGCTCGACGACGTTGCCGGCGCCCTTGCGCACGGCGAGCTTGCCGGCGTCGGGCTCGTGCTCGCCCTCGACCGGGGCGCGCGCCGGAACGGCGCCGACCAGCTCGATCGTCACGCGCAGCAGGTTCTTCGCCGTCGCCTCGTACAGCCGTGACCTCCGCACGAGGCGAGGCAGCGCGAGCTCGAGCGTCTCGTGCAGCGTCCCGCCGAGCAGGGCGGCCAGCGAGCGCACGAGACGCTCGGGCAGTGAGAGGAGAAAGGGCGCGGCCGGGGGTGGCACGGTCGTTAGCATCATCATCGATGGCTGCCGACACGATCCGCGCGCTGCTCGAGGCGGCCTTCCCGGGCGGGCAGGTCGACGTGCTCGACCGCACCGGCGGCGGTGACCACTTCCAGGTGACGGTCGCGAGCGCGGCCTTCGACGGCGTCTCGCTCGTCGAGCAGCACCGCATGGTCAACCGCGCGCTCGCCGCGCCGCTCGCCGACGGCACGATCCACGAGCTCCGCATCACGACGACGAAGGGAACCGCATGACGCTCCACGACCAGATCCAGCAGGTGATCGACGACGAGCCCGTCGCGATCTTCATGAAGGGCACGCCCGAGCGGCCGGCGTGCGGCAACTCGCTGCGCGCGATCCAGGCTCTCTGGAACGCCGGCGCGCCGATCACGGCGGTGGACATCCTCCCCGATCCCGCGATCCGCGCGGAGCTCTCGGCGATCTCGGACTGGCCGACGATCCCGCAGGTCTTCGTCAAGGGCGAGCTGATCGGCGGCGCCGACATCACCGAGGAGCTCTTCGCCTCGGGCGAGCTCGGCCGCAAGCTCGACGAGGCGCTCGGCGCGGACCGCGAGCAGGTCGTGAAGACCGTCGCGATGGCCGCAACCGCGGCTTAACCACCCGCAACCCGGGGTTCACGGCTCGCCGCCTATAACGGCGGTGATGAGCCTTTCCGAGACCTCGGGCTCCATCGGCACTCCGGGACGCCCCGACGCGGCCGACCCCGCACGCGCGGGCCGGCTCGCGTCCGCCGCGCGACCGATCGCCACGCTCGCCGCCGCTTCCCTTCTCGGTGGCGGCGTGGCGCTCGCCGGCGCCTGGGCCGTCGGCGCGTTCGACGATCCCGCGCCGCTCGTGGAGGCAGCTCCGGTACCGGCGCAACAGTCGGCTGCCGCGTCGACGACCGGCTCGACAAGCATCGATGTCGCCGACATCTACCGTCGCAGCGGCCCGGGCGTCGTCCAGATCACCTCGACCTCGAACGGGCAGTCCGGCGTCGACGTCTTCGGCAATCCCGTCGCGGGCCAGGCACAGCAGGCGCTCGGATCGGGCTTCGTGGTCGACAAGGACGGGCACATCGTCACGAACTACCACGTCGTCCAGGGCGCCTCTCGCGTGGAGGTCAGCTTCTCGAACCAGGACACGGTCAAGGCGACGATCGTCGGCACGGATGCGTCCACCGACCTGGCGGTGCTGAAGGTCGACGTGCCGGCCAAGGCGCTCACACCGCTCGCGCTCGCAAACTCGGACGCCGTCCGGGTCGGCGACCCCGTCGTCGCGATCGGGAACCCGTTCGGGCTCGAGCGGACGGTCACCGCGGGCATCGTCAGCGCTCTCCAGCGCGAGGTGCGCTCGCCCAACAACTACACGATCGACCACGTGATCCAGACGGATGCGCCGATCAACAGCGGCAACTCCGGCGGGCCGCTGATCGACGCACAGGGCCGCGTGATCGGCGTCAACTCGCAGATCGAGACCGCGAACGGCGGTGGCGGAAACGTCGGTATCGGCTTCGCCGTCCCGGCCAACACCGTCAAGAGCATCGTCTCGCAGCTCCTCGTGGACGGCCGCGTCGACCGCGCCTTTCTCGGCGTCACGCTCCAGGACGTGAGCCCGGACGTCGCCGGCGTGCTGCGCCTCCCCGCGAGGAAGGGCGTTCTCGTCGGAGCGGTGAAGCCCGGCAGCCCCGCCGCGAAGGCCGGGCTCGAAGGCGGAACGACCCAGGTCGTCGTCGCCGGCGAGAGCTACCAGCTCGGCGGGGACATGATCGTCGCGATCGATGGCAAGCAGGTCGCATCGGTCGACGCGCTCCGCGAGGCGATCGCCGCGCACAAGCCCGGCGACAAGGTTCGCATCACGGTCGTCCACGCGGACGGCTCGAAGAAGACGGTCGAGACTGCGCTCGCTCGGGCACCGGAGCTGCCGGCGCCGTAACCACAGATGTAGGCGGGCGTCTCCCCTTCGCCCGCCCACAGAAGCAGGGCGGAAGCCTGCCCGTCCCTGCAAGCCGTTCGCCCGCGTCAGCGGGCGAACGGCTAATCAGCCGCGGCACCTTCGAGCGCGGTGGCCGTCTGCTCGTACCCGCGCTCGATCAGCGCCCGCTTGGTCTCGACGGGCCATTCGAGCCCGGTCCGAAAGCTCGCGTCGAGCGAGAGCTCGCCCGGGTCACCGCGGACGATCGTCACGGGGAGCGCACGGTCGTGCCGGAACGGGAAACCGGCGGCAGCGAAGCGCGCCTCGACCTCCCGTACCGCCGCGCCTCGTCGCCACGGGAGCGCGCTCCGGCGAACGGTCGCGAGCACGTCCTCACGAAGCGTCTCGAGCGCGCGCACCGCCTCGTCTCGCGCTCGCGCCGAGCGCACCTCGAGCTCGGTGTTGCGCGCGACCGTGACCCGCATCAGGCGAACGATCATGTCCGCGAGGTGTGGTGGCTCGCCGCGCTCCTCCCGCTCCTCGGCGACGCGCAGCTCCCCGATCAGCGCGCGGACGGGCGGGACCGCGCGGAAGGGCTCCAGCCGGCGCCGCAGCCGCGAGAGGTTCTCGCGCGGCCCGTGCGTCGTCCGCGAGACGTAGCGGAAGCCGACGATCTCCGCCACGCCCGGGTTGTCGTAGGCGTGGCCGAGCGGGAAGTTCCGCACCCAGCCGCCGTCCGTCCCGATCACGTCGCCGACGCGGAGCGGCAGGACGAGCGCGCTGATCGCCGCGGAGGCAAGCACGGCGCGGGCCATCACGTCGGCGGGCGTCGTCCAGCTCGAGTAGAGGTGCTCATAGGCGTGGAGCTCGTCCGGCAGGACGTCGTCGGTGACGTCGGTGACCGTCACGAACAGCTCGATCGGAGAGCCGGCAACCTCCTCTGCAAGCTCCTCGATCGGCGCGAGCCGCTCGGCGATCGTCTCGGGCAGGACGTAGTCGTGAAGGCCGTTCAAGGGCGTCTGCCACAGCCGGTTCGGCCGGAACGTCTCCTCCGGCCGCAGCTCCAGGACGAACGCCTCCATGTCCTCGAGGCGGTCGAGCGTCGCCATCACGCCCGAGAGCGCGCCGGCCGACGTGCCGTAGATCCAGCCGACCCTGTCCCAGAGCGGGCTCTCGCGGATCCGACGCAGGAAGCCGAGCTCGAGCAGGAGACCGTTCATCCCGCCCCCGGAGAGCACGAGCGCGAGATCGCGGTCGCTCATCGCATCTATTGTGCTGTCGTGGACGAGGCGGCACCGCGCAGAGGCATGCTCGACGTCCTCGACGAGGAGCTCCTGGAGGACGAGGAGCTCTGGCGCGACGACGACGCAGGCGACCACGAGGGCTGGTGGTGCGTCAGGACCGAGCCCTTCCCGTGCCCGGCGGACGGGTGCGTCTTCGTCGCAGAGTTCATGACCGCGGCGCACCTCGTGCTCGTCTGGCAGGAGCGCGACGACCCGAACCTGCTGTGGCACGCGAATCGCGCGAAGCAGGTCGGGCGCAACCCGCGCGTCGTCTCGTACGAGCCGATCTTCGGCCCGAGCGCCTCGTATTACGCGTGGGAGGCGGCCGGGCGTCCCGTGCACGGGATCAAGAACGAGCGACCAGTGTCCTCCTGAAGGAGGACACTAGACGACCAGCAAACCTATTTGACTGGTGTCGCTGCGGACGGTACGTTCGCCTCGATGGCGGAGACCTCGCAGCCGGGCGGCCGCGCTCCCGCGCCCGAGCCGCTCGACCTCGTCCAGGACTTCGTCAACACCGAGGTGCCCGACTGGCACCGCGACGACATCTCGACGCCGGCCGCGCTCGCCGATTGGCTCCGCGCGCGAGGGCTGATCCGCGCCGTCGACGTCGTCGACGGCGAGGCTTTCGTGGCGGCGCGCGAGCTTCGGACCGTACTGCGCGAGCTCGCCCTCGCGAACACGGTCGGCGAGGCGCCGTCCGAGGAGCGTCGCGCGGCAATCGACGCCGCGCTCGGCGCGTTCCCCCTCGTCGTCCGGGTCGGCGCCCATGGGCCGGGGGTCGCGCCGGCGGGCAGCGGCGCGACGCGGGGGCTGGCCGCGATCGTCGCCGTGGTCGCGGCGGCGCAGGCGGCGGGGACCTGGGACCGGCTCAAGGCCTGCCGCCAGGACACGTGCGGCTGGCTGTTCTACGACGTCTCGCGCAACCGCTCGTCGAGCTGGTGCTCCATGCAGATCTGCGGCGGGCGTGAGAAGTCGCGCGCCTACCGTCGCCGCAGGACCGAGAGGCCGGGGTAGTGCGCAGCGCGACGTACGTCGTCGGGCTCGCGTTCCGGCGCCTCCGGCGGCGCAACGGCGGCGCACTCGGGGCCGCGCTCGGCATCGCAGCGGCCGCCGCCGTGCTGGCCGGGATCCTCGTGGGCGCCACGGTCGCGAAGGACCGGAGCGTGGCGCAGAACGTCGAGCGGCTTCCCGCGGCCACGCGCGCCGTGCGCGCGTCGTGGTTCGGCGTCCCGGCCGGTCGCGACGAGTCTTGGCGCACCCTCGACGGGCAGGCGCGCGCGGCGCTGGCGCAGCTCCCGGCCGGGGAGCCGGTGCCGATCGTCCTCGTCCGCGAGGGGACGCTCGGCGGAGCGTTCGTCGGCCTCGCTGCGGTGGACGGGCTCGCGCCGCACGTCCTCCTCCGCTCAGGTCGCCTGCCCCGCGCGTGCACGCCCGAGCGGTGCGAGGTGCTGCGGCTGCGCGGCGAGGGGAGGCTCCCCGACGTGCCGGGCCTGCGCATCGTGCAGGTCGGGACGGCGTCGCTCCGCTCCCGCCAGCTCTTCGGTGACTTCCTCCCACCGACCGACAACGCGCTCGAGGACGCCGAGCTCGCTCCAGCCCTTGCGCGCTCCGATCGCTACCACCGCCCCGCCCCGGGGCCGCTGGTCGTGGCCGAGGGAGTAGCCGGGCTCGTCTCGTCGCCCGTGCTCGCTCGCGCGTACCGCAGCTACGGCTGGGTGCAGCGCCTGTCCGGCGGCACACCGCGGCTCTGGGAGATCGACCCGCTCCTCGACGACGCCGACCGGGCGCGGGCAGAGCTGCAGGCGCGCTCGCCTTCGTGGTCGCTCTCCGTTCCGACCCAGGAGCTCCGTGCCGCCGAGCGGGACGCGACGGTCTCGGGCAGGCGGCTTCTCCTCGTGGGTGGCGAGGCGGCTGCGCTGCTCGTCGCCTTCGCGGTCCTCGCCGCGGGGGCACTCAGGCGCGACCTCGCCTCGGCGCGCAGGCGCCTCACCTGGCACGGCGCACGACGCTGGCAGCGCGTCCTTCTCACCGCGACGGAGAGCGTCGCGATCGGCCTCGGCGGCGGGGCCGTGGGCTGGGTGATCGGCTCCGCGGCCGGCGCAGTGGCGGCGCGCCTCGCCGGAGCGCCCGTCGGCGCCGTCCTCCGAGAGAGCGTGCTCTCGCCGGGTGGGCTCCTCCTCGGTCTCGCGGTCGCGTTGCTCGCCGCGCTCGTGATCGCCGTGACGGTCTCGCTCGAGATCCGGGGACGAGCGCGGATCGGGCCTCTCGAGATCGCGGCCACCGTCGCCGTCGTCGCAGTGCTGGCCGTCCTCGCAAGCGGCTCGGTCGACGCGGGCGAGCTGGCCTCCGGCGGAGTCGCGCCCGCGGTGCTCCTCCTCCTCCCCGGGCTTGTGGCCTTCGCGGCCGCGGTCGTCGCGTCCCGGTTCCTCCCCGGCGCGGGTCGGCTGTTCGCGCGGCGAGGAGCGGGCGACGTCCGCCTGGCCGGAGTCTCCGTCGCGCGGTCCCCGGGGGCCGCCGGCGTCGCCGCGGCATTCCTCGCGCTCGCGGTCGGCCTCGCGGTCCTCGCGGTGGCATACCGGTCGACGCTGCAGACGGGCGAGCGCGACCAGGCGGCCTACGCGGTGCCGGCAGACGTGGTCGTGCGCGAGGACCTGCGCGCCCTCGTTCCGGTGACGAGCGCGGCGCCGCTGTCGCGCTACGGCGCGATCCCCGGCGTCGAGGCCGCCTACCCGGTTCTCCGCAGCTCGGCGAGCGCGGGGCCGGCTTCGTCGGTCTCCGGCGTCACCGTGCTCGGGGTGCCGGGGTCCGCAATCCGCGCGATGCCACTCTGGCGGGGCGACTGGGGCACGAGCAAGTCGGGCCTGGCCGAGGCTGTCGCGCCCAGCGGGTCGACCGCGCTCCAGGGCGTGACGCTGAGAGGCGCGAGCATGCGACTCGCGGTTGGCCCCGGGCTCGTGTCGTACCGCGCGACGATCGAGCAGCCCGACGGCTCGTTTCGGCTCGTCGAGCTCGGCCGCGCGGACGGTGCCCGTCCGAGTGTCCTCTCCGCAGCGGTGCCGCCGGGCGCGCGCGGCGGGCGGCTCGTCTCGATTACGCTCGTCCCGCCCAAGATCATCGAGCGCGGCGCGGACTCGGGCGTTGCGCTGCGCGGGACGACGACGGTGCGCATGCTCGGGGCGTCATTTGCGGGCTGGCTCGGCGACGGCGGCGTGACGGTGTCCGGCGTCGGCGCCGAGCCCGGATCCGTCCGCGTGGCCTACGCCCTGACGCCGCAGCGCGTCGGGCGCGTGCGCGCACGGCAGCCGGTGGACGACGCACCGCCCCACGCCGCCGTGACGCCCGCGCTTGCGCGGCTCGCCGGCGGGGTCGGACGGGATCTCCCCCTCCGCATCGGCGGCGACCCCGTCAACGTCCGAGTCGCCGCCGTCGTCGACCGGATCCCCGGGACCAGGGGCGACGCGGTGCTCACCGACCTCGGCGCGATCACCAACGCGGTCGACACGGTGGCGCCCGGAGGCGCGAGCGTCTCGGAGCTCTGGCTCGAGGTCGCGCCCGGAGCGCAGTCCCGGGTCGACGCCTCGTTGTCGCGGCGCCCGTTCGCAGTCCTCGAGAAGCAGTCACGCGCGGCGCTCGAGGCGGACGCCCGCCGCGATCCGCTCGGCCACGGGACGCTCCTCGCCCTCGCCGCGTCCGCACTCGCGGCCCTCGTGCTCGCGGCTGCCGGGCTCGTGCTTGCGATCCGCGCCGACCTACGCGACGACCGCGGCGAGCTCACCGACCTCGAGGCGCAGGGCGCGACACCCGGCGTGCTGCGCCGCATCGTTGCCACGCGCGCCGCGCTCGTCGGAGTCGTCGGGGCCGGCGTCGGAGCACTCTCCGGCGTCGCGCTCGCGTATCTCGTGACGCGGGTCGTGTCCGTCACCGCCAGGGCGGACGCGCCCGAGCCGCCGCTGGCGACGACAGTCGACCCGCTGTCGCTCGCGCTCGGCACCGCCGCGTTCGCCGTGGCTGTCGTCGCGCTCGTCGTGTGGACGACCCGCCGCGCCTTCGCCGACCCGCGCGGCCCGGGCCGGATCGGAGGCGAGGGATGAGCGCGCTCGTCGACCTGCGCGACGTGTTCGTCGTCCATCCCTCCGAGGACGGCGGCGTTGCCGCACTCCGTGGGCTGACGCTCGGCGTCGAACGGGGCGAGATCTGCGTCGTGCTCGGCCCGAGCGGCGCGGGCAAGTCGACGCTCGTCCGTGTCGTGGCCGGTCTCGAGCGTCCGTCGGCGGGGCTCGCGCTCGTGGACGGGGTCGACGTGGGCACCGCGTCGGCGTCCGCCGTCGCACGCCACCGCGCCCGCGTCGTCGGGTACGCCGACCAGCATTACTGGCGCGCGCTCTCCGGCGACCTGACCGCGCAGGAGCTCGTCGGTCTCCCGCTCGGGCTCCGCGGCGCGCCCAGGCCCGACCGGGACCGCCGCGCCCGCGAGCTGCTCGAGCGCGTCGGCCTGCTCGATCGCGCGACGGCCCGCCCCGGGGAGCTCTCCGGCGGCGAGCAGCAGCGCATCGCGCTCTGCGCAGCGGTCGCGCACGCCCCCGCGCTGCTCGTGGCGGACGAGCCGACCGGCGAGCTCGACGAGCTGACGGCCGCCGGCGTGCTCGATCTGCTTGCCGACCTCGCACGCGAAGAGGGCGCCGCCGCGCTCGTCGTGAGCCACGACCCCACGTCCGCGGCAATCGCGGACCGAGTCGTACACGTCCGTGATGGCCGGATCGGCGAGGAGCGCCTTGCCGACGGCGACACGGTGGTGATCGGCCGCGGCGGCTGGCTGCGCGTGCCGGAGGAGACGTTGCGGGCTGCCGGCATCGGGGAGCGCGCCGCCGTCCGGCTCGGCCGCGGCGTCGTCGAGCTCCACCCGGTCGGCGGGGTCGAGGCCGAGCCCGACTCGCGCGACGCCCCTCCGACCGCGGCCGGACCGCTCGTCGAGGCGCGCGGCGTGACGCGCCGGTTCGGGCTGGAGGTCGCGCTCGAGTGCGTCGACGCGACATTCTCGCCAGGGGTGCTCACGGTCGTGACAGGCCCGTCCGGCTCGGGCAAGTCGACGCTCCTCGCGCTGCTCGCCGGGCTCGACACTCCGGACGAGGGGGAGGTGCTCGTCGGCGGGGTCGTGCTCTCCCGGCTCGACCGCGAAGCGCGCGCGGCATTCCGACGGGAGCACATCGGCGTCGTCGGCCAGACGCCCGGGCTGTCCGGCGTGCTGACCGCGCGCGAGAACGTCGAGCTCGTCCTCGGGCTGCGGGGCATCGAAGGCGTCGAGGCGCACGAGCGGGCGATGGACGCCCTCGCAATCGTCGGGCTCGCCGACCATGCCGCGCGTGCCGTCGACCGGCTCTCCGCGGGCGAGCGCGAGCGGGTGGCGCTCGCGCGGGCGATCGCGGCCGGCCCCGGGGTCCTCGTCGCCGACGAGCCGACGTCGCGGCTCGACAGCGCGACCACGATCGCGATCGGCGGCCTGCTCGCAGATCTGGCCCGGGAGCATGGGACGACGGTGATCTGCGCGACCCACGACCCGCTCCTCGTGACGCTCGCGGGGGCCGAGGTGGCGCTCCACCGGGCGCCGGTACGATCGGCCTGATGGCGAGCGCGACCGACACGTTCCAGGTCTCCGGCGTGCGGTGCGAGCGCTGCGTGATGCGCCTCGCTACCGCGCTCGAGGGACAGCCCGGGCTCGAGGCAGCGCACGCGAACCTGATGGGCGAGGTGACGCTCGCCTGGGACGACAAGGTCACGTCGCGCGCCACGCTCGCGGGCGTGCTCGCGGGCGCCGGATTCCACGAGCGCCCCGCCGCCCAATAGGACACGGCGGGAATAGGCGAGCCGTCGGCGCCGTTCACTTCCCGTGACGACGTTGATACCGTAGCCCCGTGGGCGAGCCGGACACGGCCGAGCCGGACGAGGCGCGCCGGATCGCGGCAGAGGCGCGCGATCGGGTCCGCTTCGAGGAAGAGGCCCTTGCGCTCGCCGACCAGGTCTACCGGGTCGCACGTCGGTTCGTCTCCACCCGAGAAGAAGCAGAGGATCTGGTGCAGGACACGTATGCGAGGGCGTTCAGGAGCTGGCAGTCGTACACCCCCGGCACGAACCTGCGCGCGTGGCTCCTCCGGATCCTCACGAACCTCAACGTAGATCGCGGCCGCCGGCTGCAACGCCGCCCCGACGAGACGCCGCTCGAGGAGCACGACTACTACCTCGCGAACACGGTCGCGGCGTCGGGTGGCGAGCAGGTGCTCGACCAGGACCGTGTCGTCGAGCGCCTGTCGCAAGATTCGATCGTGACCGCGCTCTCGTCGCTACCCGACGACTTCCGGGACGTCGTCGTGCTCGTCGACATCGGCGACTTCAGCTACGCCGACGCGGCGCAGATCCTCGACGTGCCGATCGGCACCGTGATGTCGCGGCTTCACCGGGGACGCAGGCTGCTCAAGTCGAAGCTGGCAGAGGAGGCCGTGGCGTGACCGACTGCGACAAATGCGAGCAGCTGCTCCAGGGCTACCTCGACCGTGAGCTCTCGGACACCGAGGTCACGGAGGCGGAGCTCCATCTCGACGGGTGCGACTACTGCCGTCGCCGGTATCGCTTCGAGGAGTCGCTCCGCACGTACGTGCGAACGACGGCCGCGGAGCGGATGCCTCCAGGCCTGATGGCCAAGCTCGCGCAGCTCCGCACGACCGACCCCGGCACCTTCACGGTCTAGACGAAGCCCGACCCCTTGCGGGCAACGGCGCTCTCGAGGTCGCGCTCGGTGAACGGCCCCGTCGCGCCGGTGCCCGACGCGTAGCGGTAGAGCGCGACCGAGAAGACGGCCCGCGCTGCGCTGCCGAGCACGCCCGCGGCGACGGCGATCAGCACACCGGCCACGACGAGCGCGATCGCGAGCGCGCCGGATCCGGACGCGAAGCCGAGGAACATCAGGGCGACCGCGGGGAGTGTGCCGAGGAGGGCGAACAACACGCCGATCGACGCCGTGCCGACGAGCTGCTCGCCCCACTTCTGGCGGAACAGCGACGACGAGCGGTCGAGCGCCGCGAGCGGCCCGAGGCCCTCGAGCGCGACGATCGGGACGACGAGGAACGTCGCGAGACCCCATGCCACGGTGGCGGCCCCGAGGAGCAGGCTTCCGATGATCCCCGCGCGGCTGCGAAGCGCCTGGATCACGAGGTTGACCGTGGTGAGCACGAGCGCCCAGCCGGCGATCGCCCCCAGGTGCGCCGAGGCGACAGCGGTTCCGCCACGGACGGTCGCGTTCCGGCCGTCGAGCACCTCGGCGGACGCGGCCGCGAGCGCGACGGCGAAGTACGTCGCGACGAGCGTCGTGAGATAGACGCCGACGACCGCGACGACTCCGGCGAGCCACTTCTCCTCGATCGAGTAGGCGACGGCGGCCGGCACGAGGAACCCGAGCGCGGTCGCCCCGGACGCGATGCCGCCGAGCACGACGAGGACGCTGAGCGTGCCGTCGCTCCGGACGACGCGGAGGCTCACCGTGGCGAGATACCAGCCCCGTGCGATCCGGCCTCCCACGGCGCGCGACGCTAGCAGCGTGTGAGGTCGGCGCTCCGGTCTGTGGTCGGACGCTCGCTGGGGTCAGGCACCTTCGGTGCCAGACCCCTCCAGAATCCTGTAGTCCTCCGGCGTGTCCACGTCGCCGGGCGCGCCAAGGTCGTCGCAGGGGACGAGCCGCGGCTCGAGGACGCGCAGGCCCGCGTCCGGCACGTCGCCCCACACGGCGCGGGCGGCGAGAAGCGGGTGGCCCCGCTGACCGCCGTACGAGGCGGCGACGACGTCGCCGCCCTCGTCGCGCCAGCTCTGGATCACCCGTGCGACCGCCTCCGGCGCAAGCTCTGGCCCGTCGGCCATGATCACGAGCGCCGCCTCGACGTCCTCGCCGAGCGCCGAGAGGCCGCAGCGAAGCGACGCTCCCGGCCCGCGTTCCCAGTCCGCGCAGTGGACGAGTCGGACGGAAGCCCGTGTCGATTCGGCACGAAGCCCGTACGCGCCCTCGACCACGACGACCTCGTCCACGGGGCTCGCGGCGAGACGGTCGAGGACCCGCGGGAGGAGGAGGCGCTGCTTCGGGGAGCCGAAGCGGGTCGCGGCACCGGCCGCGAGGACGACCGCGGCGACGCGGCTCACGGCGACGACGAGGCGGTCACCGAGTGGATCACGACGGGCTGGAGCGGCTGCTCGGTCGTCGGGTCGCCGAGCTGGTCGATCCGCTCGACGACGTCCATTCCCTCCGTCACCGTGCCGACGACGGCGTACTCGGGCGGCAGGCCGACGTCGTCGCCGGTGACGACGAAGAACTGGCTGCCGGAGGTGCCCGCCGGCTCGTCGGCGGTCTTCGCCATCGCGACGACACCCTTCGTGTAGGCCGCGTCGGCCTTCGGCACGTCGACCGTCTTGTAGCCCGGACCGCCCGCCCCGCCCTGTGTCGGGTCGCCGCCCTGGATCACGAAGCCGGGGACGATGCGGTGGAAGATCGTGTCGTCGTAGTACCCCGCCTTGGCGAGCGAGACGAGCGACGCCGCCGTTGCGGGCGCCGAGTCGAGATCGAGCGTGACGACGAACGTGCCGCAGGAGGTGTCGAACGCCAGCGTCCAGGTGCGCTCCGGGTCGAGGCGCTCCGTCGGCGCGGTTCCACCCCCGTCGTCGCGCGCCGCGGGCGCGGAGACGTCCTTGCAGCCGCCCGTCGCCTCCGTCGAGCCTCCGGAGGACGAAGAGCCGCCGCAGCCGGCCGCGACGAGCACGAGCGCGAAAGCGGCGATCGTTACGGCCCGCGGCACGTCCCGAGCGTAGTTGACGAGCCCTTCTCCTGGCCTGTACTGCTTGCAGGATGCCCGTCTCGATCGAGGTCAACGGCGAGGCGCACGTCCTCGACGTGGAGCCGACGCGCCGCCTGCTGGCCGTCCTCCGCGACGACCTCGCGCTGACGGGAACGAAGCACGGCTGCGGGGAGGGCGCCTGCGGCGCCTGCGCCGTCCTGCTCGACGGCCGACCCGTCGCGTCGTGCCTGCTTCCGGTCGCGTCGGCCGACGGCTGCGCCGTCACCACGATCGAGGGCCTCGCCCGTCACGGCACTGCGCTCCAGGAGGCCTTCGTGGCCGAGGACGCGCTCCAGTGCGGCTTCTGCACGCCGGGCCAGATCGTCTCGGCGACCGCGCTGCTCGAGTCCACCCCCCGGCCGAGCCGCGAGGAGATCCGCACGGCGATGGCGGGGAACATCTGCCGCTGCGGCGCCTATCCGAAGATCGAGCGCGCGATCCTCCGCGCATCGGGTCAGGACACGGCGTGAAGCCGAGGCTCGTCAAGTCGCAGCGCGAGATGGAGGGGCGCTTCGAGGACGTCTGGGTGCTGGTCGACGACGAGGACGAGGTCGAGACGTGGCCCGACGACGCCTCGCTGCAGGTCGTCGGCTCGCCGGCGCCACGCCAGGACGGGGCGGTTCGAGCAGGCGGCGCGGCCCGCTACACGGTCGACGTCCAGCTCGCCGGGATGCTGCATGCACTCGTCCTGCGCGCGCCGGTCGCCCGCTGTCGCGTCACCGGGCTCGACCTCGACGCCGCGCGAGCGACGCCCGGGGTGCGCGCGGTGATCGGGCCCGAAGGGCCGCTGGCCATGAACGGCGACAGCCCGCTGACGGCCGAGCCCGCATGGGCCGGCGCACCCGTTGCGGTGATCGCGGCCGACACGCCCGAAGCCGCGACGGCAGGCCTCGCAGCACTCGCACCCACCTTCGAGGCGCTGGCACCGCTCGACCTCGAGACGGGCCTGAACGAGCAGCGGTTCACCGAGGACCCGCGCGAGACCGTCCGCGGGGACCCCGATGCCGCGCTCGCCGGGGCCGACGCCCGCGTCGAGCTGACCTGCGAGACCCCTGCGCACGTGCAGTCGCCGCTCGAGCCGCATGCCGCCGTCGCCCGCTGGGAGGGCGACTCGCTCACCGCCTGGGTCTCGACGCAGGGGATCTTCGACGCCCGACGCGAGCTGGCGCGGCGCTTCGACCTCGCGCCGGAGCAGGTGCGCGTGATCTCCGAGTACATCGGCGGCGCCTTCGGCGCCAAGCAGGGCGCGGGGACCGAGGCGCTCCTCGCCGCGGAGCTCGCCCGCTCCACCGGTCGGCCGGTCCGCCTCGCCCTCGGGCGCCACGAGGAGCAGGTCGTCGGCGGCAGGCGCGCGTGGACGCGGCAAACGGTGACGCTCGGCGCGCGCAGCGACGGGACGCTTGCGGGGATCGAGCTCGCGGCCGTGGTCGACATGGGCGCCGGCGGCTGGATCTTCCCGGTGGCGGAGCCGGTGCTCTCGATCTACGCCTGCGAGAACGTGCGCGCGATGGTCTTCCCCGTGCGCACGAGCCTCCGCGCGCAGAACGCCTTCCGCGCACCGGGCGTCGTCGAGGGCGTGACGGTGCTCGAGCAGGCGATGGACGAGCTCGCCGCGGCGCTCGGGCTCGACCCGCTCGAGCTGCGCCGCCGGAACCATGTCGACACCGACCAGGGCTCCGGGCTTCCGTACTCGAGCAAGCGGCTCCTCGCCTGCTACGACCGCGCAGCGGAGCTCGCCGGCTGGGACGGGCGAGACGCGCTCCGCGAGCCGCACGCCGACGGGCTCCTCCGCGGAATGGGCTGCGCGACGCAGATCTGGTGGGGCGGCGGCGGGCCGCCCGCACATGCGACGGTCCGCCTCGATTCCGAGGCGCGCGCACAGGTCACGACGGGGATCCAGGACATCGGCACGGGGACGCTGACCTCGGCGCGGATGGTCGCCGCCGAGGAGCTCGGTCTACCGCTCGAGCGCGTCTTCGCGCTGGGAGGCGACACGCTGCCGAACGTCTACAGCCCGGTCTCGGGTGGCTCGATGACGACGCCGGCCGTGATGCCCGCCGTGCGGAGCGCGGCCGGCAAGGTCCGACGCATCCTCCTGAGCCTCGCCGCCGACGTGCTCGAGATCTCGGCCGACGACCTCGAGCTCTCCGGCGGGCGGATCCGCTCGCGCGACGGCGCCCTCGACCTCGACGTCGTCGAGGTGACCGGCAAGCTCGGCAACGCGACGATCGACGGCTCCGGCGCCCGCGGCCCGAACCCCGAGGGGTTCCGCGTCAACACGTTCGGCTGCCAGATCGCGCAGGTGGCGGTCGACCCGGGCACAGGCGTCGTCCGGGTCGAGCGCGTCGTCGCCGTCCACGACGTCGGGCGGATCGTCAACCCGCTCGCGGCGTCCAGCCAGGCCGAGGGCGGCGTCCTGCAGGGCATCGGCTACGCCCTGTCCGAAGAGCTCGTCATCGATCCGACCACCGGCTTTCCGGTGAACGGCCACTTCGACGACTACAAGGTGCCGACGATCGCGGACACACCCGAGATCGTCGTCGACTTCGTGAACGTGCCGGACGCGAACCTGCCGAACCTCGGCGCGAAGGGCCTCGGCGAGCCGCCGATCGTGCCGACCGCCGCCGCCATCGCGAACGCGTTCGCGCACGCGACCGGCAGGCGCACGTCGGCCGTCCCGCTCACGCCGGCGCGCGTGCTGGAGGCACTGGCGTGAGCGCGTACGCACGCCCGGCGTCGCTCGACGATGCGCTCGAGCTCCTCGGTGAGGACGGCGCCGCGCCGCTCGCCGGCGGCACCGATCTCGCAGGGCAGGTCGACCGCGGGATCCGCAGGCCGGCGCTCCTCGTCGACCTGCGCGACGCGGGGCTCGGAACCGTCGAGGAGCGGGACGGCGGCCTCCGGATCGGCGCCACGGTGACGCTCGCCGAGCTCGCCGCGTCACCGCTCGTCGCGCCGTACACCGCAGTCGCCAGGGCAGCGTCCCTCGCCGCCTCGCCGCTGATCCGCAACGTCGGCACCGTCGCCGGGAACGTCTGCCAGCACACGCGCTGCTGGTACTACCGCGGGGAGGAGTGGCACTGCTGGCTGGGCGGCGGGGACACCTGCTACGCGCAGATCGGCGACCATCGCAAGCACAACCTCGAGCCCGGGGACTGCATCTCGGCGCACCCGTCC
The DNA here is from genome assembly GCA_963746445.1 of uncultured Actinomycetes bacterium. Lineage (GTDB taxonomy): Bacteria > Actinomycetota > Thermoleophilia > Gaiellales > Gaiellaceae > Gaiella. Next base: position 68,546 of record CAVVAW010000008.1, read on the forward strand.
GACCTCGCGCCCGCGCTCGCCGCGTGCGGCGCGACCGTCGAGGTTCGCTCGGCGGCCGGTGCGCGCGAGATTCCGCTCCTCGATCTGTACCGGCGCCCGACCGAGGACAACCGGTCGTTGCTCGCCCTCGGCACCGGCGAGCTCCTCGTCTCGGTGAGCCTTCCCGGGGCGCCGGACGCCTCGTCGTACGAGCGCCTCGGCGAGCGCGCCGCGTTCTCGTTCCCCCTCGTCTCGGTCGCAGCGGCGAGGCGCGGGAACGACGTCCGGCTCGTCGCGGCCGGGATCGCGAACATCCCGCGTGCGCTCGATCCCGCGGACCCGGCCTCCGGTCTGCCGGGCAATCCGCAGACGGGCTGGAAGCGGCAGGCGCTGACGACGCTCGCCGAGCGCGCGCTGGCCGCGGTCGCGTAGCCAGGCCCTCGGGGGCGCCTCAGGGTCATTCCGGATGGCAACTCGGGGTCTCGGCCCGGCATCCTCGAGTCATGACCGATCACACGAGCCACATCGCCGACGCGAAGCGCCTCGAGCGCTCCGACTCAGACCGGATCCTCTACGGCGTCGCCGGGGGGCTCGCGCGGTACTTCGACATCCACCCGGCCTTCTTCCGCGTCGGGTTCGTGGTGCTCACGCTGCTCGGCGGCTCGGGGCTCCTCATCTACGCGGCCGCAGCGCTCGTCATGCCCGCGGCGGGTGCGCCGGACTCGATCGCGACGCGGGCGCTGCGCCAGCGACGCGACCGCCCCTGGCCGCTGATCGGGCTCGGGCTGCTCGCGGTCGCCGGCGCTGTCGTGCTCTCGAATGCGTCGTTCTGGCCGCACGGCGACGTCTGGGTCGTCCTCGCGATCGCGGGCGTCGCGATCCTGTTCCTCACGCGCCACGGCCTTCCCGAGCCGCGCTCCGAGACCGAGAGCGGCGAGGCCGCGGCACTGGCCAGGCAGGACTCCCACCGGATCCGCCGGTTCTTCAAGGGAGTCGCGATCGCCATCGGCTCCGTCGTCGCTCTGATCCTCGTCGCCACGGCGATCGCCGCGGCCGTGTTCCACGTCCACATCGGGAACGGCATCGGCGACCGCGAGTACACGGTGACGAGCGTGAGCGAGCTCGACCGCTCGTACGAGCTCGGCATCGGCACGCTCCGCCTCGATCTCTCCCAGCTCTCGCTCCCCGCGAACGAGACGCGGACGGTGAAGGTGCGCGTCGACATCGGCGACACGGAGATCATCGTCCCGGCGGGCGTCGCGCTCCACGCAAACGCGCGCGCGCGGGCCGGGGACATCCGGGTGCTCGGCGACGACTCGAACGGATGGGAAGTCGAGCGCGAAGCCTCGTCACCGGGAAGCGAGGGAACGCTGATCGTCGACGCCGAGGTCGGCGCGGGGTCGATCCGGATCGACCGCGCCGTACCATGATCCCGCCATGCCCCTGCCCGCATTCGCAGCGAGCACCTCCGACCGGGCGCTCGCCGGGGTGTGCGGCGGGATCGCGCGGGAGCTCGGCGTCGACGTCACGCTCGTTCGGCTCGTCTTCGCGCTGCTGGCGCTCGCCGGCGGCGCCGGAATCGTGCTCTACCTCGCGCTGTGGCTCTACGCGGACGGCCGCCCCGTGTGGCTGGCCGGCCTCGGCGTCGTTATCGCCGGCTCCCTGCTCCTGCACGCGATCGGCCTCTCCGACCGGGCCGTCGCCGGCATCGCGCTCGTCAGCGCGGGGCTGGCCGTCGCTTGGCGACGCGGCGGCGGCCTCCGACCCGAGGCGCCGCTGTCCTACGCGGGCTACGCGCTCGTCGGCATCGGCGCGGTGATCCTGCTCGCAGCGGGCGGAGACGCGCCCGCGCCGCTCCTCGCTCCGGGCGCCGTCGCCGGCGGCCTCCTCCTCATCGCGGGGCCGTGGCTCTGGCGGCTCGCGGTCGAGCGGGACGCCGAGCGAGCGGCGCGCATCCGCAGCGAGGAGCGCTCGGACGTCGCAGCGCGCGTCCACGACTCGGTGCTGCAGACACTCGCGCTGATCCAACGCCATTCGGACGAGCCGCGGCGCGTCGCCTCCCTCGCCCGCCGCCAGGAGCGCGAGATCCGCGGCTGGCTCTACGCCGACCGGCCGCTCGGCGACGACGGCAGCTCGGTCGTCGCGGCGCTGTCCTCGGCGGCCGCAGACGTCGAGGACGTCTTCGGGGTGCGGATCGAGCTCGCGAGCTCGGGCGACGCGGAGGCCGACGGCGCGATCGTGCTCGCCGCCCGCGAGGCGATGACCAATGCGGCGAAGTTCGCGAGCGTCGAGGAGATCGACGTCTACGCGGAGGTCACGGAGAACGAGATCGCGGTGTTCGTCCGGGACCGCGGCGTCGGCTTCGACCCGGCTGCCGTCCCCGAGGATCGCCACGGCATCGCCGAGTCGATCCGCGGGCGCCTCGAGCGTGCCGGCGGCTCGGCGTCCGTCGTCTCGACACCGGGCGAGGGCACCGAGGTCGAGCTTCGCATCCCCCGGAGCACCTCGTGAGTAGGCGCGTCGTCCTCGTCGACGACCACGGCCTCTTCCTCGCGGGCGTCAAGTCCGAGCTCGGCGACGCGGTCGAGGTCGTGGGCGAGGCGGGAACGGTCGCGGCCGCCATCCCGCTGATCAAGGCGCTCGAGCCCGAGGTGGTGTTGCTCGACGTCCACCTCCCGGACGGCAGCGGCGAGGCGATCATCGACGCGGTCGCGCCCGAGCGGCCGGACGTCCGCTTTCTTGCGCTCTCGGTCTCGGACGCGGCGGAGGACGTGATCGCGATCATCCGCGCCGGCGCGCGCGGCTACGTCACGAAGACGATCTCGGGCGAGGAGCTGGCGTCGGCGATCGAGCGGGTCGCGTCGGGCGACGCGGTCTTCTCCCCTCGGCTCGCGGGCTTCGTCCTCGACGCGTACCGCTCCGAGCAGGCGGGCTCCGAGCTCGACGAGCTCACCCCGCGCGAGCGCGAGGTGCTGCAACTGATCGCGCGCGGCTACCTCTACAAGGAGATCGCCGCCCGGCTCGACATCTCCGTGAAGACCGTCGAGAGCCACGTCTCGAGCGTCCTGCGCAAGCTGCAGCTCTCGACCCGCCACGAGCTGACGCGCTGGGCGACACAGCACCGCCTCGTCTGAGCAGGCCGCTAGGCGGGATTCGTCACGGCGAGCACGCTCGCCAGGTGGACGAGCCTGAATGCGCCCCGCTGGGCGCGGCGGCGGTCGCCGTCGTCCTCGGTCTGCGCCGCGAGGTCCCACAGGTCGCGGGTCGCGACGAGGAGCTCGCGCAGCTGCTCCGTCTCGGCGCGGTAGCCGTTCGACCGGGCGTCGCAGGCGTTGATCGCGAGCCCGAGGACGCCGTACGTGTCCGACGCGTGGCGCAGCCAGAGCATGGCCGAGGCCATCGTCAGGTACTGGTGGATGCGCAGGAACGGGACGGGATGCGAGAGCTCGGCTGCGCCGCGCGCGGCGCCGGGGGTTACCGGCTCGAGGCCGTCGGCGATGCGAGCCGCCGTGCCGTGGAGCATCGCGCGTACCTCGGCATCGTCGAGGCCGCTCGCCCGCGCCGTTCGCACCGCCATCAGCAGCGAGTTCGGCTGGCGGCCGTACGGGTAGTCGGACGCGTAGACGACCTGCTCCGGCGGGACGAGCCGGTACAGGTCGAGGAGGTCGAGCGGGCTCCACACTGAGGTGTCGAAGAAGACGCCGGCGCGACCCGCGAAGTTCTCCGCCATGGCGGCGAGGTCGACGATGCCCGCGTGCGCGACGATCAGCGCCGGCGGGCAGTGGCGGTCGAGCAGGCGGGCGAGCGAGTCGGCGATCGGTGGCAGGCCGCGGCCGCCGTGGATCAGGATCGGGACGCGACGTTCCGCAGCGAGCGCGAAGACGGGCTCGAGGCGTGGGTCGTCCGGGAGGAACCTCTGCGCCCGGGGATGCAGCTTGATCCCGCGCGCTCCGCGGTCGATGCACCGGGTCGCCTCCGCCACCGGCTCCTCGTCGAGGTCGAGGCGCACGAACGGCAGGAGCTCAGCCGGTGCAGCCGCAGCGTGCGCGAGCGTCCGGTCGTTTGCGGCGGTGAAGGCGGGCCGGCGGTCGGGCTCGTCGAGGCAGAAGACGAACGAGCGCTCGATGCCGAATCCCTGCTGGATCGCGAGCAGCTCGTCGCGGTCGCCGACCATCCCGTCGATGTCGTCGCCGAGGTGCGTGTGCGCGTCGAACACCTTCGCCCCTGCGGGCAGCTCCGCCCGCGCCAGCACGGCGTAGCGCTCGAGCAGCCCGTTCGCGCGGTCGATCGCAACCATCTACGTTGAGTGTATGGACGCTCAGCTGCCTCGAGCGGCGAGCACGCGCTCGACGAACGCCGCCTCGGGCACCGTGCCGGCCCAGGCGTAGCTGTCGTCGACCACGATCGCGGGAACGGCGTGCACGCCGTGCCGGTCTGCGTCGACGGCGAACTCCGACGCCTCGATCCCGCGCGCCGTCACCCGCGGCGACGCGAGCGCGAGCTTGTACGCCAGCAGCACGGCCGGCGGGCAGTGCGGTCAGGTCGGAGTGACGTAGACGTCGATCGCGACGTCCTCGTCGATCGCCGCCAGCCGCTCGAGCGTTGCATCGCTGAGCGCGGGAGCCGCGCGACCGGCCTCGAGGATCCCGTGGACCAGCGTCGTCAGCTCGTATCCCGCCGGCATCCCGAGGTACTCGAGCCCCGCGCCGATGGTCGTGCGCGGCCACGGCCCCGGCGCCTCGTGCTCGACGACCGAGAGCGAGACACGGTCGGACAGCGCGCAGACCGCCTCGACGATCTCCTGCGTCAGAGCGTTCGAGTCGATCTCCCTGCCGCCTGCGGCGAGCAGCGTGACGGGCGTCGCCGTCGGCCCGAGCTCGAGCTTCACGTCGACGTCCCCCTCGAGGCCGGCGAGGACCGAGCGGATCGCGTCCTGCTCGCGCTCGCCGAGCATCACGTCGCCAGCGCGGCGACCTTGTCGCCGAGGTAGGCGAGGTACGGCGCCGGGTCGATGACCGGCGACCCGGTCAGCCGCTCGATCGTCTCCTTCGGGGTCAGCTTCCGCCCGAGCGCGTAGAGGTTGTCGCGGAGCCATTCCGACAGCGGCAGCAGATCGCCCCCCTCGAGCTGGTCGTCGAGGTCGGGCAGCGCTCCGCGCACGGCGTCCCAGATCTGCAGCGAGATGACGTTGCCCAGCGCATAGGTCGGGAAGTACCCGATCCCGCCGCCCGACCAGTGGACGTCCTGCAGGACGCCGTGGGCGTTGTCGGGCACGTCGATGCCGAGGAATTCCTTCATGCGCGCGTTCCAGATCTCGGGCAGGTCCTCGAGCGCGACCGTCCCGTCGACGAGCTCCTGCTCCAGCTCGAAGCGGAGGATGATGTGCAGGCTGTAGGTCGTCTCGTCGGCGTCGACGCGGATCAGGCCGGGCTCCGCGCGGTTGATCGCGCGGACGAAGGTGTCGAGCTCGACCCCGCGGAGCGCGGGGAAGTGCTCCTGCAGCGGCGCGTACCAGTGCTCCCAGAACGGCCTCGAGCGGCCGACGAGGTTCTCCCAGGTGCGGCTCTGCGACTCGTTGATGCCGAGCGACGGCGCGCCGTGGAGCGGCGAGCGGAGCAGCGCGTCGGCGATGCCGTGGGCGTACAGCCCGTGCCCTGCCTCGTGCATCGTCGACCAGACCGACTCGAGGTCGTCCGGCCGGTAGCGCGTCGTGAGGCGGACGTCTCGGTTCGAGAACGACGTGCAGAACGGGTGCGCGGTCGGATCGAGCCGCCAGGCGTCGTCGTCGAACCCCATCGTCCGGACGACGCGCTCCGCGAAGGCGCGCTGCTCCTCGGCTGGAAAGTCGCCGTGGAGGAACGACGCGTCGACCTCCGGCGCGGCCGCGACGAGCTCGGTCAGCGCCGGGCGCAGCACCGCGAACACCTCCTGCACCTCGGTCGTCAGCATCCCGGGCTCGTAGTCGTCGAGGAGCGGCGTGTACGGGCTGTCCGACCACTCGAAGCACTCGACGTAGCGCCGCTTGAGCTCGACGTTCGTCCGCAGGTAGGGGAGGAAGGAGGCGAAGTCGCTCGTCCGCCGCGCCTCGACCCACGCGTGATGGCCGCGGGCGGCCTGCAGGGTCATCTCGGCACGCAGCTCGGTCGGCACACGGCGTGCCTTCTCCCAGTCTCGGCGGGTCACGCGGACGAGGCTGCGGTCGTCGGAGTCGTACGGCTGCGACTCGACGAGCGGCTCGGCGCGGTCGAGCAGCCGCCCGACCTCGGCGTCGGTGAATCGCTCGTGCGCGATCCGACCGAGCGTGGAGAGCTGTTCCGCGCGGGCCTCGGTGCCGCGAGGCGGCATCGTCACACGCTGATCCCAGCCGAGCACCCCTGCGGCGCGACTCAGATCGGAGACCTCGGCGAGCCGCGCTCGCAGGTCGAGGAGGGCCTGCTCCACGGGTCGCACCCTACCCGCGGGAGGGTAGGCTCAATTTTGGTGGCCGACGTCCTGATCCTCGGTGACACGCAGCGCAGCGCAGAGCTGCGCCACGAGATCCCCGTCGACATCGTCGACATGCTGCTCTACGCCGAGGTGGGCGGCCGGCGGGTCGCGATCGCCTGGAGCATCGAGGGCGACCGCATCGCCGCAGTCGATCCGACGATCGACATCGTCCACGCGGAGACCTTCCCCGTCGACGACCTCATCCGCGAGGGCGTCGACTTCTACGAGCTCGCACCGGCCAACATCGTCCGACAGGTCGAGTCCCTCGGCCTCCGGAGCGCGCAGGTGCCCGGCGAGTTCCCCGTCCGGTTCGCCGACGCTCTGCGGGAGGCGGGCGTCGAGCTCGTCGTCGACCAGCGGATGTTCGACGACCGCCGGCGCCGGAAGAATTCGTTCGAGCTCGAGGGCATCAACCGCGCGTCGCGCGCCGCCGAAGCGGGGACCGCAGCGATCACCGCGCTGCTCGCCCGCTCGGAGCCCGGGGACGGCGGACGGGTCGTCGACGGCGAGCCGCTGACGTGCCAGGCGCTTCGCGCGGCGGCGATCGCGGCCTTCGCGGCGGCGGGCTGCCGTGGCGACGACCTGATCGCGGCCGCCGGCCCGCAGTCGGCGGACGGCCACGCCGTGGGATCGGGACGGGTCGCCAACGACGACATGATCGTCTGCGACCTCTTCCCCCGTGACATCGAGAGCGGCTGCTTCGCCGACATGACGCGGACCTTCACCGTCGGGACGCCCGATCCGGAGATCGTCACGTGGCACGCCCAGACGCAGGAGGCGCTCGAGCTCGCGAGAGACATGATCCGCCCCGGCGCGGACGGCGTGGCGCTGTGGCGCGCGGTCTGCGACTTCTACGAGGAACTCGGCTACCCGACGGGGCAGTCGAAGCCCGAAGGCACCGTCCTGCGTGACGGCTTCTACCACGCCCTCGGGCACGGCGTCGGCCTCGAGGTGCACGAGTCTCCGATGCTCGGGAAGGCTGGTCACGAGCTCGTACCGGGAGACGTGATCACGCTCGAGCCCGGCCTCTATCGCCAAGGGTTCGGGGGTGTCCGGCTCGAGGACATGGTCCTCGTCACCGACGACGGCTACGAGACGATCACGGACTTCCCCTACGGGCTCGACCCGGCGACCACGGTGGTGGAGACGGCCCGATGAGCGACCACGCGATCTCGACGCTGCTCGACGAGGAGCGCCGCTTCCCGCCCGACCCGGCGTTCGCGGCCGATGCGATCGCGAAGCCCGAGATCTACGACCGCGACCCGGATGTGTTCTGGGAGTCCGAGGGGCGCGAGCGCGTGTCGTGGTTCGAGCCGTTCGAGACGCTCTCCGAGTGGGAGCCTCCGTACGCGAAGTGGTATCTCGGCGGCAAGCTCAACGTCGCGTACAACTGCGTCGACCGCCATGTCGAGGCGGGGCTCGGCGAGCGGGTCGCCTACCACTGGGAGGGCGAGCCCGGCGACACGCGCACGGTCACGTACGCCGACCTGCAGCGCGACGTCGTCCGGATGGCGAACGCTTTGAGGGAGCTCGGCGTGCGCAAGGGCACGCCGGTCGCGATCTACATGGGGATGATCCCCGAGCTCGCCGTCGCGATGCTCGCCTGCACACGGCTGGGCGCGCCGCACACGGTCGTCTTCGGCGGCTTCTCGGCCGACTCGCTCTCCGGCCGCATGGTCGACATGGGCTGCGAGGTGCTCGTCACGCAGGACGAGGCCTGGCGCCGGGGCAAGCCCGTCGCGCTCAAGGAAACCGCCGACGAGGCGATGGCCGCCGCGCCGGGGGTGCACTCGTGCCTCGTCGTCCGCCGCACCGGGAACGACGTGCCGATGACCGCGGGGCGCGACCGCTGGCACCACGAGCTCGACGTCTCCGACGACCCCGCGACGTGCCCGTGCGAGCCGATGGAGAGCGAGGACCTGCTGTTCCTCATGTACACGTCCGGCACGACGGCCAAGCCGAAGGGGATCGTGCACACGACCGCCGGCTACCTCGTGGGCGTCGCCTCGACCCACCGCTACATCTTCGACCTGAAGCCGGAGACGGACGTCTACTGGTGCGCGGCCGACATCGGCTGGATCACCGGCCACAGCTACATCGTCTACGGACCGCTCTGCAACGGCGCCACGTCCGTCCTCTACGAGGGCACGCCGGACTTCCCGGACTACACGCGCTGGTGGTCGATCGTCGAGCGCTACGGGGTCACGATCCTCTACACGGCGCCGACCGCGATCCGCGCGCACATGAAGTGGGGACCCGAGCACGCAGCGCAGCACGACCTCTCCTCGCTGCGCCTCCTCGGCTCGGTCGGCGAGCCGATCAACCCGGAGGCGTGGATCTGGTATCAGGAGCACATCGGCGGCAGCCGCTGCCCGGTCGTCGACACGTGGTGGCAGACCGAGACCGGGATGATCATGATCACGCCGCTTCCCGGCGTCACGACGACCAAGCCCGGCTCGGCGACGAAGCCGTTCCCCGGCGTGGTGGCGGGCGTCCTCAACGAGCAGGGCGAGCGCGTCGAGCAGGGCGGCGGCTACCTCGTCCTCGAGAAGCCCTGGCCCGCGATGACGCGCGGGATCTTCGGCGACGACGGACGCTTCCGCGCAACCTACTGGGAGCGGTTCCCCGGCTACTACTTCGCGGGCGACGGCGCCCGGATCGATGCCGACGGCGACTTCTGGCTGCTCGGCCGCGTCGACGACGTGATGAACGTCTCCGGCCACCGCATCTCGACGATCGAGGTGGAGTCGGCGCTCGTCGACCACCCCAAGGTCGCCGAGGCCGCGGTCTGCGGCCGCTCGGACGCCACCACCGGCCAGGCGATCGTCGCCTACGTCACGCTCAAGGGCTCCGACCCGGGCTCGGTCGAGATGCTCGAGGTGCTCCGAAACCACGTCGCGGTGAAGATCGGCGCGATCGCGAAGCCCGCGAACATCGTCTTCACCCCGGAGCTCCCGAAGACGCGCTCGGGGAAGATCATGCGCCGCCTGCTCCGCGACGTCGCAGAGCACCGCCCCCTCGGCGACACGACGACGCTCGCCGACCCCGCCGTCGTCAGCGGAGATCGCCGAGCGCGCTGCCGGCACTCCGGCAGACGACGCCTAGCTCCGCCTGGTGTCCGACGTGAAGTCGGACACCGACGTTCCTCGCCGAGCGCTCAGGCCCTGAGAGCCGTCGCGAAGGCCGCGACAGTCCGGTCGACGTCCGCCTCGGTCGTCCGCCAGTTCGAGACCGAGAGACGGATCGCAGCGCGTCCGTCCCACACCGTCCCGCTCATCCACGCCTCTCCGCTCGCCTGCACAGAGGCAAGCGCGGCCCGCGTCTGCTCGTCGTCCGCGAAGCGAAAGAGCACCTGGTTGAGCACGACCTCGTTCAGCACCTCGCAGCCCGGGAGCCCGGCGATCCGTTCCGCGAAGCGGCGTGCGTGGGCGCACGTTCGCTCGACGAGGTCGGCGACCCCGGAGCGGCCGAGCTCCCGGATCGCAGCCCAGACCGGCGCGGAGCGGGCGCGCCGCGAGAACTCCGGGCTGTATCCCATGGGGTCGCGGATCGCCGCGTGCTCCGAGACGTCGAGGTAGGGCGCGGCGTACTCCATCGCGGCCTCGTGGTCGGCCGGGTGCGCGCAGATCGCGATGCCGCAGTCGTACGGGACGTTCAGCCATTTGTGTGCGTCCGTCGCCCAGGAATCGGCGCGCTCGTAGCCGGCGAGGAGATGCCTGAGCGACGGTACGGTCGCCGCCCACAGCCCGAACGCGCCGTCGACGTGCACCCAGGCGTCGGTGCCCGACGCCGCCTCGATCGCTGCCTCGATGTCGTCGAACGCACCCGTGTTCACCTCGCCGGCCTGCACGCAGACGATCGTCGGCACCGAGGGCTCGAGCGCGTCCGGGAGCTGTGAGACGTCCATGCGGCCCTCGCGGTCGACGGGCAAGGTGATCTCCTGCTCGCGGCCGATGCCGAGGAGCCTGAGCGCGCGGGTGACGGTCACGTGGCGCTTGTCGCCGACGACGACGCGAAGCGGCGGCGCGCCCGCAAGGCCGTGCTCCGGAAGATCCCACCCCGCCCGCCGGTAGACCCCGTGGCGCGCCGCCGCGAGGCACGTGACGTGCGCCATCTGGCACCCCGTCACGAACGCGAACGACGACCTCGCCGGCAGGCCGAGCAGCTCGAGCACCCACCTGCCGGCGATCGCCTCGAGCGCCGACACGGCGGGCGTCACCTCCGCGAGGCCGGTGTTCTGGTCCCAGGCGGACGCGAGCCAGTCCACCGCCGTCGAGCTGGGAAGGGCACCACCGATCACGAAGCCGAAGTACCGCCCCGAGCCCATCGCCACGAGACCGTCCCCGGCATCGCGGACGAGCTGCTCGACGACTTCGAGCGGGTCGGAGGGACCTTCGGGCAGCGGGCGATCGAGCGCCGCGAGCATCCCGCGATAGTCGCGCGCCGCACCCACCGAGCGGGTGTCGAGGGTCTCCAGGTAGTCGGCCGCGAGCTCGGCCGTCCGTGCGAGCAGCTCCCTCTCGGTCACGCAGGCGAGTCTATGCGGCGCGACTCTCCCCGCAGGGCGAGCGCGGTGAGCGCCCCCAGCACGAGGATCGCAAGCCAGACCCAGGAGAGGGACGGCAGGATTGCCTCGGGGATCTTCCACTCGAACGTGCCGCGCTTCACGAGCTGCTCGTTCCAGGCGTCCTGCACGCAGTTGACGATCCCGTAGGCGAAGGCGAGCGCCGTCACGGCCACCGTCGCCCACGCCGGCGTCCCGCACCGTAGTCGCGGCCGCGAGAGAAGCAGCGCGCTCAGCGCGACGAGCGCCCCGTCGAAGCCGTGGTGGTGCCCGAGGTGGACGGCGGCGATCGGGAGGCCGTCAGTGTCGGGTGCGACGCGCCGCATGATGAAGATGCCGTCGGGAAGGAAGAACCCGAGCTCGGCGGCGATCCACGGGATCGAGAGTAGGAGCACGACGACCGCGACCCCGAGCCGCACCGGGTCGAGCGCCAGGCGTCCGGCGACGTTCCACCCCGCCCGCCGTCCTGCCGCGACGGTCAACCCGAGCGCGATCGCCACCCCGAGCGCGGGAATCGCGTTCACGAGCCGCGCGTCGAGGTCGTCCTGGTCGACGACGCCCGGCCACGCAACGACCGCTGACAGCGCGATCGCCGGCCCCGCGACCGCCCACGCGGCGCGTGGAAGCGCGTCCATCGCCACGAGCACGACGAGGGTCGCGACGAGTGCGACCGGGAAGTTCAGCTCGACGAGGACGCGCGAGAGCCCGCCGGCGAGCCCGTTCCCGGAGACGTGGTACAGGTCGTCGGTGGCCTCGGGCGTGTCCGGCGGCAGCCGCCAGTAGGTCACGAAGATCATCGCGAGCACGACCGCCCACATCGCCCAGACGACGAGGGGCTCCCCTTGAGGCGCGCCGCCGCGACGCTGCATCGAACGGACGCTAATCGAGGGTTGGCCTCGCGTGCGCCGCCCAGTCAGGCGGCGATCAGCTTCTCGAACCGGGTCGGATCGTCGAACGGGCCGATCAGGGCGAGGCGGAGGTCCTTGCCGAGAATGTCGACCGCGACCCGCTGGACGTCCTCGACCGTCACGGCATCCAGGCCGGCCAGGACCTCCTCCGGCTCGACGGCGGCACCCTCGAGCAGCTCGCGGCGGAGGCCGAACATGATCGTCGCATGAGGGCTCTCGAGGCCGAGGACGAAGCGGCCCTTCGCGAAAGAGCGGGCCTTCTCGAGCTCTTCCGCCGGCACAGGCTCGGAGGCGGCGCGGCGCAGCTCGGCGACGATCGTCTCGATCGCCTCGTCGATCCTGTTCAGGTCGACGCCGCCCTGCGCGGCGAGGGCGCCCGCGTCGGCGTACGAGTTGTTCGCGCAGAAGACGTAGTACGCGAGCCCGCGCCGCTCGCGAACCTCCGTGAAGAGGCGAGACGACATCCCGCCGCCGAGCACGGTCGAGAGCAGCTGCACCGCGTAGCGGTCGGGATGGCCGTGTGGGTAGCTTCGCGCGCCGATCACGACGTGGGCCTGGTCGGACTGCTTGGTATGCACCCGCACCGGGCTCCCGTCCTCGGGCAACAGGACGGTCTCGGCGGCGCCCGTGTCGGCGGGAGCGATGTCGCCGAGGAGCTCCTCGAGACGCTCGTGGAGCCCGTCCCCGAGCTTCCCGCCGAGCCCGACCACGAGCCGCTCAGGGCGGTACCAGCGGTCGGTGTAGCCGAAGAAGGTGTCGCGCGTCGCGCCGCGGATCGTCTCCTCGTTGCCGATGATGTCCCAGCCGAGCGGCTGGTCGCCGTACAGATGCCGCTCCCAGACGTTGCCGACGTAGCTCCGCGGCGTGTCGGCGTACATGTTCATCTCCTCGACGATCACGCCCTTCTCGCGGTCGATCTCGTCAGCGTCGAAGCGCGAGTTGCGGAGCATGTCGACGAGCACGTCGAGCGCCACGTCGCGCGTCTCGGCGGCGCACTTCACGTAGTAGCCGGTCAGCTCCTTGCCGGTGAAGGCGTTGAACTCCCCGCCGATCGTGTCGATCTCGGTGGCGATGTCGCGTGCTGTCGGCCGCCGCTCCGTGCCCTTGAAGAACATGTGCTCGGCGAAGTGCGCGATTCCGCTCTCCTCGCGCCGCTCGTAGCGCGATCCGGCGGCATACATGAGGAAGCACGAGACCGATTGCGCGTGGTCCATCCCCGCAGTGAGAACCCGGGTGCCGTTGGAGAGCGTCGTGCGGTCGAAGGTCGCCACGGCGCGATGCTAGCCGCGCGACCACCACGCGGTCAGGAGCTCGGCCTCGCGCTCGGGCGTCAGCCCGACGCCTTCGACGAGCTCCGCGTCGGCGAGCGTCGCCGCGACGGTGTCGTCGAGCGGGCGGAACACAAGGCCGGCGGTCGTCGCGCGCGCCGTGTCGACCTCCATGAAGTGCCGCCAATCGTCGTTCGTGGGATCGATCCAGAGCGGCAGCTCCATCCACTCCCCGACTCCCTGGCCCGTGAGGAACGCGTCGTCCACCTCGACCGCCCGCGCCGACGAGCCGGCGGCCCGCCTGGCCGCGTCGAGCACCGCGCCCATGGTCGCCGGGCCGGTCGCGTTGAACGGGCCTGCGAGCCGTTCCTCTCCCGCCGTCACGATCCACGCCGCAAGGTCGCGGACGTCGACGAACTGGACGGGCCGCCACGCCGGCCCGGGCACGAGCACGTCACCGCCACGCGCGATGCGGTGCGGCCAGTACGTGAAGCGCCCCGTCGGGTCGTGCGGGCCGACGATCAGCCCGGCGCGCACGGCCGTGGAGCGGCCCGGGAACGCCGCGTCGACCTCTCGTTCGCAGAGCGCCTTGAGCGCGCCGTAGTCGGCCGAGATGTCCTCCGAGCCCGGAGCGGAAAGCTCGGCGAGCGCAGATCCCTCGTCCACGACCGCGGCGAAGGAGGCGTAGACGGAGATGCTGGAGACGAAGACGTAGTGGCCCACGGCATCCGCGAGCAGGCGGGCGCTCTGGCCGACGACGCGCGGGAGGTAGCCCGACGTGTCGACGACGGCGTCCCACTCGCGTCCGCGAAGGCCCTCGATGCCACCGTCGCGGTCGCCGACGATCCGCTCCAGCTCCGGATAGAGCTCCGCGCCCGTCGTCCCGCGGTTGAAGAGCGTCATTTCATGGCCGCGCTCGAGCGCAACGTCGATCACCGCGCGGCCGACGAACTTCGGGCCGCCGAGCAGGAGGAGCCTCACGCCGGCGCCAGCTCCGCGACGCCGGCCAGCAGCCGGTCGACCTCCTCGGCAGTGTTGTAGTGGACGATCCCCGCGCGGACGGCGCCGTCGACCTCGTCGAGCCCGAGCAGCCGCATCGTCTCGAGCGCGTAGTAGTTCCCCCACCACACGGCGACGTCGCGCTCGGCGAGATGCTCCGCGACGGACTGCGCGGTGTGGCCGGGGACGCTGAAGCAGAACGTCGGCACGCGTCCCTCCATCGTCGCGAGGCCGTGCAGGACGACGTCGACCGGCAACCCGTCGAGGAACCGCTGGCCGAGCGAGCCTTCGTAGGTCGTGATCGCCTCCCAGCCGAGTGAGTCGACGTAGTCGACCGCTGCGGTGAAGCCCGCGAGGAGCTCGTGCTGGCACGTGCCCAGCTCGAAGCGGTGGCCAACGGGCTCGTCGGCCGCAGGCCGCACCTTGTAGGGCCGCCAGCTCCGGAGCAGCTCCTCGCGGCCGAACGCGAGGCCCATGTGCGGGCCGAAGTACTTGTACGGCGAGCAGACGAGCACGTCGCAGCCCCACGCCGACACGTCGATCGGCCCATGCGGGCCGTAGTGCACTGCGTCGACCCACGCGAGCGCGCCCGCCTCGTGCGCGAGCTCGACGACCCGGCGGACGTCGGGCGCGGTGCCGACGGAGTTCGCAGCCGCTGGGAAGGCGACGACTCTCGTGCGCGGCGTCCGCTTCGCCGCGAGGTCGTCGAGGTCGAGCGAGAGGTCGTCGTTCACGCCGACGAAGCGGACGACGATGCCAATGTCCTCGGCGAGCGCGAGCCACGGCGCGACGTTTCCGTCGTGGTCGAGCCGCGTGACGAGTACCTCGTCGCCGGCCTCGAGCTCGCGCGCGAACGCACGGGTAAGAAGGAAGTTGAGAGCGGTCATGCTCTGCCCGAACGCCACCTCGCCGGGATCGCAGCCCAGGAAAACACCCGCACGCTCGTGCGCTGCGTCGACCACCGCGTCCGTCCGGCGAGAGGTCTCGTAGGGCGCGCCGACGTTCGCGTTGTCCTCGCGCAGATAGCGGGCGATCGCGTCGATCACCTCGTCGGGGCACTGCGTCCCGCCCGGACCGTCGAAGAAAGCGAGCCTGCGGTCGAGGGCGCTGAAGCGCGCGCGGACGGCCGCGACGTCGAGAACGGGGCGTGGCTTCAGACTCGCCCCTCTCCCCTCGCCGGCGCCGCAGCCCTCACGAGACCCTCCACGCGTAGGCAGGCGCCACCGTCAGAGACGCGCCGATGAAGCAATCCCGCTCCGCCTTCTCGAGCAGCGCGGCGATCGTTTCGTCGGCGGGCTTCGGCTCGAAGGAGACGTCACCCTCGACGGTGACGAGGACGAACGCGAACCGCCCGTCCTCCTCACGACGCGTCACGGTGCCCTGCGCGGTCGCCCGGGCCGTGAGCGTGACCCCGGCGCGGACGCAGTGGTAGCGGAGACTCGTCAGCGAGCAGCGAGCGAGGCCGGCGAGCAGCAGGTGCTCCGGCGTCCACGAGGCCTCGTCCGCGCCGGCGAGGACCCCGCCGCCTCGATCCGACCAGGCATCCCAGGTCTCGTCGAGCGAGACCTCGTAGTCGAACGACTTCGCCTGCGCGGCCACGCCCGCAGCCTAGACAACGGGCGTCGTCCGGTCCGCCCTCTACGGTTGTGGCCCATGCAGCGGTTGCGGCCGTTGAACGAGCAGGAGTGCTATCTCCGGTGCTACGGCTGGGTGGGCGGCGACGACGCCGTCACGGTGAAGCGTCCCGGCGAAGACACGCCCGAGTCCTTCGCGGTTCTGACGGAGCGGATCCGGATCGCCTTCGAGGCGCGGCTCGACGAGCGCGAGCCCGAGGCCGCGTAGGCCGAGCTCGCTTCGCGATCTCGGCTAGAAGAACACTCCGTGACCGAACCGACGCTCCGTCGCGTAGACGTGCCTTCGGCGACCCCGAGCTCAGTGCCCGACGTGCTCGCGCCGGGCCTCGAGGTCGTGTTCTGCGGGATCAACCCCGGCTTCCACTCCGACGCCGAGGCGGCGCATTTCGCCAACCCGCGGAACGACTTCTGGCGCCTGCTCCACGCGGCCGGGTTCACGCCGCAGCTCGTCGATCCGACCGACCAGCACGATGTCCTCGGTTACGGGATCGGCATCACGAACGCGGCCTATCGGACGACGCGAGGCTCGTCGGACCTTCGGAAGGGCGATTTCGTCGGTAGCGCGGAGCGGCTCGAGCGGCTGGCCGACGAGCTACGCCCCCGCGCGATCGGCTTCGTCGGCAAGGAGGCCTATCGCGGCCCGTTCGGCGGTCGTCCGGAACATGGGCTCCAGGAGCGCCGGCTCGGCGAAACCTTCCTCTTCGTCCTGCCCTCGACGTCCCCCGCGAACGCCGCCGTCCCCTGGGAGGAGCGGCTCCGCTGGTTCGCGGCCCTGCGCGAGCTCGTCCCGTGAGGCTCAGAACCGGCATCCGCGCCCTCGTCGTCGACACGGACGAGCGGGTCGCGCTCGTCCGGTTCGACTTCCCGGCGCGGACTGTCTGCTGGAGGGGGCGACCGAGGTCGACTTTGCTCCGCGGCGCCTGCCGACGCTGCTCCGCGAGCTCCTCCGCGACGGCCCACCGGTCGAGCCGATCGATGTCGGCGTCTGAGCTGCTTGTGACACCGTGTCACAAGGATATCTCCGCTCACGCGGCACACTCTGTGGATGCGCGTTGCTGCACTCCTGCGCGGAATCAACATCGGGCCGCACAAGCGGATCGGAATGCCGGCGCTGCGCTCGATCGTGGAGTCGCTCGGCCACACGGACGTCGAGACGTACCTGCAGAGCGGCAACGTGGTGTTCACCCCGGCACCGGGTGCGCCGAAGGACCTCGGCGCCCAGCTGGAACGTGCGATCGCCGACGCGACCGGACACGACGTGCCGGTCGTCATCCGAGACGGGAAGGAGCTTGCCAAGGTCGCGGGCGCGAGCCCGTATACGGTCGACGACCCGACGAAGCTCGTCGTCGTCTTCCTGGGGGAGGCGGTCGAGCTCGGTGACCTGAGCCTGGGCGACCTCGGCACGTACCTCCCGGACGAGCTGACGCTCGCCGGTCGCGAGCTCTACGTCAGCGTGCCGAACCGGCAGGCGGGCTCGAAGCTCATGGAGGCGCTCACGAAACGGCGCGTGCCGACGACGATGACCGTGCGGAACTGGCGCACGGTGACGGCGCTGGCCGAGCTGACCGAGTAGAGAGAGCGCGCGCGGTGTCGGACTTCAGTCCGACACCTCCGGCGGGACGCGCCGCCTCCTCGGAGGTGTCCGACTGAAGTCGGACACCAGGGGCGCTCACCCCCGCCAGCGATTTGTGATCGGAATCCGCCAATCCCGTCCGAAGGCGCGCGGGCGGAGCTTGACGCCGGGGGCCGCCTGGCGACGCTTGTACTCCGCGCGGTCGACGAGCAGCAGCGTTCGCTCGACGATCGTCGGGTCGAACTGCGCCTCGAGCTCCTCGCGCGAGCGGTCCAGCTCGACGTAGGCCTCGAGGATCGGGTCGAGCACCTCGTACGGCGGCAGGGACTGGTCGTCGCGCTGGTCGGCCCGAAGCTCGGCCGTCGGTGGCCGCTCGATGGTGGAAACCGGGATCAGCTCGCGGCCCACGCGCTCGTTCAGGTGCCGCGACAGCCGGAAGACGTCGGTCTTGAAGACGTCCTTCAGCAGCGCGTACCCGCCGACCATGTCGCCGTAGATCGTCGAGTAGCCGACGGCCATCTCGGACTTGTTCCCCGTCGCGAGGACGAGCCACCCATGTGTGTTGGAGAGCGCCATCAGCATCGTCCCCCGGATCCGTGCCTGGAGGTTCTCGGCGGCGAGCCCCTCGAGCCCGCCGAGCGCCTCGTGGAACGCACCGACGACGTCCTCGATCGGGATCTCGCGGAAGTCGACGTCGAGGTTCTCGCTGACTTCGCGTGCGTCGTCGCGTGTCCCCTCGGACGAGAAGCGCGACGGCATCGACACGGTGTGGACGTGCTCCGCGCCGAGCGCGTCCGCCGCGATCGCCGCCGTGAGGGCCGAGTCGATGCCGCCCGAGATCCCGACGACGACGTCGCCGAAGCCGTTCTTCGCCACGTAGTCGCGCAGCCCGAGGCCGAGCCCGAGGCGCATTTGCTCGAGCTCCGGCTCGAACGGCGTGACAGCCGCCGCAACGGGCTCGCCCGCGGCCCGTGGCGCCGCGAGCCGGATCGTGCTGACCGACGGCGGAGCGGGGAGCGACCGCTCGAGCTCGCGGCGCCGGACGTCGCGCAGCCGCCGGCCGACCGCCTCCGTCGGATCGACGTCCACCACGAGCAGCGTCTCCTCGAACCCGGGGGCGCGCGCGACGACCTCGCCCTCGTCGTCGAGCACGACGGAGTGGCCGTCGAAGACGAGCTCGTCCTGCCCGCCGACGAGATTGCAGAACGCGACGTACGACGCGTTGTCGCGCGCGCGCGTCACGAGCATCTCCTCGCGGTCCTCCGCCTTGCCGACGTGGAACGGCGATGCGGAGAGGTTCACGAGCAGCGTCGCACCCGCGAGCGCGAGGTCGGTCGCGGGTGGCCCCGGCTGCCAGACGTCTTCGCAGATCGTAGGCCCGACGAGCACGTCGCCCAGCTCGAGCAGCAGCAGCTCCCGCCCGGCCGCGAAGTAGCGGTGCTCGTCGAAGACGCCGTAGTTCGGGAGGAAGTGCTTTCGGTAGACGCCCTTGACCGTCCCCTCCGCGCAGACGAAGGCGGCG
The DNA here is from genome assembly GCA_963746445.1 of uncultured Actinomycetes bacterium. Classification (GTDB taxonomy): domain Bacteria; phylum Actinomycetota; class Thermoleophilia; order Gaiellales; family Gaiellaceae; genus Gaiella. Next base: position 87,479 of record CAVVAW010000008.1, read on the forward strand.
TTCGCGAGATCTCGGTCGAACGCCGGCGCGCCCACCAGCGCGACCGTGTCGGTGCACGCGCGCGCGACCTCGTCGACGGCCTCCCTTGCCGCACGCACGAAGCCGGGGCGGAGCAGCAGATCCTCGGGCGGGTAGCCAGTGACGGCGAGCTCGGGAAGGACGACGATGTCCGCCGCCGCGCGCTGCGCCTCGGACACCGCGGCGGTGATCCGCTCGACGTTGCCGTCCAGGTCGCCGACGACGGCATTGAGCTGCGCGAGCGCGATTCTCATGCCGGCATCCTCCACACCGGAGCAGTCACGGCTCGCCGAAGTTTTCGCCTCACAGTCACAAACGCCACTCTAGCGATGTGATGACCGGCGTCGAGACGGTGACTATCGACCGGCGCTACCGGGGGCCGCTGCAGTCGGCGAACGGCGGGTACGCGTGCGGGCTCCTGGGCTCGCGCGTAGGCCCCGCAGCGGAGGTCACGCTCCGTCTCCCGCCGCCGCTCGAGCGCCCGCTCACGATCCGACGCGACGGTGAGCGCCTGGTCCTCGAGGACGGCGACCTGCTAGTCGCCGAGGCGATCGCGGGCGACCCGGGGCTCGAGCCCCCCGCGCCGCCGGACCCGGTGTCGGCGGCAGCCGCCGCGGAGGGCGTCGGCGCGTTCGGCCCGCCGGAGTTCGCCGAGTGCTTCGTCTGCGGCGCGCGCGAGGACGGGAGCGGGCTCGCGATCCATCCCGGTCCCGTGCCCGGCCGCGAGGGGCTCGTCGCGACGACCTGGACGGCACACGACGTCTCCTCGGAGGTGATCTGGGCCGCGATCGACTGCCCCGGGGCCTATGCCTCGGGCGACCCGGGACGCGGGGAGGTCGTCCTGGGGCGGATGACGGCGCGCATCGACCGCCTGCCCGAGGAGGACGAGCCGTGCGTCGTCGCCGGCTGGCCGCTCGGCGAGGAGGGGCGGAAGCTCTTCGCGGGGACAGCGCTCTACGGCCGCGAAGGCGAGCCGCTGGCCGTCGCGCGCCAGGTCTGGATCCTGCCGCGCTGAGCGAGCCTCAGCGGGACGAGAGCGCGACGAGCACACCGCCGTCGTCGTCGTATGCGGGGAACAGGTCGACCACCACCGGCTTCGTCAGCCCGGCCCGCGTCCGCAGCTCGAGCTGCTCCCCGAGGCGGCGGACCCCCCACTCGCGCACGAGCTCGAGCGGTGCGGTATCGGAGAGCGATAGAGCGGTCGCGACATCCCGTCCGATCAGGTCCGTCTCGCGGAAGCCGGTGAGCTCGAAGACTCCACGCCCGACGGCGAGGACGCGCGCATCCCGGTCGCAGACGACGAAGCCGGTCGACGGCGCCGGGTAGTAGTCCTCGAGCAACTGGAACAGGAAGCCGAATCCACAGCTGCGGCACTGGGGCGCCTGCGTCGAAAAGCCCTCGACGCCGTCGGTGTCGATCGAGCGCTCTCGGCAGTTGGGGCAGATGTAGACGGGCACTAGCCGATCCTACGGACCGGGCCGTTGCGGACCCGTTAACCGGCCCGGCGTAGTTGGCCGTTGTTAACGTCGTGCGCGCTACCTTCCAGGGAGGCGGAGCATGCGGGCACGACTCGTCACCGAGGAGAACAAGAAGTGGTGGACGCTCGCCGCGGTGGCGTTCGGGCTGTTCATGATCATGCTCGACAACACGGTCGTGAACGTTGCGCTCCCGTCGATCCAGCGCGACCTCGACATGAAGCTGTCGGAGCTCGAGTGGATCGTCTCGGGCTACGCGCTCACCTTCGCGGCCCTGATGCTGATCGGCGGCAAGCTCGCCGATGCGTACGGCCGGCGGCTCATCTTCGTGATCGGCATCGCCGTGTTCACCCTCGCCTCTCTCGCCTGCGGGCTCGCCTCGACCGGCGAAGTCCTGATCGCGGCGCGGGTCGCCCAGGGGGTGGGCGCTGCGATGATGAACCCGGCCACGCTGTCGATCATCGCGGTCACATTCCCGGCCCGCGAGCGCGGGACTGCGATCGGCATCTGGGCGGGCGTCTCCGCGCTGGCGCTCGCGATCGGCCCGCTCGTCGGCGGGCTCCTCACCGAGCACGCGGGCTGGAACTGGATCTTCTTCATCAACGTCCCGGTCGGCATCCTGGGCATCTTCGCCAGCTTCGTCCTGATCGACGAGTCCCGCGACGAGTCGCACGAGAGGCTCGACCTTCCCGGCCTCTTCACGTCGGGGATCGGCCTGTTCGCGCTCACCTACGGGCTGATCGAGGCGAACAACTACGGGTGGGGCTCGACGCGCATCGTCGGCGCATTCGTGGTGGCCGCCGTCGCACTCGTGTCCTTCGTTCTCCTGGAACGCCACACGCGGGCTCCGATGCTCGACCTGACGCTGTTTCGCAACCGCACGTACGTCGGAGCGAACCTCGTGATGCTTCTCGTCGCCCTCGCGATGTTCGGCGTCTTCTTCTTCGTCTCGCTCTACATGCAGAACGTGCTCGGGTACTCCGCTGTCCAGGCGGGCGCGGCGTTCCTGCCGATGACGCTCCTGATCATCGTGGTGGCGCCGCTCGCGGGTCGCGCGTCCGACCGCTTCGGATCGCGATGGCTGATGACGACCGGCATGGTGCTGCTCGCGGCGCAGCTCGCCTACTTCAGCCAGCTCTCCGCCGACTCGACCTTCTGGCGGATGCTCCCTGCTCTCGTGCTCGGCGGCTTCGGGATGGCGATGACGATGACGCCCAGCTCGGCGGCGGCAATGCGGGCCGTTCCGGTCGCGAAGGCCGGAATGGGCTCCGCCGTGCTCAATGCCTTCCGGCAGGTCGGCGGCTCGACGGGCATCGCGCTGATGGGGGCGATCATGGCGTCGCGCCTGACAACGCCGCCCACCCCCGCCTCGTTCATGGACGGCTTCGAGCGCGCGCTGCTCGTGGCGTCCGGCATCGCGCTCGCGGGCGCGATCGTGGCGGCGATCCTCGTGAGGCCCCATGACCGCTCACACGGTGCCGAGGAGTCGGCGCCCGCAGTCGCAGAAGCCGCATGAGCCGTCCGCGACGCCTTCCCGCGGACGAGCGGCGGCGGACGATCGTCCGGGCCGCGTTGAGCGCCGCGATTCAGCACGAGCGGATGCGCTGGCTGCTCAGGGGCTGACCCAGCGAAGCGCCCAGAAGGCGAGCATCCCGGACGCGATCGCGATGCCGAGGTTGCGCGTGCGCCACGCTGCGATGCCGGTCACGCAGGCGGCGGCGACGCGAATCTCCCCCTCGCCGAGCCCGCCCTCGAGTGACGGGGTGACGAGCGCCGCGAACACCGCGATCGGCACGAAGTGCAGGCACCGCACCCAGAAGTCGGGCAGCTCGAAGCGCAACGCGAGCCCGGCGTAGCGCGAGCCGAACGTCACGGCCACCATCCCGGCGACCGTCAGCCAGAAGGTCACGCGACCTCTCGCACCGCATTCTCGACGTCGACGTCTTCGCCAGGGCGTCCGCTCGTCAGCGCGGCGCCGAGGAGGCTTCCGACGACACCGGTCAGGAGAATCGGAAGACCGCCGGGCAGGCCCTTCGCGGCCACGTACGCGGTCGCGCCGGAGGCAACCGCGACGAGGAGCTCAACGCGCGTGCGCACGAGCGGAACGAGCAATGCGAGGAACGCGAGCGGGAAGACGAGGTCGATGCCGAGCTCGGCAGGGTCCGTGATCGCCGAGCCGGCGATCGCGCCGCCGAGCGTCGCGAGATTCCACATGGCGAACAGGCTCAGCTCGGCGCCGAGCAGGAAGGCGAAGGTCCGCTCGCCGCTCCCGGCGACGACGCCGAAGGCCTCGTCCGTGAGGAAGTAGGCCGCCATCGGTCGTTGCCGGCGCGAGAGCGGGATCCGGCGCCCGAGCGAGAGGCCGTAGAGAACGTGCCTGACGTTCAGGAGGAACGTGGTCGAGACGATCTCGAGCGCCGCCGCACCCGACCCGAAGAGGCCGACGGCGCTGACCTGGGCGCTGCCGGCAAAGACGAGCGCGGAGAGCGCCTGCGTCTCGAGCAGCGAGAGACCCGTGTCACGCGCAAGCACGGCGTAGACGAGCGCGAACGGGACGACGCCGAGCCAGAGCGGTGCCATCGCCCAGAAGCCACGGCGAAACCCGACGACCCCGTCCATCCGGCGATCGTAGGCGGGACCCGTGCCGCCACGACTCGCCAACCGGCGTATCCTGGAAGAGATGCGCGTCGCCGCCTGTGCCCTCCTCGCCGCGCTGGTGGTGGTTCCCGTCGCGGGCGCGGCGCACGCCGATTCGCCGGCTGCGACCAAGCGCGTCGTCCGCACCTGGAGCACGCACCTGAACGCCTACGACAACGCGGGTGCCGCGCGTCTTTTCGCGCGGCCGGCCGTGTTCGCGCAAGGCGCCGCCGTCCTGCGACTCGAGACGTACTCGGACATCGCGCTCTGGCACAGCCTCCTACCGTGCGCCGGCCGGATCGTCTCGATCGCCGTCAAGGGCGAGACCGCGACCGCGGTCTTCGTCCTCGCCAATGGCAAGCACCGCCGCTGCGACGCGCCGGGCCAGAAGGCGGCGGCGGCCTTTCGCGTCCACCGGGGCAAGATCGTGAGCTGGGTCCAGGTGCCGGTGCCCGTTCCCGCGCCCTCGGGGCCCACCGCCTAGGGAGCGTCCTCGTCCGCGAGCTCGAGGAATCCGATCTCGAGCATCCGCCGGGCCAGGTCGAGCCCTTCCGCGCGCGTGTCGTCGCCCTCGACCACCGCTCCGGCCAGCGCCTCCTCCAGCGTCCGCGACCCGTCGAGCTCCGCGAGCAAGCGTGCGGTCGGGGGGTCGAGCTCGGCGGTGAAGGGCAGGCCGGCCTCGAGGCGGATCGTCGGCGCCTGCGCGTGCCATCGACCGGCGTGAAAGCGGCTGTCGCGACTCACGACGGCCTCGTCCGCGACGCGTAGCCGCCGGCGGAGCAGCGCCTGGCCGGCGGCGTCCCCTGCCAGGTGGTCGTGCGTCTCGAAGAGGCGCGCCACGTGCCGCCCCGCCGGGCGGAGCGCCTGCCGGGGCAGCTGGAGGGCCTCGACCCAGCCCGCCGCAGCTGCCTCGCCGCTCTCGAGGCGCCTGCGCAGCACGAGGCAGGCGTAGCCAAGGCGTTCGATCCCGAGCTCGCGGTAGTAGGCGAGCCAGCGGTCGAGCGCGTCGGCATAGGCCTCGGGCCGGTCGACGAGCTCGCGGTTCCACAGCGTCGCGGTCTCGATCGGGTCGTCCGTCGACGTGTGGAGCAGGAACGCGTCGCAGCCCGAGCCCTCGAGCCACGTGCGGGGCCGCTCCGCCGGATCGTCGGGATCGAGCGCCCATGCGATCAGCACGCACGCGAACGCACCGGGCGCAAGCATCTGCGGGATGCCTCGAACGACAAGCTCCGAGACGCCGTCGCCACGCATCCCGCCGTCCCGGAACAGGTACGCGGTCTCGGGCGAGACAACGTAAGGCGGATTCGCTACGACGAGGTCGAACCGCTCACCGTCCAGCGGCTCGAAGAAGCTTCCCGCCCTGGTCTCGACGTTGTCGACGCCGTTCAGCGCGGCATTGAGCCTCGTGTACGCGAGCGCCCGCTCGTTCACGTCGGTCGCAACGACGTGCTCCGCGTGCGCGGCGAGCAGGATCGCCTGGATCCCGTTGCCTGCGCAGAGATCGAGAGCGCGCTCCCCTCCGCGGCGCACGGTGAGGTGGGCGAGCGCCACGGACGGGCGGTGGACGCCGGGGACGTGGTCGGCGTGTGTCTCGGCGGCCGCGGCGTGGTCGGAGGCGATCAGGAGCTCGTCGTGCGGGACGAGGCGCGCCGCGCCGTGGACGACCTCGCCGTCGTGGACGAGAAAGTTGGCGCTCTCGAGGCGCCCTCGGAGCTCGCCGCCGACGTGCCCGTCGACCCGCGCACGGTCGACCGGGACGCCGAGCAGCAGCAGCCGCAGCAACACCGCGAGCTCGTCCGCGTCGCCGAGCCGACGCAGGTAGGACGGCAGCTCGGGCGACCGCGCGAGGAGCTCGTCGCCCGTGCCGAGCCGTTCCTGGATCCGCGGCGAGGCGTATCCGGCGTCTCGCAGGAGCCGGGCCAGCTCGAGCGCGGCGCGTGGGCTCTCCGCCTCGGGCGGGCCGGGCCGGCCGGGAGGCGGGATGCTCCGGAGGGGCTCCACGGTGCGAGCCGTCCGGCGCTAGAACGACTTGTTCGTCTTCAGGTCGTACCTGAAGGCGACCGGCGACCCCAGCGACCCGTCGGTCTTCTGCGGCTTGTACTCGACCTCGATCTTGGCGAACGCGAGCGACACCGAATCGGTCGGGACGGCGAGCTCCTCCGTGCCGGCCGACTGGAACGAGCTCACGAGGACGTCCCGGAACTTGAAGGTCAGATACTCCTGCTGCCCCTTGCCGGCCCTGCGCGCCGAGAGGGTCGCCTCCTTGATGTGCTGGCCGGTCGCACACGCCTTCATGAGCGCGGGGCTCGCCCGGTTCAGGTGCATGGTGAACTGGAAGTCCTGGATCGAGACCTTGCCGGCTCCGCCGCCGCCCCCGGCACCACCACCGCCGACCGTGTTCGTCTCGCCGAAGCTCCAGGACTCGACGTCGATCTCGTCCTTGTGCTTGGCGTCGGCGCTCTCGCCCTTGATGCCGTCGAACTTGATGAAGAAGTCGACCGCTGCCATCGCGCGACCCTACCACCCGCTCCTTCGGCCCGCCTCGCCCGGCCGGGTACTTCGGGTGGAGCCAAGTTTGGTGAGTTCAGCATCGCGGCCGGAGGCCGGCTTCGCCGGGCGGGAGGCCAACCGCTGCCTTCGCGTTTTCGCTGACCAGAAGATGGGGGCCGGCGGGGGAAACATGGTTTCCCCCGCCACGAGGAAACGCCCCCGGCTGCGGCTTCCGGGGGCGTTTCGAAGGAGGCGACCCTATGTGGGGGGCGTTGGACGGAGCTCGTGACTCTGCGGCCCAGTCACGCTGTTCTCCGGTGTCCACGCCACCCGTCGGTTGCGCCCCGCGCACCTTCCTGGCGTCTGGAGGGTGCTTGGTGACATGACTTTACGGGCCATGTCCGGAAAAGTCAAGTGGTTCGGTCAAGTAATCCACGCTATTCTTCACTTCACAATGGATTGCGGTTCCGGACAGGTGGTTTCACCCCATCGGGGGAGGGCGGTCGGGGAGGTGGCGGCTTGAGTGACAGCGGAATGCGCGATGCGGCCGCCACTCCCCGGTCAGCAACCCCTGGGCGCCCGCGCGGTGTCGGCGAGCGCGTGCGCGCGCTCCGCGTCGCGGCCGGTCTGACCCAGACCGAGCTCGCGGGCGAGCGCTTCTCGAAGGAGTACGTCAGCCAGATCGAGCGCGGCAAGACGCGGCCGACGGCCGACACCGTCGCCTGGCTCGCCGAGCGACTCGGCGTCGACGACCAGTACCTCCAGCACGGCGTCTCGGCGGACGTGCGGACGCGGGTCGAGGCGAAGCTCGCACAGGCGGAGGCCCTTTCCGAGGCGCATCGCGACCGTGAGGCTGTCGAGGCGTTCCGCGAGGTTCGCGCGGAGACCGGCACGCTCGGGTCCGCGGAGCTCGAGCTCCGGGCACTCGCGGGCGAGGGCTGGGCGCTCCAGGAGCTCGGCGCGGCGCAGGACGGGATCGCGGTGCTCCAGGAGGCGCGCGAGTTGAGCGAGCTGCCCGTCTTCTCCGATGTCGACAGAGCCGACGTGCTCTTCCGGCTCGGGTGCTGCCGATATCGGCTCTCGAGCATCCCGACGGCGATTGCGCTGTTCGACGAGGCATTCGGGCTCGCCGAGCGGAGCGGCCTGCCGTGCGACATCCTGCGGGCGCGGATCCTCGCCTGGCGCTCCCGATGCCGCCGCCGGCAGGCGGACTTCGAGGCCGCCCGCGAGGACATCGAGCTGGCGATCGAGCTCGCACAGGCGATGGATGACCCGCGCGTCGTCGCAGGGACCTATCTGCAGGCGTCGCTCGTCGCCGAGAAGACAGGCCACTGGGTGCTCGCACGGCAGTACGCGGAGCAGGCGAGGGCGCTCTACCAGGATCTCGAGGACGAGCGAAACACCGGCCGTCTGATGCTCACCCTTGGCGGCCTGCAGCTCCTGCTCGGGCACCCCGAGCAGGCAATCGAGCATCTGACGGCGTCGTTCGCACTCGCCGTCGAGGCGGGCTCGCAGCCGGACGCGGCACAGGCCTTGGGGGGCCTCGCGGCGGTGCACGAGCACCTCGGCGATCACGAGGCGGCCGATGAGCATGCACGCAAGGCGCTCGCGCTCCTCGAGGGGCGTGAGGACTTCCTCGACGAGATCGGCCAGTCGAACCTGGTACTGGGTCGCTCGTTGCTGGAGCGGGGCCGCCTCGACGAGGCGGAGGAGTGCTTCCGGGCCGCGGACTCCGCGTTCGAGCAGATGGAGTCGGTCGGGCACCGGACGGGGGCGTGGGTCGCGCTGGGCGACCTCGCGGAGCGTCGGGGAGACGTCCGTGAGGCAGCGCGTTGGTACCGAAACGCCGCCGAAGCACTTGCTGTCGTCCGCTTCTGAGAAAGGAGGACCGAGGTGAGCAGAGCTCGACTGACCCTGTTTCTCTTGAACACGGCGCTCGTCGTCGCGTGGCTCGGGCAGTTCCGTCCGCAGCTGACGTTCCCCGACGGCGACTGAGCGGGGCCCGCCGTGGGCCACGTGATCGATCCCGGATAGGCGCGCGGGCGCTTTCGCTACGGCCCGCGGCCGTCCGGGATCCTTCGTCTACATTGGACGGGTGAGCCGGCCCTTCGCCGCAGCGGTTGCCGTCGCACTCGGGGCGGCGCTGCTCGGAACCTCGTGCGGCGGCGGCTCGGGAGAGGCATCGGGTGATACGACGACGGCTGCGTCGTCGAAGCAGACGCTCGAGCAGCTCTGGCGCGCGCCTGGCGAGGACGTCGCCGTCGTCGCGGGGACCTCCGACCACGCGGTCGGCACGAACCGCATCAGCTTTCTCGTGGTCGACAAGCAGTCGCAGCTGATCGAGCGGCCGACGGCGCGCGTGTGGATCTCCCGCGGCCTGAAGCAGGTTCCCTACGCGACGACGATCGCCCGGCTCGAGCCGATCGGCGTGCCCGGCGGCGACACCGCGGACGCGAACGGAATCTACGTCGCGAAGGTCGTGACCCCGACCGCCGGTCGGTACTGGTTCATGGCCGAGCCGGTCGGAGGCCCGAAGATCCAGGCCCTCGGCAACATGGTCGTGCGGAAGAAGAGCCTCGCGCCGTCCGTCGGCGACCGCGCGATCCCGTCGAAGACACCCACCCTCGCTAGCACCGGAGGCGACCTCTCCGCCCTGACGACGGCGCGCCACCCCGACCGGGGGCTCTACGATGCCTCCGTCGCGCAGGCGCTCGCCGCGCACGAGCCGTTCGTCCTCGCCTTCGCCACGCCGCAGTACTGCCAGTCGCGCACGTGCGGCCCCGTCGTCGACGTCGTCTCAGCCGTCCGGAAGAAGGCGAGCTCGAAGGGCGTCCGGTTCATCCACGTCGAGATCTACAAGGACAACGATCCGGCGAACGGCGTCAACCAGTGGGTCTCGCAGTGGCGCCTGCCGACGGAGCCGTTCACGTTCGTCGTCGATCGCACGGGAGTCATCCGGACGAAGTTCGAGGGCGCGTTCTCGGCCGCGGAGCTCGAGCGGGCGGTCGCCGCCGTGCGCCGCACCTAGCCGGGATCAGCGGAACAGGTCGCGCTCGCGCGGCATGACGAGCTCGGCCGCGGTGCCGTCCCCCCGCGCGTCGACACCTCGCACGATCGCGGCAGGCACCCGGCGCGCCTTGCCGAGCACGAGCTCCGCGGCGCCGGCGATCTCGTCCGCGACCGCGATCTGCGTCGACTCGAGCAGATGCCCGCTCGCGTCCGTCGTCCCCCGCAGGTCGCGCATAGGAGCAATCCCGGCGACCCCCAACGCGACGTCGGTCGTCCCCTGCCGCCACGCTCGGCCGAACGAGTCGCTCACGACCACGCCGACGTCCGCCCCCGAGAGCTCGGTCAGCCGGGCGCGCAACCGGCGCGCGGAGGCATCCGGGTCGACGGGAAGGAGGACGAGGATGCCCTCGCCCGGCGCATTGGACGCGTCGACCCCTGCCGAGGCGCAGACGAAGCCGTGCCGGGTCTCGGCGATAACGAGCGGCGGCCGGGAGCGGACGACCTCGCGGCTCTCGCGGAGGATCACCTCGGCGCGGCGCGCGTCTCCGTCCTCGCCCGCGAGCTCGACCGCCCGCGCGGACGGCTCGACATCGGCGAGCCGTACAACGCGTCCCTCCACCTTCGAGACGGCTTTCTGCGCGACGACGACCACGTCGCCATCCTGCAGCCCGCCAGCGGCGCCGGCGGCGGCATGGAGCAGAAGGCCGAGGTCCTCACCTTCGACGAGCTCCGGAAGCCCTTCGAGCGGGGTGACGCTGACCGTGCCGGCGCCGGCCACGGCGACTCAGCGGACCCCCGTGACACGGATGCCCGCGTGCGCCTTGTAGCGCTTGTTGACGTTCACGATCACGGCCGTGAGGCCTTCCAGTGAACGGGCGGACGCGAGCGGCCCGCAGTCGATCGCACGGCCGGACGTGATCCTCCCGGCAAGCTCGAGGACGACGGCCTTTGCGTCCGCGTCGTCGCCGCAGACGAGCGCGTCCTCTTCCGGCGGCGCGTCTCCGCCGAGGTTGCGGGCCGCGAGGGAGTGCAGACCGGCGACCACCGGCGCGTCGACGACGTCCTGGATGCGCGCCGCCACGGATGTCGCCTCGGTCGTCGGCAGCACGCCGTCCGGCCCGAACGTCAGCTCGGCGGCGACCGAGAGGACAGGCGTCGTCCCGATCGCCTCGCGCAGCCCGGCAGCGGTCGCCACCGCCGCCTCGGCCTTCGTCGCCAGGATCACCAGGTTCGCGGCGCGGCAGGCGTCGGCGTTCGTCGCGCCCTCGACCCCAACGGTCGCCGCGGCCGCTGCCGCCCGCTCCACGTCGCGCGAGCCGACGACGACGTCGTAGCCCCCCTCGGAGAGGCGCTTCGCGAGCGCCAGGCCGAAGCCTCCGGTGCCTCCGACGACCGCAACCCTCACGCGACCGCCTCCAGCACGACCTCGGCGAGCCTGCGACCCGCGTCGCGGTCGGTCATGAGCGTGTCCGTGACCACGAGGGGGACGTCCGACTCGGCCGGAGCATCCGCTCGATCGATCACGAGCGCACCGATCAGGCCCTCGTAACACCGCGCCACATGCGCAGGTGAGGTGCCGCCCGACATGCGCATGAGCATACGGTCGAGCGGGCCCTTGACGGCGCGGCCGCCGACGAGCGGGCTGACGGCGACCGTACGCTGCCGGCGAGCGACGACCGTCTCTCGGAGCCCGTGGACCGCGAGAATAGGGTGGATCGAGGTGTACGGGTTGCTCGGCGCGACGACGAGCGCGTCGGCGTCGCGGATCGCCTCCAGCACGCCCGGTGCGGGCCGCGCGGCATCGGCGCCGGCGAACACCATCGCGTCGACCTCGTCCTCGTGACGGCGGGCGACGAACCACTCCTGGAACGGGAACGTGCCACCCGGCGTCACGACCGAGGTACGGAGCGGGTCGTCCGTCGCCGGCAGCACCAGCGTGGCCAGACCCGCCGCCTGGGCGAGGCGCGCTGTGACCGCCGAGAGCGGATCTCCGGTGCGAAGCGCCTGCGTGCGTACGAGGTGCAGCCCGAGATCGAGGTCGCCAAGCATGAACCACCCCTCGCCGCCCCAATGCCTCGCAGCCTCGAGCGCCCGCCAGGTCTCGCCGGCGCGGCCCCAGCCGCGCTCCTCGTCGTTCAGCCCGGCGAGCGCGTAGAGCACCGAGTCGAGGTCGGGCGCGACGTGCAGCCCGAGCACCTCGACGTCGTCGCCGACGTTGCCGATCACCGTGAGCTCTCCCGGGGCCAGGACGTCCTGCAGGCCGCAGGCGAGCTTCGCGCCGCCGACGCCGCCGGACAGACACGCGACTCTCAAAGCGCGATTGCGTCGACGAGCTCCGCAGTGCGCGCACCCGCACGTGTGCCGAACCGGACGAGGTCGCTGAGCGTGTCGACATCGTCGACGAGGTTCCCGAGGGCGAGCGCCTCGACGTCGATCCCGAGCGCCGCGGCGTGGTCGCGAAACCGCGCTGCGCTGCCCGGGCCGTAGAGCGGCGCGAAGATCTCGGCCCGCGGGAGGCCGAGCGCGTTCGTGGTCCCGTCATGTGCCTCGACGATCCCGAGCCGCCCGAGCAGCGCAGGCACCGCGAGTGCGTTCAGATCCGAGGCCCGGACGCGGGGCAGGTCGGCGTTGACGACCAGGCAGATGCCCGACGCGCCGTCGAGGCCGGTCGCGATCGCATCTCCCTGCCCGCTGCCCGGGTCGTCCACGAGGCGGGCACCGAGGTCGCCGGCGACCAGCCGTCCCGCGGGGTCGTCGGTGACGACTCGCACCTCGCCGACTGCGAGCGCCACCTCGACGACGTCGCCGAGCATCGCGAGCGCCACCTCGCGACGCAGGTCTTCGGGCAGGCGGCTCTTGCCCTCGGCGCGGAAGGGGATCACCGTGAGCACGAACCGAGAGTACGTGCGTCCGCGGGGCCGCCGCGTCAGGCGGCGTGCGGGGCCGCGCCGGTGTGGTCGGCGCCCGGGCCCGTCGTCGCCCACTCGTTCACCTCGAACCAGTGCGTGTCCTCCAGCGCGAGGACGACATCGGGGTGCGTGTGGGCCGCGTTGACGACGTGATGCTCGACGTCGCAGCAGATCTCGACGTCGTCGAGCGAGAGGCCGCTCGGGATCTTCGCGACGACCTCGAACGGCAGCTGCGCGTCGTGCACCGTCATGTGCTTGAACTGGAGATCCGGAGCGAGCTCCATCAGGGCCGGCCAGTCGGGGCACGTCTTGTAGCTCACAGCTCTGCCTCGTTCGGCCCGCGACGCCACGTTCCTTCGAGGCGCACGAGACCGCGGCTCTCGTCGTCGGGATACACGAGCAGCGGGATCGGGCGTGCGAGCCGGTCGAGCAGGCGGCCGTCGTCGCCGATGAGCGCGAGCGTCACCTCGAACCGCCCGAACTGGAGCGGCGGCGCGCCCACGTCGAGGCGGAGGCCGAGACCGTCGCCCGCCGGATCCCAACCCAGGCGCGCCGTCTCGACGAGATCCTCGGCGACCAGGAGCCCGGAGGCGTCCCGAACCTCGAGGTGCAGGCTCGGCGCAGCGACGGAGCCCGCCAGCGCGACGTCGAGACCGAACGGCTCCCCTGCGAGGAAGCGGTCGCGCGACTCCCCGTCGGCGGTCACGAGCCGGGCCGCGGCGATCCGCGCCTCGCCGGAGCCGGACGGGCCGTGGCCGTTCGTCGCCGCCGCGCCGTCCTCGTCGGCGAGCGCGCGGCGGTAGCGCGTGATCGCCTCGTGAACCGGGCCGTCGTAGGCAAGGCGCCCTTCGCGGAGGAGCACGGCGCGGTCGCAGAGCCGCTCGACCGCCGACGCGTCGTGGGACACGAAGAGGATCGTGCCGCCACGCTCCTTGAATGCCGCGATCACGCCAAAGCACTTCCGCTGGAAGCTCTCGTCGCCGACGGCGAACACCTCGTCGAGGAGCAGCACGTCGGCCTCGAGGAACGCCGCAATCGCGAACCCGAGCCGCATCGTCATGCCCGACGAGTACGTCCTCACGGGCCTGTCGATCGAGCCCTCGAGCTCGGCGAACGCGACGATCTCGTCGAACCGCCCGCGGATCTGCGCCCGCGAGAGCCCCTGGAGCGCGCCGTTCAGCTCGACGTTCTCCCGCCCGGTGAAATCCGGGTGGAAGCCGGCGCCGAGCTCGAGCAGCGACCCGATTCGTCCACTGGCCTGGACGCTCCCCTCCGTCGGCCGGATGATCCCCGCGATCAGCCGGAGCAGCGTGGACTTCCCCGAGCCGTTCCGGCCGATCAGCCCCACCGCCTCGCCGGACGCGATCGCAACCGAGACCTCGCGGAGCGCCCACACCTCCTGCGCGCCGGTGCGGCCGCGGGCGACGAGGAGCTCCTTGAGCGTCTGGGTCTCGCGCGCCCGGACGACGAACTTCCGGGAGACGCCGTCGACCGAGATCTCTCCGGCGCGCATCGCGACCCTACGCGGTGACGGCCGCTAGCTCGCGGCGGACAATGCTCGCCAGCACCTCGACGAGCGCGGGATCGGCGTTCGGCATCTCGATCCGGGCCAGGCGCATGCCGAGCTCCTGCGCGCGCTCGACGGCCTCGACGTCGATGTCCCAGCGGATCTCGAGATGGTCGGAGACGAAGCCGACGGGGCAGACGAGGACGTCGGAGATTCCCCGCGCGGACAGGTCGGAGAGGTGGTCGAGGATGTCCGGCCCGAGCCACGGCTCGCCGGTCGGCGACTCGCTCTGGAACGCGAAGCTCCACTCCCGGTTGCCGACGCCTGCGGCGTCGGCAACTAGACGAGCGGTGTCGAGTAACGCATCGCGATAGGTATCTCCGGTGTCCAGGATCCGCGACGGCAGGGAGTGCGCCGTGAAGACGACGTGCGCCTCGTGCTCTTTAGGTGCAGCGCGCAAGCGCTGCACCCGCTGCGCGAGCAGCTCGACGAAGCCCGGTTCGTCACCCCAGGCCCGGACGAAGCGCGTCTCGGCACGACCGGCGACGGCGTCGTCGAAGAGCCCCTCGTACTTTGCGATCGAGAGCGACGACCAGTGCGGCGCGAGCACGAGGCCCAGGAGCGGTGCGCGACCGGCTGCGAGCGCGGCGTCGACCGCGGTCGCGATCCGCGGCTCCCAGTGGCGCATGCCGGTCAGCACCGGGATCCCGAGCGCGGCCTCGAGCGCAGCTCTCGTCTCCTCGGTGATCGCGTTGAGCGGCGAGGGCCCGTCCCCGTCGTCGATCCCGAGCGCCCGGTACCGCGCAACGAGATCGTCGACGAGCTCCGGCCGAATCGGACGGCCGCCGCGGATGTCGGAGTAGTACGCGGGGACGTCCGTGAGGCGGTCCGGCGAGCCGTAGGCCATCAGGATCACCGCGGGACCGGTCATGCCGCGACGGTCGCCTCCGCGCGCTCGCGGACGAGCGCCGCGAGACGGGTGAGGACGTCTGGGTCGGTCTCCGGCAGCACACCGTGACCGAGGTTGAAGATGTGGCCCGGCCGACCCGCGGCGCGATCGAGCACGTCGACGGCCTCGCGCTCGACGACGTCCCACGGGGCCGCCAGCGACGCCGGGTCGAGGTTTCCCTGCACGCCGCGGTCCCCGACGACGGCCCAGCCGTCGTCCAGCGGAAGCCGCCAGTCGAGGCCGACCACGTCGCCCCCCGCCGCGGCGAGCTCGGTCAGCAGGTGCGTCGCGCCTGTGCCGAAGTGGATCGTCGGGACGTCGACGGCGGCGAGGATCCGCGCGCTCCAGGGAGCGACGCGCTGGCGGTAGAGCTGCGGCGAGAGCGTGCCGACCCAGGAGTCGAAGAGCTGGATGACGTCGGCGCCGGCCCGCACCTTGGCGGCGACGTACGCGGCGAACGTCTCGGACAGCTTCGCGAGCAGGGCGTCCCAGGTCTCGGGCTCGGAGAGCATCAGCGCCTTCGTCCGCGGCAGCTCTCGGCTCGGGCGGCCCTCGACGAGGTATCCGGCGACGGTGAACGGTCCGCCGCAGAAGCCGATCACAGCCCGCTCGGGCTCGAGCTCGGAGCGGACGAGTCGGACGGCGTCGAGCACCGGGCCGAACGCCTCCACGGGGTCGGGGACGCGGAGCCGCGCCACGTCCGCGGCGCTCCGGATCGGCCGCTCGACGACCGGCCCGACGCCCTCGACGAGCTCGACGTCGATTCCCATCCCGAGGACGGGCGTCATGATGTCCGCGAAGAGCACCGCCGCGTCGACGCCGTGGCGTCGCACGGGCTGCAGTGTCACCTCGGCGCAGAGCTCCGGTGTCCCCGCGACCTCGAAGAAGGAGTGGCGCTCGCGAATCGCGCGGTACTCCGGCAACGAGCGGCCCGCCTGGCGCATGAACCAGACCGGTGTGCGCTCGACCTGCTCGCGGCGCGCTGCGCGGACGAGGAGCGGGGTGGTCATGACAGAGAGGGTAGCCCTCGATCGTGGGAGCGGCCGCGTAGACTCGAGCGCCGTGGAGCCGCTCGTTCCGCTCTGGCGATCCTCGACGGTCGCGCCGCAGCGGGCGGGCGCTCGGACGACGGCGAGGCTCGTGCTGGAGAACGGAGGGGCGGCGACGTGGCGCTCGCGTGGCACCGACGGGCTGCAGCTCTCGTACCACTGGCTCGACACGCACGGCAACGCGATCGTCTGGGACGGCACGCGCACGGCGTTCCCGCAGCCGGTGGCGCCGGGGGAGACGGTCGCGGTCGAGGTGCCGCTGGACGCGCCGCGCCCGCCGGGCCGGTACGTCCTTCGCTTCGACCTCGTCGAGGAGCACCGCTTCTGGCTCTCCGAGCTCGGGGTCGGGACGCACGATCTCGAGGTCGACGTCGCGCCGCTGATCGCGGAGCGGCGGCTGGCAGTGGTCGTCCACGGCAGCCCGGACGCTCGCACCGACGCCGCGCTCGCCGCACAGGAGGAGCCGGTCGTCACCGACGCCCCCGCGGCGACCGCTCACCTAGTCCCGGGCGCGGAGCCCGCTGCGGACTGGTCGCGGCTCGTGCTCGACGCCCACGCCGAGGGCTGGCCTGTCGTCGGCCCGGCGCTCCTTCCGGTGGGTGGGCCGCTCGAGCGCCGCCGCGCGGCACGCGCGCTCGGAGCCTGGGCTCCCGGCGGACGCAACCCGCGTCTCGACGTCCCGCTGCTGCTTCCCTCTCTCGTCGGCGGCCTCGAGCCGTCCGAGCATCGAGGGCTGCCGGCCTACGCGGGCGAGGGTCTCTTCGAGGGACGGGCGGTCGTCAGGCTTCCGACGCGATCCGGTCGTCCACAGACCTGAACACGAGCGCGCCGAGCGCGAGCGCCACGATCGCGGCGACGACGAGGTAGAGCAGGTCGCCCGTGGGCGGGAGCTTGCCCTCGTAGAGCGGTGTCCGGTACGACTCGACCGCCGGCGTGAGCGGGTTTCCCCAGTGGAGCAGGTCGACGAGCCACGGGCGCGACTGGGCGCCGGGCAGATCGTCGAGCTGGTACAGGATCGGCGTCAGGAAGAACCAGGGCAGCAGCGCGGCCGTGACGACGAACTCGACGTCGCGGAAGATGGCGTTGAGCGACGCGATCGCAAGTGCCACGCCGGCCGCGAACACCACGATCAGTGCACCGACCGGGATCGCGAGCCAGGCGAGGTCGCGGCTCTCCGGCTGGAACCACAGCGCGAGGACGAGAACGATGACCGTCATCGCGACGAACGCGACCACCTCCGTCGCGACGACGGAGAGCGGCACGAGCTGGCGCGGGAAGCGCACCTTGCGGATGATCGGCGCGTTCTCGACGATGCTCCGCGCGCCGCCCTGCAGCGACGTCGAGAAGAAGACCCAGGGCGGAAGGCCGCACAGGAGGAAAAGCCAGTAGTGCTCGGTCTCGGTCGGCTGGGCCTTCCAGAGCACCGCGAACACGACGAGGTAGACGAGCATCAGGGCCGCCGGGAGCGCGAGAGTCCAGGCGAGCCCGAGGACGGAGCCCTTGTACTTCGCGCGTAGATCGCGCCGGAACAGCGAGCCGAACAGCTCCCGGTGGCGCAGCAGATCTGCGTAGACGCTCACGAGCGCGGATTGTAGGGCGGCGGCCGACCGCCTCGACCCGAAATCGTACGGAGCCGCCGCTACCCTTTGCCCACCGTGGAAGCGGCCGTCACGATCGCCGCCCTGCCTGTCGCGGCGCTCGCCCTCTGGGCCCTTCTGCGCGCCCCCTCCGCCGCGTCCAGACTCGTCGCTCAGCCCACCGGGGAGCGCTGGCACGAGCGCGCGACCCCGACGTTCGGCGGCGTCGGCATCGCCTGCGGGCTTACCGCCGGCGTCGCGCTCGCGATCGCCGTCGGGGCAGTGGATGCGTCGTGGGAGCTCGCGGGCATCCTCGCGGGCTGCGGGCTGCTCTTCGTCGCGGGGCTCGTCGACGACGTCCGTCATCTGAGCCCCCTGGCGAAGCTCGCCGCGCAGGTCGCCGCGGCCGGCATCGCAATCGCCGCAGGCCTGCGGGTCGAGCTCGTGTCGAACGACGTGCTCGGCGTCGCGATCGCCGTCTTCTGGCTCGTGGGGATCACGAATGCCTTCAATCTGCTCGACAACATGGACGGCCTGGCGGCGACGCTGGCGACCGTCGCCTGCCTCTACTTCGCGATCGACGCGGCGACCGCGCATCCGAACGACCTCGTGCTCGTGCTCTCGCTCTCGCTTGCCTTCGCCTGCCTCGGCTTCCTCCCGTTCAACCTGCGGCCGGGCGACCAGGCCCGCGTGTTCATGGGCGACGGTGGCAGCCAGCTGCTCGGCTTCCTGCTCGGGGCGCTCGGTCTCGCGGCCAGCTGGACGACGGCGGGAACGACCGTCGCGACGATGCTGCTGCCGCTCCTCGTGCTCGCGATCCCGATCCTCGACACGACGCTGGTCACCGTGCGGCGGCTCGCGGAGCGGCGGCCGGTGACCCAGGGCGGCACCGACCACACGTCGCACCGCCTCGTCTACTACGGGCTCTCCGAGACGAAGGCCGTCGGGCTGCTGGCGCTGATCGCGGTCGCCCTCGGCGCGACCTCGGTCGCCTACAACGTGCTCGACCGGCCGGCGATCACCGCGCTCGGGGTGCTCGTGACGTTCGCGCTGCTCGTGCAGTTCGGCGGGTTCCTCGCCGAGCTCTCCGAGCAGGAGCGGCGCGGACGGCCCGGCGACACGCGGCTCCGCCATGCGATCGCCGTGCAGCCCCGGCGGCTCGTCGAGCTCGTCGTCGACGGCGTGTTGGTGACCGGGACGTTTCTCGCCGTGTTCCTGCTCTTCGTCGACGGTCGCGGCACGGAGCTCCAGCGAGGCACGTTCCAGGCGGTGCTGCCGATCGTGCTCGGCACGACGTACGTCGTCTACGTCCTCTTCGGTGTCTACCGGCGGGCGTGGCGGTACGCGACGACGCGCGACCTGCTCTCCGTCGCGCTCGCATCGGGCATCGCGACGCTCGTGGCATACGCGATCGTCCTCGCGACCCGCGACCTCGGCGACTTCCCGCGCGAGGTCTTCGCCGTCTACGGCCTGGCGGCCGCGGCGCTCGTCGCGCTGTCGAGGTGGCTCGTCCGGCTCGTCCCCGAGGCGGGCGGCGGCCCGGACGACGGGCGCAGGCGGGTCCTCGTCGCCGGCGCCGGCCAGGTCGGCCGTGGCCTCGTCCGCGACCTCAGCCGGGTGGACGACGTGCGGGTCGTCGGCTTCCTGGACGACAACCCACGCCTCCGTCGCCGCCGCGTCCAGGGCGTGCCGGTGCTCGGCGCGATCGCCGACGCCGCCGGAGCGCTCGAGACGACGCGCGCAGACGAGCTCGTCGTCACGATCCCCGACGCCCCGTCCGAGCGGCTCGAGGAGCTCGAACGCGTCTGCGTTGACGTCGGGATCTCACATCGGGTCCTGCGCGACCGCCCGCTGCCTCCCACGCCGACGCGAGCGCTCGCAGAGTGAAGGCCGACATCCGCGCGCGGCTCGAGTCCGCCGCGCCACTCATCGGTGCCTACCTGCTCCTCTCGACGCTGTACGCGTGGCAGGCGTGGCGGCGCGAGACGCCGACGATCTTCTCGGACGAGCTCGAGACGACGCAGATCTCGCGCGCGATCGCGGAGACCGGTCACGCCGCGCGGCGCGGTGAGCCATACGGGTTCACGAGTCTCGTGCCGTGGCTCACCGCGCCGTTCTGGTGGCTGCACCCGGTCGCGACCGCGTACGAGGCGATCAAGAGCGTCCAGGCGTTCGTGATGGCCGCGGCAATCTTCCCGGCGTTCCTCCTCGCGAGGCGCCTGCTCTCGCCCGGTTGGGCCTACTTCGCGGCCGTCGCCGCGATCGCCGGCCCCGCGCTCTCGTATGCGCCGATCCTCGTCGAGGAGCCGTGGGCCTACCCGGTGGCGACGCTCGCGCTGTGGCTGACGGTACGGGCCGTCGACGTTCCGGGGCGCTGGCCGATCGCGCTGGCGTTCGTCTCGTGCATCCTCGCCGTCCTCGTCCGGTCGCAGCTCGTGGCCGTCTTCGGCGCGCTCGCGTTCGGGCTCCTCGCGCTCTGGTGGCGCACACCGGCGATGCGTCGCTGGCGCACGTCCTGGTCGCGCTGGGACTGGGCCGGCGCGGTCGTGCTGGGCATCGGCGCGGTGATCGCCGTCGTGGCGTTCCTCGGTCACCGGTCGGGCGAGTGGGAGAAGGTGACAACCGGCTGGAAGGGGAGGATGCTCGAGTACGGCAGCTGGGCGGGCGGAGCGTTCGCGATCGGGATCGGCGTGCTGCCGGCGATCGCGCTGCTGGCGATGCTCGCCGTGCCCCGCGCCGAGCGCGACCGGCCGGGCGTTCGCGCGTTCGTCGTCGTGGCCGGGGGCGCGGTGGTCAGCTTCGGCTGGTACGCGGCGGTCAAGGGCGCGTACCTCTCGACGACGTTCTCCAGCCTCATCGTCGAGCGGAACCTCGTGTACCTCGCGCCGCTCGCGTTCGTCGCGACCGCGTATCTCTTCGAGCGGGCGGCGGCGCCCATCTGGGCCGTGCTCGTCGCCGGTGCGGCCGTCCTCGGCCTGGTCGTCTGGGTGCCGATCGAGCGCGGCCTCGACAACTTCCCGTACTACGAGGCGCACGGCCTCGCGATCCTCGCGCTCGCGAACCGGGAGTGGGCGTGGCCCGTCGGACGGATCGAGACGGCGCTCGAGGTGCTGACCGTGGCGGCGGCGGGCCTCCTGCTCCTGGTCGGCACCCGCCTGCGCGCGTCTCTCGCCGACGCCGCGGCCCCGGTCGCGGTCGCGGTTGCGGTCGGGCTGCTCGTGTGGAACGTCACCGCCGAGATCTACGCGTCGATCGGCGAGCACGACTTCAGCGCCCTCGTCGAGCGCAACATTCCGAAGCCGAACGACTGGGTCGACCGCGACGCCGGCTCGGGCACGGTGACGATGCTCGGCCAGCACATGAGCGACAACCCGCTCGGCGTGCCGACGACCGAGTTCTGGAACCGGTCGATCTCGAAGGTGTGGAGCGTCGACGGCACGGGCCCCGGGCCGGGGCACACGCTGACACCCGACCTCCAGGACGTGGACGGGACGCTCTGGCCCAACCCTCGGACCGACTTCGTCCTCGCGAGCGGCGGGGTCGAGGTCGTCGGCGACGAGGTGGCCGCGAACGAGGGATCGACGCTCGTCCGCCTCGACGGCCGGCCGATCCGGCTGCGCGCGAACACGACGGGCATCGCAGGCGACGGCTGGATCATCGGCGACCCGAGCGACCCCAGCGTCCCGGCGCGGGCCGCGTACAACCGGTTTGACGTCTCGGGCGGCGGGACCGGGACGGCGGTGGTGACGCTCTCACGCGAGACCTTCGGGTGCGGCTCCGGCGGCGTGCGCCTGCCGGGTGACGCGGTCGTCCGGATCGGGATCCTCGGACGCGGCGAGGACAAGCAGCCCGCGATCGTGCGGCAGACCGCTTCCGACACGCAGTACGTGCCGGCGTGCACGAGCCGGACCTTCGCGCTTCCCACGCCGTCGGTGCCCTGGCGCGTGGAGGTCGCGATCCCGACGTTCGTTCCGGCGAAGGTCGACCCGAAGGGATCCGCCGGCGAGCGGCGCGCGCTCGGCGCCCGGATCTCTTTCGACGTGGTGCCGCGCTAGCTGGTTGGCCGGCTGGCCGCGACGAGATAGGTGAAGCGCACGCGGAGAGCGAGCCGCGCCAGCGGCCCTGTGCGCTCGGCCGTCTTCGCGAGCGCGACCGCCGGCCCCGGGAGGCGCTGCGTCTGCGGGACGAAGAAGGGGCGCAGCACGACGCGGCCGAAACCTGCCTCCTCGAGCTCGGCGACGACGTCGGCGACCGGGTACTGGCGAGGGTTCAGGTCGAAGACGAGCTTCCGCTCCGTGAAGCGGGCAACGCGCGCGAAGAACGCCGCACGGTCGTTCGCGTAGTAGATCGCGCGAAAGACCGTCGTCGCCGCGACGGGTGCCTCTGGCACGAACGCGTTGAGGTCGCCGACCCCGATCGTCGCGCGGTCGCCGAGCCGCCGACGGGCCGCATCGACCATGGCCGGCTCGGAGTCGATTCCCGTGTATCGCAGTCCGCGCGCGAGCAGGTGCTCCCCGAGGCCGCCGTCCCCGCAGGCGAGGTCGAGCACCTCGTCTCCCGCCCGCAGCGGAGCACCGAGCGTCGCGATCAGCTCGGCGCGGTGGTCGAGGTAGGCCCGGGCGTCCGCGTACTCGGCGTCCGTCCAGCCCTCGGCCTTGCGCGCATACTGCTCCCTCTTCGCCGTCACAGCCGCGCCATCGTCTCGGGGTGCTTGCGGACGAAGCGGGCCATGCTCCGTGCGTGCCAGAGGGAGTTCCGTGAGAGGAACCCCTTGTCGGTCACCTGCGCCCAGTCGTGCGTGACGCGCGCCCCGGGGACGTACCAGCGCTCCCAGCCCGCTCGCATCGCGCGGTAGCAGAGGTCGATGTCCTCGACGTAGTGGCGGAAGCCCTCGTCGAACCCACCGATCTCGGCCAGGGTCTCGCGGCGCAGGAGAAGGAACGCCCCGAGCAGCCAGTCGGCCTCGACGGGCTCTTCGACGTCCTCGTCGAGGTGGTAGTGCGCAGTCTGGCGCTCGAGCGGTGGGAAGAGGCGCCGGAGCGGCGTCCTGCGGACGAGCGTGCCGCTCACGGTCGGGAAGCTTCGCCGGGTCGGCTGCCAGCGCCCGTCCGGCCAGACGGTGCGTGGGCCGGCAATTCCGCAGCGGGGACGCGTCGAGGCGAAGCCGTGCAGCGCACCGACCGCGTCGGGCGCGGGGATCACGTCCGGGTTCGAGTAGACGATCCACTCACCGTCCGTCGCCGCAACGCCGAGGTTGACGTTCTCTGCGAGCCGGAGCGGACGAGCGTTCTCGAGCACCCGGACCCTCCCGGGAAGGTCCGACGGCGTCGAGCCCGGCGTGTTGGCGACCACGACGAGCTCGTCCACCTGTGGCTCGAGCACCGGAACGAGCGTCTCGAGCTCGCGCGCGTGCCCGTGCGAGACGACGACTGCGGAGACGCTCATCGGCCGAGCGCCTCGACGTACGCAGTGACGGTGTCGCGCGCCGTTTCGTCCCACGTGAAGGCACGCGCGCGCTCGAGCCCGGCGGCGGCCAGGATGTCCCGCTCCTCGAGCGCGCGGCGGATCCCTGCGGCGAGCTCTCCCTCGGGGACGACGACGGCCGCGTCGCCCGCGACTTCGACCAGCGCCGGGTCGGGCACCGTCACGACCGGCGTCCCGGATGCCATCGCCTCGACGACCGGCAGGCCGAAGCCCTCGTAGCGGGACGACTGGACGAGGCACGCGGCGCCGCGGTAGAGCTCGGCGAGCCGCTCGACCTCGACGTATCCCTCGAGGCGTGCGCCGCCCTCGCGGAGCTCGGCCGCAACGCGCTCGTCCTTCACGGGGCCGACGACGACGAGCTCGAGCCCGGCCTCTCGCGCCGCGGCAAGCGCTGCAGGCTGGTTCTTCCGCTCCTGGATCGCCCCCACGGCGAGGGCGTAGGGCCGCGCCGCCGGCGCGTCCTGCGTCGCGGGGTGGAATGCCGGGTCGACGCCGTTCGGGGTGACGACGATCCGTTCGGGCGGGATGCCGTAGTGCTCCACGAGGTCGCGTTTCGTGCGCTCGGAGACGGTCAGGACGCGTGCGGCTTCGCGCGCGGCGCGCGGCACCACGCGCTCGAAGACGAGGCGATCGCGGCGCCCCATCAGGCCGTGCTCGAAGGAGAGGTCGTGGATGGTCACGACGACGGGGCACGGGGAGCGAAACGGCAGCGCGTACTGGGTGTGCACGAGCGCCGCGCCAAGACGCCGCAGTGTCCGCGGGAGCGTCCACGCCATGCGCAGCTCCTGCGAGCGCGCGGGGAGCAACACGGGGAGCACGCCGTCGGGGACCAGCTCCGGGTGACGCGTCACTGCCGCGATCTCGAGCCCGGCGTCGGCCGCGTGCCTGGGCAGCGTGCGGAGGAGGTTCCGGACGTACGTCTCGTCGCCCGTCCGCCTGCGGCCGAGGACGTCGGCGTCCACGACCACGAGGCTCACACGAGCTCCCGCCAGAGATCCTCGACGAGGTCGGCGGAGCGGCGCCAGGTGAACATCGACGCGCGCGCGCGGCCGATCTCGACGAGCGAGTCACGCCGGCGCTCGGCCTCCTCGATGCCGGCTGCGATCGACTCCGGGTCGCGCGGGTCGACGAGCACCGCCGCGCCGCCCGCCACCTCCTCGGTCGCGCCGCCCCGGCTCGTCACCACCGGCGTCCCGCACGCCATCGCCTCGAGCACCGGGATCCCGAACCCCTCGTACAACGAGGGATAGACGAGGCAGCGCGCGCCGCGCATCAGGGCCGCGAGCTCCTCGTCACTCGGCTCGCCGACCCAGCCCGGGGCGGCGACGTCGCCCCAGCCGGCGGCGCCGGCGACACGCAGCTCGATGCCTGCGATCCGTGCGGCCTCCACGGCCGCGGCGAGATTCTTTCGCGGCTCGAGCGTGCCGACCGCGAGCAGGTAATCGCCCTCGGCGGCCGGGCCGTCGGGCCCGAACACCGGGTCGACGCCGTTCGGGACGACGCGGATCCGCTCGACGGGGACGCGAAGGCGCGCGACGAGCTCGTCCCGCGTGAACGCCGAGACCGCGACGACCGCGTCCGCAGCGCGCACGCCGCCGCGCAGCGCGAGCGCGCCCGTCATCCGGTGCCAGCGTGGGAACGCCTCCGGGTGCCGGATCACGCCGAGGTCGTGAACGGTGACGACGAGCGGCGCGCGCGGCGAGACAGGCGCGCGGAAGGTGGTGCAGTGGAGGACGTCGAGCTTCGCCGAGGCGTGTCCGAGCCGGAACGGGTACCAGAGTGCATCGCGCCGGACGGAGGCGATGCGTCCTTCGCCGCCTGCCTCCAGGCCGACGAGCTCGAGCCCGGGGCGGCCCGTCAGCTCCGAGAGCAGGCCGCGCACGTGCCGCGCCGTCCCGGCGCGCGTCTGGACGAGCGGGGATGTGTCGATCCCGACCCTCACACGGCGGCCCTCCGCACGAGCTCCTTCGGCTCCGGGTACTCCAGGAGCGCGATCGCGGCCTCTGGATCGAGCCAGCGCGCCTCGACGTGCTCGTGGTCGAGCGTCGGCTCCCACCCCTCGGGGGCCTCGGCCACGAACGGCCAGACGACGATCCGCTCCGTCCCGGCCGGGAACCGTGCGCGCACCGGTTCGGGGTCGCCCGCGAGGTCGTAGTCGAGCGGATCGCCGAGCTGCTCCGGCACGGCGACCAGGCCTGTCTCCTCGAGTAGCTCGCGCGCGGCGGCTGCCGCAGGCTCCTCACCCCAGTCGACGCCACCCGAGACGAGATGCCAGTACCCGAGCTTCTCCGGCGAGCGCAGGAGAACGAGGTACTCGCCGGCCGGGCGGCGGACCGCGATCGCCACCTCCACCGGACGGCGGTTGCCGCTCACCCGCGCTCCTCGAGCGCCGCGAGCATCGCCGCGCCCGTCGACTCCCAGGAGAACCGGGCCGCATGGGCGAGGCCGATCGGGACGAGCTCCTCGCGTCGGGCGACGGCCTCCCGGATCCCCGCGGCGATCGCCTCGACGTCGAGCGGGTCGACCCGCACCGCCGCGTCACCACAGGCCTCGTCGAGCGAGGGATGCGCCGAGGCGACGACGGGCGTGCCGCACGCCATCGCCTCGACGATCGGCATGCCGAACCCCTCGTAGAGCGCGGGATAGACGAGCACCGACGCTCCACGGTAGAGCCTCGCGATCTCGTCGTCGGGGACGTAGCCGAGGCGCCGGATGCGCGGGTCGGCGAGGTCGGGCCGCTCGCCCCACCCCTCGCCCCCCGCGAGCACGAGCCCGAGCTCTCCGTCGAGGAGCCGCCACGCCTCGATCAGGCGGGCGAGGTTCTTGCGCGGCTCGATCGTGCCGAGCCCGAGGACGGCGGGACCGCCGAGGTCGGCCGCCGGGCCTTCCGCACCGAGGCCGTCCGCGAGCCCCGGAGGCGTGTGGACGATCCGCTCCTGCTCGATGCCGAGGGTCGCCGTCAGGTCGGCCGCGGTGAAGCGGGAGTTCGCGAAGACGACGTCGCAGGTCGCCGCCGCGTTCCTGGCCTTGTGCGTATGCATCGAGACGGTGCGGGCCGTGCACCACTCCGGGTGGTGGAACGGCACGAGGTCGTGGAAGACCGTCGCGCGCACGCCGCCGCGCTGCGCCGGGTACATCCACTCGCTGAAGACGAAGGCGTCCAGGCGCCCCGCGACGAGCTCCACGGAGGGCCGCCCGAGGCGGCTCCATCCCGTGCGGAGGGCGTGCGACGCGGGCAGCGGGACCAGCCGGGGCGCGGCCGGGATGTTGTCTAGCGCAGCGCGGATCGCGACCGGCCCGCGGAGGCTCGTCGGCGCGAACGCGACGAGCTCGTGCCGGTCTCCGGCGGCCGCACACATGCCGGCAAGCGAGCCGCGGATGTAGTTCCCGATCCCGGTGCGCGGATGGGAGAGCGGCGAGACGTCGACGACGATCCTCATACCCGCTCCCGGCGCCGGCACAGCCGGCGCCTCCGCTCTCTGGAGCCTCCGTCGAGCCTACGGCTCATGCCGGCTCCTCCTGCACGAAAGAGTCGAAATGCGCCCCCAGCTCGCGGTCGTCCGTGTTGCCCGGGATCACCTCGGCGGGCACGCGGGTCGGCGAGACCGTGAAGCGGACGACGCACCTGCCACCCTCCGCCTCGAGCGGCACCCGGAGCGTCGCCGTCCCCTCCGGCGCCACGGCGATGCTCGCCGCGGGCTTCCCGTGCACGAACGCGGTCACGCGCGTGAGCTGCCCGGCGAAGAGCGTCGGGTCGGAATGGAGGCCGACCAACAGCCCTCCGCCCATGCAGCGCAGCCGCTTCCACGTCACTCCCGCGCCCGACCAGGTGTCGTTCGGGTAGAGGCCGCTCACGCTCGTCAGGGACGACAGCGGCCCGCGGAGGCGCCAGAGCGTCGTCCCCAGGTCGTCGCGGGCGACCACCCGTCCGTCGGGCGTGACCGAGCCGTCGAGCAGCGCGTACGGCGCATCCACCGTCCCGCCCGTCGGCGTGCGAACGATGCCGTCGGCGTCGATCCGGACGGGCGTCTCGCCGATGCCTCCCGGCGTCGGCTGCGAGGTGTAGTAGACCCTGCCGACGCGGCGGTTGAAGAACTCGTTCTGGTTCACCGTGAACCGATCCGCGCGTCCCGTCCACAGGACCGCCACCTCGTCACGCGTCGGCACGCTGCCGTCGATCCAGTCACGCGGGACGCCTCGGATCCCCTGGAACAGCGCGCCCTCCCCGGAGCGGAGCACGCCGTGAGGGCCTGACCAGACCGGCCGCGAGAGCACGACGAAGACGCCGAGCAGGACGATCGGTACGACGACCGCGTGCCGCACCGGGATCAGGGCGAGCAACGCCACGAGGCCGAGCGCCACCGCGAGCACCGTCGCCCAGTACGACCCGGCGAGGAGGTGCGCGTTCGCGGTCCAGAGCGGCAGCAGGCCAAACGTGTCCGACTTCGCCGGCTCGCCGATGAAGCGGACGTAGGGGAAGACGACGACGAGCCCGACCGCCACGAACGCGCCGACGACGAGTGGCACGCGGGGCCGCGGCGCGCCGAGCTCGACCCACGCCGCGAGCACGGCCACGAGGAGCGGCGCGAGGAAGAAGAGGTAGCGGTCCTGCACACGGTCGGAGGCGAACCGCGACGCGAACGCCCCCACGACGAGGGTGGACGTCGCGATCAGCCCGAGCGTCGCGGCCAGATGCTCCTGCACACGGGGCGGAAGCTCGCGCGCCTGCCAGAGCAGCACCACGAGCGCGACGACCGGGACGACGGCGACGTAGAGCGTCAGCTCCTCGACGTGCCAGAGCCAGAAGCGGAGCACGTTCCCGGCGTCGTAGCCGCCCTCGCCGACGACGCTGTAGGCGCCGAGGAGGTCCGAGAGCGACCGGCCCCGAGCGAGCTGCGCCACGACGACGAGCAGGCCGAGCCCGATCGTGCCACCGAGGAACGGCGCAAAGCGGCGCAGCACCCCCGGGTCTCGTCGCAACAGCGCGAGCAGGAACGGCGCGAGGACGACGGCTCCCACGAACCCGATCGCCTGCGAGCGGGTCGCGACGGCCGCGACGAGCGCGGCGGCGAGCACCGCGATCCGGCCGCCGGAGGGACGCTCGAGCACCCGCAGGAACGTCCAGGCGAAGAACAGCGCGACCGGGTAGAAGAGCGTCTCCGTCACGAGTGTCGCCGTGTATGCCATCGAGGGGATCGCGACGGCGATCACGGCGCAAAGGAGCGATAGGCCACGACCCGCGACCCGCCGGGTGACGAGCCAGGCGGGCACGGCCGCGAACGACATCGCGACGGCGTTCGTCGCCTTCGCGAGCGCGTAGGCGCTCGGCAGCGCGTCGAAGAGCGCGTACGCCGGCGCGAGGAGGAGCGGATAGAGGGTGCTGTACCCGCTCGTCGGCACGCCGCGGACAGCAAAGCTGCCGGCATCGGCGACGCTCTTCGCGAGCTCGGAGTAGATGAGCTCGTCGACGAAGACGAACGGCGCCGGCATAGCGCGGACGAGCCAGACGCGCAGCGCGGCCGAGGCGACGACGATCCCGGCGAGCCATGCCCAATCGGGCACGCGGGCGACACGCGCCCGCCACGACTCACCCACCGAGGTCGACCTCGGCGAGCCGTCTCGCGATCTCGGAGGCCTCGGGCGAGCCGGGCGCGATGCCGACCTCGCCCGCCGCCTCGCTCACGTCGCGAACGACGTCGTCCGCGACGGCCCCGCCACCCGCGATCCGCTCGAACGCCGACGCCTGTAGGTCGGCAACCCGACGGAGATCGTGCTCCGTCGTGGCGAGCGCGCGAGCGGCGGCACCCATCGAGGCGCGCGCGTCGGGCCGCTCGGCGAGAAGCCGCAGTGCCGCCGCGAGGTCGGAGACCTCGTCGTCGCCGACGGCAACCCGGAGCGCGACGCCGTCGGGAAGCTCCGCGAACCAGCCCACGT
Source organism: uncultured Actinomycetes bacterium (assembly GCA_963746445.1). Taxonomy (GTDB): domain Bacteria; phylum Actinomycetota; class Thermoleophilia; order Gaiellales; family Gaiellaceae; genus Gaiella. The sequence continues at coordinate 116,517 of CAVVAW010000008.1, forward strand.
CGGAGACGACCAGCGGCTTGCCGAGGGTCAGCGCCCTGATCGCGGTGCCGGAGGTCTCGCCCATCGTCGGCGAGCGGAGGCTCACGTGGACGTGGCACGCGGCCATCAGCTCCCAGAGCCGGCGCTCGTCGACGTAGCCCTCGCGCACGATCCCGTCGCCGCCGAGCCCGAGTCGCTGCAGGCGGCGCTCGAGGTCGAAGCCGGGCGACGTCGCGCCGACGAGCAGGAGCCGCGCGCCGGGATGCTCCGCACGGACACGCGCGAAGGCTTCGAGCAGTTGCGGCACGCGCTTCGACTGGTTGACGTTCCCGAACGCGCCGATCAGCGGGTCACCCGCGATCGCGGCCGGCTCGACACCCGGGTCGGGCCACGCGGGATGCGGCACGTGGGCGATCGGCCCGTCGAAGCGGGCCGCCCGCGCGCGGTCAGCAACGTAGCGCGAGTGCACGACGAGGCCCGTCGCGAGCGAGAGCACCTCGCCGGCGAGCGGGAACTCCTCCGGCCGCGCCTCCCAGAGGGGAGGCAGCCGCTTGTCGAGGACGCCGTGCGCCAGCAGCCGGCCGACCACGCCGTGCTCGCGCTCCATCGCGTCGAGGTAGCCGTGGCCGTCCCGCCGACCGATGGTGACGCCGGCGACGAGGTGATGCAGGACGAAGTCGTGCAGGACGACTGCGCCGGGCTGTCGCCGCATGGCGTCCAGGATCCAGCCGTGGCCGTCGGGGTTGTTGCCGATGTGGTAAACGGCGAGATCGGTACCGCGCGGCGGGCGCTTCGTCCCTCGCTTCACCACGTGCACGTCGAGACGCTCGCGGAGCGCCGGCAGGAGGAGCGCGGAGTAGTCGGCGATGCCGGACGACTCGGGCGGCATCGGCGAGAAGTACGCCACCCTCACGAGAAGAGCCTCTCGATCGCGCGGTCCCATGTCACCTCGTCGGCGAGCGCCTTCCCGGCCATCCCGAACGCGGCGGCCTCTTCCTCGTGCTCGCGCAGCCAGGTCGCCGCGCCGCCGATCTCGGCGGCGTCCGGCCGGACGACGAGCCCCGTCTCGCGGTCCGAGACGACGTCGAGCGGGCCTCCCGCGTCTGTCGTCGTGATCACCGGCTTGCCCGAGAGGAAGGCCTCGAAAGGCCCCATCCCGAAGTCCTCGTCGACGGGCGCGTAGTAGACGGACGAGCAGGTCGCGTAGAGCTGCGCGAGCTGCTCGGCGTCGACGCGCCCCTCGAAGCGCACGCGGCCGTCGAGCCGGCGGGCGCGGGCGATCTCCTCGAGCCGCTCGCGATCCGGGCCGTCGGAGGCGATCACGACCTCGAGCGCGGGTTCGCGCGCAGCCGCCTCGAGCAGGAGGTCGATCCGCTTCGCGCGGTCGAGCCGGCTCGCGGAGAGGACGAAGCCCTGCGAGGGGGACGACCGGTACGGGAGCGCCTGCGGCGGGTGCGGCAGGACCTCGGCTACGAGGCCCGTCGACCGCTCGAGGCGCCCCGCGACGTTCGCCGACGTCGCGAACAGACGTGTCGCCTCGCCGAGCGCGCGCCGGTCGAGCTCCTGCACCTGCCGGCGGAGCGCACGCTCCTCGGGAGACCCGCCGAACTGCCCGAGCTCGGTGCCGTCCAGCTCGTACGCCTGCCGGAACTGATGCACGAGCCACACGCGCTTCTCACGGTGCCGGACGACGTAGGACGGGAACTTCGTCGCCACCACGACGTCGATCGGGCGGCCGTCGGACTCTTCGAGGTCGAGCATGCGCCAGAGGAACGCCTGGGTGAGCACGCGGGCGCCGGGGTACCACTTGAACGGGACCGAGACGAGATCCGCCTCGTGCCCGCGCGCGCGCAGCTCCGCGACGAGCTCGTCCGTGAAGATCTCGGCGCCCCCACGCGCGAACGGCACCTGCGGCCGGAGGACGGCGATCCGCATCCGGCGCCTAGCGCGGATCCGCGGCGCGATGCCGCGCGAGCTCCGCCTCGAGTGTCGCGACGCGCTGCTCGAGGTCGTCGACCAGACGCAGCGCGGCGGCATTGAAGGAGCGCTGGTCGTATGCGAGCGGCTCGACGTACCAGCGCATCAGCTTGCGAAGGACGGCCTTGACCGGGGTCCCGAGGCCGCCCCGGAACCCGGGGCGCAGGCGAAGTGGCCGGTCGGCCGACACGGGCCAGAGACGCTCCGCCTCGGCGCGCGCGGCGCGGCGGTCATCCGGCTCTCCCGCCGCGCCTGGATCGGCTCCGGAGCGCCGGATCTCCTCCTTGAGCGCTGCGAAGAGCGCATCGACGTCGACCTCCTCGGTCGACGGAAAGCCGTTGTCCGTCGCCTCGTCCGGCACCGGCGAAGTGTAGCCCTGGCCCCGGCCCGCCTGGCCCTGGCGGGTCGGCGCCGAGCCGCGTCGGGGAGAGTCCGGCACACCTGTCGGTTCGCGACATGTCGGCGGGTGCCAACCTCTCGGGCCGCCGGCCTCCTCCCCACGCTTCGAGCGTAACGCGGAAGTCGACACGTGTCTGTCACGGAGCTGCATCGAGACGGTGCCGACTGCTCCACAGCCGCGGGAACGGTTCGCCGTCGGGCAGGGACCGCGGCTCTAGGATCGGCGGATGCTCGTCGGCCTCCCGCTCCTCACGCTCGTGCCCGGGATCTCGGGCGGGAGCGAGACATACGCGCGCGAGCTCTGCCGCGCGCTCGCGCGGGTCGGGGAGCACGAGTACGAGGCGCTCGTCCCGACACTCGCGCCCGACGCCGGGGGCGGCCTGCCGTCCGTCGTCGCAGCCGGATACCCGGCCTCGACGTCGACGCCTAGGGCGGCTCCGTGCGATGGGAGAGCGCGCGACTCCTGCCCGGTGCACTCCGGCGACAGCTCGAGCGCGCCGACGTCGTCCACTACCCGCTCACCGTGCCGGTCCCGCCCGCGGGGAAGCCCACCGTCCTGAGCCTCCTCGACGTCCAGCACCTCGACCTGCCGGAGCTCTTCCCGCGTGGCGAACGGCTGTTCCGTCGGCTCGCATACGACCGCGCCGCACGCGGTGCCGGTTCCGTCGTGGTGATCAGTGAGTGGGTCAAGGACCGCGTGGTGGCGCGGCTCGGCCTCGATCCCGAGCGCGTTCACGCGATCCACCTCGGGGTCGACCACGAGCGCTTCTCGCCTGACGCGAGCGTCGCGCGCGAGCCCTTCCTCCTCTACCCCGCGCGGCCCTGGCCGCACAAGAACCACGCGCGGCTCTACGACGCGTTCGCGCGCGTGCGCGCCGAGCGGCCCGAGCTGCGCCTCGTACTCACGGGCGTCGGGCACGCCCCGGCGAGTCTTCCCGAGGGAGTCGAGACGTGCGGCGGCGTTTCGACGGACGAGCTCGTCTCGCTCTATCGCCGCGCCTCCGCGCTCGTCTTCCCGAGCCTCTACGAGGGCTTTGGGCTGCCTCCCGTCGAGGCGATGGCCTGCGGCTGCCCGGTCGCCGCGTCCGACGCCGGGTCGCTGCCGGAGGTGGTCGGCGACGCGGCGGTCATCTTCGATCCGCGCGAGCCGGCGTCGATCGCCGCCGGTATCTCGGAGACGCTCGACCGCGCGGACGAGCTGCGCGGACGCGGGCTCGCCCGGGCGGCCGGTTTCACCTGGGACGCCACCGCGCGCGCCCACGACCGCGTCTACGAGGCGGCGTTCTCCGCGTCCTGAAGCCGCGCGCGGTCGGCCTCGACCATCATCCGCATGAGCTCGTCGAGGCGCACCTCCGGCGCCCATCCGAGCACCCGTCGTGCCTTCGACGCGTCGCCGACGAGGTCGTGGAGCTCGGCCGAGCCGCGATACAGCGCCGGGTCGCTCCGCACGTGGTCGCGCCAGTCGAGGGAGACGGCGTCGAACGCGCACGCGACGAGCTCCTCGACCGAATGCGACTCGCCCGTTGCGACGATGTAGTCGCCTGGCTCGTCGTGCTGGAGCATCAGCCACATGGCCCGGACGTAGTCGCCGGCATACCCCCAGTCGCGGCGCGCGGAGAGATCACCGAGCACGAGCTCGCGCTCGAGCCCGAGCGAGATCGCAGCCGCCGCGCGCGCCACCTTGCGGGGCAGGAAGTCGACCGGGCGTAGGGGCGACTCGTGGTTGTAGAGGATCCCGCAGCAGGCGAACATCCCGTAGCGACGGCGGTAGCTGGACGTGATGAAGTGGGCGTACGTCTTCGCGACGCCGTACGGCGTCAGCGGGCTCGGCGCCGTCTCCTCCGTCTGGGGCGTCTCGCGCGGCTCTCCGAAGATCTCGCTCGACGAGGCCTGGTAGAAGCGGATCGACAGATCGACCTCGCGGATCGCCTCCAGCATCGACGTCGCGCCGACGGCTGCGAACTCGGCCGTCAGGATCGGCTCGTCCCAGGAGCGCGGGACGAACGACGGCGCCGCGAGGTTGTAGACCTCCGCCGGCCTGGTTGCGCGAAGCGCTGCAACGAGCGAATCGCGATCGAGAAGATCAGCCTCGACGAGCTCGATCGCCGCGCGGAGCTCGCCCAGGCTCTCCGCGTAGGCGGCCGGCTCGCGCCGCACGATTCCCGCCACCTCGTAGCCTTGGTCGAGGAGGAGGCGGGCGAGGAGCGCTCCGTCCTGGCCGCCGACGCCGGTGATCAGGGCGCGCCCGGCCACGGCGGTGAGTCTACGGTCCGGGCGGGCGGACGACTCCGCAGAAGACCGCCTCGACGCCGTCGAAGAAGGTCTCCGGGGCGAACCCCGCCTCACGGACGATCTCCTCGACGTCAGCGCCGAAGTCCGTGTGCGCGAGCATGTCCGCCTGCCGCGTCACGAGGGCGTACGGGCCGCCGCCCCGGCCGTGGTGCTGTGCCGCAAGACCCTTCCGCGAGCGCGTCCGCTCACGACGCGGGTCGTGCGGGACGGTGAACACGTGCCGACCGCCCGCCCGCAGCACGCGCCGGGTCTCGCGCAGCGCGAGACGGGGGTCGGGCACGTGCTCGAGCGTGTCGGAGGTGAGAACGAGGTCGAAGCTCGCGTCCGGGTACGACAAGTTCATCAGGTCTTCCTCCGGATACTCCGAGTACGAGAGCCTTGGATGGTCGGCCAGAAAGGGGTGCATGCGGCCGATGCTGTTGATCTCGGCGATCGCGAGCCGGCGGAAGGGCTCCTCCCGCATCAGCTCGATGACCGATCGGGAGTTCTCCCCGTACAGCGAGACCAGCACTTCGGCGATGCCCCGCACCCGCCGGTTGGCTCCGCATTCCGCGCAGAGTTGGCTCTCGCGATCGACGAACTCCCGGGGCCACTCGCGGGCCAAGTCGGCGGGCAGGATCCACGAGTTGCGAACGAATCGCGTCTCGGCGCCACACACGGCGCACGATCCTCGGGTGTCCCCGCGCCGATCTCCGGGACGCCGCAGATGGAGCAGGAGCCAGAGCCCGGGATCGCGGCGGATCAGTCTCATCGTCGCGCGAGGATGAGACGGACGACATCGCCGTCGTCCCCGCGGCGTTCGCGGGCGAGGAGGCCGTAGAACGGCCCGAGCGGCACGAGGAGCGGGAATGTCCTCACGTACGCCGTGTTGAGATTCGGGGAGAGCCTCACCACGTCACGCTCGACGAGCTCGACGGAGTCGATCGCCCCGACGAGACGGTCGAGCGCCTCGTCGTCGTACCAGCGCTGGAAGAACACCCGTCCTTCCTCGTCGCGCTCTCCCTCGTCCACGTAGGCGGACGTCGACCGGTACTCGGCCCACGCGACCGGCGCATGCGGCAGCGTCAGCGCGAGCCGCCCCCCGGGCCGCACGCAACGAGCCAGCTCGCGAAGCGCCTCCTCGTCGCCGCGCTCGCCGCCGACGTGCTCGAGCACCGAGATGCTCGTCGCGTGGTCGAAGCTCTCGTCGGCGAACGGCAGCGCGCGACCGTCGCCGACCCGAAGCTCGAAATTGGGCTCGTCGCGGGCGATGCCCTGCCACTTCTCGATCTCCTCCGAGAGCTGGTCGACGGACGTCACCCGGATGCCACGCCGGGCGAGCGCGACGCAGAACAGCTTCGGGCTCGCGAGGTCCAGGACGCGTTCCCCCCGGGCGGCGCCCAGACGACGAAGGGCCCAGGGAATCTCGAGATACCGGCTCGGATCCATCGGAACGGCGAGCCGGACGATCGCCTCGCGCAGGTGCCTGCGGCGGGCGAGCTGACGCAGACCTAGCTCGAGGCTCGCGCGATATGGCTCTCCCCATCCCCGCATCACGGGATCCTACGCCGCATGCCGCGGCCCTAGCCGGCCCGCTCGGAGGTCGCGCCAGCCGTCGTACACGGCACGCACGCCGGCTCTCCGGCGGCCCGACCGCAACGCCTGCGCGAGATGGGCCGCGACGGCTTCCCCGCGACGGAGCCGGGTTCGCAGCGGGCCGAGCGGCGCCCAGCGCTCGGCGACCACGAGCCCGTTTCGGAGGCCGTAGTAGAGCGTGTCCGGCGAGGACGCGCCCCCGGACGCGGCGGAAACGGCATGCCGGACGACGCTCGCCGGGACGACCAGAACTCGTCGCCCGGCACGAGCGGATCGCAGCGACCAGTCCGTGTCCTCGGCGTACGCGAACAGCGACTCGTCGAAGTCGCCGAGCTCCGCAAATGCAGCCGCGGGCACCAGCATCGCCCCACCGCACGCGCGATCGGTGACGAACGGAGGTGTCGTCGCGGCGATTCGCGGCCGACCGTAGCCGTGATTGGACCCGTGATGGCCCCGTCCCGGCCGGAAGGACGCCCCCGCATACCAGACCGTGGCCGGATCGTCGCGGAAGACGATCTGCGAGCAGGCGGCCGACGCATCGCTGCGCGACTCGAGCGCATCGACCAGCGGCTCGACGAACCCCGGCTCCACGACCGTGTCGTTGTTCAGGAGCATGACCGGCCCGGCGCCGCGCGAAAGGGCCTCGGCGATGCCGACGTTCATACCGCCGGCGAACCCGAGATTGGCGTCGAGCGGGATGAGCACGAGATCAGGATGGGCAGCCGCCACGGCATCGGCGCTCCCGTCGCTCGAGCCGTTGTCGACGACGATGACCTCGAGACGCGGGTACGTCGCGGCAGCGAGCGAGCGAAGGCACGCGAGCGTGTCCTCGCGGCCGTTCCACGAGAGCACCACCACCGTCACGGGCGGCGTCAGGCGAGCTCCCGCAGGTAGTGCCAAGCCGAGCGCAGGCCGACCGGGCGGACGAGCGCGAGCACCGCCGTGGACAGCACCAGCCCCACTACCACCGCTCCGGCCGGGCCGAGGAGCGCGCCCGCGGGCACGAAGCCCGCGATCGCGCAGCCCGCCACGATCGCGATCGCCAGCGCGAGCCGGCGGATCGTCGAGCGGGCCGCGTGGAGGAACGTGAGCATCCAGCCGAAGGCGACCGCCGTCGAGACGGCGAGCGCGACCGCGAGCCCGTCGAGCCCGGCGAGCGCTTGGCCGGCGAACGCGAACGGCACGTGGATCGCGAGCACGGCGGCGCCGACGAGGGGAAGTTTCGCGCCGCGCCCTGCGACGAACACGAGCGGGAACGTGACCGACAGCGCGACCGAGGCGACCATATACGGCGCCATCGCCACGACGAGCCGCGCGATCTGGGCACCGACGTCGTCGCCGTAGGCACTGCCGAGGACGTGCGCTGCGATCTCGCCGCCGGCGACGGCGAAGATCCCCGCCGTTGCGGCGACGACGAGCAGCGCCGGCCACGACGACGCCTCGACGTGCCATCGCGACACGCCGTGGCTCGAGACCGAGTCGCGTGAGCGGCACCGCGGTGACGAGGCCCACGGAGGAGGCGCTGATCCCCACGACCGCGGCCGCGATCAGGTAGGCGTAGCCGAAGCTCGTCACCGAGCCGACGCCCTCCCGCGCGGCGATCGGGAGGCAGACGAGATAGATCGCCTGGAGGGCGAACGGCAGTGCCGCGCCGGAGCCGAGCTCCACGAGCCGTCGTCCCGACCCGCGCACGTCCGCGCGGGCGGCGCCGGCAGGCATGCGCTCCCGACGCGCCCGCCTCCAGAGCCAGAGCGCCATGAGGGCGGTCGCGAGCACGGCGTTCAGCGCCATTCCCCACGCGACCGCCTCGGTGCGGCTCTCGTCGATGCGCGCGAGGAGGAGAAGCAGGCCCGTCACGCTGCCGACGATGAACGCGAGTGCGGGCAGGACGTAGTCGTCGAGCGCCGCGAGCGTGCTCGCCAGCAGGCCTGCGGTGAACTGGCCGAGCCCCGCGACGACCATCCACGGGAGCGCCGCTGCGGCCGCGTCGACGGCCGCGTCGGGCCCGAATCCCGTCAGGAGCTCGGCGATCGGACGCGCCGCGACCACGGTCAGGAGAAGGAGCGGCACCGCCACGATGCCGACGGCGAGCGCGTACGACGCCGTCTCGGAGGAGAGCCGCCCGGCCTCCCGCGCCCGCGCGAGCGACGGCAGGACGGTCACGCGGACGGCCGTCGCAGCGAGTGCGAGGACGATGAATACGCCGTACGCCGCAAAGAAGCCGTCCGTCTCCGCCGTCCGTCCGAGCTTCCGTGCGATGACGACGCCGACGACCGCGGCGAGCCCCGTCTGCACGGCGATCCCGACCGCCGTGACGGCGCCCGTGACCAGCGACCCGAGCCCGGTTCGATTCGCATCCTTCGGCACGGCGCCAAGCCTACGGCCCGCGCCATACGGCCCCTCGCCCGCGGAACCGGCGCGGCGATGTTCGTCTAGCTTTCGGCCGTGCGGGTTCTCGTCACCGGCGGTGCTGGGTTCCTCGGCTCGCGTCTGGCGGAGCGCCTCGAGGGCGAGGGCCACGATGTCGCGGTCTCGCGCCGTCGCGACCGCGACCTGACGTCGATGGCGGACACGGCGCGGCTCTTCGACGAGACGCAGCCGGAGCTCGTCTTCCACCTCGCGGCCGAGGTCGGCGGGATCGGAGCGAATCGCGCGAACCCCGGCCGCTACTGGTACGCGAACCTGATGATGGGTGCGCACGTGCTCGAGCAGGCGCGGATCCATGCGACGCGGAAGCTCGTGATCGCGGGGACGATCTGCTCGTACCCGAAGTTCGCGCCCGTGCCGTTCCTCGAGGAGGACCTCTGGAACGGCTACCCGGAGGAGACGAATGCGCCCTACGGCGTCGCGAAGAAGGCCGTCCTCGTCGGCGCGCAGGCCTACCGCGAGCAGTACGGGACGAACGCGATCTTCCTGCTGCCCGTCAACCTCTACGGCCCGGGCGACAACTTCGATCTCGAAACCTCGCACGTGATTCCCGCGCTGATCCGCAGGATGGTCGAGGCCGAGGAGCGCGGCGAGCAGGAGGTCGTCCTCTGGGGGGACGGCACGCCGACCCGCGAGTTCCTGTACGTGGACGACTGCGTGGAGGGTCTCGCGCTCGCCGCGGAGCGCTACGACGGCGCCGACCCCGTCAACCTCGGCACCGGCGAGGAGATCGCGATCGGCGACCTCGCGCGGCTCGTGCGTGACGCGACCGGGTTCACCGGGACGATCCGCTGGGACACGTCGAAGCCGAACGGGCAACCGCGCCGCAGGCTCGACACGACGCGCGCCGAGGAGCTCTTCGGGTTCACGGCCGCCGTGCCGCTGGAGGAGGGTCTCGCCCGCACGGTCGCGTGGTACCGGGAGACCCACGAGACGTGAGCGCGACGGCGGCCGAGGCCCGCCCGAATCCGGTGTTCACGTGGCTCGGCCGGGCGGCGGATGCCGTCGCCCGGCACGTCGTAGTTGCCGTGGTCGCGATCGTCGCCTTCCAGGTCCTGGCCACGGTCGCGCTCTTCTTCTCCGTCAACCGCAACGACTGGCTGACCTACCAGGGGGGCGACCAGATCTGGCTCGTCACCTCGGGGTGGCTCCTCGGGAAGGGGATGATGGGCTACGCCCTCACCGGCCACGGCTGGCCGATGCTCCTCGCGCCGCTCACGTGGATCACGGGATCGAGCTCGGTGCAGCTCCTGCCGCTGACGACCGTGCTGCAGGTCGGCGTGCTCGCCCCGATCGCGACGCTCGCGGTCTACGACATCGGCGCCCGCCTCGCGGGCCGTCTCGCCGGGGTGTGGTGCGCCGCGGCGTTCGCGGTGGCGCCGTTCGTCGCGATTCCCTACTTCGTGCAGCGCTACCACGACTCCTGGGTCGACCAGTTTCTCCCGCAGGCGCTCGGGCTGACGCAACAGGCCGACTTCCCCTCTGTCGTCGCCGTGCTCGTCTCTGTCGCGTTCACCATTCGCGCGCTGCGCGCCTTCGCGTACCGCGAGGCGGTCCTCGCGGGGACGTTCGCGGGCGTCGCGCTCGCCTTCAAGCCGGCGAACGCGCTGTTCATCGGAGGGCCGCTCGTTGCGCTCGCCCTCGCCCGCCGCTGGACGCACCTGCCGCTCTTCCTCGTGTCGCTGGCTCCGGCGCTGCTCGCGCTCACGATCTGGAAGGCCCGCGGCCTCGGCGAGGTGCCGCTCTTCGCCCAGGGGGAGGCGACCCGGCTGGCGGCGGGGCTCAACGACCCGGTCATGGTGTCCGCCACGAGCTGGCTCGACCGGACGGTGCACCTCGACCTCGACACGTGGCGCGAGAACATGTCGAACATCCGCGAGTTCACGTGGAGCGCGCGCGTGCTCCAGTTCCTGCCGCTGGCGGGAGCGATCGCCGTCGCCCGCCGGTCCGTCCCCGCGGCAGGGCTGTTCCTGACCTGGCTGCTCGGGTACGTCGTCGTGAAGGGCGCCGCCGACGTCGCGACCGTCGAGTCGGGGAGCTTCTGGCGGCTGATCATGCCCGCGCTCCCCGCGTTCGTCCTGCTCGCCGCGTCGGTCCCGCTGCTCGTCCCGACCTTCGTCGACCGGATGGGCCCGCGGCTCGCGCCGGATCCTGGTCGCCGGCCCCGGCTCTACCCGACGGCGGCCGTCGTCGGGCTGCTCGCCGTCGTCCCGATCGTCGTGCTCCTGCTGGCGTCGCAGTTCCACGTCCAGCACGGCCCGGGGGCCAGCTACGTCGTCCCGGAACTGGTCGTCGACAACATCGGTGTCCCGATGGACTCCGACGTCGTCTCCCTCAGGGTTCGCCGCGTCGGCGACGCCAACGTGCTCCACTGGACCGACTCGACCACGCGCGCGCGCGCCTTCTACCGCGTCTACCGTGCCTCGCCCTCGAGCGGCTTCTCCGACATGGTCTGCGAGAACCGCGGGGTCGACCGCTGCGACTTCCGCGGCGAGACGCTGGTCACCACGCGCGACCACTCGTACGTCGATCGCGATCCGCCCGCCGACGCGGTCTACCGGATCGGCGTCGCGGCGAACTGGCTCGACGACGACACGCGCGGTGACGTCTTTGCGATCAGCCCGCCCGTGGCTCCACCGGCGTCGGGCTGATCTCGGGCGTCGCCGCTCCCTCCAGCGCGTCGATCCTCGTCCGGAGCAGGGCGACCTCTTGCGCGAGCAGCACGTTGTCGTCCGTCAGCTTCGACAGGACGGTCGAGTAGTGGAGGAGGACGGCGATCACGAACATGATCGCAGCGGCGAACAGGATCGCCGGCGGGTACCCCGACACGCCGAGCCAGCCGGCGATCGTGTTGAGGCCCCCGCGCCAGGCCGAGAGGACGAGGAGCACGAGCCCTGTCACGAGCCAGAGCAGGGCGTAGCGCTCCTTGAGGCGCCGTCCGCGGATCAGCTCGAGGACGATCAGGATGAGGATCACGGAGCCGACCGCGGCGGCGATCGAGATCCGTACGGGCGTCACGGCTGCGCCCCCTCCGAGGGAACGGCGTACCGCCTGCCCATCGCGACGAAGAGCGCGAGCGTCACCTTGAACGCGTAGTAGACCGAGCGCAGGAAGGTGATCGACGACGAGCCGTGCTCGCGCTCGCGCATGGTGACCGGCACCTCGACGAGCCGGAGCCGGTGCTTGAGGACGAGGACGGTCGCCTCGACCTCCGGGTAGTCGCTCGGGTAGTCGCGTGCGAAGAGCTCGATCCCCTTCCCGTTCATCGCCTGGAAGCCCGACGTCGTATCGGTCACCCGCTGGCCCGAGAGGAGCGAGACCAGGCGGGCGAACCACGTGATCCCGAGCCGCCGGTGGAGCGGCGGCCGGTACCCGTCCTCGCCCTCGCGGAACCGCGAGCCGGTGACGACGTCGGCCTCACCGGACTCGAGCGGCGCGAGCAGCTTCGGGAGCTCGGCGGCGTCGTGCTGACCGTCCCCGTCGAGTCGCACGGCGACGTCGTACTCACGCTCGAGCGCCCAGCGGAAGCCCGTCTGGACGGCTGCGCCGATGCCGAGGTTGAACGGCAGCCGCACGACGGTCGCGCCGGCGCGCGCCGCGGCGTCCGCCGTCCCGTCCGACGAGCCATCGTCGACGACCACCACGTCGATCGCCGGGTCGAACTCGACGATCTCCCGGACAACGGCGCCGATGGCCGCTTCCTCGTCGAACGCGGGGACGACGGCAACGGTCCGCTTTCCGGTCATACAGGCACCGCTGCCTCGAGCCCGAGCAGCCGCAGCACCTGGCGCGCGCGATGGGCGTACGTGTGCTCGTCGAGGACGCGCTCGCGGGCTCGCGCGCCCATCGCTTCCGCCTCGGCGGGATCGTCGAGGAGCGCCCGGTACGCGTCGAGCGCGCCGTCCGCGTCGTCCACGACCAGGAGCTCGCTGCCCGGCTCGAACCAGCGCTCGAGCCCCGCGTGCGGATTCGAGACGATCGCCGCCCCCGCGGAGGCGAGCTCGAACGGCCGGCAGGTCGACGAGCCGTCGACGGTCGCGTGCGCTCGGCGGGTCACGTTGAGGTTCACGCGGGCCGCCGAGATCGCCCGCGCGAAGGCGTTGAACGGCACGTCTCCGATCTCTCGCGCGCGCCCCACGTCGCCCCGGAAGTCGCGTCCGCCGAGCGCGAAGTCGATGCGGGGGTCGCGTCTGCTCGGCTCACCGACCAGCGCCGCCATCCACTCGCGCCGGAACTTGTCGCCGTAGCCGTAGAAGAAGACGTCGGAGTCCTTCTCGACGGGGAGTGGGCGGAAGAACTCGGGGTCCGCCGCCCAGAGCACGGCCTCCGCCCGCCGGGCGCCGAGCTCGTGCAGGCGGTCGAGCCCGCCCTCCGAGTTCGAGAGCACCAGGTCGTATTCCGAAGGATCGGCGCCGTGGTAGTAGTTGAACCCCGTGTCCATGCCGCCGTACTCGGGCAGGCTCATGGGCACGTCGCCGTCGTAGAACACGACCGGGACACCGTGGCGCTCGCGGAGGTACTCGGGGATGCCGCGGAAGTGCGCCATGGGCACGGTGAAGACGAGCACCGCGTCGGGGCGCTCGCGCTCGACGAGCCGGTCGAGGTGGCGGCGCCAGCGCGGGGTGACGACCTTCCAGATCGTCTCGCGCGTCAGCTTGTCGAACGCGCTGTCCTCGGGGCTCTCCTCGATGCGGCGCAGGTAACGGTCGCCCTTGAGCCGGGCGAGCCCGCCGCGGAGCGCCGCGTAGCTCTCGCCCTCGCGGTACGTGGGATTCGACGCCGTGCGCCACCACGGCGACTCGACGGGACGGCCGCGGTACGGCGTCACGACGAGGTCGGCACCCGCCTCGTACAGCCCCTTCCAGAGCTGCCACCACGCGGGCGTGCATCCGTAGCGGAAGTCGAGGTCGACCGCGGAGGCGACGGCGAGAATGCGGGGAGCACGCACCGGCACGTCCGGAGTGTAGGCGCGGCACCCGGCGGCGCAGCCCTGAGCGGGCCCACGCGGTGTGGAGAAATCGGCGCTCTTTCGCGACAAACGCCATCTGGTGCTGCGGTCGGCGATTCGCCATCGTGGCAACAGTCATCGTCTTCGACCCGAAAGGGGTGTGTCATGTTCGACGAGCTCACGGAGGAGCTGCTCGACCTCTCCGCCAGCGTCCGCGGGTACGGCGCGGCGACCTATGCGGTCGTCGACGACCAGCCCGGCTGCTGCGGCGGCTGCGGCACGGTCGTCCTCTGCTGCACGTGCACCAAGCTCTGCTGGTGACGGGGGACGAGGCCCGGTATGGCACTTCCCGAACGCCCCGCTCTTGCACCGTGGTGCCGGCTCGTCCAGGACGGCTCGCGCGTCCTGATCGAGCGCGGAGGCACGCTTGTGACGCTCGAGGGCGGGGCAGCCCGTGCTCTGTTGCCGACGCTGCTCCCGCTCCTCGACGGAACGCGAACGCGGGAGGAGCTCGAGGCGACGCTCGGGCATGCCGTCGCCCCGGCCGTCGACAACGTCCTGGCGCTCCTCGCCGAGCACCAGTTGCTGGTGAACGGGCCGACTGCGGAGGGTCATCCCGCGAGCGCGGCGGCGGCGTTCGCCGCGGCCGTGGTGGGCACCACGACACCGGCGGCGGCGGTCGGCGCGCTCGAGAGCGCGCCCGTCGCCGTCGTCGGATCGGGCTCGATCGCCCGGGAGCTTGCGCGCCTCCTCCCGCTCTCCGGGCTGCAGGAGGTCGAGACCCTCTCGCTCGACCAGGAGCCGGCCGCGGGCTCGTTCCTCGTCGCCGCCCCCGAGCACGACGACCTCGATGCCCTCTCGGGCCTGAACGATCGGGCGCTCCGGCGTCGCGACCCGTGGTTGCAGGTCTTGCCGTACGACGGACGGTTCGTCATCGCCGGCCCGGTCTTCGTGCCCGGGACGTCCGCGTGTCAGCGGTGCTTCGTCACGCGACGCGCGGCCGCCTCCGGGTACGACGAGGACTTCGAGCTCGTCGAGCGCACGCCGCGTCGAGCGCCGCTTCCCGCGCCGCTCGCGTCGATCGCCGCCGGCCTGGCCGCAATCCTCGTCGTTCGCTGGCTGACGACGGCCGATCCGACCCTTCCCGGTCGGTTCTATGCGCTGGAGGCGGGCATGGTGGTCGGGCTGCGGTTCGATCGGCTGCTCCGCGCGCCGCGTTGCGCGTCGTGCGGGCCCGAGGCCCAGGCGGTGCCCTCCCCGTGGTTCGAGGCCGTCGCGTGACGGCGGTACTGACGGACGAGCCGTTCACCCCGGTCGAGCGCGCGCTCGAACGGCTCGAGGAGGCGGTGTCGCCGCTCGTCGGCATCGTCACGCGGACGATCTCGACGACGTACACCACGGACGAGGCGTCGCTCCCGAACTGCGCGGCCGAGCTCGCCTCGGCCGTGCGAACGCTCGGCGGCAGAGCGGTGGACTACGGGAGCGGAGCCCACCCCCTGCCGGCGCGGGCACGTGCCGCAGCGATCGGCGAGGCGCTGGAGCGGTACTCCGCGGTGTACGTCCCGCGAGAGCGCATTCAGCTCGCCACGGCGCGCTCCCTCGGCGACGCCGCGGTGCGACCGTTCCGGTTTGCGCTCTTCCACCCGGCCCAGCATGCGGAGGGAGAGCTGCCGTTCACCGAGTTCACGGAGGACACGCCCACGGCCTTCGTCGAGGGCGCGTCGCTGCACGACGGCTCACCGGCCTACCTCCCGGCCGAGCTCGTGTACCTGGGACGACCCGCGACCGCCTCGCTCCCGGTCGCGTTCTCGACCTCGAACGGCCTCGCGTGCGCCGCGACCTTCACCGAAGCGGTGCTGCGTGCCCTGCTCGAGCTCGTGGAGCGCGATGCGGTGATGCTCGCCTGGAAGTGCAGGCTTTCACTGCCGCTTCTCGACTGGACGGACGACGAGGATCTCCAGTCGTACGACCGACGGTTCTTCGGCCCGACCGGCGTCCCGTTCAACGTCCTCGACGGAAGCGCGTTCCTCGACATCCCGATCGCGATCGCGGTCGTGCACGGCGTTCCCGGGTCGGGCGCGTCGCTCGCGATAGGTGCCGGCGCCTCGGCAACCGTCGGCGAAGCGTGGCTGGCTGCCGTTGCGGAGGGGTTCGGCGTCTATCGGTGGGTTCGTCAGCAGACGCTCGCCCAGCAGCCCGGCACACCTCCCCCCGACCCCGATCGGATCGAGACGTTCGAGCAGCACCTGCTGTACTACGCCCAGCCCGAGCACGCGGAGCTCGCCGCGTTCCTGGACGGCTCCACGGAGCGGCGGCCGACGCGCTCGGTCCCGGCGCTCGAAGGCGCGACACCCCGCTCACAGATCGACGCCGTGCTGCGGCGGCTAGCTCGTCACGGCCTCTCCGCCTACGCCGTGGACGTCACCTCACCCGACGTTCGGTCGCTCGGTCTCTCCGTCGCACGCGTGATCGTGCCCGAGCTCTGCGCGCTCGACGTATCGCACCGCGCGCGGTTTCTCGGTGGCACGCGCCTGTACACCGCGGCTCACGAGGCCGGCCTTGTCCCGGCGCCGCTCGAGCCTGCCGACCTGAACCACCTCCCGCATCCCTTCCCGTGAGCGATCCCGTCTCCACGGCGCCCCCCGACGCTCCGGCGGAGATCGTCCGGACAGTCCGGCTGGCGAGCATCCTCGGAGCGGTCAGCGCGCCCGAGCCCGACCCCACCGAGGACTACCACGAGGCCTCCCGGATCTACGCCGGCGTCACCGACCCGCATGTCGTGGGCGCCGCTCGGCTCGAGCGGAGCCTCGAGATGCGGATCACGGCGAGCCGATCCGCCAAGCGCCACCCCCAGCGGCCGTTCGTGCCCCTCCCCGCGGCTGACCTCGGCCCCGCGACGTTGGCGGATGCGATCGCGACCCGCCGGTCCCGGCGGTCGTTCGGGCCTGGCGCCCTCCGGCTGAACAAGCTCGCGACGGTCCTCCATGCCGCATACGGCGTCAACGCAGGAATCGACGGAACCCCCCAGGCGCTGCGGACCGTCCCGTCCGGTGGAGCCCTCTACCCCCTCGAGCTCTACGTCGTCAGCCGGCGCGTCCAGGGCCTCGACCCGGCCCTCTACCACTACGACCCGCTGCGGCACGGTCTGGAGCACCTGCGGCCGCTCGAGTCCTCGACAGGGACCGAGCTGTCGCCCTACGCAGAGCCGTTGGCCGAGAGCGCCGCTGTCGTGGCCATGACCGCGATGTTCTGGCGCTCTCGGTTCAAGTACGGCGCCCGTGCCTACCGCTTCGCGCTGATGGAAGCGGGTCACGTGGCACAGAACCTGCTCCTTGCGGCCGCCGCGCTCGGTCTCGACGCCGTCCCCCTCGGAGGGTTCTTCGACCGCGAGGTCGACGCGTTCCTCGGTGTCGACGGGATCTACGAAGCCTCGCTCTACCTCGTGCCACTCGGGTATCCCGCGGCATGAGGGCCGTCGCGGTGTCGCGACTCGGAGCGTGGATCGCGGTCGCGGTCGTGGCCTCCCTGGTAGCGCCGAGCATCCGACCGCTCGATCCGACCGTCCAACCTCTCGCCGACGCGATCGCCCTCGGCTGCCTCGCGGGCGGCTGTGGCTTCCTCCTCCTCGCCCGTCGACCGATCGCGGCGTCCGCCTTCTCCGCGCTGTCCCGAAAGCGCCTGCTGGCGCGAAGCGCCGTCCTCACCGCGAAGTCGGCCGAGGAGGAGGCGATCTGGCGTGGGCTCGTTCTCGGCGTCCTCGTCCCACCGCTCGGCCCGCTCGGTGCGCTCGCCTCCAGCTCGGCGTTCTTTGCCGTCGCGCACGTGGGACGGCTCGGTCGGCGCGCGTGGACGCACCTCGCGACCGGCTCGCTCTTCGGCATGGCGTACCTCGTCACGGGACGCATCGTCGCCGCGATGGCGGCGCACTCGACCTACAACGTCCTGGTCGGCGTCGCCGTGACAGACAGAGCGGACATGTCCCTTTTGGACACTAGGCACGGCCTTCCGCGCCTCGTAGCATCCGAGTCGCCGTCCATGGGTCCCAGACCGATGCACGAGACCATCGCCACGGATTCGCCGCCGCTGGCCCTCCTCGAGGGTGTGACCAAGTCCTTCCCCTCGGTGAAGGCGCTCGACTCGGTCGGCTTCGAGCTGCGGCGAGGGGAGATCGTGGCGCTGCTCGGCGCGAACGGCGCGGGAAAGTCGACAGCTGTCTCGATCATGCTGGGACTGCGTCGACCGGACTCCGGCCGCGTCGAGCTCTACGGTCGCGATCCCCGTGAGGCAGGCGCCCGGCGGAGCGTCGGGGCGGTCCTCCAGGACGTCGGCTTCCCACCGGGCCTTCGTGTGCGCGAGACCGTCGAGCTCGTTCGCGCGCACTTCGCGCACGCTGCCTCCTCGGATGACATTCTCGAGCGGCTCGATCTCGCGAGCGTCGCCGGACGCCACGCCGGGGGCCTGTCCGGCGGTCAGCGCAGACGACTTGCCGTCGCCCTCGCACTCGCGGGAAAGCCGGGGGCGCTCTTCCTCGACGAGCCGACAGCAGGCATGGACGCAAACGCCCGACGCTCGCTGCTGAACGATCTCGCGTCGTTCGCCGCGGGTGGGGGTGCCGTCCTCCTGACGACCCAGCAGCTCGCCGAGGCGGAGGCGATCGCCACCCGCATCGTGGTCCTCGCCGCGGGACGGGTCCTGGTCGAGGGGACGGTGGCCGAGGTCAAGGCGCGCGGAGGCCTGACGAAGGTGACGCTGCGTGCCGGGGCGCTCCCACAGCTCCCCGGGGTCGGCGCCGTCGACTCGGCCGGCGACCGGCACGTGATCTACGTCGACGATGCCGACGCGTTCGTCACGGCGCTCGTCCACTCCGGAGTCGAGTTCAAAGAGCTCCACGTCACGCCCACGAGCCTCGAGGACGCCTTCGTGACCCTGACGGGAGCCGCCGAATGAGGCTGGCGCTCGCGCACGCGCGGGCGGAGACCGCCAATCTCGGGCGTTACCCCGGGTACTCCGTTCCGACGATCGCCTTTCCCGCGATCCTCCTCCTCCTCTTCGGTCGAACGTTCGAGGAGGGGGAGCCCCAGCGGTTGTACGCGGGGTTTGCGGCGATGGCGCTCCTCGGCGTCGCGTTCTTCCAGTTCGGAGTCGGGATCGCCACGACCAGGACGACGCCCTGGGAGTCATACCTGCGGACGCTGCCGGTGGGGCCGGCCACGAGGCTTGCCGGTCGGGTCCTCTCCGCCCTTGTCTTCGCCGCTGCGACCGTCGCCGCCGTGTCGCTGGTCGCGTTCACGGTGTACGGGGTTCGGATGGTGCCGTGGCGCACGGTCGCGCTCGGGTCGACCTTGCTCGTCGGGTGCATCCCGTTCGCGCTGCTCGGCATCGCGTTCGGCTACTGGCTCTCCCCGCGCGCCGCGCTGCCGGTGGCGAACCTGCTCTACCTCCCACTCGCGATCGGCGGCTTTCTCTGGACCCGTCCGACCGAGGATGTGCCCCGCAGCGTCGACATTGCGTCGCAGATGCTCCCGACGCGCAGCTGGATGGAGGTGCTCGACCCGGTGGCCACCGGAGATCACCCCGTGCCGCTCCACCACGTCGCCGCCCTGACCGCGTGGGGGCTCGTGTTCCTCGCGCTCGCCTGGTGGGGCTACCGTCGTGACGAGGGCGAGCGGTTCACCTGACGAGTCTCACCAGACGGAGCGCAGCAGCTCGGCGACCTCCGCGGCGGTCACGGAGCGGGGATTCTCGAGTGCGCCGCGGCGGACGGCGACGGCCTCTGCCACCTCGTCGAGATCGTCTGCCGGGACGCCGAGGTCGCGGAGCCGGGCGAAGCCGCCGAGCAGCGCAAGCTCCTCGACGCCGCTCGGGGCGTCGTCGACGCCGAGCGCCTGCGCGAAACGAGCGACCGAGTCCGGCACGGCGACCTCGTTGAACCGGAGCGCGGCAGGAAGGCAGACCGCGTTCGTCGACCCCTGCGGCAGCCCGTAGCGGCCACCCAGCGCCTGCGCCATCGCGTGACCGAGGCAGAGCCCGGACTCGGCGAGCGCGAGCGCGGCCCGCATCGCACCTTCGAGCAGCCGTGTCCGGCCGTAGATCCCGTCTGGCCGCTCGACGACGAGCGGCAGCGCGTAGCCGATCGCCGTGGCGCCGGTCTCCGCGTGGCGCTCCGCGGCGGCGTTGCGCTCGGGGTGGTAGAGGGCCTCCGCGCAGTGCGCGAGGGCGTTCATCGCCGTGCCCACCGTCGCGGCGAGCGGCAGCCCGACGCTCAGCTCGGGGTCGTAGATCGCTGCGACGGGGCGCGCGCGCTCGTCTCCGCCGCCGCCCTTCCGGCCCGGAGCGAGGAGCATCCCGAAGTACGGCGTCCACTCGGCTCCTGCGTACGTCGTCGGGACGGCGACGACGCGCGGGAGCGGGTCGATCCCGCGTGCGGCCAGCTCGGCGACGACCGCCTTGCACGTGTCCATTGCGCTCCCACCGCCGAGCCCGACGAGCCCGTCGGCACCTGCCTCGCGCGCACGGTCGGCCGCGGCACGCACCGTCTCGACGGGCACGTGCGGAAGGACGCCGTCGAACGTCCCGACGACGGGAAGGCCCGCCACCGTCCCCGCACCCCGGCGGGTCGTGACGAGCAGCGGCGCCGCGATCCCCGCTTCGCGGCAGACGTCGTCCAGCTCCGCGATCGCGCCTGCGCCGAAGCGGATGATTCGCAACGGCGGCGTCTCGGTCATTCGGTCGCGGTGGGGACGAGGCCGAGCTGAAGCGTCTCCAGCCTCTCTCGCGCGAAATCGACGAACGCGTCGGCGACCCGTGTGTGCACCCGCGCGGCGCTGCGGACGAGTGAGATCTCGCGACGCCCGTCCATTCCCTCCACGCGCGCCTCTGCGAGCGCGCCCGAGGCGAGGTCGGACTCGACTGCCGCGCGCGAGATGAACGTGACGCCGTAGCCCGCGAGCACCGCACTACGCACCGACTCCTGGAGGCCGAGCTCGAGGCGGGGATCGAGGTCGCGTAACCGAACGCCGAGCCGGCGGAGCTCGTCCTCGACAATCCTGCGGACGCCGGCTCCCTCCTGCATCACGACGAGCGACTCCGACGCGAGCTCGTGCACATCGATGGTGCGTCCCGCGAAACGGTGCCGCGGCGGGCAGACGAGGACGACCTCGTCGTACGCGAAGGGCTCGAACCGCACCGCTCGGTGGCGGGGCGCGGCGCCGACGATGCCGAGCTCCAGGCGCCGCTCCGCGACAAGCTCGACGACCATGCGCGTGTCGTGCACCTCGAGCGCGACGCGAACAGCAGGGTGGGCGCGCTGGAACTCGCCGAGGAGCCGTGGCACGACCACCGCGGCCGGGCCGGTCGACGCGCCCATCGAGAGCGCGCCGGAGAGGTCTCCGTCGCCTTCCGCCGCCACCTCGTCGAGCACCTGCTGCTCGAGCGCGAGGAGCCGCTGCGCGCCGCGGTAGAGGCGCGTACCCGCCTCGGTCGGCTCGACACGGCGGCCCGACCGGTCGAGAAGCTGGGCGCCGAGCCGCTTCTCGAGCGCGCGCACCTGGAGCGAGACGGCCGGCTGCGTGACGCCGAGCTGCTCCGCCGCCTGTGAGAAGGAGCGCCGCTCGACGACGGCGCAGAACGCGGCCAGCTGGCGCGTATCCATAAGCGAATGTTATAGAAGTGACCCATGCGCGTCTGGATCGACGTGACGAACTCCCCGCACGTGGTCTTCTTCCGGCCGCTCGTCGATCTGCTCGAGGCTCGGGGGCACGAGGTGACGATCACCGCGCGGGACTTCGCACAGACGCTCGAGCTCCTCGAGGATGCAGGCCTCGAACACACCGTCGTCGGCCCGCCGCACGCCGGGGCGTCGCGCACGGGCAAGGTGCGCGCGATGTCGACGCGCCTGCGGGCGCTCCGTCGCTTCGCCCGCGCACGGGACTTCGACGTCGCGCTCTCGCATGCCTCACACGAGCTGCCGCTCGCGGCACGTTCCCTCGGCATTCCGTCGTCCTACGCGTTCGACTACGAGTTCGCGCGGGCGCAGCACGGGCTCGGCTGCCGGGCGGCGACGCGGGTGGTCGTGCCGGAGGTCATCCCCCAGAGCCGCCTCGATCGGATCGGTGCGCGGTCGCGGAAGGTGCGGCGCTACCCGGGGCTCAAGGAGGAGTACTACCTCGACGGCTTCACACCCGACGCGGCCGTGCTCGACGCACTGCGTGTCGACCGGGATCGGGTGCTCGCGGTCGTGCGCACCCCACCCGACGTCTCTCTCTACCACCGCCACCGCAATCCGCTCTTCGCGGATGTGCTCGAGCGGCTCGGACACGACCCCGGCGTCCATGCCGTCGTGCTGCCGCGCACGCCGGAGCAGCGCGAGACGATCCGCGCCGCCGCCTTGCCGTCCCTGCTCGTGCCGGACAGAGCAGTCGACGCCCTGAGCCTCGTCGCGCTCGCCGATCTGGTCGTCTCCGCAGGCGGGACCATGAACCGCGAGGCGGTCGCGCTCGGAACGCCCGTCTACACGACCTTCACGGGGCGGATGGGCGCCGTCGACGAGCGCCTCGTTGCCGAGGGACGGCTGCGAACGCTCGAGAACGCGGCAGGCATCGCGGTCGAGCGCAAGCAACCGGACGCGGCCCGCGCGACCCGCGACCCCGCGCTGCTCCTCGACCTCCTCCTCACAGCCTTGTGACGAACCCTGGCCCGCCTGCGAAGAGGCAGTGGTCGACGTTCGTCACGCGCCCGTCGCCGTAGACGAGCGGCTCGGTCACGCTCCTCGGGTCGACTCCGACCAGCGACGCTATGGGCGTGTGCCCGTGCACGATGCGCGTGCCGCCGTAGGCGTCGAGCAGCGCCTGGACGGCCGCCGGGTCGTCGAGTCGCATCCGGTCGGAGACGATGCCGAGGAGGTCGTCCATCTCGTTCACCGACCCCGCCGCGAGAACGGCGCGCGTGGCACGCGCGACCGCGTCGACCGAGCGTCCGAGCGCGAGATACGCCGACGTGTCCGCGTGGATCAGCAGGGTCTCGCCCTCGAGCGCGAGCGGCGGCAGGGCCGCGATCCAGGAGACGTGCTCGGGCGTGAGCCCCCGCACGTCCGACTCGACTCCGCCGTTCCGCCGCCACAGGCCGTGAAACGACTCGCCGGGGATGCTCGTCTCCTCGCCGCCGAAGCGGAGGACGGAGAGCAGGAGCACCTCGTGATTCCCCAACAGGCAGCGGACGGCGCCTTCGCTCTGCTGCTCGAGCCGGCGGACGAGGTCGATCGCGCCGATGCCGTCGGGACCCCGGTCAGTCAGATCCCCGACGAGCCAGACGCGGGCATCTCCCCCCGCCCATCGCTCCTCCGCATCGACCAGTCCCGCGTCGGAGAGCAGCGTTGCGAGCGCGTCGCGACAGCCGTGGACGTCGCCCACGACGAAGACCGGCGCGCTCGGGGCTATGGCACGTGCCCCGACTCGGGGGCAACCGCCCCCTCGCGCCGCGGCTCGCCCACGAGACGCCGCAGCTCGCCGACGAGCTCGAGCGTCTCGCCGTCCTCGACGAGCCGCTCGAGGTCCGCGAGCTCGGCCTCGAGCCACTCCGAGTCGACAGGCGGGCGGGTGATCAGGTCGATCTTGGGATGCCGGCTCGGCGTCACGGCCTCGCCGTCCCCGACGAGCTCCTCGTGGAGCTTCTCGCCGGGCGCCGGCCCGACGTACTCGATGACGATCTCCCGTCCCGGCTCCTTGCCCGACAGGCGGATCATCTTCTCCGCGAGGTCGACGATGCGAACCGGCTCGCCCATGTCGAGGACGTACACCTGCCCGCGGCCGCCGATCGCGCCGGCCTGGACGATCAACTGCACCGCCTCGGGGATCGTCATGAAGAACCGCGTCATCTCGGGGTGCGTCACCGTCACAGGCCCCCCGCGGGCGATCTGCCGGCGGAAGATCGGCACGACCGAGCCGGACGAGCCGAGGACGTTTCCGAAGCGAACCGCCACGAACCGCGTCGTCACGTCGGCGCGATGGCCCCACGTCTCGACGATCCACTCGGCGAGCGCCTTCGACTGGCCCATGACGGTCTTCGGGTTGGCGGCCTTGTCCGTCGAGACGAGCACGAATCGCTTCGCGCCGTACTCGACCGCGACGTCCGCGACGACGCGGGTACCGAGCGTGTTGTTGCGCACGGCCTCGAGCGGGTTCGCCTCCATCATCGCAACGTGCTTGTACGCGGCGGCGTGGAAGACGACGCCCGGCCGGTACTTGTCGAAGACCTGCCGCAGCTTCACCGGATCGCGGACGTCACCGACGACGGCGGCGGCCGCGAGGAATCCCCGCTCGCGTACGAGCTCGCGCTCGATCTCGAAGAGCGCGGGCTCTGCGTGGTCGAGCAGGACGAGCTTCGCAGGCCCGATGCGGGCGATCTGCCGACAGAGCTCCGAGCCGATCGAGCCGCCGGCGCCCGTCACGAGCACGACCTCGCCCTTCAGGTACTCGGCGATGGACGCGAAGTCGACCTCGACCGGCTCGCGGCCGAGAACGTCCTCGACCTCGACGGGCCGCAGCTGGCGCGCGAGGTCCGCGTCGCCCGACACGAGGTCGGAGAGCGTCGGCAGGGTCTTGACCGGGACCTCGAGGGCCCGCGCCGTCTCGACGATCCGCGCGCGAAGCTCGCCGGAGGCGCTCGGGATCGCGATCAGCACCTCGTCCGGCCTGCGGTCGCGGATGACGTGCGCCAGGTCCGCGGTCGTGCCGAGCACGCGCACGCCGTGGAGCCGCAGGTTGCGCTTGCGCGAGTCGTCGTCGAGCAGCCCGATGGGCGTGTAGCCGAGCGCCGGCGACCGCTGCATCTCCTTCACGACGAGCTGTCCGGCGTCGCCGGCGCCGACGATGATGGCCTCCTTGCCGCGGGTCACGATCCGGCCGGGCAGAGGCCGCTCCACGATCGTCCGCACGAGCAGGCGGGAGCCCGCGACGAAAGCCATGCAGAGGAGCAGGTCGATGAACCAGACGCCGCGCGGCACGTTCACGCGGTGCACCTCGAAGAGCGTGAAGACGAGGAAGACCGCAACGGACGCGAGGACGACCCCGCGGAACGCCCCCCACATGTCGCGCGTCGAGACGTAGCGCCACCAGCGGTTGTAGAAGCCGCACAGGGCGAAGACCGGCAGCTTGATCACGACGACGAGCGCGACGATCGACCAGTCGAGATAGCGGTCGTAGTAGACCGGGCGGTGCTCGAAGCGGAGGCTCCAGGCGAGCCACCAGGCGGCCGCGACGAGGACCGCGTCGACACCTACCTGCCAGATCGAGTGGCGACTCACCGGGCTACGCACGACCGCGGCTCCTTAGCTAAACGACGACACCGACGGCGGACTTCACCGTCGCGACGACCCGTTCCTGCTGCTCGACGCCGATCCCGCCCCACATCGGCAGGGCGAGGTTCTCGGCCGCGGCCCGCTCCGTCTCCGGGAGCGACCCGGGCTCGTAGCCGAGATAGGCCATCGCCGGCTGGAGGTGGAGCGGCGTCACGTAGTACGAGGCGGACGCGATTCCGGCCTCGTCGAGCGCTGCGGCGATGCGCTCACGCTCGTTCGTCCGCACGACGTACATGTGGTACACGTGCCCGGCCTCGTCGAGCGGCAGCTCGACGGACTCTCCGAGCCCCAGCTCCGCGTAGCGCCCCGCCGCCTCACGGCGCGACCGGTTCCAACCTGCGAGATGCGGAAGGAAGACGCGCAGGGCGGCAGCCTGGATCGCGTCGAGCCGCGAGTTCGCCCCGATGAGCTCGAACGTCCGCTTGTCGCGCGAGCCGTGGAACCGGAGCTTGCGCACGGTGTCCGCGACCGCCGTATCGGTGCACGCGACGAGCCCCCCGTCGCCGAGCGCGAAGAGGTTCTTGGTCGGGAAGAAGCTGAACGTGGAGCAGATGCCCGTCGTGGCGATCCCCGGCGCGCCGAACGCCTGCGCGGCATCCTCGAGCAGAGGAACCCCGAGCGTCGCCAGCTCGGCGAGCGGCGCCGGACGGCCGAAGAGGTGCACCGGGACGATCGCCTTCGTGTGCTCGCCGACGAGCGGAGCGACGGCGGCCACATCGAGGTTGAGCGTGACCGGGTCGATGTCCGCGAACACCGGCGTCGCGCCGACGCGCGCGATTGCCTCGGCGGTCGCATAGAACGTGAACGCGGGGCAGATCACCTCGTCGCCACGGCCGACTCCCATCGCCTCCAGCGCGAGGACGAGCGCGTCCGTGCCGTTCGCGACGCCGATCGCGTGCGGCACGCCGAGATAGGCGGCCGCCTCGCGCTCGAACGCCTCGACCTCGGGGCCGAAGATGAAGCGGCCCGACTCCAGCACCTCGGCGAAGCGCTCCTGCAACTCGGGGATGAACGGCGCGTACTGCGCCTTGACGTCGACCAGCGGGATCACGACGAGGGGAGTCTACTTGCGGGGCTGGCTACACCGGCTCGTCGGCGGCCGACCGGCGACGGCGCCTCAGCAAGGTGCGCGCCAGCAGCGCGGCGCCTACGACGACTGCGAGCGCGACGACGTAGTCGACGAAGCGGAACGCGTGGTGGAACGACTCCCAGCTCGCCCCGGCCGCCCAGCCCGCTCCCGCGAAGGCGAAGCACCAGATCGCCGAGCCGAGGAGCGTCAGCCAGACGTAGGGCCAGAACCGCGCGCGGAAGACACCCGCCGGAATCGAGATGAACGAGCGCATCACCGGCGTGATCCGACCGAGGAACACTGCCCATTCCTCCCAGCGGTCGAACCAGTGCTCTGCGCGGTCGAGGTTCTCGCCGCTCAGATGCAGCCACCGGCCGTGGCGCTCGAGCCACGGACGCCCGAGGTAGTCGCCCAGCGCCCAGCCACCGATCGACCCGATCAGGTACCCGACGGTCCCGGCGATCGCGACGGCGAGGTAGGCCGGCAGGCCGCTGTCGAAGTGGTAGCCGAAGAGCGTGATCGCCTGACCGGCGAACGCACCCGATGCGACCGCACCCCCGTAGACCATCACGACCTCGCTCGCGGCCGGAAAGACCGCGTCGATCAGCATCAGGAGAAAGACGGCGTAGAGGCCGTAGCTCCCGATCGCGTCGGTGACCCACGTCGTGATGTCGCTGACGATCCCGGCGACGAGCATCGCGGGATGCTAGCCGCCCTTGGTGTCCGACTTTGAGGGACGCCAGAGGTCCGCGCTATCCGGCAGCCTTGCGGAGCGTGATCGGCCCGTTCAGCTCGGACCGGCCGAGGCTCGACGTGGCGACCACCCGCACGGTGAGCTTGCCGGGGACGACCTTCCCGTTCTTCGCGAGCCCATTCCAGGCAACCGTCTGGTCGCCCGCGTCACGCGAGGCGGGAACGGCGAGCCCGCTCCGCACCACCCGGCCCGTTGCGTCGACCACGGTGACCGACACACGCGCGGCGCGCGCGAGCTCGAACGTGATCGGGATGTCGCGGCCGGAGGGCGGCACCGCGCGCAGCTTCGGCACGCGGAGAAACCCGAGCGTGTCGTCGACGACGAAGCTACGGGTCATCGAGGAGCTCTGTCCGATGTCGTCCACGGCCTTCACCTCGAACGCCCACGCGCCCGCGGCCACGACTGCGCCGACCGCTGCTGTCCCCGCCTCCGGCGCGGCCGGGAATGGCACGGGGTACGTACCGGGTGCCTGCTGCGCCGTCGTCGAGACCGGCGTCGACCCGTCGGGTGCGCGCAGCGTCACCGTCACCGACGAGGGCCGCACGACCCTGTAGGCGAGGTTCGGAGCGTCGTCGACTCCGTCGCCGTTCGGCGAGACGCGCGCAGGGGGCTCGGGGGCGAAAACCCCCCGGTAGAGAAAGGCGAGCCCGGTCGAGATACGCCGCTCGACTCCGTCCGAGGGCCGGTTCAGGAGTTGGCCGTCGAACGCCATGGTCGTCGAGCCGCCGCTGTCGAGCGCCATCCCGGTGACCGCGCCGAGCCGGACGAGGGCCTGGGCGAGCTCCCAGTTCGTGAGCCCGACGCTGTAGCCGGGCTGCCGCCCGTCGACCGCGACGAGAAGGATCCGGCCGTCGCGGAGCTGGCCGACCGCGCTGCGGGGCGCTCGCGGGCCGAGCTGCTTGGTCGTGAACACCTCGCCTGCGCGAAAGATCGGTGCCGCGTTCCGGACGATCTGCGGGCCGCCGCCGATCGCCCCGACCATGTCGGGCCACGACGGCACGAGCCCGAGGTTCACCGTGATCGTCCCGCCGGCGACCCCTTCCGAACGGAGCGCCTGCGCCGCGGTGCCGCGCGCCACGACCACGGCGCCGCCCGCAGGAATTGCGACCGCGCCGCCGTCCGTCCTCGCCTCGACGACGGGCGCGACGAGATCGACCTCGGGGGTCGCGGCCGGGAAGGGGAACAGGATCACGGCTGCGCTCCCCGGGAGCGCGGGGGTGCTCGCCCCGTACGCATCCGTGTACAGCGCCGCGCCGTTGGCGGCGGGCATCGCGTTGAGCGCACCGAGCGGACGCGGCCCTACCGTGGCGCGCCACGTGCCCTTGAAGCCCACCCGCCGAATGTCGAGCACCCCGTCGCTCCGTATCCCGGCGCTCGCCCGCCCCGCGTTCGGCGGCGCGACGAGCTGCGCGTCCCGCATCAGGACACCAGACGGCTTGCCCGTCGCGAGCGTGAAGTAGTCGCCGTTGACGCCGGCCGCCGTGGCTGTCCGCCGCAGCCGCACTTCCATTGTCGTCAGCTTCTCGCGACCGACGACCGTGTCGTTCGAGAGCACGGGCTCGAGAGTCGTCAGGCCGCCGGGCCGTGGCCCGCGCAGCACGTTGATCGCCACCGGTCCGTGCGTCGTGAACTGGATGCCCGACTCGTACGTGACACCCGGCCAGAGCTCACGCGGCGCGGCGACGGCTGCCGGCACCAGGAGCGCGGCGGCGAGCGACGAGACGGCGGCGAGTGAGACGAGACGGCGCATCGACCCGGCCCGAGGGTAGTGCACCGACGTGCGGCCGCCCGCGATCCTCACGGATTTCGTACAGAGAGATTCGTGCCCTGCGGACGCGCAGACGGTCTGAGACACTCCACGCATGCCGATCCGGGTCGCCGCCCTCTGCGGGCTCGCAGCACCCGTCGCCTTCGTCCTCGGGATCTTTCTCGGCGATCTCGTCCAGCCCGACCCGTTCGACCCCGCACACAACGACATCAGCCACCTCGGCGCGCAGACGGCATCGAGCCCGTGGCTCTACAACCAGATCGGTGCGAACCTCACCGGGCTTCTCGTCGTCTGCCTCGGCCTCGGCCTCGGGAGCGCGCTCGGACCGGGGTGGTCGGCCCGCCTCGGGAGCGCCGGTCTCATGGTCGTCGGCGTCGGCATGGTGCTGGACGGATTCCTCCGACTCGACTGCCGGGGCGGGATCGACGTGCCCTGCGAGAACGTCTCGTGGCACGCCACAGCCCACAAGGTCGAGTCGGGCATCACGGGCGCTGCACTGCTGCTCACCCCGGTCGTGCTCGCCTTCGCGTTCCGGGCGCGCCCGGGCTGGCGCTCGGCGTGGATACCGACGCTGCTCGCGATTCCGGCCGTCATCGCCGCCGGCGCCGTCTTCGGGACGATCGGTCAGGGCGCGGCCTCGCGCGCAGGAAGCGTCGCGTGGTTCGTCTGGATCGGCTTCGTTGCCCACCACCTTTGGCGCGCAACGACACCCACCGGCGCGCCCGCGGCCGATACCGTGCAGGCGTGACTGCAGTCGCTCCCGACACGCGTCGCGCGCTCGTCGAGTCGCTCGTGGAGCGCTACCCGGACGTGCCGCCCGAGGCGGTGCTGAAGGAGGACCTCCTGCGCACCGGGATCGCGTTCGACGACGCCGCGTTGTCGGACAACCTGGACGGCGAGGTGAAGCCGAAGTCGTACTTCATCTTCTCGTTCGACCAGAAGCCGCTCACCGAGCTCGGCGAGGCCGCGCTGAGACGCCCGCCCGAGGAAGTTGCGCTCACCGGCGGCCCGTTCGGGCTGCGGCGGACGATCGTGTCGGTGCGGGTCAACCCGGGGTCGCCCTACCGCGTCGGCCGCGGAGACGACGGCGCGCTCGCCCTGTCCCTCGAGGGCCGCGGTATCGCGGACGTCGGCCTGCCGCCGATGCCCGAGTACTACCGCCACACGCTCGCCGGCGGCAAGACGGTGATGGAGACCGCGCCGACGATCCAGTGGGGCTACCTGATCTACCTGACCGTGCTGCGCCTCTGCCAGTACTTCGGCGCGCACGAGGAGTGCGGCTTCTGCGACATCAACCACAACTGGCGCCAGCACAAGAAGGCGGGCCGGCCCTACACCGGTGTCAAGCCGGTGGAGGACGTGCTCGAGGCGCTCGCCCTGATCGACCGCTACGACACGGAGCGGACGAGCAAGGCGTACACGCTCACCGGCGGCTCTGTGACGAGCACGGTCGACGGACTCGCCGAGGCGGACTTCTACGGCCGTTACGCGCAGGCGATCGAGGAGCGGTTCCCCGGCCGCTGGATCGGCAAGGTCGTCGCGCAGGCGCTCCCGAAGGCTGACGTCCAGCGGTTCAAGGACTACGGCATCGCGATCTATCACCCGAACTACGAGGTCTGGGACAAGCGGCTGTTCACGCTGATCTCGCCCGGCAAGGAGCGGTACGTCGGCCGCGAGGAGTGGCACCGGCGGATCCTGGACGCCGCCGAGGTGTTCGGCCCGCGCCACGTGATCCCGAACTTCGTCGCGGGAGTCGAGATGGCGAAGCCGCACGGCTTCGGGACGATCGACGAGGCGATCGCCTCCACCACCGAGGGACTCGACTGGTTCATGAGCCGGGGCATCACCCCACGCTTCACGACGTGGTGCCCCGAGCCGACGACGCCGCTCGGCCAGGCCAACCCCGACGGGGCGCCGCTCGAGTACCACATCCGCCTGCTGCACGCCTACCGCGATGCGCTCGGCCGCCACGGCCTCCGGCCTCCGCCGGGCTACGGCGTCGCGGGCGCAGGCAACGCCGTCTTCTCCGTCAGCTCCTTCATGGACACGCTCGACCCCGACGAGGTCACGGTCGAGGAGGCCGTGCCGGCGTGACGCGCATCACCGCCGAGCGGGCGGCGCAGCTCTGGCACGACGCGTCGGACGACGAGCTGAAGGAGCTCGCGCAGCAGACGCGCGCGCGCTGGCACGAGCCCGACAAGGCGACGTACATGATCATGCGCATCGTCAATTACACGAACGTCTGCGTTGCCCAGTGCGACTACTGCGCCTTCTACGTCCTTCCGAACCAGGACGGTGGCTACGTCCTCGACCGCGACGAGGTCTTCGCCAAGATCGACGAGCTGCTCGAGGTCGGAGGCGACCTCGTCGGCTTCAACGGCGGCTTCAACCCGAAGCTGCCGCTCGACTACTACTGCGACCTCTTCGCCTCCGTCCGCGAGCGCTACGGCGAGCGCGTCGAGTTCTACGCGCTGACCGTCGCGGAGTTCGTCTTCCTCGCCGACCGCGCGAAGCTCTCGTTCGCAGAGGCCGCGGCAAGGCTCCGCGACGCGGGCGTCCACTGGATCACCGGTGGCGGCAGCGAGATCCTCACCGAGGACTTCCGCAAGCGCCACGCGAAGTGGAAGTACACCGTCGTCGACTACTTCGACGCCCAGCGCGCGATCGTCGAGAGCGGCATGCGCACGACGGCGACGATGGTGATCGGCTTCGACGAGACGCTCGAGGAGCGGATCGAGCACCTCCAGCGCACCCGGGACTTTCAGGACGCGTGCGTGCGCGACGGCTACGACGGGCTCTTCTCGTTCCTCTGCTGGACATACAAGCCCTACGGCACCGCGTTCGGCGGGCGCGAGATCTCCGCGCGCGAGTACTGGCGCCACATGGCCCTCTCGCGGATCTTCCTCGACAACGTCCGCCACTTCCGTACCTCGGTGCTGACCCAGAACGAGGACGCGTTCCGCGCGCTCGAGTACGGCGCCGACGACTTCGACCTGCCGATCGAGGACGAGGTCACCCAGAAGGCGGGCGCCACCGTCGACCTCGACCTCGAGAGCCTGCTCGCGATCCCCCGCCGTCTCGGCTACCGGGTCGAGTACCGCCACGCAGCGCGCCCGCCGGCGCTCGCGGGCTCCCAGCCCTAGCCGGAGACGCGCGCCGGCTCGCCGGGGATGAAGCGGAGCTCGGGAACCTGGGCGAGCTCGCCGACGTCGCGGGCCATCTCGAGGAAGGTGTAGAAGCCGGCGCGCTCGCGCGGGCCGAAGCTGTAGCGGAGCTTCTCGAAGTAGCGCGCGAGGAAGCCGGGCGGGTAGCCGTAGCGCTCGCTCGCCTCGTACGCGAGGCGCTCGGGCTCCGAGCGCGCCAGACGAACCGACGCGACGAGCGCGTCCTGGAGGTCGCCCAGCCCGTCGACGAGCGGCTCCGGCGCGGCCCACACCGCGAACACCATGGGCAGCCCGGTGCGCTCGAGCCACAGACGGCCGAGGTCGTGGTGCGGCGTCGGGTCCTCGAAGGCGCTCTTCAGCGCGGCGTCGCCGATCAGAAGCTTTGCGTCCGCTTCGTCGGCCGCCTCGAGCGGCAGGAGCTCGGCCTGCGGGATCAGGACCTTCGTCAGCACGACCGACGTCGCGCTCTCCGGCGTGACTGCGACCGTGCGGATCCGGCCGAGCGAGATGCGCGTGACGAGCTGGATCGAGTCGACCGCCCCCTCGGACGACACGCAGAGCCGCGGGAGCAGCCGCAGCCGCGGCGCGTTCCGCGCGTACTCGATCGACGAGATGGGCGCGACGTCGATCTCCCCGTCGAGGAGCATGCGGTTGAGCGTGGTCGGGACGCCGGTGACCTCCTGGACCTCGTGCCTCAGCCGGTGGAAGACCGGCGCCATGTTGACGTACGAGATCCGTCCGAGCCTGATCACGCGCAGCTCCTCCCGGTGTCCGACTTCAGTCGGACACCTCCGTCGCTCGTGGGGCGTGCGGCGACGAGGGCCGCCATGGCCGCCGGGACGAAGAAGAGGCCGATCGAGGCGCTGGCGATCGCCGTCCAGATCGCGATGCTCGCCGCCGCGCCGACGCGGACCGAGTACACCGTGCCAAAGACGAGCGCGACTGCGCCGGCCTCCGCGAGGATCGCCAGGCCGAAGGCAAGGAGGGACGCGAGCGGCGGCGGTCGCCGGCCATCGCCGAGGCTTGCCGCCCCCGTCACGTTGCCCCCCGCAGTGGGCGCGCAGGCGGCAGGTATCCGACTGAAGTCGGACACCTAGCCGGACACCCGAAGACGGGGCTGTCATACGGTCGTGTCATCTCAGCGGTTTCGCTCGACGACGGCGTCGGCGAGCGCTTCGAGCTCCTCCCGGCGCACGGAGCCGTCCAGGCTCGCGCGCGCCCGTGCAGCGTAATCCAGCGCGACTTCGAGCGAGCGCTCGAGCGCACCGGTGGCCGCGACCCGGACGAGCGTGCCCTCGAGCGGGCCGCCGGCGAGCGCTGCGCGCACGACCTCGTCCTCCCGCGCGGCGAGGAGCAACGGCAGGGTCGGCGTCCCGTCGCGGAGGTCGGTGCCGGGGATCTTCCCCGTCTCGACGGTCTCGCCCGAGCAGTCGAGCACGTCGTCGACGATCTGGAACGCGATCCCGACCAGCCGGCCGAACTCGCCGCTCCCTCCGCCGAGGACACACGCCGCGGCGAAGAGCGAACCGGTCTTCAGAGCACACCGCTCGAGGTACGCATCGACCGTCGTGGACGGGTCGTGGCGCTGGAGGCGCTGCATCGCCTCGCCGCGGGCGAGGGCAAGCGACGCATCGGCGAGCGCCCCGACTTGCTCGTGCGACCCTCTCGCGGCGAGCGACGCGAACGCGGCCGCGAACAGGTGGTCGCCCGCGGCCTTCGCGGCGTCGGAGCCGTGCTGCGTCCAGGCAGCGGCGCGGCCGCGCCGGACGTGCGCGCCGTCGACGATGTCGTCGTGGATGAGCGTTGCCATGTGGACGAGCTCGACCGCGACGCCCTCGACGACGGGTGGCTCCGCACGAACGGGCGACGAGAGGAAGGTGAGCGTCGGCCGCAACCGCTTCCCGCCGGCCGCGAGCGCGTCCGCGCCAACGGCGGCGACCGTGCCCGGATGCGCAGCGACCACCGACTCGAGGCGATCCTCGACCGCGCCGAGGTAGTCGCGCAGCCCCTCGACCGACGCGATGGTCTCGAGGGCGCTAATCGCCGCTCTCCACGGTCGCGACGGCGGTGTGCAGCGCCACGATCGTCCCGCCCATGAGACGGAACCGAACGTGCCCGAACCCGTGGCGCTCGAGCAGCGCGGCGAGCTCCTCGGCGCCCGGGAAGCGGCGCACGCTGGCCGGGAGGTAGGTGTAGGCGCGCCCGCCCGGCAGCACCTTCCCGAGCAGCGGCACGATCCGGTCGAACCAGAGGGAGAAGAACGGCCGCAGGAGCCCGCGCGGGTGCGTGATCTCGAGAATCGCAAGCCGGCCACCCGGCCGGAGCACCCGCCGCAGCTCCGCAACGCCTCGCTCGAGATCGACGACATTGCGGACGCCGAACCCGACGGTCGCTGCGTCGAACGACGCGTCCTCGAACGGCAGCGCGAGCATGTCGCCCTCGACCCACTCGATCGACGCCGACTTGCGGCGCGCGCGCTCGAGCATGGCGGGAGAGAAGTCGAGCCCGGTCACGTGCCCACCTTCGCGCTCCGCGGCGATCGCGAGGTCACCCGTGCCGCAGCACGCGTCGAGCACGCGGTCTCCCGGTTGCACGACCGCCTCGACCGCGAGACGCCGCCACGACCGGTCGAGCCCAACGGTCATGACACGGTTCATCACGTCGTACACCGGCGCGATGCGGTCGAACAGCCGCCGTACCTCGTTCGGCGCCAGTGAGCCCGACTCGTACGTCACGCGGAGAGGGTAACCGCCCGGCCTGGAGCGGCCTCTACCCGCCGCCGCGGCTCGCGTCCAGGAACGTCGCGAGCTTCGTGAGGTTCTCGTCGCCGAGGTAGCCGTACGAGATCATCACGTTGTTGCCGTACTGCGCCGGGTTCGACACGTAGGACTTGAAGAAGTCCACGCCGCGGCCCGACGCTCCGATGTCGCTCAGGTTCGGCGCGCCGAGGTTCGAGTTGCCCTCGCCGAGGTACGTGTGGCAGTTGAGGCAGCCGGACTCGGCGAAGAGCTTTGCGCCCGCGACGGCGGTCGGGTTGTCGGCGAAGCCCTGCTGCTGCGCCCACTCCTCCGGCTTGCCGGCGGCGATCAGCTCGGAGCCGAGCGCCTCTTTCGCGGTGGCGCCTTTCCACGTGAGCGTCGCCATGGAGATGACCACGAGGACGGCGGCGATCATCGCCACCGGGCGCCGGCCGGGACGCCGCTCGGGACGCCGATCGTAGAACGGCAGCGCGATCAGCAGGACCAGCAGGATCGTCGGGATGCCCACCGTGCCGAGCAGGACCGACTCGGGCCACTTGAAGATCCGCAGGAGGTAGAAGAGGAAGTAGAAGAACCAGTCCGGCCGCGGGACGAAGCTGATCGTCCCCGGGTCGGCCTCGGTCGCGTACCACGGCCCGAGCCACCCCGCCTCGACGCCGTCCGCGGTGAAGTACCAGATGCACGCGAGCACGATGATCACCGCGACGACGACGAGCGACATGATCGCGTCGTGGAGGACGGCGTACGGCCAGAAGCTCTTGCCCTCGCGCTCGACGTCCTCCTTGTAGCGCTTGTGCCCGGCGCGGTTGCGCTCGGAGAGCGGGACGCCCATCAGGCCGAGTCCCCCTCGGTCGCCGGCTCGCGGATGAGGCCCTCACGCGCGCCCGCTTCCGGCCCGCGCTCACGGCCGGCAGCCGTCTTCGACCACGGCGGCGACGTGACGCCGAGGCGCACGACGAGGTACAGGTGCAGGCCGATCAGCGCCATGATCGCGCCAGGAAGCACGAGCATGTGCAGCGCGTAGAACTTCGGCAGCGTGTCCGGGCCGATCATGAGGCCGCCCTGGAGGAACTGCGCGAGGAAGGGGCCGACGAACGGGCCCGTCGCGTTGATGTTGATGCCGACGACGGTCGCCCAGTACGCCGTGTTGTCCCACGGCAGGAGGTACCCCGTGAAGCCCTCGGCCATGCCGCTCACGAGGATCAGCGCGCCAAGGATCCAGTTGAGCTCACGCGGATACTTGTAGGCGCCGAACAGGAAGACGCGTGCCATGTGGAGGAACATCAGGATGATGAAGACGCTCGCGCCCCACTTGTGCATGCCGCGCACGAGCCAGCCGAGCGTCAGCTCCTCCGTGATGTTCTGGATCGAGGAGTACGCGTTGCTCGGGTCGGGCTTGTAGTACATCGCGAGGAAGACACCGGTCGTCGCCTGGACGATGAACGCCGTCAACGAGGCTGCGCCGAGCGTCTGCGCCCAGCTGATGTCGTGCGGCACCTTCCGGAAGAGGAACCACTTCGTGTACCCGACGAGGCCCGAGCGTTCCTCGGTCCAGTCGAGCGGGATGAGCGCCGCGTCGGCGAGGGAGTGCTTGCGCGAGGTCTTCGTCGCCATTATCGGATCAGCTCGTCGATCCCGGAGTCGGAATGGGGTAGAGCCACCGCTCGATGCCGTCAACGTGCACGCCCGGATACGCCTTGTAGTACTTCATGATCTTCGCGCTCGCGCCCACGCCCTGAACGGTTCCCACGCTGAACAGGCGGCCGAGGACGAGGTTTCCGTCCTTGATCGAGAACTCGTAGCGGTCGAGCGAGCGGACGGGAGGCCCGGCCATCCGGTTGCCCTCCGAGTCGTAGAGGCCGCCGTGGCAGGGGCAGCCGAAGCTCGCCGCGAGCACCGGCCGGAGCTCGACGCCGTTGACGTCCTTCTTCGCCTCCTCGTCGATCGGCCCGTTCGGCTGGACGGGGCAGCCGAGGTGTGCGCAGCGGCTGAAGATCGTGGTGAAGCTCGGCACGCCGTCGTCGGTGCGGCCGTTGTTGCGGATGAACGCGGTGCGCCGCGAGACCTCGCCCTGCTCCGGGCTCTCCAGGTACGTGGCGATCACGTACTGGCCCTCGGGAAAGTTCGAGATCGGGCCGAGGTCGACGTCGAACGTGTCGACGCCCTCGCCCATGAACGACGGCAGCACGCCGAAGCCGAGGGCGGGCAGCGTCACGCCCGCGCCGATCAGGCCGCTGACGCCGATGGTCGCGAGCGAGAGGAACGTCGCGCGGTCGACGTTGTCGCCGAGATCCGCCTCCGTCGCGACGGGCGCGACGTCCGGCAGGCCGGCCGCGGCGGCGGTGACGGGACGGCTCACGA
Source organism: uncultured Actinomycetes bacterium (assembly GCA_963746445.1). Lineage (GTDB taxonomy): Bacteria > Actinomycetota > Thermoleophilia > Gaiellales > Gaiellaceae > Gaiella. Next base: position 153,342 of record CAVVAW010000008.1, read on the forward strand.
ACAGGTCGCGCACCCAGAGGAAGCCGAAGACGAGCGCGACGACCGCGCCGACGATCAGCACGGGGATGCTGATGACCAGCCCGATGAGCACGCACGCGACGCCGATGGCGAAGCCGATCGGCCAGAGGCTCGGGCCAGGCAGGTCGTGGGTGTCGTGCTCGTCGTTCACTCGGGGATTCTCTCCGTCCCGTGCTCCGGTTCGTGATTCAACCGCCCTGGCCCGCCCGGTGTCAACGAGGAACCCGCCTCGCACGCCACCGGCCGGTAGCTGCCCGGCGCCCATTCTGCACCGCCTGACGGTCGGCGTGCTCCGGCAACCCGAGCTCCGCCCAGCGTTTGTCGACGCGCGCCTTCACGTCGTCGGTCATCTCGATCTCGGGCGGCCACTCGCGCGTGCCCTCGGCCGGCCCCTTCGCGGTCGCGTCGAAGCCGATCTTGCCGCCGAAGGACGGGAGCACGGATGCGTGGTCGAGTTGGTCGAGCGGCCCGTCGGCCAGCACCACGTCACGCCTGGGGTCGATGTTGGCGCAGACGCGGAAGAAGACCTCCTCGTAGTCGTGGACGTCGACGTCGGCGTCGACGACCACCACGGCCTTCGAGAGCGAGAGGAGGCCGAGCCCCCAGACGGCGTGCATCACCTTGCGCGCGTGGCCCGGAAAGCGCTTCCGGATCGAGACGATCACGCAGTTGTGGAACGCCCCGGCCGTCGGCAGGTCGTAGTCGACGATCTCGGGGACGCTCATGCGGATCGCCGGCAGGAAGATCCGCTCGGTCGCCTTCGCGAGCCACTCGTCCTCCGCGGGCGGCTTCCCGACGACGATCGAGGGGTAGATCGCGTCGCGGCGCATCGTGATCGCCGAGATCCGGAAGAGTGGGAACTCCTCCGGGGGCGTGTAGTAGCCCGTGTGGTCGCCGAACGGCCCCTCCATGCCCGTGTCGCCTGCGTCGACCCAGCCCTCGAGCACGATCTCCGCGTTGGCCGGCACCTCGAGGTCGACCGTCTTGCACTTGACGAGCTGTACCGCAGACCCCTTGAGGAAGCCCGCGACCATGAGCTCGCCGACGTGCTTCGGGAGCGGCGCGCTCGCCGCGTAGGCCGTCACCGGGTCGAGCCCGAGCGCGACCGCGACCGGGATCCTGCCGTCGGGCGCCGCGAGGAGATCGGCGCGACCGTCCTTGTGGATCTGCCAGTGCATGAACGTCGAACGGCGGTCGACCTTCTGCATCCGGTACATCCCGACGTTTCGCACACCGGTCTCGCGGTCCTGCGTGACGACCGCGGGCAGGGTGATGAACGGCGCCGGGTCGTGCGGCCAGCAGCGCATGATCGGGAGCGCGTCGAGGTCGACGGCGTCGCCCTCGAGCACGATCTCCTGGCATGGCCCCTTGGAGACGGACTTCGGGGCGGAGTCGGCGATGGACTTCAGCGTCCCGAGCTTGCGGACCTTCTCCATGAGGCCTTGCGGGGGGCTCAGCTCGAGCACCTCGTCGAGCTTCGCGGCGACGTCGTCGAGCCGCTCGACCCCGAAGGCGAGGCACATGCGCCGCTCCGTCCCGAACTGGTTGATCAGGAGCGGCAGCCGCGATCCCTTCACGTTCTCGAACAGGAGGGCGGGCCCGCGGGACTTGACGACGCGGTCGGTGATCTCGGTGATCTCCAGGTCGGGATCGACCTCGGCGCGGACGCGGACGAGCTCGCCCTCGCGTTCGAGCAGCGCGATCCACTCGCGGAGGTCGGCGACCGGGCTCGGCACGCGACGGAGTGTAGGCAGGGAGCTCATGCGCCGCGTCCGGCGCGGCGAAGGCCCGTCAGACTCGGGGGCGCTCACCAACCTCGCCACCCCGGGCCGAGATCGACGGGCAGCTCCTTCGTGTCGAGCGGCAAGCGGTACTTGTCCGGGCTCGCGTGGTCGTAGGGGATCGTCGGGAAGTTGACGACGACGACGTCGCTCGCGCCGATGTTGCGTTCCGCATGCCAGACGCCACGCGGAATCACGAGAAGAACCGACGGCACCGAGGAGGCGCTCGAGGAGCTGGGCGACGAACGGCTGGTCGTGCTGACCTTGCCGAAGCTTCCCGGGTACGCGCGGTGCTCGAGCGGCTCTTCGCATGCGAGCGCGAGCTCGCGGACGTCCGAGGGACGCGCTGGTGGCGCCTGCGCGTCTGGCTCGCCGCTGCACGGCGACGCGTGCGAGGTGCTAGAGCGGCCGGTTGAGCTTCGCCCGGCGGCGCTTGGCGCCCAGGTAGTGCGTGAGCTCGCCGATCGCGATCGTCCCGAGGAACACGAGGCCGACGGCGAGCATCATCAGCACGACGTCCTTCCCCTCCTCGGCGGCGTCGGCCAGGAACCAGAGCGCAGCGAGCATCGGCGCGATGCTATACGAGGCGCGCGACGTGTGCCGCGAGCGCCCGGTCGACGGCGTCGTCGCCTGCTGCCTTCCGGGCGAGACGCTCCAGGGGGGCCGGATCGCGGTCGCCGCGCAGCGTCGCCCGGGCGTCGTCGAGCCCCCCGCAGGCAAGGAGAGCGGACGTGGCCGCCCAGGCGGGGCCGTCACCGTCGACACCGTCCGCCCGCGCCTGGGCACAGAGCGAGAGCAGCTCGGCGAGGTCGCCGACGGCCGCGATCGAGCCGGTCCCGGCAATGCGTACGAGGCCGTGTGCGAGCAGCGCGTCGCCGAGCAGGAGGGCAACGTCGCCGTCGGGCGGCGCGAAGATGCGCGCGCGGCCGTAGTGCAGCAGGTAGCCCTCGTAGATCGTCTCGACGCCGAGCGCGAACCGCGGGTCGGGAACGAGCGCGGAGAAGACCGGCTCGGCCCGGCGCTCGGGCTCCGGCAGGAGCGCGTCCGCCCAGAGCGGGCTCTCGCGCGCCGCCCCGTCCGCGATCTCGTGGAACAGCTCGTCGGCGACGGCCTGCGGCATCGGCGCGGAGCCTACGCGTCTGCGTGGAACGCTCGCACCGATTCGACCGTCCGGTCGACATCCTCGTCGGTGTGGGCGAGCGAGGGGAACAGGCACTCGAACTGCGACGGCGGCACGTACACACCCGACGCGAGCAGGTGCCGAAACAGCGCGCCGAACCGCTCGGTGTCGCACGCAACGGCGTCGTCGTAGTTCGCGACGGGACCGTCGTGGCAGAAGAGCGTGAGCATGCCGCCGACCCGCTGGACCGTGCCGAACGGCTCGAGGCCCTCCTCGAGCCGAGCGCCCAGGCGCTCGAGCTCTTGGTAGACCGTCTCGTCGCGGAGTCGCCGCAGCACCGAGATGCCCGCCGCGGTCGCGAGCGGGTTCCCGGACAGGGTCCCCGCCTGGTAGACGTCTCCGCTCGGCGCGAGCCGCTCCATCAGCTCGGCCCTGCCGCCGAAGGCCGCGGCGGGGAGCCCGCCGCCGACGATCTTCCCGAGGATCGTCAGGTCGGGCGCCACCCCGTAGCGTTCCTGCGCGCCCCCACGGGCGACCCTGAAGCCCGTCATCACCTCGTCGAAGACGAGGAGCGCGCCCGTCGCGTCGGCGACCATCCGCAAGGCTTCGAGGAATCCCGGCGCGGGCGGGACGCAGCCCATGTTCCCGGCGACCGGCTCGACGAGGATGGCCGCGAGCCCCTCGCCGTAGCTCGCGCACGCCGCGGCGACGCCGTCGACGTCGTTGAACCCGCAAACGATGGTGTCCGCCGTGACGCCCGAGGGGACACCCGGCGTCGAGGGGATGCCGAGCGTCATCACGCCGGACCCTGCGCTTGCGAGGAGCGCGTCGACGTGGCCGTGGTAGCAGCCCGCGAACTTGATCACGCGGTCGCGGCGCGTCACGGCGCGGGCCAGCCGCAGCGCGCTCATCGACGCCTCCGTGCCCGAGCTGACGAGCCGCACCATCTCGACCGACGGCACGGCGTCGACGATCTCCGCGGCGAGCTCGACCTCCGCCTCGGTCGGCGCGCCGAAGGTGGTTCCACGATCGGCCGCGGCATGCACTGCTGCGAGGGTCTCCGGGTCCGCGTGCCCGAAGAGCAGCGGGCCCCACGACTGCACCCAGTCGACGTAGCGGTTGCCCTCGACGTCCTCGACCCAGCCTCCCGACCCGCGCGCGACGAACACGGGCTCGTCGACGCCGACGGCCCTCATAGCGCGCACCGGAGAGTTGACGCCGCCGGGGATCAGGCTCGTCGCTCTGCGCCAGCGGTCGGTCAGCTGCCTCAGAGCCACCCGGCGAGGTCCTTCGCCCAGTACGTGACGATCGTGCCGGCGCCGGCGCGCTTGATCGCGGTGAGCGCCTCGAGGGCGGCCGCGCGCTCGTCCAGGTGCCCCGCTTCCGCGGCCGCGCGCACCATCGCGTACTCGCCCGAGACCTGGTAGGCCCACACCGGGCAGTCGAAGCGCTCGCGCACGGAGCGGATCACGTCGAGGTACGGCAGCGCCGGCTTGACCATCAGCACGTCCGCGCCTTCCTCCAGGTCGAGCGCGCACTCCCGCAGCGCTTCGCGGATGTTCGCGGGATCCATCTGGTAGCCGCGCCGGTCGCCGAACGACGGCGCCGACTCGGCGACCTCGCGGAACGGGCCGTAGAAGGCGGACGCGTACTTGACGGCGTAGGAGACGATCGGCGTCTCCGGAAGCACCGCCCGGATCGCTCCGACGCGCCCGTCCATCATGTCGCTCGGGCAGACCGCCTCCGCGCCCGCCTCGACATGGCTGACCGCCGTCCGCGCGAGCAGGTCGAGCGTCTCGTCGTTCGCGACCGTGTCGCCGTCGAGCACGCCGCAGTGCCCGTGGTCCGTGTACTCGCAGAGGCAGACATCGGTCAGGAGCGTCAGCCCGGGAACCTCGGCGCGCAGCGCCCGGAGCGCCCGCTGGACGATGCCGTCCTCGTTCCAGGCCTCCGAGCCTTCCCCGTCCTTCTCCTCCGGGATGCCGAAGAGGAGCACCGCGCGTACGCCCGCGCGCGCGAGCTCCGCGCCCTCGCGCACCACCTCGTCGACCGAGCGCTGCGCGATCCCCGGCAGTCCCTCGACCGGGCGGACGACGCCTTCTCCCGGGCACGCGAAGAGCGGCATCACGACGTCGTCGAGCGAGAGCGAGGTCTCGCGGACGAGCGCGCGCAGCGCGTCGGTCCGTCGTAGGCGCCGGAGGCGGGTCACGGGGAAGCTCACGGAACAAGGGTATTCGCCGCGGCGCGCTGGGTGCGGACTACGACCCTGTGATGCGCCGGGGTGGCTCGACGCCGACCTCGAGCTCGAGCTGCTGGTCGCCGGCGTCCTCCCAAGGCTCGAGCTCGATCCGCTCGCCGAAGAACTCCCAGATCGCGCGACCCGCGGCCATCGTCGGCAGCGCGACGAGCACACCGGGGATCCCGTAGAGCGCACCACCGGCGAGGAGCCCGAAGATGACGAGCAGCGGATGGAGCCGGAGCGCGCTCGCCATCACGTTCGGGACGACGACGTGCCCCTCGATCTGGTAGATGAAGACGAAGAGCAAGGCGACCCAGAGGACGCCGACCGGATCGACGACGAGCGCGTAGAGCGCAGGCGGGACGGCCGAGAGCCACGGCCCGATGTAGGGGATCACCTCGACGAACGCCGTCCAGATCCCGAACAGCAGCGCGTACCGCTCTGCGCCCTCGACGAGGCCCGTCGTGCCGAGGATCCACATCCCGACCCCGGCGCTCGTGCCGATCACCACCGACAGCACCACCTGCCCCTTCACGTATCCCCAGAGCGCGCGCTCGATCCGCTGGGTCAGCGGCAGGCCGCCCCGCGGCGGGAAGCGGCGGTCGATCACCGCCTCGAGCCGCGGCATGTCGAGCAGCATGTAGATCGCGATCACGATCACGAGGACGACGGAGAACAGGAAGAGGATCACCGAGAGCGCTGCGCCCTGGGCGAACGAGATCGCGTCGTGGGCGTAGCCCGAGACGTCGCTCGCGCCGATCGAGTCGGTCAGGTCGTTGAGCTGCTGCTCGAGCTGGATCCGCTCGAGCCCGTGGTCGTCGAGCCACCGCTGGAGCCGGTCGACCGCGGTCTCGGCGCCCGTCTTCCCCGTGGCCGCGCTCTCCTGCGAGAAGTACGCGTCGATCCGGTCGCCGGCCGAGCGGGACTCGGAGACGACGACCGTGCCGACCGCGACGAGGAACGCGACGAACGCCGTCGCGAAGACCACCGAGACCACCGCCACGGCGGCGCCGCGCGGGAGTCGCAGGCGGGTCAGGTCACGGACGAGCGGGTTCAGCGTGAACGCGATCACGGCGGACGTGAGGAACAGGAACAGCACGTGTCCGAGCGGCCGCGCGAGCAGAAACACGACGAGCAGAAGCACGGGCAGGACGACGAGCTGGATCCAGCGCGGGATCCGAATCGTCGTGTCCTGGCGCACGCAGCGATCGTAGCCCCGTCCGTGGCGCGGGACGCATGGCGTGAAGCCCGCTTGCGCGTGCGGTACCGTGGGCGCCAATGGCCTCGCCGCGCTCCCGGCAAGCCGCACGCCTGCGCGAACGCAGACGCCGCTCCCAACGGCGTGCCCGCCGACTCGTCCTCCTCTCCGTGCTGGCGGTGCTGGGCGTCGTCACGCTGCTCTTCACCGCCTTCGGCTCCAGCGGCTCGTCCGGCCCAGCGCCGATCGCGATCGAGACCGTCTCCCTGGCGGACGCCACGGCCGTCCGGCCGCGGCCGCAGGTGCTCGCGTCGATCGGCAACCTTCGGATACAGCTCCCCGTCGCAGCGGGCGCGCTGACCGCGATCGGCTACCACGGGTCGAGCGACGGATCGCTCTCGCTGCAGCCGGTCGGCCGCCAGGCGAACGCAGGGCTGCTGGAGCGGCTCTGGCGGCGAATCGCCGGAAGCGGACGCGAGTCGCCCCGCTGGTATCAGCTCGAGGGCGGTCCCGCGGGAACGAACGTGCTCGACGTGGGCGCGGCGCCGGGCACGGACGTCTATGCCCCTGTGAAGGGCTCGGTCATCGCGGTCAGCGACCTCGTCGTGGGAGGGAAGCGCGTCGGCAGCCGCATCGACCTTCGGCCGTCGGAGTCGCCGTCGGTGATGGTTTCCGTGATGAACGTCCGGCCCGACCCGTCGATCGCCGTCGGGACCCCCGTGCTCGCAGCCTCGTCGAAGCTCGGCACCGTCGTCGACGTCGCATCCGTCGAGGAGCAGGCGCTCGCCGCCCACGCACCGGACGGCGGCAACAACGTCTCCGTCAGCGTCTATCCGTCTCCAGGCTCCCTCCCCTGAGGGGCCTGTCCGGAGAATGGATCAGGGCGGCTTGCAGGCGTCACTCACCGCGATGCGGCGTCCTCGGTCGCGCCAATATGTCCACATATTGACGCTCCCTGCGTCCTTGCCTCACGGCGCGTGCCGCGTGCCATCCACCGTGACCACCCTCCGGACAGGCCCCTAGTGCGCCTCCTGTTCGTCGGCGACGTCGTCGGTCGCCCCGGCCGCGACGCGGTCGAGGCGCTGCTGCCCGACCTGCGCGAGCGCCTCGACATCGACGCCTGCATTGTCAACGGCGAGAACGTCGCGAACGGCGTCGGCATCACGCCGCGACTCGCCGAACGCCTCCTTGCAGCCGGCGCGGACGCGCTCACGCTCGGCAACCATGCTTGGCGCCGCGAGGAGATCGGGCCCTATCTGTCGACGTCGGCCACGATCGTGCGCCCCGCGAACTTCCAGAGCGAGTCGCCCGGCCGCGGGCTCACCGTCGTCGAGGCACGCGACGGCACCCCCGTCGCGGTCGTCAATCTTCTCGGGACGCTCTTCCTCGATCCCGCCCACAGCATGTGGGAGGTCGTCGACGGGCTGGTCGAGGAGGCCCGCGCGAGGACGCCCGTGGTCGTCGTGGACGTCCATGCGGAGGCGACGAGCGAGAAGGTCGCGCTCGCGGCCTGGCTCGACGGCCGGGTGACCGCGGTGCTCGGGACGCACACGCACGTCCAGACCTCCGACGCGCGCGTGCTGCCCGGCGGGACCGCGGCGCTCACCGACGTCGGGATGACGGGCCCCCACGACTCGGTGATCGGCGTTCGCACCGAGCTCGCAATCCGACGGATGCGGACCGGGATGCCCGTCCGCTTCGAGACTGCCTCCGACGGCGTGCGCCTCGAGGGCGCGCTCGTCACGTGCGATCCGGTGACGGGACGGGCGAGCGCGATCGAGCCGGTGCGGGTTCCCTGGCCGGCGACATGAGCACCGCGAGCAGGACGAGCAGCAGGACCCCGCGGACGAGGACGAGCCAGGACGCAAGCGGGTCGAACTCCTTGACGAGCTCCCAGTAGCGGGCCGGGAACCAGACCGCGGTGACGGCGCACGCGGCCGTCAGCAGCCAGAGCGGCGCGCGGCCTCGGGCCGCGACGACGAGCGGGACGAGGAGCACGAGCCAGACGAGAAACTGCGGCGAGAGCACCTTGCTGAGCGCGACGAACGCGACGACCGCGGCGGCCGCGTGCCGGACGAGCCGCTCGGGGCTTGCGGGGCCACGCCAGAACGAGACCCACACGAGCACGACCGCGGCGACCTGCGCAATGCCCTGGAGCACGGCGAGCGTGTCGGCGCCGGTTCCGGTGAGGTTCTGCGAGCCGCTGCTCGACGCCCACCCGAGCGACGTGCCGACGGAGTGGTGGACGGCGAGCAGCATCCCCGCGCCGAGGCTCTCGATCTGGAGTGGCCGGCCGAGCTGACGGCCGATCGAGTCGAGCACACCGTCCGGGGCCGCGACGAGGAACGGAAGGTAGGCGACGATGACCGGTGCGACGACGAGTCCCAGCACTGACCCGAGCTCGCGGCGTCCGCCCCGGCGCCACGCGACGATCCCGACGAGCGGCACGAAAACGGCCGGGTAGAGCTTCACCGCGATTCCGATGCCGATGACGAAGGCGCCGGCGCGGAGCCTGCCCGAGACCAGCAGGAGCATCGCCCCCGCGACGATCGCCGCAGGAACGAGATCGAAGCGCGTCAGGATCACGCCCCCGAGCAGCAGCGGGACGAGCGCGACGACGGACAGCGCGACGCGACGGTCGGCGAGTCCGGTGCCGAGCCGGCCGAGACCGGCGGCGAGGAGGAGGACACCGACCGCGCCGGCGAGCGCCATCTCCGCGGCGAACACGACGCGGAAGGCGGTGAGGGAGTCGGTGACGAGCGCCGGGAGGACGAGCGCCGGGAGCGCTCCGGGCGGATACTCGAATGCGAAGTCGCGGTACGGGACGAGACCGTCCGCGATGCGCTCGCCGTAGGCGTGGTAGAGCGCGATGTCGGTTACCGCGCGGCCGCTCAGCTGCCAGGTGACGGTCGCCGTCACCGCCGTGAGCACGAACACCGCAGCGGCGAGGAGCGCGTCGCGTGGGCCTCGCTCGCCGTCGCTCACGTCGAAGCGGCCTCGTCCGGGTGCGGCTCGCGCGGGAGGAACAGTGCGAGCAGCACGAACGGCAGCACCCAGGGGAGGTAGAGGTAGAACCAGTGGGTCAGCGAGAGCTCGAACGCGAGCAGGAGCGACGCCGTGAGCGCGGCGAGCTCGAGCGGCCCCTTCTTGCGCGGAACGACCGCTGCGACCCCGGCAAGCACGATCGTGCAAACCTGGACGACCGTCTGGGCGGACGCGAGATTCGGGATCCCGCGCGCGTGGTACTGCCCCCAGTCCCAGATCGAGAACGGCGAGTCGCGGTCGAACTGGAACGCGACGGTGCGATCCCAGAACGTGCGCAGCGCCTCACGGAGCGACGGCTCGAGAAGGAGGATCGAGAACGCGAGCGCCGTCGCGCCGACGAACGCGGCGACAAACCGCAGGCTCGGTGCGCGCCGCAGGCCGGACGGGTACGTGAGCCAGAGCGGCACGACGATCAGCGAGGCGAACTTCGTCCACGAGGCGAGCGCCGTGGTGGCGCCCCGGGCGGCGGGTGACGAGGCGAGCCAGAAGCCCCACACGAGAATCGCCGGCGCGATTGCGTCGTTCGTGTTCGACATCAGGGCGTACGTCGTGAAGGGGAACGCGGCCCAGCCGAAGGCGAGCAGCGCGGCGAGGCGCGCGCCGCCGAGGCGCGCTCCGACGAGGGCGAGACCGGCGAGGGCGAGGAGGTCGAACTCGATCGAGGTCGCGTGAGCTGCGGGAAGCTCGTCCCACCGCCCGCTCCAGCCGAAGACGAGCACGGCCGGCACGTAGGCGAGATAGGCGACGGGCCCGTAGGTGTCGCCGCGCGGATTCGAGGACTCGCAGCGGCCGTTCGCCTGGATCCGTTCGCGTATCTCACCGTCGGAGTTGGCCCGGCCGCAGGGCTTCAGGTCGTCCGTCACCGGCATCGTCCCGTACGGAACCCTGCCGTCGAGGATCCGGTCGGCGCCGATCACGCCGGCGTAGCCGACGTCGATCACGCTGCGCCCGTTGTCGACGTTCAGGCCGACGCGGAAGCCGACGAGGAACAGCGTGGCGACGGCGAGCGCCCACACGGGCCAGACGACGGCGGTCGACCCCCGCCGTGCGGTCGCCCGGAAGCCGATCCATGCGGTTCGCACAGCGAGGTAGACGAGCGGCGGAACGGCGAGCGCGGCGCTCTCGAAGACGTCGCCTCGGTTGAAGAAGGCGAGCGAGACCCCGAACGAGAGCAGGACGAGAAGATCGAGTGTCCGCATCGACAGCGGACGCCGCAGGTCGACAAGTCCCAGGAGGAAGATCGCCGAGAGGCCGAGCCACACCGGCCACGAGGTCAGCAGCTTGCCGCCGAACGCGCCCGGCCGGCCGCGGGCCATCTTCCAGGCCACCTGCGGCCCCGTCCACGCCTCCACCACGTGGCCGTCGGCGTCCGCAACCGTCCCGGTCGCGATCTCACCGGCTTCCCCGGACCAGACGTTCACCGTCCACGTCCGCTTCTCGCGGTCGAACGTGGCGTCCGTCTGGGGCTTCGGCGGGTAACGGTCGAGCCAGCGCGCGACCTTCGGGTACGTGAGGAGCGCCGCGGTCGCCACATCCTCCGTCAGGCTCGGTGGGCCGGGCGCCAGCGGAGACGTCGCGGCCGAAGCGGACCAGGCCCCGACGAGGCAGGCGAGCACGGCGGCGAGGAGCGCGGCCCGCTTCACGCGGCGGCGCTCAGCGGCGGTGGCGGAACGACCACAGCTTGTTGCCGACGAAGTTGACCGGCGTGACGAGCATGATCGCGAGTGCCTGCGCGACGATGGCGTCGCTGAGACCGGCCTCCACGAGCACGTAGAGCACGAGGAGGTTCGCCCCGAGCGCCAGCGTGGAGACGACGAGAAACCGCAGCCACTGGAACACGACGTGGCCGCGCTGCCCGCGGAACGTCCACCGCCGATTCCAGATGTAGTTGTTCGTGACCGCGACGAGGAACGAGCCGATCGCGGCGGGCATGTAGTGGAAGCCCGCACCCTTCAGCAGGAGCACGTAGACGACGAGGTTGACGACGTAGCCGATCGCGCCGACGACGCAGAACTTGACGAGCTGCTCCCAGTTCGCGCGGCTCCGCAGCGCGGCGTCGACACGACCGCGAGGCAGGTCGCTTGCGGTGGTGGCCGTTCCCTCGTCCATCTCGCCGGCCGAGCGTAGCGGTCGTCTCGGCCCGAGGGGCCTCCGCCGGGCGTCAGACGAGGGGTACGAAGCGGCACGCGAGGGAGCCCGTCTCGACCGGCCCTGCCTCCCCGCGCTCGATCCGCACGAGCCGCTGCCCGCCGCTGCCACCGACCGGCAGCACGATCCGCCCGCCGTCGGCGAGCTGCTCGTAGAGCGCGGGCGGCACCTGCTCGGTCGCCGCAGCGACCGAGACGGCGTCGAACGGCCCGCGGTCTGGCGCGCCGAGGCTGCCGTCGCCGACTCGCACCTCGACGCCGCCGTGCCCGGTCAGCTCGAGCGCTCTCCGCGCGCGGGCGGCCAGCACGGGGATCCGCTCGATCGAGACGACCTGGCCGGCGAGCTCGTCGAGCACCGCCGCCGCGTAGCCGGAGCCGGTGCCGACGTCGAGGACGCGCTCGCCGCCCTCGAGCTCGAGGAGCTCGCACATCGTCGCGACGATGAACGGCTGGGAGATGGTCTGGTCCTCGCCGATCGGGAGCGCCGCGTCGTCGTACGCGTACGGGGCGACCTCGACCGGGACGAACGCCTCACGGGGGACGCGCCCCATCGCGGCCAGCACGCGCTCGTCGGCGATCCCCCGGCCACGGAGCTGCCGCTCGACCATACGGGCTCTGAGCCCGCCCCAGTCCGGCTCGCGCCTGCCGATCACGCGGCGCGGCGCACCGCGTACGCCGGCGCGCCGACGCCGAAGTGCGCGAGCACGGCGGGCGCGACATCCACGACGCTCGTGGGCGTCGCCATCCCTTCGACGCCGACCGCGATGACCGGGACGAGCGAGTCGCCCGCGACGAGCGACCCGTGGGAGCCGCCGCCCAGATGATGGCGGCCGCCGAGGTCTTCGAACTCCCAGCCCGGGGCGGCGGAGACGACCACCTCGCCGGCGTTGGGGCAGCGAACCGCTGCCCTGGCCCGCGCGACGGCATCGGGCTGGTCGAGGATCGACGGGTCGCCCTCGAGCAGGCCTCCGTCGAGGATCCGCAGCTCCGAGCCGTCCCGGCGCGCGACGGTCGCCCCGTCCTCCGCGAACAGCACGACCTCGGCCGCCGGCTCGGCGTCGAGGCGCTCGGCCAAGCCCCGGGGGGACGGAGCCCCCGGCCCGGTCCGGTAGACGTGCGCGGCCCGGTTCGACGCCGCGACGAGCGTGTCCGGCTCGTTGAGGAAGCGATCGCCGAGCCGGGCGACCTGCGTGACCGCGGTCTGGCCATGGTCGGACATCACGATCACGGCATAGCGGGCGAGAAACTCGTCCATGCCGCCCGCAGCCCGGACGAGACCGCCGATGGCGTCGTCGCAGCGCTCGAGCACGGCCGCCGCGGCGTCCGGCCCTGCCGCGTGGGACGCGTAGTCGTAGTCCGAGAGGTAGAAGAGCAGAAAGTCGAATCCGTCGCGGTTGACGAGCCAGCGCCCGACGGCGGCGGCGTAGGAGTCGATGGAGCCGGCAGCGCGGTTTCGGAACGAGAGCGGCGCGCCGGTGCGCTCGCTCTGAAAGAGGTTGTAGAAGAAGAACCGCTCAGGGCCGAGCACCGGATCGAGGAACGGGACCGTCGGCCGATGGCGTGTCCTGCCCCGGTAGGCGGTGAAGTTGACGGCAGCTGTGCGAAGGCCTGCGTCGGCGAGCGCCTCGAAGAGCGTCACCGCGCCGCGGCCGAGATGGTCGCTGTTCATCCCGACCAGCGTGTCCCGGAGTGTGCGTCCCAGACCCGCCGCACGGGCCGCGCCGAACGACGAGCCGTACTCGACGAGCCGTCGCTCCCCACGGTGCCACCAGACGAGATGCGGGATCTCGTGCACGTCCGGGTGCGCACCGGTGGCGATCGACGAGAGGCAGACCGGGGTGAGCGAGGGGAAGGTCGTCGTGGCGCGGCCGAGCGTGCCCGCGCCGGCGAGGGCGGTCAGCGTCGGGATCGCCGGCGTGCCGAGGGACGACTCGAGCATGGTTGGGGTGAGCCCGTCGATGACGACGAGGACGAGCTTGCGGCTCATCGAGCCGTCACTTCGCGAGGGTGCGCAGCCCGGCATGCCGCTCGGGCTCCTGGCGCACACGGCGCGCCGCGGCGGCGGGCACGGCGACCGCCATCACGTAGCCGAGAACCGGGACGAGCGCCAGCAGCGCGACGACGATCGCGGCGCTACCGACGAGGAAGGCAGTGCCGCCGGGCGTCGCCCCACGCCGGAGCGCGCCGCGCGCCACGAACGATGCGGAGACGGCACCGATCAGGCCGCCGACGAGGGCGCCGGGGAGCCCGATCCAGCCCTTCACCAGGAGGCCCGCAAGTGCGCCGACGGCGAGAGCCCCGAGCGCTGACGTCAGGAGCCCGTAGCGCCACGCCGCGAGCAGACCCGCGAGCAGGAGACCGGCCGCAATCCCGAGGCCCAGGGTGATGCCGATCTCGTACCAGTCGCCCACGGCCGGGATTGTACGGGGCGGTCGCGATCCGCCCCGTACGGGCGGGGCCCCCGGCGACGGATCGCCGTCTACTACGTCGGCTGGACCGCCGCGGATTGCAGCCGCTCGATGACGTCGAGGCAGAACCCGGCCGCCCGCGCGCCGTCGACCACACGATGGTCGAAGCTGACGGAGACGTTGCCGACCTTGCGAACGACGACCTGGCCGTCCCGCACGACGGCGCGATCGGCGATCCGGTGCAGCCCGAGGATCGCGACCTCCGGATGGTTCACGAGCGGGGTCACGAAGAGACCGCCGAGCTTGCCGGCACTCGTGACGGTGAACGTCGAGTCGCGAAGCTCCTCCGCGGTGAGCGATCCCGTCCGCGCGCCGTCCGCGAGCCGTCGCACCTCGACGGCGATCTCCTCGACGGAGCGCTGCTCGCAGCTGCGGACGACGGGGACGACCAGCCCGTCGTCTGTCTGCACGGCGACGCCGACGTCCACCCGGTCGAGGAGCACGATGTCGTCTCCCTCCAGGCGAGCGTTGAGCTCGGGGAACCGCGTGAGGGCGCCGGCCGACGCGTGGATTGCCAGCGGGACGAGGAGGGCGAGGTCGGCCCCGGTGAAGTCGCACTCCTCGACGAAGGTGACGGCCGGGACCTCGCGGTGCGTGCGCGTCACCTGCTCGACGATCGCTCGGCGGATGCCCCTGACCGGAACGCGGCGCCCGTCCGTCGCCGTCGCGGTCGCCGACGCGGCGGCGCGAACGTCGTCTTCCACGATGCGCCCGGCCGGCCCGCTCCCGCCGAGACCGACCAGCTCGACGCCGAGCTCTCTCGCGAGCTGCCGGACGGCGGGCGTCGCGCGCACCGCCGCGGCCGGGTCGGCGGGGACGACCGCGACGATCGGCTCGCTCGCGGGCTCCGCCTGCTTCCCGCCGTCGACGGCGCGCAGGAGCTGCTCGCCGGCCTCGCCGATCACGACGATCACAGCTCCGACGCGGGCGACGTCCCCCTCTTCGACCAAGATCTTGAGGACCGTCCCGGCGCGCGGCGAGGGGATCTCGACCGTGGTCTTGTCGGTCTGCACCTCGACGAGCGGGTCGTCCTCGTCGACGGCGGCACCCTCCGTCACGAGCCAGCGGGCGATCTCGGCCTCGGTGAGGCCCTCGCCGAGGTCGGGAAGCCTGAACTCGTACGCCACGGCGGGAGGCTAGATCATCTCGTTCAGAAGGCAATGACCCGGCGCACGGCGTCCACGACCTTCTCGACCGACGGCATGTACCAGTCCTCGAGCTGCCAGTAGGGGTACGGCACGTCGTAGCCGGTGACGCGGAGCACAGGCCCGTGGAGGTCGAGGATGGCGCGCTCGGCGAGCAGCGCACCGATCTCCGACGCGAACCCGCAAGTGCGTGGCGCCTCCTGGACGACCACGCAGCGGCCCGTCCGCCGCACCGAGGCGAGGAGCGCCTCCTCGTCGAGCGGCTTCAGTGTCCGGAGGTCGAGCACCTCGACGGATGCCTCGCCGGCGAGTGCCTCGGCCGCCCGTTCGCAGACGGCGACCATCGCCCCCCACGCAACGAGGGTCGCATCCGTTCCTCCACGCGCGATGCGCGCGCGGCCCAGCTCGACGACGTGTTCGCCCTCCGGGACAGTGCCACGGGCGGTGCGGTAGACGAGCTTCGGCTCCAGCACGACCACCGGATCCGGGTCGCGGATGGCCGCCGCGAGGAGGCCCTTCGCGTCCGCGGGCGTGGCGGGCACCGCGACCTTCACGCCCGGCGTGTGGACGTAGTACGTCTCGGGCGAGTCGTCGTGCAGCTCCGGCGCGCGGACGCCGCCGCCGTAGGGCATGCGCACGACGAGCGGGAACCCCATCCGGCCTCCTGTCCGCCAGCGATAGCGGCCCACGTGCGTGATGAGCTGGTCGAGGCACGGGTAGGAGAACGCGTCGTACTGCATCTCGACGACGGGCCGCCAGCCGGCCATGCAGAGGCCGACCGCGGCACCGAGGATCCCGGCTTCGGACAGCGGCGTGTCGACGCAGCGATCGGGGCCGAACCGGTCGCGCAGGCCCGCCGTCGCGCGGAACACCCCGCCGAGCCGTCCCACGTCCTCGCCCAGGACCATCACCGAGTCGTCGCGGCCGAGCTCCACGTGCAGCGCGTCGTTGACCGCCTCGACCAGGAGCAGCTCGCGCGTCCCGACCGCCGTTGTGCTCATGCTCGCTCCCGACGCCGGCAAGGCCGGCGCCTTCGCTCACTGGAGCCCCCGTCGAGCCTACGGCTCATGCGTGCACCCGCCGGAGCTCGTCGAGGTCCCGCGCGAGGTCCGGGGGAGGTTCGGCGTAAGCGTGCGAGAAGACGAGCTCGCGGTCGGCGGGCGGCTCGTTCTCCGCGGTCTCGATCGCCGCGCGCATCGTCGCGAGGGCCTCGTTCCGTACCGTCTCGGCGGCAGCGTCGTCGAGCAGGCCGAGGCGGCGCAGGTAGTCCTCGTAGACGGAGACGCAGTCGCGCTCCTCCTCGGCCGCGACGCGGTCCGCGTCGATGTAGAGGCCCGGGTCGTCCGCGGTCGCGTGCGGCGCCGAGCGATAGGTGACCGCCTCCACGAACGTGGGGCCGTCCCCGGCGCGTGCGCGTGCGACGGCGTTGCGCACCGCCTCGTAGACGGCGAGCACGTCGTGGCCGTCGACCCGCGCCGCCGGCATCCCGTAGCCGACCGCCTTGTCGGCGAGCCGCGCGGCGGCGGTCTGCTCGGAGAGCGGCGTCGAGATCGCCCACTGATTGTTGTTGCAGAGCAGCACCAGCGGGGCCTTCGTCACCGCGGCGACGTTCGCCCCCTCGTGGAACGCGCCCTCCGAGGTCGCGCCGTCACCGAACAGGACGACCGCGGCCGCGTCGGAGCCCTTCAGCCGGAGACCCCAGGCAAGCCCGGCCGCATGCGGGACGTGGGTCGCGATCGGGACACAGATCGACGCGACGTTCACCTCGTCGGGGCTCCACCAGCCGGACGGGTGGCCTCGCCACCACTGCAGGATCGTCGCCGCCGGCAGCCCGCGCAGGAGCCCGATCGCCGACTCGCGGTAGCTCGGGAAGATCCAGTCGCGTCGGTCGAGGGCGTGCACCGCGCCGGCCTGGATCCCCTCGTGTCCGCGGTAGATCGCGTACGTGCCGATCCGGCCCTGGCGGTGGTAGACGACGGAGCGCTCGTCGTACGTCCGGAGCATGACAAGCGAGCGGTGGATCGCGAGCAACGCGTCGTCGTCGAGCCCGTCGAGTCGCCGGTCGGGCTCGCCGTCGACCCCGATCACGCGGGTCAGCCCTTCTTCGACGGCGCCGTGCTGCATACCTGAAGTGAAACAGCGTTTCTGTTTTGCTGTCAAGCGGCAAAGTCGCCACGCCACTCACGCCGACCCGATGTCAGGTTCGGACGCGGTGTCAGACACCGGTTCCTGTCAAGTCGTCCGGCTCGGACATGTCCGGACCGGCCGATTGCGGCCGGCCGACCTCGAAAGGTGCAGGGAGAACGCCCCTGTGGAGCAATCGCCACAGAGTCGGCACGTTTACCCCTTGACGGATATCGGTGTCTGACACCGCTCGGCGCCCTGCCGCCGACCCCGCTTCGCCGGCGGCAATCCTGCGAGACTCCGCGGGCCATGTCGGTTCCCGCCAGGTTCGTCGTCGAGCCCGTCCGCACGGCGCGGACGTTCGAGGCCGCGATCGAGCACCTGACCGAGGCGATCGAGCACGCCGGGCTCCGCACCGGGGAGCGGCTCCCCAACGAGGGCGCCCTCGCCGAGCAGCTCGGCATCTCGAAGCCGACGCTCCGCCAGGCGCTCCGCGTGCTCGAGCTATCCGGGCTCGTCGAGGTGCGGCGAGGGAAGTCCGGCGGGATCTTCGTCGCCACCGACCTCGTCCCGTCGGTCGCGATCTTCACCGCCGTCAAGCTCGAGGAGGAGGCCGCGATCGACGTTCTCCGCGCGCGCCGGGTGCTGGAGCGGGCGGTCGCGCAGGAGGCGATGCGCGTCGCGACGCCCGCCGATCTCGTCGAGCTGGAGCGCACCGTCGGCCTGCTCGAACGGCATCTCGGCGAGCGGCCGAGCGTGATGCGGGCAGACGCGATGTTCCACCGGGCGCTCGTCCGCAGCTGCCGGAACGAGACGATCCAGGCCGCCATGCGCGGCGTCGCGCGCGGCCTCGCGCCGATCCGGGACGCCTACAGCGGCGGCGTCTCCTACGACCGTAAGACGCTCGACGTCCACCGCCGGCAGCTCACCGCCATGCGCGGCCGCGACGAGAAGGAGCTCGACGAGGTGCTCGACGAGCACTTCCGGATGCTCGAGACGCAGTTCGCCAAGGGGATCGGCCGTCGCTGGCGAGACGTCTTCGGCGTGCGAGCGCGCCGGACGCCCGAACGCCGGGCTTGACCCGGGCCTAGATGATTGATTCCGAGTAGGCGTGACGTCCGGGGGCGTCACCGACCAAGCAGGCTCGCCCGGCCGTGCCCGGCCAGTACGCGAAGGTACGGGCCGGGTGCGGACGGGACGGGATGCGATGCGTCGGGGGCGTCATCCGGTTCGCGGCTGTTCGGAATCAATCATCTAGCCGGGAACGAGTGCCCGTACCGCGCGAGGCTCCGACTCGAACACGACCCGTTCGACGTCACCGAGGTCCTCGCCGTCGACCTGGAGCGGCATCGGCCGGTCGCACGACACGACGATCCGGTCGACGTCGTGGAGCACCGTGAGCCCACGGCGCGGCGCCGCCCCCCGGACCAGCGAGGCGAGCAGCCGCAGCGTGCCGAGAGGACCGACGGGCCCGGGTGCCACCACGGCCAGGCCGGCGTCGAACGACGCCTGCCGTGCGACGCGGACGGGCAGCCGCCCGGCGTACGTGTAGGGGTCGCAGTTCGCGACGAGGACGAACGCGGCGCGACCGACATCCTCGATCTCGAGCGCCTCCGCGAACCTCCCACGGCTCGCCGTCACGAGCCCGATCGCCTCGCGGACGAAAGCAGCGTCGCCCGGCCGGCGCCCGTCGGTGGCACGTCCGCGGACGTCGATCCTCCGCACGAGCTCCGCATCGAAGCCGACGCCGGCGTTGAACGAGAACCGCCGGCCGTTGACCCGGCCCAGCCCGATCGCGCGCTCGACGCCCCCCGCCGCAAGCCGCGCCGCCGCGACCGGGTCGCGACCGAGCCCGAGCGCGCGCGGCAGCACGCTCGTTCCGCCCCCGGGGAGGAAGCCGAGCGGTACGGGCCGCGTGACGCCGTTCAGCACCTCGTTGTACGTCCCGTCGCCCCCCAGGACGTAGATCGCCTCGGCGGAGGCCTCTCGCTCTCGAGCGAGCGCCGTCGCCTCTCCCGCTGCGCCCGTACGGAGCACCTCGACGCCCGCGGGAAGCGCCACGAGCACCCGCTCGACGACCTCCTCGGACACCTTGCTCGCGCGCGGGTTGACGATCAGGACAGCGCCCACGGCGACAGCCTACGACGGGCGCGTCGCGTACCCCCTGACGCCGTCGAGCAGGGTCGCGAAGAACCGATCTGCGAGCTCGTCCGTGTTCGCGCCGGGACGCATCCACGTGTACGCCCAGTTCGCTGCCGAGAGCACGAGCAGGACGGCGGCCTCGATATCGAGGTCGGAGCGAAGCGCGCCACGCTCGGCCGCGTCCTGCAGGAGCTCGCGCCAGCGCTCCTCGTAGCGGCGGCGCTCCGCCCGGAAGGCCGTCCGCTCCGGCTCGTCGAGAAACCGCCACTCGCGCGTGAAGACCGTCGCGGCGCTGACTTGCCCGGCGACCACCCCGAGATGCGCGCGCAGCGCGAGACGGATCCGCTCGAGCGGCTCGCCGTCCGGCACCGCATCGAGCGCCGCATGGAACGACGCGGCGCCCTCACGCGTGATCACGACGAGAAGCTCCTGCTTCGACTCGGTCAGCGAGTACAGCGACCCCTTCTGGAGACCCATCGCCTCGGCCAGGTCGGCCATCGACGTCCCGTGGTAGCCGCGCTCGGCGAAGAGCCGCGAGGCGACCGTGACGAGCTCCTCGCGCCTCGTCGCCATCCGGCGGATGCTACCGGTCGTTCGGTAGCATCGAGGTGTGGACGCCCGCACCGAAGAGTTCCTCGCGCACGTGCAGTCGGGCGGTCTCGTCGAGACCGGTGACTGGATGCCGAACGAGTACCGCAAGCGCCTCACGAAGTTCGTCGAGATGCACGCGAACTCCGAGCTGATGGGCGTGCTGCCGGAGCGCGACTGGATTCTCCGCGCCCCGACCCTGCAGCGGAAGCTGGCGCTCACCGCAAAGATCCAGGACGAGGCCGGGCACGCGCAGCTCCTCTACCGCATCGTCGAGGATCTCGGCAAGCCGCGCGAGGCCTGCCTCGACGACCTGATCGCCGGCAAGTCGAAGTTCCACAACGTCTTTCACTACCCAACGAAGAGCTGGGGCGACGTCGGCGTGATCGCCTGGCTCGTCGACGCCGCGGCGATCATCTCGCAGAAGGCGCTCCTCAAATGCTCCTACGCGCCGTACGCGCGAATCATGCGGAAGATCTGCTGGGAGGAGTCGTTCCACATCCTCCACGGCCGCGATGTCGTGCTGACCCTCGTGACGGGCACCCCGGAGCAGCGCGAGCTCGTGCAGGAGGCGCTCGACCGCTGGTGGGAGCCGCTCATGATGTTCCACGGCAACCCGATCCCCGCCGACGACGACCCGATGGTGCACTGGCGGATCAAGAGCCAGGCCAACGAGGAAGCGCGGCAGCAGTTCCTCGAGGGGTACGTCCCCCAGGTCTGGGAGCTCGGCCTCACGCTGCCGGATCCGAAGCTCGAGCGCGGCGAGGACGGCATCTGGGCATACACCGAGCCCGACTGGGAGAAGCTCCAGGCGGTCGTCTCCGGGAACGGGCCTGCGTCGGCCGAGCGGATCGCGTTCCGCAAGCTCTCGCGCGCCGAGATCGACTGGGTCTCGCGCACGGTGCTCGCCGAGGCGGCATGAGCGTCTTCGAGGTGTTCCGGCGCGAGCGGGCCGGAGCGCCGATGCAGCACGCCGGCTCGATCGCCGCGCCCGACGCGCGCTTCGCGGAGGTCTACGCGCGCGAGCAGTACGGCCGCCGCGGCGAGTCGACCGCGCTCTGGCTCGTCCCGCGCGAGGCGGTCGACGAGATCGAGGACTTCGTCGACGAGTTCGACCTCAAGTACCGCCGAGTCGACGGGTACTCGATCAAGGAACGCCTCAAGGAGGCACGTGAACGAGCGGGTGCAGCTGCTCCTCGCGCTGGCCGATGACGAGCTGATCCTCGGCTGGCGGAACTCGGAGTGGACGGGCATCGCGCCGTCGCTCGAGGAGGACGTCGCGTTCTCGTCCATCGCCCAGAACGAGATCGGGCACGCGCGCGCGCTCTACGAGCTCGCCGCGCGCGAGCTCGACACGGACGCCGATGCGCTCGCGTTCGACCGCACGCTCGACGAGTACCGCTCTGCACCGCTCGTCGAGCTGCGCCGGCTCGAGTGGGCACGGACGATCGCGCGGCACTGGCTCTACGAGACAGCCGACGCGATCCGCCTGGAGGCGCTGCGCGCTTCCGACGATCCCGAGCTCGCCGGGATCGCGGCCAAGATCGAGCGCGAGGAGGTCTACCACCGCATCCACGCCGAGATGTGGGTCGACCGCCTGCTCGGCTCCGACGAGGGGCGCGGGCGGCTCGACGAGGCGCTCGAGGAGCTCTGGCCGTATGCGCTCGGCGTGCTCGACGACGACCTGCGCCCCGAGCTGCTGCGGCGGGTGAAG
Source organism: uncultured Actinomycetes bacterium (assembly GCA_963746445.1). GTDB lineage: Bacteria > Actinomycetota > Thermoleophilia > Gaiellales > Gaiellaceae > Gaiella. The sequence continues at coordinate 175,071 of CAVVAW010000008.1, forward strand.
GCGAAGCTCGGGCGAGCGATGCCGGACGTGGAGCCGGTCGCGCGCGGGACACACGAGGCGGAGCTCGGCGAGCTCCTCGACGAGATGACGATGGTGCGCCGCTCGGCGCCCGCCGGAGCCCGATGGTGAAGCGGGTGTCCCCAGAGGGACGGGCGAGGCTGGCAGGGCGTGGCTTCAGCCTCGCCCTCCTTCGTTCCAACCGCTTCCAACCAAGAGGGGCGAGGCTGAAGCCACGGCCCTCACGCCCCGAGCTGCGCGCGGCGCTCGGAGAGGCGTGGGCGTGGGCGTGAACCCGGTGTCCGACTTCAGTCGGACACCTCCTGCGGCTCGGGTCGCTCCCGAACAGGTCTGGAGCGCGCTCGCCCACATCCCCGACCCGGAGATCCCGGTGATCTCGATCGTCGACCTCGGAGTGGTCGCCGACGTCCGCGTCGAAGGCGGGCGGGTCGAGGTCGACTTCACGCCGACGTTCATGGGTTGCCCCGCGCTCGACACGATGCGCGCGCAGATGGAGGACGCGATCCGCGCGCTCGGGGCCGAGCCCGACGTCCGCGTCGTCCTCGACGACTCCTGGTCGACCGACCGGATCAGCCCCGACGGCCGCGAGAAGCTCCGCGCGGCGGGTTTCGCTCCGCCCGCGCCCCGAAGCGCCGGGCAGCCCACCCTTGTCCAGCTCGAGCGCGGCCCGTTCCGCTGCCCCTGGTGCGGCTCCACCGACACGCGCCTCGACAACATCTTCGGACCGACTCCGTGCCGGTCGCTCCGCTACTGCAACGCCTGCCGCCAGCCGTTCGAGCAGTTCAAGACGATCTGATGGCGACGAGCCCCTACGTCCGCGCCGCGAACCAGCCGCCGCCGCTCGAGGGCTACGACCTGTTCTCCGAGAACCGACCGCTCGTCGAGGCGCTCCGGCGCGAGGGAGCGGTTGGCGAGGAGCAGTGCGCGGCGTTCGGGCGGCTCTGCGGCGGCGAGCCACTCGAGCTCGGGCGGCTCGCGAACGAGCACCCGCCGATCCTTCGCACGCACGACCGTTTCGGCGAGCGGATCGACGAGGTCGAGTTCCACCCCGCCTGGCACGAGCTCCTCGCGCTCGGGGTCGGCCACGGGCTGCACTCGGCTGCGGGCGGCCACGTCGCCCGCGCGGCCCGGTTCATGACGCTCGCGTACGCCGAGGCCGGCGTCGGGTGCCCGCTCTCGATGACGTTCGCGTCCGTGCCCGCCCTCCGCGCGGCGGCGCCCGGGCTCGCGGACGAGTGGACGCCGCTGCTCGGGTCGACGACGTACGACCCCGCCCTCCGTCCTCACCTCGACAAGGCGGGCGCGCTCTGCGGGATGGCGATGACCGAGCGCCAGGGTGGATCGGACGTCCGCGCCAACGAGACGCGCGCCGAGCCCTCGGGCGACGTCTATCTGCTCACCGGCGACAAGTGGTTCTGCTCGGCGCCGATGTCGGACGCGTTCCTCGTCCTCGCGCAGGCGCCCGACGGCCTCACGTGCTTCCTCCTCCCCCGGATCCTCGATGACGGGACGCGAAACGGCTTCCGGATCGACCGGCTGAAGGACAAGCTCGGCAACCGCTCGAACGCCTCGGCCGAGATTCGGCTCGTGGACGCGGTCGCGTATCGCGTCGGCGACGAGGGCCGCGGCGTCGCGACGATCATCGAGATGGTCGTCCACACGCGGCTCGACTGCGTGCTCGGGTCGACGGCGCTCGTGCGGCGCGCCGTGGCCGAGGCCACCCATCACGCCGCCCACCGTGCCGCGTTCGGCCGGCTCCTCTCGGAGCAACCCCTGATGCAGAACGTGCTCGCCGATCTCTGCCTCGACTCGGAGGCGGCGACGGCCACGGCCATGCGCCTGGCGCGCGCCTTCGACGAGGGCGACCACGCCTTCCGCCGCCTCGCCACCGCCGTGGCGAAGTTCTGGGTCTGCAAGTCGGCCCCGCCGCTCGTCGCCGAGGCACTCGAATGCCTTGGCGGCAACGGCTACGTCGAGGAGTCGAGCCTGCCCCGCCTCTACCGCGAGAGCCCCGTCAACTCGGTGTGGGAGGGCTCGGGCAACGTCAATTGCCTCGACGTGCTCCGCGCGCTCGGCCGAGAGCCGGAGAGCCGGGAGGCGTTCATGACCGAGCTCGAGCACGCCCGCGGCGCGAACCACCACCTCGACGACGCGATCACCCGGCTGGACGACGAGCTCGACGCCGCCGAAGAGACCACAGCGCGGCGGCTCGTCGAACGACTCGCGCTCGCGCTGCAGGCCTCGCTCCTCGTGCGACACGCGTCCGCCGAGGTCGCGGATGCGTTCTGCGCGACGCGGCTCGGAGGCGAGGGCGGCCGCGCGTACGGGACGTTGCCGCCCGGAGTCGACGCTGCGGCGATCGTCGACCGCCACCGCCCCTCGGTCGGGTAGCGTCCCGAACGTGCGCGTCGAGATCATCTACTGCCCCGTCTGAGGGGGCTACGACCGCCGGGCCGCGAGTCTCGCGGCCGAGCTCAATGCCGCCGGGCACGACGCGTCCGCTCTCGAGGGCGCCAAGAGCCAGTACGACGTCGTCGCCGACGGAGCACTCGTCTTCTCGAAGCAGCGCGAGGGCCGATTCCCCGAGGACGGCGAGGTGCTCGCGCTCCTTCGAGCCCGCTCCTGACGAACCATCTAGGGTCCGGGCGATGGCGCTGCTCCGTGCCCACGAGCTGACGAAGACGTTCGGCTCGGTCCGGGCGCTCGACGGTGTCGACTTCGAGATCGACGAGGGAATCACGGGCCTGCTCGGCTCGAACGGGGCCGGCAAGAGCACGTCCCTGAAGCTGTTCCTCGGCCTGCTCGACCCGGACTCCGGCACGGCGGAGGTGCTCGGGCAGGACGCTCGCAGCTCCCCCGACGTGCGCGCACGGATCGGCTATGCGCCCGAGCACGACTGCTTGCCGCGCAACGTCTCGGCGGCGGAGTTCCTCGCCTACATGGCGCAGGTCAGCGGCCTGCCGCGGACGGCAGCCCGGCTGCGGGCATCCGACGTGCTTCGCCACGTCGGCCTGTTCGAGGAGCGCTACCGGCCGATGGAGACGTACTCCACCGGCATGAAGCAGCGGGTGAAGCTGGCGCAGGCGCTCGTCCACGACCCCGTGATCGCGCTCCTCGACGAGCCGACCGCGGGGCTCGACCCGCTCGGCCGCCGCGAGATGCTCGAGCTCATCCGGCGCGTCGGCGGTGAGTTCGGGATCAGCATCGTCATCTCCACCCACCTGATGGGCGACGTCGAGCGGGCGTGTGACTCCGTCGTCGTGCTCGACGCGGGGCGGCTGCTCCGCTCCGGCCCGGTGTCTGGCTTCACGGAGGAGACGGAGACGCTCGAGGTCGAGCTCCTCGACGGCGCCGACGCGGTCGTCGCGGCCCTCCGCGGCCGCGGCCTGGAGCCGAAGCTCGACGGGCGCCGGTTGACGCTCGAGGACGTCTCCGGCGAGGACTACGACACGCTGCGGGACGTCATCGTCGACTCGGGCGCGGTGCTCTATCGGCTCGCCCCCGCCCGTCACTCCCTCGCCGACGTGTTCACGCGCGACGGAGCCGAAGCGACCCGAGAGGAGGCCGCGTCGTGAGCTCCGGGCCTGCGGAGGTCTTCGACCTCGGCTACCGCGGCTACGACGGCGAGCGAACCGGCCGCTGGGCTCGGCGCAACGCTATCTGGCGGGACGGCATCCGCATCTCGCTGGGCCTCGGGCGCGGCGTCGGCGCGAAGGTCGCGCCGTGGCTCCTGCTCGCGCTCGCGCTCGTCCCCATGGTCGTCCTCGTCGTGGTGGCCGCGTTCGTCGGCCCGGCGACGAACCCGGACGACTTCGAGCTCCCGTCGTACGGGGACTACTACGGGTACGCGATGGTGCCGCTCGCCCTCTTCGCGGCGGTCGTCGCGCCTCTCCTGATCTGCCCCGATCGGAGCGACCGCGTGCTCTCCCTGTACGCCGCGCGGCCCATCACGGCGCTCGACTACGTCGGCGCGCGGTGGGCCTCCTTCGCGACCGTCCTCCTGGCGGCGTCGTGGGCGCCGGAGGCCGTGCTCTTCACGTGGAACGTCCTCGACGCGAAGAGCCCCGGCTCGTTCCTCCGGGACAACTGGGACGTCGTGCCGCGGTTCCTCGCCGCCGGCGCCCTCATCGCCGTTGTGTTGACGACCCTCGCGCTCCTCGTTGCGTCGTTCGCGACGCGACGCGCGTACGCGTCGGTGGCGATGCTCGCGGTGATCTTCATCGGTTCCGCGATCGGCGGCATCGCCGAGGAGAACTTCTCCGGGGGCGCCGCGGACGCGGTCTCGCTCGTCGGGCTTCCGCAGGCGATGACGGACGCGGTGCACTGGATCTTCGGTGACGAGCTCGACCGTCCCGTCTCGGGTGGGGTCAGCGCCCTCTGGCTCGTCGGGCTCACGATCGTGCTCGCCGCGTGGCTCGTCCGGCGCACGAACCGGCTGGTGCGCGGGTGAGCCGTAGGCTCGACGGAGGCTCCAATGAGCGGAGGCGCCGGCTTTGCCGGCGCCGGGAGCGGGTATGAGCGCGCCTCCCGAGCCGACCATCGTCGTCGACGGCGTCTCCAAGTGGTTCTCGGGCGTCGTCGCGGTGAGCGACGTCTCGCTCGTCGTGGAGCCGGGTGTCACGGCGCTGCTCGGGCCGAACGGCGCCGGCAAGACGACTTTGCTCCGCGCGATCGGCGGCCTGACACAGCCGTCGCAGGGAACCGTCACGGTGTTCGGCGAGCGCATGCGCCGCAACCCGGCTCTCTACCGCCGGATCGGCTACATGCCCGAGCACGAGTCGGTCTACGACTTTCTCACGGGGCGGCAGTTCGTCGAGCTCGGCGCGCGGCTCCATGGCGTCGCGGACGTCGCCGGCGCCTCGAGCCGCGCGATCGAGATCGTCGACCTCGCCGAGCACCAGGACCGGAGGCTCGGCGGCTACTCCCGCGGGATGCGGCAGCGGATGCGGCTCGCCGCAACGCTCGTACACGACCCTCCGCTCCTCGTGCTGGACGAGCCTCTCTCCGGCACCGATCCCGCCCAGCGGCTCCACCTGCGGGACGTCATTCGGGCGCTCGCCGCGGAGGGACGGACGATCCTCGTCTCGTCGCACATCCTCGAGGAAGTCGACGAGCTCGCCGACCGGATCCACCTGATGGTGAGCGGCAAGCTCGCCGCGAGCGGGGACTACCGGGCGATCCGGCAGAAGCTCGACGACCGGCCGTTCCTCGTCCGGGTCGACTGCGCCGACCCCCGGGCGCTCGCCGCCGGCCTCGTCCGCGTGGAGGCGGTCGAGTCGGTCGAGATCACCGGCACCACCGGCGTGCGCGTGCGCAGCCGGGACGTCTCGTCGCTCCAGCGCGCACTTCCCGCGGTTGCGCGAGACCGAGGCGTGCGCCTGACGCGGGTCGAGCCGCTCGACGACTCGCTCGAGAGCGTGTTCGAGTACCTCGCGTCCGGGACCGGGCGATGACGGCGATCTTCGGTCTCACCGTTCGCCAGCTCGCCGGTAGCCGGAGGCTCTGGCTCGTGCTCGGCCTCGTCAGCCTGCCGGTGCTCGCCGCCGTCGTCTTCCGCGTGGGCGACTCTACGACGACGAGCGCGCGCTTCGCCGACAACGTCACCAGGACGCTCGTGGCCTCGGCGATCCTGCCGCTCGTGATGCTGCTTTTCGCGACGTCCGCGTTCGGCAACGAGCTCGTCGACCGGACGCTCGGCTACCTCGCGCTGAAGCCGATCGCGCGCTGGCGCATCGTGCTGCCGAAGCTCGCCGCCGCATTCGTCGTGGGCGGCATCCCCGTGGCGGTGAGCGGCTTCCTTGCGGTCGCGCTCGTCGGCGGAGGCGGCGCGCTGCGCGGGGCGCTGGCGACCGGGGCCGGCCTGCTCGTCGGCGCGGCCGCGTACGCCGCCCTCTTCACGTGGGCCGGTCTCGCGACGCGGCACGCGCTCCTGATCGGGCTCGTCTACGTGTTCGTGTGGGAGGCGACCCTCGCCGCGTACCTCGACGGCATCCGCTTCCTCTCGATCCGGCGCTACACGCTCGCGGTGATCCACGGGCTGGACGGCGCGCGGCTCGCAACGATCGAGAACCCGCTCTCGGCGGGCGCCGCGCTGGTGGCCGCCGCGATCGTGATCGCCGGCTTCACGGCGCTCACGGTGCGCAAGCTCGTCCGAATGGACGTGCCGTAGGTCAGCGCAGGAGGAAGCCCTCGCCGAGCGGATCGTCCGGATCCAGCTCGAACTCGGCGCGGCCCGTTCGGAAGGCGGAGCCCTCGACCTCGGTGACCACGGCCGGGAGCCCGGCCACGTCGGCGGCGCCCACGACACGGCCCGTGAACTCGGAGCCGACGATCGAGAGGTGGCGAAGGGCGACGCCGCGCGGGAGGCGGCCCTGCGCGTCGAGCAGCGCGAGCCGGGCCGAGGTCCCGGAACCGCAAGGCGAGCGGTCGACCTCGCCGTCGGCGAAGACGGTGACGTTCCGCTGCGTGAGCGGCTCGCCGCGCTCGTCCTGCCAGAAGATGACCCCGTAGATGCCGCGGAGCTCCGGCTCGAGCGGATGGACGACGTCCTGCTCGGCCTCGATCGCCGCCTTGATCGCGCGGCCGAGCTCGATCAGCCGCGGCAGCTCCCGTGGCTCGACGCGCTCCTCGAGCGACGCGTAGAAGGCGCCGCCGAAGGCGACGGCGACGACGCGGCCCGCCGCCTCTGTCTCCTTCGCCCAGACAAAGGACGGCACGTTGCGAAATCGCACCGACCGTACGCGGCCCGCTTCGACCGTGGCCCACGTCTCGAGCCGGCCCGAGGGAACGTCCACGACCACGCGGTTCTCGCCCTCGCGGCAGGGGACGACGCCCTCGTCGAGCGCCCATGTCACCAGCGCGATCGTGCCGTGCCCGCATGCGGTCGAGTAGCCCTCGTTGTGGAAGAAGACGACGCCGAGATCGGCGCCGTCGTCGTTCGGCGGGACGACGTGGCAGCCGTACATGTCCGCGTGCCCGCGCGGCTCGTGCACGAGCAGTCGGCGGAAGCGATCGAGGTGGTCGCGCGCGAAGCGCCGGCGCTCCAGGATCGTCGTCCCCCCGAGCGGCGGCACGCCGCCCGTGACGATGCGGAACGGCTCCCCGCCCGTGTGATAGTCGACCACCGAGACGGCCGGCGCGCCGCTCACGGGATCAGCTGCCGCTGAAGTTCGGCGCGCGCTTCTCGAGGAAGGCGGTCACGCCCTCGGCGAAGTCGGCGGTTCCGACCGACTCCTGCTGGAGCGCCGCTTCGAGTGCAAGCTGCTCCTCGAGCGACGCGGTCGCGGCGTGCTCGAAGAGCTGCTTGGTGCGGCCCACGGCGAGCGTCGGCCGCCCGGCCCACTCCGCCGCAACCTCCGCGACCCGCGCCGTGAAGGCGTCGTCCGGGACGACCTCCGAGACGAGGCCCCAGTCGAACGCCTCGGCCGCGGAGAGCCGCCGGTTCGAGGACATCCACTCGAACGCCCGGGCGAACCCGAGCAGGCGATGAATGAACCATGTGCCTCCCGCGTCGGGGACGAGGCCGATGCCGACGAAGCCGGGGACGAAGGTCGCAGACTCGGCCGCGATCCGCAGGTCGCAGGCGCAGGCGAACGAGAGCCCCGCGCCGGCCGCCGGCCCGTTCACGGCCGCGATCACCGGCTTGCCCAGCGAGCGGACGAGCCGGACGTTCGGGTGATAGGTCTGCTCCAGCGCGTCGCCGACCGTCCCGGACACGGCGCCGAACTCCTTCAGGTCCTGGCCCGCGCAGAAGCCCTTGCCGGCGCCCGTGATCACGACGCAGCGCACCGCCGGGTCGGCCGCCTCGGTGAGGGCGGCGTTGAGCGCCGCGTGCAGCTCGCGGTTGAACGCGTTGTAGACCTCGGGGCGGTTGAACGTGATCGTGAGAACCGCGCCGTCGCGAGCGGTCAGCACCTCGTCGGCCATGCGCGGGAGCCTATCGCCCGCCGGGCGTGGCTTCAGCCTCGCCCGGCTCCTTCCCCCGCCGCGAGTCGAGGAACGCGGTGATCGCGCTCTGTGCCTCATCCCCGAGCATCGACATCGACAGCCAGTCGCGCGCGTGGCCGATCGTCTGGTGCCAGGCCATGTCGCGCCAGACGTTGAGCTGCTGCTTCGCGTAGCGGGTCGTCTGGGGCAGCTTGCGCACGAGGCTCTCGACCCAGGCGTCCACGGCGGCGTCCAGCTCGGCGCGCGGAACCGCGCGGTTGATCAACCCCCACTCGGCCGCCTGGGGCGCCGGGATCTCGTCGCAGAGGAGGACGATCTCGCGCGCACGCCGGTCGCCCACCATGAGCTGCAGCCACTGCGTCGCGCCCCCGGCGGGCACGGAGCCGTGCTCGAGCCCGACGTGGCGGATGAAGGCGTCGTCGACCATCACCGCGAGGTCGCAGGCCATCTGGAGCTCGTTCCCGCCGCCGACCGCGATGCCGTTGATCCGGGCGATGCTCGGCTTGCCGAGCTCGCGGATGCGGTCGTGCATGTCCTTGAAGGCGCCGAACCACTTCCAGTACTCCTGCGGCCGCCCGACCAGCGTGTCCTCCCACGAGCGCAGGTCGGCGCCGACGCAGAACGCACGCCCCTCGCCGGTGACCACGACGACGCGGACGTCGTCGTCCCACGACGCGTCCTCGCACGCGCGCGCGATCTCGCGCAGCATGCGGAAGTCGAAGGCGTTCAGGACGTCGGGGCGGTTGAGCCGGATCGTCGCCCGGGGCGGCGTCTTCTCGTAGACGATGGTCTCGAAGCCCAGCTCGGACGGGTCGACCGGGCTGGGGTGCGTCGGCTCGGCCATCAGCATCCGCTGTGGTGTCTGGTCCGGTCGGCTCGCACGAGCCCGAGCGTATAGCGTCGGGTGCGTGAGCGGCGGAACCGGAATGGCGGCGGCACTGGCGCTCGCCGCCGGGCTGGCCGGATCGGTTCAGGCCGCCGTCATGGGACGCTTCGGCGAGCGCATCGGGACGCTCGAGGCGGTCGCGTGGGCGTTCTGCCTCTCGGCCGTGCTCGCGGTCGCGGTCCTGCTCGTGGCCCGGCGCGGCGTCGGCGGGATCGGCGACGCCTGGACGACGCCGAAGTGGCTCTGGCTCGGAGCCGTGCTCGGGGCGTTCATCGTCTTCACCATCACGGTCGCCTCGCCGCGCATCGGGACGACGGCGACGATCGCCCTGCTGGTTGCGGGCCAGCTCGCGGCCGGCGCCTTGATCGACCGCTACGGCCTGTTCGGCTTCGAGCAGATTGCGCTCAGCTGGCCGCGGGCGCTCGGGATCGCTCTGCTCGCCGCCGGCGCGGCGCTCACGCTCAAGCGGTGACACCGAGGGCCTGGGCGGCGCTTGCCGCCGTCTACGTGATCTGGGGCTCGACGTATCTCGGGATCAAGGTTGCGGGCGACACCATCCCGGCGTTCAGCGCCGTGTCGGCGCGGTTCATCCTCGCCGGCGCGCTGATGGCTGCCATCGTCGCGTGGCGACAGGGCCGACATGCGCTGCGGATCACCCGGCGCGAGCTCGCGTGCGCCGCGCTGATCGGCCTGCTGCTGCCCGGGGCGAACGGCCTGCTCTTCGTCTCGGAGCGAACGGTGCCGACGGGAGTCGCATCGCTCATCATCGCCTCGGTGCCGCTGCTCGTCGTGCTGCTGCGCCTGGCCGGCGGCGAGCGCCCGCCGAGGCTCGCGATCGTCGGCGTGCTCGTCGGCTTCGTCGGCGTCGCGATCCTCTTCCGTCCCGAGGGCGGGGCGACGTGGTGGGGAATCGCGCTGACGGCCGTCTCGGCGGTCGCCTGGGCAACCGGCTCGTACCTCTCGTCGCGGATACCGCTCCCACGCGACGCCTTCGTCGCGACGACCTTCGAGATGCTGGCCGGCGGGCTGATCTTCCTGCCGATCGGGATCGCGCAGCGGCCCGACCTCGGCGCCGTGTCCGGCACCTCGCTCCTCGCCTTCGCCTATCTCGTCCTGATCGGGTCGCTCATCGGGTTCACGGCCTACGTCTGGCTGCTCCACCACGCCCCGCTCGGGACCGTGGCGACCTACGCGTACGTGAACCCGGTGGTGGCGATCGGGCTGGGCGTCCTGATCCTCGACGAGCAGATCACGTGGCGGATCGCGCTCGGCGCGGCGATCGTGCTGGCGTCGGTCGCGGTCGTCCTGCGGCGGGAGAGCGACGCCTCGGTCGAGCCGTTTCCGGAATAGACACAGCGTCGGTGCCAGGCTTCAGCCTGGCTCCGACACCGTTTCCTCGGCGGACTTCAGTCCGACACCCACACAGGTTCACTTGGGTCACTCCACCCAGTCGACGACGACCCCGCTCGGGAAGGCTCCCATCTCGTCGCCGCGCCGCAGCAGCTCTGCAACGGCGGTGCGCCCCTCCTCGCCGTAGTCCTTCGTCAGGTCGTTGACGTACATCGAGACGAACCGGTCGGCGACGGCGGCGTCGATCCCGCGCCCGAACTGGAGCGCATACTCGAGCGCTTCCTCGCGGTTGTCGAGCCCGCACTCGATGGCGTCGTGCAGCACCGCGGAGAGCTCGCCCAGCCGCTCGACGTCGCGCCGGACGACGTTGACGCCGAGCGGGAGCGGCAGCCCCGTCTCGAGCAGCCACCACTCGCCGAGGTCGAGCACCTTCGCGAGGCCGAGCTCGGAGAAGGTGAGCTGTCCCTCGTGAATCAGGAGCCCGAGGTCCGCGCGGCCGCTCGCAACCTCGTCCGGGATCTCCTCGAAGGCGACCTCGCGGAAGGGGAACTCGCCGAGCACGAGGCGGAGAGTGAGAAAGGCGGTCGTCAGCGCGCCCGGGATCACGATCTCGCGCCCGGCCAGGTCGTCGACATCGATCGGCTCGCGCGCGACGAGGACCGGCCCGTAGCCCGCGCCGATCGAGGCGCCGTGCGGCAGCAGGGCGTAGTCGTCCTGGACGAACGGGTACGCGGCCAGCGAGATCGCGGTCACCTCGAGCCGCGCGGCGCGCGCCCACTGATTCAGCGTCTGGATGTCGGCCAACACCTGCTCGAAGCGGAATCCGCGCGCGTCGACGAGATCCGTCGTCAGCGCCCAGTACATGAACGCGTCGTCGGGGTCGGGACTGTGGCCGACACGAACGTTCACGAAGCGGCGACGCTACCAGCGCTCCCGGGGCGATGACGCGAGAACCCGCCGTACACTCGCGACATGGCGCCGGTGACCCCGCTGAGCGACGCGATCCAGCACTACCTGCGCGGGGTCTACAAGCTCGGCGCGTCGGGCAACCGCGTCTCCACGACCGCGCTCGCACGCGACATGGGCGTGTCGCCCGCGTCGGCGAGCGCGATGGTGAAGAAGCTCGCGGCGCTCGGTCTCGTGTCGCATGCGCCGTACCGGGGCGTCTCGCTCACGCCGGCCGGCGAGCAGGTCGCCCTCGAGGTGATCCGCCACCACCGCCTGCTCGAGCTGTACCTCGCGCAGACCCTCGGGATCCACGTCGACGAGGTGCACGACGAGGCCGACCGGCTCGAGCACGCACTCTCCGAGGAGCTCGAGGCCCGGATCGACGAGGCGCTCGGCTTCCCGACCCACGACCCGCACGGCGACCCGATCCCCGACGCCAACCTCGAGTGGCCCGAAGACTCGGGCTAGGATCCGAGCCAATGGCTCTCAAGGACATCTTCTCGTTCCTGTTCCAGCGCTCGGCCGGCGAGGAGCGCGTGGCGCAGTACGTCATCCGCGAGCACGACCGCGGCCGCGCGCTCTCGGAGATCCTCGAGGACCGCTACGTCGTGAACCGGCTGCAGAGCCCCGAGCAGCGCGCCCGCCTGCTCGACCGGCCCGAGATCATCCAGGCGGTCGGGGGCGACATGGCCGAGGCGGCCAAGGCGTCGATCTCCTCCGCGGCCTCCTAGCGTTCTTCGCGCACGTACGGGATGCCGAGCGCGGCCGGGGCGCCGAGGCGCCGTCGGGCGGTCCCGGTCGAGACGAGCACCAGCACCAGGACCGTCATCACGTACGGCAGTGCCTGGAAGAGCTGCGGGGCGATCGTGACGCCGCGCGCCTGGAGGATCAGCGGCAGCGCCGAGAGCCCGCCGAAGACGTAGGCGCCGACGAGGCAGAGGTCGGGCCGCCAGAACGCGAAGATGACGAGCGCGATCGCGATCCAGCCGGCGCCCGCGGTGAGGCCGTCGACCCACTGCGGGGTGAGCGCGAGACTGAAACACGCGCCGCCGATTCCCGCGAGTGCGCCGCCCGCGACGGTGTGGAGGTAACGGTACCGCGTGACGTCGATTCCCATCGCGTCGGCCGCGGCGGGCGACTCCCCGACCGCCCTGACGTTGAGGCCGGGCCGCGTCCGCCAGAGGTAGAAGGCGACAGCCGCCACGGCGAGCCATGACGCGTAGACGAGCCACGTCTGCTCGAAGACGACGGGGCCGAGGACCGGCAGGTCGCCGAGGCCCAGCGCGTTCAGCGGCTCGAACGAAAACCGCGCCGGATCGTCGGCGAGCTCGAAGTCGTTGCCGATGTACGACGAGAGCCCCGCGGCGCCGGCGAAGATCGTCAGCGCGAGCCCGGAGACGATCTGGTTCGCCCGCAGCGTGACGACGAGGAACGCGAGGATCAGCGCGCACCCTCCGCCGGCGACGGCAGCAGCGCCCACCGCGATCGGCAGCGCCACGCCCGCCGAGCCGCCGACGTGCTGGACGCAGAGAAAGCCGATCACCGCTCCCATCAGCATCATCCCCTCGACGCCGAGGTTGAGCACGCCCGATCGTTCCGCGAGCAGCTCGCCGAGCGCGGCGAAGAGCAGCGGCGTCCCGTATGCGACCGCGGCCGCGAGGACGACCACCACGATGCCGTCGTTCACGTGGTGGCCTCCGCGGCGCCGACGGAGCCCGAGCGCTCGATCACGACGCGGTAGCGGACGAGCAGCTCGCCGCCGAGCATCGCGAACAGGATGATCCCCTGCATCATCCCGACGAGTCCCGAGGGGAAGTCGGCGCCCTGGAGCGTGTAGCCCGCGTTCTCGAGCCCCCCGAGCAGGAACGCGACAAGCACCGTCGCGAACGGGTTGTACCGGGCCAGCGCCGCGACGACGATGCCCGTGTAGCCGTAGTTCGCCTGCTGGAGACCGCGGGCGTCGAGCACGTGGCGGAAGTCGCCGTCCTGGCTCGCGCCGCCGATCCCGGCGATCGCGCCGGAGAGGCACAGCACCGCCACGATCTTTCGTCTCGTTCGCATGCCGGCGTACCGCGCGGCGCGTGGGGAGTCGCCGATCACCTGGGTCTCGAAGCCGAATCGCGTCCGCGTGTACAGCACCCACACGACGGCAGCGACCACGATCGCGACGACGAACCCGAAAGGCACCGTCACGGACCCGAGCGTGAAAGTCGGCCATGTCGCCGCATCCGGCAGCGTCTTTCCCTGGGGGAACAGCTGCCCGGTCGCGGACGTGTCGCGCCAGTAGGAGAGGCTGTCGAAGATCAGGTAGTTGAGGACGAGCGCCGCGACGTAGTTGAGCATCAGCGACGTGATGATCTCGTTGGTGTGGGCGAACGCCCGCAGCACGCCCGGGATCGCTCCCCAGGCAGCGCCGAGCGCCGCGCCGGCGACGATCATCGCGGGGATGATCAGCCACGCCGACTGCCCCGCGAGCAGGAGCGCGATGCCGGCGGCCCCGATCGCGCCGAAGTAGAGCTGCCCTTCCGCTCCGATGTTGAAGAGGCGCATCCGGAACGCGACCGCGGCCGCGAGGCCCGTGAACGCGAGCGGCGTCGCCGAGATGAGCGTGTTGGTCAACGCGCCGTCGGCGACGAACGCTGCGTCGAAGAGTCGCCTGAACGTCGGGAGCGGCGCGTGCCCGGTGACGAGCAGCACGACGGCGATCGCGAGGAACGCGACGATCAGCGAGCCGATCGGTACGGCCACGGGAAGCCAGCGGCGCTGGACGAGCCGGCGCTCGATCCGCACCGAGGGACGCGTCACGCGACGCCCGCCATGAGCAGCCCGATCTCCTCGACGCTCGCGGCGCGCGCGTCGACCTCCCCGACGATCGCGCCCTCGTACATCACCACGATCCGGTCCGCGAGGGTGAGGAGCTCGTCCAGGTCCTCGCTGACGAGCAGCACTGCCACGCCCTCGGCCGCGGCGTCGCGCAGGTATCCGTGGACGGTCTCGATCGCGCCGACGTCGAGCCCGCGCGTCGGCGCCGCGACGACGAGCGCCTTCGGTCGGCTCGAGAACTCCCGAGCGAGCACGACCTTCTGCAGGTTTCCGCCCGAGAGGAGCCGGGCGGGCGCGTGCGGCCCGGCGCCGCGGACGTCGTAGCGGCGGATGAGCTCCGCCGCCCGCGCGGCGATCCGTCTCAGGAGGAGAAACGGCCCCCGGGAGACCTCCCCGCGGTACGACTTGAGCACGACGTTCGAGGCGATGCTGAGGCTCGGCGCGACGCCCGTCCGGAGGCGGTCCTCCGGCACGTGCGCGACACCGGCCCGGATCGCGGCCCGCGGATCGCCGTCGCGCAGCCGTTTCCCGTCGACCTCGACGACGCCCGCGCTCGCAGGCCGCAGGCCGGTCAGCACCTCGGCGAGCTCGCGCTGCCCATTGCCAGCGACCCCGGCAACGCCGAGCACCTCGCCGGCCCGTACGGAGAAGGAGACGTCCCGCAGCGCGTCGACGCCGCGGTCGCCGCGCGCGGAAAGCCCCCGCGCCTCGAGAACCACCTCGCCGATCTCTCCCGGCTCGCGCCGCCGCTCGGGCTCGACGTCCCGCCCGACCATCAGCGACGCGAGCTCGTTCCGCGTCACTTCGGATGTCCTGACGGTTGCGATCGACCGCCCGCCGCGCAGGACGGTCACGCGGTCGGCGACCTCCATCACCTCGTGAAGCTTGTGCGTGATGACGACGACCGAGTGGCCCTCGGCGGCCATCACCCGGAGCGTGCGGAAGAGCGCCTGCGCCTCCTGCGGCGTCAACACCGCCGTCGGCTCGTCGAGGATCAGCACGCGGGAGCCGCTCCTGACCGCCTTCATGATCTCCACACGCTGCTGCTCGCCGACCGAGAGCTGCCAGATCTTCGCGCCCGGATCGACCGGCATGTGGAGCGCTTCGGCCGTCAGCTCGACCTGCCGCTCGGCCTCCCGTCCACGAAGCAGGAACGGCGCCTGCCGGTCGGCGAGCGCGATGTTCTCGGCGACCGTCAGCGTCTCGACCAGGCGAAAGTGCTGGTGCACCATCCCGATGCCCGCCGCGATCGCGTCGCGCGGCGAGTGAAGCTCCACCGGCCGGCCGCCTACCTCGATCTTTCCCTCGTCGGGCCGGTAGAGGCCCGTGAGGACGTTCATCAGCGTCGTCTTGCCGGCCCCGTTCTCCCCGAGGAGCGCGTGCACCTCGCCGCGCGCGACCTCGAACGAGACGTCGTCGTTCGCGACGACGCCGGGGAAGCGCTTCGTGACGCCGCGCATGGCAACGGCCGCCTCCTGTCGGGCGGCCGTCGCCACGTCCTCGGCTGCGGTAGACACACCGTCGGGAGGAGCGATCCCGAGGTGCCTACCCCTTCGGGCTCCCCTCGACGCCCTTCACGAGCCAGTCCATGGTGAGGATCTGCGGGAGGGTCATCCGCTTCCCCTTCGGCACGCGGAGCTTTCCGGCCTGGTCGTAGAGTGGCCCCTGGAACTCGTAGAACGTGCCCTTGACGAGCTGCGCCCGCTTGGCCGCGATCGCGGCCTTCGTCTTCTTCGACACCTTCGGGCCGAACGGGGCGATGTCCGTGAGGCCGTCAGCGATGTTGCCGTAGTAGCTGCCCGTCTTCCACGAGCCGCTGGCGGCCGCCTTGACACGCTTCAGGTAGTAGGGGCCCCAGTCGTACACGGCCGCGGTGAGCCACGACGTCGGCGCGAACTTCTTCGCGTCGCTGTCGTACCCGACCCACGGCAGCTTCTTCGACTGCGCGTACTGCCCGGCGGCAGGGCTGTCCACGTTCTGGCCGAGCACGTCGGCTCCCGCCGCGACGAGGCTCTCCGCCGCCTTCTTCTCCTTGGCAGGATCGAACCAGGACTTCGTCCAGACGAGCTTGACCTTCGCGCCCGGATGCGTCGCCTGCGCGCCGAGCGCGAAGGCGTTCGCGTGTCGGATGACCTCCGGGATCGGGAACGGGACGATGTAGCCGATGACGCCCTTCTTCGTCGCCGCGCCCGCCGCCATACCGGACAGGTAGATCGAGTCCTCGCCCGCTCCGAAGTAGACGGCGAAGTTCTTCGACGTCTTGTAGCCCGTGGCGTGCTCGAAGTAGACGTCGGGGTACTTCTTCGCCGCCGCCGCCATCGCGTCCATGTACCCGAACGACGTCGCGAAGATGATCTTGTTGCCGTCACGGACAAGGCTGTCGATCACCTGCGAGGCTTGCGGCCCCTCCGGAACGCTCTCCTTGAACGTGGTGACGACGTTCTTGCCGAGCTTCTTCTGGACGTAGAGGCGTCCGATGTCGTGGGCCTGCGACCAGCCGCCGTCGTTGTGCGGCCCGACGTAGATCCACGCTGCCTTGATCGGCGCTGTCGGCGCGGACGTGCGCGCCGGCGCCGTCGCGGCCGCAACGAGCGCTGCGAGCGCGACGACCCCGATCGCCGCCCAGAGCGCCTGCTTCCCCTTTCGCATGTGCATACCCTCCTTCGGGTTCGGCCGGTTCGAGGGGGGCATTCTCCACCATCCGGCTGACGGCGTCAGCCCATCCCTCTCAGGACGCGCGAACGGCGTGCTCGAGGACGTCGAGAGCGACCGCGACGTCCTCCTCGGAGACCGACTCGCGCGGGTCGTGGCTGATGCCACCGGCGCAGCGCACGAACAGCATCGCCGCCGGGCAGATGCGCGAGAGGACGACCGCATCGTGGCCCGCGCCGCTGGCGAGGTCGCGCGCGGGAATGCCCTGCACACGGAGGGCATCGGCGAGCCGCGCACGAAGCGTCGTGTCCAGAACCACAGCCGGTGTGTCGTACCGCGTCGTCCAGGCGGCGTCGACACCGCGCGCCGCCGCAATGCCCTCGACGTCGGCACGCACCTCCTCCGCCGCCCGCCGGCGAACGCCGTCGTCGGCGTGACGCAGGTCGAGCAGCATCCGCACCTCGCCCGGGACGACGTTCCCGACGTTCGGAGACAGCGCGAGCGCGCCGACCGTCGCGACGAGTCCCGGCTCGGAGCGCCCGCGTCGCTCGACCGCGAGCACCGCCTCGGCCGCCGCCGCCAGCGCGTCGTGCCGCGCGTCCATGGGCAAGGTGCCCGCATGGCCCGCCTCGCCGGTCAGCACGATCCTCGCGCGGGTCTGTCCCGCGATCGCGGTGACCACCCCGACCGGGAGCCCCTCGCGCTCCAGCACCGGCCCTTGCTCGATGTGAAGTTCGAGGTAGCCGGCGAGGTCGGGTGGACGAACGTCGACCGCGGCGTCGGGCTCACCCCCGGAAGCGCGGATCGCGTCGCGGAGCGTGATCCCCTCCGCGTCGACATGGTCGAGCCACGCGGGCTCGAACGCGCCGACATACGCGGCCGAGCCGAGGTACGAGGTCCCGAAGCGCGTGCCCTCCTCGTCCGCGAAGGCGACGACCTCGACGGGACACGAGGGCTGCGGCCCGCCCACCGCGAGCCGCTCGACGACCGCGATGGCCGCGACGATCCCCAGTGGGCCGTCGAACGTCCCGGCGTTCGGAACCGTGTCGAGGTGCGAGCCGAGGACGAGGGCGCGCTCACCGCCGCCGTGGCGGCCGATGACGTTGCCGACCGCGTCGCGGCGGGTCGTCATGCCCGCGTCCTTCATCCAGCCGGCGACGATCTCTCCCGCGCTCGCGAGAGCCGGCGTCGCGAAGCGGCGCGTCAGGCCGTCGAGCTCCTCGCTGACCTCGCCGAGCATGGCGCAGCGGGCCAGGACGTCGGCGGCGGTGCCCGTCACGACGCCTGACGATAACGTCCGCCCGCATGCGGACGCTCTACGCGAACGGCTGGGTCGTCACGATGGACGACGAGGAGACGGAGCACCGGGACGGCTGGGTGCTCGTCGACGACACGGTGATCGCCGCCACGGGCGGCGGCGCGGAGCCGAAGCACGACGAGCGTGTGGATCTCGGCGGCGCGGTCGTCACGCCCGGGCTCGTCAACACGCATCATCACCTGTACCAGACGCTGACGCGTGCCCGCGCGCAGCAGGCCGACCTCTTCTCGTGGCTGCGCGAGCTCTATCCCGTCTGGGCCAGGATCGACGCGGAGGCCGAGTACGCCGCGGCCCGCACAGGGCTCGCGGAGCTCGCCCTCTCGGGCTGCACGACGGTGTTCGACCACCACTACGTCTTCCCCCGCGGCCGCGAGGGGATCCTCGAGGCGGAGGTGCAGGCCGCGCGCGAGCTCGGCGTGCGGATCGTCGCCTCGCGCGGCTCGATGGATCTCGGTGTCGCCGACGGCGGGCTCCCGCCCGACGAGCTCGTCGAAAAGATCGACGTTGTGCTCGCCGAGACGGAGCGCCTCCACGGAGCGTTGCACGAGGCCGGCCCGGGCGCCCGCGTGCAGATCGCCGTCGCGCCCTGCTCGCCCTTCTCCGTCACCGGGCGGCTCATGGAGGAGTCGGCGGCGCTCGCACGGCGCCTCGGACTGGTGCTCCACACCCATCTCGCCGAGACGGTCGAGGAGGAGGCGTACTGCCGCGAGCTCTACGGCTGCAGCCCCGTCGAGTACCTCGACCGGCTCGGCTGGCTCGACCGCGACGTGTGGTGCGCGCACTGCGTGCACCTCTCGGACGCCGAGGTGGCGCGGTTCGGCAGCACGGGGACCGGCGTCGCGCACTGCCCGACGTCGAACCTGCGCCTGGGCGCCGGCGTCGCCCCCGTGCGGGGGCTGCGCGACGCGGGCGTGCGCGTCGGCCTCGGCGTCGACGGCTCCGCCTCGAACGAGCGGAGCGATCTCTTCATGGAGGTCAAGCAGGCGCTCCTCGTCGCGCGCGGTCGGGGCGGCGGCGAGGCGATGACAGCTCGCGAGGCGCTCCGGCTCGCGACGCGCGGCGGCGCCGAGGTGCTCCGCCGCGACGACATCGGCTCGCTCGAGCCCGGCAAGCAGGCCGACCTCGCGGTGTGGCGCACGGACGGGCTCGAGCTCGGCGGCGCAGACGACCTCGTCGCCGGTCTCGTCCTCTCCGGGCCGCATCGCGTCGACCGCCTCGTGGTCGGCGGTGACGACGTCGTCCGAGGCGGCGCGCTCGTTCGGGCGGACGAGGGGGAGATCGCACGCACCCATCGGGTCCAGGCGACAAGATTCGCGCTGTGAGCTGCTCACTTTCGACCCACGTGCTCGACACCGCCGCCGGCAAACCCGCGGAGGGCGTCGCGGTCGAGCTGCTCTCGGACGGCGCCGCGGTGGGGAGCGCCGAGACCGACGTCGACGGCCGAGCACGTCTCGCCGACGATCTCCCGCCGGGGACGTACCGCCTTGTCTTCCACCCGCACTCGCCGTTCTTCACGCGCGTCGAGCTGCAGGTCGAGCTCGCCGAGGGCCACTACCACGTTCCGCTCCTCGTCTCACCCTTCGGATGCGCGAGCTACCGCGGGAGCTGACCTTGGGAAGGAACCGTCTTGTGGGTCGCCGGTGCGCGACGCAGTGCGGCCGGAGGCCGGCTTCGCCGGCCGAGAGGCCACGTTCGGTATGAGAAGTCGCGACCCGGAGGAGGGGGCCCGTGGGGGAACCAGGGGTTCCCCCACGTTGGAAGAGCTCGCGGAGCTGTTCGAGGGGCGGACGCGCTTCGTCGAGCGGCTCGCCGCGGCGCCGGATCCGCTCGACCGCGCGCGCACCCTCGTCCACGAGCTCCCGCTCGACGAGAAGCGTGAGATCCTCGACGCGCACCCGGCGATCGGCCAGCGCACCGGCCTCTCCGCTCGCTCGACCGCCGAGCAGGGCGAGGACGGCGATCCGGCCGTCCTCGAGGAGCTCTTCCGGCTCAACGCGGCCTACGAGGCGCGGCACGGCTTCCGCTTCGTCGTCTTCGTGAACCGTCGCCCGAAGGCGGAGATCCTCGAGGTGCTCAGGGAGCGGGTCGACAACCCGACGGAGACCGAGTTGGAGACTGCCCTCGGCGAGCTCGTCGCGATCGCCCGCGACCGTTGGCAGAGCGCCGCGCACGAGGAGGTGTCCGACTGAAGTCGGACACCCTGGCCCTGCTGGCTCTGTCCGACGGCGTGCGCGACTGGCTGGATCTCGGCCTGCGCTGGCTGCACGTCATCGCGGCGATGGCGTGGATCGGCACGTCGTTCTACTTCGTCCTGCTCGACCAGTCGCTCCGCGCCCCGAAGGACCTGGCGGACGCCGGGGCCGGCGTCGGGGGCGAGCTCTGGGAGGTGCACGGCGGCGGCTTCTACCACGTGCAGAAGTACGTGGTCGCGCCGCGCGTGCTGCCCGAGCATCTCGCCTGGTTCAAGTGGGAGGCGTACACGACCTGGCTCTCGGGCTTTGGGCTGATGCTCGTCCTCTACTACCTCGAGGCGTCGAGCGCGCTCGTCAAGCCCGGTGACGACCTCGACCCGTGGGTCGCCGTCGCAATCTCGATCGGGCTGCTGGCCACCGCGTGGATCGTCTACGACGTCCTCAACCGCCTCGTCTCCGACCCGCGGTTGCTCTGGCCGGCCCTGTTCGTCCTCGTTGCCCTCGCCGCATGGGGGTCGTCGGAGCTCTTCAGCCCGCGGGCGGCATGGCTCCAGGTCGGGGCGATGATCGGGACCGTGATGGCCGCAAACGTCTTCTTCAACATCATCCCGGCCCAGCGCGAGCTCGTCCGCGCGAAGGAGGGGGGTCGCGAGCCCGACCCGGCCCCGGGCGTCCAGGCGAAGCAGCGCTCGGTCCAGAACAACTACCTCACGTTGCCTGTTCTGCTGACGATGCTCGCGGGGCACTTCCCATTCGCCTACGGTGCCGATCACGCCTGGTTCGTGCTGATCGTGCTGATGGCGATCGGTGCCTGGGCACGGCTCTTCTTCAACCTGCGTCACACGGGCCGGACGCACTGGTGGATGCCGGTCGCGGGAGCGCTCGCGTTCGTCGCGCTCGCGGTCTGGGTCGAGCGGGCCGACGACACCGCCGCGGCGCCGACGACGCCCGCGCACGTCGCACTCGGCAAGCAGGTCTTCGCCTCGGCGGGATGCGCGGCCTGCCACACCCTCTCCGATGCCGGCGCGACCGGGACCGTCGGCCCCGACCTCGACGCGGCCAGGCCCTCGGCAGAGCTCGTCGCGGACCGCGTCACGAACGGGCTGGGCGTGATGCCGTCCTTCGCCGGAAAGCTCTCACCCGAGGAGATCACTGCCGTCGCGGCGTACGTCTCGAGCGCGGCCGGAAAGTAGGATCGCCCGGTGCTCAGGATCAACGCAGGCGGATACGAGCTCACCGCGCGTCTCGAGGAGGCGGACGCTCCGGACACGGTCGCTGCGTTCCGGCGACTGCTGCCGCTCGAGTCGCGGATCATCCATGTCCGCTGGTCGGGCGAGGCCGGCTGGATTCCCTTCGGCGACCTCGACCTCGGGCTCGGCCCCGAGAACGCGACCTGCTATCCGCATCCCGGCGAAATCGTCCTCTACCCCGGCGGCGTCTCGGAGACGGAGATCCTGCTCGCCTACGGCTACGTCAACTTCGCGTCGAAGGCGGGCCAGCTCGCGGGCAACCACTTCGCGACGATCGTGGAAGGCAACGAGCACCTGCGCGAGCTCGGCAAGAAGTTCCTCTGGGAGGGCGCGCAGGAGATCGTGTTCCGCGAGGACTGAGGCCCGGCGTTCAGCGTCGCGGCACGATCAGGATCTTGCCCGAGCGTCCGCCGCTTGCCGCCGCTGCCACCGCATCCTTGATCTCGGTGACGTCGTACGTCGCGTGGACCGGCGCGTGGAGCTCACCGGCGGCGATGAGGCGGGCGACCTCGCCGACGAGGGCGCGGCGCTCGGGCTCGGGCGCCTGCCGGTACCAGCTCGCGAGCCAGAACCCCCGGACGGTCAGGTCGCGGAAGATGAACGCCTCCGGCTCGATCGTGCACGGCTCGCCGCTCATGCGGCCGTAGTTGACGAGCGTCGCGCTCCGGCCGAGGCACGCCGTGAGCCGCCCGGTCGCCGCCCCGCCGACCGCGTCGATACCGAGGCGGATCCTGGCGTCACCGATCGCGTCGCCGACGCGCCGCCGGAGGTCGTCGCCGTCGACCAGAACGACGTCCCCGCCGGCCTCGCGCACGACCGCAGCCGCCTCCTCGCGCCGCACCAGGCTCACCGTGCGGTGACCCCGGAGCCTGGCCAGCTGCACGAGGTACAGGCCCACCGCCGAGTTGGCCGCATTCTGGAGCACCCACTCGTCCTGTTCGAGGGTGACGAACTCGCTCAGGAGGAGTGCCGCCGTCGGCGGGTTGATCGTCATCATCGCGAGCTGCAGCGGGTCGGCCTCGTTCGGCAGCGGCACAAGCTGGGCCGCCTCGACGACGACGTGCGTCGACCAGGTGCCGCAGCCTGTCGGCAGGAGCACCAGCTGACCGACTGGCGGCCCCGACGTCTCCGGGCCGAGCTCGGCGACCTGCCCGACACCCTCGCGGCCTCCGATCGCCGGCAGCGGCGGCAACTGCCCGTACTCGCCGGTCAGCGTCAGGACGTCTGACGGGTTGATCGGCGCCGCGACGACCTCGACGAGCGCCTGGCCCGCGTCGAGCGGCGGTGTGTCGAGCTCGACCGCGTGGATCACGTCCTGCGGCACCGGGCCGCGTCGCTCGTACTGGGCCCTGATCACGATGGGCTTGCCTCCCTCATCCGTCGAGCTGGGTGCCGACTCCGCGCTCGCGGGCGCGCCGTACGACCTCGTGCCCGATGGCGAGGTCCCACGGCGCGATCCCGTTCGACTTGAAGACGACGACGTCGGTGTCGGCCTGCCGTCCGGGAAGCCCACCGGACACGATCTGGGCCAGCTCCTGCACCTCGAGCCAGTCGAGCTGACCGGCGGCGATCGGCTCGATGAGGTCGCCGGACTCGAGGCGGGCATCCTCGATCGAGTCGCAGCAGACGACCGTCGCGCGGGCGATCACCTGCGCGTCGAGCTCGCGCGCGCGGGGATCGTTCGCCCCGATCGCGCAGACGAGCGCGCCGTCGGAAAGCCAGTCGCCGCGCAGCACGGGATCCTTCGACGATGTCGCGGTCACCACGACGTCGCAGCCACCGGCCTCCGACGGAGATTCCGCGACGTCTGTCCCGTTGGCCTCCGCGAACGCCTCGGCGCGCTCGCGCGAGCGGCTGGAGACGACGACCCGCTCGATCGACGGCACGGCCGCGCGGATCGCGGCGAGCTGCGACTCCGCCTGCCACCCGGCACCGATCAGCCCGAGGCTCGCAGCCCCCCGCCGGGCGAGGTGCTTCGCCGCCACACCGCTCGCGGCGCCCGTTCTCACCTGCCCCAGCTTGTCCGCCGCGATCATTGCGGCGAGCGTCCCCTCCGCGAGGTCGAACAGGCAGACGACGAACTCGATTCTCCCCTCGACGAGGAGGTAGCTCTTCAGCCCGGCAACACCGAGCCCGCGGTCGGTGGCCGCCATCACCGCGAAGTAACCACCGTCCACGGCAAAGCGCCGTCGCGGCATCAGCTCGACCTGCCCGGCCGCCATCCGCCGGAAGCAGTCCTCGATCACGGGCACGGCGTCTGCCGGTGTCACGAGCGACCGGACGTCGTCCTCGGAGAGCCAGAGCGGCATCCGGCGAGTCTACGACGCGGCTCCCGCGCGACGTCGCGCGGCCGTGGTCAGCCGTCGAACGGCAGCGTGAAGTGGAACGCGCTGCCGCCGCCCTCCGCGGGCTCGACCCAGATCCGCCCGCCGTGCGCCTCGACGACCCGCCGGCACACTGCGAGGCCGATGCCGCTTCCCTCCACGCGCCGCTCGAGGCGGGAGAACATCGCGAAGATACGCCGCGCGTTCTCGCGGTCGATCCCGATGCCGTTGTCCTGCACGGTCACGACCCACTCTTCGCGGCCGCGCTCCGCAACGACCTCGACGCGCGGCGGGTCCTCGCCGCGGAACTTCAGCGCGTTCCCGACGAGGTTCTGCATGACCCGTCGGAGCTGTCGCGGGTCGGCCCGAACCTCCGGGAGGTCGCCCACGACGAGCGTCCCCCCCGACTCGGCGAGCTGGGGGCGGAGATCGGCGGCGACGGCGTCTGTGACGTCCTGGAGGGAGACGCTCTCGAGCACGAGCTCGCCCGAGCGCGCGTAGTCGAGCACCCCGTCCACGAGCTCGCGCGCTCGGTCGGAGGTCGCCCGCAGCTCCTGCAGCACGTCGGGCGCCGGAGGCTCGTCCGGCCGGAGCTCCAGCACCTTGACGAGCAGCGCGATCCCGGCGAGCGGCGCGCTCAGGTCGTGCGCGACGACGTCGGCGTAGGCGACGAGCTCGGCCTCCATCCGGCGGCTCGCGGTGACGTCGTGGAGGAACACGATCACGCCGTCGCCGAGCCGTGCTGCGCGGTGGAGGAACGTGCCGAGCATGTAGCCGTCGCCGAACGGCGTGTCGTAGGTCACCTCGCTGACCCAGGGCTCCCCTCGCTCACAGACGTCGACGTAGCCGTCGAACGCGCGACTGCCGCGCATCCGTGGGAGCGCCTCCAGAAGCGTGTATCGGTTGGGTGTCTCGGGGGGAATCCGGAACCCGTTGACCATCGCCGGGTTCCCGTACCCGAAGGCGAAGTCGACCACCTCGCCGGAGTCCCGGATCGCCCACAGCACACCGACCGGCTCGGGAAACCCGTCGAGAAGCGCGCGAAACCCGTCCGCCCCGCGCTCTCCCAGCACCTCCACGAGCTGCCGGTCCTCACCCCACGGCTCGGCAACGAACTCGGCTCGCGCATCGCTCACGAGCGGAGAATACGAGCGGACCCCAACACCTCGCCGGTGACGCGTGCGTCTGCTCCTGTGGCCGGCGGCCGGCTCTGCGTCCGCCGCCACGACGCAGACGTACCTCTCGCGCGTAACCGGGCTAGCGCCCGCTGCGAGCGCTGCCGGTCGTGCCGCGTGGCGCTGCGCGGACGTGCATTCGCTGTCCGTGGCTGCCGTGGACGCTCAGGATCTCGACTGGCTCATCACCTGATGGGCCGAACCAGTGAGGCAGGCGAGTGTCGAACTCGGCGACTTCGCCCGGCCCCATGGTGATGTCGTGCTCGCCGAGGATCAGGCGCATCTGTCCCGATAGGACATAGAGCCACTCGTAGCCGTCGTGGGTGCGTAGCTCGCGCTCTCGCTCAGGCGGGATGACGACCTTCCAGACAGCCAGCCCATTCGACTGCTGCGTGAGTGGGAACACCAGGCGCCCGTTGCGGGTGCGGGGCTTGAAGCGGATGCGGGGGTCGCCGACGTCGGGGGCGCCAACCAGCTCGTCGAGGGGGACTTGGTATGCCTGGGCGAGGGGCAGCAGCAACTCGAGGCTTGGCTTTCGTTGCCCGCTCTCGAGCCGGGAAAGCGTGCTCTTCGAGATGCCGGTCTGGGCGGCGACGCCGGTCAGGGTCAGGCTGCGACGAGTGCGGAGCCGCTTCAGGCGCGGCCCGACCTCGGCGAGAACGTCTGGGATAGCGGGCGCCTGCTCCACGCGCTCACGCTACTGAGCGTTCCCAGAAACAGCAACGAAAGTGGCGCGGCCCGCTTCGTCCCGGCAGGGTCGTCTCCATGGCAACAACCACCCATGACGTAGCAATCGTCGGCGGAGGCGCAGCCGGACTGAGCGCAGCTCTCGTGCTCGGACGTGCTCGCCGCCGCGTCGTCCTGATCGATGCGGGCGAGCCGCGGAACGCGCCCGCGAGCCACATGCACGGCTTTCTCTCGCGGGACGGGATGCCGCCCGCCGAGCTGCTGGAAGCCGGCCGCGCCGAAGCGGCCGGCTACGGAGTCGAGTTCCACTCCGGCCATGTCGTCTCGCTCGAACCCGGCTTCGCAGTCACGCTCGAAGACGGCGAGAAGTTCGAGGCAAGACGGCTCCTGATCGCAACCGGTGCGACGGACGAGCTGCCGTCGATCCCCCGCCTCCAGGAGCGCTGGGGCCGCGATTTCCTCCACTGCCCCTACTGCCACGGCTGGGAAGTACGCGATCAGCCGCTTGGGGTGCTCGGCACCGGCCCCGGGTCGGCTGAGCACGCCCAACTCATCCGCCAGTGGACGGACGACCTGATCTTCTTCACGCACTCGCACGCCATCACCGACGCGGAGCGCGACGAACTCGAAGCGCGCGACATCCGCGTTGTCGATGGCGAGGTTCGCGAGCTGGTCGTCGAGGACGATCGACTGAGGGGTGTGGTGCTCGGCGACGGTCGAACCGTTGAGCGAGCCGCGCTCTTCATACGGCCCGAGATCCGCCCGCGTCTCGACGGTCTCCTGAAGCACCTCGGCTGCGACACCGACGATCTCGGCTTCGTTCGTGTCGACAACGTCGGCAGAACGAACGCCCCGGGCGTCTGGGCGGTCGGGAACGCCGCGAACCCGCGGGCGCAAGTGATCACCGCGGCAGGCGAAGGATCATCCGCCGCGATCTCCATCAACACAGACCTCATCCAGGAAGACATCGACAACGCGCTTCACGCGGCGCCAAAGGGCAGCCGCCAGCGATCGAAAGGAGTCGAATGACGAATCCGCCTGAGCACTCCCCGCAGATCCCGCCGCCGAGCAAGCATCAGCTCGCTCTGATGATCTGGCTCTGCGTCTTCCCGACGCTGACCGCCATCAACTTGGCGTTCGGTGACTGGCTTCGCACGTTGTCGCCGGTCACGCGCACCTTCGTGCTTGCCACGATCGCGGTGCCGATCGTGATCTACGGGCTGATGCCGCACCTGCACCGCCTGCGCAGTCGTCTTCTCGCGAGCAGTCGAGCGAACCGACCAGGGCGCGAACCACGGTCTTGAACGTGTTTCCTCACGAACCTAGGATCGTCACTTCAGCTACGCGGCAGGGGTCTCCACACTCACCACCCGGAAAGGGGTCAGCATGACCACTGACCAGAAGCGAGCGCGCTGGTTCGGCGTGCTCTATCTCATCACCTTCCTCACGTCGATCCCGGCGGCGCTCCTCTATCGCCCGCTGCTCGACGACCCCGTGGCTTACATCGCCGGTGCCGGGCACGACAAACGGATCCTGTTCGCCGCGTTCCTGGAGTTGCTGCTGATCATCGCGAACATCGGCACGGCCGTCGTGATCGTGCCGATCATGTGGCGCCGCTACAAGGAGCTGTCGATCGGCTATGTCACCGCGCGGCTGGTCGAGTGCACCTTCATCCTCGTCGGCGTCATCTCGGTGGTCGCGGTCGTCACCCTGAGGAACCAGTCCGCGGGTGCCAACGAGGGGACGGTCGCCTACACGCTCGCGGCGGTCAAAGACTGGACGTTCCTGCTCGGCCCGGGTTGGGTCGTCGGCTGGGGGAACGGCCTGATCCTCGGCTACATGATGTATCGCTCTCAACTCGTGCCCCGGCCGTGGCCGTGGCTCGGGATGATCGGGGGGCCGCTGCTCATCCTCACCGGGACGGCCATCCTGTTGGGCGGCAACCATCCGAGCAGCACGCTGCACGGGCTGCAGGGGGTCGCCACGATCCCCGAGGCGCTCTGGGAGTTGTTCCTCGGCGTCTACTGCACGATCTGGGGCTTCAGGAAGGACGCGCCGATCCTGTCCGAGGCGGATGAGCGAGACACCGCCATGCCGACCGCAGCACCGAATCCGGCATGACGACTCAAGCCGTCGCCGCGCCGCACATCCCAGCCGCGAGCGACGAGGCGCGCTCACACCGGCTGCTCGGCTTGTCCGGGATCATCTTCGTCCCGCTCTTCCTGGTCGGCTGGTTTGCAAGCGGCGGCGTGACCCCCCACTACGGCGCTGCAGACCAGGACTGGGTGAAATGGGCACACGACAACCAGTGGAACGGCCGCATCAGTGCCTTCGCAATGCTTCTCGCGGCCTTCGTCTTCCTCTACTTCATGTCCGGTATTCGAGCTGTGTTCGCGAGTGCGGAGTCCCGGAGTCGCGGGTCGGCGCGCCTGGGCCGCGTCGCCTTCGCCGGTGCCCTGATCGGTGTCGGAGCAATGGCCATGGCACTCGTCACAATGGCCGCCGCGAGTTCTGACGGCGCAAAAGTCGATCCCGCTGTTGCAAAGTCGGTGACGACGGGTGCTGCAGGGCCGTTCATGGTGGCGGCAATGGGGTTCGCGGCATTCCTGATGGCCGCCGGGCTCGTGACACTGCGAACGGGGGTCTTCGCTCGCTGGACGGGAATCGTCGCGGTCGTCGGGGCAGTCTCGTTCCTGATGACGTTCCTGGTCATCCTCGATGGGACGACTGACGGGAGCCCCTTCGGCTACGGGTTCTTCCCTGGCGCCGTGGCGCTCGTGACCTGGACGGGCGCTGCGAGCATCACCACATATCGCTCGACGGCGGCCTAGTGGCTGTGTAGCCGCGAGGCCGGGTTCCGCGAGGGCTAGGCGTTTCGCCTGCCCTCGCGACCTTCCACTTCCTCAGGCTTGCCTGCTGCTGCGAGCTGGTGGTCGCCGTGACCCGATCGAGCGGCCACGAGTGACCGCACGCCACAGCTGTATCCCTGGCCGCTCACGACGTTCAGGCGTGGCCCTGTCGCGAGGCACGGGCACCAATGTGTCACCCGGTCACGCTTTCGGTCGAAAGCACGGAGGCCGAATGTCGCCGTGCGGGATTGCATATCGTCAGGCTCAACCGCTTGGTTGAGCCATGCGCCCGGCACGATTCGAACGTGCGACCTCTGCCTCCGCAGGGCAGCGCTCTATCCCCTGAGCTACGGGCGCGGGGAGGGAATGAGTGTAGCGAGCGGTCGTCCCACGGCTCAGGCGCCGAGCTGCGTGATGCGGCGCCCGGAGAGGTCGAGCGTCGCCTCGGCGGGGACCTCGCGCCGGACGTAGGCGAGCGCGACGACGCCGTGCTCCGGGTCGGGCGCTGCGCTCGTCACCCGCCCGACGGCCTTGCCGTCGAGCGCGAGCTCTGCGTCGTAGGCCGGAAGCTCGGAGCCGTCCATCGCCAGCACGCGGAGACCGCGATTCGGATGCCCACGGTAGTGGAGCCGTGCGACCGGCTCCTGCCCCGGGTAGCAGCCCTTCGTGAAGCTGATCGTTCGCTCCTCGAGCCCCGCCTCGGCCGGCATCACGCGGTCGTCGAGCTCTCGTCCGAGCCGCGGCGTGCGCGCGATGATGCGAAGGCGCTCGAGCTCGTGCTCCCCGATCGGCTCCGCCTCCTCGGGCGCGTCCGCATCGAGGAGCTCGACTGCCGGCACGCCGTAGTCGCGGTTCGGGAGCGCGAGCTCGTTCAAGCTCGACACGAAGTCTTCCTCTGCGGCCCCGAGGACGACGACGGAGCGGTGCTCTTCCGCCTCGATCGCGCATTTCGCAGCGAAGCGGGCGCGGAGAAGCTCGCGGGCGAGGCGTTCGCCTGCCTCCGGCTCGGTCAGGAGGAGGAAGTCGTCCTGCGCCCGGCGGAGGACGACGAGCGGTGCGACGATGCGCGCCTTCGGCGTCAGGAGCAGCGCCTCGCACGAGGCGCCGATGTCCAGCTCCTCGACCTCGTTCGACACCATTCGGTTCAGGTACGACGCGGCGTCCTGCCCGTTCACCGAAACGTAGGATCTCGGCCGAGCAGCGGCCTGTAACGTCGTCACCGTCATCGAGAACGAGGGTAGCGATCGTGTTCAGGAACAAGGCGGAGCGGAAGGTGCAGGACGCGGGCTACGACCCCGCGCGGTTGCCGCCCGGCCAGTACCTCACCGAGAAGTGGCCCGTGCTGCACGCCGGAGACGTCCCCTCCTATCCATCCGACCTGGCGGGCTGGGACTTCCGGGTCTACGGCGAGGTCGACGAGCCGCTCACGCTGACCTGGGACGAGCTCGATGGGCTGCCGAAGGAGACGGTCACGCAGGACATCCACTGCGTCACCCGCTGGAGCCGCTTCGACGCGGAGCTCACGGGCGTCCCGTGGTCGGCGATCCGCGAGCGCGTCGGGCAGGGCCCGAGTGCGCACTATGCGATCGCCCACGCGGAGGCGGGCTACACCGCGAACGTCCCCGCGTCGTTCCTGGACGCCGAGGGGGCGCTGCTCGTGACCCACGCCGACGGCGAGCCGCTCACGCCTGAGCACGGCTGGCCGCTTCGCCTCGTCGTCCCGGGCAAGTACTTCTGGAAGAGCGCCAAGTGGCTCCGCGCGATCGAGCTGCGCGCGACCGACGCCCCGGGCTTCTGGGAGCGCTACGGCTACCACAACGACGCTGACCCGTGGAAGGAGCAGCGGTACGCGTTCTGACAGGGGAACGAGCCGACGACCCTTGCAATAGGTAGTTGCGACGCCGAAGGCGGCGCCTTCAGGGATCTGCCCCCGCCTACGGCGGGGGATCCGAGCGGCAGGAATCCACTCGGTGGATTCCTGCCTTGCGAACAAAAAGATGAGGCGGCCACTTGGGGGAGCGGCCGCCTCGGTGATACTGGGGAGGGTGGGTGCTATGTAGGTCGGCGTCCAGGGCCGGCGCATGAGTCCCTCGTTCGAGGGAACCGGCTCAGGCGGCGCTCGCGGGGCCGAGGTGCGAGCCCAGCTCGACGCTCAGCGCGTCGGCGGTCGTTCCCTCGCGGGGGGCGAGGAAGATCGTGTTGTCGCCGGCGATCGTGCCGGCGATGCCCGGGTGGCCACCCTCGTCGATCGCCTGCGCGAGTGCACTCGCGTAGCCCGACGGCGTGGTGACGACGACGAGCGGGCCGGCCGGCTCGACGCGCGTCGCGTAGCGGCGCATCGCGACGCCGATCGCGCGGATCCGGTCGGCGTCGTCCGTGCCCGGCGCCGCGTACACGAGACGTCCGGACGGCGCGCGCACCTTCGTCAGCCCGAGGTCGTGGACGTCGCGCGAGATCGTCGTCTGCACGACGTCGTGGCCCTCTTCGCGGAGCGCGTCTACCAGCTCCGCCTGCGTGGAGATCGCGCGATCGCGGACCAGACGCAGGACTGCCTGCTGCCGCACGGTGTTCTTCATGCGAGCACCTCCTGCAGGACGCCGAGCGCCTCGTCGACCTCCGCCTCCGTGACGACGAGCGGCGGCAGCAGGCGCAACACGTCCGGCCCCGCCGTCAGTACGAGGAGCCCTCGGGCGCGACACTCGTCCACGACCGGCGACGCGTCGCGATCGAGAAGGCCGGCCAGGAGCAGTCCGCGCCCCCGCACCTCGCGCACGCCGGAGAGCTTCTCGAGACCCGCCGACAGCTGCGCTCCGCGCGCGGCGACGTTCTCGAGCAGCGCATCGTCGATCGCCTCCACGACGGCGCACGCAGCCGCGGAGGCGACCGGGTTGCCGCCGAAGGTCGAGCCGTGGTCGCCCGGCCCGATCGCGTCGGCGACCCCTTCCCGAACGAGCAGCGCGCCGATCGGCAGGCCGTTGCCGAGCCCCTTCGCCAGGGTCACGAGATCCGGCTCGATGCCGAGCTGCTCGTAGGCGAAGAACGTCCCCGTGCGCCCGAGCCCGGCCTGTACCTCGTCGACGCAGAGAAGTGCTCCGACCTCACGGGCGATCTCGGCCGCGGCCCGGACGAAGCCCTCCTCCAGCGGCAGCACGCCGCCCTCGCCCAGCACGGGCTCGAGCAGGATCGCCGCGAGCTCGCCGCCCGGCGCGACCGCTGCCTCGAGCGACTCGACCTCGTTCGGCCGCGCGAACGAGAACCCGGGGACGAGCGGCCCGAAGCCCTCCCACTTCCCGGGCTGGCCGGTAGCGGAAAGGGCGCCGTAGGTGCGGCCGTGGAAGCCTCCCTCGAGCGCGACGATCCGCGAGCGCCCGGTCACCTTGCGCGAGACCTTGAGCGCCGCCTCGTTCGCCTCGGCGCCCGAGTTGCAGAAGAACGCCCGCGCACCGCCGACACGATCGGAGAGGAGACCGGCCAGCCTGAGCATCGGCTCGGTCCAGTAGAGGTTCGACGCGTGCCAGAGCCGGTCGAGCTGCGCATGCGTCGCCTCGGTGACGCCGGGATGCCGGTGCCCGAGCCCGACGACCGCGATCCCGGCGCCGAAGTCGAGGTACGCGCGGCCCTCGTCGTCCCAGACGCGGCACCCCTCGCCGCGGACGACCGTCAGGTCGGCACGGGCGTAGGTCGGCAGCACGGCCGCGCGCGATCCGAGTGAGGCGGTGTCGCTCGGGCTCGTCACGCGGGAACCTCGGTGGCGCCGATCGAGGCCCGCACGCCGCCGCGGGCGGCACGGACGGCGGCCATCAGCTTGGGCACGATGCCGCCCTCGAAGCGGCCGTCGGCGAGCCCGGCTTCGGCGTCGTCGGCGGAAAGGACGGTTGCCAGCTCGCCGTCGAGCAGCACGCCGGGGACGTCCGTCACGAACAGGATGCGCGAGGCGCGGAGGCCGACGGCGAGCGCGGCAGCCGCCTCGTCGGCGTTCACGTTCAGCGGCCCGGCGGCCAGCGGTGCGACGACGGGGACGCGGCCGGCGGCCAGCGCGCCGACGACCGCGGCCGGCGCCGAGGGCGACGGGTCGCCGACGAGGCCCAGCTCGTCGACCTGTCGCGCCTGGAGGCCGATCTCGTCCCCGCTGAGGCCGAGAGCGCGCGGCCCGATCGCGGCGCAGAGCTCGGCGTTCACTACGGCGAGCGACGCGCGGACGACGTCGAGCACCGCGGGGGTGGTCACCCGCCGGCCGGCGACGAAGGAGGGCTCGATCCCGCGCCGCGCCATCTCCGCCGTGATCTGCGGGCCGGCTCCGTGGACGACGACCACCGGTCCGTCGATCCCGGCGAGCGCGGCGCGGACGGCGCCGGAGGCGACGCGACCGCCGAGCTTGAGCACGACCGGCCCGCCGCTCACGTCGTGTACTCCGCGTTCAGCCGCACGTAGTCGGTCGAGAGGTCGGAGGCGAGATACGAGGCCTCGCCGTTGCCGAGCCCGAGGTCGAGGTCGATCCGGCACGCGGCGCCGCCGAGCTCGGGCACGAGGCCGGTCGGCACGCCGCTCCGAAAAACCGCCGTCCCGTCGAACGCTACGGAGAGGCGGTCCGGATCGAGGTGGGCGAAGCCGCCGTTCCACGGCGCGGAGCCGGCGGCTGCGAGCACGCGTCCCCAGTTGGGATCGTGACCGAAGGCGGCCGTCTTGACGAGTGGCGACGTCGCGACCCGACGTGCGATGGCATGCGCTTCCTCTGACGAGGAAGCGCCGGCGACCTTGATCTCGAGCACGACGGTCGCTCCCTCGCCGTCGGCGACGATCTGCCGTGCGAGGCTCTCACACACCTCTCCGAGAGCATCGACGAACGCGGTCTCCAGCACGGGGTCTCCCTCACCGCGCGGCGCGAGCAGCACCACCGCGTCGTTGGTCGAGCAGTCGCCGTCGACCGAGATTCGGTTGAACGTCCGCTCGACGGCGGGGCGCAGGTAGCGGTCGGCCTCCACGCCCGACGGCAGCGGGTAGTCGGTTGTGACGACCGCGAGCATCGTCGCGAGGCTCGGATGGATCATCCCGGCGCCCTTCGCCATCCCGCCGACGGTGAGCCCGTCCCGGGCGACGACCGCGGTCTTCGACCCGTTGTCCGTCGTGAGGATGGCCTCGGCGGCGGAGTCACCGCCCTCTGCGGAGAGCGCCTCCGCGGCCGCGTCGACGCCGGGCAGGAGCTTGTCCATCGGCAGCCGCGGGCCGATTACGCCGGTCGAGAGGACGACGACCTCCTCGGGCCGGATCCCGAGCCGCTCCGCGACACGCTCGGCCGTCGTGCGGGCGTCCTCCTCGCCGGGCAGGCCTGTCGCCGCGTTTGCAACGCCGGCGTTGACGACCACCGCCTGGGGCTCGGCGAGCTCGAGGTGCCGCCGGGAGACGGTGACGGGCGCCGCCTGCACCCGGTTCCGCGTCCACATCGCGCAGCCGACCGCCGGTCGGAGCGCGCGGACGAGCGCGACGTCCGGCCGCCCGGAAGGGCGAATGCCGGCGGAGACGCCGGCGGCGGCGAAGCCGGCTGCGGCGGTGACCGACATCAGACGAGCACCCCGGAGAGCCGAAGCCCCGACGTCGGAGCGAGGCCGAAGAGCTCGTTGACGTTCTGGATCGCCTGGCCGGCGGCGCCCTTGCCGAGGTTGTCGAGCGCGCAGATCACGATCGTCCGATCGGTGTAGCGGTCGGCGAAGACGCCGATCTCCGCCCCGTCCGTGGTCTGCACGCGGGAGAGCTCCGGCGCGACGCCCTCCGGAAGAACCGTCACGACGGGGCTCGAGGCGTAGCACTCCTCCAGGAGCTCCCGCAGATCCGCGCCCGTCGAGCGGACGTTGCAGGTCGCGATGAGCCCTCTGCGGACGGGCAACAGGTGCGGCGTGAACGAGACGGGGAAGCCGAGCAGCTGTGCGATCTCCGCGACGTGCTGGTGCGAGCCGACCTTGTACGGCGACACGTTCTCCAGCACGAAGCCGGCGTGCGTCGACGCCCGCGGCGAGCGTCCCGCGCCGGTCATTCCGGACATCGCGTCGACGACCACGCTCTCCGGGTCGATCGCGTCCGCGAGCGGGGCGAGCGCGAGCAGCACCGCGGTCGCGTAGCACCCCGGGTTCGCGATCAGGCGACCCTCGGGCGGCGACAGCTCGGGAAGCCCGTACGACCAGCCGCCGAGCTCCTCCGGACGCGGGTGCGTGAACCCGTACCACTCCTCGTACCCGGCCGGGTCGGTCAGCCGATGCGCGCCCGAGAGGTCGACCACCACGCCGCGCGAGGGCGGCTCCAGCGCCGCAGCCTCCTCGTGGGAGAGGCAGAGAAAGGTGATGTCCGCCTCACAGGCGAGCGCGGCGGCGTTCGTGATCAGCCGCGGGACGCGCTTGCCGCCGTTGCGATTGAGGCGCGGGTCGAGCGCCGTCGCGTCCTGGCCTGCCAGCGAATCGGAGCCGACCGCGTAGAGCTCGAGATCGGGGTGGCGCAGGACGCGGTCGAGCGTCTCCTGGCCCGCGTACCCGGCCGAACCGACGATACTGACGTACGGCATTCGCATAGTATGCACAAACGTCCTGAATTATGCGGGATCAGGCAGTCAGCCGCCCCTCCCCGGCGGCATCCCGCTCGACGAGCTCCGCGCGCGGCGCGAGGCGGCGGAATCGCGCCATCGCACGCTCGGGGTCGTCGAGGAGCACCGCCGCGCGGGGCGAGCCGGTGAGCCGCGCGTGACGCTCGAGCAGCTCGACGAGGCGCTCGTGATCGGCGCGCTCGAGGGGGACGAGCGCCACCAGGTCGTCGTTCACGAGCCGCTCGTCGGGGTCGAGGAGGAACGCCTCGCCGCCCGTCATCCCTGCGCCGAGGTTCCGGCCATGCGGGCCGAGGACGACGACGGTGCCGCGCGTCATGTACTCGCAGCCGTGGTCTCCGACGCCCTCGACGACCGCGACGGCGCCCGAGTTGCGTACGGCGAAGCGCTCGCCCGCGGATCCCGCGCAGTAGAGCTCGCCGCCGGTCGCGCCGTAGAGCACGGTGTTGCCGACCAGGCAAGGATCACCGACGTCGCCGCTCGGCGGCGAGACGACGACGCGGCCGCCGGACATCGCCTTCCCGACGTAGTCGTTCGCCTCGCCGACCAGCCGGAGCTCGACGCCCGTGGTGAGGAACGCGCCGAAGCTCTGGCCCGCCGATCCCTCGAAGCGTGCGCGGACACGGCCCGCCGGCGCCGCCGAGCCGATCGCCTTCGCGATCGCGCCGCCGAGACGGGCGCCGATCGAACGGTCGGCGTTCGTGATCTCGTACGCGGCCTCGACGAGCCGTGCGCCGCTGATCGCGGCCTTGCCCTGGGCCAGGAGAAGCGATCCGAGCCGGTCTCCCTCGTGCGGCACTGGCTGGCCGACGTAGCGGGCATGCCCCTGCCCGGTCGAGACGAGAAGCGCGGAGAGGTCGAGCGCGTCGGCGGACGCGTCGCCGGTGCGGCGCTGCCGGAGCAGGTCGACCCTGCCCACGGCCTCGTCGAGCGTGCGCAGGCCGAGCCGCGCGAGGTGCTCGCGCACGTCGAGCGCGACGAACCGCAGGTACGCCTCCACCATCTCGGGCGTGCCGGCGAACTTGGCGCGCAGCTCGGGGCGCTGGCTGGCGATCCCGACCGGGCACGTGTCGAGGTGGCACGACCGCACCATCAGGCATCCCTCGGCGAGCAGCAGGGCAGTGCCGAACGAGAACTCGTCCGCTCCGAGCAGCGCGGCGACGACGACGTCGCGTCCGGTCTTGAAGCCGCCGTCGACGCGCACCCGCACGCGGCCGCGGAGCCCGTTCGCGACCAGGGCCTGCTGCGTCTCGGCGAGCCCGAGCTCCCACGGCGCGCCCGCGTGCTTGATCGAAGGCAGTGGGCTCGCGCCCGTTCCGCCGTCCGCGCCCGCGACGTGGACGACGTCGGCGTGAGCCTTTGCGACGCCGGCGGCGATCACCCCGACACCGGACGAGGAGACGAGCTTGACCGAGATGTCCGCGTCGGGGTTCACCTCGCGGAGGTCGAAGACGAGCTGGGCGAGGTCCTCGATCGAGTAGATGTCGTGGTGCGGCGGCGGCGAGATCAACGACACGCCGGGGGACGTCCCGCGCAGGCGGGCGATCTCCTCGGTGACCTTGTGGGCGGGTATCTGGCCGCCCTCGCCGGGCTTCGATCCCTGCGCGACCTTGATCTGGAGCTCCTCGGCGGACGCCGCGTACTCCGCGGTGACGCCGAAGCGGCCCGAGGCCACCTGCTTGATCTTCGAGTTGCGCTCGTCGCGGTAGCGAGCGGGGTCCTCGCCGCCCTCCCCCGAGTTGGAGCGCCCGCCGAGCCGGTTGAGCGCGATCGCGATGGTCTCGTGCGCCTCGGCCGAGAGCGCGCCGTGCGACATCGCTCCGCCGGAGAACCGCCTCACGATCGAGTCGACCGGCTCGACCTCCTCGAGCGGGACCGGCTCCCGCGCGGGGACGAGCTCGAGCAGGTCGCGCGGCTCCATCGCCGGTCGCCCGTCGACGAGGTCGGCGAAGCGCGCGTAGAGCTCCTGTCGCTCTCCTTTGACGGCCTTGACGAGCGCGTGCGCCGCGGTGACGCTCTGCTGGAGCGCCTCGACGACGTCCGGATCGGTCGCGTGCGGCTCGCCGCCCTTGCGGAACTTGTAGAAGCCCGGGTTCTCGAGCGCCGGCTTCTCCGCCGAGCTCGCCTCGAGCCGCGCGAGCGCGTCGCGTTCGAGCGCGTCGAGCGAGATGCCGCCGATCGCCGACGGCGTGCCGCCGAAGAACCGCTTGCAGAGCCGCCGGTCGAGCCCCACCGCTTCGAAGAGACGCGCGCCGCGGTAGCTCGCGACGTCGGAGATGCCGACCTTCGACATCACCTTCAGCACGCCGTCCTCGAGCGCGCGCAGGAGACGTGCCTGTGCCTCGGCCGGTGTCGGCCGGTCGCCGCCGACCTTGTCTGTGTCCGCCAGCCTCGCGACGGTCTCGAGCGCCAGACGCGGGCAGACGACGTCGGCGCCGTAGCCGACGAGCGTCGCGACCATGTGTGTATCCCGGGTGTCGTCGGACGAGACGAGCAGCGAGCACGTCGTCCGCAGCCCGCGCTCCACGAGCCGGCCGTGCGCCGCGGCAACGGCGAGGAGCGAGGGCACGGGCGCCCGCTCGCCCCCCGTCGCAGCATCGGTGAGACAGAGCACGGTGGAGCCGGCCTCGGCGAGGGCGACGGCCCGGTCTGCCACCCGCTCGACCGCGGCGCCGAGCCCCTCGGCCGCGGTGAAGGTCGCGTCGATCTCGTCCGGCCCGAGTGCCGCGAGGCCGTCCGGCGTGACGAGGAACGAGGGCAGGACGGCGAGCGGCGGCAGCGCGCCCTCCGAGTCGAGCGGCGCGCGAGCGCCGACGAGGGTCGCGACGGACATGACCGTCCGTTCGCGGTAGTGATCGATCGCGGGGTTCGTCACCTGTGCGAAGCGCTGCCGGAAGTACGACGCAAGCGGCCGCCCCCGTCCCGCGAGCGGCGCGATCGGGGCGTCGTCGCCCATCGAGTAGACGGGGTCCTGACCCGTCTGCGCGATTGGCCGCAGCATGAGCGAGAGCTCCTCGCGCGTGTAGCCGTGAAGCACGTGACGCGCGCCGAGGTCGCCCTCCGACGCCGGGAGCGGCTCGCCCTGCTCCGCGAAGCGCACGCTCTCGTCTACCCAGGCGGCGTAGGGCTTGCGGGAGGCGAGCTCGCGCTTGAGCTCCACGTCGAAGAGCAGTCCCCGCCGGGGATCGAGCGACAGGAGCTGGCCGGGGCCGAGCCTGGCGCGACGGACGGCGACGCCCTCCGGCAGCGGGATCGCGCCGGCCTCGGACGACACGGCGACAAGGCCGTCGTCGCACACGGCCACGCGCAGCGGGCGCAACCCGTTCCGGTCGAGCGCCGCGCCGCAGACCACGCCGTCCGAGAACACGAGCCCGGCGGGCCCGTCCCAGGGCTCGGCCAGCATCGCGTGGTAGCGATGCATCGCGCGTTGCCGCTCGTCGATCCGCGGGTCGTTCTGCCAAGCCGGCGGCACGAGCAGCGTGAGGGCCTCGCGGACGTCGAGCCCGGCACGGACGAGCAGCTCGAGCGCGTTGTCGAGGAGCGCAGAGTCGGAACCCGACGTGTCGAGGGCGGGCGCGAGATCGGGATCGACACCCCGAGCGCGCTCGCGCGCCTCCATCCAGGCGACGTTCCCGTCGATGGTGTTGATCTCGCCGTTGTGGCAGAGGAAGCGGAACGGCTGCGCGCGCTCCCAGCTCGGCTCGGTGTTCGTGGAGAACCGCTGGTGGAAGATCGCCCACGATGCCGCCCACGTCGGGTCGGCGAGATCGGGGTAGAAGCTCGCGAGGTGCGTGGCCGCGCAGAGCGCCTTGTACGTCACCGTCCGGAAGGAGAGCGATGCGACGTAGACGCCCTCCACGCGCTCGGCCCGGCGGCGAGCACGGTGCGCGCGAAGCTCCGCGTCCGGCTCCGCACAGGGCGCGAGCACGAGCTGGGCGATCCGCGGCATGCTCGCGGTCGCCGTCGATCCGAGCGCGGCAACGTCGGTCGGCACGTCGCGCCAGCCGAACGGCTCGAGCCCCTCGGCCCGGCACGCCTCCTCGACGATGCCGCGCAGCCACGGCTCGCGCAGGAAGCACATCGCGAGCCCGGCGCCCTCGATCCCCGTGAGGGCCTGCTGCAGCGGCAGGAGGACCCCGGCGCCGTCACCCGTGACGCCGTCGGCGGCCCACGCGCCCCGGTGCGAGACCGCCGCGAGGCCCGCAAGAGCGCGGTCGACCAGCTCGCGCGACGCGCGCCCGCGCGCATCGGCGACGAGGCCGATGCCGCAGGCGTCTCGCTCGATTGTCGGGTCGTGGAGTGCGTGGCTCACGAGGGGGTGCGACCGCCTTTCGTGGGTCGGCGTCGAGGTTCGATCCCGCCGGCTGTCGGCTGCTAGCTGGCGGAGGCGGGTGATCGCCGGCTAGCGCCGTTTGAAGGCGATGAACGCAATCGGCGAAATCGGGGCTACCGAAAGCCCCTGCCGGCCGATCACGGGAAGTCGTCGCCTCGCGGCCCATCGATCATCGATCGTAGACGCCCGGACGGCCAGTCGCAAGCTGGACCAACGGTGAATTGACACCCCGACTCCGCTTCCGGCACTCTGGGTGACGATGACGCTCTGCCACGCCGTACCCGTACGTCCTCTCGTACCGCGCCCCGCGGTGGCGATCGGCGGCGGCATCGAGCTCATCGCGATTCTCCCCTTCTAGGGGAGATCGACGCTCACGCGCCACTCGTGGCGCACACGCCGACCGAGACCCCAGAAGAGGTGCGTCTGCCGGGCGTACCGAACGAGAGGAGCACCGCCTCATGAATTTCACTCCCGCGACAACCCGTCTCCACCGATGACCGGCCG
The DNA here is from genome assembly GCA_963746445.1 of uncultured Actinomycetes bacterium. Lineage (GTDB taxonomy): Bacteria > Actinomycetota > Thermoleophilia > Gaiellales > Gaiellaceae > Gaiella. Next base: position 214,913 of record CAVVAW010000008.1, read on the forward strand.
CCGGACCTACGTGGTCGCGTGTCTCGCCGGCCACGGCATCGGCCCCGAGATCACGGCCGCGGCGAGCCGGGCGCTCGCCGGCCTGGGCCGCGAGCACGGCTTCGCGATCGAGGAGCTGCATCCGCCCTTCGACACCGAAGCGCTGACCCGCTCCGGTCATCCCCTGCCCGCGGCGACGCGCCAGGCGACGTCGAGCGCGGACGCCGTGCTCGTCGCCGGCGACGCCGCCCCGGCGCTCGAGGGGCTCCGCGCGGCGCTCGACCTCGGCGCGCGCGTGACGCGCGTGCTGGACGACACGGGCGAGGCGACGACGTTCGCCCCGCTCCACGAGGGTGCGGTCGACTGGACGCTCGACCGCGCCTTCGCGACGGCCCGCAACCGCGCGGGCCGGCTGACCTCCGTCGGCGTGTCCGCAGCGTGGACGTCTCGGGTCGACCGGGACGCTGACCGCCATCCGGGTGTCGACGTGGAGCACGTGGCGCTCCCGGAGGCGCTCCAGCGCCTGGCCTCCGGGTCGACCGGCGTGCTGGTCGCGGAGGGCGTGCTCGGCGACGCGCTCGCCGAGGCGCCGCGGTTGGGCGGCCGCCGCCGGCTGGTCGCCTCCGCGTATCTCTCGCCGACGGGACCGAGCCTGTTCGGGCCAGCGCAGGGCACGGCGAGCGACCTCGCGGGGCACGGCCTCGCGGATCCGAGCCCGATGCTCCTGGCGACCGCGCTGCTCCTCTCGGAGGGGCTCGGCCGTGTCGCTGCCAGTGACGCTCTCGAGGAGAGCCTCACGGCCGCGCTCCACGCGTCGCGGCGACCGTCGGACGTGGCAGGGCCGGGCGTCTCGGCGACGACCCGCGAGTTCGTCGACGCGGTGCTGGGGCTGCTGCGCAGCGCCCGCCGCGACACGGAGTTCGCGCTGGGGGTCGGCCCGTGAAGATGACCGGCGGTGACGCGATCCTCCGCTCGCTCGAGGCCGAGGGCGTGGACGTGATGTTCGGCATCCCCGGCGGCGCGATCATGCCGACGTACGACGCGATGGCCCGCGGCACCGCCGTGCGGCACGTCCTCGCCCGCCACGAGCAGGGCGCGGGGCACATGGCGCAGGGGTACGCTCGCGCGTCGGGCCGGACGGGAGTGGCGATCGCCACGTCGGGGCCTGGCGCGACAAACCTCGTCACGCCGATCGCCGACGCGTGGATGGACTCGACGCCGCTCGTCTGCATCACGGGCCAGGTGCGGTCGAACCTGATCGGCACCGACGCCTTCCAGGAGTGCGACATCACCGGGATCACGATGCCGGTGGTCAAGCACTCGTGGCTCGTCTCCGACGTCAGCGACATCCCGGCCACGATGAAGGCGGCGTTCCACATCGCGCGTTCGGGACGCTGCGGGCCGGTGCTCGTCGACGTGCCGCGCGACCTGCAGGAGGCGACCCTCGATTTCGCCTACCCCGACGACGTCGATCTCCCGGGCTGGAAGCCGCCGACGAAGGTCCACCCGTTGCAGATCCGCGAGGCGGCGCGCGCGATCGCGCACGCGCGCAAGCCTGTGCTCTACGTCGGCGGCGGGACGCTCAACGGCGACGCCTGCGCCGAGCTCGCGCGGCTCGCCGAGGCCGGGACCCTTCCGGTCGTGACGACGCTGATGGGGAAGAGCGCGTTCCCGGAGACGCACGAGCTGCATTTCGGCTGGCCGGGCATGCACGGGACGAAGTGGTCGAACCTCGCGATGAACACGTGCGACGTTCTCGTCGCGATCGGCGCGCGGTTCGACGACCGCGTGACGGGCAAGCTCTCGGCGTTCGCGCCCGGGGCCACGATCGTCCATCTCGACATCGACCCGGCGGAGATCTCGAAGCTCCGCGATGCGGACATCCCCGTCGTGGGGCCGCTGGCTGCCGCCGTGGGAGCGCTGGCCGACGCCGTCGCGGCGCAGCGCGCCGAGGGCGCTCGGGTGCCGGAGGAGTGGCTCGCCCAGCTTCGCGCCTGGCGCGAGGAGTTCCCGCTCCGCTACGACACGAGCGAGGACTGGCTCAAGCCGCAGCAGGTCGTGCAGGCGCTCCAGCGCCTCACCGCCGACACGGACACGATCGTCACCACCGGCGTGGGCCAGCACCAGATGTGGGCGATGCAGTACGTCCTCTCCGAGCGGCCGCGCAGCTTCATCACCTCGGGCGGGCTCGGGACGATGGGCTACGGGATCCCCGCCGCGATCGGCGCCAAGGCCGCGCGCCCGGAGGCGACGGTGGTCTGCGTCGACGGCGACGGCTGCTTCCAGATGACCGCCCAGGAGCTCGTCACGTCCGTGCTCGAGGACCTGCCGATCGTGGTCGTGCTCGTCAACAACGCCCACCTCGGGATGGTCACGCAGTGGCAGGACATGTTCTTCGACGGCCGGCGCTCCCACGTCCATCTGACCTCCCAGGTGCCGGACTACGCGCGCCTCGCCCAGGCCTACGGCGGCGTGGGCATGGTCGTCACGGACGAGGGCGAGCTCGAGACCGCGCTCGAGGAGGCGCTCACGCTCGGCCGGACGACGGTCGTGGACTGCCGCGTCGATCCCGCCGAACAGGTCTTCCCGATGATCCCCGCCGGCGCCGCCGCGCTCGACATGCTCGAGTATCCGGGCGCCGACACGACCGTGGAAGCGAGGGCGCTGTGAAGCACACACTGTCCGTCGTGGTGGAAGACCGGCCCGGCGCGCTGACGCGGATCACGACGATGTTCGCGCGTCGCGCGTTCAACATCGAGTCCCTTGCCGTCGGCCCGACCGAGCGTCCCGGCGTCTCGTGCATCACGATCCGCGTCGACTGCGCGCGGCACTCCCTCGAGCAGATCGAGAAGCAGATCCACAAGCTCGTCAACGTGCTCCGCGTGACGGAGCTCGTCGCGGGTGAGGCGGTCGAGCGCGAGCTGCTCGTCATCCGCGTCTCGGCCGCGCCCGAGAAGCGGGCCGAGCTCGTGACGACGGCCGAGGCGCTCGGCGGCCGGCTCCTCGACGTCGGCTCCGACGCGGTCGTGCTCGAGCTCACCGGCACGCCCGAGGAGCTCGACGCCTTCCACGAGCTCTGCCGTCCATACGGCATCGTCGACCTCGTCCGCACCGGGCGAATCGGCGTCCCCCGCGCGTCCGCCAGGCGACGCGCGCCGCGCAGGCTGGCGGCAATCTAGGCGCGAGACGTAGTCTCGCGCCGGACCCTTCCATCCCACCGAAAGGACCGCAGATGGCGACGATCCTCCGCGACGGCGATCTCTCCCTCCTCGACGGCACGGTCGCCGTCGTCGGCTACGGGAGCCAGGGCCACGCCCATGCGCTCAACCTGCACGACTCGGGCGTCAAGGTGGTCGTGGGCCTGCGCGAGGGCTCGTCGTCGTGGGGGGATGCGGAGGCGGCGGGGCTCGCGGTCGCGTCGATCCCGGAGGCGGTGCGTGACGCGCAGCTCGTCTCGCTCCTCCTGCCGGACCAGGTGCAGCCGCAGGTGTTCACCGAGCACGTCGAGCCGGACCTCGGTGAGAACGCGGCCGTGCTGTTCGCCCACGGGTTCAACGTCCTCTACGGCCGCATCGCCCCGGCCGCGGGCCACGACGTGATCATGGTCGCGCCCAAGGGGCCGGGGCACGTCGTGCGCCGGCTTTTCACCGAGGGCTTCGGTACGCCCGCGCTGATCGCAGTCGAGCAGGACGCCTCCGGCCGCGCGCGCGATCTCGCGCTCGCCTACGCCGTCGGGATCGGCGCCGCCCGCGCCGGAATCCTCGAGACGACGTTCAAGGAGGAGACCGAGACCGACCTGTTCGGTGAGCAAGCGGTGCTCTGCGGCGGCACGACCGAGCTGATCCGGGCCGGGTTCGAGACGCTCGTGGCGGCGGGCTACCAGCCCGAGATCGCCTACTACGAGTGCCTCCACGAGCTGAAGCTGATCGTCGACCTGCTCTGGGAGGGTGGCTTCAAGCACATGCGCTGGTCGATCTCCGACACGGCCGAGTTCGGCGACTACGTGAGCGGCCCGCGGGTGATCGACTCGCACGTGCGCGAGCGGATGCAGGCCGTCCTCGACGACATCCGCTCGGGCGAGTTCGCGAAGCTCTGGATCGCCGAGATGGACAGCGGCGAGGCGGGGCTCCGCGGGCATCGGGCGGAGGCCGCGAACCAGCTGATCGAGACCGTCGGGGAGGAGCTGCGCTCGCTCATGCGCCGCGAGGACGCGAGTGCAGTCGGTTGACGTTCCCGTAGCGCTCCTCGGCTACGGAACGGTCGGCGCTGCCGTCCATCGGCTGCTCGCCGAGCAGGGCGACGAGATCGAGCGAGCCACGGGCCATCGGCTCCGGGTCGTCCGTGCGCTCGTCCGCGACCCGTCGCGCGGGCGCGGGTTCGACCCCGGCGCGCGCGTGCTCACGACCGACGTCCGCGAGGTGCTCGACGACCCGTCGATCCGCCTCGTGGCGGAGGTGATGGGCGGGGTGGAGCCGGCCGGCGACCACGTCCTGTCGCTCCTCCGCTCCGGCCGCTCGGTCGTGACGGCGAACAAGCAGCTCGTCGCGCGGCACGGGCCCGAGCTCTTCGCCGCGGCGGCCGCCGGCGGGGCCCAGCTGCGCTTCGAGGCCTCGGTGTGCGCGGCGATTCCGGTGATCAAGGTGCTGCGCGAGTCGCTCGTCGTCACCAACGTCCACCGCGTCCTCGGGATCGTCAACGGGACGACGAACTTCATGCTCTCCGCGATGAGCGACGGTCAGTCGTACGCCGAGGCGCTCGCCGAGGCGCAGCGGCTCGGCTACGCGGAGGCCGACCCGACCGACGACGTGGGCGGGCTCGACGCCGCGGCGAAGATGGCGATCCTCGCGACCGTCGCGTTCGGCTCGCGCGTCCCACTCGATTGGGTCGAGGTGCAGGGCATCGACGCGCTCCGCGAGGAGCACGTCGAGGCGGCCCGCGGGCTCGACATGCGGGTCAAGCTGCTCGGGCGCGCGACGCTCGCGCACGGCCGCGTCGACGTCCGCGTCGGGCCGGCGTTCGTCGACGCCCACCACCCGCTCGCCGCCGTCGACGGGCCGTTCAACGCCGTGATGCTGCAGGGCGACGCGATCCGCGAGATCACGCTCGAAGGCCCCGGTGCCGGAGGAATCGAGACGGCGAGCGCCGTGGTCGCCGACCTCGTCTCGATCGTCGGGACGACGGGGACCGGCTTCCTCCAGGGCGACCCGGTCTGGCGGCAGGTCGAGCGGATGCCGCCGGGCGAGCTCTCGTCGCTCTGGTACCTGCGCGTGCTCGTGGAAGACCGCGCGGGCGTCCTCGCGCGGCTCGCGCAGGAGCTCGCCGTCGAGGGCGTCTCGGTCGCACGGCTCGTCCAGCAGCCCGCGAACGGCCACGCCGTTCTCCACGTCGTCACGCACGAGGCACCCGCCGGCCGGGTCGAAGCCGCGCTCGCCGCGATCCGCGCGCTTCCCGAGTCGCGCGGCGAGGCGACCGCGCTGCCGGTCGTCTCGGAGCGAGGAGTCGAGGAGCTCGGCTGGGCGTGACGATTCCCCTCATCGAGCGCTTCCGCGACCGGCTGCCGGTGACGTCGGCGACACCCGTCGTCTCGCTCGGTGAGGGGTCGACACCGTTGCTCAGCGCGGATCGTCTGGCGGCTTCCGCAGGGATCCGGGAGCTGTGGCTCAAGTGGGAGGCGTCGAACCCGACGGGCTCCTACAAGGACCGCGGGATGACGGTGGCGGTCTCGAAGGCGCTCGAGGCCGGCGCCGAGGCCGTGCTGTGCGCCTCGACGGGGAACACGGCGGGAAGCGCGGCTGCCTATGCCGCGCGCGCCGGGATCCCGGCCGTCGTGCTCACCCCTCAGGGCGCCGTCGCCGGGGCGAAGCTGGCGCAGACGCGGATGCTCGGCGCGACCGTCCTCGAGGTGCGCGGCGACTTCGACCAGGCGCTTGCGGCCGCCCAGGAGCTCGCCGCGCGCGGGACGCACGTGCTGGTCAACTCGCTCAACCCGAACCGGCGCGAGGGGCAGAAGACCGCCGTGCTCGAGATCGTCGAGGAGCTAGAAGGGGCGCCCGACGCGTTCGTGCTGCCCTACGGCGGCGGCGGCAACACGTCGTCGTACGCGCAGGCGCTCCGCGAGCTCGGCCTCGAGACGCCGATCGTCTCGGTCGAGGCGGCCCGACGGCGCGAGACGCTCGCCACGGCGATCCGGATCGGCGATCCCGTGCACGCGGAGGCGGTGACGGCCTCCGGCGCGCGCGTGGTGTCCGCGACGGACGACGAGCTCGTCGCCGCCTGGCGCGCGCTCGCGACGGAGGAGGGCCTGTTCTGCGAGCCGTCGTCCGCGGCCGGGCTCGCAGCCGTGCTCCGCGGGGACGTCGAGGGCGAGCGGCTCGTCGTGACGATCACCGGGCACGGGCTCAAGGACCCCGCGACCGCCGACCGCCTCGCCCCGCCGCCGGTCGAGGTGGATCCCGATCCCGACGCCATCGTCTCCGCCTCCCGTTCCGACTTGGACTAACCGGCCCCGAAGCGCGAGACCTGCGATGGCCGGCAGAGCCGCTGGATCTATCCGGAGGGGCTCTGCGGGAAGGCGCCCAGCTGCTGCATCAACGCCAGGGCGTCGAAGACGCCCCAGTGCTCACGAGCGAGGCCGTCGTCGTCGAACCGGGTGATGTCGATCAACTGGACGTCGACCCTCTTGCCGGTGGCGGCCATGCCCAGGAACTCGCCCTGGTGCGTTCCGGTCGCACGAACGCGCGCGACGGCCTTGTCACCACTGACGAGGACGTCCTGCACGTCTATTCGCAGATCGGGAAACGCGGCCCTGTACATGTGGAACAGTTGCTCGACTCCTTCCTTGCTCCGTTCCAGTCCCGGCATGTCCTCGTGCTCGACGAAGTCGTCGGCGAGGAGGTCGCCGAACCCGTCGATATCCCCGGCGTTGATCAGGTCGTACAAGCGCTCCATCGCCGCGGCATGATCCGCCATGGTCAGGCCTCGACGAGGATCACGAGCGTCTCGGGAACGACTCCGTCGTGCGCCATAGCCTCGGCGGCCGCATCCGTCTCCATCGCGGCCATCACGGCGTCCATGTCCGCGACATCCATCAGCAAGCCGACTCTCGTGGGGTTCTGTGGATCGACGAATGTCCGGATGTTCGTGACGCCGAGAGCGCCGAAGAACTCCTCGCGCTTGGGCGAGGCGAGCCAGTGGTCCTTGTCCTTCACGTCGTGGTAGCCGATGACGGTGGGCATCTGCCCCTCCTTCGGTCAGCCGGCTGCGCGTCTGCGCACCGGACCCAGAGAACGTACGCCCTCGCGACTCGGCGTGCCAACCACCGGGAGGACGGTGGCCTGGCCCCACGGTGCGGCGATGCTCCCCGAAGGAAGGATCAGTTCGATGACCGTGCCCCTCGAGGATCCCGACGTCACAACCGAGTTCCGCAAGGTCGCCGCACGGGAAACGGTGGATGACGGAATCCTGAGCAACTCCTGCATGACCGCTCGGAGACCGCCCGTCGAACCGCCGAACGGCGGCAAGCGGACGCGACTCACGGGCACCAGGATACGACGGCGTGGGCTGCGCCAGCGTTCGCGAATGTCGCCTGAAGGTCGTAGAGAGTCGCGCCGGGGGCTAACGTCTGCGTCACTGTGATCGGCCCGCTCGGATACGGCCGAAGCGGTGAGTCCCCGTGGTTGTGGCTCATCATCATCGGGGGCGGTGTTTGTCTCTATGTGTGGGGTCGCCTCCGCGGGTGGCCGCGGGTCCGACGATGGGCCGACGTCGCAGACCGGCTCTATCTCGTAGGTGCGCCGTGGTGGCTCCAGGCTCTCTTCCTCGCCATTATCGGTGGCGGTTCGCTCTACCACCTCGCCTCGGGGCACTACCGGTGGTACTGGTGGTTCCTACCGGCCGTCGCTTGGCTGGCGTTTGCCGAGGTGGTCGTGAAGAGGAAGAGGGCTGGTCACGAGTGAGTACGACGGGGAGGCACGCTCCCTGGGCCAGTGTTCCGAATGACCCCTGATGGGCGATGCTGTTCCGGATGGAGGCGAACGGATCAGTCGTAGTCGTGAACAGACAGGGGTGGTCAGGCGATCAACGCCTTGCGACAGGAGGTCGTTCTGGATGAAGGTCTTCAACCTCTACAACGACGAGTTGGAGGACTCGATGAAACGCGAGGGCTGGAACGCCAGGGCAGCGAAGGTCGGTGAGCACATCGGCGGTGAGTTGATCGGCGCAGGACTGTACGAGGCACAACCTGGCAACAAGATCTGGCCGTATCACACGCATCACGCCAATGAGGAGTGGCTCCTCGTCGTTCGCGGCCAGCCCACGCTCCGCACGCCCGAGGGCGAGCGCCAGCTTCACGAGGGTGATGTCGTCTGCTTCCCGCGCGGCAAGGCGGGGGCGCATCAGGTCTGGAACCGAAGCGACTCCCCGATTCGTGTGCTCATGCTCTCGACACTCGTTACCCCGGACATCGTCGAGTACCTCGATACGGGGAAGGTGAGCGCACGCAGCGTGGCAGGTGAATCAATCATGTTCGGCCGTCCGGGGCCTGAGCTCGACTACTGGGAAGGCGAGGAGTAGCTCGAAGCGGTCTAGGAACGAGGCACTCGGATGCGCCAGCGTTCGCGAATGTCCCCAGAGCGGCAGTGCTAAGGGCTAACTACTACTGATCTGCACCCCAGCTCGCGTCCCGTTCTCCTGTCGGGCCGCCGTGCCAATCCACGCACAGCACTGTTGCGTCGTCTCGCAGTACGCCGCCACAGGCATCGACGACGGCTTGTGTTAGCGCCTGAACAGCCTCGCGTGCGTGGAGCTCTCGGGTCTGCGTAAGGAGCTCTACCGCGTTCACCTTGGCGGCGTTGCGCTCGAGGATTCCGTCAGTCAGGAAGACGAGCCGGTCTCCGACTTCCAGCTGAAGCTCCTGGACGGGATAGGCGTAATCGAGTGATACCCCGAACGGGAGACCAGGGGCCAACTTGACGGTCTCGGCGCGGCCCTCCCGGATCAGGATCGGCGAGGGATGTCCGGCGTTCACGACTCGTGCGAGACCGGAGGCATGGTCGACCCGGACGACCTGCCCAGTCACAAAGTCACTATCGTCGCCGAACCCGTATAGCGCCTCATTAGCAAGCTGGGTTTGTTCCTCGAGATTAACGCCGTGGCGGCGAGCGTTTCGTAACGCGCCCACGAAGACTGTTGCCAGCACCGCCGCGGTCAACGTGTGGCCCATCGCATCAGTGATCGAGAGATGCAAGGTATCTCGCTCGACGCTGAAGTCGAACGTGTCTCCGCCGACATCGCCCGCTGGCTGAAGCCACCCTGCCAGCGTGAACTGGCCGCCCTCGCAGGTGTACGAGGCGGGTAGGAGTCGATGTTGGAGCTCTGCCTCCAACGAAAGCGGCACGGAACGCTGGCCCCAGTCGAACAGGTCAGTGAAGCGCCGGTTGGCGATCACAATGTAGGCAAGGGCGTGCGCTCCAGCCGACACGACTGCGAGCGTCTGCTCATCAGGCTCGGTATCAAGTCCGAGCTCCAACACCCCGACTGCCTCGCCTCGACTCGTCACGGGAGCGAAAACCCGGAAGCCATCAGAGTCCTTCACGATCTGGAGCTCCTGCTCCGCGAGCGCACGGCCATGCGGTGTGCCAGCCAGCATCACCGCCTGTCCGCGCTCGCGGCTTAGGTCATCATCGTCAGCGCTCATGCGACGGACGTGACTCAGCCGGACCAATGACCGGCCACTGTAGTCGGCGATCAGGAAGCTGACATCACGCGCCTCCAGAGAATCCGTCAAGGCGGCGGCGACGACTTCTGCCGCATCGACCGGCGGAGCCGCCTCCACGGAAGCGAGCAGCGTCTTCACATCCAACGGGACGGCCACGCCCGATCGGTCGCTCTTTCGCGTGGTCACTAACTCGACCATAACTGTCCGGCTACTGCTGGTACGCCATCCTGGCTCGAGCGAGTACAGCGCGGAGATGCCCCCTGCAGCAGCGCAGGCTCTACGCCTGCCCACGCCGCCGGGTCGAGGGCATTGCCAGGAGGCGAGAGCCTGGACTGGGCCAGTGTGCGGGAATGTCCCCTGGCGCTTAGGCGCCAGCCGCCGCTCGTCGTCAGGATCTTCGCTCGGATGCAGTGCGAGCACGCTCAAGAGTGCCTAGGATCGCCTCCTCGCGGCCGTAGTGGCCCACGGAGTCGAAGCCGTACTTGGCACGAACTGTCGCTCGGAGATCGCAGTCGGCGAAAAGAATTCCCTCCTCGTCGTAGAGCGGCCCTGCAACCACCTCGCCGTTTGGCGCGACGATCATCGAGCCGCCGCGCGTGAAGAGATCCGGCCCGTCATCCGGCACGACCGACAATCCGTCCGGATAGTCGCTCCGCCTCGCGAACCCGCACACGGAGATGACCCAAGCGCCGGCCTCCCAGGCGATCGTGCGGACGAGCGACGGCCAGCGGTCTCCGTCGTCCATCGTCGGCGCCAGCCAGATCTGCGGGCGCTGCCGGTAGACGGCATAGCGCGCAAGCGGCATGAAGTTCTCCCAACAGAGCAAGCCGCCGATTCGGCCGAGCGGCGTCTGGACGGCCGTGAGATCGTCTCCGCTGCCGATTGCGTGGAAGAGGCGTTCGTGGTTGGTCGGCATCAGCTTCCGGTGCTTGTGCAGAAGCCCGTCCGGCCCGAGCAGCAGCAGCGTGTTGTAGAGGCTTCCGGAGCGTTCCGGCTCACGTTCGTTCACACCGACGGCGATGTGCACTCCGAGCTCGAGACACAGGGCGCTCAGGCGATCGACGACCGGCCCCGGCACTTCGACCGAGTTCAACCACATCTGCTCGAACAGATCGGTCTGCCTCGAATCCCAGTTCGAGTGGGTCAAGCGCGACATCGGATAGATCGGAACGAAGCACTCCGGCAGAACCGCGAGCTGCGCGCCTTCCGCGGCGGCGGCACGCACCAGGCGCTCCGCCTTCTCGACACAACCCTCGAGGTCGAGGATCACAGGCACCGCCTGAATCGCAGCCACCCGCACCGACGTCAGGTCCACCCAGCAAGCATCCCACGCTCGCACTGAAACGGGAAGGTCAGCGGGTGAGTCGGGCGTCGCCCGCGTCGCCTGCGCCAGC
>CAVVAW010000009.1:0-320598 GCA_963746445.1 uncultured Actinomycetes bacterium
GCGGGCGGAGCGACGCGACTGGGCTCCGGGTCACGGTCGCCCTGGGCCGCGTACGCCAGGGCGCGCTCGATCTCGTTCCGTGCGTCGCTGTATTGCAGCACGTCCTCGGGCAGCGCCCGGATCGCCGCCCGGTAGCAGCGCAGCGGGTACACCCCGTCCACGCGGCCGCCGGCGTACCAGTCCCGGATCACGCGCTGCGCACACGCGTCGGTCGAGCTCGCGCCGGCGGGCAGCGCAACCGTCAGCGACGCCGCGACGATTGCCAGGCATGCCAACGCTCGAGGGACGGCCATCCATGAGCCATGCCCACGTCAGACGGTCGCCAAACATCGGTCCCGGCCGAGGCCGGCCGGTCGCTACGCGGGGCCGGGCGGGCCGCCGTTCCGGCGCGCCTGCGCGCGACGGCTCAGGTAGCCGGCGGCTCCTGCCGCGAGGAGCAGCAGCGCGAGCCCCCCGAGGATGAGCAGCGGGATCGGGACCGACGACGGCCCAGAGGTGTCGACGCCGGGTGTCGCGAGCGTGTCGCTCTCCGGGTCCGTGGTGTCGGTGGGGACGGTGGGGTCGTCCGGGCCGTCCACCGAGGTGGTCGTCGGCTCGACGACGGGCCTGGAGTCCGTGTCGGTCGGCGCGGGGCCACCCCTCGGGCCGGGGTCCGCCTTGTGCTGCTGCGCGTAGGCGAGCGCCCGCCGAATGTCCTCCTCGGCGTTCGAGTAGTCCTTCACGTCGACCGGGAGCGATCGGATCGCGTCGAGGTAGCAGTGCGTCGGGAACACCTCGTCGACCCGGCCGTCGCCGTACCAGTCGTCGACCACCTTCTCGCCGCACGTCTTCGCCTTCGCGCTCGCGGCCGGCGCCGTCGCGAGGAGCGCCGCGGCGACGAGCGCGAGTAGCGCGGCGGGAATGAGGAAGCGACGGATGAGGACGTCGGGCACGGGTATGGACGGACGTGGCGGGATGAGTCTTCCCGCCTTCCGTGGTTCGGCGATCAGGGAAGGGTAAACGATGTGTAAGACGCCGTTCGCGGCAACCGTCCCGGCTCCTGCGCGCGGCCATGGTCATGGTAGCCTCGCCGCGTCATGGATGCGGCTCCGCGACCCGGACGCGTCGCGGAGGCCGCCCTTCTCGCGGGGGTGGGCATCGTGCTCGCCTGGGCCGTCCTCTTCGGCGATGGATCGCGGGACGGCGCACTGGCCACCGCAGGGATCGTGGCGATCGCCTGCGCGGCGGCCGGGATCGCCCTCGGCCTGCGCGGCACGGTTCCGCTGCCCCGGCTCGACCGGGCGGGGGTGGTCACCGTCGCCGCGGCCGGCGCCCTGACGCTCTGGGCCGGCCTGTCGATCTGGTGGTCGATCGCCGGCGACCTGTCGTGGAGCTGGCTCGCCCGCGGCCTCGTCTACCTCGCCTTCCTCGCGCTCGGAGCGCTCGCGGGAGCACCCGCCGGGGGTGCCCGGCGCGTCGCGGCGCTCCTCGCGCTCGTGCTCGGCGTCGCGATCGGCTGGGCGCTGCTCGGGGTCGCGATCCCGTCGCTGTTCCCGGACGGCGATCGCATCGCGCGCCTGCGCGAGCCCGTCGGCTACTGGAACGCGCTTGCGCTGCTTGCGGACGCGGCGCTCGCGCTCGGCCTCTGGGTGGCCCGGAGCCCACGCGTCGCGGGACGGGTCGCCGGGCTCCTCCTCGTCTACGGCGCCGTGCTCGCGGTGCTGCTCACGCAGTCGCGCGCCGGCGTCGTCGGGGCGCTCGCCGTGCTCGCCCTCTGGCTCGTCCTCTCGGACGAGCGGCTCGACGACGCGGTACGCGCGGTCGTCGCCGGCGTGCCCGCGCTGCTCGTCGGGGGATGGGCGTTCACCCGCCCGGCGCTCGTCGAGGACGGCGCGCTGCGCGCCGACCGGGTCGCCGACGGCAAGGTGTTCGCGGCGTTGACGATCGGGGGCGCGATCGTCGTCGCTCTCGCGGCATGGCGGGTCTCTGCAAGAAGGCTCGTGGAGCGGCGCGGCCGCCCGCTGCGAAGGGTGCTCGTCGCCCTTTGCGCGCTCGCGATCCTCGTCGCCTCCGTCGGGCTCGTCGCCAAGGTGGGGAACCCCTACTCGTGGGCGAGCTCTCAGCTCTCGCGCGGCGAGTGCGTCAACGACCCGGGACGGCTCACCGACCTCTGCGCGAACAACAGGCTGCAGTGGTGGGGAGAGGCGCTCGACGTCGCCGCCGATCGCCCGGTCGGAGGCTCCGGCGCCGGGACGTTCGCGCTCGCACGACGCCGGTACCGCGAGAGCGCCACGCCCGTCACCGAGCCGCACAGCGTCCCGCTGCAGCTGCTCGCCGACCTCGGGGCCGTGGGCCTCCTCCTCGGCCTCACCGTGGTCGGCGGCGCGATCGTTGCCGCTCGCGGAGGGCTGCGCCTCGTCTACGGCGATGACGGCGGAGCGGCTGCGGCGCTCGCGTGCCTCCTGCTCGCCTACGGCACGCACGCTCTCGTCGACTACGACCTCGACTTCCTCGCGGTGACAGGCCCCGCGCTCCTGGCGCTGGGTGTGCTGATCGCGGTCGGACGGCCTCATGCGAGGATCCGCGCGGGCGGGGCGGGCATCGTCGCCGTCGGAGTCGTCGCCGTCGGCGCCGCGCTCGCCGTCGCTCTTCCCGCGCTCGCGAACCGCGATGTCGACCGCGCGTTCGACGCGATCGACGCGGGACGCCTCGAGGACGCCGTCGACGCGGCGAACAGAGCGCGTCGCCTGAACCCGCTCTCGCTCGAGCCGCTCCAGGTGCACGCGTTGGTGGCGGACGCCGCCGACGACAAGGCGGCGGCGGTCGCCTGGTACGAGAAGGCGACCGAGCTCCAGCCGGAGAACCCGGACGCCTGGTACGACCTAGGGCTCTACCTGGCGATCGCGACGGACGACCAGTGCGCCGCGTACGCCGCCTTCAACCACTCGTACACGCTGGACCCCGCGTCGAGCCGCTGGACGCCGGGTGGGCCGTTCAACGTCGCCAAGGACGCCGTCAATAACGGCGCCTGCGAGAAATGAGGCTGCTCAGCCGCCGAGGATGAGCACGGCCTGCGCGCCGTGGAGCTGACCCGGGCGGACGCCGTCGAGCGGGCTCACGACCTTCACGCCGAGGTCGCGCGCGAGGCGCTGCGCCTCGCCCTTGAAGCCGGGGCGGTACATGACGAGCGACGCCGCGTAGTCGTGGCTCGGCGCGTTTGCGACGAGGCCGATCCGGTAGCCCTTGCCGCTGACGCGCGACGCCGCAGTGGCCGCAGCGCCCCGCCGGCCGTTCCCGTTCAGGACGAGCACGGTCACCTTGCGCCGGGGCAGCTGGGCCGCGACGGCCTTCTCGGTCTTCGCCGCCTTCGCAGGAGCAGGAGCCGGCTTCGTCGCGTGCTTGACGGCGACGGTCTTGGACGCCGTCGCCTTGTGCGCGCCGGCCTGCTCCGGCTTCGCCAGGAGCGCGCCGCCGAGCATGACGAGCAGGACGAGCTCGAGGGCGGCGATGCCCGCGACCACGAGGGTCGCAGTGCGCCAGGGGCGAACGGCGAGCTCGGCGTGATCGAGGCGAAGCGGATGGTCCACGACGCGGATGGATTCGCCCGCGCCCGCGCGACTCCTTCCGGCCGTCAGCCGAGCGCGTCGTCCCGCAGGACGGCGTGCACGCCGACCGCGAGGTTCACGATCTGCGTCACCCGCAGGTCGACCGCGACCGAGGCGAGCACGAGAGCCTCGTCCCTCGGGATGCCCCTCTCGCGTTGCATCAGGTCGAGCATCGCGTCGAGGGCGATCCGCGCGGCCTGCCCGAGATCCTCGTCGAAGCCGAACGTGAGCCAGGCGTCGCGCGTGCGGGCGATCGGCCAGGCAAGGTCGAGATCGTCGCGGACGTCGAGCGTCAGCCGGCCCTCGACCGGGCACTCGATCGCCCAGCCGCTCACCTCGCCGTCGCCCTGCGCCCCGTGGCCGTCGCCGGCCGAGAACAGCGCTCCGTCGACCGCGACCGGCAGGAAGAGCGTCGTGCCCGCGACGAGCTCCTTGCAGTCGATGTTCCCTCCGGTCGGTCGCGGCGGCCTCGTCGAGTGGATGCCTGGATCGGCGGGCGGCATCCCGAGCACGCCCAGGAATGGGGCGAGGCGCACCGTCCTGCCGCCGGTGTGCCCGAGGCCGTCACGGAGCTCCCAATGAACGCGGTTGCCCGCCTCGTCGAAGGTCTCGCCCCAGCCGCCGGGCGTGACCTCGTCGACGTGGACGGCGAGCACGTGTCCGGCGTGAGCGCCGCGCACCTCGATCGGGCCGAGGAGCGCGTGACCCGTGTCGACGGCGGGGTCGGGCCGCTCGACTTCCTCGTCGGGCCCGAGCCTCCACCCGGAGTTCGGCAGCGAGAAGCGCACGGAGTCACCGGGGTCGACGGTCACGACCGGCGACAGGTCGCGGGAGAACGCGCCGTGGAGCCTCGTCGAGCCGAGTGGCAGCTCGTGGATCACGGGGCGGTAGCGGCGATGCCCTCGGCCAGCGCCACGGTGGCCGTGAAGCCGAGCTCGGCGCTCGCCTTCGTCGTGTCGAGGACGCTGCGCAGCGCGTCGCCGGCCCGCGCCGGGCCGTACGACGGCGGAGCGTCCACGCCGACCGCGCGCTCGCACAGCGCGTGCAGATCGGCAACGGTCGACTCGACGCCCGTGCCGACGTTGAAGACGCCACCGTCGTGCTCGGCCGCGAGCAGCAAGGCGCGCACGACGTCGTCGACGTGGACGAAGTCGCGCGTGATCGCCCCGTCGCCGAAGATCGTCGTCGGCTCGCCGGCGGCGAGCCGCTCGAGGAAGATCGCGACCACGCCGCCCTCGAGCGCCGCCGACTGCCGCGGCCCGTAGACGTTCGCGAATCGGAGCGCGACGTGGTGCGTGTCGAAGATCCGGTTCCAGCCGTCGAGGTACACCTCGGCCGAGCGCTTCGCCAGGCCGTACGCGGAGACCGGCAGCAGCGCCGAGTCCTCGCGCGCGGGCTCCTCGACGGAGCCGTAGATCGCCCCACCGGTCGACGAGAAGACGAGATGCGCGCCCGCGGCACGTGCCGCCTCGAGTGCGTTCACCGTCCCGACGACGTTCACCTCCGCGTCGAAGGACGGCCGTTCCATCGATGTGCCGACGTCGGCCTGCGCGGCGAGGTGGAAGACCACGTCGGCGCGGCTCTCGAACGGCTCGCGGACGTCGTGGGGACGAAACTGCGCGGTCGGGTTGACGTAGTCGCGGCGACCCGTGCTGAGGTCGTCGAGGACGAGGACCTCGTCGCCCCGCGCGACGAGCGCGTCGACGAGATGTGATCCGATGAAACCGGCCCCGCCGGTGACGAGCGCGCGCATCGGGGCAGCCTACTAACGTCCCGGCGGATGTTCGTCAGCTTCGAAGGCCTCGACGGTTGCGGCAAGACGACGCAGGCCCGGCTGCTCGCCGCCGCGCTCGAGGAGACCGGAGTCGAGGTCGTGCTCACGCGCGAGCCGGGTGGCACGCCGCTCGGAGAGCAGATACGCGACCTCGTCCTCCACGGCGACCACGTCGCCCCGTGGGCGGAGGCGGCCCTCTACGCCGCCGCACGCGCGCAGCACGTCGAGGAGCTGATCCGGCCGGCGCTCGCCCGCGGCGCGACGGTCGTCTGCGACCGCTATGTCGACTCGTCGGTCGCCTATCAGGGCGCCGGCCGCGAGCTCGGGGTGGAGGAGGTGCTCGCGCTGAACCTGACCGCCGTCGGCGGCCTCCTTCCAGACCTCACCTTCCTCGTGGAGATCGACATCGACGCCGCGCTCGCCCGGATCGGCGACAAGGGCGACCGCATCGAGCGTGCCGAGGCGGAGTTCTGGCCGCGCGTCGCGGAGGCGTACCGGGCGCTCGCCGCGCGCTTTCCGGAGCGGTACGTCGTGATCGACGGACGCCGCGGCATCGCCGAGGTCTCCGAGGAGATCCGTGACCACGTTCGCTGACATCCCCGAGCAGGCCGAGGCGAAGCGCCTGCTCGAGGCAGCGCTCGCGGAGGGGTCGGCGCACGCCTATCTCTTCCACGGGCCCGCGGGGGTCGGGAAGCGGCAGGCGGCGAAGGCGTTCGCCGGTGCGCTCCTCGGCGATCCGCGGCGCGTGAACAGAAGGATCCACCCCGACCTACACGTCACCGAGGCCCTCGGCGCGATGATCCGGATCGACGAGATCCGCGCACTCCATCACGACCTGCATCTCCGCCCGTTCGAGGCCGACCGGCGCGTGTACCTGATCCTCGACGCCGACCGGATGAACGACGACGCGGCCGCGGCACTCCTCAAGGACCTCGAGGAGCCGCCGGCGTACGCGACGATCGTCCTCGTCGCGGACGAGCTCGGCAAGCTGCCCGACACGATCCGCTCCCGCTGCCAGCTCGTCCCCTTCCGGCGACTGTCTCGCTCCGCCGTCGAGGAGTGGGTGGCGACCCGGGCCTCCGATCTCGACGCGTCGGAGGTCGCCGTGGTCGCCAGGCTGGCGGGGGGCCGGCTCGACCGTGCCGCGCGCCAGCTGGACGACGACGCGCGCGCCCGACGCGACGCGTTGCTCGACGCGGCACGCGGCGCCTACGCGGAGGAGCCCTTCGACCCTGCCGCGGCCTCGGTCGTGATCCTCGACGGCGCCCGCTCGCTCGGCAAGGAGGCTCGCCTCCGCGAGCAGGAGCTGGTCGACGGGCTCGAGCTCCCCGCGCGGGACGGGGAGCAACGGGTCAGGCGCGCGGAGTTCGGCGCCGAGAAGGCGGAGGTCCTCGCGGCGCTCGACGACCTCGCGGCGTGGTACCGCGACCTCGTCGTCGCGGCGAACGGCGCCGAGCAGACCGTCGTCCACTCCGACAGGCTGGCGCAGCTGCGCGACGACGCGGCCGGGCCTGCAGGTCAGGGGGCGGAGGAGGCCGCCGCCGTCGTCCGCCAGGCGTGGCGCGAGATCGAGGAGCTCAACCTGAACCTGCCCCTCTTCCTCGAGGCGCTCTTCGTCCGACTGCGGCTCGTGTTCTCGTGACTTGAGTCAAGCTCCCCGGTTCGGGGGATGGCGCGGATGCGCTCTCTCGGCCGACGAGAGAGATGAGGCACGGACGTCGTGCCCTGCGGAAGAAGGAGACCACGTGAAGAGACTCATCCTCGCGACCGCCTGCGTCTGCGCGCTTGCCGTCCCGGCGGTCGGCGTCGCCGGCAACTCGGGCGACGGCAGCGAGTACGGCACGCAGCCGGGCTTCGCCGTCGCCAACGCCAACACCCCCTGTGCGGGCCACGGTGCATTCGGCTACTTCGGCAAGGACAACAACCTCGCCGGCGGTGCGAACGGCTACCAGACCGGCCTGAACAATGCGGGCCTCTGCGGCAACCGGCAGGGCAACCTGCCGTAAGGCCCCCACGAGCGCGCGACGTGGCTCCGGCGCTTGGTGCCTGCCGGAGCCACGTCGCCGCACGCCTGAACCGCAACTACGAGCGGCTAGAATCCCCGGCCCGCCGACGTAGCTCAGCTGGTAGAGCACTTCACTCGTAATGAAGGGGTCCCCGGTTCGAGTCCGGGCGTCGGCTCCTCTATCCAAGCCACTTCTCCACCGCCGCCACTCAGCGCGCCGGCGACATGGCAAACGTCATGGCGAGTAGTCAGCCGATCAGCCCTGACGAGCGGCTCCGGCAGACCCGTCGATCTCGGTAACGCGATCGTGAGAGGACGTCCGTGTGCGTCGTCGGTTCGACGGAGCATCACCGCGAGGTCGAGCACGTCCGAGGCAGGTACGTCGAAGCGGGTTCGCGTTTCGTGCCACGGGGCTAGGGGTACGCGTGGCGCGGCTGGAAGAGCCGCCGTCATTCGATGAAAGGGGAGAAGCATGCGAAAGCTGTCGATCTCGCTCGCGGTTCTGGCGAGCGTGGTGGCTGCGACGGTCACGCCCGCGAGGGCCGTGACAGGGAACTTCACCGAGGACAACGTTCACAACTACGTCGGGCTCGTCGCGTTCTACGACGCCGAGGGCAACTTCCTCTGGCGCTGCACCGGGTCGCTGCTGAACTCGACGACCGTTCTTACGGCGGGTCACTGCACTGATGTGAAGGGAGGCGCTGTCACTGCGATCTTCTGGGCATCCCAGGAGGGTGGCGCCGGGTACGACGCGGTCAACGACATCGAGGACCCGCTAACCGGCTACCCCTACGAGTGTCTCGACTCGCCCGCGTACCCGTGCGCGACCGCTTCGACGCTTCTCGAGTACGGGTACATCGGCAACGTCTACCTCCACGGCGACAACGCAGACGTCGGCCTGGTGATCCTCGACAGCCCGATCGAGCTCGACACCTACGCAAGCCTCGCCGCGGCAGGCAGCGTCGACGACCTCCCGGTCGGGACCGAGGTGACAGTCACCGGCTATGGCGTCTCCGGCGAGAAACCGAACGTCATCTCATACCGCGAACGATTGATGGCAACCGCCTTCATCGTCAACACGCACAACCGCAACACCGCTGGCTTCAACATCCAGCTTTCAACCAATCCTGGCAAGGGGCGGGGTGGCAGCTGCTTCGGTGACTCCGGTGGGCCGATCCTCTACGACAGCACCGACGTCATTCTCGGCGTCAACTCATTCGTCGTAAACGGTCAGTGCGCAGGCGTCGGCTTCGCCTACCGCACAGACCAACCAGACGTTCTCGCCTGGATTCTCGAAAACGCCGACGGCAGCGTCAACGTCGTCCGCGTTCCCTAACGCGCAAACGCCGGGCGGCTCATCCGAGCCCCCGGCGTCCCCTCAAAGCCGGCATACGACTGGCGCGAACGCAAGGACGAGTACCCGGCGAACATCCGCCTGGGCATCTCCTGTCGGAGGGTGGACGAGCTCGTCCAACGCGCGGGGGCCTCGAACGGCTGGAGCGAGACACGGGCCGCTACAGCGTCGAGGCAGACGTCCTCGGGACGCAGACGGAACTCAACGGCCCGTCTGTCGACGTCGTTGCACGCAGCTACCGCACACGTGGTGGACAATGGGGACATCACTCCACCAGCGCGCCACCATCGCCCCGGGCCGACGGGAAACCGATCCATCGCGGGCGCGTCTAGGCCAACTTCCCGAGAACCAGCCCAAAGACGGAGTGTCGCCATGTTGCCTGGATGAACGCTTTGTGATTCCCGAGAAGGGGTGGCACGCCGGGTTCCCCGCGCCGCGGGTGGAAGCGGTCGACGAAGTAACACAGTGGATACAGAGCGAGATGCTCGCCCAGCGCCAAACCGATCCCCAAGGCGCGAGGGCGCGCGGGCCATCGGCGGTGCGCCTCATGGTAGGCAAGCCAGAACAGAGCACCGTTTAGGACGTGCACTGCGAAGCCGACAGGCCACCACCCGCGGTCATTCGTCAACGCCTTCCCCAGCACCGCCACGTCCGAGTAGTCACAGCCGACGAGACGCTCGTCGAGTGGCTCTTGGAAGGCCCACACTGCCGCCGCGGCCGCACCCGCAGCCGCAGAGCGTGTTCGGCCGCGAACGGCGCGGAATTGGAGATTCATGACGACACGGTGGCCTATTGGCGTCGCATTACTCGCATCTGGTTTCGCCCACTCGTTGCCGTCTCGAGACGGGGGCAAACATGGACCCTCGTGAGCGACCTGATCGCGGCGATCGCGGTCACGAGCAGCCCAAGGCGAGTCCCGTCAGGCACCAGCCGATGAGCACGCGGTGACCCACCTACGAGAGGCACGCTGTTGAAACGTATCCACCGGGTGCCAACCACGCGCCCCCCTGTCAGAACGGATGCGACACCGCGAGCGGCGGGCCGAGCACCTGCATCCCGGCCGCCGGCGCCAGTTCGGCGAACGCGTCGGCGACCGATGCAGTCGTCGTCGCGGCGAACTGCTGAAAGAACTGCTCCATCCCGACGGAGGCGGGCGCGAACAGCGCCAGGAGCCGGCCGGGGGTGTCGCCGCTGTTCTGCCACGTGTGGGGCGCGTCCTTCGGGACGAAGAAGAACGTTCCCGCCGGCGCGTCGTGGACGTCGTCCTCCAGGCGCACCCGGAACGTGCCTTCGAGGAAGTAGATCGCCTCGTGCGTGCCGTCATGGGCGTGGAGGGGCGGGCCTTCTCCCGGCGCTGCCTCGGTCTGGAACGCGCTCAGCGCTCCGCCCGTCTGCTCGCCGAGCGCCTTGACCTCGATCGAGCCGCCGACCGGGTTGCGCAGCGCCTGGCCCTGGCCGGGACCGACGACGAGACTCCGTGGCATCGGGTCGCTCACACCTGCGACCCTACTGCGACGAAGCGGGCGCCGAGTGTGGTGGCCAGGGTCCTGTGGGCGGAGGACGTCCCGACGAGAGCCGCGCGCGCCGGGTCGACGCCGTGGGTGCGCGCGAAGGCGAGCGGTAGGCCGGGGAGCGGCGGGCGGCACCAGCAGGCGGGCGGGCCGGCGCCGTGCGGGCAGACGGCCCGCTCGACGATCCCAGACGCGACCAACGTCAGCGCGACGGCCGCGTCGTCCAGATCCCCGGGTGACCCATCGGGCAGCCAGTCGAAGAGGAGATGCGGGGCAGCCGGGTCGACGGCCCCGACGGCCTCGCCTCCGCCGGCCGTCCGGAGCGCGGACGGCGCGATGAACACGCCGGTCAGTCCGGCTCGAGGCGCGCGGGAGAAGGCCACGCGCTCGATCGACGCGAAGCCCTCGTTTTCATCGGGCGGCTCGAGCGCGCGCAGCACGCGCATCTGGGACGTCGGCGCCATCAGTCCAGGCTCGCGCCGCGCCGCCGCCTTCAGTGCTTCGGGCGTCGGAAGGGAGCCGAACCGCTCGAGGAGCCGCTCCACCATGTTGACCTGCGCCTGCGCGAGCGGCGTATCGAGCCACACGCATCGCACCATCGCGCCGTGGCGCGCAGCCACTTCGATCACGTGGCTCCGTGACGCGCGGGTCGCGTAGGTGTTGTCGACGACGAGCTGCCGCGCCCCCGAGGCGAGCGCCGCCTCGAGCTCGTCCGCGAGCGCGCGGAGCGTGCCTCCGCGCTCGTCGCGGTTGAGTCGGACGTGGCCATGTGCGCCGTACGTCTGGGCGACGCGGCTCTTCCCGGCGCCGGGAATCCCCATCACGAGCACGACCTCGGCCGTGTGCGCCGTCGGCGAGGCGGCGCGGACGGCGCGCGGCGCAGCGAGACCCTCCCGCTCGCCGGCGCCGAGCTCGAGCGACGCGGCGCGCGCGGCCGAGCGTGCGGTCTCCGGCCGACGGGCGCCCGGGATTGCGATCACGTTCGGGCCGAGGCCGAGCAGCCACGCGAGCGCGATTTCGGCGGGTGTCGAGTCGTGCGCCTCGGCGACCTCGCGGAGCACCGCGCGGCGGGCGAGGCGCGGTGCGCGGCGCGGCCCGCCGAGCGGCGAGTGGGCGATCAGCGCGAGACCCGTCTCGGCGCATCGCTCTACCACGCCGCCGCGGAGCGCCTGGTCGTCGACCACGCTGAGGGCAACCTGTACCGCGGCGACCGGAGCGAGCTCGAGTGCCTCGTCCAACTGACCCCGGTTGACGTTCGCGAGCCCGACGTGCGACACCAGACCGTCCTCGAGGAGCCGGGTGAGCGCGCGCACCGACGTGCGCCACGGCGTTCGCGGGTCGGGAGCGTGGAGGAGGTAGAGGTCGATCGGGAGCCCGTCGAGTGCCTCGAGGCTCGCCTCGCAGTCCGCGCGGATGGCCTTCGCGCGGCCGTCGGGGACCCAGGCCCCGGCTGGTCGCGCCATACCGCCCTTTGTCACGATGCGCGCAGTCACGTCGGCGCCGCACCCGCGCAGTGCACGGGCCAGCAGCCGCTCGTTGTGGCCGAGCTCGTCCTCTCCGAGCCCGTACGCGCGTGCGGTGTCGAACACGGTGATGCCGGCGCCAGCAGCGGCCGCGACGGTCGCGAGCGCCTGCTCCTCGTCCCGGTCGGCGTCCGTCGACAGCCGCATGCAGCCGAGCCCGACCCGTAACGCTCCGCGGCCAGGCCAGGCGGCGGTCGTCACACCGGGGTCGACGGGCTCAATAGCTGAAGACGGTTGCGTCGTCGCCGATCCAGTCCCACAGGGGCGTCGCGCCGCCGAGGCGGGCATTCGCCACGAGGGTTGCCTCGTCGAGCTTGCGGGAGTTGAAGCAGATCGGGCAGACCAGGAGCTCTCCACCGCCGTCGGCGTACTGCTCGTACAGGCGCGCGAGCGGCGGACAGCCGTCGCAGGCAACCGCGTCCGCGTACCGGGGCACCCCGAGGCGCACGGCTTCCTTCGTCAAGAACATCGTCACCTTCTTGCCGTGCTCCAGAGCCGCCGTGGCGACGAGGAACGCCACGGTGACCCGCTCGGAATCCTCGAGTCCCGTGGCGAGGTTGATCACGACCTTGTCGTTCGTGGCCATCGCGTGCTCCTTTCGCATGTCGCCGGAGTATTCTCGCAACTGATACCCACTAGGGGTATAATGAAGTCATGACAGGTGAAGGAGACAGCATTCGATACCTCGTCCCGGGGATGCACTGCGCGCACTGCGTCGCTGCCGTCGAGGAAGAGGTGTCGGCCGTCCCCGGCGTCGAATCGGTGACGGTCGACCTCGAGACGAAGCGCGTCGACGTCGCGGGGCAGGCGCTTGACGACGCCGCGATCCGCGCCGCGATCGAGGAAGCGGGGTACGAGGTCGCCTGATGGCCGTCGCGACCCCCGAGAAGGAGAGGCTCCGGCTCGACGTCGAGGGCATGACGTGCGCCTCCTGCGCCGCGCGGATCGAGCGCAAGCTCAACAAGCTCGACGGCGTGGAGGCCACCGTCAACTACGCGACCGAGGCGGCGTCGGTGTCGTTCGATCCCGCGTCGGTATCGGTCGACGACCTGATCGCGACGGTCGAGGCGACCGGCTACCACGCCGCGCTGCCGAGTGACGTCGCCGAGACACCTGACGCGGCCCGCGCGGTGCGGACGCGCCTCGTGGTCGCGGCGCTGCTGACGGCACCGCTCATCGCGATCACGATGGTGCCGCCGCTCCAGTTCGACGGCTGGGAGTGGCTCGCGCTCGTCCTCGCGACCCCTGTCGTCTTCTGGGCCGGCGCGGGGTTCCACCGCGCGACGCTCCTGAACGCCCGCCACGGCGCCGCAACGATGGACACGCTGATCTCGGTCGGCACGCTCGCCGCCTGGACGTGGTCGACGGTCGTCCTCGTCGGCGGCATCGACGCGCACACCTACTTCGAGGTCGCTGCCGTGATCACGACGCTGATCCTGCTCGGCCGCTGGCTCGAGCTCCGCGCGCGCGGCCGCTCGGGCGAGGCGATCCGCGCCCTGCTCGAGCTCGGCGCGAAGGACGCCCGCGTGCTCCGCAAGGGCGAGGAGGTGCTCGTCCCCATCGAGCAGCTCGAGGTCGGCGACCTCTTCGTCGTCCGGCCGGGCGAGAAGATCGCAACCGACGGCGTCGTCGTGGAGGGACTCGTCCGCGGTCGACCAGGCGATGCTGACCGGCGAGCCGGTGCCGGTCGAGGTCGGCCCCGGCTCGGAGGTCGCGGGGGCGACGATCAACGCCTCGGGCCGCCTCGTCGTGCGTGCGACCAAGGTGGGCGCGGACACGGCGCTGGCGCAGATCGCACGGCTCGTTGCCGAGGCGCAGGCGGGGAAGGCGCCGATCCAGCGGCTCGTCGACCGTGTCTCGGCGGTGTTCGTCCCGGTCGTGATCGGGATCGCCCTCGCGACGCTCGCGGGCTGGCTCCTGCTCACGGGAGACGTCTCGGCCGCGTTCACCGCGGCCGTCGCGGTGCTCATCATCGCCTGCCCGTGCGCGCTCGGCCTCGCGACGCCGACCGCGCTGATGGTGGGCACCGGGCGCGGCGCGCAGCTCGGGATCCTGATCAAGGGGCCTGAGGTGCTCGAGCAGACGCGCCGGATCACGACGATCGTGCTCGACAAGACCGGCACCCTGACGGAGGGGCGGATGTGGGTCGAGGACGCCGTCCCGGCCGATGGGATCGAGCGGGACGAGCTCCTGCGCCTCGCCGGCGCCGCGGAGGCGGCGAGCGAGCATCCGATCGCGCAGGCGATCGCGCTGTTCGCGCGCGAGACGGTCGGCGCGCTGCCGGCGGTCGAGAGCTTCACGAATCGCGCGGGGCTCGGGGTCGAGGCAGTCGTCGAGGGGCGGGCGGTGGTCGTCGGGCGGCCGGCGATGCTCGCAGAGTGGGCGGTCGGGAGCGACGCACGGCTTGCCGAGCGGTTTGCCGAGGAAGAAGGACGCGGGCGCACGGTGGTCGCGGCCGCCGTCGACGGGAAGGCGGCAGGCCTGTTCGTCGTCGCCGACCGGCTCAAGCCGACGTCGGCCACCGCGGTCGCCGAGCTCCGCTCGCTCGGCCTCGAGCCTGTCCTCCTGACCGGCGACAACGAGCGCACCGCGCGCACGGTCGCCGACGAGGTCGGGATCGAGCGCGTCCGAGCCGACGTCCTCCCGGCCGACAAGAGCGCCGAGGTGCAGGCGCTGCAGGCGGCGGGCGAGGTCGTCGCGATGGTCGGTGACGGCGTCAACGACGCGCCGGCGCTCGCACAGGCCGATCTCGGGCTCGCGATCGGCACCGGGACCGACGTCGCGATCGAGGCGAGCGACCTGACGCTCGTCTCCGGCGACCTGCGCGCCGCCGGCGACGCGATCCGCCTCTCGCGGCGGACGCTCGGGACGATCAAGGGAAACCTCTTCTGGGCGTTCGCCTACAACATCGCCGCGATCCCGCTCGCGATGGCGGGTCTCCTGAGCCCCGTCGTGGCCGCCGCGGCGATGGCGTTCTCCAGCGTCTTCGTCGTCACCAACAGCCTGCGCCTGCGGCGCTTCCGCTCGATCCGGGAGGTCAGCTGATGCACGGTTACGCCAAGGACAAGGAGGCGCTCACGAAGCGCCTGCACCGGATCGAGGGCCAGGTGCGCGGCGTCGAGAACATGATCGAGGAGGACCGCTACTGCATCGACGTGCTCACGCAGATCGCCGCGGTCAAGACGGCGCTCGAGGGCGTCGCTGCGAAGGTGCTCGAGGACCACGTCACGCACTGCGTGGCCGAGGCGCTCGCATCCGGCGACGCCGCGGTCGCGGGCGAGAAGAGCGAGGAGCTGCTCGCGGCGGTGCAGCGCTTTTCGCGCACGCGGTAGGGCAGGGGACTCTGTGGGGTCTGGCACCGCAGGTGCCTGACCCTGGTGGCGCTCTGGGAGGCGGAGCTGTCCGGAGCGGCGAGAGGGTCACTGGGGACAGGCACCCTCCGGGTGCCAGTCCCCTGGGCCAGACCTGGTGCCAGACCCCTCAAGTCGCGAGCGCCAGCGCGACGAGCGTCGGGAGGACGATCCAGACGCCGGTCATGAGCACGATCGCGACGATCGCGAACGTGCGGCAACCGTCCTTGGGCGGTTCTCCGCAGTGGCCGATGTCGTCCCAGACCGCGCGCAGCGGCTCGCGTATCGAGAGGTGGATCCGGCTGCTCGCGAGCGCGGTGCCGCGGAGGACGATCCAGGACAGCCCGACGCCGATCACCACCCCGATGAGCCCGACGAGCAGCGCGACCCACCAGTTGGCGAACGTGAAGCCGCTCATCAGGCGCCAGAGCGTCGCGGTGACGGGGATCAGGATGCCCGCCAGGACGAACGACGGCACGCCGACCTCGCGCGACTTCATGATCTCGACGAGCGACTGCGCGTCGAAGCGCGCGGGCCGGAGCAGCTTCAGCTCGGCCGAGTTGGACGCCGCCTCCATCTCGCGCGCCCAGTAGAGGTTCCGCATCTGCGTGACGACGTTCTTCACGTGCGAGACGACGAGGTAGCGCGCGACGAGCCCGACGAGCCAGCGGAGGACGTATCGGAACGGCCCCAGCGAGGCGCCCGCCTGCGAGCCGTGGAAGCCGTGCCGGCGAAGGCTCTCGAGCGCCTCGATCAACCGGCGGTGATCCGCGTCGAAGCGGTCGGGGCGGGCGAGCGGCGTCCGTCGCGCGAGCTCCGCGAGCATCTGGCGCTCGCGCGGCGAGGAGACGTCGAGCTCGTCGAGGAACGAAGCGATCGCGTCGTCGTCGCCGGAGAGGAGCCGGAGCCGCTCGAGCGGGTTGTCGATCTCCTCCTGCGTGATCCCGGTCACGTGGTGACGATCGTACGCCGCCGCTACGATTCACGCACATGAGCGGCTGGGGCCTCTACTTCGTGTTCCTCATCCCGCCGATGATCATCGGCTTCGTCGTTCAGCACTGGCTGAAGAAGACGGTGGCGGCGCAGATGCAAGTCGGGATCGGAAACGGCCTGACAGGCGCCGAGGTGGCGCGGCAGATCCTCGACCGGAACGGCCTCCAGGGTGTCCCCGTCGAGCCGTCGCCGGGCGGCCCGCTTTCCGACCACTACGACCCGCGGAAGAAGTCCGTGCACCTTTCGGAGCCCGTGTACGCGGGGCGTTCCGTCGCATCGACGGCGATCGCCGCGCACGAGGTCGGCCACGCGATCCAGCACGAGAAGGCCTACGCCCCGTTCCGCCTGCGCTCCGCGATGTGGCCGGCGGTCGCCTTCGCCTCCCAGGCCTGGCTCTTCATCCTGATGATCGGGCTCTTCGCCCAGATCGCCGGGGTGATGACCTTCGCGATCATCCTCTTCGCCGTCGTCGTCCTCTTCCAGCTCGTCACGCTGCCGGTCGAGTTCGACGCGTCGCGTCGCGCGATGGCGCAGGTCTCGGACCTCGGGCTCGTCTCGAGCGGTGAGTCCCAGGGCGCGCGCCAGGTGCTGACCGCTGCCGCGATGACGTACGTCGCCGCCGCGCTGGCCGCGCTCTCGCAGCTGGCGTACTGGCTGCTCATCCTGAACCGCAGGTAATCCCTTCGCATGAGGGTGATCGCCCTGATCGTGCGTGCGGGCGCCGTCGTCGTCGCGTGCGCGTTCGTGTTCTCCCAGCTCGTCGACGGCGGACCGAAGCCTGCGACGGCGGCGCGACCCGACGTGTCCGCCGTCGAGACGCCAGCGCCGAAGCCGAAGCTGGCGGCCGTGAAGAAGTCGACAGGCCCGAAGATCCCCGAGGGCGTCGTCGCGATCGTCGCGACGGGAGACATCGTGATGGGGTCGACGCCGAACCTGCCATCGGACGGCGGACGCTCGTTCTTCTCCGACGTCGAGACCGATCTCGCCGGCGACGTCGTCCTCGGCAACCTCGAGGGCACGCTGTCGACCGGAGGGGGGTCGAAGTGCGGCAAGGGCTCGACGAACTGCTTTGCCTTCCAGACGCCGCCCTCGTACGCGCGCTGGCTCCAGGGGGCCGGCTTCACCGTGATGAACCTCGCGAACAACCACGCCTACGACTTCGGCGCCGCCGGCCTGCGGCAGACGACGGACGCGCTGGCGGGCGTCGGCCTCGAGTGGACGGGACGGCCCGGGCAGATCACCGTGCAGAAGGTCGGCGGGATCCGCATCGCCGTCGTCGGCTTCGCGCCGTACCCCTGGGCGCAGTCGCTGACCGACATCGCAGCGGCGAAGAAGCTCGTGCGCAAGGCCGCGCGCTCGGCGGACGTCGTCGTCGTCACGATGCACGCCGGCGCCGAGGGCAGCGACCGGCAGCACGTCAAGCGTGGCACCGAGCTCTTCCTCGGGGAGAACCGCGGCGACTCGATGCGGTTCGCCCACGCGGTCGTCGACGCCGGGGCGGATCTCGTCGTCGGCTCGGGCCCGCACGTCCTGCGCGGGATGGAGTGGTACAAGGGCCGGCTGATCGCCTACTCGCTCGGCAACTTCGCCGGCTACAAGGTGTTCTCGCTCGGGGGGCCGCTCTCGACGAGCGGGATCCTGCGAGTCACGCTGCGCGGCGACGGGAAGTTCGAGGCCGGCCGTCTCGTGCCGACGCATCTCGTGGGTGCCGGCCTGCCTGCGATCGACCCGGCCGAGGCGGCACACGGCGTCGTCAGGACGCTCTCTCGCGAGGACTTCGGCGCGCGGGCCGTGAAGATCTCGCGCGACGGCATTCTCTCGCGGTAGACCCGGGCCGCCACGGCCGAGGGAGCGGCACCCGTTTGCGTTGAGTGGGCGCGGCCGTGCAGACTTGCCGTGGAGGCACCCGCGAACGTGAACGAGCTCGTCACACCCCGGGCGGAATCCGCCGGCAGGTCGCGTACCGCGCGCCAGACATTCCGCGTGGTCGCGATCGAGGCGCTCGGGCCGCTGACGATCCTCGGCGGCATCGTCTGGGCGCTTGCGCAGCCGTACCGCGTCACGTTCTTCTATCCCGACGGCAAGGGGTTCTGGGACTGGGCCGTCCAGCCGCCACTCCTCGTCGTGCTGGTCGGCCTTCTCTTCTCGCTCTTCGTCGCCCCCGGGCTCGTCGAGGACCTGGAAGCGGCGGACGAGGCACGCGGAGATGCTCCCACGCGCTGAGATCGCGCACTGGCTGTTCGCGGCCGGCTTCCTCTTCTTCGGGCTGGTGCTGCTCGCCGAGGCGATCGTCGGGCAGGCCGTCTTCCGGAGGCGTCCGTGGCGCGCCTACCTCTGGCCGTCGCTCGCGCTCTTCGCGGGCGTCTGGCTGTGGGCGATCGTGGTCTTCTCGACCTTCTCGACCCTCCATCTCGTCGCGCACTCGGTCTGGGCGCAGGCCGCGACGGCCGCCGGCGCGGTGGAGCTCGCCCGCGTGCGCGGCAGGCTCCACTCGCAGTACTGGTCGCTCGTCACCGCCGCCGCGCTCTTCATCTCCGGCGCCTCGTTCCTCGTGCACGAGCAGAACGGCTGGCTGTTCGCCCGCTCCGCGTTTCTCCACCACCTGATCGGCTGGACACTCGTCGTCGCCTCGGTGTTCCCGGTCGG
Organism: uncultured Actinomycetes bacterium; assembly: GCA_963746445.1. Lineage (GTDB taxonomy): Bacteria > Actinomycetota > Thermoleophilia > Gaiellales > Gaiellaceae > Gaiella. Next base: position 18,741 of record CAVVAW010000009.1, read on the forward strand.
AGCAGCGCTCCGTCCGCGCCGCGCGCTGTGGTCGTACGGGTTCGCGCTGACGTTCGTCGCGTTTGCGGTGATGCTGTTCTCCGACCGCGACGTCGCGTCGATCTTCGGGCACCTCTCCGAGCTCGCGGGTGGCAAGCCGTGAGACGGCGTGCCGTCCTCGCCGCCGTCCTCCTTGCGCTGGCCGTGCCCGCGGCCGCGTCGGCCCACGCGACGATGAAGGAAGCCCATCCCGCGGAGCAGGGCCGGGTCGACGCGCCTCCGACGGAGGTCACGCTCAGGTTCGACCAGTCCGTCGAGGCGCCGCCGGACGCGATCGTGGTGTACGCCCCGGACGGACGGAGGCTCTCCGGGCCGGTCACCCGGACCGACCGGAACACCGTCATGCGCACGCGGATCCGCGGGGCGGTGAAGGGACAGGCGTACACCGTGCGCTGGCGCGTCGTCTCCGCCGACGGGCACGTGGGTACGGGCGTCTTCACGTTCGGCGTGGGCGTCACGCCGCCCCCGCCGACCGAGGCCGTCGGCGCGTCAGGCGTGACGTGGCGCGACGACGTCGCCCGCTGGGCGCTCTTCGCCTCGCTCGCGCTGATGATCGGCGTGGTCGGGATCCGGCTCCTCGTCCTGCCGCGGGTCGTCGACCCGCGGGTCGAGCGGCGCGTCTACCTTCTCGGCACGCTCGGCGCGTTTCTCGCGCTCAACACAGGCATCGCGGGATTCGTGATCCGCTCGGCGAACGCGCTCCAGGTCTCGGGCGTCGACCTGCTCTACGCCGACCTGTCGCCGTTCGCGGAGGCGACGCGCTTCGGGAACGCGTTCCTCGTGACGACCTTCGGGTACGGGATCTGCCTCACGATCCTCGTGCTCGCGTGGGTGCTGGACGCGCCGCTCCTGCGCTGGCCGGCCTTCCTGCTCGGCCTCGTGCTCGTCTGGGGCTACCCGCTCTCGGGACACCAGGGCACGGAGCCGAACTCGACGGCGCTCACCGAGATCGCAGACTGGGTGCACCTCGTGACGGCGATGCTCTGGGTCGGTGGTGTCCTGACCCTCGCGGTCGTCGTCTGGCCGCTCGCGCCGGACCTCCGCCGCGCGGCGTTTCTCCGCTTCTCGCGCATCGCGGTGTTCCTGATCGGGGTGCTCCTCGCGGCAGGGACGTTCGTGTCGATCCAGCGTCTGCCGGAGCTCTCCGATCTCTGGACCACCTCGTACGGGAAGACGCTGCTCGTGAAGATCGGGCTCGTCTGCGTCGCGCTCGCCTGGGGCGGGTTCCACCACATGTTCGTGCGGCCGCGGCTCGAGCGGGGCGAGACGCCGCCCGGCGTCGGCCGCAGCCTGCTCGGCGAGAGCGTCGTGGCGCTGGCGGTGCTCTTCGCGGCGGCCGTGCTCGTCAACGGCGCGCCGCCGCCGGTCGAGACCGGCTCGACGAGCGCGGCTTCGACGCCGCGCCGCTAGCTTTCGGCCCCGTGCTGGTCGCGATCTCGGGCGGCGCGGGCTTCCTCGGCCTGCATCTCGCACGGCGCCTCGTCGCCGACGGTCACGCCGTGCGGACGCTCGACCTCGCGCCCCTCGACGATGCGCCGCTCGAGGGACGGGTCGAGGAGATCCACGGCGACGTCCGCCTGACGACCGACGCGCGCCGCCTCGTCTCCGGGGCCGACGTGCTCGTGCATGCCGCCGCCGCGTTGCCGATCCAGGAGAGCCGGGCCGCGATCCGCTCGGTGAACGTCGAGGGCGCGGCCGTGACGTTCGCCGCGGCGGCCGAGGCGGGCGTCCGCCGCGTCGTGCTCGTCTCGTCCACCGCGGTCTACGGCGTTCCCGAGCGGCACCCGATCCACGAGGACGACCCGTTCGTCGGCGTCGGGCACTACGGCGAGTCGAAGATCGACGCCGAGCGCCTCTGCGACGCGTTCGCGCGGCGCGGTCTCGAGTCGGTGATCGTGCGACCGAAGACCTTCGTCGGCGCCGAGCGGCTCGGGGTGTTCGAGATTCTCTTCGACTGGATCCGCGAGGGACGCCGCATCCCGATCCTCGGCGACGGCGCGAACCGCTACCAGCTGCTCGCAGTCGAAGATCTCGTCGACGCGATCGTCAGGTGCCTCGACGCGCCGGTCGCAGGCGAGGCGCTCAACATCGGCGCGGCCCGGTTCGGGACGGTGCGCGAGGACCTCGAGGACCTGATCGGCCATGCGGGCTCGGGCTCGCGGCTCTTCCCCGTGCCGGCGCGGCCGGCGGAGATCGCGCTCCGCGGCCTCGAGCTCGCGCGACTCTCCCCGCTCGCCGAGTGGCACTACCGCACGGCGCACAAGGACTCGTTCGTCTCGATCGACAAGGCGCGCGAGCTCCTCGGCTGGGAGCCGCGGCTCTCGAACGCAGAGACGCTCTGCGCGACCTACGACTGGTACCTCGCCCACCGAGACGGGCTCGCCGAGGCGGGGCTCACGCACCGCGTACCCTGGGACCAGCGGGCACTCGGCGTGCTGAAGCGCCTCGCCTGACGACACATCCACATGCGCGAGCTCCTCGACTACCGCTCCGAGTTCCCGATCCTCGGGCACACGACCTACCTCATCAACCACTCGCTCGCCGCGATGCCGCGAGGGGCGGAGGACCGCCTCCGAGAGTACGCCTGCATGTGGGCCGAGCGCGGCATCCGCGCGTGGGGCGAGGGCTGGTGGACGATGCCGATGACGGTCGGCGACCAGGTCGGCAGGATCGTCGGGGCGCCCGCGGGGACGACGGTGATGCACCAGAACGTCGCGGTCGCGGAGGCGGTCGTGCTCTCGTGCTTCCGGCCTGCCGACGCGGCCCGCAACCGCATCGTCTACGAGCGGGGCAACTTCCCGTCGGTGCGCTACCTCTACCAGGCGCAGCCCGACCTCGAGGTCGTCGTCTGCGAGGACGACCGCGAGATCGTCGACGCGATCGACGAGCGGACGCTGCTCGTCCCGATCAGCCACGTCCTCTTCAAGACGGGTGAGATCCAGGACGTCGAGCCGATCGTCCGCCGCGCCCACGAGGTCGGCGCGCACGTGATCCTCGACTGCTACCAGTCGGCCGGCATCGTCCCGCTCGACGTCACCGCGCTCGGGGTCGACTTCGCGGTCGGCGGCTCGGTGAAGTGGCTCTGCGGGGGGCCGGGGAACGGCTGGCTCTACGTCCGGCCCGATCTCGCCGAGACGCTCGAGCCGACGTCCACGGGTTGGCAGGCGCACGAGGCGCCGTTCTCCTTCGAGGAGGAGATGCGCTACGCCTCCGGCGCGGCGAGGTTCCTCACGGGAACGCCCAACGTGCCGGCGCACTACGCCGCCACGGCGGGCTACGACCTGATCGAGGAGGTCGGCAGCGACCGGATCCGCGCCAACTCGCTGCGCCAGACCCAGCTCCTGATCGACCTCGCGGACGAGGCGGGCTTCGAGGTGCGGAGCCCCCGCTCGACCGAGCGGCGCGGCGGGACGGTGACCGTCCACGTGCCCGAGTTCCCGGCCGTCCATCGCGAGCTCGCGGAGCGGCAGATCCTCTGCGACTTCCGCCCGGACGCCGGGATCCGGCTCGGCCCGCATTTCTTCACGTCGGACGACGAGCTTCGCTTCGCGATCGACCAGATCGGCGACATCGTCGAGACGGGCGCCTACGAACGCCACCTGGGCGCCGTCGCGCAGCACTGAGATATACCTCCGCTCCGACACCCAACCAGGAGGGACCGCACGCCATGCTCTCGAGCCTCGAGATCGCACAGGAGGCGACGCTTCGCCCGATCGCCGACGTTGCCGAAGAGGCGGGGATCGAGCCGGACGAGCTCGAGCTCTACGGCCGCTACAAGGCGAAGGTCGACCTCTCGATCCTCGAGCGGCTCGCGGACCAGCCGGACGGGAAGATCGTCAACGTCACCGCCATCACCCCGACGCCGGCCGGGGAGGGGAAGACGACGACGTCGGTCGCGCTGACGCAGGGGCTCGGCCAGATCGGCCGCAGGCCCGTGCTCGCGCTGCGCGAGGCATCCCTCGGGCCGGTGTTCGGGATCAAGGGCGGCGCAGCCGGCGGCGGCTACACGCAGGTGGTGCCGATGGAGGACCTGAACCTCCATTTCACCGGCGACCTCCACGCGATCACCGCGGCCAACAACCTGCTCTCGGCACTGATCGACGCCCACCTTCTGCACGGGAACGAGCTGCGGATCGACCCGCTCACGATCTCGTGGCGTCGCTGCATGGACATGAACGACCGTTCGCTGCGCGACGTCGTCACGTCCCTCGGCGGTCGCGTGAACGGCTATCCGCGGCAGACCGGCTTCGACATCACCGCGGCGAGCGAGATCATGGCGCTCGTCGCCGTCGCCCGCGACCTCGGCGACCTACGCGCCCGGCTCGGCCGGATCACGGTCGGTCAGACGTTCGAGGGCGAGCCGGTGACCGCCGAGCAGATCAAGGCGGCCGGGGCGATGACCGTCGTCCTCAAGGACGCGATCAAGCCGAACCTCGTCCAGACGCTCGAGGGGCAACCGGCGTTCATCCACTGCGGCCCGTTCGCGAACATCGCGCACGGGAACAACTCTCTCGTCGCCGACCGCGTCGGGCTCAAGCTCGGCGAGTACCTGATCACGGAGTCCGGGTTCGCATCCGACATGGGGATGGAGAAGTTCTTCGACATCACCTGCCGGATCGGCGGGCTGCGGTCGAGCGCGACCGTGCTGGTCGCGACCGTGCGCGCGCTCAAGCACCACGGCGGGAACATCCACGGCGGGATGGCCGAGATCGAGGGTGGCGCCGCCAACCTCGCGCGCCACATCGGCATCGTCAAGCACTTCGGGCTGAACGCCGTGGTCGCGGTCAACAAGTTCCCCACCGACACCACGGACGAGCTCGAGCTGGTGAAGCGGCTCGCTCTCGAGCACGGCGCCTACGCGGCCGAGATCAACGCCGGCTTCGAGCAGGGCGGCAAGGGGGCGACCGCGCTCGCCGAGGCGGTCGTCGCAGCGGCGGACGAGCCGAACGAGTTCCGGTTCGCCTACCCGTACGACGCTCCGATCGAGGAGAAGATCCGCGCGATCGCGAAGGGCGTCTACGGTGCCGACGACGTCTTCCTCCTGAAGACGGCGAAGGACAAGGCCGCGGCGTTCGAGGCGTCCGGTCTCGGCCAGCTGCCCATCTGCATGGCAAAGACGCACCTCTCGCTCTCACACGACGCGTCTCTCCTGAACGCGCCGACGGGGTTCACGGTGACGGTGCGCGACCTGCGCCCCTACACCGGCGCCGGCTGGATCGTGGCGCTCTGCGGCGACATGCAGACGATGCCCGGCCTCGGCAAGGCGCCGGCCGCCTTCTCCATCGACGTCGACGAGGACGGGAACACCGTGGGTCTGTTCTGAACTTGCCCGCCGGTTGATCCCCGCCTGCGGCGGGGCAGATCCCTGAAGGCGTCCCGCTTCGCGGGCCGCAACTGCCTCGTCCTCCTCTCGAGCTGTAATGCGACGGCTTTGATGAGCCGACCCGCTAGGCACAATCGAGCCATGGAGCAGTACCTCGACCTCCTGCGCCGCACGCTCGACGAGGGGGTGCGCAAGGAGGACCGCACGGGTACGGGGACGCTGTCCGTCTTCGGTCACCAGATGCGCTTCGACCTGCGCGACGGCTTCCCGCTCGTGACGACGAAGAAGGTGCACGTGCCGTCCGTCGTCTGTGAGCTGCTCTGGTTCGTCCGCGGCGACACGAACGTCGCCTGGCTCCACGAGTACGGAGTCACGATCTGGGACGAGTGGGCCGACGAGACGGGCGATCTCGGGCCGATCTACGGCTATCAGTGGCGCTCGTGGCCGGCTCCTGACGGGCGCCACATCGACCAGCTCGCGGCGGTGATCGAGGGCATCCGTGCCGATCCCGACTCGCGCCGCCACGTCATCAGCGCGTGGAACGTCGCGGACCTGCCGCGGATGGCGCTCGCGCCGTGTCACGCGCTCTTCCAGTTCTACGTCGCCGACGGTCGCCTCTCGTGCCAGCTCTACCAGCGCTCGGGCGACCTCTTCCTCGGTGTGCCGTTCAACATCGCCTCGTACGCCCTGCTCACGCACATGGTCGCGCAGGTGAGCGGCCTCGAGGCCGGCGACTTCGTCCACACGCTCGGCGACGCACATCTCTATCTCAACCATCTCGACCAGGCCCGCGAGCAGCTCACCCGCGAGCCGCGCCCGCTGCCCGAGCTGCGGCTCGACCCCGCCTGCAGTGCAATCGACGACTTCACGCCCGAGTCGGTGCAGGTCGTCGGGTACGACCCGCATCCCGCGATCCGCGCGCCGATCGCCGTCTAGTGCCGATCACCATGGTCGCCGCGGTCGCGCGGAACGGCGTCATCGGCGTCGACGGTGGGCTTCCATGGCGTCTCCCGGACGACCTCAGGCGGTTCAAGGAGCTGACGCTCGGTCACGTCCTCGTGATGGGACGGAAGACGTACGAGTCGATCGGACATCCACTCCCCGGGCGGGCGACGATCGTCGTGACGCGCAACCCTTCGTGGGACCCCGGCGCGGAGGAGGTCCGCGTCGTAGGGAGCGTCTCGGAGGCGATCGGCGCGGCCGCGTCACTCGAGCGCGAGGTCTTCGTCGTCGGCGGTGGGGAGGTGTACGCCGAGGCGCTGTCGCTCGCCGACCGTCTCGAGCTCACCTGGGTCGACGCCGAGCCCGACGGCGACACACGGTTTCCGGAGGTCGACTGGGACGATTGGCGTGAGCTCCGTCGCGAGCACGCCGAGGGCGTCGCGTACGCGAGCTACGAGCGAATCTAACCGTCCGGCGCAGCCGGGCGGGGGCCGGTAGCCTCCGCCGCATGGCGGGTGGAGAGGTGCTGACGAGCGAGCAGATGGAGGCCCTCCAGGCCGAGCTCGCGGAGCTCGAGGGGCCGCGCAGGGCGGCTGCGATCGAGGCGATCGCAACGGCCCGCGGGTTCGGCGACCTCTCGGAGAACTTCGAGTACCACGCGGCCAAGAACGAGCAGGGGCTTCTCGAGGCGCGGATCACCAAGCTCAAGGCGCGGATCTCGGGGGCCAAGGTCGTCGACCACGACACGGACGACCACGTCGGCCCCGGCTCGATCGTCGAGATCGCGGACGAGCAGGGCGAGGTCATGGAGGTGACGATCTCGTCGGTCGGCGGCGGTGTGTCACCCGACTCGCCGCTCGGTTCCGCGCTGATGGGCAAGGGCGTCGGGGACGTCGTTGCGGTCGCGGCGCCTCGCGGCGCCTGGCAGGCGACCGTCCGCTCGATCAGGCGCGCATGAGGCTTGTGAACCCGGTGTCGGACTTCAGTCCGACACCCGCGCCGCTCGCATCGCCTCCGCAGGCTGAGGTGTCCGACTGAAGTCGGATACCGGGGTCAGCGGGGACGGCAGTACGTCCCTCGCCGCCCTCACGCGCCGCGAGGAGGAGTGCTTCGCGCGCGAGCATCCGCGTTCGCGCACGCTGGCAGAGCGGGCGAAGGAGCACCTCCTGGCCGGCGTGCCGATGCACTGGATGGCCAAGTGGCCCGGCGGGTTCCCGCTCTTCGTCGCCGAGGCGCGCGGAAGCCGCTTCACCGACGTCGACGGCCACGAGTACGTCGACTTCTGCCTCGGCGACACGGGCGCGATGAGCGGCCACGCACCGGAGGCGACGCTACGCGCAATTGCCGAGCAGGCGGCGCGCGGGATCACGACGATGCTGCCGACGGAGGACGCGCTCGCGGTATCGGAGGAGCTGACCCGGCGCTTCGGCGTGACGCGCTGGCAGTTCGCGCTCACCGCGACCGACGCGAACCGGTTCTCGATCCGCCTCGCACGGCACGTCACCGGCCGGCCCAAGGTGCTGGTCTTCAACTGGTGCTACCACGGCAGCGTCGACGAGTCGTTCGCGACCCTCGAGGCAGGACAGGTCGTCCCGCGGCGTGGCAATCTCGGCCCACCCGTGCCGCCCTCCGAGACGACGAAGGTCGTCGAGTGGAACGACCTCGATGGCCTGGAGGCGGCGCTCGCGCCCGGGGACGTCGCGCTCGTCCTCACCGAGCCGGCGCTGACGAACGTCGGGATCGTTCATCCCGACCCGGGGTTCCACGACGCGCTCCGCGGCCTGACCCGCGACACGGGCACGCTGCTCGCGATCGACGAGACGCACACGATCTGCTGCGGCCCGGGCGGGTTCACGAAGGCCCACGGCCTGGAGCCGGACGTCGTCACGATCGGCAAGCCGATCGCCGGGGGGATCCCCGCGGCGGCATACGGGTTCACAGGCGCGCTGGCCGACCGGATCGCCGACTCGATCGAGCTCGAGGAGGTCGACGTCGGTGGGGTCGGCGGCACGCTCGCGGCCAACGCGCTCTCGCTCGCAGCGATGCGCGCCACGCTCGACGAGGTGCTGACCGACGAGGCGTTCGACCGGATGATTCCGCTCGCCGAGCGCTGGACGACCGGGGTCGAGGAGGCGATCGCCGAGACAGGGGTGCCGTGGCACGTGACGCGGCTCGGCTGCCGGGCCGAGTACCTCTTCGGGCCCGACCGGCCGCGGAACGGCACCGAGGCGCACGCGGCCGGCGACTTCGGGCTCGAGCGCTACATGCATCTCCACGCCCTGAACCGCGGCGTCCTGCTGACGCCGTTCCACAACATGGCCCTGATGTCGCCCGCGACGACCGACGCGGACGTCGACCGGCACACGGAGGTCTTCGCCGAGGCTGCGCGCGAGCTCGCCGGCTGAAAAACTCGCAAATTGCGACAATCCGTCGCCATGTCGCTTGCGCCGGCGATGCTCCGTGCCTAGATTCTCGACATCTGAGCCGGCGGGCCTTCGGGTTTGCCGGCTCAGTGTCTTTTTGCGGGAGTCGTTGCTTTGCGCACAGGGCGTGGCTTTAGCCTCGCCCTTGTCTTCTCCGTGTTACCGAGGGGGCGAGGCTGAAGCCACGCCCCAGAACGCCCCGTACGCCTCGCACCGGCTAGGTCGTCAGCACGGGCGTCTTCTCGTCTGCCGGCACCACGACCCAGCCGTCGAACGCCTTGAGGGAGTACGGCGCGTTGAGCGGCACGGTGGTCTCCCCGGCGACGACCGCGAAGGCGCCGCACGGCTCGGCGAGCTTTCCCTCGCGTGTGAGCCAGAGCTCGTAGCGGCCTTCGGGAAGCCCGCTGACCGTGAGCTTCATCGGCCAGTTGCCGGCCGCGTCCTTCTCGAACAGAGCGAGATCCGCGGTCGCCTGGTTCGGGCCGGACATGGCGACCGTGCGCACCGGCTCGCTTCCGCCGGCCCCGCCTGCCAGGTAGCCCACCCCGAAGAGCGCGCAGGCGGCGACCACCGCTGCGGCGAGCGCGGTGTAGCGGTAGCGGCGCGGGAACGGGATCACCCGCGCCGACGGTGGCTCCGGGGCGCGCTCGAGCGCGTGCGGCAGCTCCGGCGGCGGGCCGGCCCGACCGAGCAGCGCGTGGACGCGCTCGAGGCGCGCTCGCTCGCCGGGCTCGAGGTCGTTACCAACCAGGTCGTCGAGTTCCGTCATCCCAGCTCATCCTCCAGCTCGCCTGCGAGACGACTGAGCGCCGCACGCGTTCGCGTCTTGACGGTACCGAGGGGCAGCCCGAGGTACTCGGCGATCTCGCTCTGTGACATGCCGCTCCAGTACGCCAGCTCGACGAGTGAGCGCTCGTGCTCGGGCAGTGTCTCGATCGCCCGGTGGACGCGCCACGACACCCACTCGGCCTCCACCGCCTCGAGTGGGCCGGGATCACCTGCAGCCATGTCGGGCGCGTCGGCAACCGTCGGGTCGGGCTTGCGGCGCAGCCCGTCGACGATCGCGTTGCGCGCCACGGTGTAGAGCCACGATGCAGGCCGGCCGCGGGCGGGGTCGTAGCGCGACGCCGATCGCCAGATGCTTGCGAACGTGTCCTGCGTCGCGTCCTCGGCGCGTCCCCGGTCGCCCATCCGCCGCAGCGCGATGCCGAGCACCGAGCGCGCGTAACGGCGGTAGAGCTCCTCGAACGCAAGGCGGTCGCCACCGGCGATCAGCCCGAGGAGCTCGACGTCGGTGCGGGCGTCGGGTGACATGGCGAGGATGCTCGCCCTTCGCGGGACGAAGGGCAAGTCGGTCCGGTAGGCAACGGCCGCGTCCATCGAAGGGAATACGGCCGCGACGCCTCGGCGGATTGGGGCACGGCCGCCGGCCGCACCCCGATCCGCCTCGCCGGCGTCAGCTCGAGCGGGCCGCCTCGAGCTTCGCGCCGACGGCGTTCCAGTCGACGACGTTCCACCACGCCGTGAGGTAGTCGGGCCGGCGGTTCTGGTAGTTCAGGTAGTAGGCGTGCTCCCAGACGTCGACGCCGAGGATCGGCGTCTTGCCCTCCATGACCGGCGAGTCCTGGTTCGGCGTCGACAGCACCGCGAGGCCCGTCCCGTCCCACACGAGCCAGCTCCAGCCCGAGCCGAAGCGCTTCACACCGGCGTCGGTGACCTGCGCCTTCAGGTCGTCGAGCGAGCCGAACGTGTCCGTGATCGCCGCGGCGAGGTCGCCCGACGGCTCGCCGCCGCCGTCCGGCCCCATGATCTCCCAGAACAGCGTGTGGTTCGCGTGGCCACCACCGTTGTTGCGGACGGCGGCCCGCTTGTCCTCGGGGAGGATCTCGAGGTTGGAGAGCACCGAGTCGATGGGTCGGTCCATCCACTCCGTGCCCTCGAGCGCAGCGTTCAGGTTCGTGACGTACGCGGCGTGGTGCTTGTCGTGGTGGATCTCCATCGTGCGCGCATCGATGTGCGGTTCGAGCGCGTCGAACGCATAGGCGAGGTCGGGGACGGAGTACGCCATCGTGTGTCTCCTTCGGGTCGTCGAGTCTGTACCCCAAGGATATGCTCCGGCCGGTCCCGTCCCGCCGATCAAGGAGCGCCGATGCCGCCCACCCAGGAGATCTCCGCCCGCCCGCTGGACCCGAGGCTCCTGCAGTTGTCCGGCATCTCGAGGGCGTCCGTCGAGGCGCACCACCGGCTGTACCAGGGCTACGTCGCCAAGCGGAACGAGATCCTCGGAGCGCTCGAAGGCGTCGACCTCGGGAGTGCCAACCAGGTCTACTCGGAGCTCCGGGCGCTGAAGGTCGACCTGACCTTCGCGATCGGCGGGATCAAGAACCACGAGCTCTACTTCGCGCACCTGGGCGGCGAGGGAGCCGATCCCGACGGCGCCTTCCGGGCGCTCGTCGAGCGCGACTTCGGCTCGCTCGAGGCATGGCGCTCCGACCTTCGGGCCACCGCGCTCGCCGCGCGCGGGTGGGCCTGGACGGCGTACGACTGGGACGAGCGCCGACTGTTCAACTACCTCGGTGACGCGCAGAACACGTTCCCGGTCTGGAACGCGACGCCGCTCGTCGCGCTCGACGTCTACGAGCACGCGTACTTCCTCGACTACCAGACCGATCGCGCCTCGTACGTCGACGCGTTCTTCGAGAACCTCGACTGGCAGGTGGTGAACGGATGGATCGCGTCCTACTCGATCCCGTTCTGACCCGTTGGGGACGGCGGTGACCGCCGACGTCCTGATCGTCCTCGGCGGCTACCTCCTCGGCTCGATTCCCTTCGGCTACGTGCTTCCGCGGCTCCTCCGGGGCGACGACATCCGTCGTCACGGGAGCGGCAACGTCGGCGCGTCGAACGTGTGGCGCGTGTACGGCCCCTCCCTCGGGGTTCCGGTGGCGCTCCTCGACGTCGCCAAGGGTCTCGTTCCGGCGCTCGTCGGCCTGAAGGTGAGCGGCGACTGGGTCGCAGTCCTCGCCGGTGCGGCCGCGATGGCGGGGCACGCGCGGCCGGTCTTCCTGCGGTTCTCGAAGGGCGGCAAGATGGTGGCGACCGCGGGCGGCGTGGCCCTCGCGCTCGCGCCGCTCGCCGCGGCCGCGTGCCTGGTCGTGTGGCTCGTCGTGTTCGCCGCGTTCCGCTACGCGTCGCTCGCGTCGATCGTCACCGCGATCGCGCTGCCCTTCGCGTGCCTCGCTTTCGACGCCCCGTGGCCCGTGGTGGGGTTCGCCGCGATCGCCGCCCTCGGCGTCCTCGCGCTGCATCGACACAACATCCGCCGTTTGCTCGCGGGCAGCGAGCCACGGTTCTCCGGCAGGCTCCTCCGGGGCGCCCGATGAGACGCCTGGCCGGCGTCGCGGCCGTGGCGGTTGCCGCTGGGGTTGGGGCCGGCGCGGCGCAGGCAGCGAATGCAGAGGCAGGCGGCCACCTGGTGCGGGACGACGACGACGCAGGACCGCCCGCCCGCGCTCACCGGCCGCTCGATCCGCGTGATCTACGCGTACCCCTCGGACGGCGGCGATCGCAGCGCCGAGCTGGCGTCGCAGTTCTCCGCGGACGTCGACGCCATCGACGCATGGTGGCTCGCGCAGGATCCGGCGCGCGAGCCCCGCTTCGACCGGGTCGCGTTCTCGTGCGGCCTCCAGGCGGACATCCTCTCCCTCCGTCTCTCCGACACGGCGGCGACGCTCCAGTCGTCGGCCGTCCGCGGCGATCGCATCGAGGCTCAGGCGTCGGCGGCGACCGGGCGGTCGCCGTACGAGAAGCTCCTCGTCTACTACGACGGGCCTGTCGACGATGCCGACCTCTGCGGCGAGGGTGCGGGCACACCGGGGGGCGATGGCATCGCGATGGTCTATCTCGGCGCATGCACCGACATCCCGTCGGCGAACATCGCCGCCCACGAGCTCCTCCACTCGTTCGGGGCGCTTCCGGACGGCGCTCCGCATGCCTGTCCCGATACCCGCGGGCATCCATGCGACAGCGAGGCCGACGTCCTCTATCCGTTCGCCATGCCCGGCACGACGCTCGCCTCGCTGGTCCTCGACGTGGGGCGGGACGACTACTACGGTCACGCGGGCGGCTGGCCGGATCTGCAGGACTCGCCGTGGCTGCGCCTCGTCTCTCAGCAGATCCGGCTGACACTGGCGATCGCGGGACGCGGCTCCGTGGGGAGCGACGTGCCCGGCGTCGACTGTACGGCCTCGTGCGGGACGGACTGGGACGCGGGCAGCGCGGTCGTGCTCGAGCCGCTCGCGGGCAACGGCCAGCGCTTCGTGCGCTGGTCGGGCGCGTGCACGGGATCCGATCGCTGCGAGGTGAGGCTCGACGCGGCGCGCTCGGTTGCGGCCCTCTTCGCGCCCGATCGGCTCGGGCTCGTCGTCGCGGTCGCAGGCAAGGGGAAGGTGACGGGAGCCGGAGCGCCCTGCGCCGCGTCCCGGTGTGTGCGGACGGCCCGGTCGTACACGCCTCTCCGTCTGCGCGCCACGCCGGCGAAGGGATGGCGTCTTGCAGGATGGAGCGGTGGTTGCACCGGCCGGACGGCGACGTGCACGGTGCCCATGACGAAGGCGGCCGCCGTCCGCGCACGCTTCGTCAGGCTCTGAGCCAGGCCTCGAGCGTCGTCTGCTCCGAGGACGGCGCGGTCCCGCCGAGCTCGGCCCGGATCTCGCCGACCGTGCCCCAGCGCTCCGCGACCACGTCGTGGTCGTGGATCGTCTCGAGGTTCCGCTGACGTGAGAGCACGAAGTCGCCGTCTTCGAGGGCGGGCATCGTCGAGAGCAGCTCCTCGAGAGCGACGCGGACGGAGTCCTCGACGAAGCGCGGATTCCGGTGGGCTTGCTCGACGACGTGCAGCTCGTCCGGCCGCTTCAGAAGCTCGTAGACCGGCGCGCTCATCGAGCGCTCGACGATGCCGGCGAGATCCTCGGCGTCGAGGTTCTGGGCGGTACCGACGAGGAGCGTCCCGCGGCCGCGCTGGTTGTGCGTCGCCAGGGGCACGAGCTCGAGGATCCTCTCTGCATCCTCGCCGAAGCCGGCGGCGGCGAGCCGCTCGGCCGCCTCGCCGCGAACGAGGTCCTGGGCGCACGGGCACGCGTTGATCCCGGTCGCCTCGACGCCGACCACGCGTCGTGCTCCGGCGCCGTTCGACGCGGCGATCCCGATCAGCGAGACCATCTCCTGCGTCTGCAGGCCGGTCACCGGCGTGCGGCGGCGCTGCGGCCAGCCCGCCACGATTCGCACCTCGGCGCGAAGCGCGTTCTGGCGCTCGACGATCTGCGTGGCGATCCGCTCGGCGAGCGCCTCCACGTGGAGCCCCTCCCCGAGGACGACCTCGTCGATCGCCTGGTCGAAGAGCTCCGGGAAGCGGGACATGTGGACGCCCTTCTGGTCGCGGGCGAGGTCGACGGTGCAGTCGAGCTCGGCCGCCATCAGGATCTCGTGCTCGCCGTGGCGGATGCGAATCGCCTTGTGGACGCCCGTGACGCCCGCCCGCGAGAGCGCGAGCTGGACGGGAGGAGCGGACGCCTGCATGTCTCGGAGCTCCCGCGTCTCGCTCACGGGGTCACGCTCCACCGTCGAGGAAGCCGAGCACCGTGCGCGCGAATGCCTCCGGCCGCTCGAGCGGCGGCAGGTGCGCCACGCCGGGCAGCTCCTCGAACCTCGCGCCCGGGATCTCGGCGGCGAGGAAGCGCGCGATCCTGCGGAAGTCGCGCTGGTCGAGCGCCCCTACCAGGACGAGCGTCGGCGCCGCCACGTCGCCGAGCCGCTCGCGGCGGCTCGGCGTGAGCCAGCCGCCCGTCGCGGCGGGGTTCTCGAGGTCGAGCGCCCCACGCTGCATCTCGTACACGCGACGGCGGAGCGCCGCCGGCACGGTGTTCTCGTCGCGGCCAGGCCCGTCGAGCCACGTCCGGACGTTCATCCAGGCGACCTCGTCCAGGTCGCCGCGCTCGAAGGCGGCCTCCTCCTCGGCCCACGCCTCGCGCAGGGTTGCCTCGTGATCCCAGCCGTCGATCCCGGCCCCGACCAGCACGAGCCGGTCGACGAGGTCGGGCCGTGCGAGCGCCAGATCGAGGGCGACGTGGCCGCCCATCGAGACGCCTATGACGTGCGCCCGCTCGATTCCGAGCTCGTCGAGCATCGCGGCGACGTCCGCGGCGTACACGAACGGCCCGTCCGGGAGCGGCGTCTCGCCGAAGCCGCGAAGGTCGCAGGCGATCACCCGGAAGCGGCCCGCGAGCATCGGCATCACGTCCTCCCACATCGTCCGATCGGCGATCCCGGCGTGCAGCAGCACGAGAGGTGGGCCGTTCCCGGCGACCGAGTACGCCATGTCGACGCCGTTGACCTGAAGCCTCGCCACCCCGGGAGGCTACTCCCTCGGTTCAGGTCAGCGGAGGAGCCGCGAGAGCCGGCGATCCTTGAGCACGCGCCCTCCGGTCTGGCACGCCGGGCAGTACGTGATCGTGTGCTCCTCGAAGTCGACGCGACGGAGGGTCTCGCCACACCGCGGACAGGGCTCGCCGAAGCGGCCGTGGATGCGGTAGACGTCCGCATCGCCCTTGCCGTCGAGCCGGAGCTCCAGCGCCCGGGCGAGATCGTCGTGGATCGCGGTCGCCAGTATCGCGACCTCGTCGTCGCCGAGGTCGGTCGAGAGCCGGAAGGGCGAGAGCCGGGCCGTCCAGAGGATCTCGTTTGCGTGCGCACGGCCGATCCCCGCGAGCGCGCGCTGGTCGCGGAGGAGCGGATGGAGCTGACGGCGCTCGCCGCGCAGGATCTCGCCCAGCGCGGCGTCGTCGACGTCGAGCGCGTCGGGCCCGAGATGCGCCAGCTCGGCGTCGAGGCCGTCGGGGGTCACGAGCCAGACGCCCGCACGCTTCTTCTTGCCGCCCTCGGTGAGGTCGAGCTCGCCGCCGTCTGCGAAGCGCACCTGGAACATCGGCTTGGCGGGAGCCTTCTTCCCCACGGGGACGTAGCGCAGCCGGCCCGCGCTCATCAGGTGGACGCGCAGGACGAGCTCGCCGTCGGCCGTCGGGAAGAGGAGGTTCTTCCCGCGCCGCCGCGCTCCCTCGAACGTGCGGCCGGCGAGCGCGGAGGGCGGCGGGTCGAACGTCTTCAGGGTCGCGACGTGGCCCGGCCGCGCGATCTCGATCGGCGCGCGGGAGACGAGCGGATCGAGCTCCCGCACCCAGGCCTCGACCTCGGGCAGCTCCGGCATGGACGAAGCGTAGAGATTCGGATGTTCGTCGAGATGATTGATTCCGAATGGGTGCGAACCGGATGACGCCCCTCACGCCCATTCGAAATCAATCATCTAGGCTCGCGGCCGTGGAGCCGATCGTCGTCGAGGTGACCCGCGGCGAGGTCGTCGAGGCGCACCACATCGTGCACGCGGTGGCCGTCCGGGACGGGCGGATCGAGCTCTCCGCCGGCGATGCCTCGCTCGTCACCTTCCTTCGCTCGTCGGCAAAGCCGATCCAGGCGCTCCCCGTGGTGCGTGCGCGGCCGGACCTCGACGACGAGGAGATCGCGCTCGCCTGCGCGTCGCACCTCGCCGCACCGGAGCAGCTCGCGGTTGTCCGTCGGCTCCTCTCGGATGCGCCTGCCGTCGAGGACGAGCTCGAGTGCGGCGGGGCGCCGACCCCGATCGAGCACAACTGCTCCGGGAAGCACGCCGGCTTCCTTGCGCTGTGCCGCGCGCGCGACTGGCCCACGCCCGGGTACCGCCTGCTCGAGCATGCCTGCCAGCAGGCGATGCTGCGCGAGGTCGCGGAGGCGGCCGAGGTGGAGCCGTCGTCACTGGTCGTCGGGGTGGACGGGTGCGGCGTGCCGACCTTCGCGCTGCCGCTCGAGCGCGCCGCTCACTGCTTCACGCGGCTAGCCTCGCTCGACGGCGGCGAGCGCGTCGTGCGCGCGATGCGTGCGCACCCGGATCTCCTACGAGGTCCGGTCGCGACGGACGCGCTGATGATCCGCGCCCTCGACGGGTGGGTCGCGAAGGGCGGTGCCGAGGGCCTCTACTGCGCCGGCTCGGCGGACGGCCTCGGGCTGGCGCTGAAGGTCGTCGACGGCGCGTTCCGCGCCATCCAGCCGGCGCTCGCCCACGTGCTCGCGGCGCTCGGGATCGACCCGGGCCCTCTCGTCGAGAGCCCGGTGACGAACAGCCTCGGCGAGCACGTCGGCGAGCTGCGCGTCCGGCCCTCCATTTGATCGATGATCGAGAATTTGCCCTACCCAAAGGCTGGATCCCGTGTATACGATGCGCCGGCGCGTGGTCGGGGCCGGAACCGTGATCCGGCTCGTTGCGTTCGAGGGTCTGTCTTCCGTCAACCGCCAGGAAGAAAGAAGGGGTCCATGCTCTCGGTCGAAACCGCTCTTCCGGAGATCGAGGAGCTGCACAAGCTCGTCGAGCAAGGGCAGGAGAAGGGGTTCCTGACGTACGACGAGATCGTCAAGTCCGTCGAGGACGTCGATCTCACCAAGGAGCAGCTGGAGGACTTCACGACGTACCTCATCGATCACTCGATCGAGCTCGTCGAGGGAGAGCAGCACAAGGCACTGCCCCACGAGCAGCCGATCGTGCCTCCCGAGGAGGTCGTGACCGCACCGAAGCTCGACCTCACCGTCGAGCCGTCCCTCGACTCCCTGCGGCTCTACCTCCGCGAGATCGGCAAGGTGCCGCTCCTGACGGCCGACCAGGAGGTCTCCCTCGCGAAGCGGATCGAGCGCGGAGACGATCGCGCGAAACAGCACATGATCGAGGCGAACCTGCGCCTCGTCGTTTCCATCGCGAAGGGCTACCTCGGGCGCGGGCTCACCTTCCTCGACCTGATCCAGGAGGGGTCGCTCGGCCTCATCCGCGCGGTCGAGAAGTTCGACCACCGCAAGGGCTTCAAGTTCTCGACGTACGCGACGTGGTGGATACGCCAGGCCGTGACGCGCGCGATCGCCGACAAGGCGCGCACGATCCGGATCCCGGTGCACATGGTCGAGAAGCTCAACAAGGTCGTGCACATCGAGCGCCAGCTCGTCCAGCGCCTCGGCCGCGAGCCGCGGCCGGAGGAGGTCGCCGAGGAGCTCGAGATGTCGGTCGATGAGGTGCGCGAGATCCTGCGGATGGCGCAGATGCCGATCTCGCTCGAGAAGCCGATCGGCGAGGAGGAGGACTCCTCGCTCGGAGACTTCGTCCCCGACGACCAGGCCGAGTCGCCCTTCGACACCGCCTCGCTCTCGCTCCGCCGCGAGGACATCGAGGCCGCCCTCGGCTCGCTCCCGGACCGGGACCGCAAGGTGATCGAGCTGCGCTACGGCCTGCTCGGCGAGGCGCCGTGCACGCTCGAGGAGGTCGGACGAGAGTTCGGCGTCACCCGCGAGCGGATCCGCCAGATCGAGAACAACACGCTCAAGCGGCTCGAGACCCTGCCGGAGGCACAGGCTCTGAGGGATTGCGTGTGAGAGCGCGTCCCCGGTGTCGGACTTCAGTCCGACACCTACGTCTGAGGCAGGCGTGGATGTCCGACTGAAGTCGGACACCGGGGTCAGGCGCTCGAGGCCAGGTACCCGGCGTCCCCGAGTGCGCCCAGGAGCACCTCGCGGAGGTCGGAGCCGAGCTGGATCACGTCGGCGTCGAGCGGTGCCGACGCCATCGCAGTCAGCCAGACCGCGTTGCCGGTCACGTCGCCTACGAGCACCTTCGACTCGCCGCGATGGATGCCGCCCACGCCCTCGAGGGCCATGACGGCAGCTGCGCGCGCCTCGGCGATCGGGGCGCCGAGGCGCACCGGGAGCGAGGCCGACACCACGCGCCGCGGGTCGCGGATCGTCCGGTTGACGATCATCGTGGCCGTCAGCTGGCTGTTCGGGATGAACACGCGGCGTGCGTCGTCGGTGACGAGCGTCGTGTAGAGGAGGTCCATCTCCTCGACGAAGCCCGTCTGCTCGCCGACCGTGACGCGGTCGCCGATCCGCAGCGGCTGCGCGAAGGCAACCAGCATTCCCGAGCCGAGGTTCGAGAGCGGCGTGTTGAACGCGAGGCCGACGAAGATCGCGAGCACGGCGCTCGACGCGAGCAGCGCGTTGACGAGCTGGTCGGTGCTCGGGTAGAGCGAGAGCACCTTCCAGATCGCGATCCCCGCAACGAGCGCGACGACGACCTTGCGCAGGAACCCGAGGGTCGTCCTCCGGCGCGCGGCAAGCGCCGGATCCTTCGCCGTCAGCCGCCGCTCGTACCGGCCGATCGCGATCCCGAGGAGCATGCGCACGGCGATCACGACGACGAGGCCGACCCCGGCCGTGATCAGCGCTTCGACGGTGCGATCGCTCACGTGCTTCGGTTCGGCGCGCACTGCTGAGAGCCTGCCGTCCCGGTCGAAGTCACCGAGGCAGTTGCGACCGCGTCCGCGCGCGCCTTCAGGGATCTGCCCCGCCGGAGGCGGGGATCAAGCCGCAGGAATCCGCTTCTGCGGATTCCTGCCTGGCGAGAAAGAATCGGCTCAGATCGTCGGCTCGACGACGGGCTCGCCCTCGAGGGCGAAGGCGTCGTGCAGCGCGCGCACAGCTTCCGGGATCCGGTCGCGGCCGATCATGCAGGAGATCTTGATCGGCGAGGTCGAGATCATCTCGAGGTTGATCTCGAGGTCGGCGAGCGTGCGGAACATCGTGGCCGCCACGCCGGGATGCGAGCGCATGCCCGCCCCGATGAGCGACACCTTGCCGAGCTGCTCGTTCTGCTCCACCGAGAACGTGCCGAGCTCAGCCTGAGTAGCCGTGAGCGCCCCCTGCGTCGCCGCGACGTCCTCGGCCGGCACCGAGAATGACATCTCCGCGCGCCCGTGGACGACGTTCTGGATGATCGTGTCGACGTTGACCTGCGCGCCGGCGACGCGGTCGAAGATCATCGCCGCGACCCCGGGCCGGTCGGGGATCCCGGTGAGTGTGAAGACGACGTCGGTCTCGGAGTGGGTGACGGCCGAGATGATCGCCTGCTCCATTCCCTCGTAATCGGTCACCCAGGTTCCCTCCTCGTCCGAGAACGTCGAGCGCGCGTGGATGCGCACCCCATGATTGCGTGCGAGCTCGACGGAGCGGAGCATCAGCACCTTTGCGCCCGACGCCGCCATCTCGAGCATCTCGTCGTACGAGACGAACGGCAGCTTGCGCGCGTTCGGCGCGATCCGCGGGTCGGCGGTGAAGACGCCGGGCACGTCGGAGTAGATCTCGCAGGCGCCGCCGAGCGCGGCGGCGAGCGCGACCGCGGTGGCGTCTGTGCCTCCGCGGCCCAGCGTCGTGATCTCCATCGTGTCGCGCGAGAAGCCCTGGAAACCGGCGACGAGCACGATCTTCCCCTGCTCGAGCGAGGCGCGAATGCGGTCGCCGCGGATCTCGCGGATCTTCGCCCTCGTGTGCGCGGCATCGGTGAGGATCCCGGCCTGCGACCCCGTGTAGGAGACGGCCTCCTCGCCGAGGTCGTCGATCGCCATCGCGACGAGCGCGCACGCGATTCGCTCTCCGGTCGAGAGGAGCATGTCGAGCTCGCGCGGGTTCGGCGTGGGGGAGACGTCGGAGGCGAGCGCGAGCAGCTCGTCGGTCGTCTTGCCCATCGCGGAGACCGTGCCCACGACGTTCAAGCCGCGTCGCTTCGCGTCGACGAACCGCCGCGCGACGTGGCGGATCTTGTCGGGGTCGGCGACGGAGGAGCCGCCGAACTTCATCACGACCGTGTCGAACGCGGGCGTCTGCACGAGAGAAGTGTCGCTACTCGACGAAGCCGGGGCGGCGGTAGGGCCGCAGCGCGGGCGGCACCGGAATGCCCGGACGGAGCGCCGGGTCGGGCACGGGGTCGAGCGCCGTCACGGCGAGCGGGAGGTAGCCGGCCCAGACGTCGAGGTCGGCATCCGGCGTGTCCCCGTCCTCGGGGCCGCCGTCGCGGATCTTGGCCGACGCCTCCTCGAGCGACATGCGCAGCACGGACGTCGCCTTGAGCTCCGTCGGAGTGGGCGGCCGCGCCTCCGCCCAGCGGCCGGGCAGCAGCTTCTCGGTGAACGCCTCGAGCGCCGCGAGCTTCTCGTCCCGCTCCACCACAGGCGACGCCCTCCCGAGGACGACGACGGAGCGGTAGTTCATCGAGTGCTCGAACACCGAGCGCGCGAAGACGATGCCGTCGAGCAGAGTCACCGTGAGACAGGCGGCGATCCCGTCCGAGAGCTCCCGCAGCGCCCGGCTCGCCGACGAGCCGTGGACGTACACGTCCTCGCCGACCCGCGCGTGGAGCGTCGGGATCACGAACGGCTGGCCGTCCGAGACGAAGCCGAGGTGCGCGACGAGGCCCGCGTCGAGGACTGCGTCGATCGCTTCGCGGTCGTAGACGCCACGCTCGGGCAGCCGCCGGATGCGGGTGCGGCCCGAGCGGGCCGGATGCGCTCGGCGCGACGGCATCACGCAACCCTACGGGGTATGCCCGCAGGCATAGTGGCCCGGTAACGGCACACGTCCACCCGAGGAGGAGCATGACGAGCAAGGGGTTGATCGCGATCGGCGCGAGCATCGCCGTGGCGCTCGCGATCGCGCTGCCGGTCGCCTCCGGCGCCTCGAAGGCTACGGTCGTCAAAGTGACCGCAGGCAAGCCGTCGGAGCTCAAGTTCACGCTGTCGAAGAAGGCCTCCGCGAAAGGTGTCGTGACCTTCAAGGTCACGAACCGGGGAGCCCTCGAGCACGACTTCAAGATCGCCGGCAAGGTCACCAAGAAGCTGAAGCCGGGCACGACGGCGACGCTCAAGGTCACCTTCAAGAAGGGCGGCAAGTTCAAGTACCTGTGCACGCTGCCGGGTCATGCCGCCGCGGGAATGAAGGGCACCTTCGTCGTCAAGTGATCGGTCGGCCCAGGGCGCGGCGGGCAATCCCGCTGCGCCCTGGGTGACAACGCCCGCGTGACGAGGTACAACCTGCGCCATGCGCGCGGTCGCCTCCTGGCTCGACACGATCGGGCAGGTCTTCCAGGCGATCCCCGACCTGGCGACACCCGAGCAGGTGCAGTCGGCGCTTCGGGAGATACTCGACGACCCGGAGCTGCTCGTCTACTGGTGGGACTGGGAGCTCGAGCGCTACGTGGACGTCCGCGGTGCCGCGGCCGAGCCCCGCCGGGGACCCGCCACCGTCACGACCTGGGTCGGGTACGAGACCCGCCGGGTCGGTGCGATCGTGCACGCCGAGCGGCTGCTCGACGACGCGGCGTTCGCCGAGACGTTCGTGCCGTTGCTTCGCATCGCGATGGAGCGCGACCGTCTGTATCGCGACCTCGTCGCGAAGCTCGAGCAGCTGAAGGCGTCGCGGCTGCGCATCCTCCAGGCGGGAGACGACGAGCGCCGGCGGCTCGAGCGCAACCTCCACGACGGCGCGCAGCAACGTCTCACCGCGGCGCTGCTCGGCGTCCGTGCGGTGGCGGGCCAGGTCGCGGACGACCCGGCTCTCGGGCCGCGTGCGGCGGATGCCCTGGCCGACCTCGAGGGCGCCATCGCCGACCTGCGGGAGCTTGCCCGCGGCCTCGACCCGCCGCTGCTCGCCCGCCAGGGGCTCGACGCGGCGATCCGTGCCGGCGCGGGGCGTGCCTCGCTGCCCGTCGAGCTCGATCTCGTCCTGCCGCAGCGTCTGGCGCCGGCGCTCGAGGCGGCCGCCTACTACGTCTGCGCGGAGGCGGTCACCAACACCGTCAAGCATGCGCGGGCGACGCAGGCGTGGCTCCGCGTCGTGGACGACGGCTCGACGCTCACGGTCACCGTCCGCGACGACGGCATCGGCGGCGCCTGCATCGAGTGCCAGGACGAGGCCACCGGTCTCGGCGGGCTCGTCGACCGCGTCGAGACGCTGGGCGGGACGCTCGAGGTGGTCAGCCCGGACGGTGCGGGAACGATTCTCACCGCCGTCTTCCCCCTCGCCGCCGATCCTCACAGCTCCATCACAGCCCTCCCGTAGCCTGCCGCGATGCGCCCGAGGCCCCGGCTCGTGCTTGCGCTTGCCTGCGCCCTCGTCGGGCTCGTGGCGGCGCCTTCCGCGCTCGCCTCCGTCGGATCGCAGCCGCCGGTGCCGTCGCTCGATCCGCGCGGTACTCAGGCCGAGTGGCAGAAGCTGGTGCATCGCCCGGTCTTCAGTCCGTACGCCGTCGAGGCCGACTGCCGTCCGCTCCGCGGCGTGTTCTACGCCCAAACGGACTGGCTTCGTCTCGCGACGACGCTGGCGGCGAACGCCTCGCCGTGCGCGCAGTACTCAATCTCGGTTCCTCCGGTCGTCGCCGACAAGACGAGGTTCCGGCCGGACCAGGCGCAGCGGATCCGTGCCCTCGGGCCGAACATCCACGCGCTCGCGGAGATCCACTGGAGTGCGTGGCAGAAGTGGGTCGCGAGCACCGGCTCCTCCTGGTACCAGGCAGGCGTCGAGGCGCGTCGCCGCATGGCCGCCGCCGGATACGACCTGGCGGCGGGCGACACGTGGGCGCTGAACGAGCTCTCGTCCGCCGCGCGCCGGGGCGACGGCAACGCCCGCACCAACGTGCGCGAGCTCCTGCGCGGGCTGTACGACGCGGCCGGCGAGGGCCCGCCGACGCGCGGTGTGGTGTTCATCGTGGGAATCGGCCAGCGCGCTCCGGTCGCGACCTACAAGGCTCGTACGCAGGAGTGGCTGCAGGACAGCGCGTTCTGGTCCGACATGAACGTGTACGTCGGCGACTGGTCGCAGGAGGTCTACGGCGACGTCCGCAGCTACGCGGCACCGGGTGCGCCGCTCGAGAACCGCCGCGACGCGCTCGTCGAGTTCCTCCGCCACCAGGACCTGCTCGCCGCGGCGGGCGGCGCCGTCTCCGGCACGGCGAACGCGTTTTTCGGGAACGCCGGTAGCGCGCTCGCGAACGCCGCCTGGCAGTGGGGCTCCGCCTACGGGTGGACGCTCGTCGACCAGACGCTGATGCAGCAGTACGTCTCCGCGGAGGTCTACGCGCTCCGCAACCACGGCGCCCGTGCCGGTCGGGCGACCGACCGCTTCGGCTTCGCCTGGGCGCCGAAGAACGCGAACGCGCTGGACCCCAACGACTTCACACGCCAGACCGCGGCGGTGCTGGACCGGCTCGCGGCCGCTATCAGGGACTCCGGGAGCGAGACGCCGGCCGATCCGGGGATCGGCGCGTGCGGCGCCGCCGCGCAGGGGACCTGGTGCGCCGGCGACCTCGCGGGTGCCGCTCTGACCGCCGGCTGGCGGACCTTCCGCTCGTGGTCGCCGACGGCCCTCGCGTTCACCTCGCCGCCGCAGACGATCGCCGCGGGTGTCGTCTCCGGGCCGATCTCGCTCCAGGTGCAGATCGCCGGAGTCGCGGGAAGGCCGGCGGCACCGGTCGCGGCGACGGTCGCGTCGTCGTCGCCGACGGGGACGTTCTCGACCGGTCCGGCCGGGCCGTTCACGCCGACCGTCGCGTTCGCGCTGCCCGCGGGCGCGTTCTCAACCGTCCAGCTCTACTACCAGGATCCGACGGCGGGAACGGTGACCCTGACCGCGTCGGCCGCCGGATTGGCTGCGGGGACGCAGCAGCTCACCGTCGGCGGCGCCGCGCCCGTCGGGCTGCGGATCGAGCCGTCCGCCTCGACGCTCGTCACGGGGGCCAGCGTCACCCTGCGGGCCGTCGGCGTCGACGCGTTCGGGAACGTCACGCCGACGGCCGCGCTGTGGACGGCGACGCCGGACGGGATCGGGACGCTCTCGAGCGCCTCGGGCGCCACGACGACGTTCACCGCGGGCACCGTCCCCGGCGTGGTGCAGGTGACGGCGGCGATCACGACACCGACGGGCACGCTGACCGCGACTGCGTCGGTGACCGTGGCTCCGCCGCCGGTCGTCACCGTCAGCACGGTGCGCTACGGCGTGGCGAAGAAGCAGCTGCACGTCTACGTCACCGTCCTCGACACGCGCGGCCGGCGCGTGCGGGACGCGTCCGTCACGGTCGCGCTCTACCGCAACGGCAAGGTCTACGCGCGTGCTCTGGGCGCGACGACCGCCGGCTACATGACCTTCACGAGGCCGGCGTCGATCGGCACGTACCGCACGAAGGTCACCCGCGTCGTCGCGCTGAACCGCGCCTGGGACGGCGTCACACCGGCCAACGCGTTTCTCAAGAAGCCCGCGAAGAAGCCGAAGAAGAAGCCCGCACGGCGGTAGGGGCACGAAGCCGCGCGGCCGACGAGCGCAGGAGCCCCACCATCGTCGCGAGCCAGGCCGCGAGGGCAAACCAGACCATGACCTCGGAGAACAGCTCGATCGGGCGGAAGTCCGAGGCGAGCGAGAGCCGATACGTCGCGACCGCATACATCCCGAGCGGGAAGACGAGGCTCCAGTACGTCGGCGCGTACGCGAGCGGATAGCGGCGGATGACGTGCCGCCAGACGCCGAAGATCACGAGCAGCGGGATCAGCCACGTCGCCCACGCCCAGAGGATCAGCGTGGTGCCGTTGACGAACGGTCGCATGGCGAGCAGAAAGTCCAGATCCGGCTCGGTCAGGATCAGGGTCGAGCCGGCGTTCGTCGCGATCGCCGCCGCGCCCATCACGACCCAGAAGAGGGGATTCATCTCCTCGGCGTCGACGCTCAGGAAGAAGATTCGGTACGCGAAGAGCGTCACGAAGATCCCGTAGAGCACGATCCCGATGCCCCAGAGGGCGTAGACGGCCACGAAGATCGTGTCCTCGAGCGAGCCGAACCGACCGGCGAGCGGCGCCCCGAGCAGGACGAGCGACTCGGTGGCCACGATCGCGATCAGCCAGCCTCCGTGGACCACGTCCGCGCCCGTCTGCGAGTCGTCGAACGTGAGCACCGCGAAGCTCCAGTAACCGAGCGCGAGCCAGGCCGAGAGCGCGACGAGCCAGAGCACGAGCGCGGCGTGGTCGTGGCTGCGGAGATGGAGCTGGACGCCGAGCACGTCGCACGCAGCGACGAGCGTGAAGAACCCGAACACCCGCCGCGGGTCGACGAGATCCGCCCAGACGGCACCCGGGAAGGCGAGCACGCGCAGCACGGCAGCGGCGACGAGGGCGGGAAACGCGACGAGGGCAACGCCATAGAGCGCGTCGGAGAGCGCGTCGTGGCCGAGGTAGAAGAACGCGTTCGAGAGGATCCCGGTCGCCATCACGAGAGCGAAGTAGCCGGGGTACATACCGCGCAGGTCGTCCCGGAGGAGGTGACGCACGGTCGGTGACGGCGTCGGGCCGACGGTCATGCGGCCCGAGTATCGCAGCGAGGCGGACGCCGCACCCGCGGGAGTAGAGTGCGTCGTCGCAATCGACAGAGGGGAGCTGACGTGAAGCGAGCTCTTGTCGCCGTGGCCGCTTTGGCGCTCGTGGCCGCGTCCGCCGCGTACGCCACCAAGCCCGGCTCGGGCTCGAGCACCGGTACGGCCCTGGTCTTCGCGCCGAATCCGGTGCAGGACCTCGGGATCCAGACGCTCACCGACCAGAAGGACGCCGCACGTGCGGTGCCCCAGGACGCCTACCACTCCGTGACGCTGACCGACCTCGACGGCTCCGGGACCCTGAGCGGAAAGTGGGCCGTGGTCCGCAGCACGACCGGGACCCCGGCGTACTCGACAACGAACACGTTCCTCTACGACCGGCACCAGGACCAGTTCGAGCAGGTGATGGCCTACTACTGGATCACCGAGGCGCAGAAGTACATCCAGTCGCTCGGCTTCGGCACGACGCTCAGGCCGGTGAACATGCGCCCGCAGGCCGTCCGGATCAACCAGTGGGGAGTGGACAACTCGTTCGCGACCGACAAGCAGGACGAGATCCGCTTCGGCAAGGGCGGCGTCGACGACGCCGAGGACGCCGAGGTGATCCTCCACGAGTACGGCCACGCGATCCACTTCTCGCAGGGCTTCCAGTTCTCGACCGAGCAGGCCGGTGCGATCAGCGAGGGCTTCGGCGACTACTGGGCCGTGACCGTCACCGAGGCCATCGTCGGCGCGTCGGCCGATCCCGAGTGCGTTGCGGACTGGGACTCGACGTCGTACACCTCGTCCGAGCCGCACTGCCTCAGGCGCCTCGACGAGGACAAGAAGTACCCCACCGATCTCGTCGGCGAGGTGCACGCCGACGGCGAGATCTGGTCGCAGGCGCTTTGGGACATCCGCAACGCGATCGGCAACGTGAAGGCCGACACCGCGATCCTCCAGGGCCAGTTCGGCTTCGACGGCGGCACGATGCCGGCGCTCGCGAGCGACATCGTCGCGGCGGCGAAGGTCCTGTACGGTCAGGCGACCGCGAACGCGGTCACGGCCGCGTTCCACGACCGCGGCATCCTCTGAGCCACGCATGTGGGACGCGGCCTCCACGCGAGGCCGCGTCCCAATGCTTCAATTGTGGAAGAATCGGATTGGCGCACGCGTTGGCGCCAGCACACTCGCCGCGCGGACAGAGCGCGGCGTTCGAACCGGGAGGACGGAATGGCACTGACGATCGGCGACACCGCACCGGACTTCGAGGCCGACACCACCGAGGGACGCATCTCCTTCCACGACTGGATCGGCGACTCGTGGGCGGTGCTCTTCTCGCATCCGAAGGACTTCACGCCCGTCTGCACGACGGAGCTCGGCTACATGGCGCGGATCAACCCCGAGTTCGAGCGCCGGGGCGTGAAGATCATCGGCCTCTCCGTCGACCCGACCGGCGCGCACGAGGACTGGGTGCGCGACATCGAGGAGACGCAGGGGCACGCGCCCAACTACCCGATCATCGGCGACGCCGACTTCGCCATCTCGAAGGCGTACGGGATGCTCGGCGCCGACGTGTCGGGTGATCCCTCCGACCGGACGGCGGCCGACAACCAGACCGTCCGCAACGTGTTCGTGATCGGCCCGGACAAGAAGATCAAGCTGGTGCTCGTCTACCCGATGACGACGGGGCGGAACTTCGACGAGGTGCTCCGCGTCATCGACTCGCTCCAGCTGACCGCCGACCACAAGGTCTCGACGCCTGTCAACTGGGTGCCGGGCGAGGACGTGATCATCGCCGGCTCGGTCTCGAACGACCAGGCGCGCGAGATCTGGCCGGACGGCTGGGAGGAGCCCAAGCCGTACATCCGCATCGTCCCCGCCCCCGAGACCCGTGTGGGCGAGGGCGCGGCCGCGAAGTAATCCACGTTCCGGCGACGGGGGTGCGGCTAGCCGCACCCCCGTGCGGGAACCGATTCGTACGATGGACGGGTGAGTGTCGCCACGCCCGCACGGGTCGAGGAGCTCGAGCTCCACCGTCGTGAGCTGACCGGCTACTGCTACCGGATGCTCGGCTCGCCGTTCGAGGCCGAGGACGCGGTGCAGGAGACGATGATTCGCGCCTGGAAGGCGCTCGACCGGTTCGAAGGCCGAGCCGCATTGCGCTCGTGGCTCTACCGGATTGCGACGAACGTGTGTCTCGACTCGATCGCGGGTAGGGAGCGGCGCGCCCGCCCGATGGACCTCGGGCCGTCCCGCGAGCCGGTCGTCTCGAACCTGAACGCGCTGCCCGAGGTGACCTGGATCGAGCCGGTGCCGGAAGGGCTGATCGTCCCGGACGGCGACCCGGCCGAGGTCACGGCTGCGCGCGAGACCGTGAGGCTTGCGTTCGTCGCCGCGCTCCAGCATCTCCCGCCGCGACAGCGCGCCGTCCTGATTCTCTGCGAGGTGCTGCGCTGGAAGGCCTCCGAGGCGGCGGAGCTGCTCGAGACGAGCGTGGCGTCCGTGAACAGCGCGCTCCAGCGCGCGCGGGCGACCCTCGACGCGAGCGACCTCGCGGCGAGCACGACCTCACCGTCGGTCGAGCAGGCGGACGCGGAGCTGCTCGCCCGCTACGTCGACGCCTTCGAGCGCTACGACCTCGATGCGCTGACGTCCCTGATCCACGAGGACGCGACGCAGTCGATGCCGCCGTACGACCTGTGGCTCCGCGGCCGCGACGACATCTTCACGTGGTGGTACGGCCCCGGCATCGGCTGCAAGGGATCACGCGTGATCCCCGCCGGCACGGCGAACGGGTCGCCGGCGTTCGGTCAGTACAAGCCGAGCGAGACGGGATCCGGCTTCGATCCGTGGGCGCTCCAGGTCGTCGAGGTCGAGGCGGGCGCGATCGTCGAGCTCACGTTCTTCCTCGACACCGAGCGGGTGTTCCCGCTGTTCGGCCTGCCTGCCCGTCTCGAGGGGTAGGAGCCAACACGTCCTCGAGCCCCATGAAGGCGACGAGGTCGAGGAGCTCCGCCGAGGCATTGCGCAGGATCACGCGGCAGCGGTGGCGGCGCGCGGCGAGTTGCAGCCGGGCGAGCGCGTCGACGGTGACCGCGTCGGGCTCGACGCCGCGTACGTCGCAGACCGCGATGTCGGCCGCGCTCGCCTCGAGGAGCGCGCAGACCCGTGCCGCGAGCCCCGGCAGGTCGCTCCGCGCGATCGGCCCCTCGACGGCGAGCTCGAGCGTGCGTGGCGCATCCAGGGCCATCGGAGGTTGGACGGTCGCAGCCGGTGCAACTCATCGGCGCCGCGGCGATGAGTTCTCCGACGACCGGGCGTCCAACCCTCGGAGACCGCTCGTGAACTCCCGGAAGGAGCCCAACCGATGACCGTCGCCGACAACCGCACCCGCTGGCTCGCGCTGATCGTCCTCTGCCTGGGCGACCTGATGATCGTGCTCGACGTGACCATCGTCGGCGTGGCGCTCCCGTCGATCCGGGAGGACCTCGGCTTCTCGGAGGAGTCGCTCGCGTGGATCGTGAACGCCTACCTGCTGACCTTCGGCGGTTTCCTGCTCCTGGGAGGCCGCCTCGGTGACATCGTCGGGCACCGGCGGATGTTCCTCGCCGGGATCGCGCTGTTCACCCTTGCGTCCATCGCCTGCGGCCTGGCGGACACGCAGGGACTTCTGATCGCGGCCCGCGCGGTGCAGGGCATCGGCGGGGCGATCGTCTCGGCGGTCGCGCTCTCGCTCATCATCACGCTGTTCACCGAGCCCGCGGAGCGCGCGAAGGCGATGGGCGTCTTCGGGTTCGTCGCCTCCGGCGGCGGCTCCATCGGCGTCCTCCTCGGCGGCGTCCTGACCGACACGCTCGACTGGCACTGGATCTTCCTCGTCAACGTGCCCGTCGGCATCGCCGTGTTTGCGTTGACGCTCGCGTTGTTGCCCGCGAGCGGTGGGATGGTGCGCGGACGACTCGACGTCGCAGGTGCCGTGACGGTGACCGCGGCGTCCATGGTCGCCGTCTACGCGATCGTGAACGGGAACGAGGTCGGCTGGGGAACCGCCCGAACGCTCGGCCTGCTGGGCCTCGCCGGCGGGCTGCTCGCGGTGTTCCTCTGGATCGAGTCGCGCGCGAGCGCTCCGCTCGTCCCCCTCCGTCTCTTCCGGCTGCGGAACCTCGCGACTGCCAACGTCGTGGGCATGTTCTGGTCGGCGGCGATGTTCGCCTGGTTCTTCCTCACGGCGCTGTACCTGCAACTCGTCCTCGGCTACAGCCCGCTCGAGGTGGGGCTCGCGTTCCTGCCCGGCAACCTGATCATGGGCGTGCTCTCGCTCGGTGTCTCGGCGAAGCTCGTGATGCGCTTCGGCATCCGTCCGCCCCTCGTCGCCGGCCTCGGGATGGCCGCCGTCGGCCTCGTGCTGTTCGCCCGGGCGCCGGTCGACGGCTCGTTCGTCGTCGACGTGCTGCCCGGCATGATCCTGCTCGGCGTCGGCGCCGGCATCGCGTTCAACCCCGTGCTGCTGGCTGCGATGAGCGACGTGCAGCCCGAGGAGGCCGGTCTCGCGTCCGGCGTCGTGAACACGTCGTTCATGATGGGCGGCGCGCTCGGGCTCGCGGTCCTCGCAAGCATCGCGGCCGCCCGCACGGACACCCTGACCGCATCGGGCGAGAACGCCGCCGAGGCGCTGAACGGCGGCTATCAGCTGGCGTTCCTCACGGGCGCGCTCTTCGCCGCTCTCGCTGCGACACTCGGCGGGCTGCTCTTCCGCGTGGCCCGGCCCGCGGCGGCCGGTGCCCACGGCGAGGTCGGCGCACCGGCCACGGCGGAGGCGGATTGACCCCTCAGGGCGCGAGGTCGAGGAGCCCCGAGAGCCAGTCGCGCACCGCCTCGGCGACCGCGGACAGGTCGGAGCGCAGCGCGTGGTCGGCCTGCACGACCGCGACCGCACGCCGCAGGCCCTCGGGTGGCATGCCGAAGCGATCACGCTCGCCCTGGACGACCAGGGTCGGGACGGTGACGGCCTCGAGCTCCGGCAGGCGGCTCGGGCCAGGCGGACGGCCCTGGCGCTGGGGCGGCTGGAGCGGGAACGCCAGGCAGAGCACGGCGTCGGCTCCGGTCTCGGCCGCGGTGCGGCAGGCGACGCGCGCTCCGGAGGAGCGGCCGCCGGCGACAAGGGCTCCACGGACAAGGCCGGCGGCGCGGACGTGCTCGACCACCGCGGTCCACGCCGCATCGAGCTGGTGTGCCGGCGCGGGAGACCGCCGCCCCGCGACGCGGTAGGGCTGCTCGACGAGGGCGGTCGCGAGCCCGAGCGAGCCGGCGACGCACGCCGCCGTGACGAGGTCTCGAGCGCCCACGCCGCCGCCGGCGCCGTGGCCGAGGACGAGGATGCCGCGCGGCTCGTCTGCGGTCTCGAGGTGGACGCGCGCCGGCCCGTGCGGCGTTGGCACGTCGATCGGCATCGGGTCAGCTAACCAGAGCTCGCTCGGGCCGGAGCGCCCGGCGGCCCGCGTGCACGGTGAGGCCGGCGCCCACGAGGGCAGTCGCCGCCGCGCCGACCAGAAGGAGGCCAGCGAGCCCCACAACGGCCTCCGAGCCTGCGAGGACGCCGTTCACGAGTAGCTCGATCCCCACCGCGAACACGATCGCCTCTGCGAGCCAGATCCGCCGCGGGTAGAGCTCTGCCTGCTTCGGCCGCGGGCCGGGCGGCCACCACGTCCAGGCCGAGAGCGACAGCAGCTTGCCGAGGTGCCCCAGGGTCACGCCCCCCGCCCAACCGACCAGCAGGGCGACGACGTACGCGGTCAGGCGGGCCGGAGACGCCTCGAGCCCGAAGAGCATCCCGATCCCGAGGATCGCCGCCTGGCCGAGGAAGAACATCCCCGTGACGACGTGCGTGAGCGGGCCCTCGATGCCTTCCATCCTGTGCTGACGCGCGATACGCACGGTCATCACGGCGAAGAAGGCGATCGCGCCGACGACGAGCAGCGCGCCGACGATCATCGGTGCCCGCGTACCGAGCGCGAGCCCCGCGACGAGGATCCAGAGCCCGACCGTCAGGACGAGCTCCTCCACCGGGAGCCTGCGCCGCGGCGTGGCCGGGGCGAGCGAGAGCATGGGGGTGAGCGTCCGGCCGACCGTGACGATCAGCAGCGTCAGCCAGCCGAGGACGGCGAGGTTGAGGTGGATCCCGATGGCGCGGTCGTGCGGGATCCCGAGCAAGGGCCTGAAGCCGCGGTCGGCGAGCCCCGCGCCGACCGCGAGCGCCGCGGCCGCGTTGAACGTCGAGAGCAGGATTCCGAAGCGGCTCGCGAGCAGCATTCGGTCGTGGGGCGCCTGGACGACGAGGGTGACGATCTCCCAGGCGACGACGACGAACCCGGCGGTTTCCGCGGCGGCTGCGATCCAGGTGAGGCGGTCGTGGTCGTGCGCGATCGCGAAGGCGAGCACGGGTCCGCCGCAGAGCAGCGGCAGCGCCGCCCAGCCGCGCGCCGGGCATGCGTCGTTGCGGAGCAGCGTCGGGAGAACGTGCAGCACGGCCCCGGTGACGGCAAGTGGCAGAAACCCGAGGCCGACGAGGTGCACCGCGAGGAGCACCTCGGGCGAGGCGACACCGGCGTCGGCGAGTTGCGGCGCCGCGGCCACGAGCGCGATCGTGGCCGCGAGCCAGGCGAGGAGCGCCGCGAGGAAGTAGGAGGCGACGAGGGCGGCCGGCGCGGGCCGGCCGACCCGAACGCCCCCGGTCATGCCGTGGCGAGCGCCCGGGGGAACAGCACGTTGTTCTCCTCGTGGATGTGCTGGTGCAGGTCGAGCTCGAGCTCGCGGAGGCCGTCGAGCGTCGCGCGGTGCGTGTTGCAGAGCGCACGGTCGAGGTCGTAGCCGTCCGAGAGATCGCGCAGCTTCGCGAGAGCCGAGCCGGCCCACTCGTGGTCGTGCTCGAGCTCCGCGACCTGATCGGCGTCGTACGGGCCGCCGCTGCGAACGAGCGGGAAGAGGTCTGTCTCCTCCGTCACGATGTGCTCCTCGAGCTCGGAGCGGAGCGCGGCGAACGTGTCGCGTAGCTCAGAGAGCTCGGGGCGCCCGTCGCCATGGGCGCGCACGACCTTCTCGAGGAGGCCTTCGAGGCGCGGGAGCTCCTCGCGCAGATGGTCGTGGTGGGTGGTGACGATGTGGTCGCACAGCTCGGAGAGCGGCGCGCTCGCCCAGTCGCGCTCGCCCGACGGTGCGCCGGCGACCGACTCGAGGGCGGCAACGGCGTGGTCGACGGCGAGGCCGCGCGCGTCACAGGCGGTGCTCAGGCTCTGCTTGCCGCCACAGCAGTAGTCGACGCCGAGCTCCTCGAACACCCGGGCGCGTGACGGTTGCTCGAGCACGAGGTCGGCGACGGTGCGGGACGGATCGATCATGGCTGCTCCTCGGTCGCTGCAGATGGCTCCTGGGGCGCGGCATGCCGCACCCGTACGACCGTAGCCGCGGGGCCGTGCCGGCGCGTCGTGACACGGCCGCCGCAACATTGCGGACGACTACGGATGCGGCCGGCCGGACCAGCGTCCGGAGGCGACTGCCCTCGTACGCGGCCGGGAGCCGGGAGGCGAGCGCCCTCCCGACTCCACCCCTCCCCCTGCGGGGCTCGGCCGGCGCACTGCGGCGAACTCTCGCCGACGGTCCGCCCCCTGAGCATCGGCCGATCGGTCGATCAGGCGGTCCGGGTCGCGAGCGCCGCCGTGCGGGCGCCGGTGTTCAGCGGGTGATGACACGCGGCCAGGTGGCCGCGGCGGTGGTCGATCAGCGCCGGCTCGACCGCGCTGCAGATCTCGGTCGCGTAACGGCAGCGCGTGTGGAACCGGCAGCCCGACGGAGGCGCGACGGGGCTCGGTGGGTCGCCGCGGAGGACGACCCGGTGCCGCAGCTGCTCGCGCGCGGTCGTCTCGACCGTCGGCACCGCAGAGAGGAGCGCCTCCGTGTACGGATGGACGGGATGTGCATAGAGCTCCTCCGCCGGCGAGAGCTCGACGATCTTCCCGAGGTACATCACCGCGATCCGGTCGGAGACGTGGCGGACGACGTTCAGGTCGTGCGCGATGAAGAGGTACGTGAGGCCGAACTCGTGTTGCAGCTCCGCGAGCAGGTTCAGGATCTGGGCCTGGATCGAGACGTCGAGCGCCGAGACTGGCTCGTCGGCGACGACGAGCTTCGGCGTCGTGATGAGCGCCCGGGCGATCCCGACCCGCTGCCGCTGGCCGCCCGAGAACTCGTGTGGGTAGCGGTTGTAGTGCTCCGGGTTGAGGCCGACGACCTCGAGCATCTCGCGCACCCGCGTCTTGCGCTCGGAGCGCGACCCGATGTGCTGCAGGCGGAGCGGCTCGCCGACGATCGCTCCGACCGTCCGGCGCGGGTTGAGCGACGAGTACGGATCCTGGAAGACGAGCTGGATCTCGCGGCGCAGGGGGCGCAGCGCGCGGGCCTTCCAGTGGGTGATGTCCTTGCCGTCGTATCGGACCGTGCCGCCCGTCGGCTCGAGCAGGCGCGTGACGAGGCGTGCGACGGTGGACTTCCCGCAGCCGGACTCTCCGACGAGGCCGAGCGTGCCACCGCGGGGAATGTCGAACGACACCCCGTCCACCGCGTGCACCTGTCCTCGCCCGCCGCCGAGGAACACGCCGCGGGTGAGCGGGAAGAGCTTCTCGAGGCTCTCGACGGCGACCAGCGGAGCCGCCTGTTTCGGCGCGCCGCCGTTGCCCGCGATCGCCGGGCGCTGGGCGAAAGGCCCGTTCACGCTCGGGCCTCCTGCGAGCGCACCTCGCTACCGATCGCGCGCCGCGTCGGGACGGGCAGGTGGCACGCGACGGTGTGACCCGGGGTCGTCGGCAGTAGCGCCGGCCGCTCACGGGGGCAGACCTCCATCACGTACGGGCAGCGCGGGTGGAAGGCGCAGCCGCTCGGGACCGAGATGAGGCTCGGCGGCGAGCCTTCGATCGGGTGAAGCGGCTCCGAGCGCGAGGCCTCGGTGCTCGGGAGGGACTGCAGGAGGCCCCACGTGTACGGGTGCTCGGGGTGGTCGATCACGCCCGTCAGCGGCCCGAGCTCGGCCACCCGCCCGGCGTACATCACCGCGACGTGGTCGGCCGTCTCCGCGATCACGCCGAGGTCGTGGGTGATGAGGACGACGGCGGTGCCGTGCTCGGCCTGGAGCTCGCGGACGAGGTCGAGGATCTGCGCCTGGACGGTGACGTCGAGTGCGGTCGTCGGCTCGTCGGCGATCAGGATCTCGGGGCCGAGGACGAGTGCCATGGCGATCATCACGCGCTGGCGCATCCCGCCCGAGAGCTCGTGGGGATAGCTCGAGAGCCGGTCCGCGGCGTTCGGGATCCCGACCTCTCGGAGCGCCTCGAGTGCACGGGCGCGCGCCGCCTTCTCCGACACGCGCTCGTGCGCCTGGATCGCCTCGACGATCTGCCAGCCGATCTTGTAGAGCGGGTGGAGTGACGAGAGCGGGTCCTGGAAGATCATCGCGACGCGCTTGCCGCGCACGCGGCGCAGCTCGTCGGTCGGCATCGCGAGGAGGTCGACGCCGTCGAGCAGCACCTCGCCGGAGATAGTCGCGTTCGGAAGCCGGGTGAGCCCCATCACGGTGAGTGCCGTGACGCTCTTCCCCGACCCGGACTCGCCGACGACGCCGAGCGTGCGGCCGCGGTCGACCGCGAGCGAGACGCCGTCGACGGCGTGGACGATCCCGTCCCGCGTCTCGAACGAGACGTGCAGGTCGCGGATCTCGAGGAGCGCCATCAGTAGCGCACCCGCGGGTCGAGGAACGCGTACACGATGTCCACGAAGATGTTCGCGGCAATGATGAAGAACGCCCCGAAGAGGACAGTCCCCTCGATCGCCGGCAGGTCGGAGTTGATGATCGAGTCGTAGGCGTACCGCCCGATCCCGGGGATGTTGAAGACCGTCTCCGTGAGGATCGCGCCACCGAGCAGGATCCCGATGTCGAGCCCGGCCATCGTGACGACGGGCGTGAGGGCGGCCCGCAGGCCGTGGCGGCCGACGACGCGCCGCTCCGAGAGCCCCTTCGCGCGCGCGGTGCGGATGTAGTCCTCGCCCATGGTGTCGATCAGGTTCCCTCGCACCATGCGCGCGTAGAACGCCGCGAAGGCGGCCGCGAGGACGCACCAGGGCATCAGCAGCGACGTGAACCACCGCCACGGCGAGACCGAGAGCGGCGTGTACGAGCCGGCGCCCGGGAGCAGGTGGACCACCCCGATGTCGTTCGAGAAGAGGAACAGCGCGATCAGGCCGAGGAAGTAGACGGGCGCGGAGATCGCGACGAGCGCCGCCCCCATCGTCGCGCGGTCGAGGAGCGAGCGGCTCCGGATCGCCGAGATCACGCCGATCGGGATCGCGACGATCATCCAGATCACGAACGCGCCCGCCGTCAGCGAGAGCGTCACCGGCAGACGCGTGAAGATCTGGGACTTGACCGAGACGCTGTTCTGGTACGAGTAACCGAGGTCGAAGTGCAGGACGATGCCCTTGAGGAAGAGCCAGTACTGCACGTAGAGGGGCTTGTCGAGGCCGAGGTTGTGGCGGATCTGCGCGATCAGCTCGGGCGTCGCCTGGCGGCCTGCCCGGAGCGCGGCCGGGTCGGCGGACGGAAAGACCGTGAAGATGACGAACGTCAACGCGCTGACGACGACGAGCAGGAACGCGCCCCACAGGATGCGGCGGCAGACGTACCGCAGCATCGACGACTGAAGGACGCTCCCGATCGCCCCCAGGACCGTGCTTCCTCCCCCGGGCGGGCGGGCCCGGGGGGAGGAAGCGCTGGTGTCGAGCGTCGTGGACGTGACGCCCCTACGACCCCGAGACGGACATGAACGTCACGTCGGGGGAGCCGCCGTTCCACAGCTCCGGCGCGGCTGTGACGCGCTTCGAGTAGACGGACGGGAAGTTCTCCCAGACCCACGGGACGGCCGCCGCCGACTGCGTGACCATCCGGTCGATCTTGCCCCACGCGGCCCAGCGGGCCTGCGGCGCGACGATCGTCTTGGCATGCGCGATCGCCTTGTTGATCGTGGGGTCGTTCAGGAGCGGCCAGTTCGAGTTGTTGACCGGCGTGATCCTGTTCCCCGCGAACGTGACGTCGAGCACGGCCTGCGGCTCGTGGAAGTCCGGTAGCCAGCCCACGTTCGGGCAGATGTTCGGCTCGTTCTTCGGGACGTTGCAGTACTTCGTGTACATCGTCGAGTGCGTGACCGAGATCGTCTTCACGTTGAAGCCGATCTTGGCCATGTCGGCTGCGACGACCTGCCCGGTGTTGGAGCCGGGCGGCGAGTTGTCCGCCACCATCGTCACCTGCGGGCCTTTGTACATCCCGTTCGCGAAGCCGGCCTGGCGGAGCAGCGCCTTCGCCTTCGCGACGTTGCCACGGAAGCCGGCGCTCGGGAACGGGTTGAACCCGAGGCCGCCTGCCTGCACGAAGCCCTGGTTCTTGAAGCTCGGGTCGAGGAAGTGCGTCGCGATCCGGCCGTCGATCGCGCCGCCGCGCGTCAGGCGCATGGCGTTGCGGTCGAGGACGGTGGCGACCGCCTGCCGCACGTCGAGGTTGTTGAACGGCGGCTTCGACGTGTTGAGCGCGACGTAGCGGCTTCCGCCCGCGGGCGTGAAGTGCAGCTGGGCCTTCTCGGACGAGTTGGACATGATCGAGCGCAGCTCGGCCGGCGGCGGAGGGGAGTCGCCGTTGACGTCGGCGGAGCCCGAGAGAATCGTCCGCGTCATCACGGTCGGATCCTGGTAGCCCTCCTTGAAGAGCACCTCGTCGGCGTGGGCGGGCCTCCAGCTCGTCTTCGCGCTCCAATTCGGGTTGCGGACGAGGTCGATCAGCTGCCCCGGCTTGTAGCCGACGCCGTTGATGTTCCCGGACGAGTCGTTCTTGATCATGTACGGCCCCGTCGCGACCTGATGCATGCCGTAGGACGAGGTCGTCTGGTCGTCGAACTGCTTTGCGTACTCGCGCGGAACCGGCGCGGTCATCAGCAGCCCGAGCGAGCCGGTGAAGATGCCGTCCGGCCGCTTCAGCCGGAAGACGATCGTGCTCTTGTTCGGCGTCTGGATGCCCTTGATGTTGGGGACGCCCTTCGTCGCCTTCGCCGGCGCTCCGACGACGTCGCCGAAGTAGGCGCCGGCGTAGCCGTTCGCGACGCTCGACGCGAACCCGCGCTCGATCGCGTACTTCACGTCGGCGGACGTCACCTCGCGGTTGACGGGCGGGCTGAAGCGGACGCCCGGGCGGATGTGCACGGTGACCGTCTTGTTGCCGTTCGAGTACTTCGGCATTGCCGAGGCGAGGTCGGGGATCGCGTTGATCGAGTTCGGCCGGTACGACAACAGCGGCCGCTGGGTCGCGTACGAGATCTCGTAGGTGAACGAGTAGTACGCCTGGCCCGGGTCGATGTGGTCGACGTCGCCGGCCGAGAGGACCGTGATCTTCCCGCCGGCCTGCCGGCCGCCGGCCGTGGCGACGCCGGCGCCGACCGCGGCGACGATCACCGTGAGCAAGGCCGCGGTTATCGCGACGCGGCGGCGGCCTAGAGCCCTTGTGAGTGCTGACATCGCTCCTCCTTCGAGCGTTGAGTTGGTCATGCGGCTTTCGGGTCGAGGGCGTCGCGGATCCCGTCGCCGAGCAGGTTGAAGGCGAGCACGGTGAGCAGGAGCGCGACCCCCGGGAAGAGGAAGAACCACCAGGCGGTGGCGAAGATCGGCGTCGCCTCGGCGAGCATCTCGCCCCAGCTCGCCTGGGGTGGGTTGATCCCGACGCCGAGGTACGAGAGCGCCGCTTCGAGCAGGATGTTCTGCGGGATCACGAGCGTCGAGTAGACGACGATCGGCGCCACGAGGTTCGGCAAGAGCTCCCGGAACATGATCGCCGTCGAGCCAGCCCCGGCGGCCCGGGCCGCCTCGACGAACTCCTTCTCGCGGAGCGAGAGGACCTGGCCGCGGATGATGCGGCCGATATACGTCCAGTTGACGACCACGATCGCGACGATCACGGTCGACAGGCCCGGCTTGATCAGCCCGCCGGCGCAGCCGTTGCCCAGCGAGCAGGACGATGCGATCCCGAGCGCGAGGAGGAGGATCGGGAACGCGAGGGTGACGTCGATGACGCGCGAGATGACGGTGTCCGTAGCCCCGCGGTGAAAGCCGGCGAGGAGGCCGGCGACGATGCCGAGACCGACGGACAGGAACGTTGCGATGAGCGCGACCTGGAGCGAGACGCGGGCGCCGTAGACGACGCGCGCGAAGACGTCGCGTCCGACGGTGTCCACGCCGAACAGGAACTCGCGGGACGGGCCTGTCGGCGTCCCGTACGTCGGGTCGAGCTGCTCCGGGAACTGCGCGTTCGGGGGATGGCCGAAGAGCTTCACGATCCACGGCGCGAGGATCGCGAGCAGGATCTCGAGGACGATGAACCCGAGCGCGACGAGGGCGACGCGGTCCTCCTTGAACCGCTCCCAGAAGAGCTGGAACGGCGTGCGACCCGCGATCGCCGCGGGCTCGCCGGGCGGCGCGCCGCCGAGCGGGGCGTCGAGGATCGGCGCGGCAGTGGTCGTCACCGTCGGTGCCGCGAGGGTGCTGCGCTCGCTTCGACCTCCATACATCCACGCTGCACCCGGCGCCACCGCCGGCCGATCCTGCGGAAAGACGATCACCCGTACGCTCGCCGTCGGGCGTCAGGCGGAAGCGCCCATCCTCCGATCGAACGAGGGGTCTACCGGAGGCCGCTCCGGAGCCGCATGGCTACTCGGATCGCGTCGGCTGATGGATCCTACGAACGGTCGAGGCCGCGCAGCTCGGAGACGAGCCGCTCGACGCGCACCACGCCCTCGACCTCCTCGTGGAGGCCGTCGAGCTCCAGCATCGCGGCCGTGAGGAGAGCCACCTTCTGCCGCTCCGTCAGCGGGTGGCCGCCTTCCTCGCAGAAGCCGAAGCCCGTGACGGTCGCCTGGGCCATGCGTTGCGCGGCGACGACGTGGAGCGTCGCCTCCACTCCCTCGGTCGTTCTCCGCTCCGGAAGCATGTCGAGCATGATCGGCGCGCGGCGGCGGGGCGGCAATCGTCCGACCGCACGATCGACGAGGCGAGGCTCTCTCAGCCGCCGGCTCGGCCGTTGCCGTCGACACGCTCGGGGACACGCACCTCGACCCGCGTTCCGCCCCCCGGCGTCGAGAGCAGCTCCAT
This sequence comes from uncultured Actinomycetes bacterium, assembly GCA_963746445.1. GTDB lineage: Bacteria > Actinomycetota > Thermoleophilia > Gaiellales > Gaiellaceae > Gaiella. Next base: position 58,978 of record CAVVAW010000009.1, read on the forward strand.
CTGCCCTCCGGCGGCCTCGACCCGGACCCGCTGGGCGGCCAGGCCGATGTGCCCGTCCGCGAGGCGCTCCTCCGGGCGCCCGGCCGGGAAGCCGCGGCCGTCGTCCTCCACGACGAGCACGAGCTCGCCGTCTCGCTCTGCGAGGCGGACGTCGACGAGGCTCGCGTCCGCGTGCCGCACGACGTTCGTGAGCAGCTCGCGCGCGGCCGAGAAGACGAGCTGGTCCTGTGCGTGGTCACCGGGGCCGTCCAGATCGAGACGGAGCCGGAAGCGACCGCGGGCGGCCGCCTCCTGCGCGACCGAGCGCAGGGCGGCCTCGAGCCCCGCCGCCTCGAGGACGTACGGATGGAGGTCGAAGACGGCCTCGCGCAGCTGCCCCGCCGCGGCGACGAGCGCTGCGTCTGCCCGCGCCAGCGCCGGATGGGTGGTCGTCTCGGACGCCTCCTCGAGCTCGTGGCGCGCTGAGAGCAGGTTCTGGATCGCGTGGTCGTGGAGGGCCTCGGCGAGCGCCTTGCGCTCCCGCTGCTCTGCCTCGAGGGCGTCCGTCAAGAGTCGCGAGCGGTCGGCGGCGAGGCGCGACGCGAGCTCCGTCCGGCGCTCGAGCAGGAGGGAGAGCATCACGCACGCCACGCCGATCCACGCCAGGTAGCCCGCCTGCGTGACGATGAACCGTGTCACGGCGGCCTGCTGCGTGCCCGGGTGGACGACCGCCTGGATCACGTACGTCGCCGTCGTGAGGACGACCGCCAGCCCCGTGAACGCGGGCCGGAAACGGAACGCGACCGCGACCGGGATCAGGAAGAACGCGAGCCGGGCGTGCGAGTACGCCCCACCCGACAGGACCGCGAGCACGCCGATCGCGACGATGTCGATCGCGGTCGCGACGATCGCGAACCGGTCGCCGACGCTGCGAAGGTGGACGTATGCGAGTACACCGGCGCTCCAGGCGGCGAAGAGCGCCAGCATGACGAGGAACCAGGCCCGCTCCTCGTTCGGCGCGATGCTCTCTCCGACTGCGATCAGCGCGACGGCCGGCAGGCGAAGCCACGCGACGGCGCGCTCGGCCTCCGCGGTCGCATCCCCGGACCAGGCCGGGAAGGTGGGCCGCTCCACCCGCCTACTCGATCAGGCCCCGCCGCATCGCGCTCGCGACGGCCGCGGCGCGATCCGAGACGCCGAGCTTCTCGTAGAGATGCTGCACGTGGGTCTTCACCGTCGTCAGGCCGAGGTAGAGCTCCTTCGCGATCTGGGGCAGGCTCTTGCCCGCCGCGATCATGTGCAGGATCTCCTGCTCGCGCGGGGTGAGCGCCGGCGCATCCGTCTGCTTGCGGAGCCGGATCTCCGAGACGAGGCCGGCGGCGACATCCGGAGGCACGACGTTCTCGCCCCGGGCGCACGCGAGCACGGCGTCGGCGATCTGCTCGCGGCGTGCCTCTTTCGAGACGAAGCCGGCGGCTCCGATCTCGAGCGCCCGGTAGACGACGCCGCTGTCCGTGAACGCCGAGACGATCAGGACGCGGGTCGGAAGCTGCTCGCGGACGACCGCGTGGGTCACCGCGACGCCGTCGAGCTCCGGCAGCTTGTAGTCCAACAACGCAACGTCGGGCTGGTGCTCCTGGATCTTGGCGAGCGCGGAGCGTCCGTCCTCGGCTTCCGCCACGATCTCGACGTTGCCGCTCGCAAGGAGCGCCCTCACCACTCCTTCGCGGTAGAGGGGGTGGTCGTCGGCGACGACGACGGTGACCCGCTGCTTGCCCTGCTCGTGCATCGTGACGTCACCCATGGTATTGCGCGTTGATCCCGACGACGCGGCCGTGGCGGTCGAGCAGCGGCCCGCCGGAGTTGCCGTGGTTGATCGGGGCGTCCGTCTGGACGGCGCCCGAGATCGTGTGGTCCTTCGGCGCCTGGATGTCGCGCCGGGTGGCGCTCACAATCCCGGCGGTCATCGTGCGCTCGAGCCCGGACGGGTTTCCGATGGCGTAGACGCGATCGCCCACGAGGACGCTGCCCGAGCTCGCGAACGTCAGCGGATGGAGCGCCGCCGCCGGAGCCCTGACACGGACGACGGCGATGTCGGTGGTCGGGTCGGCCCCGACGACCTTGGCGGGGTACGTTCCACCCCCGCTGAATCCCACGCGAATGTCGTGCGCGCCCTGTACGACGTGGTCGTTCGTGACGATGTCGCCCTTGCGATCGACGACGAAGCCCGAGCCGAGCGCGCCGACCTGCTCCGTCCCGCCCGGGGTGAAGAAGGTGGGCGGGACGATCTGGGTGACGGTGTCCTCGATCTCGACGACGGCAGGCGCGTCCGCGCGGTAGATCGCCTCGGGCGAGAGCGCCGCGACGGTGTGCACGACACTCGTCGGCTCCGCGCCGACCGGTGCCGAAGCCAGGGCGCTCGAGCTCGAGCGGCCGCCGTCCACGGCGATGCCGATCGCCGCCCCGCCGATCCCGCCGACGACGGTTGCGGTGAAGACGATGGCGAACGTGCGTCCCATGGGTGCTCCTGCAATTCGAAAAACGGTAGGCCGAAGGCATCGTCGCTCCATGCCCGTGGAGAGAGGATCGCCCGCTCGGGCTATCGGCTCGGCGGGGTCGCGTGGGTCGGCGGACGAGCGCTGCCTCGTCTGTCCCGTCGTCCGTTCGGCCGATGGGTCGTGCCCCCCGGATCGGCGATGCTGGCTCCTGCGATGGTCGTGCCGGGGCCGGGAGAGGTCGAGCCTGGGTGACGTTGCTCGACCGAGAGATCGTCGACGTCGTCTCCATCGCGGCGGTGACCGCGGCGATTCTCGTCGCGGGCCGCCGTGAGGAGCGCTCGAGCTCCGTGCAGACCTACGGCCGGGGGCGCTCGCGGCTCGCCACGGTGTCCGCCCTCGGCGTGGTGGCGCTAGTGGCGGCCGCCGGCGTCGTTGCGGTCTTCGGCCCGCATCGCGCCCGGGGTGCCGAGGCGGCGCCGCTCGCGGATGCCGTGTCCGCCGAGCTGACCGGGCCGCCGCCCTGGCCCGCGAACACGGACGGTCTGCGCTCGCGCCTCCGCGCGCTGGGTCTGCCTGCTCTGGGTCGGGAGGGCACGGCGCTCCACATCCATGCGCATCTCGACGTGTTCGTCCACGGCCGACGGATCGCAGTCCCCGCCGGCATCGGCATCGGACCGGACTTCATCTCGCCGCTCCATACCCACGACACCTCGGGCGTCGTTCACGTCGAGTCGCCCGACGTGCGGACCTTCACGCTCGGGGAGGTCTTCGGGGTCTGGGGCGTTCGGCTCACGCGCCGCTGCCTCGGCGGCTACTGCGCGAGCGGCGCCGATCGGCTTCACGTCTACGTCGGCGGCCGGGAGCTCGCGGGCGACCCGCGGCTTCTCCACCTCGCCCCGCACGCGGAGATCGTCGTCGCGTTCGGGACGCCGCGGCAGCTGCCGCGGCCCCTTCCGTCCCGCTTCGCGTTCGCGCCAGGTCTCTAGAAGCGGGGACGGGCGCCGGCAGGCGCCCGTCCCCGTCTCCTCGCCAGAATCTAGCGGCGGCCGTAGCCGATGCCGCCCGTCAGGAGCAGCACCACCACGATGATCAGCAGCACCCATGCCCACACCGGCATATCGTCACCTCTCTCGTCGTCGCAGTTGCACCCGTGTCTACCCGTCTGGGCGGGATTCGACACCCGTCACCGCAGCCGGCTTCCGCGGTCCCCGGTCCCCCGGACGGCCAGATCGTGACCCGACCGGGGGCGGAGCGATCTCGAGGCGCTCGGCGAGCGTCAGGAATGCCGCGCCGAAGGGCGCCTCGGCTACCCGCTCGTGCAACGCGTCCCAGTCGACCTGCTCGCGGAGCGCACGGGCGAGCTCCAGAACGGGACCGTAGTGGGGCTCCTGCTCGGTCATCGCCAAGAGCTTGGTGGCGAGGACGTCGTCGATCGACGCGACGAGCAGCGGCTGCGACACGACCTCGAGCTCGTCCGCCCGCTCGAAGTAGCCGTCGTCGACGGGCCCACCCGAGGGGTGGAAGATCAGATCGACAAGAACGTCGCCGTCCCACGCCTTGAGAAGCCATCCCTCCGGGGGCCGCTCCGGGCGGAAGCCGGCGTCGGCGAGCGCGGCCAGGCCGCGCTCGGCATCACGCTCGACCAGGTAGAAGTCGACGTCGTGGTCGGTCGGCGGGCCGCCGCGCGCCCATCCGGCCATGCCGCCACCGAGGAGAAACGGCACGCCGGCCTCCCGGAGCGCGGCGGCCGCGCGCTTCATCGTCTCGGCGAGTTCGGGGAAGTCTTCGCTGAACGAATAGCTCATGCTGCCGTGGTACCCCGGGCCGGGGTAGGTGGAACACGGATGCGGGTAGTCCCGGCCCGTGAGCCAGCTGCGTGTCGCCGCCGTCGGCGACCTCCATGCGTCGGACGAGCACCGCGAGCATCTCGAGCGGGCCTTCGCCTCGCTGGAGGACGTCGACCTCGTCCTGCTCGCCGGCGATCTGACCACGCATGGGCTCGTCGACGAGGCCGGCGTCCTCGCTTCGGCGTGCGAGCGCGCGCGGGCGCCCGTCGCAGCGGTGCTCGGCAACCACGACCACCACAGCGGGCTCCAGGACGAGATCGGCGCTGTGCTCGAGCGCTCGGGTGTCGTCGTGCTCGACGGCGGACACGTCGTGCTCGAGCTGGCCGGGATGCAGGTCGGCGTCGTCGGCGCGAAGGGCTTCGTCGGCGGGTTTCCGGGGGCGGAGATCGCCGACTTCGGCGAGCGCCTCCTGCGCGAGGTCTACGCGCAGACGAGTCGCGAGGTCGAGGCGCTCGAGACCGGACTCGAGGCGATCGCCGGCTGCGAGCGGCGCCTCGTCCTCCTCCACTACGCCCCGACCGTCGACACGATCGTCGGCGAGCCCGAGGGCATCTGGGCGTTCCTCGGATCGGGCCGGCTCGCAGCCCCCATCGGGGCGCATCGGCCAGACGTCGTCCTCCACGGCCATGCGCATCACGGCCGTCCGAGCGGGACGATCGGGACGGTGCCGGTCCACAACGTCGCGCGGCAGGTCGTCGGCAGCGATTTTCTCGTCATCACGCTCTGACCGCGCAGGTCGGTCGACCGAACACCTCTGTGGTATCACCGTGTCGGTGAGAAACCGTGTCGGGACGCCGATGCTCGTCGGTGGCGCGCTCGTCGCGCTCGTGGCGGTCGCGACCTGCGTCGTCGCGTGGCTCCTGTGGGCCCGGGCCGACGAGCGGGGGCGCGCCGAGGACGACCGGGCGGCACAGGCGACCGTCGAGCGCCTCCAGAACAGCGTCGGGCGCGTTCTGACGAGCCTTCGCACCGCGGCCGGGCTCGTGGATGCGAAGGGCGAGGTCGACGCCGCGAGCTTTCAGGCCTGGGCGCAGGCGGTCGGATCGATCGGGGCGACGGACGCCCTGGCGCTTGCCGAGATCGTGCCAGCTGCGGAGCGCGCGAAGTTCGAGGCAGCGAGCGGACGACGGATCTCGGAGCTCGCCGAGCCCGGGGTCTTCCGCGGCGCGGGGCGCCGCGCGACCTACGTCCCCATCGTCGCCATCTGGCCCCAGCCCGGCTCGAGAGGCGCCGTGCTCGGCTTCGACCTGCTGAGCGAGCCGGCGCGGCGGCAGGCGATCGAGAAGGCGCAGTCGACCCGGCGTACCGCCTTCACGGGCACCGTTCCCTTCCTGACCGGTGGGAGCGGGTTTCAGGCCTTCCGACCGGTGTACGCCCCGACGCAGGAGAACGGCGGGCCGGTCGCCTTCGTGAGTGCGTGGTTCGGGCGGCGCATGCTCGGCAGCGTCTTTCGCGACCTCCCGGAGGACCTTCGCGCTCGCGTCGGTTTCGGCGGCACGGAGATCTTCGCGACGGTCGACCGGCCGAGCACCGGCGCCGTCCGCTCGCTCGAGCTCGGCGGTCGCCGCTGGGACGTCGTCGCCCGCGGGAGCGACGTCTCCCACGGGTCCGCCCTCGCGATCCTGGTCGGGGGAGGCGTGCTCGCGCTGATGCTCGCGCTCTTCACCGCCGCAAGGGTCTCGTCGGAGCGGCGCTTGCGGCGTGCACACGATGCGGAGCGCGCCGCCCGCGAGCGCTCGGAGGTGCTCGAGAGGAACGCGTCGGCGCTGCAGCAGCTCGGCGCGAGTCTCTCGGCCGCCGCTCTGCCGACCGAGGTCGCCGAGGCCGTCGTCCCGTTCCTCTTCGAATCGTTGGACGCCCGTCTGGCGATCGTCGGCGTCGCCCACGGGGACGACGTGCGGACGCTGAAGGTGGTCGAGGGAACACCGCGCGACGAGTGGCACTGGCGGCCCGTCTCGGCGTCGGCGTCCAGCCCGACGGCCGATGCGATCCGGCTCGGAAGGGTGGTCGCGCTGCAAGGATGGGACAACATCCGGGAGGCGTACCCGGGGCCCGACCAGGTCGAGCAGCTGCTCGCCGGCGTCGAGTCGATGCACGTCGTGCCGCTTCACGGCGCCTCGGGCGCCGCCGGTGTTGGGCTCGACGAACGGCGCCCGCTCACGGGCGCCGAGGAGCGGATGCTCGACGCGATCGCCGAGGAGCTCGGCCGTGCGCTCGATCGCGCCGCGCTCCTCGAGAGCGAGCACGAGGCGCGACTCCAGGCCGAGGCAATGGAGCGGAACGCCGAGCGCCTCGCCGCTGCATCGACCGCCGTCGAGGTCGCCGCGGCGACGGTCGACGAGATCGGGTCGCTCGGAGCAGACGTCGTGTTCGTGTGGGGCCTTGGCGAAGCCGGGCGTCTCGAGACCCTCGCCGCCTCCGGCGTGCCGGACGAGATCGCCGGTCGCTTCGAGGTGTATCCGCTCGGGCGCGGCGGGCTCGTCTCGGAGGCCATGACCGGTCGCCGGCTCGTCGCCGCCGAGTCGGGTGAGGACTACGACGCCCTCTATCCCGCGCTGGCGGAGGATCGGCGCCGGATCGGCGCCGAGTCGCTCGTCGCGCTGCCGCTGCGGACCGGGCGCGGCGACATCATCGGCGCGATCTTCGCCGCCGCGACCCGTCGACGCTGGGTCACCTCGGGGCGGCGTGCCCTGCTGCTCGGGATCGCGGAGCAGACCGGGGTCGCGCTCGATCGCGCATCCCTCCAGGCCGACGCCGAGCGCGTCGCGGAGGCGGACGCCTTCCTCGCGCTCGTCGGCGAGTCGCTGGAGCGGTCGACCACCGCCAGCGGTCGCGCGCGGCGCCTCGTCGACGCGCTCGTGGACGAGCGCGCGACGTTTGCGGCAGTGCACCTGGTCACGGAGTCGGACGAGGTGGAGGAGATAGCGAGCGCGGGCTCGCTTCCCGAGGAGCTCGCGGACGAGGATCGCGCCCTGCGGTGGATCGGCGAGGTCATCTCGACCGGGCGTGCGGCCGGCGCGGACGAGCTCGACCCGAGCCTGTACGGCGGGTCCGGACCGTCCTCCGTCCTCGTCCTGCCGCTGCGGGCGCGTGGGAGGATCCTCGGCGTGCTGACCATCAGGATCGCCGCGGGCGCCGACTGGAAGCCCGTGATGAGCCGTTCCGCCGCCCGGGAGATCGCGACCCGTGCGGCGCTCGCCCTCGACAACGCGCTGCTCTACGAGCGCGAGCGGGACGTGTCCCACGCGCTGCAGCTCGGGTTGCTGGGCGGTGCGCTACCCACCTTCGAGCACGTCGTCGTCGCATCCGCGTACCGGCCGGGATCAGCGTCGCTCGAAGTCGGGGGCGACTGGTACGACGCATTCCCGCTCGAGAACGGTGCGATCGCGCTCGTCGTGGGCGACGTCGTCGGACACGGCCTCGAGGCCGCGGTCGCGATGGGCCAGCTCCGCGGCGCCGTGAGCGCGCTCGCCCAGTGGTCGAGCCCCGCCCTGCTGCTCGAGCGCCTGGACGCATTCGTCGAGACAGTGCCGTCGGCCGCGACCGCGACGCTCGCCTACGTCGACCTCGATCCCACGACCGGCGCCGTTCGCTACGCCTGCGCCGGCCACCCGCCGCCGCTCGTCGTCTCGCCGGACGGCCGGACGCGATTCCTCTGGGACGGCCGCTCGGCGCCGCTCGGCTCGATACTCGGACAGGAGCGCGCCGGAGCGGAGGACCGCCTCGCCGAGGGCGAGACCATCGTGCTCTACACGGACGGGCTCGTCGAGCGCCGCACCGCAGGCATCGACGAAGGATTGCAGCGGCTGGCAGAGGCCGCGCGACGGCAGCCGCCCGGAGATCCGCGCCTCGCGGACGAGATCTGCGACGCCCTCGTCGGAGGGGAGACCCAGGAAGACGACGTTTGCGTCTTGACGCTTTGCCGCATCCCCTCGGAGACGATGTTCAGCCATGCGTTCCCAGCCTCGCCCGCGGAGCTCGCGGGCCTTCGCGACCAGCTGCGCGGCTGGCTCGAGGACAACGGCGTGCCGGAGGACGTCGAGCGAGGCGTCGTCCTCGCCGTCTCGGAGGCCGCGGCGAACGCCGTCGAGCACGGCTACGACTGCGACGGTGCCGGGCTCGTGACCGTGCTTGCGCAGCGCATGGACGGCCGTCTCGAGATCTCCGTGCGCGACGAGGGCGCCTGGCAGGAGCCGTCGTCGAACACCGACCGTGGACGAGGGCTCGACATCATCCGGGCGATCGTCGAGGAGCTCTCGATCGGGCACGAGGACGGCGCTACCGTACTGCGTATGCGTACGGCGACCAAGGGATCGTCGCCGGCATGAGCGACGAGGAGCCGCCGCCCGCCTTCGGCATCGAGAGCGATCAGCTCGACGGGATGGCGGTCGTCACCGTCTCCGGCGAGATCGACCTGACGAGCTCGGACTCGCTTCAGGGCAGCATCGAGCGGACGACGTCACCGACGGTCGTGCTCGACCTGTCGCGCGTCGCCTTCCTCGACAGCTCGGGGATCCGCGCGATCGACCGCAGCAGGCGTAGCCTCGTCTCGCAGGAACGCTCGCTCCTCATCGTCTCTCCCCCGGACACGCCGTCGGCGTGGACGCTCCGGGTGGCCGGATTCGATCGGGAGCTCGTCGTCGAGAGCCTGGACGTGGCGCGCGGCGCGAACGGTCACACGGCCTGACGAGGTTTCGGTCGGCCGCCGGCGCGGGTATCCGGACGGCATGTCGGAGGCGATGCAGGGCGACGACCGCCACAGCTGGGCGAGCGAGTACGAGGGGCTCGCCGAGGACCTCCGCACCGGGCCGGCCGAGGCGCTGCCCGAGCTGCTCGACCTCGTCGAGCGCATGCTCGGCGCCGCGGGCTACGGCAGGGCGCTGCCGGAAGCGGCACCGGCGAGGGAAGCCGACGTCGTGCTCGAGCGGGCCCGAGAGGTGGTCCGGCGGTACGAAGCAGGCCTCCCGGTGGGGAACGACGACGCCTTCCAGGCCGCTGCCGAGCTGCGCGACCTGTACAAGGCGCTGCTCGAGCGCCCCGAGGCCGAGGGCGGTGCCGACCTCCTCGTGCTCGAAGACGACGCCGACGCGCGCGAGGTCTGATGCGATGCGGGCGCCGCGCCACGAAGCCCAAACGGGCTGACCGGCGCTGACCGACGAAGGGGCAGCGGTCGGCCACCGAGCCGGCGGAGTAGCACGGCTTCAGCACGATGGCTCAGCGTGGCGCGGTGCGTGCGACTGCCGCTCGCGAGCGAGTGCTCCGCGAGCGGCAGCCGGCACGGCGCCCAGGCGGCCGCTGGTGGCATCGAGCCCCTACGCGAGCGCCTGCGCGCTCTCCTTGCTGACGCGCGTCGCGATCTTCTCGACGAGGCGGAGCGCCTCCTTCTCCTCGGCGAGGTTCTTGTCGAGGAGGTCGACCGCCCGGTCCTCCCCGAGCGCCTTCGCCATCCGCCGCAGGCCCTCGTAGGCCGCGATCTCGTAGCTCTCCGTGCGCGCCGCAGCCCCAAGGTCCACCGAGTCGATCAGATCCGGCGTCGTCTCCGACTTCAGCTTGTCGTGCTCCTTCTTCAATCCCTCGAAGCCGAGGCACGGCTCCGCCTTCGGCATCTCGTCGAGCTCGGCGAAGACCTTCTTCACGTTCTCGACGTGGCCGCGAGTCTCCCTGAGATGGCCTTCGAGGCCGTTGCGGAACTCGTCGTCGGAAACCTCGCTGATCAGCTTCGGTAGGACCTCGTCCGCCAGCTTCTGCTCGACGTAGAGGATGTCTCCGAGCTCGTGGAGGAAGAGCTCGCGGGGGTTCGTGATCTCGGGCATGACCTCTCCTTTTCGTTTCGTAGGTTGCGAAGCTGCTACCCGCTCCACGCCTCGGCTAACCCGCCACGACAACCCGCCGCGAGGGTTTGCAGGGCGCGACGCGGGGGATCCCCCGAGCATGAGCGCCTGGGACCACTGCGAGCTCGGCCAGGCGGTCGTCGACTTCGCCGCCGCGGCGACGTGGTCGTCTGGGTGCAACCCGTCCACATGTGGTCGAAGGCGCCGGGAACCCACCCGCGGCCGCGCTCGCGCCGGCCGCGTCGCGACGACGCTCTCGCGGGCCGCATGATCCGGATCGGCTGCTCGGGCTGGAGCTACGAGCACTGGCGCGGGCGTCTCTACCCTGCCCACGGATCCACGGGCAACTGGCTCGAGCGCTACGCCGAGCATTTCGAGACCGTCGAGGTGAACGCGACGTTCTACCGGCTGCCGACGCGGGCGGCGGTCGCCCGTTGGGCGAGCACGACGCCGGAAGGCTTCTGCTTCGCAGTGAAGGCGAGCCGATACCTCACGCACGTCCGGCGCCTGCGCGACCTGCCGGACGGAATCCGGCGCCTCGAGCAGCGGATTGAGCCGCTGATCGCGTCCGGCAAGCTCGGCCCGACCCTGTGGCAGCTCCCGGCGACGTTCCGGCGCGACGACGATCGCCTCGCGGCTGCGCTGTCGACGTTGCCGCCCGGCAGGCATGCGTTCGAGTTCCGCCACGACAGCTGGTTCGCCGAGGAGACGTACGCGCTTCTCCGCGAGCACGACGTGGCGCTCGTGGTGGCCGACCGAGCGCCGGGTGAGCCGACCCCGTGGGCCGCGACGGCGTCGTGGTCGTATCTCCGCTTTCACCGCGGGCGACGGCAGAACGGCGGCTACACACCCAAGGAGCTGCGGGCGTGGGCGGACCGCATCGCCGCCGCGTCCGGCGACGTCTACGCCTATTTCAACAACGACTGGGAAGGGCTCGCGGTGAACGACGCGCTCGCCCTGGGGTCACTGCTCCCCGACACCGCGGCGCGCGAGGCAAGCCCGAAAGGCGCGGCGCGCTAGCACCGCAGGGCCCTTCCGAAAACCGGCCGAGCAGGACCGTTTTCGGTTGCCGCCCGCGTGGAACACCTGTCCCGTGAACGGGAAGCGCGCCTTGGGCTCGACCTGGCAGGTCCTTCGTCGGGCGGTGGCCGAGGCGCGGGACGACGACGTGCCGATGGTCGCGCAGGCGCTCGCGTACTCGCTCTTCCTTGCGATTCCGGCGGCTGCGTTGCTCGCGCTCGGGATCTTCTCACTCGTCGCCGACGCCGGGACCGTGGAGGAGCTGGTCGGACGCATGCAGACGGTGATGCCCGAGGAGGCGACGACGCTTCTCCGCCAGAGCCTCGAGCGGTCGACGCAGTCTCACGGCGGCGGCATCGCGATGACGGTCGTCGGGCTGGTGCTCGCGCTCTGGACCACGACCTCCGCTGCCTCGACGCTCATGTCCGCGACGACGAAGGCGTTCGATCGGAAGGATCGGAGGGGATTCGTCCGAAAGCGACTCGTCGCGCTCGTGATCGTCTTCGCACTCGGCGTCGGTGCGGCACTGGTGCTCTCGCTCCTCGTCTTCGGACCGCACGTGGAGCAGTGGGTCGGCGGCGCGACGGGCGTCCCGTCGTTGGTCGCCTGGGGGTGGTGGACGCTCCAGTGGCCGCTGCTCGTCGCCGGGATCCTCTTCGCGTTTGCCGTCGCACTGGCGCTCGGGCCGGACGTCGACGAGCGGCGATGGCAGGTCGTCACGCCGGGTGCCGTGACCGCGCTCGTCGTCTGGCTCATCGCGTCGTCGGGCTTCGCGATCTACACCTCGCGGTTCGGCTCCTACGACAAGAGCTGGGGGACGATCTCGGCGGTCGTCGTCACGCTGGTCTGGCTGTGGCTGACGAGCGCGGCGCTGCTCTTGGGCGCCGAGATCAATGCCGAGGCGCAGCGGTCCGGCGGGCGGGACGGGGCGGCGGCCTCCGAGCGCGCCGCGTGAGCAGGCTCAGATCCAGCGGCGCAGCTTCGCGACCGTCAGCGTGACCAGGGCGATTGCCAGGATGAGAGCGATCACGACCCAGAACAGCTGGGGGTGGGTGAAGAGCGGCACCTTGAAGTTCATCCCCAGCACGCCCGCAAGGAGCGTCCCCGGGAGCAGGATCACCGAGGCGAGGGTGAGCACCTTCATGATCTCGTTCGTGGTGTACCCGGTGCGGGCGATGAGGACGTCGAACGAGCTGACGACGCTCGCCCGCGCGTCGCGCGCCGTCTGCATCGCACTGTCGAACTGGTCGAGCAGCCGCCGGAAGCGCTCGGCCGCTTGCTCGTCCCCGAGCGCCTCGAGCTCCGGCTGGGTCAGCGCGAGCAGCGCCGTCCGGTGCGAGGCGAGGTCACGCCGGAGCCGCCCTGCCCGTCGCAGCAGCTCGACGAGCGGCTCGATGTGCGACTCGGCCGACTCGCTCCCACGCATCGCCCGCTCGTCGATCACCTCGAGCTCCTCCTCGATCTGTTCGAATGACGATGAATAGCCGTTCAGCACCCACTCGAACAGCATGGCGAGAAACGACGGCCCCGTCAGCTGTCCGGTCGAACCTGAGCCCGCGGCGAGCTCGGCGAGGTCGTCGAGCACGGCGACGGGCTGGTCGTGCGCGGTCAGCGCCCAGTGGTCTCCCACGACGCATGTGAGCCGGGTGACCTCGCTCGCCGACTCGGTCGTCGGCGTTCGCATGCTGACGCGGACGAAGTCGTAGCCGTCCCGAAAGCCGCGCACACCGTGGTCGAGCATCTCGTGGGCACGGCGCTCGTCCACTCGGAGTGTCGAGGCAAGCCGCTCGGCGAGCTCGGCGGTGAGCTCGTCCGTGTCGACCCAGAGGAACTGTGACCGACGAAGACGGGAGGGTGCGTCATCGAGGTCTTGCAGCTCCTTGGCCTGCTCGCCCTCGAACAGGACAAGCGCCGGCCCACCGCGCGGCCTGCGGAGTGGATGTGTCTCCGTCGTCGCCGCCACGACGGGTGGTGATACCCATTCCTTCTCCAGGCGAAACACCTCTTGTCGATGTCGTTTGGGCGTCTCGGGCCGGGGGTAGCGGGAGTCCATGACCGACCGCACGACACAGCCTGGCGCAGAGACGCCCCCCGCAGAACACACGACGGGGCTGGAGACACAGCTCGCTCGCGGTCGCCGCAGCGAGACGCCGTTTCTCCTCGTGGGCGGAGCGGCGGTCGTTCTCGGCGCCGTCGTCGCCGTGCTGGCGGGGGCGCTACTGCTTGTCTGGTGGCTCGCCTGAGAAAGGAGGAACGAACGTGTACATCGGTGCTGGAACGCTCGTCGTCATCCTGATCATCGTTCTGCTGATCATCCTCTTGTAGAGGTGGCGCGCGCCTCAGCGCGCAACCACGTGCGGGGAGATCATGCGCGAGATCTGCTTGCCGGTCGCGCGTCCGTCGAGCCGGTCGACCACCGTCTTTCCGCGCAGCAGGACGAGGGTCGGCACGGTGGACACGTCGAGCGCTCGCGCCAGCTCCTCGTTCGCGTCGGTGTCGACCTGGACGACGCGGAGCCGCTTCTTCTCCGTCACGCCGAACCACGCGACGAGGCTGGACATGCGCCGGGCCGGGCCCGAGCGCCGGTTCGAGAAGAAGAGGAGTACCGGGCGATCGTCCCGCCTCGCGTGGTTCCGCGCGCCGGCCATACAGGCGGATACCACCTGACCTCGTATGCGAAACGCCGGGCCAGTTTCGCTGCCCGACCCCACGGGTACCCGGACGGTGTGGGGAGCAAGCGGCTCGCCGGTCCCGGGGACCGTCGTGCGAGCCGCATGAGGGGGCCGGTTCTGCCGGTCCCCTCATCATGTCGGCCGGCCGCGCGCTCGGCGGATGCGCCAGGAGCGGAGGAGGGCAAGCAGGGCCGTCTCGTCGGCGGAGAGCCCACGCTTTCGGCGGCGCGCGAAGTCGTCGAGCGTGCGCCCGTCCCGCCACTGCTCGACCACCGCCGGGCTCACGTAGGACGAGCGGGCCACCGCCGGGGTGTTGCCGAGCTCCTCACCCACACGGCGCATCACGGCAGCGAGGATCCGCCGCTCGTCCGCCGCCGTTCCGGCGAGCCCGCGGTCGGCGAGGCCGCGCGCGGCCGACAGGGTGCCACCCCAGGTGCGGAAGTCCTTCGCCGTGAAACCTGCTCCGAGGTGCTCTCCGATGTAGTCGTTGAGGAGCCGGGCCGTCAGGTTCGCGGGCTCGCCGTCGCGATCGAATCGCAGCAAGCGGGCGCTGCCGTCGTACTGCAGTAGCTCGCGCACGGCCTCGGCGATGTCCGCGTCGACGACCGTCGTTCGTACGGCAATCCGATGCTTGCCCGGGAAGCGGAATCCGACCCGCTGTCCGCGAACCGTCACGTGGCGCTTCGAGAGCGTGGTGATGCCGTAGGTGCGGCTCGTGCGAAGATGCCGCTCGGAGCCGACCCGGAACCACGCGCGGTTGACGAGGTTGACGGCGACGGCGCAGGCCCATTCCCGCTCGTACGGCCCGAGCGCCAGGTGAAGGCCGAGCGTTCTACGGAGGTCGGGCAGCAGCTCGCCGAACCGCACCAGCCGGTCGTACTTCTCGCGCTCCCGCGCGGCACGGAACTCGGGGTGGTAGAGGTACTGCCGCCGGCCGGCAGCGTCGAGGCCCGTTGCCTGCAGCTTCGCGCCCGGACTCGGTGAGATCCAGACGTCGCGCCAGGCAGGAGGGATCGCCAGCTCGTCGATCCGCCGCAGCCGGTCACCCTCGATGCGCGCGCCGCTGCTGTCCACGTACCGAAACGGTCGCCTGCTGCCGAGCCGTCGCCACCCCCCGCGCCGCGCCACGTGCCGCTACGGACTCACCGTCGCGCTGGAGTAGCGCGGCAGGATCTCGCTCGCGTAGAAGTCGAGGAAGCCGTCCTGGTCCGGGCCGACCTGATGGACGTAGACGTGTGTGTACCCCGCCTTCTCGTACTTGTCGACGAGTTCCAGGTGGCTGTCGGCGTCAGGCCCGCAGGCGATGACCCTTGCGACGTCGTCCTCGGTGACCATCGCGACCGCCTCCTCGAAGTGCGAGGGAAGCGGAAGCTCCTGGCCGAGCGGCCCCTCGAGCGCCGCGTTTGGCCACCACTCGAGCGCTGTGCGCCGAGCCTCCCCCTCGCTCTCGGCCCAGCAGACGGTCGCCTGGGCGTAGCGCGGCTTGCGCGCACCGCCTGCGTCCTCGAAAGCGTCGATGATTGTCTCGTCCGGCGCCGTCCCGATCAGCCCGTCGCCGATCCGGCCTGCGAGCTCCGCCGCCTCCACGCCGCCGGCCGCGACGAGGACGTCGATCGGCTCCTCCGGAAGCGTGTAGATCCTGGCGTTCTCGACCGTGAAATGACGTCCCCGGTGGCTCTCTAGCCGTCCGTTCCAGAGGAGCCGCATCACCGCTACGGCCTCCTCCAGCATCTCCCGACGGATGTACGTCGCCGGCCAGCGCTGGCCGAGCACATGCTCGTTCAGGTTCTCGCCCGTACCGACGCCGAGGAAGAACCGACCCGGGAGCATCGCCGCTGCCGTCGCGGCCGCCTGGGCGACGATCGCGGGATGGATCCGCAGGATCGGGCACGTCACCCCCGTGCCGACGACGAGCCGCTCGGTGGACGCCGCGATGCCCCCGAGCACGCTCCACACGAACGGGCTCTCGCCCTGGCGGTCGATCCACGGGTGGAAGTGGTCCGAGACGAGCGCGAAGCCGAAGCCCGCCTCCTCGGCCCGGACGGCGTTCCGGACGAGGTCGAGCGGCCGGTGCTCCTCGCTCGAGATCGCGTATCCGAGCTCCACAAATGCCTCCTTGCCGGTGTGCCGCTGTTCCCCGCGTCCTGCCGTCGGCAAACCCGCCCGGGTTTTCGCGGGGCCGGATCCGGGTACTCCGTCTGGGCAACCTCGAACGGGCCGGCTCGTGCGAGACGGGCCGATGCTGAGACGGAAAGGGTGAGTATGGGAATCGGTGTGAGTCTTCTCCTGATCGCGATTGGAGCGATCCTGACGTGGGCGGTATCGGCCGACGTGTCCGGCGTCGACCTGAACACCGTCGGCGTGATCCTCATGATCGTCGGCGCAGTCGGTGGCCTCATCTCGCTCGTCTTCTGGTCGAGCTGGGGAGGCTTCGGCGGTAGAGACACCGCGGTCGTGGACCGCGAGCGGGTCGTCGAGCGCTAAACCAGGAACGAGCACGTTCTCCCGGAGGCGCCCATTGGGCGCCTCCGGGCATGCATGATGAGGCGGCGATGACCGACCATTTCGAGATCGTGAACGGGGGGACGAGGGTCGTGACCCTGCGCGGCGAGCTGGACGCGCACGATGCGCCCACGCTTCGCACGACGTTCTCCGAGGCGCTGGAGGGTGCGCCCCCGCAGCCGCGCGTGGTCCTCGATCTCACGCAGGTCACCTTCCTCGACTCGACGGCGCTCGGCTGCATCGTCGGCCTGCTGCGCCGGGTCGGAGAGGCAGACGGCGAGCTTCGCGTCGTGCTGCCGGGGGCGCCGACCGTTCGCATCTTCGAGATCACCGGACTCGACGCCATCCTTCCCACGTATCCCACGCGGGCCGCCGCGCTCGAGGCGTGACGCACACGCCGGGGCGCTGCTCCTCCGGCGGCCGGGGCATCCGCGGCGTCGAGCAGACGGGGTCGCGCGGGGTGGCGTGTTCGCGCGGTCGTCGTTCGCTCCGGCGAACGGGAGATCGAGCGGCGTGACCGCCTCGCCGTGGAAGGCGAGGCTCGATCCTCGGCAAGCCGGTCCTGCCGGCGACGTGTCGCTTTTCGTCGTCGTCGCAGCCGCCTATGCGGTTGGGTATGTCCTCGCGTGGAAGTGGTTCAGCGCCCCCGGCCAGGGTGCCTCCTTCTTCCCGCCGGCGGGCGTGACGCTCGCGACGTTCGTCCTGGTACGCCGGCGCAGGTGGCCCGTCGTCGTCGCCGCTGCGGCCGCCGCCGAGGTGGCCCTCGACCTCGGTCGCGGGACGAGCCTGGGCGGGACGGCGGGGCTCGTTCTCGCGAACCTCGCCGAGCCGCTCGTCGGAGCAACGCTTCTGCTCTGGCTCGTCGGCCGCGTCGACCTGCGACGGAAGCGGCATCTATCCACCTTCCTCGGCGCGGCGGTCGTTGCCGCTCCCATCGTGGGAGCGGCCATCGCGGCGACGACGTTCGTGTACGTGCTCGACGGCACCGGCTGGTTGCGATTCGCATCCGAGTGGTGGGCGGGTGACGGGCTGGCGGTGCTCGTGGTGGGCGGTGCCGTGCTCTCGCTCCGCTTCGGGTTACGCCTTCCCCCGCGCCGGGCGGCCGAGGGCGCAGCGCTCGCGGCGGTTGCGGTCGCCTGCACGTACGTCCTCTTCGACCGGGGCTGGTTCGCGTTCGCCTACGTCCCGGTCGTCGTGCTCGTCATTCTCGCCTTCCGGGTCGGGACCGCGGGCGTGGCGGTGACGGGTGCGCTTGTCTCATTCGTCGCCGCCGGGATCACGGCCGAAGCGGACGCGTTCTGGGCGTCCGTCCACGTCAGCCCCGCGGACCGCGTGCTCTACCTCCAGCTCGCACTCGCGGTGATCGTGGCAACGGTCCTGACGCTGGCCGCCGAGATCTCCGAGCGCGAGCGCATCGTCGCTCGGTTCGCGCGATTCGAGGCCGAGCGAAGCGCGGCCGTAGAGCGGTCCGAGCTCGCCGGCCGCGCAGAAATCGCAGGCCTCCAGGCGAGCTCGCTCAGGGAGAGCGCCGAGCAGCTCTCCCGCTCGATCAGCGTCGACGACGTCGCCGAGGTCGCCGTTGCGATCGTGCGCAGATGGGGTGGAGACCACAGCGCGTTCTTCGCGCTCGAGGACGACCGGCTGGAGCTGCGTGCGATCCTCGGTGTCGAGGGACCGTCGGGGCCACTGCACGGCGTGACGCCTCTCACCGTCGAGACTCCGGTCACTGAAGCCGTCAGGCTGGGGCGCGCTGTCGTTCCAGATGCGATGGAGCTCGAGGAGCGATTTCCCGTGTTTGCGCATGTCCTGCATGACCGGGGCTGGAGGACGTACGGCGTATTCCCCGTCGAAGCCGGCGGCGTGGTCTGCGGCGCGCTGACGGTGGCGGCCGCGCCCGAGGGCTGGCTGACGAGCGACCGCCGCGACGTTCTCGTTCCGCTCTCGGCGCAGATCGGGGTCGCGCTCGGTCGCGCGTTGCTCTACCAGGAGTCGCAGGCAGCGCGACTCCGGCAGCAGGTGCTCGTGCGGCTCGCGGCAACCCTCGATCGCGTCATGGGCTTCCAGGACCGCGCCGACGCCGCCGCTACGCATCTCGTGCGCAACGGCCTCGAGCTCGTGCGCATCCACCATCTCGACGAGGACGGCGAGCTCCAGCTCGTTGCCTCGGCCGGCGTGCGCCGCGCCGACGCGCGGATGCGCCGGCTCGACCAGCTCGCACGGCAGGTGGCCGAGACGGGTGACACGGCGCTCGTCAGCGGCGAGCCCGAGGGCACGTTCGCGACAGGACGGGGCGCCGTCGCTGCGCTTCATGTTCGTGGGCGCCTCCTCGGCACGTTGACGCTCCGCCTCCCCGAGAGCTCCCAGCTCGGGATGACGACCGCGTTCGCGGACGAGGTCGCGTCGCGCCTGTCGCACTCGCTCGACAACGCGATGCGCTACGAGCGCGAGCGGGACGTCTCGCACACGCTTCAGGCAGGCCTGCTGGGTCCCGCGCCGGCTGCGGTCGAGGGCGCTCAGATCGGGACCGTCTACCGGCCCGGGAGCGAGGGGCTCGACGTCGGAGGTGACTGGTACGACGTCTTCCGACTCGGCGACACCACCCTGGCGCTCGTAGTGGGGGACGTCGTCGGACACGGGCTCGACGCGGCCGTCGCGATGGGCCAGCTCCGGGGTGCGGTGCGCGCGCTCGCCCCGACGGGGTCGCCGTCACGCGTTCTCGACGCGCTCGACCTGTTCGTCGAGCAGGTGCCGCAGGCGGCGATGGCGACTCTTGCGTACGCCGAGCTCGACCTCCAGGACGGCGCCTTGACCTACGCCTGCGCGGGCCATCCTCCCCCGCTGCTCCACGGCCCGGACGGCTGCCGGCTGCTCTGGGAGGGGCGCTCACTCCCGCTCGGCGCGTCGTTCGCGGGGCACCAGCGAACACAGGCGCTTGATCGACTGGCGGCCGGCGAGACGATTCTCCTCTACACCGACGGGCTGGTGGAAGATCGTGGGCGCGGCATCTCCGCCGGTCTCGACCTGCTCCTGGAGGTCGCCGCGGAGGCGGACGGCGCCGCGCCTTCGGCCTTCGTCGAAAGCATCGTCGGCAGGCTCGTCGCGGCGATCGACAGCCAGGACGACGTCTGCATGCTCGCGCTGCGGAGGTCGTCGTCCACCGCGCGGTTCGTCCACGTGTTCCCCGCCTCGCCCGGCGAGGTGCGAAGGATGCGGCAGGCACTGTCGGTCTGGCTCGAGGCGACGGGACTCGACGACCACAAGGCGCACGACGTCGTCCTTGCCGTTTCGGAGGCGGCTGCGAACTCGGTCGAGCACGGCTACCACTTCGACAGCGTCGGCAATGTTCGGGTCGAGGCCTGGGAGAACGACGGCAGCCTGCACGTCGCCGTGCATGACACGGGCGCGTGGCGCACGCCTCCGGAGCGCTCCGAGCGGGGCCGCGGGCGTGCAATCATGGAAGCGCTCATGCGGGACGTCGGCTTCGAGACGGAAAACGGCGGAACGGTCGTGCGCATGCGCCTGCCGCTCGCCGGCCGACAGGTCCCGTGACACCCGGCGAGACGCGGGTCGTCCGCCGGTCGGTGGGCGACGTCGACGTGGTCGAGCTGCACGGCGAGGTCGACTTCGCGAGCGCGGACGAGGTCCGCGAGGCCCTGTGCGCGGCGGGCGCGCCCACCGTTGTCGTGGAGCTCGGGGAGGTCGACTTCATCGACAGTGCGGGCCTTCGTGCGCTGGACGCCGCGAACCGCGACCTTCGAACGGCCGGCCGAGCGCTCGCGCTCGTCGCGCCACCGGCGTCACGCGCCGCATTCACGTTCCGCATCGCCGGCTTTTCGGCGGACGGCGTCCACGACTCGGTCGAGACGGTCCTGCGGACCGTGGCGAATCGCCAGAGCTAGGCGTTCGCGCGGGTCGACCGAAGACGCCGCATGCGGACGACGGTTCCGCGACCCGACTGGCCGGTCCCGATCTCGACGCGGTCGACGAGCGCGTGGATGATCGCGAGCCCCATGCCGCTCTCGGACAGCTCGCCGTCGGGGAGCGCACCAACCGACGCCGCGTCCATCCCCGGGCCATCGTCCTCGACCATGATCTCGATCGCGTCGTCGGAGACCATGAAATGGACGGTCACCACCCCGGTGTCGCCGGGCTGGGCGTGCAGCACCGCGTTGCCGCACGCCTCGGTCACCGCGAGCTTGAGGTCGGCGAGCGTCGACTGATCGATCTCCACCCCCCGCGCGATTCCGGCCAGGGCGAGGCGCGCGAGGATGAGGTACTCCGTCCGCGCGGGGATCTCGAGCCTGACGACGTCGACGCTCACCGGACGTTCTCCTGCATCGTGTCCTCGAGCCGGCCGCGCATCACGTGAAGAGCCCGCCGGAGCAGCCGCGAGACGTGCATCTGGGAGATGCCGATGCGCGCGGCGATCTCGGATTGGGTGAGCCCGTCGAAGAAGCGGAGCTCGACGATGCGGCGCTCGCGCTCGTCGAGCGCATCGAGGCCCGCCTCGACGAGCGCGCTGTCCTCGACCTCGCCGAAGCCGGCGTCCTCGCCGCCGAGCACGTCCTGCATCGTCTCCTCCTCGCCGAAGCGGCCGAGCGGCTGAGACAGCGAGCGCGTCGAGTACGCCTCGTAGGTCTGCAATGCCTCCACGACCTCGTCCTCCGGCACCCCGACCGACTCCGCCAGCTCGGGGATGGTCGGCGCCCGGCCGCGCTGCGCGGTCTCGGCCTCGATCGTGCGCATCAGCCTGCCCCCGAGCTCCTTCATCCGCCGCGGGACGTGGAGCGCCCACGCGCGGTCGCGGAAGTGACGCTGGATCTCGCCGACGATCGTCGGTACGGCATAGGTCGTGAACTGCACGCTCCGGCTCGTGTCGAAGCGCTCGATCGCGAGCAGCAGGCCGATCGACCCGACCTGGACGAGATCCTCCTGCGGCTCACCGCGCCCCGCGTAGCGACCGGCGAGGCTGCGGACGAGGGGCATGTAGCGCTCGACGAGCCTGTCGCGGGCGCTCTCGTCCCCGGCCCGGTACGCCTCGATCAGGGCGACGAAGTCGACGTCCTGCGCCACGATCACGCCCCGTCCCGTCGCGCGACGCTCATCCCGAGCTCGATCCAGGCGCCGCCGTCCGCCGGAACCTCTCGCACGGTGTCGACGAGCCGGGCGACGACCCGTCGCACGGCCGCATCGTCCAGCTGGCCCCGCCGAAACACGCCGACGCGCACCGTCAGATCCGTCTCGCTCGCCGTCGCCTCGACACGCGCGACGTCTTCCACGACGCCCTGCATCAAGAGGCTGTCGACCCCGAGCAGGAGATCGTCGACGCGGTCGACCGGAAGCTCGAAGCGCGCAGCGACCCCGCCGAGCACGAGCGAGGCGACCCCGCGGTACCCGTCGCGCGCCGGGAACTCGACCGCGGTGCGCGCCGGTGGACGCGCGTCGGCCGGATCGCTCATCCGCGGGATCGCGCGGCCCGCTGCGCGTCGTCGAGCGTCTCGTGGAGCGCGAAGACGCGATCGAGCAGCGTGATCTCGAAGATCCTGCGGATGTGGGGTGACACGCAGACGACGGCAACCTTGCCGCCGTGCGGTCGGAGCCGCTTGACGGCCCCGAGCAGGACGCCGAGCGTCATCGAGTCGACGAAGGTCGCGTCGGAGAGGTCGACGATCAGGGAGGTGGCACCGCCGTCGATGGCGGTGGTCATCGCCTCGCGGAGCTGCGGAGCCGTGTGGAGATCCGCCTGCCCGTGGACCGCGATGATCACCCCCGGCTCGTGGCCGTCGATCGTTTCGACGCCGAAATCCGCGGAGTCCGTATCGCTCATCGTCTCTCTTTCCCCAGCCTGCATCGCCGCCGAAGGGACTTACCCGATTCCCGCCCTGGCCAAACCTACCGCCTCGGTGACGGTAAACCGGCGCGCGCCCTGCTCGGTGAAGAAGGTGGTCGGGCCGGTGCCGAGGACGGTGAGCGAGCTCGTGTTGACAGCGCCCTCCCGGACGCTGACGGTCGCGTAGGGCAGGTAGTGGATGTCCTTGCTCCAGGCGCTCCACACCTCCAACCCGAGGACGTCGTCCCGCGCGTCAACCCAGACGGCGCCGACGGTTCCGAGCCGGACACCGTCGGCGCGTACCGAGAGCCCGAGCAGGTCCCGGGCGACGTCGGGCGTCAACTCCTGCCTCCGACGGCCCGGGCGAGCTCGGCCTTCGTCATCTTCGAGCGGCCCTTGACGCCCTTGTCCCTGGCCTCCTCGTAGAGCTGGTCCTTCGTGCGACCGCGAGGGCCCTTTCGATGGGAGCGGAGGCCTCCGCGCCGGCCCGAGGAGATGTCATCCCGCGAGAGCCGCGACGACTCCTTCGCCTCGCCGTGGCGTGCGCGCTCCTTGTTGACGGTGCGTGCCGCGATCTCCTCGGCCGTGCCCTCCGACCTACCGTCGTCGAGGAGCGAGTCCTTGATGTGCTCGTACTGCCGGGCCCGCTTGCTCCCTTTCTTCACTCCGCGTGGCGGCACGGTCTCGCTCCCTTCGGTTCGTAGGTGGTTAGTCCGATCGCCAGGCCGTCAGCCGGCGTGCTTCTCGTCCTCGTCCTCGGCGTCGTCACGGTCGACGGCGTCCTCGACGTCGTCCGCGACGTCGCGGGCCTTGTCCTTGAGCTTGCCCCAGCCCTCCTGGGCCTCGCCCTCGAGCTGCTTCGTCTTTCCTTCGACGCGATCGCTGTCCATGTCCTCTCCTTGTTCCGTCGACGGTGTGTCCCGTGGCGCTACCCACGCGACGCGGTTTCGACACCTCGGCGTGCCGGTCGGGCGGTCGCGCGCGCGAGCGCGAGGTCGTCCACGAGCTCCGCGCGCCGCCGCTCGCGCTCCTCGCCGGCGCGGAGCACGGCGGAGGGGTGGAACGTCACGACGACCGGCATCGCGAGCTCCGGGACGTCGAGGACGCGGCCGCGAAGCGCCGTCACCCGCGCATCGCGTCCGAGCAGCGCCTGGGTCGCGGTGCGCCCGAGGCAGACGAGCACTTTCGGTCGCACGAGCGCCAGTTCGGCCCGGAGCCAGACGTCGCAGGCGCTGACCTCGGTCCAGTTGGGCGTGTCGTGGATCCGGCGGGTGCCCTTCGGCTGCCACTTGAAGTGCTTGACGGCGTTCGTCAGGTACGTGTCCCGCTCGCGCAGCCCGACCTCGCCGAGGAGCTCGCGCAGAAGCTTGCCGGCCGGCCCGACGAAGGGCACGCCGCGGCGGTCCTCGACGTCGCCCGGCTGCTCGCCGACGAGCATCACACGGGCCGGGACCGGACCCTCCCCGAAGACGACCCGGGTCGAATCGCGCCAGAGGTCGCAGCGACGGCAGGCTCTCGCCTCTCGGCGCTTCTCGTCGAGCCTCTTGTCGGGTCGCGTCGACGAGGAGGGCACGACCGGGTGGTAGCCGGGCTCACCGGCGGCCAAACCACGGCCCTCGGTTTTTCCCCAAGCCGAGCCGGGCATCCTCGTGCGCTCGCGAACGCAGCCGGAGCGGAGACGGATGGGGTCGGAGAACCGAAAGACGATCCTGTGCAGCAGGTCTTCATCGACCCGACGCCCACGAGGGAGGACCGTGCCGCGGCGGTCGCGGTCTCCGCGACGTGACGCTAGCCCTCGGCGGCCTTCCTCGTCCTCGTGCGGGACCGCGCATCGGTCGCCGGTAGCACTGCAGCGATCCGGTCGAGTGCGGCGCCGAGCAGCTCGCGCTCGACCTCGAGCTGTTCGAGGACGAGTGCCAGCAGGCGGCGTCCCTCGGCCGTCGTCGTGACGAGCACGACGCGCCCGTCCTGCCGGGACGATTCCCGCCGCACGATGCCCTTCG
This sequence comes from uncultured Actinomycetes bacterium, assembly GCA_963746445.1. GTDB lineage: Bacteria > Actinomycetota > Thermoleophilia > Gaiellales > Gaiellaceae > Gaiella. The sequence goes on from CAVVAW010000009.1 coordinate 83,160, forward strand.
CCTCCGAGCGGTCGGCGAGCTCGGTGACGGTGCTCTGTGCGAGCCCGAGCTCCTCGGACAGCGCCCCGATCGAGGCCGTGCCCTCGTGCCGGCCTTCGAGCGTGAGCAGCAGCAGGTGCTGGCGCGGGGTGAGCCCGCAGCGCCGCACGATCGCGTCCGAGGCTCGCTCGAAGCGCAGGAGCGTGAGGCGAAGGTCGGCCAGACGGGCCAGCAGATGGCGATCTTCGGGCGAGATGTTTGCGGGATCCATGTTTCGGGCACGCCGCCGCTGTGCGTCGTACTGGATCGTACTGCGATGGACATGCCCACGCCGGTCGATCCCGAAACGCCGCTCTCCTGCTCCTCGGCCTTCCGCTCGTCCTGCTGCTCGCCGCATGCGGCTCGGATCAGTCGACGCTCCAGCCCGCCAGCAAGGCGTCGAGCGACATCGCGACGATCTGGTGGGTGATGCTCGTCGGCTCGGCGGTGGTCTTCGCCGTCGTGCTGGCGCTGGTCGTCGTGGTCGTCGTCCGCCGGCGAGGCGCTGCCACGCCGGCCGACGGGCCCGGAGGGCGCAACCGCGGCGCGCACATCTTTGTCGGCCTCGCAGGTGTCCTCGTCCCGCTCGTCGTCCTCGCCGCGCTGTTCGCCCTGACCCTGGGGACGGTCTCGACGACATCCTCGGCCGCGGGGGCGTCGAGCTCCGTGATGACGATCCAGGTCACGGGGCGCCAGTGGTTCTGGGACGTCGAGTATCCCGACCACCACGTCCGCACGGCGAACGAGATCCACATACCCGTGGACGAGACGGTGACGATCGTTGCCCTCTCCGGCGACGTGATCCACAGCTTCTGGGTGCCGGAGCTGAACCGGAAGATCGACATGATCCCGGGACAGCGGAACGTGATCCGGCTGCGCGCCGACCGTGCCGGCGTCTTTCGCGGGCAGTGCGCGGAGTTCTGCGGCCTGCAGCACGCGCACATGGCGTTCACGGTCGTGGCCGAGCCGCGCGACACGCTCGACGCGTGGCTCGCCCGCGAGTCGCAACCCGCGCCGCAGCCGCAGACCGTCGCGGAGCAGCGCGGCCAGCAGGTGCTGCTCGGGTCGTCGTGCGTCTACTGCCACACGATCGACGGCACGAACGCGAGCGGCCAGATCGGACCCGACCTGACCCACCTCGCGTCGCGCCGGTCGATCGGCGCCGGCGTCGTGCCCAACACCCCCGGGTACCTCGCGGGCTGGATCCTCGATCCCCAGCACCTGAAGCCGGGCAACAAGATGCCCGCGACCGCCCTGAGCGGGCCGGAGTTGCAGGACCTGCTCGCCTACCTGAGGACGCTGCGGTGACGGTCGTCGACGCACCACGCCTGCGCCGCTCGTGGGCCGAGCCGGCGGGCCTCGTCGCGTGGTTCGCGACCGTCGACCACAAGCGGATCGGCACGCGCTACATGGCGACCGCGCTCGTCTTCTTCTTCCTCGGCGGGCTCGAGGCGGCCGCGCTGCGAGCGCAGCTGGCGCGGCCCGAGGAGCGCCTGCTCTCGCCCGAGGCCTACGACCAGCTGTTCTCGATGCACGGCCTGACGATGATCTTCCTCTTCGCGACGCCGATGCTCTCGGGGTTCGGCAACTACTTCGTGCCGCTCCAGATTGGCGCGCGCGACATGGCATTCCCGAAGCTCAACGCGCTCGGCTACTGGATCTTCCTCGGCGCCGGCCTCTTCATGTACTCCGGCCTCGTCCTCGGCAAGGCGCCGAACGCCGGGTGGTTCAACTACGTCCCGCTCTCCGCTGAGCAGTTCGACAGCGGCCCGAACATCGACTTCTACGGCCTGGGGCTGATCTTTCTCGGGATCTCGACGACGGCCGGCGCGATCAACTTCATCGTCACGATCGCAAAGCTCCGCGCACCCGGGATGTCGATCAACCGGATCCCGCTCTTCTGCTGGGCGGTGCTCGGGACGTCGCTCGCGATCGTGTTCGCGATCCCCGCACTCACCGCCGCGTCAGGCCTCCTCGAGCTCGACCGCCTGTTCGGCTTCCGCACCTTCGACCTGTCGGCCGGCGGCAATCCAGTGCTGTGGCAGCACCTCTTCTGGATCTTCGGCCACCCGGACGTCTACATCATCTTCCTGCCCGCGGTCGGGATCGTGTCCACGATCGTGCCGACGTTCGCGCGACGGCCGATGGTCGCGTACACGTGGATGGCGCTCGCGACGATGATGATCGCGTTCCTCGGGTTCGGCGTCTGGGTGCACCACATGTTCGCCGTGGGGCTCCCGCAGCTGACGATCACGTTCTTCGCCGCCGCGAGCCTGCTGATCGCGGTCCCGAGCGGCGTGCAGGTGTTCGGCTGGCTCGCGACGCTCGTCGGCGGCCGCCCCGTGCTCAAGACGCCGCTCCTCTACGTCCTCGGCTTCTTCCTCGTGTTCGTGATGGGCGGCGTAACCGGCGTGATGTTCGCCGTCATCCCGTTCGACCAGCAGGTGACCGACTCGTACTTCGTCGTCGCGCACTTCCACTACGTGCTCTTCGGCGGGGCCGTGTTCCCGATCCTCGCGGGCATCCACTACTGGCTGCCGAAGATCTCCGGCCGCATGCCGAGCGAGACGCTCGGCCAGGTCAGCTTCTGGCTCGTCTTCGGCGGCTTCAACCTCGCGTTCTTCCCGATGCACATCTCCGGGCTGCTCGGGATGCCGCGCCGCGTCTACACGTACCCGTCCGACATGGGCTGGGGCACGCTCAACCTGATCTCGACGATCGGCGCCTACGTGCTCGCGATCGGGCTCGTCGTGGTGGCGGTGAACATCGTGCGCACTTACCTGGTAGGCGAGCCGGCCGGGGACAACCCGTGGGGCGCGCCGACGCTCGAGTGGGCAACGACGTCGCCGCCCCCGCCGTACAACTTCGCGACGATTCCGATCGTCCGGAGCGAGGTGCCGCTCTGGGACGGCCGCTCGCATCCGACGAACGTCACGCTTCCGGACGGGCACCTGACCGCGGAGACGTCGCTCCTCGAGGGCGATCCCGAGCGCGTGCTCCACATGCCGGAGGAGTCGCTCGTGCCGCTCTGGTTCGCCGTCGCGCTCGCGCTCGTCTTCGTCGGCCTGATCATCGAGGTCTGGTGGGTGGCGCTCGTCGCCGGCGCGCTCGCCGCGCTCGCGCTCGGGGCATGGCACTGGCCCGTCGGCCGGGAGCGTGAGGCATGACGAGCGTCGCGCACCGGGCGCCGCCGTTGACCCGCGAGCCGGCCTGGTGGGGGATGCTGCTCCTGATCGCCACCGAGGCTGCGCTCTTCGCGCTGCTCCTCGCGTCGTACTTCTATACGAAGTTCCAGACCGAGGGGCCGTGGCCGCCGGACGGCATCGCCGACCCCAAGCTCGCGAAGCCGATCGTGATGACGGTGCTGCTGATGGTGAGCAGCATCCCCGCCTATCTCGCCGAGCGGAACGCGCGGCGCGGGAACCAGCGCGGGCTCGTGCTCGCGCTCGCCGCGACGCTCGTGCTCGGCGGCGCCTTTCTCGCGATGCAGGTCTGGGAGTACACCGAGAAGGTGGATCTCTTCACGCCGCGGACGAACGCGTACGGCTCGCTCTTCTACACCATCACCGGGCTCCACGGCATGCACGTGATCGCCGGGCTCGTGCTCCTTCTGTGGACGCTCGTCTTCGCCCTCCGCGGCGCGTTCACCGCCGAGCGCCACCTCGCCGTCCAGAACGTGTCGCTCTACTGGCACTTCGTCCACGTCGTCTGGCTCTTCGTCTTCGTGTCCCTCTACCTGCTGCCGGCGCTTTGACCGCCGGTCGCCGCATCGCGCTGGCGGCCGCCGTGCTCGCGGCGCCGGTCGCCTGGGCCTCTCAGCTCGTGATCGGCTACACGTTGGAGGAGGGAGGCTGCTCGCCCGGCGACACCCAGGTGGCCGGCGCAGGTGTCGACGGCGTGGCGTTCGGCGTCTCCGTCGTCACGGCCCTCGTCGCGCTCGCCGGAGGCGCTATCGCCCTCCTGCTCCTCCGGCGGCGCGACGCGGCGAGCGATCCGCGCGGCTCGGTCCACTTCGTCGCCGGGGGTGCGGCGATGGCGGCCGTGCTCTTTCTCGTCCTGATCGTCTTCGGCGGCATCGCGACGATCGTCCTCGACCCCTGCTCGGCCGGATGAGACGCGCTGTCCTCGCACCGCTCGCCGCGCTCGGGCTCGCGCTCGTCCTCGGCGGCTGCGGCTCGGGGTCGGAGGCGGTGTCCGTGCCGGGCGCACATCCGGACGCGGCGCCGAAGGTGATGGAGGCGTTCGGCTGCGGCTCGTGCCACATGATCCCCGGCGTCGACGGAGCCGACGGACGCGTTGGCCCGAACCTGGCGGGAATCGGGGACCGGTGGTCGATCGCCGGCCGCCTGCCGAACACGCCCGCAAACCTCGTCCGCTGGATCATGCATCCCCAGGAGGTCGATCCCGGGACGCTCATGCCCGACCTCGGCGTCCCGACGCAGCAGGCCCGGGACATCGCCGCCTACCTGTACCGCCACTGAGGAGAGAGACGTGAACAACGACACGACGCGCGCCACGAGACGAAACGGGCTGACGCGAGGGACCCTGTTGCGGCGCGCCGGCGTCGCGGCGGGCGCGCTCGGCGTCGTCGGCCTCGCCGGCTGCGGTGACAGCGAGGGACCGGGAAACGGCGCCGCCCTGCTCTCGCCGGACACCGACGCGACGGAGCTCGGCTGGGCGCCGCCGCAGCGGCCGCCGCTCAACTGCAGCCTGCTGAGCTTCTTCACGCCCGACGAGGCGCGCGCGGTGGAGGCGATCACCGCGCGCTTCGTTCCGGGGACGACCGACGACCCCGGCGCGCGGGAGGCCTGCGTCGCGGGCTACATCGACCACAAGCTGACCATGTACAAGACGTTCTCCACGCCGACCTACTTCCACGCGCCCTTCGCCAAGCCCGTCGACCACGGGATGCCGGGGCCGCAGGAGCACGCGAAGGACACGATCCTCGTCGCGAAGAGCGAGCTTCCCCGCTACGGGTTCCAGTCGAGCCAGACCCCGCAGCAGACGTACCGGGACGGGCTCGAGGAGCTCGAGAAGCTGATGCGCGACGAGCACGACGCGCCGTTCGTCGACCTCGACGACGCGACCCAGGACGACGTCCTCGGGCTGATGGAGGCCTTCGGGCCGCTGAATCCCGACAAGGCGAAGGCGAGAAAGCAGCTCGCCGCGCAGAGCTCGCCGAGAGGCAAGGCGATGGCGAAGGTGTTCCTGAAGCCGACGCCGTACGGCTTCTTCTCGACGGTGCTCGGCGACACCTACGACGGGATGTTCGCCGACCCGGTCTACGGTGGGAACCGCGACTACGTCGGCTGGGACCTGATCGGCTATCTCGGGGCACAGCGCGCCTGGACGGCGAAGGAGCTGACGCACGGGCCGAACCCGAGCCGACGCGTCCAGGGGCTGCGCGACATGCCGCCGATGAACCCGGGCTCGCCGGCGAAGCACGTGATTCTCCCGATCTCCGGGACCTCGCGGACGGAGGGCTGAGCATGGCCAAGACACATCCGAAGGTCGACGTCGTCACGATCGGCGCGGGCATGACGGCGTCGATCGTCGCGGCGAAGCTCTGTCCGTCCGGGTACGACGTGCTGTCCCTCGAGCAGGGCCCGGGACGCTGGGGCTACCCGACGTTTTCCCACGACCACGACAGCCTCCGCTACTCGGGGCGCTACGCGATGATGGTCGACCTCGAGCGGGAGACGTGGACGTGGCGGCCGAACGCGCGTGCCCCGGCGCTGCCGATGCGGCAGTACGGCTCGTTCAACCCGGGTGAGGGCCTCGGCGGCGCGATGGTGCACTGGTCGGGCCAGCTCTGGCGCTTCCTGCCGACCGACTTCCGCTACCGCTCGCACGTGATCGAGCGCTACGGCGAGCAGAAGATCCCCGAGGGCTGCACCGTCCAGGACTGGGGCGTCACCTACGACGAGCTCGAGCCGTACTACGACACGTTCGAGCACGACATCGGCGCCTCCGGCCAGACGGGCAACCTGAACGGGAAGATCATCCCCGGCGGCAACCCGTTCGAGGGCCCGCGCAGCCGGCCGTACCCGCACCCCGCCCTGGACGTGACGACGTACGGCGAGATGTTCGCCAAGGCGAGCGAGGACCTCGGCCTGCACCCGTTCACGCAGCCGGCGGGCATCCTCTCGGAGGCGTTCACCGATCCCTTCGGCAACGAGCGGAGCGGCTGTCTCTACTGCGGCTTCTGCACGCGCTTCGGATGCGAGGTCGACGCGAAGACGAGCCCGCAGACGACGTGGCTCCCGGTCGCGTTCGACACGGGGCGCTACACGGTGCGCGGCGAGTGCAAGGTCACGAAGATCGAGGTCGACGACAAGGGACGGGCGACGGGCGTCAGCTATCTCGACTCGCACGGCGGCGAGCACTTCCAGCCGGCCGAGCTCGTGCTCGTGTCCGCGTTCACGCTCGAGAACAACCGGATGCTGCTCCTCTCGCGCAGCAAGGCCCACCCGGGCGGCGTCGGCAACGACCGCGGGCGGGTCGGCAAGAACTACTCGTACCAGATCTATCCGGCGCCGGTCGTCGGCGTCTTCGAGGGCCGCACGCTGCAGATGTACATGGGAAACACCTGCACGATCAAGATCATCTACGACTTCAACGCCGACAACTTCGACCACTCCGACCTCGACTTCATGGGTGGTTCGCAGCTCTACTCCGAGCCGTGCGAGCGCGAGCCGTTCAACTCGGTGAAGGGGCTGACGACGAAGGACGGCAAGTCGTGGGGCGCGGACTGGAAGAACGAGATTCGCAAGAACTGGGACTCGTACGCGGCGATCGTGACGGAGGGCGAGAGCCCGTCATACGAGGACAACTTCCTCGACCTCGACCCGAACTACGAGGACCGGTTCGGCAATCCGCTCCTCCGCCTGACCTTCGACTGGCACCCGAACGAGCAGAAGATGTTCCGCTACGTCGCCGCGCGGGCCAGGGAGATCATGGCGCGCATGGGCCCGAGCCGGATCGTCAAGACGCAGGACGAGCTCGGCCCCTACAACATCCACGACTACCAGTCGACGCACCCGACCGGTGGCTGCATCATGGGCACCGATCCGAGCCGCTCGGTGACGAACACCTACGGCCAGGTCTGGGACACGCCGAACGTGATCGTCACCGGCGCCGCGCTCTTCCCGCAGAACGCCGGCGCCAATCCGACGGGCACCATCGGCGCGATCACGTACCGGATGGCCGATGCGCTTCGCGAGCGGTACTTCGACCACCCGGGCGAGCTTCTCTGAGCCCGCATGCCCGAAGTGCTCCTCACGCTGGCGTGGCTCTCCGTGCTCGTAGGCGCCTACGGCGCTCGCGCCCGGACGCTCGCGCGCCGAGACGCTGCGGTGCCCACCATGCGCATGGCCTGTTTCGCGGCGGGCGTCGGGGTGCTCGGCGTCGCGCTCCTGCCGCCGTTCGCGGACTTCGCAGAAGGGGACCTCTTCGTCGCGCACATGGCGCAGCACCTCCTGCTCGTCGACCTCGCACCGCCGCTCCTGCTCGCGGGGCTGACCGGCCCGCTGCTGCGGCCGGTGCTCGCCGTGCTCCCCGCGCGAGCCCTGCGGCGGATCACGCATCCCTGCGTCGCGCTCCCGGTCGCGTTCGCGCTGCTCGTCGGTTGGCACGTCCCCCTGCTCTTCGACGCCGCGGTCCGGCAGGAGCCGGTCCACGTGCTCGAACACGTCTCCTTCGTCGCCGCGGGCATGCTCGTGTGGCTCCCGGTGCTCGAGACGCTTCCCGCCCCGGCGTGGTTCGGCACCGGCGCAAAGCTCGGGTACCTGCTTCTGTGGCGCCTCGGCCAGACGGCGCTCGGCAACGTCCTGCTCTGGGCGACGGTGCCGCTCTACGCCGTGTACGAGGGCGTCGACCGCATCGACGCCCTCGAGGACCAGCGGCTCGCCGCGGCGCTGATGATGGGGGAGGGGTCCGTGCTCTTCCTCGCGCTCGCGGTCTGGCTCGGCGCCGCCGCGTTCCGTGACGCCGAGCGCCGCCAGTCGCTGATCGAAGGCGGCATCGAGGAGCGACGGGCGGGTCGGGCGGTGAGATACGGCCGGTGAGCTGGCGCGGCCGAGGTGAGCCTGCTCACGCGCGCGGGATGATGCTGATCTGACCGCCGGGCTCGACGATCGCCCACTCGACGTCGTCGAGCGAGGCGACCTGCTGCATCCGCGCGGCCTCGGCGAGCTCCTCGACGGTCAGCCGCTCGGCGCGCAGGTTGTGCTCGACGGGCTTTCCGTGCTCGACGACCACGAGCGGCGCCGCCTCGAGGATCTTGCGCATCGCCTTGAAGCGGAAGCTGAGCCACGACGTGGCGACCGCGAGGATCGTGAACGTGCCGACCGCGAGGACGAGCCCGGTGAAGGACATGTCGCTCTGCGTCACGCCCTGCTGGACGAGGTCGCCGATCACGACGATGAGGATCAGGTCGAACGGCTCGAGCGTGGACAGCTCGCGGCGGCCGGTGACCCGGAGCAGCACATAGACGAGGACGAAGGCGGCGGCTGCACGAATGACGATGTCCATCGCACTCCGCCTACGGGAAGACGTTCACGGAACGGTCGATCGAGGCGAGCGTCCGGTTGCCGTCGCGTAGCTCGACGCTCTGGTCGCGCCGGCCGGCGGTCGTCGGGTTGGCCTGGAGGTACAGGTAGATGGTGAAGCGCCGCCCCGCGGCGACCGGGCCGAACTCCATGGCAACGTCTCCGTCTCGGCTCCAGCTCCGGGTCGGCTGCGGCTCCACGCTGTTGACGCTCATCGCGTCCCACCAGCCTCGCGCGAGGACGAGCGTCGGCCTGCTGAGCCGTTCGCGCGCGTCGACCTCGAACCTCCCCTGGTAGAGGAGACCGCTGCGCAGCGCGCCGGGGGCCGAGACCCGCAGCGTTGCGGCTCCGGAGTCGGCGACCAGCACGACGTGGTGCTGGCCGAAGACGTTCGCGAGTCCCGCGACCGCCACCGCCGTGAGCAGTGCGACAACGCCCCACCTGATCGACCGCTCGACGAGATGGCGGTCGTCACGGTGCCGCTTCAGGCTGATGTAGTCGGGCGTGTGCGCCGTCCCGGGCACAGGCGTGTCGTTCCCGCGTCGAGGGTGTCGCAAACGGCGCCGGCAGGCGATCCAGACGACCCGCGCCAGATCGCTCCTACGGCGTCCGGCGGCGCAGCGTTGCGGCGCCGAGCACGACCGAGAGCACCGTGCAGCCGACGAGGACCGCAACGTCGAGCGCGAGCCTCGCGTCGTAGGCGCCCTCGACCGCGACGCGCTCGAGCGCGTCGTACGCGTACGTGAGCGGAAGCGCGTACGACAGGATCTCGAGCGGCCGGGCCATCTGGTCGGTCGGGACGAACAGGCCGCAGAGGAGTAGTTGGGGCATCACGAACGCCGGCATGAACTGGACGGCCTGGAACTCGGTGCGGGCGAACGCGCTCGCGAACAGGCCGAGTGTGCTCCCGAGCACCGCGTTCAGGATCGCCAGGAGAACGATCAACCACGGGGAGCCGGCGACGTCGAGCCCGAGCAGGAGGAACGCGAGCGCGGAGACGAGCGCCGCCTGCACCGTCGCGGCGAGCGCGAACGCGCCGCTGTATCCCCCGAGCAGCCCGAGCTTCGTGAGCGGCAGGGTCATCAGCCGCTCGAGCGTCCCCGTCGTGCGCTCCCGCAGCATCGTGATCGACGTGACGACGAACATCGCGATGAAGGGGAAGAGCCCGAGCAGCGGTGCGCCGATGCGGTCGAAGACGCCCGGCTGGTCGACGAAGAGCCAGTCGAGCAGGGCGATGAGCACGATCGGGACGAGCAGCAGCAGCGCGATCGTGCGGGGGTCGCGGCGGACCTGCAGGAGCACGCGAGCGCTGGTGGCCACGGCACCGCTCACGCGATCGCCCCGGTCTCGACGAGCCGTAGGAAGGCCTCGTCCATCGACTCGCCGCCGGCGCGGGCACGGATCTCGGCGGCCGTCCCACGGTCGAGGAGCCGCCCGCCGCGGACGAGCAGGAGCTCGTCGCAGCGCTCGGCCTCGTCCATGACGTGGCTCGAGACGAGGAGCGTCGCCCCGTCGGCCGCAAGCCGCGCGAACGACGCCCAGAGGTCGCGCCGCAGGAGCGGGTCGAGGCCGACCGTCGGCTCGTCGAGAACGAGCAGCTCGGGCCGTCCGACGAGCGCCGTCGCGAGCGAGACGCGGGAGCGCTGGCCGCCCGAGAGCCGGCTCACGACACTGCCGGCATCGTCGCCGAGGCCGACCAGCTCGACGACCTCGTCCGCCTGCGTGTCGGCCGCCCCGACCAGGCGGGCGAAGTACCGGACGTTCTCTCGGACCGTGAGGTCGTCGTAGACGGCCGGGCTCTGCGTCGTGTACGCGACGCGCCGGCGTAGGCCGGGCGAGCCGGCCGGCTCGCCGAGCACCGTCACGGAGCCCGATGTGACGAGCTGCGTGCCGACGATCGCCCGCATGAGCGTCGACTTCCCGCTCCCGCTCGGGCCGAGCAGCCCCGTGACCGTGCCGCGCGCGACATCGAGCGTGATTCCGTCTAGCGCGTTCCGGCCGCCGCGGACGACGTGGAGCCGGTCGACCTCGACGGCATGCGCGTCCGACACCGGACTGTTCTACCTCAGAGGCCCGTCGTGAGGTTTCCCACCAGACCCCGGGGGTAACGAGCGTCGGAGATGGGCGAGCGACTCCGCCTGAAGAGCGAGAAGCGGTAGGAGAGCCGTGCCGCGCGCGATCTGGTCCGGCTCGATCTCGTTCGGCCTCGTCAACGTCCCGGTGCGGATGTACAGCGCGATCGACGAGCAGGACGTCCGCTTCCACCTCCTGCACGAGAAGGACGACTCGCGGATCGGGTACGAGAAGATCTGCAAAGAGGAGGGAAAGCCGGTCCCGGACGACGAGATCGTCCGCGGCTACGAGGTGTCCGAGGGCGAGTACGTCTACGTGACCGACGAGGATCTCGAGGCGGCCGCGGGCGAGACGTATCGGACTATCGACATCCAGGACTTCGTTGCCGTGGAGGAAGTCGATCCGATCTTCTTCGAGCGCACGAGCTACCTCGGGCCCGCGGCGGGCGGCGAGAAGACGTACGCGTTGCTCGTGCGGGCGATGGAGGAGTCGGGGCTCGTCGGAATCGCGAGCTACGTGATGCGCGACAAGCAGCAGCTCGGGTGCATCCGTGTGCGGGACGGGATGCTCGTTCTGGAGAAGATGTTCTTCGCCGACGAGATCCGCCCGACGGACGACATCGCGCCGCGCAAGGCGCGGGTCGGGAAGCAGGAGCTCGCCATGGCGCTCGATCTGATCGACCGCTTCCGCGGCCCGTTCGAGCCGGAGCGCTACGAGGACACCTATCGCACCGCCCTGCTGCGCGTGATCGACCGCAAGCGCAAGGGCAAGGATGTCCATGTCGAGCCGCAGGCCGAGCGCGAGGCGCCGACCGATCTGCTCGAGGCGCTCCGCGCGAGCGTCGAGGCGCACGGCCGGAACGGCCGGGGGTCACGGGGGAAGGACGGAAACGGCGCCCTGGCCGGCATGAGCAAGGCCGACCTCGAGAAGCGCGCGCGGAAGGCAGGGATCGAGGGCCGCTCGAGGATGACGAAGGACGAGCTCGTGGAGGCGCTCGAGGCGGTCTAGGGCCGCATGGTGTCCGATTTCAAGTCGGACCCAAGGGTCCGCCGCGGAGGCTCAGACGGTCTCGGGCACCATCTCGATCGCGCCACAGGGGCACTCGGCCGCGCAGATGCCGCAGCCCTTGCAGAAGTCGTAGTCGAACGCGTAGCCGCGGCCGGCAGCCTCGCGGTCCCGCCCCTCGAGCTTGATCACCGAGTTGTCGGGGCAGACGCCGAAGCAGTTGTCGCAGTCGAAGCAGTTGCCGCACGAGAGGCAGCGGCGCGCCTCGAAGAGGGCGGTCGTCTCGTCGAGGCCGCTGACGACCTCCTCGAACGTCGAGCTCCGGCGCGCCAGCTCGAGCGTCGGCTGCAGCGAACGAGGCGCGTCCGCGTAGTACCAGGTGTTGAGCGCCTCGAGCTCGGCGAGCCCGTGCTTGGGTGGTGGCTCGTAGACGCCCGCGCGGAGCCACGCGTCGATGTAGCGGGCGGCCTTCTTCCCGTGCCCGACGGCCACGGTCACCGTCCGCTCGGCGGGCACCATGTCGCCCCCGGCGAAGATCCCCGGGTGGCCCGTCATGAGATTCCGCCCGACCTGGACGACGCCGTCGGAGACCTCGATCCCGGGAACGTCGTCGAGCAGCGCGAGGTCGGACTCCTGGCCGAGCGCGAGCACGAGCGCGTCGGCCTCGAGCTCCTCGAGCTCGCCCGTCGGCTGCGGGAAGCCGGTCTCGTCGAGCTCCATCCGCTCGATCGTGAGGAGGCCAGGCTCGGCCCGCTTGACCGTCGAGAGCCACTTCATGCGGACGCCTTCCTCCTCGGCCTCCTCGACCTCGAAGTCGTGGGCGGGCATCCGGTCGCGCGTGCGGCGGTAGACGACGACGGCCTCGGTCGCGCCGAGCCGCCGCGCGGTGCGGGCGACGTCCATCGCGGTGTTGCCGCCGCCGTAGACCGCGACGCGGCGGCCGAGGAGCGGCTGCTCCTCTCCCTCCATCGAGTGGAGCACGGTGACGGCGTCGAGGATCCGCGCCGCCTCCCCCGCCGGGACGTACGCGCGCTTTCCGATGTGCGCGCCGACCGCGAGGAAGACGGCATCGAACCCTTCGCCGTGCATCGCGCCGAGGACGTCGTCGACCTTGACACCGAGCTCGAGGGTGACCCCGAGCGACAGGATCCGGGAGACCTCCGCGTCGAGGATCTCGCGCGGCAGGCGGTAGCGGGGAATCCCGTAGCGCATCATCCCGCCCGAGTGCTCCTCGGCGTCCCGCACGGTGACGTCGTGGCCGAGGCGGGCGAGGTGGTAGGCGGCCGAGAGACCGGAGGGTCCGGCACCGACGACGAGCACCCGCTTTCCGGACGCGGCCGCGTCGGCCGTCACCGTCCAGCCCTGCGTGATCGCCTCGTCGCCGAGGAACCGCTCGACGGAGTTGATCCCCACCGCCGAGTCGAGCTCGGCGCGGTTGCAGGCGGTCTCGCAGGGGTGGTAGCAGACCCGCCCCATGATCGCCGGGAACGGGTTGTCCTCCATCAGCTTCCGCCAGGCCCGCTCGTAGCCCTCGCCGCCCTCCTCGGCCTCGTAGAGCCAGGCCTGGATGTTCTCGCCGGCCGGGCACGCGTGGTTGCACGGCGGCAGGAGGTCGCGGTAGACGGGCCGCTCGGTGCGCCAGCTGCCGGTCTTGTTGGCGAGGCTCGAGCCCACGTCCAGCGTGATCGCGAAGGGCTTGTTCATGCGGCCGCCTCCTCCTCGAGCAGCCCGAACCGGCGGATGTTCCGGTCGGCGATCGCCTGCAGCCGCTCGATGACGTCCGTCCTGGGCGGGTCGCCGAAGAGGTGCGCGAAGCGGCGCTGAAGGCGCAGGTACTCCTCGACGGGCGCCGGGCGCCGAATTTTCGAGACCGAGACGACCTCGCCGTGCTCCGCCTCGAAGACGGGGAAGAGGCCGGTCTCCTTCGCGAGGCGCGCGATGCGGATCGTGTCCTTCGACTCGGCACCCCAGCCGAGAGGGCAGGGGACGAAGACATGGAGGTAGCGCGCGCCGTGGAGCTCCATGGCCCGCTCGACCTTCGCCTCGAGGTCGTGGAGCTCGGCGACCGTCGCCGTCGCGACGTAGGGAATCTCGTGGGCCATCGCGATCAGCGCCGCGTTCTTGCCCTGGCCGAAGGCATTCCCCGGCTCAACACCGACCGGCTTCGTGGTCGCAGTGCGCGCGGCGGGCGGTGTCGCGCCCGAGCGCTGGACGCCGGTGTTCATGTACGCCTCGTTGTCGTAACAGACATAGAGCACGTCGTCGCCGCGCTCGAACATCCCGGACAGGCAGGCGAAGCCGATGTCGAGCGTGCCGCCGTCGCCGCCCTGGCCGATCACGCGAACGTCGGTGCGGCCCTTCGCCTTGAGCGCCGCCGCGATGCCCGAAGCGACTGCCGGCGCGTTCCCGAACAGCGAGTGGAGCCACGCAACCTGCCAGGAGCTCTCGGGGTACGGCGTGGAGAAGACCTCGAGGCAGCCGGTCGCGTTCGCGGCGATCAGGCGGCCCTCGGTCGCCCGCATCGCCGCGTCGAGGACGTACCGCGCGCCGAGGGCCTCGCCGCAGCCCTGGCAGGCGCGGTGCCCTTTCGTCAGCGCGTTCGTCCGCTCGACGCCGGCCTGCACCGACCGCTCGTCCTCCTCGAGCAGCCGGTTGCCCACCGCGAAGCTGCCGACCTGGAAGAACTTGACCGGGCGATGGGCCATCAGTGTGACCTCCCCGCGACGACGCCGACGTCGCGGAGGATGTTCTCCGCGTGCGGCCCGGAGCGGCGCGTCTCCTGCAGTCGCTGCAGCTCCCGTTCCACCAGCTTCCAGTCCAGGTCGAGGAAGTGAAGGCGGTTGGGCTCGATCGACCCCTCGTCCACGTCCTCGATCAGCCCGCGCAGTGAGCGACGGGTGATGGCGCGTCCCCCGAGCCCGGCGACGACGTCGTAGACGACCGGCGGCAGCCCGGAGAGCGCGAGCCGGACGTTCTGCCCGACGATCCCGCCGATTCCTACCGCGAATGCGCGCTCGACGACGACGACACGGTCGGCGCCGGCGAGTGCATCTCGGACCTCGTCGATCGGGAAGGGGCGGAAGCAGGTGATGCCGAGCGCGCCGATGCGCTCGCCCTCGTCGCGCAGCTCGTCGACGACGTCCTCGATCGTGCCGAGCACCGACCCGAGCGCGACGAGGATCGTCTTGGCGCCTTCGGTGCGGTAGCGGCGCAAGAGGCCGCCCGAGGGGCGGCCGAACGACGTCGCGAACTCGGCCGCGAGCTCCGGCACGAGATCGAGGGCCTGCATCTGCTTCGCGTGCGCGAGGTAGCGCACCTCGGTGAAGGCCTCCGGCCCGACCATCGCCCCGATCGTCACCGGATCGTCCGGGTCGAGCACCTGGCGCGGCTCGTACGCCGGCAGGAAGGCGTCGATCTGCTCCTGTGTGGGGATCTCGAGCGGCTCGACCGCGTGCGTCAGCACGAACCCGTCCATGCAGACCATCACGGGGAGCGAGAGCGCTTCTGCGAGCTTGAAGGCCTGGATGTGGAGGTCGACCGCCGCCTGGTTCGACTCCGCGTAGAGCTGGATCCACCCCGAGTCGCGCTGCGACATCGAGTCGGAGTGGTCGTTCCAGATGTTGATCGGCGCGCCGATCGCGCGGTTGGCGAGCGTCATCACGATCGGCAGCCCGAGCCCGGACGCGTTGTAGAGCGCCTCGGCCATGTAGAGAAGCCCCTGGCTCGCGGTCGCCGTGTATGCACGCGCGCCCGCGGCGGAGGCGCCGATCGCCGCGGACATGGCAGCGAACTCGGACTCCACGAGCAGGTACTCGCACGGCGCCAGCTCGCCCGTTCGCACCATGTCGGAGAGCGCCTCGACGATGTGCGTCTGCGGTGAGATCGGGTAGGCGCTCACCACCTCCGGCCGGCAGCGTGCGACCGCCCGGGCGACCGCCTGCGAGCCTTCGAGCTGGTCACGCACGGACGGTCCTCCCTTCGCGGACGGCCTCGGCGGCCGCGAGCGCGGCGGCGACGTTCCCCTCGGCGATCTTGGCCGAGAAACGCCCGCGGATCGCGTTGGCCACCGCCTCCACGGAGACCACGCCGGTCAGCGCCGCGAACCCACCGAGCAGCGCTGCGTTCGGCAGCGGCCTCCCGAGGTGCTCCCGCGCGAGCTCGGTCGCAGCGACCGTCACGACACGCTCGGGGCGAAAGCGGCTCGCCGCAAACTCGTCGAGCCCGAGCTCGTCGAGGCCGCGGCCCGTGTTGATCAGGACGTACGCCTCAGGCCCGACCCCGCCGAAGAGGTCGACCTGGTGGAGCAGCGTCGTGTCCTGCACGATCAGCGCGTCGGGCTCGACGATCGGCTCGCGGGAGCGGATCGGTCGTTCGGCGATGCGGCAGAAGGCCGTCACCGGCGCACCTGTCCGCTCCGACCCGAACGTCGGGAACGCGAGCGCGTCCTTGCCCTCCGCGAACGCCGCCACGGAGAGAAGCTCGGCCGCCGTGACGACTCCCTGCCCGCCACGCCCGTGGATGCGAATCTCGAACATGCCGACATCGTCGATCGCCAGCCGCCGGGGGCGCATCAGCGCGACTGCGGTTTCCGCTCCGTAGTTCCCCGCGGCTCGTCGCCGGCCCGGCGACGGAGGTAGACGAACCAGTAGACCGCGCCGACGAGGAGGCCGCCGCCGATCACGTTCCCGATCGTGACGGGCACGAGGTTGTCCGTGAGGAAGCTCCCCCAGCTGAGCGCGCTCGTGTCCGGCACGCCGCTCGTCGACGCCATCCAGGCGTGGTCACGCTCGATCAGCAGCGCGACGGGAATGAAGTACATGTTCGCGACCGAGTGCTCGAAGCCGGTCGCGACGAACGCGGCGATCGGCGGCACGACCGCGAGTACCTTGTCGGCGGTCGTGTGCGCGCCGTACGTCAGCCAGACCGCGAGGCAGACGAGCGCGTTGCAGAGCACACCGAGGGCGATCGCCTGCCCGAAGCCGAGACCGACCTTGTTCACGGCGGTCGTGAGTGCCGTCGTCCCCACGACGCCTCCGCCGAACGTGTACTGCTTGCCGAGCCAGACGAGCACAGCCGTGCCGAACGCGCCGACGAAGTTGCCCGCGTAGACGATCGCCCAGTTGCGCAGCAGCGCCCACGTCCCGATGCGTCCACTCGCCCGGGCCATCACGATCAGGTTGTTCCCGGTGAACAGCTCGGCTCCGGCGACGACCACGAGGATCAGGCCGAGCGTGAAGGCGAGGCCCGCGAGCAGCCTCGTGACGCCGTAGGGCAGGTCGCTGCCGCTCGCGACCGTGGTCGCGAACGCAGCGCCGAGCGCGATGAACGCCCCGGCGAGGACGGCGAGGACGAACAGGTCGACCGCGGACGCGGTCGCCTTGGCGACGCCCACGCTCTCCGCCTTCCGCGCGACCTCCGCCGGCGGCAGGGCGTCGAAGGAGCCGGTTGCGGATCGCGAGACCTCGGCCATCCTCGTCAGCGTCTCAGGCGTTGCGCGGCAGCTCATCCGCGGGGCCGCGGATCGTCGCTACGGCTTTCCCGTCGCACCGGCGGAGATGCGCACGTCGCCACTCGTCGGCGCCCCAGACGACCACCGGGAAGGTCGCGAGCAGCGCGAGCTCGACGGGCCCGAGGGCGGCCGTGCCGAAGACGTCCTGGAGGAGTGGGATGAACACGATCGCACCGCAGAAGAGCACCTCGAACGCGATCCCCCAGAGCAGCATGGGGTTCGTAAAGAGCCCGACGGAGCGAAGCGAGGCGCGTTCCGTGCGGGCGGCGACCGCCGTGCCGATCTGGCAGGAGACGATCCCGGCGAACGTCATCGTGGTCGCGCGGAGGTAGTCGCCGTGGAGGGGCGATCCGGAGGACGTGTCGTCGCCGGGGCTCCAGCCGGCGCGCCAGACGATCTCGGGCGTTGCGTGGGCGAAGATGTAGAGGATGAACTTGCGGATGTTGTCGTAGACCCGTCGGCCCGCTGCGACCGCTGCCACGACGGTCGCGAAGTTGTCGTCCGTGAGCACCATCGTCGCTGCCTCGCGCGCAACGTCGGTTCCCGCGATTCCCATGGCGATGCCGATGTCGGCTCGCCGCAGCGCGGGCGCGTCGTTGACGCCGTCGCCGGTCATCGCGACGACCTGGCCCTCCGCTCGGAGCGCGTCGGCGATCCGCAGCTTCGCCTCCGGGCCGTCGCGCAGCCTCACGGCTCGAGAGCCCCTCCGGCCCGGCGCGCAGGTCGCGGTGCAGCCGTCCGAGCGGCTCACGCGGGTCCGCCTCCGCTGCGCGCGGCGCCTCGGTCACGCCTCGGGAGCGGGTCGCTGCTCCCCGGGTCATGCCACCATGATCGATCGGGCCGCGCGCGCGGTCATCGGCGATCGTGCCGACACGCGCTCAGTGGTAAGCCGAACAGTGCGACGAGCGAGCTTCTAGAGTCGAGTGGTGGACAAGACTGCGATCGACGCCGAGATCGATCGGCTCTACGGGCTGCCGCTCGCGGAGTTCACGAAGGAGCGGGACGCGCTGGCTCGCCGGCTCCGTGCCGACGGCAAGCGCGACGAGGCGACTGCGATCGCAGACCTTCGCAAGCCCGTGCTCGGCGCCTGGGTGGTCAACCGGCTCGCGCGCGAGCGTCGCGCCGACGTCGAGGCGCTCGTCGAGGCGGCTGCCGGGATTCGCGCGGGCAAGCCGGACGCCGACGAGCGGTTCCGGACGACCACGGACGGTCTAGCCCGCGCGGCGCGGGAGGTGCTCGCGGAGGCTGATCGCCGTCCCTCCGATGCCGTGCTCCGCGACGTCGCCACAACGCTCCGCGCTGCGGCCGCGGCCGATCCGGACGCCCTGCTCGGCGGCCGACTGACCGAGCCGGTCGAGCCGACGGGCTTCGAGGCGATGGCCGGCGCGGCACCCCGGCGCCAGTCGTCACCCGCGGCCAAAGGTGAGCCGAAGAAAAGGAAGAAGAAGCCGCAGCCGGACCGTGCGCGCGTGCAGGCGGCGCGCAAGGCGCTTGCCGACGCACGAGACGAGGCGCGCAGGCTCGCACGATCGGCGGACGCCGCCGATCGCGAGGCGCGTCGCCTTCGCGCCGAGGCGGACGCCGCCGAGCAGAGTGTCGCCGACGCCGAGGCCGCGCTCGGGAAGCTGACCAGCGTCTAGCGCTCGAGGCCGAGCACGAACTCGCGCTCGCCGCCCTGCCACGTCACGTGCAGCGAGCCGGCGACGCGCCGCAGGAGCGAGACGACGGCGGCGTTGTCGCCGCAGACGGTGGCGACGAGCTCCGTGATCCCTGCGGCACGCGCGTCGGCGGCGAGCTCGCGGGCGAGCACCGAGCCGATCCCGCGACCCTGATGCTCGTCGGCGACCTCGAAGGCGATCTCTGCCGACCGGCCGTCGCTCACGAGCCGCGCGATCCCGGCGGGCCGCGGGTCTCGCTCGACGTAGGCAACGAGCACGTGGTGCTCGGCGTCCACGCGGGAGAGCGCAGCGAGCTCCGCCTCGCCGAGGCGAGGCTTCGCGCCGCAGAAGCGCCGCTCGCGCGAGCGTGAGCCGAGCCGTGCGAAGAGCGTCGCGACCGTGTCGGTGTCGCCGTCGCGGAGCGGCCTGATCGTGATCCCGTCGACGTAGCGTGCGTGCATATGGGGATGGTCAACGAACGACCGTCCCTGGAACTTCCCCGCACCGGGCCATCTTCTGGACATGGCCCGTTCGGGCCACTACGCTCACGGGTGATGGAGCAGGACCTCCGCTTCACGGAGCTCGACGGGCGCCGGCTCGCGTACGCGAGCGTCGGCGAGGGCCCGCTGCTGCTCTTCGGCGGGCGCTGGGTGTCGCACCTCGAGGAGGACTGGGACAACCCTGCGGCGCGCGGCTTCTTCGAGGGCCTCGCCCGATCGCACCGGGTCGTCCGGTACGACCGGCTCGGCGTCGGGCTCTCCGATCGGGTGCTCGAACGCCCGCCGACCGCGGAGAACGAGGCGGCGCAGCTCGCCGCCGTGCTCGACGCGTGCACGGACGGGCCTGCGACGTTCTTCGCGTGCTCGTGCGCGGGCCTCGCAACCGCCCGTCTCGCGACCGAGATGCCGGAGCGCGTGGAGAAGATCGTCTTCTTCGGCGCCTACGCCTCCCGCGACGACATCCCCGAGGCGACGCGCCGTTCGCTCGTCGACTTCGCGCGCGTGAACTGGTTGCTGGCCACCCAGATGCTCTCCGGCCTCTTCATCCCGCGCGGTGGCGGGGACGAGATCGAGGCGCTCAGCCGCTACCAGCGCCACGCGGCGGATGCCGACGTCGCGGCAGCGTTCCTCGAGCTCGATCTCTCGTCGGACGTGCGCCCCTACCTGCCCGCGGTGACGGCGCCGTCGCTCGTGCTGCACCGCCGCGGCGACCGCACGGTGCCGATCGGCCGCGGACGGGAGCTCGCCTCGCTTCTCCCGAACGCCCGCTTCGTCGCGCTCTCCGGTGACGCGCACCTGCCGTGGCACGACGACCAGCGCGACCTCCAGCGCGCGCTCGCGGGGTTCCTCGACGACGCCGCGGCCGCGGAGCCGAACGGCACCTCGCCGCTCAGCCGCCGCGAGACGGAGGTGCTGCGCCTCGTCGCCGCAGGCCTGTCGAATCGCGAGATCGCCTCCTCCCTCGTCCTCAGCGAGCACACGGTGCACCGCCACGTCGCGAACGTCCTCCGCAAGCTCACGCAGTCCTCGCGGGCCGCGGCCGCCGCGACCGCGACCCGCGCCGGCTACATCTAGGCCCGGCAGCCTGTGGAACCGGTGAGCACGACCGTCGTCCTCTTCACGCGCGACCTCCGCGTCCACGACAACCCTGCCCTTCATGCGGCGGTGGACGGCGCGGCCGAGGTCGTGCCGCTCTTCGTCCTAGACGACGAAATCCTCGCGCGCTTCGGTGCGCCGAACCGGGTCGCCTTCCTGCTCGACGCGCTGGCCGATCTGCGGCACGCGCTGCTCGAGCGAGGTAGTGGCCTCCTCGTCCGCCGTGGAGACGCCGTCGCGGAGGCGATCCGCGTCGCCCGGGAGACGGGGGCGGAGCGCGTCCATCTGAGCGAGGACGTGACCGCGTTCGCCCAGGAGCGACTGCGTCGGCTGGGGCGAGCTGCGAAGGAGCACCGAATCTCCGTGCAGGCCTTCCCGGGCGTCACGGTCGTTCCGCCGGGGGACATCTCACCCGCCGGGTCGATCGCTGCCTACCGGGTCTTCACCCCGTACTGGAAGAGGTGGCACATGACGCCGTGGCGTGCGGTGCTGCCCGCGCCTGCGTCGATCCCGTCGCGGGCGATCCCGGACGACGCACCCCTTCCGGCCCTCCGGAACCTCACGGGTGGCCACAGCGCCGGGAACCTTCCGCCCGGCGGCGAGACGGAGGGCAGGGCGCGACTGTCACGCTGGCTGCGCGACGGCCTCGCGGAGTACGAGAGCCGGCGCGACGACCTCGCGGTCGAGGGCACCTCGGGTCTGTCGCCGTACCTCCACTTCGGATGCGTCTCGCCTCTCGAGGTGGCGGAGCGGTCACGGGAGGCGCCGGCCGGCGAAGCGTTCGTGCGGCAGCTCTGCTGGCGCGACTTCCACCACCAGCTGCTCGCCGCCGAGCCTCGTATCGCGCGCGAGGATCTCCACCCGAGACAGGATCGCTGGCAGGACGATCCGGCGGCACTCGCGCGATGGAAGGAAGGGCGAACCGGCTATCCGCTCGTCGATGCCGGGATGCGGCAGCTTCTCGCCGAAGGGACGATGCCGAACCGCGCACGGTTGGTCACGGCATCGTTCCTCGCGAAGCATCTGTACCTGGACTGGCGTCTCGGGGCCGCGCACTTCGCGGAGCACCTCGTCGACGGTGACGTCGCGAACAACGTCGGGAACTGGCAGTGGGTCGCCGGGACGGGGGCCGACACGCGGCCGAATCGCGTCTTCAACCCGACGCGCCAGGGACGGCGGTTCGATCCGGACGGCGCGTACGTCCGCCGCTGGGTGCCAGAGCTCGAGTCGATCGACGGGGGCGCCGTGCACGAGCCGTGGCTGCAGGGCCTGCTGGCGCCGGACTACCCGGCGCCCATCGTCGAACACGACGACGCAGTCCGCCGTTTCCTCGAGGCGCGGCGGGCGCCCTAGCGCCTCCAGCCCTCGAGCGCCAGTCGGACTGCCTCGTCGAACGGCGTCGGCTCCACGGGGACGAGCTCCCGGATGCCCATCCTCGTGCGCGACCGTCGGCGTCCGCAGGCTCGCGGGGCACCATGATCCACTGGCGCGACTCGACAGCACCTGCGTCGGTCTCCCGCTCGAGCGTCGACCAGAGGGCCTCGGATCGCTCCATCGTGCGACGCGTCAGCGACGCCCCGCCGCGAGCACCTCGGCGGCAGCGACGACGTCTCCGGCGAGCAGCGTCCCGTGCGCACGGCGGGCAACCCGTCCGTTGGCGGCCGCGCCGGCGAGGTGGAGTGGAGCGTGCAGCGCGACCTCCCGCAGCTGCACGGCGCTCGGGTCGAACGCGCCCGCGACGGTGCCGGAGACGACGACGGCGTCGGGCGACAGCTCGCGTGCGGCTTCGACGAGAGACGCCACTGGCGTGTCCGCACCGAGGTAGCTGACCCGCCAACCATGACCGCGCAACGCGAGACCGAACGCGACGAGAGCGATGTCGTGACGCTCGCCCTCCACACATGCGAGCAGCACCCGCGGGCCGGAGCCGCGATCCCACCCGCGCGCGAGCGCCGTGAGACGTCCCCGCAGCACGTTGCTCGCAAAGTGCTCCTGGGCGATGGACGTCTCGCCGCTCTCCCACCGTTCGCCGAGCTTGTGGAGGTAGGGGAGCAGGACGTCGCGGAGCACGACGTCGATCGTCAGCGTCGCGAGCAGCCGGTCGAGCGCCTGCTGGGCGCCGGCCTCGTCGAAGCGGTCGAGCGCGGCAGCGAGCTCCGACGCGTCGGCGACGGGTGCGGGCGACCGGCTCGGCTCGGTGACGTCCTCGGAGAGCGCGAGGCGTGCGGCCTCAGCGGCGAAGAGGCCGCGGTCGAGGTTCGCCCGCATCGCCAGCACGCGGGCGACGTCGTCCTCGCCGTAGAGCCGAAAGCCGCCCTGCGTGCGGCTGGGCGTGAGCAGGCCGTACCGTCGCTCCCACGCGCGGAGCGACTCCACGGGCACGCCGACCCGGCGCGAGAGCTCGCCGATGCGCAGGAGCTTCTCGTCTGCGGTGCCCGTCGCGAACTCGCTCACGACGTGACCCTACGGTCGAGACCGCCGTTCCGCGCGTCGTCTGCGCGCGGCGGAAGCGGTACGAAGACGCTCGTCGTGCGCTGGTAGTCGGCGTAGTCCGCCCGACTGCGGAGCGCCTGCGCCTCGGTGGCCGGGATCCCCGTCACGCGGAAGAAGACGACGAAGAGCGCCTGGAACTGGAAGAAGAGAAAGAAGTTCCGGTCGGCCCGCGCGCCCCACTTCTCGCGCAGAGCCCGGTACCGGCCGTCCGCCTCCTTGCCCAGCACGCGGTCGCGGAGGAGGTAGAGGCCGAGGCGCCAGCCCCAGATGGTCGCGAGCCCCGCGGCGAGGACGCGGTGCCCCGCGCTGCCGTTCGCCAGCAGCGCATAGACCACTGCGAGGACGGCGATCCCTGTCGCCCAGCCGACGTCGACGTGGCTCGCGTCACGGCTCCGAACCTGGATCGCCCAGAGGCACGTCATCGCGGCCGAAGCGAGCAGCGCGCCGAGCGCGAGCAGCGCGAGGAAGGAGCCGGTCATTCCGCGCCTCCGCGACCGATTGGCTCGGCGGGCGGCGCGACGCGCGACGGCTCTACAGTCTCTCGCCGCCGGGTGAGAGACGACGGCCACCACACGCGTTCACCGAGCTCGAACGTCAGCGCCGGGACGAGGACGGAGCGGACGACGAAGGTGTCGAGCAGAACGCCGAACGCGACCGTGATGCCGATCTGCGTGAGGGCGACGAGTGGCAGCACCGCGAGGACAGAAAACGTCCCGGCCAGGACGATCCCGGCGGAGGTGATGACGCCGCCCGTGACGGCGAGGCCGAGGCGCATCGCCTCGCGCGTCGGACGTACGAGGGCCTCCTCCCGCACGCGCGCCATCAGGAAGATGTTGTAGTCGACCCCGAGCGCGACGAGGAAGATGAACGCGAAGAGCGGGTAGCTCGGATCTTCGCCCGGGAAGTCGGCGAAGAGGTCGAAGAGAACGAGGCTGCCGCCCAGCGCCGCCAGGAACGACAGCACGACCGTTGCCATGAGCATCACCGGTGCGGCGAGGGAGCGAAGCAGGAGGACCAGGATCACGAGGACGACTGCGAGGACGAGCGGAATGAGCATCTTCGTGTCTCGCTGCACGGCGGCACGCAGATCGGCCTCCTCCGCGGTCGACCCGCCGACGAGCACGGCCTCCCCGGCTGCGGCCCGCAGCTCCTGACGGAGCGGCTCGATCGAGCGGAAGCCGCTGGTGCCGAACGGGTCCCCGGCCAGGATCACGTCGAAGCGTGTCCCGGGGGCTCCCCGCTCCGGCGACCCGACGCGTGTCACGTCCTCGGCCCGACGTGCGGCCGTCAGGGCCGGCCCGACCTTCGCAGGGTCGGTGACGAGAACGACCGTCGGGGCGCTCTCCCCCGCCGGGAAAGACTGGGCGAGCAGGCGTTGGCCCTGAACCGACTCCACCGATCCCCGGAAGGAATCCGCGGTCGTGAGGTCGTCGTCGAGGCCGAGGGTGCCGAGGGCCAGCACGCAGAGAGCGAGCGTCGTGCCGATCCATGCGGCTCGCCGTCGCTTCTCGAGCGTCCGGCCGAGCCGGTGCCAGAGGCTGCTGGAGGCCGGCTGGTGCGCCTGATCGGCGCGGGGCACGAACGGCCAGAACGCGCGCCGGCCGCCGATCAGCAGCAGGGCGGGGAGCAGGGTCAGCATTGCGACGGCAGCTATCGCGACTCCCATCGCGCCAACCGGGCCGAGACCCGCGGTCGAGTTCACACTGGCCAGTGAGAGGCAGAGCAACGCCGCGATCACGGTCGCGGCCGAGGCGACGATGGCCGGACCGCCCTGACGCAGTGCGACGCGCATCGCGGCGTACCTGTCCTCGACGAGCTGAAGCTCCTCGCGGAAACGGGCGGTCAGGAGCAGTGCATAGTCGGTGCCGGCGCCGAAGACGAGCACGAGCAGGATGCCGCCGGTCTGCCCGTTGATGACCACGCCGGCGTCGGACAGGAGCGTTCCCAGCCCTCGCACGACCGACTCGGCGAGCACGACCGTGAAGAGCGGCAGCATCCAGAAGATCGGGCTTCTGTAGATGAGGACGAGCAGCACGAAGACGAGGCCCGCAGTCACGAGAAGGAGGGTCGAGTTGATCCCCTCGAAGGCCTTCGTCGCGTCGGCGGAGAACCCGGCCGGTCCGGTCACCTTCGCCTCGAGGCCCGGCGGCAGTCCCTTCTCGACCGTGGTGCGCACGTGCTCGACGGCCGACACGAGCAAGTCCGAGTCGCCCTCTGCTCGGATCGGCACGCTGACGACGGCGGCAGTCCCGTCGGGAGACCACGCAACGGGCGAGATGCCCGAGACGCCCTCGATCGACGCGGCCCGGAGTGTGGCGCGCGTCTGCTCGACGGCCGCACGGCCCCGGGCGCCGAGCCCGTCCGGGTTACGGAAGACGGCGACGGCAGGCGTCTGCTCACCGGAAGGGAACCCCTTGGCGGCCTCGAGCACCTTGACCGACTCGGCTCCCCCGGGAAGAAAGGTCGACGGCTCGTTCTGCTGTGACTGCTCGAACCGCCCGGCGAGCGGCCCGAGCGCTGCCGCTCCGAGCAACCAGACGGCCAGCACGGCGAACCTCCGTCTCCTTCCGACGACGAGCCGCGAGAGAATGTTGTCCCTTGAAGCGCTCATATCTCTGTACCAATCCTATACACACCGTACTAGTGTCGAGGTTCAAGGGGTTGCGAACCACGTGGTGTGTGTGCTAAAACTGTACAGAGATGGTTCAAACTCTATACAGGAGGTCATTCATGCGCACTCTCGTCACCTCGTTGGGAGCGACCCTCGTCTTGGCTGTCGCGCTCGTCGCACCCGCTGCCGGCTCGTCCACCACCGCGACGAACAAGGACATCGCCCAGGTGGCCGCGTCCGCGCCGCAGTTCACCACGCTCGTCTCCCTCCTCAAGAAAGCCGGCCTCGTCAGCGCCCTCGAGAAGGGCACCTACACCGTCTTCGCCCCGACGAACGCGGCCTTCGCGAAGCTGCCCAAGTCGACGCTGGCAGCCGTCGGCAAGGACCCCACTCTGCTCAAGAAGGTGCTCACCTACCACGTGATCAAGGGGAAGGCGCCCGCGGCAAAGGTCGTGACGCTGAACGGCAAGTCGGTCAAGACGCTCGAGGGGCAGGGCGTCAAGGTCGCCGTCCGGGGCGGGAAGGTCTATCTCAACGGATCGACCCGGGTCACGAAGACGGACATCAGGGCCTCGAACGGGATCATCCACGTCATCGACCGTGTCCTGATCCCCGCGGGCTGATTCTCACTGGAGCTCGCGGCGCTGGAGACCGGCTCGAGCGGGAGTGCCTCGTGGGAAGGCGCTCCCCGCTCGGCCGGTCGGCGCGGCGACCGGCCGGTCGATCGCGTCAGCGCCCTGCGACCGTTTCCGCCCGGTACGCGGGCAGTACGTGCTCGGCGAGCTGCTCGACCTGGTCCAGCGACGGGATCTGCGGGAAGAGCATCAGCACGTCGACCGCGTCGGCGTACGCGGCCACCTCCTCGGCGATCTTCGTCGCAGGGCCATGGTGGATCAGGTTGCCCGGCTCCGTCCAGAGCTGGCCGTAGTAGCGCAGGACGTGGTGGGCGCCCTCGTCGAGCGCCCCCTGCGGATCGTCGCCGACCGCGACGTACGCGAGGCCGGCGACGGTGATGTCGTGCTTCCCTTCCTTCGCGAACGCCTCGCGGATCCGCGGCGCGGCGTCCTTCATCGCCGCGCTCCCGGCCGTCCCGAAGACGAACCCGTCCGCGACGCGGGCCGCACGAGCGACGGCGCCCGGCGTCATCGCGCCGACCCAGATCGGCGGCGCCGGCTCCTGGACGGGCGCCGGGCCGACGACGCCGTGATCTCGATCCGATGCGCGTGCGTCGCGCCAGATCGCGCGCATGCGGCCGACCTGGGCCTCGAACCGCTCCGAGCGGCCGTGGAACGGCGCATCGAACACCTTGTAGTCGTCCTCGCGGCCGCCCTGCGCGACGCCGAGCGTGAGCCTGCCGCCCGACAGCTGGTCGACGACCGCAGCCTGCTTGGCGACGAGCACCTCGTTCCGCGGGGGCAGCTGGAGGATCGTCGTCGCGAGCCCGATCCGCTCGGTCACGCCGGCGACGCCCGCGAGCGTGACGAGCGGGTCCCACGCGTCGTAGTTCGGCTTGTCGATCGTCGACAGGTAGGCGAAGCCCGCATCCTCGGCCGTGCGCGCCCACTCGAGCATCAAGGCGCGGTCGGTTTCGTGGGCCATCGTGTTGGGCAGTCCGATTCCGAGTCTCATGGGGCTCCTTCGTCGCTTTCCGGTCACGGTACGTGCGCCGTCCGGGCGTCCGTCGCATCGGTGCGGGTAGCGTCAGCCGCGATGTCGGAGATGAAGCGACGGATGCTCGCGGGCGAGCTGTACCTCGCCGACGACCCGGTGATCGCAGCGGAACAGGCGCGCGCCCAGGAGCTCCAGGAGCGCTACAACGCGACCCGCCACGACGAGCAGGTGCTTCGCGACTCGCTCCTACGAGAGCTGCTCGGCGACGTCGGGGAAGGCGTGGTCGTCCGCCCACCGTTCTTCTGCGACTACGGCAGCCACATCTCGATCGGCGCGCGGACGTTCGCCAACTACGACTGCGTCATGCTCGACGTCGCGCCGATCCGGATCGGCGCCGCCTGCCAGCTCGCGCCGCGCGTCCAGCTCCTGACCGCGACACATCCGATCGATCCCGAGCCGCGCCGGATCGGCTGGGAGTCCGCGGAGCCGATCGCGATCGGCGACAACGTCTGGCTCGGCGGCGGCGCGATCGTCTGCCCGGGCGTGACGATCGGCAAGGACACGGTGGTCGGCGCCGGCGCCGTCGTCACGCGTGACCTGCCCGCCGGTGTCGTCGCAGCGGGCGTCCCGGCCCGCGTGCTGCGCGAGATCGACGAGCGGGACCGCGTGGCGATCCAGGACGTATAGCGCTCAGGCCGCCGCGTCGAGGTCGGCGAACGGCGGACCGTCGCTCTCGACCGTCTCGCGGAGATCCGTCAGGACGCGGTCCCAGTCGCTCTTCGAGGCGCGGAAGCACGCGAGCCGCTGCTCGAGGCCCGCATGGCGGAGGAAGAGCGCAGTCTCGCCGAGCCCACGCTCGATGAGTCGGAACTCGAGGGTCGTTCCTTCCCATTCGGGGTGCCCGCTGTGACCGAGGCAGGTCCACTCGACCAGCGCGGGAGGACGCGCGCGCTCGACGCGGAGCTCGATGGTCGCCGGCGAGCCCGGAAAGCCGAGCTCGAAGCGCGTGCCCGGCGCGAGGGAACCGCTCACGATCGGCGTCCACCAGGTCGCGAGCCCGTCGGGCGTCGCGAGGGCCGAGAAGACGCGCGCCGGCGGCGCGGCGAGCGTCAGCTCTGCGGTGTACGCATGCTCGGGCGCCACGCCGTTCGACGCCTCGCCGGTCTTTCCCACGCGGGAGATCCTCCGCCGTCGGCGGTGCGTGTCCCACCGGGCAGCCCGAAACGCGACGGTACGGTTTTCCGCACCTTGTCAGACAGTCGCCGGGCGGAACGCGGCGGCGGGCCGGGCAGCCCGCGGACGGGCGGGCATGGCGGGTGCGACGTGGTCGCTCGGACAGGTCACGATCTCCGCCTCGGCGCCGTGGAAGTGGAGCACGACGACCGCGCCGTGATCCTCGAGCACGCGAGCGCGGCTCCCGATCTCGTGGATGCGGTCGGCGGCGTGGATCTCCGTGAGGAGGGTCACGGTCTCGCCGGTCACGAAGCGTGGTGCGTCATTGCTCATGGGAATGAAGACGTTCGCCCCGGGGTGATGGTTTCCCTTCCGTACGTTTCCTTTACGACCGATGACTCGCGTTGCGGGACGCGGTCTCATGTGCGTCGGATCGAAACCGGGAGGTAACGGAGATGGGACGCATCGTGGTCACAGAGTTCGTCTCGCTCGACGGCGTCGTCGAGGCGCCGGGCGGGGGCGAGGGGTTCGTGCACGACGGCTGGTCGTTCGAGTTCGACCGCGGCGAGGAGGGCAACCGGTTCAAGCTCGAGGAGACGATGGGCTCCGAGGCGCTGCTGCTCGGCCGGACGACGTACGAGGGCTTCGCCGCAGCGTGGCCCTCACGCGACGGCGAGTTCGCCGAGAAGTTCAACGCGATGCCGAAGTACGTCGTCTCCTCGACGCTCGAAAGCCCGGAGTGGAGCAATACGACCGTCCTCGACGGCGATCTCGCCGAGGAAGTCTCGAAGCTGCGCGAGGCGCACGAGGGCGACGTCGTCGTCCACGGCAGTCCGCAGCTCGTGCAGGGCTTGCTCGAGGCAGACCTCGTCGACGAGCTCCGGTTGATGGTCTTCCCCGTCGTCCTCGGCACCGGCAAGCGGCTCTTCGGCGAGACGAGCGACAAGAAGCCGCTTCGCCTCGTCAGCTCGCAGACCGTCGGCGACGGTGTCTCGATCCTGGTCTATGAGCCGGGGACGGACACGTGACCCGTCAGTGCCCGTTCGCCACCTCGCGCGGGATTCTCCCGGTCAGCTGGTGGCGGCGCCGCGGAGCTCGTGGCCCGGGTGCGCTGCCGCCCGGGTGCGGACGGCGTCGGTGACGATCGAGACGCCGCCGAGGCGCGCGTAGGCCACGACCCGAAGCAGCGGCGCGTCGTCGGGCAGTTCCTCCGGATCGGTGACCAGCGCCTCGACGCCGCCGAGCCTCGCCCGGTCATCGACGACCACTCGCCAGTCGCTCGGGACGGTCACGTTCACGCCGCCCAGGGTCGCCGAGAGCTCGAGATCGGCGCCACTCGGGTCGAGTGTCGCCTCGCGCAGGTCGAGCTCGGCGCCGCCGAGGACGACGCTCACCGACCCGCGCCGTAGCGCCGCGGCCTTGCAGGTTCGCTCGACGCCGCCGAGGTAGGTGGCGATCCCGAACTCGTCGGCGGTCTCGTCACCAAAGGTCTTCCGGCGCGCGAGCAGCTGTCCCGCCGCCCCGAGGGCGACGAGCACGACGACGACCTTCACGACGCGCTTCACGACGGCTCCCATCGCACCTCCTCCGTGACCAGCCGGCCACCCTGAGTCTAGAGTCGCGCCCATGGGTGAGCGCGTGCAGGGCGGGAGGCTCGCGGCGAGAGCGATCGCCGCGGCAGGCGTCGACACGATCTTCACGCTCTCCGGTGGCCACGTGATGCCGATCTACGAGGGCTGCCGGCACGAGGGCGTCCGCGTCGTCGATGTTCGCCACGAGCAGTCCGCGGCGCACGCCGCCGAGGCGTGGGGGAGGGTCCGGCGCGCGACGGGCGTGGCGCTCGTGACGGCCGGGCCCGGGGTGACGGGCACGGTGACGGCCGTCGCCAACTGCTTCGCCGCCCAGACGCCGATGGTCGTCCTCGGCGGAGCCCGGCCGCTCGCGCAGGCGGAGTGGGGAGCGCTGCAGGAGTTCGATCAGCTCTCACTCATGAAGCCGATCACGAAATGGGC
The DNA here is from genome assembly GCA_963746445.1 of uncultured Actinomycetes bacterium. Classification (GTDB taxonomy): domain Bacteria; phylum Actinomycetota; class Thermoleophilia; order Gaiellales; family Gaiellaceae; genus Gaiella. Next base: position 113,467 of record CAVVAW010000009.1, read on the forward strand.
TGCGGTGTGCCCGGAGGTCGACCGGATCCCCGAGTACGTGGGGATCGCGTTCCGGCAGGCGCTGGCACCGCCGCGCGGACCGGTCTACCTCGAGCTTCCCGCCGACATCCTCTTCGCCGACGGCGACGCGGAGCCCGTCGCGATCCCGATCGAGGCGCCACGCGCCTTCCCCGACCCGCGCGAGCTGGACAGGGCGGCCGACCTCCTGAGCGCCGCCGAGCGTCCGGCCGTCGTCGCGGGCAGCGGGGTGTGGTGGGACGGCGCGGCGGCGGAGCTCGCCCGATTCGCCGAGGCAGGCCGCGTGCCCGTCTACCTGAACGGCTCGGGCCGCGGCTCGCTGCCGCCCGGCCACGAGCTCTTCTTCCAACACTCCCGGAGCACCGCGCTCGAGGAGGCGGACGTCGTCTGCGTCGTCGGGACGCCGCTCGACTTCCGCCTTCGCTACGGGCGCTTCGGGAACGGGAAGCTGATCCATGTCCACGGCGACGCACGCGAGCTGGGCCGGAACCGCGTCGCGGACGCGTCGATCGTCGGCGACTGCGCCGCGGCGCTCGGCGCGCTGGCCGACGGCATGACGCCGGCAAAGGACGATCGCGCCGCGTGGCTCGAGAAGCTCCGCGCGGCCGAGGCGGCATGGTGGGACGCGCACCGCGCCGAGATCGATTCCGACGCCTCGCCGATCCACCACTACCGGCTCGGTGCGGAGCTGGATCGCGTCCTCGACGAGGACACCGTCGTGGTCGGAGACGGCGGCGACGTCGTCGCGGCGGTGTCGCGCGTCCTGCGCGTCCACCGGCCCGGCCACTGGCTCGACCCGGGTCCGTTCGGCTGTCTCGGCGTCGGGCCGGGGTACGCGCTCGGCGTCGGCACCGCCGGCTTCGGTGGCCGCATCGTCTGCGTGATGGGCGACGGCGCGCTCGGCCTGAACGGCCTCGACTTCGACACGCTCGTCCGCTTCGGCGTCCCGGCGGTGCTCGTCATCGGCAACGACGGCGCCTGGGGGGAGATCCGCGTTCCGCAGGTCGGCATGTACGGCCCTGACGGAGAGGTCGCCACCCGCCTCGCGCCGAGCCGCTACGAGCGTCTCTGCGACGTGTTCGGCGGGCACGCCGAGCACGTCGAGCGACCGGCGGATCTCGCACCGGCGCTCGAGCGCGCCCTTGCTTCGGGCGAGCCCGCGATCGTGAACGTGATGCTCGACCCGGACGGCATGGCCGGGCACGCGTACCGCGGTTTCTGACGCACCTGGTGTCCGACTTGAAGTCGGACACCGAGCGCCCGGCAGCCCGGGCTGCGTGGTTTCCACGACGGCGATCCGGTCCGACCCTGATGCGACACGGCCGGGCGAGGACGACGCTGTCCTCAGGTTGCGCGCACCACGTGCGCGCGCCGTGGGCCCCTCTCGGAAAGGAGATGGCATGGCAACCATCGAGAAGGTGGCGAGCTTCGAGGCGCCCGGGCATCCGGGCAGCCCGGTGGAGCTGAAGCCCCGCTACGAGAACTTCGTGGGCGGGCACTGGATCGCGCCGGTGCACGGCGAGTACGTGGAGAACCTCACGCCGGCGACCGGCGAGGCGTTCACCGAGGTTCCGAAGTCGACACCGGAGGACATCGAGCTCGCCCTCGACGCGGCGCACGTCGCGAAGGAAGCGTGGGGCGAGGCCTCGACCACCGAGCGGGCGAAGGTCCTGAACAGGATCGCCGACGTGATCGAGGAGAACCTCGAGCCGCTCGCAGTGGCAGAGAGCTGGGAGAACGGCAAGCCGGTGCGGGAGACGCTCGCTGCGGACATCCCGCTCGCCGCCGACCACTTCCGCTACTTCGCCTCGGTCATCCGCGGCGAGGAGGGCGCGATCTCCGAGATCGACAGGAACACGGTCGCGTACCACTTCAGGGAGCCCCTCGGAGTGGTGGGGCAGATCATCCCGTTCAACTTCCCGATCCTGATGGCGGCGTGGAAGCTGGCCCCGGCCCTCGCGGCCGGCAACTGCACGGTGATCAAGCCCGCAAGCCCGACTCCGTGGTCGCTCCTGAAGCTGATGGAGCTGATCGGCGAGGTCGTGCCGCCGGGCGTGATCAACGTCGTCAACGGCCCCGGTGGTGAGATCGGGAAGGCGCTCGCGCAGAACAAGCGCATCGCCAAGATCGCCTTCACCGGCGAGACCGTGACCGGGCGGCTGATCATGCAGTACGCCGCCCAGAACATCATCCCCTCGACCACCGAGCTCGGCGGCAAGTCGCCGAACATCTTCTTCGCCGACGTGATGGCATCGGACGACGACTTCCTCGACAAGGCGGTCGAAGGGCTGGTCCTCTACGCGTTCAACAAGGGCGAGGTCTGCACCTGCCCCTCGCGTGCGTTGATCGAGGAGTCGATCTACGAGCCCTTCATGGAGCGGGCGCTGGAGCGGATCGCGAAGATCCACCAGGGTCATCCGCTCCATCTCGACACGCAGGTCGGCGCCCAGGTCTCGACGGCGCAGCTCGACAAGATCGAGAGCTACGTCAAGATCGGGATCGACGAGGGAGCGGAGCTTTTGATCGGCGGCGAGCGCGCGCACCTCGGCGGCGAGCTGGAGGATGGCTACTACTTCCAGCCGACCGTCTTCAAGGGCCGGAACGACATGCGGATCTTCCAGGAGGAGATCTTCGGCCCGGTGCTCGCGGTGACGACGTTCAAGGGCGAGCACGACGCGCTCGAGATCGCGAACGACACGCTCTACGGCCTCGGCGCGGGCGTGTGGACGCGGGACACGAGCAGGGCGTTCCGCATGGGCCGCGGCATCAAGGCCGGGCGCGTGTGGACGAACTGCTACCACCTCTACCCGGCTCACGCGGCCTTCGGCGGCTACAAGGTCTCGGGCGTCGGGCGGGAGAACCACAAGATGATGCTCGACCACTACACGCAGACCAAGTGCCTGCTGGTCAGCTACGACCCGAAGCCGCTCGGGCTGTTCTGACGATGGCTGGGGGCGGAACCGGGCGGGTCCAGGCGACCGACGCGGCGCTGGCCGCGATCGATCGACTCCGGGCCCGCCACGGCCCGCTCGTGTTCGTGCAGTCGGGGGGCTGCTGCGACGGCAGCGCCCCCGTCTGCCTCGCAGAGGGTGACATCCTCCTCGGCCCCGACGACGTCGTGATCGGAGAGCTCGCGGGGTGCCCGTTCCACGTCGACCGCGAGCTGGATGCGCGCTGGAACGAGCCGTCGTTCCTGATCGACGTGGCTCCGGGCGGCGGCGACACGTTCTCGCTCGAAGGCCCGGAGGGAATCCACTTCGTCGCACGGACGCCCGTGTGACCCCAGGCGGGTCGGCGGCGCCGGCCCGCGTTCAGGGCGGGCCGGCGCCGCCGTCTTCACGATCTACGGGTAGCTGTAGCCCCCGCCGGACGGCGGTGTGGCCGTGGCCGTCGCCGTCCCGTTGGTGGTTGCGGCGAGCCAGGTGCCGACGTCCTTGAAGCCGTTGCCCTTCACGTCGCCGGGCTTCGTGTCCTCGGTGAACGTGTAGAGCGGACGGCCCCGGTATGTGACCTGCGTGCGCCCGTCGGGTCGCCTGACGGTGGCGAGCAGCTTTGCGCCTGCCGGCGTCGTGCCGTGGGCGACGACGAGCGGCGTCCACAGCGACAGGCAGACCTTCGTCGTGCAGATGAATCTCCCGTGCGTCTCGGCGCTCAGCGTGTAGAGCGTCTTCCCCCGACGGTCGACGAGCACCGTCTTGTCGAGGCTTCGGTTCTGGGCGGTCTTCACGACGCGCTGTGGTGCGGACATCCCGCCGGCCGCGCCGTACGACGGCCCTGCGGCGAGCGCTGCGAGCGCCGTCAGGAGAGCGGCCGTCCCGAGCAGCAGCGTGAGTCCTCTGGTTGCGAGCTTCTGCATTCGAGCCTCCTCGAATGGGTTGGAAGTGGTCACCAGGTGCTACGAGGTGAAACCGCCGAAGGGATTGCGCGGCAATCCCGACAGGGCCGATGACTCGTAGAGCTGTGTGTGGGCACCTCCGACGAGGCACTCCTGGCCGGGCTGGCCAATGGGGACCGTGAAGCCGCGGCGGCCTTCGTGCGCCGCTTCCAGAAGCGTGTCTACGGGCTCGCGCTGGGCATCGTGGGCGACGCGGGAACCGCGGAGGACGTCGCTCAGGAGGCCTTCACCCGCGCCTGGCGCCGCGCCGACGGCTACGACGCGCGTCGCGGCCGCGTGCTCACCTGGCTCCTCACGATCACGCGGAGCACGGCGATCGACGTCGTCCGGCTCCGTCGCGCCCAGCCGATGGATCCCGAGCTCCTCACCGCCCGGCTGCAGCTCGAGCAGGACGGCGGCGCGACGCGCGTCGATCGCGGGCTAGCGGAGCGCGAGCTCCTGCGCGACGCCCTCGCCGAGCTCCCCGTGGAGCAACAGCGGGCGATCGTCCTTGCGACGTACTTCGGTCGCACGGCGGGCGAGATCGGGCAGCTGGAGGGCGTCCCCCTCGGGACAGCCAAGACCCGGATCCGGACGGCCCTGACGAGGCTTCGCGCGACGCTGGAGGAGGAGGAGGAGGTGGCCGATGAGCGGTGACGCGCAGTGTGACGAGATCCGGGTGCTGCTCCCCGAGCTCGCGCTCGGAATCGCCGATGGCGAGGATCGCTCGCGCGCACTCGAGCACGCGGCGACGTGCGCCGACTGCCGTCGGGAGCTCGAGTCGCTGTCGACTGTGGCCGACGAGCTCCTCGAGCTCGCTCCGGCGGCGGAGCCACCCGCAGGCTTCGAGACTCGCGTGCTCGGAGCGCTTCACCCGGATCGCCGACGCGCACGGCGCACGTTCCGTCGGCCGTTCGCGTTCGCGGCGGTCGCCCTCGCGGCGGCGGCCATGACCGCGGGGATCACGGTGCGCGCGTTCGAGGGCGATCGCAGCCTCGCCGACCACTATCGCTCCGTTCTCGCGGAGGCCCACGGAAGCTACTTCTCTGCCGCACGGCTTCGTGATGCGGCCGGAGCCGAGGGCGGAACGGTGTTCCTCTATCAGGGGGCGCCGTCGTGGCTCGTGATCACGGTCAGCCAGCCGTACGTTCGCTCGGTGGACCGCGCCGAGATCGAGACGCGCGACGGCCGACGGCTGCCGCTCGTCTGGTTCGGCCTCGACGAGGGGACCTGGGGAGGCGCCGTGCCGGTCGCTCTCGACGCCGTCTCGCATCTCCGGCTGCTCGACCGCGAGGGCCGTGTCGTCCTCGAGACGCAGGTGCCGGCGCAAGGCGACTGACCGCGCACGGCAGAGCGATACGATCGTCGTCTGGCGCGACGCGACGTGGAAGCTGCTGACGAGAGCCATCCCGAGGAATCGGTTGCGCATCCCGTCGAGCACGAAGCCGTGCCGTCGTCGAGACGCGTCGCAGCCGCGGAGCGCGTGGGCGCATTCCAGGCGCGCGCGAAGCGGCTGGCAGACCGCGCCCAGGACGAGCGCGAGCATCACGTGTCGGTCGACGTCGCGTTCGAGATGGTCGATCGCGACGCCGACGCCGGCGGCGAGATCATCGCCGGCGCGCTCGCGTACCGGGTCTTCATCTGGCTCCTGCCGCTCGCACTCGTCGCGGTCGGCGGCCTCGGGTTGGCCGCGAGCGCGTCGTCCGAGAGCACGCAGGAGACGGCACGGTCGCTCGGGATCACCGGGCTCGTCTCCAACTCGATCGCGACCGCCGCGCAGGGTCCCGCCCGTTGGTACGCGCTGCTCGTGGGAATCCCGCTGCTTCTCTACGTCACGCGGAGCCTGCTGCGCGCGCTGATCGTGACGCACCGGCTCCTCTGGGGCGATGCTCGCTCGGCGGCACCCCGCCCGACGGTGCTCGCGACGCTCCGGCTGCTCGCGCTGCTGCTCGGCTTCAGCGTCGTCTCGCTCGCCGCAAGCGCTTTTCGCCAATGGGCCTCCGGGCCCGGGGTGCTCGTGACGCTCCTGCTCATGCTGCCGTACGCCGGTCTCTGGCTCCTGGTGTCGCTGCAGCTGCCGCACCGCGGCTCCGACTGGAAGGCACTGGTGCCGGGGGCGCTGCTCTGCGGGCTCGGCATCGAGCTGCTCCACATCCTCACCGCGTACGTGCTCGAGCCCTACGCGGTCGCGAAGGAGGGAACGTACGGCGCGATGGGCGCGGCGGCGGCGCTCCTGCTCGGCCTCTTCCTCCTGAGCCGGCTGATCGTGGCCGGCGCGGTGCTCAACGCAACGCTCTGGGAGCGGCGGCAAGGAGTCGACGCCCCGGACCGCGGCCGAGCCGTCTGACGGCCGCTCGGGCACTCGAGACGCAGACAACGCCTGCGTCGAGGCGACACAAGCGTTGTCCTCCCCCGTGCACCCGGGCGGCAGGCCCGGGAGATTGCTAGCGGTTGCGCCGGGCGATCGCACGCGCGACGGCATCCGGGCTTGCAAGCCGAACCACGAGCGTCCGTGCATTGCGCTGCACGGCCCGGTCGACCGCGTCCGGCAGCGCGACCATCGCGGGTCGCGCCTGCGTCCCGCCGCCGCCGCCGGAGTCCGCCTCGGGGATCCTCGCACCTGCTGTCCCCGCGACCGCGGCGACGACCGCGAACGACGCCGAAACCGATACTGCAATCCGTGTCCTCGTGATGCCCATGATCTGCTCCTTCCCGCCGAGACCGTCTGTGCATCGACGGTACGAGACGGCCGGCCGCGTGTCGTGCGCGGGCGCGACGCAGCGTGTGTCACGGCTGCGACACAGGCACGCGAGGCTCTCAGGCCCGGTGTGAGCCCTTGCCGGCCCGCGGCGCGCCGACCGCCCCGTCGAGGACCTCCTCGATGGACATCGAGGCACCGTGCTCCATCGCATCCTCGAAGGCACCCGGGTCGCAAGTCGCACGCGCTGCCGACTCGGTCGACTGGTGCAGGCGGCGCTCGAACGGCTTGTGGTCGGCGCCGATCCTCGCGAGAAGAGCGCCCGCAGCGCCGAGAAGCGTCGCTGCACGCACGCCGTCGCCCTCCCTCCCCGCGAGTGCGGCGAAGCCCTCGAGGCACCACGCGAGATCCTCCTTGTCGTCGGCGGTGCGCGCGAGCTCCAGCGATTCGCGGAACCGGGCGTCGGCCGCGCCATTCTCACCGAGCATCAGGTCGACCGCTCCGAGGTTGAAGAGCGAACGGGCGATGTTCGCCGTGTCGCCGCGGGAGCGAAGCAGCGCGTGGCTCTCCTCGAACAGAGGCCCGGCGCGCTCGTAGTCACCGGTCGCGAGGGCCAGGTCGCCGAGGTTGTTGAGCACCAGCGCGGTGATGCGCTCGTCGCCGCCCTCGCGAGCACGTTCCAGAGCCTCGTCCAGGACGATCGCCGCCCGTTCCTCGTCGCCGGCGGCGAGGACGATCGCGCCGAGGTTGCTGAGCGCGTTTGCGACGAACTTCGGCTCGCCCGTCCGCCGTGCCGAGTCGAGCGCGCTCTCGGCGAACGCCGTCGAGGCCGTGTAGTCGCCCTGCAGGAGCGCGATCGACGCTCCTGCCGTCTGCGCCCGCCGCAACAGGTTCGGATCCTGCCCGGTCGCGGACGGGAGCACCGCCTCGAGGTGCCGCCTCGCCTCGACGAGATGGCCGCGGACGTACCAGAACCGGCTGAGCAGGACGGTGAGGCGCAGGGCGTCGTCGTACGCTCCCGTCTCCGCGAAGAACGCCAGCGCTGCGCGCATGTTGTCGTGCTCCGCCTCGAGCTCGGAGAGCCACGACGCCTGGCTCTCCCCGCTCAACTCCGGCTCGGCCCGCTCGGCCAGTGCCACGCACCACGCGGCGTGACGTTTCCTCGTGGAGTCCGCACCGAGCTCCTCCAGGCGGTCGGCCGCGTACTGCCGCACCACTTCCAGCAGGTCGTACCGTGTCTCGCCGGCCGGGCGGCGGACGAGCAGGAGCGACGCGTCCGCCAGGCGCTCGACCCGATCCAGCGCGCGGCCTTCGTCACCGGCGAGGCAGACCTCGGCGACCGCCGAGAGCGTCGCGCCACCCCGGAACACGGAGAGCCCGGCCAGCAGGCCGCGGTCCTCGTCCGGCAGCAGGTCGTAGCTCCAGTCGAGGGTCTCGTAGAGCGTCTGCTGCCGGGCCGGCAGGTCGTGGGGCCCGCCGGCGAGGAAGCTCAGTCGCTCCGTCAGCCGGTCGAGGACGGCCTGCGGCCGCAGGGCACGAACGCGCGCGGCGGCGAGCTCGACCGCCAGCGGGAGCCCGTCGACACGCCGACAGAGCTCGCGAACCGTGGCGAGCTCGTCCTCCGTGACCGTGAAGTCGGGCTGCAGCGCGCGGGCTCGCTGCTCGAAGAGGGCCTGCGCCGCTTCGAGCTCGAGCGGGGGAACCGGAAAGACGTGCTCGCCGGAGAGGTGCAGGACGGTGCGGCTCGTGACAAGGATCGTCAGGCGCGGCGCTCGAGCAAGGAGCCCGACGAAGGCGGGCGTCGCCGCTTGCACGTGCTCGGCGTTGTCGAGCAGGAGCAGGAGCTCCTGGGAGCGGAGCGTCTCGGCGAGCGCCTCGAGCGGCTCCGGGACGTCGGCGATGCCGACCGCCTGCGCGATGGTCGGCACCACGAGCTCGGGGTCGCGCAGCGGGGCGAGCTCGACGAGCACGGCGCCGTTTGCGTAGGACGTGGCTGCGTGGCGGGCGGCTTCGAGCGCCAGCCGGGTCTTGCCGCTTCCGCCTGCGCCGGTGAGGACGATCAGGCGTGCGTCCCGGCGCTCGAGCAGAGCGGCCAGGTCCTCGAGCTCCTGCTCGCGTCCGATCAGCGGGTTCGGCGGCTGGGGCAGCGCCCGCCGTGAGTCTGTGCCGGGTCCGGCCTCGAGGGAAGGGTCCTGCTGGAGGATCCGGCGCTGCAACTCCCGCACGTCGGCGCTGGGTGCCAGCCCGAGCTCGTCGTCCAGCCGCCGGCGCAGGGCAGCGAAGTGCTCCAGCGCCTCCGACTGGCGTCCGGAGCGGTAGAGCGTGAGCATCGCCTGCCGCTGCAGCCGCTCCCGCAGCGGGTTTTCCGAGGCAAGGCGAAGGGTCTCGGCGAGCGCGTCCGCGTGACGACCGAGCTCGACCAGCGCGTCGAGCCGCTCCTCGAGGGCGACCAACCGCAGCTCCTCGAGTCGCTCGATCTCGGGTTGGAGGAAGTCGAGGTATGCCAGATCGGAGTAGGCCCCGCCGCGCCAGAGCCGCGCTGCCTGCGCGGCGAGCGAGAGCGCAAGCGCGGGGTTCCCGTCACGGCGTGCCGCGGCGCTCTCCTCCACAAGTCGCTGGAACGCCATCGCGTCCACGAGCTCGGGCGGCGCCTCGAGCGCATAGCTCCCGCCGCCGGTCACGATCCGAGCCTGCGCCGGGAGTGACCGGCGCAGCTGCGAGACATAGACCTGCACGAGCTTGCGGGCCGACGGCGGACTCCCGGAGCCCCACAGCGCCTCGACGAGCTCGTCGACCGTGCGCGAGCCTCCGTCCGCAACCAACAGGGCCGCAAGGAGCGCGCGAGGCTTCGCCGCGAGGGCGACAGGCCCGTCGCCTCCGACGACCTCGACCGGACCGAGTACGCGAATCGCCGCTGTCGTCACCCTGGGCGGAGTCTGACCGACGCGCGCAACCCGGTGCACACCCCGGCTATACCGAAGTTGAACCGGCCGTCCCGACGATGGCTGCGTGCCGTACGCATTCGTCGAGGACATCGCCGCGAGCTGGGAGCGCTACGAGCGCTTCGCGGCCGCATTCGACGGGCCGCCGCCCGACGGTCTGCTTCTCCATGCCGCCGGGCCGACGGACGAGGGGTTCCGGATCATCGGCGTGTGGGAGAGCGAGGCGGCGTGGGATCGCTTCCGCAGTGACCGTCTGGGTGGGACCGAGCCCGTCGGCGAGGCGCCGACGACGGTCCGGGTGCTGCGGCCGGCGCACGTCGTACACGGCGTGACGGAGAGCGTGTCGGCGCCGTCGGGGGGACGGCGCCGACACGCCCCACGGGGAGAGATGTGAGCACGGCGGCCGACCCTCGGCCGGCGACTGGACGAGCGAAGGAGGTCACCATGCACGTGAATCACGCACTGAGGTGGATCGCAATGGCGCTCGCGGGCGTTGCGATCCTCGTCGCGGCATCGGCCGCGGCGGCCGCCCCGGCCGCGACATGCGGCATCTGTGGCAAGAACCTGATCAAGAACCCCAGTGCCGAGGCGGGTGCCGGCATCACCGCCGTCGGCGCGTACGGGGTGGTCCCCGGCTGGACGAACACGGCCGGTCAGTTCGGCGCCGCGTCGTACACCTTCCCCAACGGCTGGTTCTCCAAGCTGTCCAAGGGCTCGCCCAAGCGCGGCAAGAACTACTTCTTCGGAGGCACGACAACCGAGGCCGTGACGGCGAAGGCGACGATCGGCACGCAGACGATCAAGCTCCCGTCGAAGGCAGTAGGCCGCAAGGTGACGCTCGGCGGCTGGATCGGGAACTACGGCACCGGGCCGAGCGCGAACATGACACAGGTCCGCGCCGACTTCGCCGACGCGAGCGGCACGGTGCTCGCCCGGCTTCGTATCGGCAACGACACCACGGTCGCGGGCACCGACATGGCGTTCCGCAGCCGCAAGGGCATGGTTCCTGCGGGCGCCACCCAGGTGACGATCGTCGTGACGTTCGTCGGTGGGAACAACTACAAGCTGGCCGGCGCAGACGACCTTTCACTCGTCCTCGCCTGAGGAGCGCAGTAGGGAGTGTGGCGGCTGGCCTGCCGCCGGCCGCCACACTCCCGACCGATACGGTGACCGGACGGTGCGGATCGCCACCTGGAACGTCAACTCGGTGAAGCAGCGCATGCCGCGACTCCTGCCCTGGCTCGACGAGCGGCGACCGGACGTGGTCTGCCTGCAGGAGACGAAGCTCGCGGACGACGCCTTCCTCGAGCTGCTCGGCGACGAGCTCGCAGGCCGCGGATACGCCGTCGCCGTCCACGGCGAGACCGCCTGGAACGGGGTCGCGATCCTCTCGCGCGTCGGGCTCGACGGCGTGGCGCCCGGCATCCCCGGGGCGCCGGGCTTCCCGCATCAGGAGGCGCGCGCGATCGCCGCGACGTGCGACGGGATCCGCGTCTTCTCGGTCTACGTCCCGAACGGACGGGAGCCGGGCTCCGACCACTACCGCTACAAGCTCGCCTGGCTCGCGGCGTTGCGCGACGTCGTGGCGGCCGGCCCGGAGGCGACGATCGTCTGCGGCGACATGAACATCGCGCCGGCCGACGCGGACGTCTTCGACCCGGACGCCTACGTTGGCCAGACGCACGTCACCCCTCCGGAGCGTGACGCGCTGGCAGAGCTGGTCGGGCTCGGCCTCCACGACGTCGTGCGGGACCGCTGGCCGAACGAGCGGGTCTTCACGTACTGGGACTACCGCGCCGGGATGTTCCACCAGGACCTAGGGATGCGGATCGACCTGATCCTCGCGAGCGCGCCCGTCGCGGCCCGTGTTCGCGCGGCCTGGGTCGACCGTCACGCACGCAAGGGAAGCGGCCCGAGCGACCACGCGCCGGTGATGGTCGACCTCGACGAGGCACCCGACGGCGACATCGGGCCGGTGGTACCGCCGCCCTCGAGGCCGGTGCTCAGGCGGGGCGCGAAGAAGCTGCCGCAGTCGCCGTGAGGGCTCAGTGCGGGAGCTCGACGTCGCCATCCTCGAAGCGCGCGACGACCGAGAGGGAGCCGCCGAGCGCCTCGACGTAGGAGCGGAGCGTCGAGAGCCGGACGTCGCCGCGCCGTTCGAGCTTCGACACCTCCGGCTGCGTCGCGCCGAGCTGCTCGGCGACCTGCAGCTGCGTGCGCCCGCGCGTGACGCGGAGCTCCCTGAGCGAGCGGCCCACGGACGCGGCCGAGGTACCTCGCCGCGTCTCGATCCATGCGCGCCAGAGCCTCGACGTCCCATAGAGCGCATGGTCGCGGCCGAGGCGGAGGATCCGATCGGCCACCGGCCCGTGCGGGTCGCGGCGGATCTCCCGGAGCAGCGGGGCCCAGTCGTCGAGGTCGCCGCGGTCGAGCAGGTCGTCGAGAGCCGCAGGCCCCAGCTCCGCGATCGGCGTGTCGGACGGGTAGTCGAGATGCCGATGCCGCATCAGGCGCTCTCCTCGGAGAGCCGGTCGAGCATCGCGACGGCGAGCGCCTCGCACGCGCGCGCGACGTTGTCCCAGTCCTGCCAGCGCTTCTCGAGGTGCCGGTACTCGCGGAGGTCGACATTCGACAGGTCGTACGGCGCCGGCTCGGCGAGCTGCTTTGCGAGCTGCGTCGCAATCCGCCGGCCGCTCGCACCGAGCTGGTCCTCGTAGTAGGCGTCGAGATCGGCGACGGCCGCGCCTGCCTGGTCGCCTCCGAGCCTCTCGGCGAGCGCCACCGTGTCGAGGTAGTCGCGCGTGGCGTTCCGCCGCAGGATCAGCCATGCCTTGACCCGAAGCATCTCCGGGAGCGTCGGGATCCTGATTGTCCCGGCGGGCGTGTCGAGCTCCTCGAGCTCGAGCGGGCGCGACCGCACGAGCTGGCGGATCCCCGTCTCGACCCCGTCGAGGCTGCCGAGGATCAGGACCGGCCGGTTGACGCGCGCAGTGCGCCAGCCCTCGGCCCGCTCGACATGGTCGAGCACGTCGTCGAAGCGCGTCCGGAGGTCATCGAGCACGTGATCGTCGTCGAAGGAAACGCGATGCTTCGCATGCGCAGCCGCCGCCGTCCCGCCGACGAGCACGGCGTCGGGAACGAGCCGCTGCAGGCGCGCAGCGGCGGCGAGCACGTCGTCCCAGGACGGCTCTCGCTTCATACCCTGAAAATACTATGCCGTTCACGGAATGCAAGGTCGGTGCCCCGATCCGGCGGATCCGGCGGCTTCTGGGTCAGCGCCCCGCGCCGACCGCCTCCTCGACGGTCGGTTCGAGCGTTTCCTCTCGCGTGAAGCGGATCTCGCCGAGTTCCGCGTAAGCCCGAATCACGTCGCCCTCCCCGAACTCGCCCTCGAGCAGGCGCAGCGCGAGCGGGTTCTCGAGCAGCCGCTGGATCGCACGCTTGAGCGGTCTCGCACCGTAGGCCGGGTCCCAGCCTGCCTCGGCGATCAGCTCGCGTGCGCCGTCCGTCAGCTCGAGCGCGAGGCCGCGCTCGGCGAGCCGCTCGTTCAGCCGCGTGAGCTGCATCCCGACGATCTCGCCGAGCTGCTCACGCGTGAGCGCCTCGAACACGACGATCTCGTCGATCCGGTTCAGGAACTCGGGCCGGAAGCGATCCGCCATGTCCTCGGCGGAGCGGATGTTCGAGGTCATGATCACGACGGTGTTGCGGAAGTCGACCGTGCGGCCGTGGCCGTCGGTCAGCCGTCCGTCGTCGAGTAGCTGGAGCAGGACGTCGAACACCTCGGCGTGCGCCTTCTCGATCTCGTCGAGCAGGATCACGGAGTACGGCCGCCGCCGCACCGCCTCGGTGAGCTGGCCGCCCTCCTCGTAGCCGACGTAGCCGGGCGGTGCGCCGACGAGGCGCGAGACCGTGTGCTTCTCCTGGTACTCGGACATGTCGAGCCGCACCATCGCGTGGTCGTCGTCGAACATGAACTCGGCGAGCGCCCGGGCGAGCTCGGTCTTGCCGACGCCGGTCGGGCCGAGAAAGACGAACGAGCCGATCGGGCGATTCGGGTCCTGCAAGCCGGACCGTGCGCGGCGGAGCGCGTTCGAGACAGCCTCGATCGCCACGTCCTGCCCGACGACCCGCTCGTGCAGGCGTTCCTCCATGTGGACGAGCTTCTCTACCTCGCCCTCGAGCAGGCGGTCGGTCGGGATCCCGGTCCACTGCGCGACGACGGCCGCGATGTCGTCCTCGTCGACCTCCTCCTTGACCATCGGGGCCGACTCGGGCTCCGCTCGCTCCGAGAGCTCGCGCTCGAGCTCGGGCAGCAGGCCGTAGCGGATCTCGGCGACACGGGCCAGCTCGCCGTTCCTCTCCGCGCGCTCGGCCTCCATGCGCAGCTCGTCGATCTGCCGCGTGATGTCCTTGACCCGGTCGAGCACGTCCTTCTCGTTCGCCCAGCGACCCGCGAGCTCGTCCCGGCGGGCCTTCGCCTCCGCGAGCTCCTTCTCGAGCGGTTCACGCGTGGCAGGCGACTCCTTCGCCATGGCGGCGAGCTCGATCTCGAGCTGCGTGACGCGCCGCTCGGCCTCGTCGAGCTCGACGGGCGAGGAGTCGATCTCCATGCGCAGTCGCGACGCGCCCTCGTCGACCAGGTCGATCGCCTTGTCGGGCAGGAAGCGGTCGGAGATGTAGCGGTCGGAGAGCACCGCGGCGGCGACCAGCGCGGCATCGCGGATGCGGACGCCGTGGTGCGCCTCGTAGCGCTCCTTCAGGCCACGCAGGATCCCGATCGTGTCGGCCACCGACGGCTCCCCGACGAAGACGGGCTGGAACCGCCGCTCGAGCGCCGGGTCCTTCTCGATGTGAGAGCGGTACTCGTCGAGCGTCGTCGCGCCGACGGCGCGGAGCTCGCCGCGGGCGAGCATCGGCTTCAGCATGTTGCCTGCCGAGACGGCGCCCTCGGCAGCACCCGCGCCGACGATCGTGTGCAGCTCGTCGATGAAGAGGATGATCTCGCCCTCGCTCGACGTGATCTCCTGGAGTACGGCCTTGAGCCGCTCCTCGAACTCGCCGCGGTACTTCGCACCCGCGATGAGCGCTCCCACGTCGAGCGCCCACACGCGCTTGCCCTCGAGGCCTGACGGCACGTCTCCGGCGACGATGCGCTGGGCGAGGCCCTCAGCGATCGCCGTCTTGCCGACGCCGGGCTCGCCGATCAGGACGGGGTTGTTCTTCGTGCGGCGCGACAGCACCTGGATCGTGCGGCGGATCTCCTCGTCACGGCCGATCACCGGATCGAGCTTCCCCGACTCGGCGAGCGCCGTGAGGTCACGGCCGTACTTCTCGAGCGCCTGGTAGGAGCCTTCGGGATCCTGGGACGTCACCCGCTGGCCGCCGCGCACCTCCTTGAGCGCGCCGAGCAGCGCATCGCGGGGGACGAGGTCCAGTGCGAGCAGCAGATGCTCGACCGACACGAACTCGTCGCCTAGTGCTTTCGCTTCCGCGAAAGCACTAGAAAGCACTCGGCTGAGTGCCGTCGACGCCTGCGGCTGTGCGCTCCCGCCGGAAACCGAAGGCAGCTGCGCGAGCCGCGCCTCGGCAGCACTTCTAAGCGTGCCGGCGCTTGCGCCGGCACGCTCGCAGAGGGTCCGCGGCAGCTCCTGGTCGAGCAGCGCGATGGTCAGGTGGTCCGGGGTCAGCTCGGGGTTGCCGGCGCGGCGCGCGAGCTCCTGCGCGGCCGCCACCGCCTCTCCGCTCTTGATCGTCAGCTTCTCGAAGTCCATCGTGTTCGTCTCCTCTGTCAGCTCCGCGTAGCCGGTGGCTGAGGCTTGTCGTACAGCACAACCTCGCGTCGGTACTGCCGGTGGGTCAGCTGGATCTCGTCGCGCAGCTCGCGCTCGAGCTGCCGCATGCGGGCCTGCAGCCGGCGCAGCTCGTCCTCGAGCCGCAGCACGTGCTGGACGCCCGCGAGGTTGAGACCGAGCTCGGTCGTGAGCCGCTGGATGAGCCGCAGCCGCTCGACGTCGGCGTCGGAGTAGAGACGCGTGCCGCCCGGCGTGCGCGCCGGCGTGACGAGACGTCGCGCCTCGTACATCCGCAGCGTCTGCGGGTGCAGCCCGGCCAGGTCGGCCGCGACCGAGATCATGTACCGCCCGCGCTGGGGCACTCTCACGAGCTCCTCACGAGGTGGTCGCGCGGCTGCTCGCGGAGGACCTCGCCGTAGGCCTCGAGCGCCTGCTTCTCGGTCTTCGAGAGCTTCTTCGGGACGGTGACGACGAGACGGGCGAGCAGATCGCCCTTGCCGCCGCCGTTCAGCTTCGGCGCGCCGCGGCCCTTGACGCGGAGAAGCTTGCCGCTCTCCGAGCCGGACGGCACCTTGAGCGCGACGGGCCCATCCGGCGTCGGGATCTGGACGGTTGCGCCGAGTGTCGCTTCGGGGTACGTGACGGGCACCTCCAGGACGAGGTCGGAGCCGCGGCGCTCGTACAGCGGCGAGGCGTCGACCTGCACGCGGACGTAGAGGTCGCCCGCGGGACCGCCGCCCCGACCGGGCTCGCCCTTGCCCTTCAGGCGAATCCGGGTTCCGTCCTTGGCGCCGGCGGGCACCTTCACCTGGTAGCGGCGCGTGACGCGCTCGCGGCCGGTGCCGCGGCAGTTCTTGCAGGGCGTGTCGACGATGACGCCGTTTCCCCGGCAGCGCGGGCAGGGATGCGAGAGCGCGAAGAGGCCCTGGCTGTCGGAGATCACGCCGCTGCCCTGGCAGTCCGGGCACGTGCGCGGGGCGGTGCCCGGCTCGGCGCCCGTGCCGCCGCAGACGTGACAGGCAGTCTCCAGCTCGACCGGCACGCGCACCTGGACGCCGTTCAGCGAGTCCTCGAACGAGATGCGGACGCGCGACTCGAGGTCGCCGCCGCGCTCGGGGCGCGGCCGGGCGGTGCGCTGGCCGCGGCCGAAGAACGAGCCGAAGTTGCCGAGCAGGTCGGAGAGGTCGCCCAGGTCGACGTTCTCGAAGCGGACGCCACCCGGCCCGAAGCCCTGCGCGGCGCCTTCGGCGCCGTAGCGGTCGTAGGCCTGCCGCTTCTCCGTGTCGGAGAGGATGTCGTAGGCGGCCTGGACGTCCTTGAACCGCTCCTCGGCCGACGGGTCGTCCGGGTTGCGGTCCGGATGGAGCTCGCGTGCGAGCTTCCGGTAGGCCTTCTTGATCTCGTCGTCGGACGCGCTCTTCGAGACGCCGAGCACGTCGTACGGGTCGCGGGGCGGCACGCCTACTCCTCGCCCCGCTCCTCCGCCACGACGACGCGCGCGGGCCGCAGCACGGCGTCGCCGATGCGATAGCCGCGCTGGATCACGTGGGCGACGTGGCCGGGCTCGACGCCCTCGGTGGGCTGGGTCATCAGAGCCTCGTGGACGTGCGGGTCGAAGGGCCCGTCGGCGGGGATCTCCTCGACGCCCTCTGAGGTGAGCACGGCTGCGAGCGCGTCCTTCGTCATGCGGACGCCCTCCAGCACCTTGACCTCCTCGTGGTGCTCGGCGGCGTCGAGCGCGCGCTCGAGGTCGTCGAGCACGGGCAGGAGCTTGGCGACGACCCGCTCGCCCGAGCGGGCGAGGATCTGCGTTTGCTCGCGGGCGACCCGCTTGCGGTAGTTGTCGAAGTCGGCAGCGACGCGGCGCAGGTCGTCCATCGCCTTCTCGTGGTCGCGCTCCGCGTCCTGCAGCCGGGCCAGCAGGTCCTCGGGGTCGAGCAGGTTCGCGGGTGCATCCGAGCTGCGCTCGGCTGCACCTAGAGGATCGGCCTGCTCGTCTAGTGGCGGCGAGCGAAGCTCGCCGCCACCGTCCTTGGGCTCCGTCACGAGGACCTCGCCCCTTCCTCTTCGTCGATCACCTCGTAGTCGGCGTCCTCCACGACCTCGTCGGTCGTGCCACCGCCGGCGCCGGTGCCGTCCGACGGGGGTGGGCCGGCTGCCGCCGCCTGCGCGTCGGCGTAGACGGCCTGGGCGAGCGGCTGGGCCGCCTGCTCGAGCGCCGTCGCCTTGGCGTTGATGTCGGCGAGGTCGTTTGCCTCGAGCGCCTGGCGGACCTCCATGATGCGACCCTCGATCGTGCCGGCGTCCGAGGCGTCGAGCTTGTCGCGGTGCTCCGCGAGGGCCTTCTCCGTCTGATACGCGAGCTGCTCCGCCCGGTTCTTGGCGTCGGCCAGCTCGTGCAGCCGGTGTGCCTCCTCGGCGTGGGACTCGGCCTCCGTCACCATCCGCGAGACCTCGTCCTCCGAGAGGCCGGAGCCACCCTCGATCCGGATCTGCTGCTCGATGCCCGTGCCGAGGTCCTTCGCGTTCACGTGGATGATCCCGTTCGCGTCGATGTCGAAGGAGACCTCGATCTGCGGCATGCCCCGCGGCGCGGGCGCGATCCCGACGAGCTGGAACTTGCCGAGCGTCTTGTTGAACGTCGCCATCTCCGACTCGCCCTGGAGCACGTGGATCTCCACCGAGGGCTGGTTGTCCTCCGCGGTCGAGAACGTCTCCGCCTTGCGCGTCGGGATCGTCGTGTTCCGCTCGATCAGCTTCGTCATCACGCCGCCCTTCGTCTCGATCCCGAGCGAGAGCGGGGTGACGTCCAGCAGGAGCACGTCCTTGACGTCGCCCTTCAGGACGCCCGCCTGGATCGCGGCGCCGACGGCGACGACCTCGTCCGGGTTGACGCCCTTGTGCGGATCCTTGCCGATCAGCTCCTTCACCTTCTCCTGCACGGCGGGCATGCGCGTCATGCCGCCCACGAGGACGACGTGGTCGATCTTCGAGGCGTCGAGTCCCGCGTCGGCGAGCGCCTGCTTGGTCGGCCCGACCGTCCGCTCGAGCAGATCGTGCGTCAGCTCCTGGAGCTTCGCGCGCGTGAGCTGGAGGTCGAGGTGCTTCGGCCCCTCGGGCGTCGCAGTGATGAACGGCAGGTTGATCTGCGTCGTCATCGTGGACGACAGCTCGATCTTCGCCTTCTCCGCGGCCTCGTAGAGGCGCTGGAGGGCCATCTTGTCCTGCGAGAGGTCGATGCCCTGGTCCTTCTTGAACTCCGCGGCCATCCAGTCGACGATCGCCTTGTCGAAGTTGTCGCCGCCGAGGTGGTTGTCGCCGTTCGTCGACTTCACCTCGAAGACGCCGTCACCGAGCTCGAGGACCGACACGTCGAACGTGCCGCCGCCGAGGTCGAAGACGAGGATCACCTGGTCGGCGCCCTCCTTGTCGAGCCCGTAGGCCAGTGCGGCCGCGGTCGGCTCGTTGACGATGCGGAGGACGTTGAGCCCGGCGATCTTGCCGGCGTCCTTCGTCGCCTCGCGCTGCGCGTTGTTGAAGTACGCAGGCACGGTGACGACCGCGTCCGTCACCGGCTCGCCGAGGAACGCCTCGGCGTCGGCGCGCAGCTTCTGGAGGATCATCGCGCTGATCTCGGGCGGTGCGTACTGCTTTCCCTCGACCGAGACCCGCGCATCGCCGTTCTCGCCCTGCTCGACTGCGTACGGGACGATCGTCATCTCCTCGGAGACCTCGTCCCACTTGCGCCCCATGAAGCGCTTGATCGAGAAGATCGTGTTTTCGGGGTTCGTCACCTGCTGGCGCCGCGCAGGCGCCCCGACGAGCCGCTGCCCGTCCTTCGTGAACGCAACCACGGACGGGGTCGTCCGCCCGCCCTCCGCGTTCGGGATGACGGTGGGCTCGCCGCCCTCGAGGACGGCCATACAGGAGTTCGTCGTGCCGAGGTCGATGCCGATGGTCTTGGCCATGATCGTCGTGGTGCTCCTTCCTTGAGCGTGGTGATACCGAAAATCTGAGTGAGACATTATCAGATCTTTGGCAGGTCGAGACCGCCTGCTCGGCGCGTCACAGAGTCAGACCGCGCCGAGCGCGGCGCCCAGGACCGAGCCGAGCGCGGCGGCGGCGCGGACGGCCGCCGTGCGCGTGTGCACGCCGAGCTTCGCGTAGGCGTTCTCGAGGTGCCGGCGCACGGTGCCGTGCGCGATGCAGAGCTCGTCGGCGATGTGCCCGTTCGTCTTGCCTTCCGCGACGAGCGCGAGTATCTGGCGCTCGCGTGGGGTGAGGGCGTCACACGTCACGGAGCTCTCGGCCACGCGGCAGGCCGCCTCGTAGCGCAGCGCCAAGTACGGGCGCACCACGTCCAGGACGAGACTGTCGGACGGGTCGAAGTCGCGGCCGCCGCTCCGGGCGAGCAGGAAGACCTTCGTGTGGGAGAGCGGGCTGTCGAGGCCGACCGTGATGAGGCTCTCGATGTGCTGGGGGCGGAACCACTCGGCATAGATCCGGCTCGAGCGGAAGCGGCGCGTCTCGACGAAGTCCGAAAGGCGGTACGCCCGCCAGTCGCCGGTCTTCTCGTGGAAACGGCAGATCGGGTGCTCGTGCCGCGCCTCCCAGTAGTCGAGCCCGAGCTCTTCGTCCTCGTCCGGCTCCTCCGGGACCGACACCATGCCGAGCGCTCGCTCGCCGATTCGATCGAGCTCGCAGAACGTCACGGAGTCGCACGGGACGAGCCGCCGGATGGCCGCGAGGAACTCCGTCGGAAACGGCTCGTCGCCCTCGATCGATCCCGTTTCGGCGACGAACCGCCCGACGCGTTCGAGATCCCCCGCATCGAGACGCTGCATCTCGTATCAAAAGATACGACGAACGTCACATGGACTCAACCCGCCGAAGCGGCGAACCTGGAGCGACATCCGCAAAGGGGGGCAAGGCATGATTCGAAGCTTCCGGCGTCCGCTACTCGCGTGCGCCGTTCTCGCAGCAGCGCTCGCGGCGCCCGGTGTGGCGCGAGCGGACGTGATCAGGGACTGGAATCTGATCGCGCAGCAACAGACGATTCCGCTGCGACCCACCGCCCACGGCGAGTCCCGCGGGATGGCAATGGTCGAGGGCGCGGTCTACGACGCGGTCAACGCGATAGACGGCGGGTACCAGCCCTATCTCGTCGACCCTCGGGCGATCGGCGCACAGCCGTGGTTCTCGCAGGACGCGGCGGCGGCCACCGCGGCGCACGACGTGCTCGTCGCGATCGCGCCGGCACAGCAGGCGACGATCGACGGCCTCTACGCATCCACCATGGCCGGGATCACCGACGCGTTCAAGGCCCAGGGGGCGCAGGTCGGGGCCGCCGCGGCCCGGGCGATGCTCGCGTTCCGCCAGAACGACGGGTTCCTGGCGCCGTTCGACTTCGGGCTCGTGATCGCTCCAGGCGCCGGCAACTGGCGGCCGCTCACACCCGCGGCCACCGACCCCGACGCCTGGGTCGGCAACGCGAAGCCGTTCCTGATCGAGAGCCCGGAGCAGTTCCGCTCGGAGGGGCCGAACGCACTCAAGAGCGGCCAGTACACGAAGGACTTCAACGAGGTGAAGGAGCTCGGGGCGCTCGACAGCACCAAGCGAACCGCGGACGAGACGGCCGCCGCGGTCTTCTGGCAGTTCCCGCCGATCGCGCTCTGGAACGGCGTCGCCCGGAGCCTCGCGGGCAGCCTCGACACGGCCGACCAGGCTCGCCTCTACGCGATGATCAACCTCGCCGCGGCCGACGGCGCAATCAGCTGCTGGAACGACAAGTGGTACTGGCACTTCTGGCGGCCGCTGGCCGCGATCCGGGAGGCTGACACCGACGGGAACCCGGCCACGGTCGCCGATCCCACCTGGGAGCCCCTCTTCGCTCCGGCGACGCAGACGACACCGCCGCTCGTGACACCCCCGTTCCCCGACCACCCGTCGGGACACGGTTGCGTGTCGGGCGCAACGGTCAACGCATTCCAGGACTTCTTCGGGACGGACAAGGCCTCCTTCGACGTGGTCGGCGGGCGGTCGCTGAACGGCCTGCCGATCCCGGCGCGGCACTTCGACCGGTTCTCGAACGCGCTCAAGGAGGTCATCGACGCCCGCGTGTGGGGCGGCATCCACTTCCGGACAGCCGACGTGCAGGGAACCGTGATCGGCAAGAAGGTGGCGCACTGGATGCGGAAGCACTACTTCGAGCCCGTGCGGTGACGCGACGCGGTGGGGCGCGGCGTCCGGCCGCGTCCCACCGCCCGGAGCGTGACCTAGCGGAACGCCGTGATCAGGACCGCGCCGGACACGACGAGCAGTGCTCCCGCGACGACGCGGCGCCCGACCCCCTCCGACCGACCGAGGAACCAGGCAGAGAATGCAACACCGAACAGCGACTCGGTCGCGACGATCGGCGACACGATCGAGACCGTGCCGCGGTAGAAGGCCTCGAACAGCGCGATGTACGAGAAGCCGACGAACGCGCCGGGGACCAGCCAGCGCGCGACGATCACCCTCGGCCAGACGACGCGCTGCCGTGCCCCGGCCACGATCGCCGACGTCACCACGAGGCTCGCCGCGAGCATGACGGCACCGGCCGTCATCGAGGGGACGTCGCTGTCGAGGGACAGATGGCGAACGAGGTTGTCGCGCAGGGCGAAGAGCGCCGCGCCGAGGAGTGCAAACGCGATGCCGAGACGACGAACGTGCTGCGGACGCTCCGACTCGAGCGCGAGAGCGATCCCGCCGCACACGATCAGGAGTGCGCCGAGGAGCACCGCGACACCAGGCCGCTCGTCGAACGCGACGATCGCGATCGTCACCGCGAAGAGCGGCGCGGTCCCGAACGCGACCGACGCACGCGAGGAGCCGGCCTCGCGGATCCCCAGCGTGATGAAGACGTTCGAGAGCCCCGGCGCGATCGCGCCCGCGAGGAGAAACGGGGCGATGCCCGAGAGCGTCACGCCTCCCTGCACGACGGCCGCGGCGCAGAGCACCGCGAACGTCGCGATCTGCATGAAGAGCGCGCCGACGGCGGCCGGTACGAGCGGCGGGCCGAGCGCGAAGCGGACGGCGACCGGCATCGCTCCGAAGAACGCGGCCGAGACAAGCGCGAGGAGGACAGCGTCCATCAGCCGGCCCGCGCGGGGACGAGACGCCGCAACGTCGCGGCGGCGGCCGGCTCTGCGAGGACGATCCCGGCGAGCATCACCACGCAGCCCGTCCACCCCGCCCAGCCGAGTCGCTCCGACAGGAGCAGCACGCCGAAGAGTGCCGCGAACGGCGCTTCGAGCGTGAAGACGAGCGCCGCGCGCGCCGCCGTCGTCCGGGACTGCACCCAGGTCGACACGAGATACCCGAGCGCCCCCGCGAAGACGCCGGTGACGACGAGCGCGTACCACGTCGCCGCATCGGGCGGTGCCTCGACCTGCCCGGCCGCCACCGCGACGACCGCGAACCCGGCGAACGCGACGGCCATCTGCAGGATCGTCAGCGCCCGCGCGTCGTAGCGGGGCGCCCACCGTTCCATCGCGACGATCTGGAAGGACTGCGCGACGGCGTTTCCGAGCACGAGCAGGTTCCCCGTCCAGGAGCCGCCGGGGGCGCCGCTCAGGAGCAGAAGGCCCGCCAGCGCGAAGACGACGCCGATCCATACCGGTGCCGGCACGGGAGTCCGGAAGGCGGCGAGCGCGAGCAGCGGCGTGAAGACGACGTAGAGCCCGGTGATGAACCCCGTGCTGGTGACGGTCGTCAGCTCGAGGCCCGCGGTCTGAAGGCCGTAGGCGAGCGCGAGGAAGGAGCCGGCCACGATCCCGGCGGCCCATCCTGCCCGGGGCAGCGCGCGCAGCGGCCCCCATGCGAAGGGCGCGAGCGCGAGCGTCGAGATCGCGAAGCGGACGGCCAGGAAGGCGAAGAGCGGGTACGCCCCGACCGCCTTCTGCACCGGGACGAACGTATAGCCCCAGATCGCGGTGACGGCGACGAGCGCGAGGATCGGTGCCGGGGCTCGACGCATCGCGGCACGCTACAGCCGCTCAGGTCGGGTGGATGATCTCGACCGTCGTGACCGCGCGCGCGCCGCAGGTCGTCCAAGCCGCGCGGCGTGCCATGCGGCGACGAGTACCGTTGAGGCATGCACCCCGTCGACACGCTCGGCCGCCCGATTCGCGACCTGCGGATCTCGGTCACCGACCGCTGCAACTTCCGCTGCTCCTACTGCATGCCGAAGTCCGTGTTCGGTCAGGGGTACCGCTTCATGGACCGCAAGGAGCTGCTCACGTTCGAGGAGCTCGAGCGGGTGGCGCGGACGTTCGTGGCCCTCGGCGTCGAGAAGATCCGTCTCACCGGCGGCGAGCCGCTCCTGCGGCGCGAGCTCGAGAGGCTCGTCGAGCGGCTCGCGACGATCGACGGCCTCGACGTCACGCTGACGACGAACGCGTCGCTCCTCGCCAGGAAGGCGCGCGTCCTCCGCGACGCGGGTCTCGGCCGGGTCAACGTCAGCCTCGACTCGCTCGACGACCCGACCTTCCGCTCGATGAACGACGTCGACTTCCCGGTCGAGCGTGTGCTCGAAGGGATCGCGGCGGCGTCGTCGGTCGGTCTTCCCGTGAAGGTCAACGCGGTCGTCAAGCGCGGCGTCAACGACGCCGGCGTCGTCGACATGGCGCGCTACTTCCGCGGCACCGGGCACACACTGCGGTTCATCGAGTACATGGACGTCGGCTCGACGAACGGGTGGCGGCTCGACGACGTCGTGCCGGCCGCCGAGATCGTGGAGCGGATCGACGCCGTGTTCCCGCTCGAGCCCGTCGAGGCGTCCTACCGCGGCGAGGTCGCGCAGCGGTATCGCTACCGCGACGGAGCGGGGGAGATCGGGGTCATCTCGTCGGTCACCCAGCCGTTCTGCGGCGACTGCACGAGGGCGCGGATCTCCGCGGAGGGAAAGCTCTACACCTGCCTGTTCGCGCTCCGCGGCACCGACCTACGCGCGCTGCTCCGCTCCGGAGCGAGCGACGAGGACCTGCGCGACGCTGTCGCCGGCGTCTGGACGCGGCGCACCGACCGCTACTCCGAGATCCGCACCGAGCGGACCTCCGAGCTCCCGCGGATCGAGATGTCCTACATCGGCGGCTAGAGAGCGAGGGGAACCATGGGTTCCCCCACGCTCAAGCCCAGTCCAGCGGCTCGTAGCCGCTCGACACCGGCGCCGAGACGATCAGCACGCGGGCAACGGAGTCGCCGTCGTTTCGCACCGTCCGCTTCGGCGTCGGATCGAGGCGTGCGAACGAGCCCTCGCGAAGCGGGTGGTCGGCGCCGTCCACGACCAGCGTCGGCGCGCCTTCCAAGACGAGAAAGAGCTCCTCGTGATCGCGGCCCGTCTCGTCGTGCTCGGGGATCGACTCGCCGGGCGGCAGCTCGACCGCGTTGATCCCGAACGAGCCCACGCCGAGCGAGCGGCGCACGAGCACCCACTTCTCGTAGTCCCGCTCGAGCTCGTCGTCGTGCTTGATCGTGAAAGCGCCCATTCCATCCCTCCTGCTCGGTCGTGGGGGATCCTCGCAGACGGATCTGCACCGGGCCAGCAGGCCGCCTGGTTAGAATCGTCGTGGAGTGACGAGCTACGCGGAGGCACGCTGGCTGCCGCGTGGATGGGCGCATCTCGCCCTTCAGTTCGCGGTGTGGTTCGGCTTCTACGCCGTCTATCAGGTGGTGCGCGGCGCCGCGGACCGAGAGGTCGCCGAGGCGTTCTGGAACGGCACCCTCGTGATCGAGGCGGAGAATCGCCTGCACGCGCTGATCGAGCCGACCGTCCAGAGCTTCGTCCAGAGCTCGGGTTTCCTGATCTTCGCGACGTCGTACACCTACTGGCTCTCGCAGTTCGCCGTCGTCGGCCTGACCCTCCTGTACGTGTACTTCCGTCACCACGACCGGTTCGCCGACTTCCGCAACTGGCTCATCGGCGCGAACGTCGTCGGCCTCATCGGGTACGTGCTGATGCCGACCGCGCCGCCGCGGATGTTCCCCGAGTGGGGCTTCACCGACACGCTCGCGGACTACGCGTCGGTGAACCACGACAGCGGGCTGATCGCCTTCGCGGCGAACCCGTATGCGGCGATGCCCAGCCTGCACGCGATGGACGCGCTCATCGTCGGCGTCGTGATGGCCTCCGTCTGCCGCTCGTGGCTCGCGCGGGCGTTGTGGCTCGCCTGGCCGGCGTGGGTGTGCTTCGCGGTGATGGGCACCGGGAACCACTACTGGCTCGACTGCGTGGCGGGGTTCGCGATCGCGATGCTCACCGCGCTTCTGCTCTTCCGCAGGCGCCTGCCACGCGTGTTCGCAGGCACCGCGTGAGCGAACCGGGCGACGGTTCCGGGCTCGAGCCCGGAACCAACGCCGTCTCGCAGCTCGATCGCGTCAAGCAGGAGTACACCGCGGCCGCGCGGGAGATCCTGCGGCGGTCGATGCAGGGCGTCGCGCGCACGAAGCTGACACCCGACATGTTGTCGATCGCCGGGCTCGCGCTCTGCGTCGCCGGCGCGGTGCTCGTGGGCTTCGAGGAGCGGAACGAGTATCTCTTCTTCTGGGTCGGCGGCGTCCTCTTCGTCGCGGGATCGATCGCGGACATCCTCGACGGTGCGCTCGCCCGTGCCGCGGGGAAGGGAACGGTGTTCGGGGCGTTCCTCGACTCGACGTTCGACCGCCTCGGCGAGGCCGCGATGCTGACCGCTATCGGGCTCGTGTTCATGCGCGACTCGAACGAGATCGCCCTCGTCGCGACGTTCCTCGCGGTGATCGGATCGCTGCTCGTCAGCTACACGCGCGCCAAGGCGGAGATGCTCGGCCTACGCGGCGACGTCGGCTTCGGCTCGCGCCTCGAGCGCGTCGTGATCGTCGCCGTCGCCCTCGGCATCGCCCCGTGGGGCTGGCTCCAGTGGCCGATCTACCTGCTCGCGCTGATGGCGTGGCTGACGGTCGTCCAGCGCATGCTCTTCGTGCGGCGCCAGCTGCGCGAGCTCGCCGAGCCCGCCTGACGACGCGCCTCTTGCCGGAGCGCCGTCGGCGGCGCAGGATGGCAGAATTGTCGTCGAGAGGAGTCGGGGATGGCCAGTGGCAGCACCACCCTTCCTCTGCGGAGTTGCATCCTCACGGCCGTCGCGGCCGTCCTCGCCTTCGTGGCGACGCCCGAGGCAAGCGCGTCGGAGCTGATCGGGCGCGATGCGACCGACGTCAGGGTCCAGGCCGACGCCCAGGGACGCGCGCTGATCTCCTTCCGCTCCGGCGGCCAGCCGAAGCAGTTGCTGGCGTGGGGCGCCGTCGATGCCCGGCCCCCGAGCAGGTCTGTGACGCAGGTGGCGTTCCGGCTCCAGTTCGGAGGCTCGATCGGTCCCAACGTCTGCGGCGCCTACAGAGGCCCACCGCTCGCCTGGAAGGTCGCCGCGTGCACGACGCCAGACGGGACGCACTGGGCGCTGCAGGCATGGCCGCGGATGCTGCCGAACTACGGGGTGGCGCCGACGGGGACGAGAGGAGAACGTGAGCTACGGCTCTCGCACTGGTCGGGGCCGGTCGCGAAGATCGAGATCTGGACCGACTGGTCGTACCGCCGCTTCCACCATCTGTACGGCCGGCTCACGTACCGCGGGCAGGGGGTTTACGGCTTTCGCTCGACGCGGTTCGGGGTCCCGCTCGACACGTACGGTCGGAACGTCTTCGTCGACACCTTCGGCTCGGCATACGGGCCCGGCTGGCAGCGTGAGAACAGCTTCCTCACCCACGCGACGAGCGGCGGCTTCTGTTACGGCTTCTACGCGCACGGCAGCCACGGCGTCGGCAACGGGAAGCGCTACCGCGCGACCGTGATCGGCCCCGGCGTGACCCCGGACGTGATGTGGCTGGGGCCTCCGCCCGCTGCCTACGACGCCGCCGCGGACACCGAGGCGAACGCCCACCAGCGCTCGGTGCTCGGCGCCGACGCGCGCTGCACGGTGAACTAGCCCTCCGTGCGCAAAGCAGCGCGGTCTGCTAGCTTGCTAGCACTTTGACTGCTAGCACTTCACACAAGCGCACCGGGGTCTTGGTCAGGATGCCTGCCCCGCTGAAGAGCGCGCTCGTACGGGAGTCCGCCCGGCGCGCATCCAACGTCAACGACGTCGCCGCCGGGATCCTCTCCGACGAGCTCGGCGTCGCTTTCACCCCGACCGGGCGCCGCCGCAGGGTGCTCGCGGGATCGAGCCCCGTCCTCCTGCTTCGGGTGTCGCCGGAGCTGCGAGACGAGATCCAGGCCGAGGCGTCGCGTCGCGACTCCAACGCGAACGACGTCATTCTCTCTGCGCTCGCCGACGGGCTCGGCATCCCGGCACAGAGCAATCGCAAGGGAAAGGAACTCATGGCCACCACGAACGGCTCCAAGAACGGCGGGCGCCAGAAGGACAAGGTGCGCGTCGCGATCATCGGCGTCGGCAACTGCGCCAACTCTCTCCTCCAGGGCGTCGAGTACTACAAGAACGCGAAGCCGGAGGACACCGTCCCCGGCCTGATGCACGTCGACCTCGGCGGGTACCACATCTCGGACATCGAGTTCACCGCCGCGTTCGACGTCGTCAAGGGCAAGGTCGGCGTCGACCTCGCCGACGCGATCTGGGCGCATCCGAACGACACCATCAAGTTCTCCGACGTCCCGAAGACCGGTATCACCGTCTCGCGCGGGATGACGCACGACGGGATCGGCAAGTACCTCTCGCAGGTCGTCGAGAAGGCGCCCGGACCGACCGACGACGTCGTGAAGATCTTGAAGGACACGGGCACCGACGTCGTCGTCAACTACCTCCCCGTCGGCTCCGAGGCAGCGACGAAGTGGTATGCGGAGCAGATCCTCGAGGCGGGCGTCGCGATGGTCAACTGCATGCCCGTCTTCATCGCGCGGGAGCCCTACTGGCAGAAGCGCTTCGAGGACGCAGGCTGCCCGATCATCGGCGACGACATCAAGTCGCAGGTCGGCGCGACGATCACGCACCGCGTGCTGACGACGCTGTTCGGCGATCGCGGCGTCCACCTCGACAAGACGATGCAGCTCAACGTCGGCGGGAACTCGGACTTCCTCAACATGCTGGAGCGCGAGCGGCTCGAGTCGAAGAAGATCTCGAAGACGAACGCCGTCACGTCGATGCTCGACTACGACATCGGTTCGGACAACGTCCATGTCGGCCCGTCGGACTACGTGCCGTGGCTCACCGACCGCAAGTGGGCCTACATCCGCATGGAGGGCTCGTCGTTCGGCGACGTGCCGCTCAACGTGGAGCTCAAGCTCGAGGTGTGGGACTCGCCGAACTCGGCCGGCATCGTGATCGACGCCGTCCGGCTCGCGAAGCTCGCGCTCAACAACGGCATCGCCGGCGCCCTCGAGGCTCCCTCGAGCTACCTCATGAAGTCGCCGCCTGTGCAGATCGTGGACAGCGAGGCGCGCGACAACACCGAGCGGTTCATCAAGCAGAACGCGCTCGAGTCGGCGAAGAGGCCGAAGGCAGCGAAGGCGAAGGCCTAGGCGTGGGGAGGCTTGGTGTCCGACTTCAAGTCGGACACCAAGCGCCCCTCGCGACGCCTCGGGCTGCTCTTCCTCTCTAGACGGACGACGCCCAGGGAAGCCGGTCCCAGTACGCCGGCCGTCCGCGCGTCGGCCGCCCGAACGGCGCGTACGCCTGCCGGGCGTCGCTCGTCTCCTCTTCCGCGCTCGCGCCGTAGCGCGCCGCGAGCTCCGACACGGGATACAGGAGCTGCTCGTCCTTCGTCCGTGCGCCGACCATGAGGATGGTGCACGGGCCGTCGCCCGATCCGACGAACACGTGCTCGACGCCCGCGGGGCAGTGGACGAAGTCCCACGGCGCGAGCGGCCGCTCTTCCCCCTCGACGAGCAGCTTGCACTCGCCGGAGAGCACGAGGAACGCCTCCTGTTGCGACTCCGAGTGGTAGAGGCAGTTCGACTCGCCGGGCTCGACGACGCTGATGTTGATGCCGAGCTGCGGAAACTCCTGCCCGCGCGTCTCGAAGCCGCAGCCCGAGCCGAACGTCTCCGACGTCCACCACTCTGCATCCCGGACATTCACGACGAACCAGCCGTCGGACGCGGGCGCGAGGCCTGAGCCGTTGTCCTCGAGACGTGCCTCGGGCACGACTCGACCCTACACGCCGGGTCGATCGGGCTCGACGTGCGGAGCCACGTCGTCGGCGACGAAGCCGATGCGCCGATGCGTCGCGTCGCAGAACGGCTTCGTCGACGAGTGGCCGCAGCGGCAGAGGACGATCGCGTCCCCCGGCGGGACCTCGAGCTCGCGGCCCTCCGGGTCGACGATCCGCACCGGCCCGACGATCTTGTAGGGGCCGTTCGTCCGCACCGTGATGGTGACGTCGCTCACGCCGCGAGGGTACCCGCCCCTACAATCGAGGCCCGTGCCGCTTCGGATCTGCCTCGTGACGCCTTACGCGTGGTCGGTGCCGCACGACACGAACGAGCACGTCGCCGGCGTCGCCGAGGCGCTGCGCGCGCGGGGCCACACCGTCGTCGTGCTCGCGCCCTCGTCCCGTTCTGCCGATCTCCTCGCGGGTCGGCGTGCGCTCCAGA
This sequence comes from uncultured Actinomycetes bacterium, assembly GCA_963746445.1. Taxonomy (GTDB): domain Bacteria; phylum Actinomycetota; class Thermoleophilia; order Gaiellales; family Gaiellaceae; genus Gaiella. The sequence goes on from CAVVAW010000009.1 coordinate 143,411, forward strand.
CCGGCGAGCTGGAAGGAGTCGTCGCGGTCTCGCGTGCGGTTCCCGTCTCGCCGCGCGCTGCCGTCGGGATTCCTGTGGGCGTCCGCGCGAACGTCGCCACCGCGCTGCGGCGTGGGGACTTCGACGTCGTCCACGGGTTCGACCCGGCCGTGGCGGGGCTCGCCTATGTGGCCCTGCTCGAGGCCCGGACGACAACCGTTGCCAGCTTCGTCGACCCGGAGCGGCTCGGCTTCCCGCCCCGCAAGAACCAGCGCGACCGCCTGCTCGCCCGGATCGACCGGCTGGTGGCGACCGGCGAGGACGTCGCCGAGCGCGCTGCCACGCGGTTTCCCGGGGCGTACACCGTCGTCCCGGCCGGCGTCGACCTCGATCGGTTCGCGCCCGCTGCGACGAAGGACAACCTGATCGTCGTCGAGACCGCGGCCGGGGGCCGGCCCGTGGTCAGGGCGGCGCTCCGCGCGCTGCGCGACCTCGATGGCTGGGAGGCGATCCTGCTGCGTACCGCGCCGCTCGCGGCGCGTCCCTCGATCCCGCTCGGCCTACGCGATCGCGTCCACCTCCGCACCGCCGCGCGGAGCGAGGCGCGCGCCGACCTCCTGCGGGACGCCGCAATCGTCGTTCCCTCGCCCGAGGGGCTCGCCCGTTTGCGCGACGAGGCTGCGGCGGCGGACTGCGCGCTCGTCGAGCCGCACGGCGTCGAGGAGCAGCCCGAGCTCGCGACCGCGGGCGTTCTGCGCTTCGCCGAGGACGGCGAGGCCCGCGCGCGCGATGCCGACAGGCGGCGCGCCGCCGTCGCGTCGTCGAGCTTCGAGGCGGTCGCGCACCAGCTCGAGCGCGTGTACGTCGAGGCGCAAGGGCGCAAGCGCGCATCGCGCGACCACGCCACCGAGCCGCTCGCCGACCGCGACTGGATCGTGGTCGACCTGCACATGCACACACGCTGGTCGCACGACTGCTCGATCGAGCCGGAGGCACTCGTCGACCACGCCGAGTCCGAGGGGCTCGGCGCGATCGCGGTGACCGACCACAACGTCTTCGGCGGCGCGCTCGAGACCGTCGCGCTCGCCCAGGGTCGGGAGCTGATCGTCATCCCGGGCGAGGAGGTGAAGACGGACCGCGACGGCGAGGTGATCGGCCTCTTCCTGCGCGAGGAGATCCCCCGCGGGATGCCGTTCGCCGACACCGTGGCCGCGATCCGCGAGCAGGAGGGCGTGGTGTACGTGCCGCATCCGTTCGACCGCATGCACTCGATTCCGGCCCCCGCGACCCTGCACCGGCACCTGCCGGAGATCGACGTTCTCGAGGTCTACAACGCACGGCTCCTCTTCGACGGTTACAACGACGAGGCGCTCCGGTTCGCCCGGAAGTACGGCCTTCTCCACGGCGCCGGCTCGGACGCCCACGTGCTGCAGGGGGTCGGCACGGGCGCGCTTCGGATGCGGCGATTCGACGGCCCTGAGGAGTTTCTCCTCTCGCTTCGCACGGCCACCGTGCTGCGGCGACCGAAGTCGCTCGCGCTGCTCCAGTCGCTCAAGTGGGTGGCTCAGATGAAGGAGCGCGTGGGGAGCAGCTGAGCCGCTAGAGGAAGCACCCCGACTGCCCACGAATGAGAGAGCGATGGTGGACCCCGAAGAGCGGCGGGCACGGGCTTCTGGCCGTTCCGCGGCGAAGCCGTCGAACGGCGACGAGATCCAGGAGCGCTACCTCCGTCGCGCGATCTCGGAGATCAACGAGCTCGGCGACGAGCTGCTCGCGCTCGGCGACGAGCTGCACGTCCCGGTCCTCGGTAGCGGCCATCCGCTCGGCGACGTGTTCCTCCTCAAGCACCGGCCAGTCCAGAGCGAGATCGCGGAAGGTGTCGCGTTCTTCGGGCGGTCTGGTCAGGCGCTCTTAAAGGCGTTGCAGCGCCTCGCGGTCGACCCGCTCGCCGTCTACGGCACCAACTGCCTCAAGTTCGGCACCGAGGATCCCGCCGCGGCCCGCGGCTGGTTGACCCGGGAGCTCCACATCGTCCAGCCGAAGCTCGTCGTCGCTATGGGCGACGAGACGGTCGCGTTCGTGAACGCGCTCGACTTCCCGCTCTCGTCGGCGCTCGATCCCGAGTCGACGGGCCGGCTCCAGGAGCTCACGCCGACCATCGACGCGCTCGTGACGCCCGACATCGACGCGTCACTCGACGAGCAGGCCGCCAAGACCCGCTTCTGGAACGCGTTCAAGGCGCTCGGTGGCTGGTGGTCCGAGCTCCCGCCGTACTAGCTCTAGGCCCGAGACGCGCCGCCGCGCTCGTTGCGCTCCTGGTGGCCCTCGCCGCCTGGGACGCCTACGCCGATCGGCTCCCCGCGGTTTCGGACGGCTGGGACGTCGCGCTCGTCGCGGTGTTCGTCTTTCCCGCGACGTTCGTGGTCGCCTGGCTGCTCCTGCCGCTCGCGGGCGAGCGGCGCCTGCTCGAGGCGGCGCTGCTCACGGGAGCGCTTGCGGCCCTTTTCGACCTTGTCGGAGCAGACGGGTTCTTCAACGTCGCGAAGCTCGTCGGCTTCTGCCTCTTCGGGTTCTGGTTCGTCCAGATGCTCGAGGCGCTCGCGTGGATCGTCCTCGTCGCCGTGGTCGTCCCGTGGGTCGACGTGGTGTCCGTCTACCGCGGCCCGACGAAGATCGTGGTCGAGGAGCAGCCCGGCCTCTTCGAGCGAATCGCCGTGGCGTTCGCCGTGCCCGGCGAAGACAGCGCTGCCCGCCTCGGCCCGCCCGACATCATCTTCTTCGCGCTCTTCCTCGCGGCCGCGGCGCGGTACGGGTTGCGCGTTCGCGCGACCTGGCTCGGCATGGCGGGCGCGCTGTCGGCGACCCTCCTGCTGACCTACGCGCTCGACCTGAACGGGCTGCCGGCGCTGCCCGCGATCTCCCTCGGCTTCCTCGTCCCGAACGCCGACCTGCTCTGGCGCTCGCTTCGTGCGGAGGGGCGCGGCACGCGCCGCGCCCCTCCGTGACGGTCAGCGTCTAGCAGTTCGCCTGCACCCACGCCTCGATGTTCTGCGAGGCCTGCTGCACCTCGGCCGAGTCCATCGACTTCGAGAGCTCCTGCAGCTTCGCGAGCGCCTCTGGGCTCGGCGTCTGCCCGCTCGTCAGGTCGACGCCCTTGAGCGCGTCGGCGATCTTCGAGAAGTTCTCGGCGATCACCTTGTAGTCGTCCTTGATCTCGTCCGGCACCTGGTCGGCGATCTCGTCGAACGCCTTCGCCGCGTCCTCCATGTTCGCGTCCTGGCCGCTGAGCGACTGGGCGAGCTTCGAGGAGATGCCCGCGAACTGCTTGCACTCGCCGGAGAGGTTTCCGAGGTCGATGTCGGTGCTTGTCTCGGAGTCGTCGGTCGTCGCCGTCGTGTCCTCCGTCGCCATCGTCTCCGTGGTTTCCGTGGCGACCGTCGTCTCGGTGTCCGACGACGCCTCGTTGCTCGAGCTCCCGCCGCAGCCGGCCGCGACGAGCGCGAGCACCGCTATGAGCAGGGCCGCGATCCTTCGTCCGTTCACTGTCGTCACCTTTCGTCGTTGAGAGCCGGTCGGCTCATCCCCCCGTGACACCGGCATCATGCTCTTCGGCAGAACCGTTCGCACGCCTGAGGAGCGACACGCTCTCGATGTGCGGCGTGTGCGGGAACATGTCGACCGGCGTGCAGCGAACGAGCTCGTAGCCGTACTCGTCGCGCAGCACCGCGAGGTCGGATGCGAGCGTCGTGGGGTTGCACGACACGTAGACGATCCGCTCGGCGCCGAGCGCTCCCGTCCGGCGCAGCGCCTTGCCCGCGAGCCCCGCGCGCGGCGGGTCGACGACGACGACGTCCGGTGATCCCGCGCGCTCGGCGAGCTCTTCGAGCGACTGCCCGACGTTGCCCGCGAAGAACTGCGCGTTGCCGATGCCGTTCGCACCTGCGTTCTCGATCGCGCACGCCACGGACTCCTCGGAGATCTCGACGCCCCACACCGAGCCGGCGTCGGCGGCGAGCGCGAGGCCGATCGTCCCGGTACCGCAGTAGAGGTCGTAGACCGTCTCGCCTCCGGCCAGCGCGGCCGCCTCGCGCGCAAGCGTGTAGAGCGTCTCGGCCATCTCCGTGTTCGTCTGCAAGAACGCGTTTGGGCGCACGCGGAAGCGGAGCCCGAGCAGCTCCTCCTCGATCCACGCATCGCCCCACAGGAGTCTCGTCGGCAGGTTCGTCACCTCGGCGGGCCGGTCGTTCACCGCCCAGTGGATCGAGCGCACCTCCGGAAACCGCGTCAGCGTCTCGATGAGGAAGTCGGTGTCGAACAGCTCACCCGGGGCGGTCACGAGCATGACGAGCAGTTGCCCCGTGTTCCTGCCCTCGCGGACGACGAGGTGCCGGAGATACCCGCTCTGTGTCTCCTGGTCGTAGGCCTCGAGCCCTTCCGCGCGTGCCCACCCGGCGACCGCCTCGCGCACCGCGTTGCCGACCTCCGTCGTGAGGAGGCACTCCTCGACGTCGATCACCTCGTCCCAGCGGCCCGCGCGGTGGAAGCCGAGCACGAGCCCATCGTCGCCCGGCGCGAACGAGTACTCGAGCTTGTTCCGATAGCCGTAGACCGACCGCGCGGGCACGATCGGCTCGAGCGGGGGAGAGACGAACCTGCCGAGTCGGACGAGTGCGTCGCGTACCTGCGCGTGCTTCGCGTCGAGCTGCCGCTCGTACGCGAGGTCCTGGAAGCGACAGCCGCCGCAGACGCCGAAGTGCCGGCACGGCGCGTCCACGCGGTCGGGACCGGGCTCGAGCAGCTCGGTGCGGATCGCCTCCGCGAATCCCCGCTTCACCTTCGTCGCGCGAGCGCGGACGAGATCGCCGGGAAGGCCGCCTCGGACGAAGACGACGAAGCCGTCGAGTCGCCCGACGCCGTTCCCGCCGTAGGCGAGCGAGTCGATGCGGAGCTCGACCTCCTCTCCCTTGTGCACCGGCGCTGCCACGCGCGCAGGGTAGCCGCGTAGCCTTCTCGCGATGTCTGCGCCGGTCATCCGCGCCGACCGCCTGTCGAAGGTCTACGGGCGCGACCGCGGCGTCTCCGACCTCACGTTCGAGGTGGGGGAGGGCGAGGTCTTCGGCTACCTCGGCCCGAACGGCGCCGGCAAGACCACCACGATCCGGCTGCTGCTCGACCTGATCCGCCCGAGCTCGGGGCGGATCGAGCTCTTCGGCGCGGACGTGAGGCGCGCCGGAGCTGCCGCGCGAAAGTCCCTCGGCTACCTGCCCGGCGACCTGCGCCTGTACGAGCGCCTCACGGCCCGCGAGCACCTGCGCTACTTCGCCTCGCTGCGGGGCATGCGGGACATCGGTGACGGCGAGTCGCTCGCCGAACGGCTCGAGCTGGAGCTCGACCGTCCGGTGCGGTCGCTCTCGAAGGGCAACCGGCAGAAGGTCGGGCTCGTCCAGGCGCTGATGCACCGGCCGGCGCTCGCCGTCTTCGACGAGCCTACGTCTGGCCTCGATCCGCTCGTGCAGCAGGTCGTCTACGAGCTTGTCGCCGAGGCGACCGCGGACGGCCGCACCGTGTTCGTCTCGTCCCATGTCCTGTCCGAGGTGCAGCACATCGCCGACCGCGTTGCCCTGATCCGCGAAGGGCGCCTCCAGCTCGTCGACTCCGTCGAGACGCTGCGCCAGCGGGCGCTGACCCGGGTCGAGGTGACCTTCGCGAGCACGCCGCCGGAGGGCGCGTTCGACGACGTGCCGGGCGTCAACGAGGTGGAGCGCCGAGGGCCTGTCGTCCGGCTCACGCTCGAGGGCTCGGCCGACCCGCTCGTGAAGGCGCTCGCACGGTTCGAGGTGCACGCTCTCGACAGTCACGAGGCAGACCTGGAGGACGTCTTCCTCGAGCTGTACCGGAGACCGGCGGATGCTCGGTAGCGTCTTCGCGAAATCGCTCCGCGACCTGCGTCGCAGCTTTGCCGGCTGGTCGCTCGGTCTCGCGGGATACGTCGCGCTGATCGTCGCGGTCTACCCGACGATCCGCGACAACCCCGATCTGAACAAGCTGGTCGAGAGCTACCCGGAGGCGCTCAAGGCGTTCATCGCGTTCGGAGGCCAGGCCGACTTCACCTCGGCGGCGGGGTATCTCGGGAGCGAGCTCTTCTCGTTCATGATCCCTGCGCTGTTCCTCGTCGCCTCGGTTGGCAACGGGGCCGGGGCGATCGCGGGCGAGGAGGAGCGCGGCACCCTCGACCTGCTGCTCTCCTTCCCACGCTCGAGGACGCGCATCGCCGTCGAGAAGCTCGCCGCCATGTGTGCCGAGGTCGTGGGCCTCGGGCTCGTGCTCTGGCTCGCGCTCTGGATCGGTGCGCGGATCTTCGGGATGCACGTCTCGGCCGTCCACCTCGGCTCCGCGGTGGCCGTGCTCGTCGTCCTCGCAGTCGCCTACGGCGCGATCGCGTTCATGCTCGCGGCGGGAACCGGTCGGAGAACCCTGGCCGTGGGGCTCACCGTGGCGCTCGCCGTGGGCGCGTATCTCGTCAACTCGCTCGCGGCGCTCGTCGACGCACTCGAGCCGTTCCGGAAGCTCTCGCCCTTCTACCACTACGTCGCGGGCGATCCGCTCCGCCGCGGCCTCGACCCGTGGCACACGCTCTTCCTCGTCGCGCTCGGCGCTCTCGCAGCGGTCATCGGCGTCGTGCTCTTCGCGCGGCGAGACGTCGCCTCCTAGCCTCTAGGCAAGCACGGAGACGTGCACCGACCGCTCGCGCGGGCCGTCGAACTCGCAGAAGAAGATGCCCTGCCAGGTGCCGAGCGCCATCGTCCCGTCGTCTGTCAGCGGGACGAGCACGCTCGGCCCCATGAACGACGCGCGGATGTGCGTCGGCGCGTTCTCCTCGCCCTCCTCGATGTGTTGCCAGCCCCAGTCCTCCGGCACGATCCTCTCGAGCGCCATCTCGAAGTCGCGCGCGACCATCGGGTCTGCGTGTTCGTTGATCGTCACGCCGGCCGTCGTGTGCGGCACGTAGACGAGCACGGCCGAGCCGCTCCTGCCCGCCACCGCGTCGCGGACGAGGCGCGTGATGTCGACGAGCTGGCTCTGCCGCTCGGTCCTGACGGTAAGCGTCGTCACGCCGTCAGAGCGCGCCGCCCGCGGCCGGCGGGGCGCCTGCTTCGAGCGGGTTCTCACCGCCGGACTCGCGTGCGAGGAAGTCCTCGACGTGCATCACGCTGTCCTTCGAGCGGGTGACGACGTCGAGAAGCGCCGACATGGACGACACCTCCTCGCGCTGCTCCTGGAGGAACCAGTGCATGAACTGCTCGGCAACGAGGTCGCCCTCCTCACGGGCCGTGATCGCGAGCTGCTGGATCTGGCTCGTGACGCGCCTCTCCTGGTCGAGTGCCAGCTGCACGGGCGCGACGACGTCGGAGAACGAGACCTGCGGCGCCTCCACGGCCGGCACGAGCACTTGCTCGTCGGAGTCGAGGAGGTACTGCACCATCATCATCGCGTGGTTCCGCTCCTCGACCGCCTGGCGATAGAAGTGGGCGGCGAGCTGCGGCAGCGTCTGGGCGTCGTAGTGGACGGCGATCGCGACGTACTGCTGCGACGCGCCGAACTCGTAGGCGATCTGCTCGTTGAGTGCTTCCGTGAATCGAGACATGAGGCGATCCTATCGCCGCGCGACGGATTGCTCGTCGCCGGCGGTTAGGACGCCGTTAGCCGGCCGGGCGACGATGGAGCCATCGTGAAACGCTCGAAGGAGGGGAACATGAACGGACGACGGATGCCGAGCCCAGCGCTCGTCATCGCGGTCGCGGCGCTCTTCGTCTCGCTCGGCGGGACCGCAGTTGCGGCGGGTGTCGTCCCTCTCGCCAAGCGGGCGCTCGTCGCGGACAATGCGAAGAAGGTCGGGGGCCAGACGCCGGCGCAGATCGCAACGGCGGCGGCGAAGCAGCCTGGTCCGGCGAGCTCGGCCGCGGGGCTCGTAACCGTCAAGACGTCACCCTGGTCGATGGCAGCGGACGGCCACACGGATGTCACGGTGATGTGCGATTCCGGCCAGAAGGCGGTCGGCGGCGGCTACGACGACCCCGGCGGATATGCGTTCGCCTGGGACACGAGGCCGACGGGGGACGGCGCGGGTTGGCGGGTGCACATCGACCTGTCGAAGGACGCGCCGAGCCAGCAGACGGGCACCGTCTACGCGATGTGTCTCCGCTGAGGTGAGCGCGCGCCACCTGCAGCGCTGGGTCGTCGTCGCAGCGGTGACGGCGCTGCTGCCGGTGGGGGGAGGCGGCTGGAGCCAGGGCGGGGTCACGACCCCGCCCGGCACGGCCGCGCAGCGGTCGAGCGGGACCCTCGAGACGAGGCCGCACGCCGCACGCGCATGGCGTTCCGGGACCTACACGACGTCGACGGGCGAGGCCGTCCGCGTCGAAGTCTCGGACAGCTACGCGCCCGAGGCTGTGTCCGGGCAGGCGTGGGCCGAGTTCTTCGCCGGTCTCGTGCACGGGAGCGAGCTCGCCTCCGTCACGGCGCGGATCGGGTCGCCTCCAGAGGTTGCGGCGGTCTGCGGAGACGACGCGCTCGGGTGCTACTCCGGCGGGCTGCTCGTCATGGCGGGCGAGCAGTTCGGGGGCGTCGAGCCGCAGGAGATCGCACGGCACGAGTACGGCCATCACGTCGCGGCGTCGAGGGCCAATCCGCCGTGGACTGCCTCGGCGTACGGACCGAAGCGCTGGTCGAGCGCGATGGGGATCTGCGCTCGCACCAAAGCAGGCACCGCCTTCCCGGACGACTACACGCACTACTCGCTCTCGCCGGGCGAGGCGTTCGCCGAGGCGTATCGCGTCCTGAACGACCGGAAGGCCGGGATCCTCGGCCTCACCTGGTCGATCGTCGACGACAGCTTCATCCCGAACGACGACACGCTTCGCGCGGTCGAGCAGGACGTGACAACACCCTGGCTTCGGACAACCTCGTCGGTCGTGCGAGGGCGGTTCACGGCTCGCAAGCACCGTTCGCTCACGATGCTCGGGACGTCCCTCGACGGCCTCGTGACAGTCGCCCTTCGTGTCCCGCGCGGCCGCGCCGACACGCTGGCGCTCGTCGATCCGCAAGATCGAGTCGTCGCGACTGGGCTCTGGGCGGGTGCGACGACGCGCCGCCTCACGTATCTCGTGTGCGGTGAGCGCCGCCTCACGGTTCGCGTCGTGCTCGCCGGGCCGCCGGGGCCGTACACGCTCGCGATCACCCGCCCGTAGCCCGGGGCCGAGGCGCCGGTGGCATTACGCATGCCCGAGTACGATCGCGCGGTGGCAGGGATCCCCGACACGCTCAAGGGCCGGAGCTTCACGCGCGTCGCCGACTGGAGCCCCGACGAGCTGCTCACCGCGCTCGACCTCGCGGACGAGCTGAAAGTCGAGCGCGCGCGCCGGCGTGAGCTGCGGATCCTGCCGGGTCGGACGGTCGGCCTCATCTTCCGCAAGCCCTCGACGCGCACGCGGATCAGCTCCGAGGTCGGGATCGCCGAGTTGGGTGGGATGGCGCTCTACGTCCCGGCCGCCGATCTCCAGCTCTCCCGCGGGGAGTCGACGCGCGACACGGCGCTCGTCCTCTCGCGCTTCTTGAGCGCGATCACGATCCGGACATTCGACCAGACGGAGGTCGACGAGTTCGCCGAGCACGCGACGATCCCGATCGTCAACGGCCTCACCGACACGTCGCATCCTCTCCAGGCGCTGGCCGACGCGATGACGATCCGCGAGCGCTTCGGCACGCTCGAGGGCGTCCGGGTCGCGTATCTCGGCGACGGCAACAACGTCTGCCATTCCCTCATGCGGATCGCCGCCAGGACGGGGATGCACCTCGTTGCGGCCTCACCGGAGGGCTACCTTCCCGACCCCGTGGTCGTCGCTTCGTGCCGCGAGGACGCGGCGGCGAGCGGCGCGAGCATCGACGTCATGGTCGACCCGGTCGAGGCGGTCGCCGGGGCTAGGGTGCTCTACACGGACGTCTGGACGAGCATGGGCCAGGAGGACGAGCGCGAGCAGCGGCTCCGCGACCTCGCGCCGTACCGCATCGACGCCGAGAAGCTCGCAGCTGCGGCGCCGGACGCGATAGCGCTCCACTGCCTCCCCGCGCACGTCGGCGAGGAGATCACCGCCGACGTCCTCTACGGCGACCGCTCGCTCGTCTGGGACCAGGCCGAGAACCGCCTCCACGTCTACAAGGCCGTCCTGGCGCTCACGGTGCGATGAGATTCGACGACGTCGTCCGCGAGGCGCTGGACAGCCTGCCGCCCGATATCGCGGCAGGGTTGCGGAACGTCGCGGTCGTGGTCGAGGACGAGGATCCGGACGATCCCGACCTGTACGGCGTCTTCGAGGGAGTCCCGCTCACGGAAGGCGGGCCGGCGCCCGGCGACCTGCCGAACCGGATCGCGATCTTCCAACGCCCGCTGGAGGCCGACTTCGACGACGTCGACGAGCTTCGCGACGAGATCCGGATCACCGTCCTCCACGAGCTCGGCCACTACTTCGGGCTCGACGAGGACCGACTCGCCGAGCTGGGGTACGAGTGACGACATTCCTCGGGGTCGTCACGTGGGTTGCGCTCGTCGTCGGGGCGCTCGTGATCGGGATGTTTCTCTTCGGTCGGCGTGGTTAGAGATCGTTCGACATGGGAATGCTCGGGACCGAACGATCGTTGACACCTCCATGGACACCATCTCGCTGTACCACACTGAGATCGAAGAGCTGAGCGAGCGGCGCGTCGGGCTCTGGAACTCACTGTCGCTGGGACGCGACCCGGCGGTGGTGGAAGAGATCAAAGCGCTGGATGCGCGCCTCGACGAGCTCTGGGCCATGATCAGAGCAGAGCGGGCAAGGATCCGATTCGGCGAGCGTGACGAGATCGTCCGGCGGGCACGCGCCGAAGAGCGGCTCGAGCGCGCCGCCTAGCGGAAGACTCCGCAGGGAACGCGGCGGGTTCGCCGTACCATGTACACGTGCTCGTACGCCGCGCCGACAGCGACGATCCCGTTGCGCAGGAACGCCAGGCGCTGGCCGAGCAGCATGCCGCGCTGGAGACGCTGAAGCGCCAGCTCGCCGAGCGCGTCAACGCCGTCAGGCAACGGGAGGACGAGCTGCGCGCTGCGATCGCGCGTGTCCAGGCGGGCCAGGCGCCGGCCGTGTTGCTGCCGCCGCGCGTCGATCCCGCCTCGGACCGCATCGCCAACCGCGCCGCGGCGCTCGCAGAGCGCGAGCGTGCGGTCGCAGCCCGAGAGGCTGCGCTGGCGTCCGGGACCGCGCGCCGCGACGGTGGCTCCGCGAACGGCGACGCGGCGCTGGCGGAGCGCGAGGCGGCGCTCGACGCCCGGGCGCGGCAGATCGACGCACGGCTCGCAGAGCTGGAGGAGCGGGAACGCGCGGTCGAGGAGCGGGAGCGGATCCCGCCCGATCCCGACGCGGCCCGCCTCGCGCAGATCGACGCGCGTCTCGACGAGCTTCGCGCGGCCGAGGAGGCGTTTCTCCGAACGCGCCGCGAGCTCGCAGACCACTCCGACGCGATCGCGGCGCGCGAGCAGCTTCTCGCGCAGCGCGAGCGCGATCTCGACGAGCGCGAGGACGGCTGGGGCGGTCCCGACGTGCGCGAGCTCGAAGCGCGCCTCCGCAAGCTCGAGACGCAGCGCACCGCACTCGGTCAGACGCAGGGCTTCAGCGGCGGCTTCCGCAAGCTCGAGCAGGACGGCACCCGCCGGCCCCCGGTGGGCTGAAGCCACAGGGCTTTCTCAGCGAAATCCCACGTCCGGCTGGCTCAATGTGAGCTGCAGCCCGACGCAGAAGGGAGTTTCGATGAAACGGAAGATCCTGGTTGCCGGCGCAGCCGCTCTCGCGGTCGCCGGTGGCGGTGCCGCGATCGCCGCCTCGAAGAGCGGCTCGCCGCAGGAGGAGAGCAAGGCGGTCGTCGACGACGCCGCGAAGCAGCTCGGAATCACCCCGGCCAAGCTCTCGAGCGCGCTGAAGCAGGCGCTCGAGAACCGCGTCGACGCGGCAGTGGCCGCGGGGCGCCTCACGAAGGAGCAGGGCGACGCGCTCAAGCAGCGGATCGAGGCTGAGGACTTTCCGATGCTCGGCGGCCCCGGGATGGGATTCGGCCATCGCGGCGGCGGGCCGGGCATCCGCCGGTTCGGCCACCTCGACGCAGCTGCAAGCTACCTCGGCATGACCGAGGCGGAGCTCGGAACCCGGCTCGCCGGCGGCAAGACGCTCGCCGACATCGCGAAGGCGAAGGGCAAGTCCGTCGAGGGCCTGGTGTCCGCCCTCGTCGCCGACGAGAAGAAGGAGCTCGATGCCGCCGTGAAGGCGGGCCGCATCACCCAGGCACAGGCCGACGCCTTCCTCGCGAACGCGAAGCAGCGGTTCACCGACGCGGTGAACGGGACGCGGGCCGAGGGGATGCACGGCCGCCTCGGTGGCCCGCCGGATGGCTTCGGTGGTCCGCCCGGTGCATTGCGCCGCGGACCGCACCGGCAAGGCGCCACGATCTGACCTGAGCACCGCGCGGCCGGGCACGAGCCCGGCCGCGCGGCGGTGCCTTCTTGCTAGCCGCGAGGCTAGGCGGCTTTGGCCCGACGGATGGGCCGCCGGGCGATCGGTCGGCGTAGCGTCGATCGGGTGAAGTCCCTCGCCATCTCGTTCGCGCTCACGGCGCTGGCGGCCGCCGCGGTGTTCCTCTCGTGGGGCGTCGGCGTCGCTCCCGCGGCCGGCTGACCCGGCGCCGTGCTGACTCAGACGGTTCGCCTGGCGACCACGTCGTACTTCGTGACCGAGATCCGCGTGCCTGGCGTGTCCCCGGGCGCCATCGCGCTCAGCGCCGCGTCGCCCTGGGCGTAGTCGTCCTCGTTGTCGAAGAACACCACCGCGAGCGCCTTCCCGGCGGCTGCGTCGTGGAGCACGACGATCTCCGATGCGGGCAGCCCCTCCGGGGGTTCACCCTGGATCTGGGCACGGACCTGTCCGATGCTCTCGCTGTTGACGTTCTCGAACTCGACGACGCGTGCAAGTGCCATCTCGCCTCCCAACGAATCGACAACCCAGCATTGTGAACCGAAGACGGTGGTCTGCCAAGCCCGACGGCCCTCGGGCCGTGGTTGCGGTCCGGTCGTACACTTTGCGGGGTGAGCGCGGAGCCGACACGAGGTCTCTGGAGTCGATTTCTTGCGTTTCTCGGACTTCGCAAGCCGCCTCCGGACGCGGGCGTGCGTGAGCCGCGACAACCGAAACCGTCTTCCTCGGGTGGAGTGGCAACGCTGGAACGGCCAGACACGGACGAGTCCTGACTCGTTGACCGTGTAGCGGCGCCTCGCGCCTCGTCGTCCGCGCCATCGGGCCTGGCGGAATCGTCCCCGGATCCCGCTATCCTCGTATCTCCGGGGCGTTAGCTCAGTTGGGAGAGCACCAGCTTTGCAAGCTGGGGGTCGCCGGTTCGAGCCCGGCACGCTCCATCAGTATCCATCGGCGTTTCCGGCTCCTCGACCTCGCCGCCGTCCGACGCGCCGAACGTCTGCCCAACAGTCGCCGCCTTCAGAGTACAGGTCGAGCGCCATCGCCGCCTGCGCCGCCGCGCCGGGATACAGGTGCCCGTAGCGCTGGAGAACGAGCCGCGCGTCGGTGTGCCCGAGCTGCTCCGCGACGACCATCGGTTGCACGTTCGCCGCGATCAGAAGCGACGCGTACGTGTGCCGCAGGTCGTGGAAGATCATCTCGTCCAGCTCCGCGCGCTTCTTCGCCGGGTTGAACACCCGAGCGCGGAAGTTGTTCCCGCCCCACATCTCCCCTCGCGGTGACGGGAACACGAGATCGCCGGCGTTCGGCACGCGCTCGCGGAGCTGCTCCGCCAGGAGCTCGACGACCCGGCCGCTCGACGTGGACGCGACGCACCTTGCCGCCCTTCGGCCGACCGACCTTCCCGCCGTCGCCCGTTGCGGCGACCGTGATCGCCGCCCCTTCGAGATCGACGCTCGCCGCCGTGAGCGCGAACAGCTCGCCCCGTCGCAGCCCCGAAAGCGCGGCGACGACGATCAGCCGGTGCTCGCGGCAGTAGCTCGCCAGCTCCTCGACCTCCGCCCACGTCAGGAACCGCGGATCGCGCGTCTCGTGACGCGGCGGCTCGATCGCGAACACCGGCTCGTGCACCCGCTGGCCGCGAGCCCGAGCGTCCGCAAGCACGCGCTTGATCAGACGCAGCGCGATCTGACCCTGCCGCGTACCGCCCGCCATGACGATCTCCTCGACCCGCGCTCGCGGTGACCTCCTCGACGTAGTAGCGCGACGAGGACCCGGAACCGACGAAGCGACTGCGCCTCGCGCTCGAACGTCGACGGCCGCACCCGCCGCTCGTGCGCGACTGAGCCACCCCGCCAGGAAGTCGCCGAAGCGCTCTGCGCGGAGCGTCGTAGAGCTGCCCGAGCTGCCGCGCCCGGTCCTGCTCGACCCGAAACCGCTCCGCATCCTTCCGACGAGAGAACGCCCGACTCCGCTGCTTGCCCGCGCCGTCGCGCCAGCGCACGTCGTAGCGCAGCTCGCCCTTCCGCGTCCGGTACCGATGAATCGACGCCATCGACCTACGCGGCCCGATCGCCTCGGCATCGACCCACCCTCCCGGTAGCGCTCCTCGAGCGTCGCCACGACCTCCGACCACCGAAACAGCCGCCGACCGCCAGGCAGCTTGTAGCTCGGCAGATCACCCGACTTCGCCCGCTCGTACACCCAGTCCACGCTGACGCACAGACGCCGCGCGACCTCGGCCACCGTCACGAACCCGTCGTCACTATGCGGGACGCGCTTCGCCACCCTCGCCCCGTCGCGCTTCCAGCCAATCCGACGCACCAAGCTTCTTCGCCGCGTCCTCGAAGTACAGCTGTGCGCCCTCCCGCAGAGCCTTCGACAGCGTGACGTCCTCCGTCTTCGCAAGCTCGTCGAGGAACGCCTTCTCCTCCTCCGTGAACCACACCGTCACGAGCTTCATCGGTTTGCTGACGTACGGCACCACGACCTCCCATCGCCGGGATCTAGAACTTCGGAGGGTTATAGAGATGGCGTCGGACGGACTACCGTCGTGTGCGCTTCATCGGCCCGGGAGCGGCTGCCACGCCGGAGGGGCGTTGGGCGTCATGAATCGACTGACATCCTCAACGCCCAAGAGACGCTTCATAGCCGCGGCTACTCGAGGCAGCGACGACGTTTCGACTTCCAGCGACCCATACCACTCATCGTCGTAGGTCGGCGGCCACCGCATCATCATTTCAAGTGCGACCTGGCCTGCTCCGGCGTTTCGAGCATCGAGTCGCATCACCGAGAACTCCGCTTCCCACGACATCACGCCACTCCATCCGCCGGCATGCGTTGCCATGTCGGCGAAGAAACCGGCCATGTCCCCCCGGTATGGCTCAATCATCTCAACGTCTACCGACTGCTCGACGCCGTCGAGCTCGACGGTCGCAGTGATGAAGAAGCCGCCGTCCTGTCGACGCGGGCCGTCGAACTCGATACGTCCGACGTGTGGTGACGACCGCGCAGTCCACATGACCACCCGCACGATCCGAGTCTAGGCGTGAGTTGCCACGGTGCTACACGTAGTCGAGTCGCGACCCGTGCAGACTGTCGGCATGGAGGGTTTCGCCACGCCCGAGGAGGCAGCCTTCGACCCGTCGATCCCCGCACGGTTCCGCCGGGTACTGGGCGTCAAGATCGACGGTGACCACGCGGTGGTCTACAGCCTTACGAATGACCGCCCGCCGTTCGAGGAGTACAGCGACTACTGCCGCCTCGAGCCTTCGGGATGGGTGAGCACGCACGGATCGGGCGGATGGGATTCACCACCGGCAGACGTAGTCGAGGCCGCACGTTCACTCGGACACGACTACTGACCGATCTGCATCGCACCGCCGCCGACGCACCCTGCCGCGACGTGGGCCGCGGGCCACCCTCCGGGTGGCGCCCGCCGACCCACGCCCCGCGTCAGGGCCCTCGCGCCGGCCACGGCCCTGCAAGCGCCACGACTCGCGCAAGCTCGACGCCCGACCATGATGGCGGAGGAAGCAGTCCTCGCCGCACCGCCCACAGCTGACGACAGCGGCGAAGGTTTCGCATCGTCACGCCCGTCGGCCTCGTGAGCGTCGGCGACACCCAGATCAGCATCCGAGGCAAGTGCGGGTTCAGCGCGTTCTCCTGCAGCGTCGCCTTCGATCCCTTGCCCCGAACGAAATAGCTCGACAGGTACGCCGCGGCGCGGTCGCCCGCCATGAGCTGCATGCTCTCGCCGCGCTTCTCCCCCACGAACCCGAACCCATGCCGCTTGCCGAGTCGCGCGACGTGCCAGAGGTAACACCGGGCGACCTCGACGTCCGCGGGTGAATAAACGTGGAAGACCGGGTGAACATGCCCTGGGCCGCGTCTCTGAGGCTCCCACGCCCTCATCGCGAGCGGAAGACACCGCCCCATCTCGCGCTTGCACGCGAGTCGCGCACCGTTGTGAACCACCTTCCAGCGTTTCGACACGTCCTTCGACCACCGGGCAAGCGCCTCGCCCTCGACCCGACAGCCCAGCCGAGCGCTATGCCGATGCGGCCCGAGATGACGACAATGCCACTCGTCCCACGGCAGATGGTTCGCTCCAGGTGGAGTCACCGCAGACAGAACGACGGGAACGCCCGGAGCCTGCAGCGCCTCGAACAACACCCGACGCCAATCCCGCGCCCACACCACGCCGCAGACCCCGCACGTCCGCCGCTTGCACGACTGTCCCTTCCACCCGCGCGTGCACCGCTTCCGTGGCCCCGCCGGCTTCGGCGGGATAGCGTTAGCCCGACGGAACATCGCCTGCACCACCAGGCGTCCGTCGAGTTCCACGCGACGGCCCGCGCTGCGAACGCGGGTCGTCGTCTACGTACGGCGCTCGATACCAACCGAACGCCTGCCCAACAGCTCGATCCGACGCGCCCGGATCAGCGCCGGCTAACGCCGGATCGTCTTCGTCGGAATCCCCTGCTAATCGCGGTCGTTCCGGGTCAGAGCCGCCCTCCCCGGAATCACCGCCACTTGGCTTTGCAAGCTGGGGGTCGCCGGTTCGAGCCCGGCACGCTCCACAACGAAACCCGCTGCAAACGGCGGGTTTCGCGTTTCCGGGGAGGCAACGCGTTCCCGTGTGGCCGCAAAAGGGCCGCACCCGTCGCATACTGCGAGCCAATGGTCGACGTCGCGCAGCGCGCTCGCGAGGCCTCGCCACCGCCGACGAGCGCGGCCGGCTGCACGCCACGGACCGAGCTCGAGCGCTCGCCGGCGCCGCGTTCGGCTGACGGTGGAGCATCCGGCGCGAGATGATGGCCCGGTGGCGACCCGTCGGTCGAGATCGTGAGCGAGGCGGGATCGTCCGCCCACGAGCGAGGCGAAGGCCACAGCGCTGATCGGTGGCTTACCGCCGGTGTTCGCGGGATCGGCACCGCAAGCCTGCTCGCCGACCTGGGTCACGAAGTGCCGACCGCCCTGCTGCCGAGCTTGCTGACGTCAACGCTCGGCGCACCCGCGAGCGCGCTCGGACTGATCGAAGGCATCTCAGACGGGCTCGCCGGGGCGACGCGGTTCGCTGGTGGCCCGATCGCCGACGACCCCCGTCGCCGGCGTTCTGCCGCCGTCGCGGGCTACATGACGACCGCCGTTCTCTCAGGGCTGATTGGGGCTGCGACGAGCGCGTGGCAGGTCGGGGTGCTCCGTGCCGGAGCGTGGGCGGCGCGTGGGCTGCGCGTGCCGTCGCGTAACGCGCTGCTGGCCGACGTCGTGCCAGCCGGCAGCTATGGCCGCGCCTATGGCTTCGAGCGCGCGATGGACAACGTCGGCGCGATCGGCGGGCCGCTCCTGGCGCTCGCCCTCGTCGCCCTAGTCGGTGTTCGCACCGCGATCCTGCTCTCGATCATCCCTGGCCTGCTGGCCGTCGGCGCGATCCTGTACGCGATCCGGCACACGCCGAAGCCGACCGAGCAAGCCAAACGGCGTCTGGCCTTCAAGGTGCGACCCGTGCTACGCGGGCAGCTCGGCCGGTTCCTGTCGGGCGTGACGCTGTTCGAGGCGGCGAACATGGCCGCGACGCTGATGATCCTGCGGGCGACCGACCTGCTCACACCCGAGCACGGACACGACCGTGCCGTCGAGCTCGCGATTGTCCTCTACGTCGTCTACAACCTCGCCGCGACCCTCGTCAGCATCCCAGGCGGCGCCTACGGCGACCGCAGCGGCATGGTCAGGGTGTTCGGCGCAGGCGTCGCCTGCTTCGCCCTCGCCTACGCGGGGCTCGCAGTCAGCACCGAGAGCGTCGCCCTCCTCGCTGTCGCGTTCGCCATCGCAGGTGTCGGGATCGGGTTCGTCGAGACCGCCGAGCACGCCGCCGTCGCGACCTACGCGGCAGATGAGATTCGCGGCTCGGCGTTCGGGATGCTCGCGGCGATCCAGAGCTTCGGCAACCTCGCCGCCAGCGTCGTCGTCGGCCTGCTCTACACGCTTGTCTCGCCCAGCTTCGCGTTCGGGTACGCGAGCGCGATCATGGTCGTCGCGCTGGTCGTCGTCGCAAGCACGACACGGCGAAGGGCACCGGGGTAAGACCTCCCCACCGGCCTGCCGATGGAGCCGGCGGGTGCTAACGCGGTGGAAGAAGCCCCGGCCGGCTGACTGCGCCATGTGCGCCATTCCGACGTCGAGCGGGTAGCCTTGAAGGCGTGAAAACGATCGCCACCGGCAAGCTAAATCAGGTCGCCGCGAGGCTCGGCGATCAGGCGCCGATGGCGGCGACCTGCTGCAACGCCTGCCGAACGTGCGTCCAGACGAACGCGATCGCGCTCGGATTGGCGGCGGTCGTCGGCGCTGGCGCGTGGGTCGCCCGACTGTTCGGTCGACGCGAGCAGCACTAGCCCGTCGACCTTCTGCCGGCCGCGCAAGAATGATCGGCCCGGCACGCGTCGCTCGCGCCGCGCTCGGCGACGAGTGGCTCGAGCATCTGCAATCGCGCGTCGGGATCGCCGACGCACGCCGCCGCTACTCGCAGCGCACCGTCGACATGTACCGGCAGCGGCTCCACGCCCATGTGCTCGACCGGCTCGGCTCGCGCCGCGTCGACGAGCTCGCCGTCGAGGACGTGCGGCTGCTCGTCGAGCGGCTCACGCGCCGCGGCCTCGCGCCGAGCTCGGTGTCGTCGTGCGTCAACATCCTCTCGGGCCTGCTGCGCTACGCGCTCAAGCGGAAGGTCGTCGCCCACAACGTCGTGCGCGACCTCGACCGCGATGATCGCCCCGGCGCGGCACGGCTGACCGAGCCGCGCTACCTGACGGCCGCCGAGCTCGACCGGCTGTTCGCCGAGATGACCGACACGTTCCGGCCGGTCGCGATGGCGTGCGCGTACACCGGCCTGCGCGTCAGCGAAGCGCTCGGGCTCAGGTGGCGCGACGTCGACCTTGACGCCGACACGCTCGACGTGACCGGCCAGCTCGGCAACGCCGGCGAGCGGCTCGCGACGACGAAGACGCAGGCGTCGGCGGCGACCGTGCGCGTGCTGCCGGCGCTGCGTCGCGAGCTCAAGGCGCACCGCTCCCGGCAGGCGGCGCGGAACATCGCGCTCGTCGGGCCTGACGCCTTGGTGTTCACGACGACGAGCGGCAAGCCGCAGTCGCGACGCAACGCGCTCCGGGCGATCCACGCGGCCGGCGACGCCGCCGGCCTCAACGGCGAGGGCGTCGAGCGGGTCGGGATGCACGACCTGCGGCATTCGCTCGTCGCGATCGCGCTCGAGCAGGGCCTAACGGCGCCGGAGGTCGCGCTGCTCGCACGACACGCCAACGCGCGGGTGACGATGACCGTCTACGCCGGCCTGACGCGCGACGGGCGCGAGCAGGCGGCCGCGAAGCTGGCCGAAGGCGGCTTCGGTGCCTGAGATCCTTGGCCGCTTTGGCCGCACCCGATGGCCGTTCCAGTCCGGTCGCGGCGGATCGCACAAACGAGGAACCGGCCGTTTGCAGCGATAACCGGCCCCGACCGGCCACGACCGGACGCTCGCCCTACGTTTGCAAGCTGGGGGTCGCCGGTTCGAGCCTGGCACGCTCCATCCTCGGGAACGGCTTGTTCAAGCGGTTCTGCCGGTATGAATGAGGGCTTGGATCGCTCCGAGCCCTCTCAATCTTGGCCCGCAGGTCAGATTGTGGTCAGATTCGGCTCGCGCTGAAGGCTGCGTCGATCGAATCCCTGACGTCGTCCAGACCCACGCGCTCGATCGAACTCGTTTCCTGTCTGACGCTCGCTCTCCGTGCATAGCTTTGGCGGATAGACGTACGCTTGCGGCTGTGCCGAAACTCTCGATCCCCACCTATCAGAGCTGAGCGATCGATCACGCCGAGCGTGTCTCGGTGGCGCTGCAAAACCAGGAACTCTGGCGGCAGCTGCGTGATGCCGAAGCCGTGTTGCCTGGGCCGCGCCGGGGGCGCCGGCGCCGCCTGTGGCTGATCCCTAGAAGCGCAAGCGCTCCCGCATCCCTGAACTGGCGAGCCAGCCCGATAGCGCAACGCCCCGGTGAGCAGGGCGGCCTGGGCGACTAGTCGGGGCGACATCCCGAAGAGTCGCCGTTCGCCTGCGCGACTGTCTGGCGTGTCCCTTCGAGATCGTTCTCGTGCTCCTCGAGCATCCGCGCAGCGAGTGCGCTGGCCCAACGCCGGGCGCTGGGCGGACACAGTATTTCGCCATAGGCTGTTAGGAGCCGGGCGCTCCGGCGGCCGTTGCGGCAGGGACGCCGATCAGGCGTCCACTCTCGACGTCGTAGACGAAGCCGTGGACCGCGATGGTGCGTTCGACGAGCGGATGGTTGCGGATGCGTGTCACGTCGTCGACGACGCTCTGTTCGCGGTCTGCGATGGTGAGCCAGTCGATCTCTCTGCCGGCGGGTGAACCGGGACTCTTCCCGACGTCCCGAAACCCTTCTGGCCCCAGCTCGGCGGTCTCGAGGCTCTGCTCGAGGAGATCGCCCATCAGTTCGTTGGTGAAGAACTCCATGCCGCAGTTGGTGTGGTGGATCACGAACCATTCGCTCGTCCCGAGCAGCTTGTGCGAGATCACCAAGGAGCGGATTGCGTCGTCGCTCGCACGGCCGCCCGCGTTGCGGATCACGTGGGCGTCGCCCTCGCTCAGCCCCGCGTACTTCGCGGGGTCGAGGCGCGCGTCCATGCATGTGAGGATGGCAAAGCCTCGTGACGGCGGGAGCGCGAGCTCCGCCTTGGGGCCGAAGTTGCTGGCGTACTTCTCGTTGGCGCTGAGCACCTCGTCGCGAACGGACACCGGACCACCTCTTTCTCGGAGTCGACCTCAGCGAGATCCAACCAGTTTCACTATCAAAAGTAAAGCGACTATCGAACCAAAAGTAAAGCGACTATCGAACGGATAGCTGGTGAGCGACCCTGCCTCGGCGATTCGATGCGCGAGCACGCGAGCGTTCTCCGAACTGATCGTGCCGAGCCTCTCCCGGGCCGATCGCCCGGTTTCGTCCGCGTGCGCGACCGGTACGTTGGAGGTCGTGGAGACGGCGAGCCGGATGGCACCGTCGCCGCGCGCGCCCTCCGAGCTGGTACTCGAACCGCCGGCTCGTTCGACGGCGACGAGGCGGTGGCGTGGGCGCAGTACGGCCCTCCCGCGGAGGTACCGAGCATCCACCACCGCAAAGAGTACGAGGCAACTCTCGACACGGTCCCCGACCACCGGATCACCTGCATCTTCGTGGATAAGAAGTACCGGCGAACAGGCGTCACGGCGGTCGCCCTCCAGGGCGCGATCGACCTGATCGCGCAGGCCGGCGGGGGAGTCGTGGAGGGATACCCGCACGACACCAGCGACGGCAGGAAGGTGTCCGTCCTCTACAACGCGACGCGGTCCCTGTACGAGACGGCGGGCTTCACCTACGTCCGCCCCAAGGGCCTGAGGAACTGTGTGATGCGGCGCGTCGTGCCCTGAGACGTTCAGCCCCGGGTGATCCGGTCAGGTCCCCCAGGGGTACGCGTCGTGCTGGGGAAGGTCGTCGAGGATCTCGTACCACGGCGCCTTCGAGCCGACGAACATGTGCGCGGTCGGCTTGAGAGCGGGCTCGTCGTTCAGCGACCCCTACGGCACGCGGACCTTGCCTTCGTAGCCCGTCCAGTAGAGCAGCGAGAGGCACGTCTCGCAGCGTGTCGCGTGGTGGCCGTCGGGATCGCCGACGAGGAGCAGCGTGCCCGTGCCCTCGGTCACCGTCAGCTTCTCGGGCTCGATCTCGCCCCAGGGCAGGAACGCGGAGCCAGTGGCCGCGCGGCAGTTCGAGCAGTGGCAGTTGTACGCCACGACGAACTCGTCCGACACCTCGAACGCAACGGCATTGCAGGCGCACCGCCCTCGCGGCACGACCGCACGGTAGCTCGGCGGTGACGACGCCCTCGGCACCTCCCTCGATCGAGTGAGTCGAAGCACGCCCGTCACCCGATACAGGGAGAGCATCCCGAGTCTGCGACCCATCGAACGACGCCAGGAGAGGCGATGGAACTCGAGCTGAACGGCTGGAAGGTGAAGGCGGCGCTGATCGCCTTGCTCGTCGTCGTCGTGTGTGCCCCGTTGGCCCGGGCTTCGATGTCGAACAAGGGCCGCGCCGACGACTGGCGCAAGCGGGCCGTGGTTGCCGAGGAGGCCGTCGGCGGCCTGCGGGTCGTGATCGCGGAGCGGAGCCGCGCGCTCAACGAGCGAACCCTCCAGGCGAACCAGCTCGCGACTCGGCTCGACTCGCGGGGGACGGCGCTGCAGAAGACGAAGTCCAGCGTCGGCGCGCTGACGCGGCGGCAGCGTGCGCTGACGACAGCGAACACCCGCGTGACGTCCGAGCGCAACCAGCTCCGGTCGCGGCTCGCAAGGGCCGAGGCGCTCGCTTCGAGGCTCAGCGCCTGCAGCAATGACCTCGCGACGGTCGTCTCCTCGGCGAAGGGAAAGAAGGCCGCCAAGGTCACGGCGCAGGCGCAGCCGCTGGTGGAGAGCTGCCGCAAGGCGAGCACGAGCTTCGAGGCGTACCGGGAGCAGGCGCGTTGATCCTGGGCGCCGGCTGGGCGTTCCTCGGGCTCGTCGTGGTGGGGCTCGCGATGCTCGTCCTCGTCCCCGCCTGCGGGGTCGTCGTCGTGAACGAAGCGCCTGGAAGCGCGGTCGACCTGAAGGCGCCTGCGCTCGTGGAGGCAGACCCTGCGGTCGAGGCCAGGACGGCCGCGGTCGCGACGATGTCCCTCGCGCGGGCCAGGCGCCAGACGCGGAGTGTCGCGCTGCGCATTCGCAACGCAGGGTGCGACCGGGTCCGGGCGGGCGCGGGCTTCGCCCTCGACAAGCGCCTGCTCCTCGCCGACCGGGAGGTCGTTCCCGGCGCGAGCGCGCTCCGGATCTCCTCCCGAAGGAGCGCGGCGAAGACGGTCGACGCAGCGCGCGTCTACCGCCTCGGGGAGCTCGTCGTCGCCCGCGTCGCGGGCCGGCTCCCGCGGACGGGAGCGGCGGTCGCGCGCATCGCCTCCGGAGCTTCGGTGGCAGTCGTCGGCTATCCGCTCTCGCGCACGCCGCGCCTCTTCCCGGGCGTGGTCGTGGACTCGGTCGCCGGCAAGCGTTTCGGCGTCCGCGGACCGGTGCTGCGGCTGACATCCGACGTCGGCCGCGACGAGGCGGGCGGGCCTGTCGTCGACGCCAACGGCCGGATCGTCGCCGTGGCGTTCGCGACCGATCCCGGAACCGGCTTTGCGATCGCCGCGCCGATCGCCACGATCCGCTCGGCGGTAGCGGCCGGCTCGCTCGAGGCTCTCGACCGCTGCGACGACTGAGAGCGCTCGCTCGACTCGGCGGGAGGGCGGCGCGGCCGCCCTCCCGCCTGCCCGATCCGGCGCTACGGGGCGAGCACGACGCGCGCGGCCACGTGTCCCGCCTCGACGTCCGCGATCGCCTCGTTGACCTCGGCGAGGGGCCTGATCTCCCGTGTGACCGTCGTCTGACCGGCTGCGTGGAGCTCGAACACCTCGCGCAGGTCGGTTCGGGTGCCGACGATCGAGCCGACCACCGTGATCCCGTTGAGCACGGTCTCGAAGATGGGCAGCTTCATCTCGTTGTCGGCGGGCAGCGCCACGAAGACGAGCGTGCCGCCCCGTCGCAGCGATCCGAACGCCTGCTCGAACGAGCGTGGGGAGACCGCCAGCGCGATCGCCTGGTCGGCTCCGCCGAGGCGCTGGATGGCGGCTGCGGGGTCCTCCTTCGCCGCGTTCACCGTGAACGAGGCGCCGAGCTCGCGTGCAAGCTCGAGCTTCTCGTCGGTCAGGTCGACCGCAACGACCCGTCCGCCCGCGATGCGCGCGTACTGGATCGCCATGTGGCCGAGGCCGCCGACGCCGAACACCGCGACGAGGTCGGACGAGCGGGTGCCCGCGACCTTGATCGCCTTGTACGTCGTGACGCCGGCGCAGGTGAGCGGGGCCGCGTCGAACGGGTCGATCCCGTCCGGCACCCGAACGACGTACCGGCCGTAGGCGACGGCGTACTCACCGAAGCTGCCGTCGATCGAGTAGCCCATGTTCTTCTGCTCGAGGCAGAGCGTCTCCCAGCCGGAGACGCAGTAGTCGCACGTGCCGCACGCGTAGCCGAGCCACGGCATCGCGACGCGGTCACCGAGCGCCACCTCGGTCACGCCCGGCCCGAGCTCACGGACGATCCCGATGCCCTCGTGGCCGGGAACGAACGGCGGCGACGGCTTGACGGGCCAGTCGCCGTGGGCTGCGTGGATGTCGGTGTGGCAGAGACCGGTCGCCTCGACCTCGACCAGGATCTGTCCCGGCTCGAGGACGGGGCGCGGGATCTCGTCGATCGTGAGGCGCGACGAGAACTCGTGCACGACGGCCGCGCGGTAGTGGCCCGGCGGGGCGGACGTGGTCTTCGCGGTGACGGCGGGCGCCTGCTCGGTGGTGTCGATGACAGCCATCGAAGCTCCTTTCCTCGCGGGTGACCGTACGGGCGGTCACCCCGAGCCTCGCGCCGGCACGTCGCCGCCGCATCAGCACGCACGCGGTTCCGGGCTACGGGAAAACGCGCAGCGACGAGGCGACCCGGCGCGCGCGCCCCCAGACGGGGCGGAGCAGCGGGTCGGAGACCCGGCTGACGAGCGCGACCACGCGGTTCATCCACGGACGCCCCGCCCGTGTCACGAGCGCGGCGGATGCGAGCCCGACGAGCAACCCGGCGAGGATGTCGCTCGGATAGTGCATCCCGAGCGCGATGCGCGAGAGCCCGATGAGGGTCGCGACCGCCAGGAAGACGACACCGGTCCGGCGCGAGAACGCGAAGACCGCGAACGCGATCGCGAACGCCGCCGCCGCATGGTCGCTCGGGAACGACGGGTCGGTCGTCCGCGCCCCGAGGACGTGCGTCAGCGACGCGTGGGCGGTGAACGGCCGCGGCCGCTCCCAAAGGTGTGAGATCGCCTGGTTGGCGAGCAGCGCGACCGCCGCCGAGACGAGCGCGGAGGCCGAGGCGAGCTTCCACCGCACGGGTCCGTAGGGGCGCGCGAGGAACCAGAGCCCGACCGTCGCGAGCGCGTAGAGCGGGACGATCACGCCCGCGAGCGCGGTCGTCGGGTCCTCGAGCCAGTCGCGCGTGGCGATGGCGGAGTTCACGGCGTGGAAGAGCGTCCAGTCCACGAGGCCGGACGCTATGCGCCGGCATGTTGCGGCGGCGTTACATATCGCGGGCCTAGGCTGGGCGGCGATGCCGCTGCAGAACCGCGTCACGCCGCTCGGTGAGCTCGTCGCCGATTCTGCGCGCGGGCTCCTCTACGGCAATCGTGGCTGTCTCCACGACGCGGAGGGCCGCATCCGGCGCGTGTACCAGGTGAGACGCTGGATCGCGTGCCGCCTCGAGTTCCGCGGGCGGCGGCGCTCGCCCCTCATGCGCCCCGGCCGGTTCACGGAGCTCTTCTTCCTGGACGAGGCAACGGCGTTCGCGGCGGGGCACCGCCCCTGTGCCGAGTGTCGCCGTGCGGACTACGACCGGTTCTCGGCGATCTGGCGGGCGCTCCATGACGAGAGCGGAGCCGAGGTGATCGACGCCCGGCTGCACGACGAGCGGATCGAGCACGCCGCGCGCGAGCGTCGCCTGCACGCCGTCGCGTTCCACGAGCTGCCCGACGGCGCCTTCGTGCTCCACGACGGGGCGCCGAAGCTCGTCCTGGGCGACGCGCTCCGCTCGTGGTCGTGCGCCGGCTACGGCCGGGCAGAGCCGCGGCCGTCGGGAACGGCGACGCTGATCACACCTCCTTCGCTCGTCGAGGTGCTCCGCGCCGGCTGGCACGCACCGGGCGCAGAGGCGGCGGAGGTGCCGTTCCTCCATCCCACAGCCGGCGACGACGACTGAGCGTCGGCGGCCGCGTCCCGCGCCTCTGGTACCACTCCGCCGTGGCATCGACCGGGCAGGCGGGGTTCACGGTCTGGCTCACCGGCCTCTCGGGGGCCGGGAAGACGACGATCGGCCACGCCGTCGCGGCCGAGCTCGAGCGGCGCGGCCTGCACGTCGAGGTGCTCGACGGGGACATCGTCCGGACGCACCTGTCGAAAGGCCTCGGCTTCTCGCACGAGGACCGCGACACGAACATCGAGCGCATCGGCTGGGTCGCGTCGCGGCTGACGCGGCACGGCGCGGCG
This sequence comes from uncultured Actinomycetes bacterium, assembly GCA_963746445.1. GTDB lineage: Bacteria > Actinomycetota > Thermoleophilia > Gaiellales > Gaiellaceae > Gaiella. The sequence continues at coordinate 170,133 of CAVVAW010000009.1, forward strand.
GTGGTCGTCGCCGCGATCTCGCCGTACGACGGGACCCGCAAGCGCGTCCGCGCGCTCGTGGAGGAGCAGGGCCCGTTCGTCGAGGTGTGGGTGAAGGCGCCGGTCGAGGAGTGCGCGCGGCGCGACGTGAAGGGCCTCTACGCGAAGGCGTTCGCCGGCGAGATCACGCAGTTCACGGGTGTCGACGACCCCTACGAGGAGCCCGAGGACGCGGAGATCGTCGCCGACACCGTGTCGCGCTCGCCGGAAGAGTCGGTCGCCTTCGTGCTGAGCGAGCTCGAGCGGCTCGGCGTCGTGGCGGTGGGCGCTCCCACCGCCGGCTGACCCATGGCCGGGATCACCCTCGACAACCTCACGAAGGTCTACGACGACGGCACCCGGGCGGTCCGCTCGCTGGATCTCGACATCTCGGACGGGGAGCTGATGGTGTTCGTCGGCCCGTCCGGGTGCGGCAAGACGACCGCGCTGCGGATGATCGCCGGTCTCGAGGAGGTGACCGAGGGCGAGATCCGGATCGGCGACCAGATCGTCAACAACCTGCCCGCGAAGAAGCGCGACATCGCGATGGTCTTCCAGAACTACGCGCTCTATCCGCACATGTCGGTGTACGACAACATGGCGTTCGGCCTCAAGATGCGGCGCCTTCCGAAGACCGAGATCAGGCGCCGCGTCACCGACGCGGCGAAGGTCCTCGGCCTCGCCGGCGAGCTGAAGAAGAAGCCGGGCGCCCTCTCGGGCGGTCAGCGGCAGCGCGTGGCGATGGGCCGTGCGATCGTGCGTGAGCCGCGCGTCTTCCTGATGGACGAGCCGCTGTCGAACCTCGACGCGAAGCTACGCATCCAGATGCGCGCCGAGATCGCGCGGATCCAGCGCGACCTCGCGGTGACGACTGTCTACGTCACGCACGACCAGAGCGAGGCGATGACGCTCGGCGATCGCGTCTCGGTGATGCAGGGCGGCCGCCTGCAGCAGTCCGGCATCCCGCAGCAGGTCTACGACCGCCCGGCCAACCTGTTCGTTGCCGGCTTCATCGGGGCGCCGCCGATGAACCTCCTCCATGCGACCCTCGAGCGCGGGAACGAGGGCCTGGCCGTGCGCATGGGGGAGGCGACGATCGAGCTTCGCCCCGAGACGGTGTCCGAAAGGCCGGCGCTCGAGGGATACGTCGATCGCCGGCTCGCGTTCGGGATCCGCCCGGAGGATCTCGAGGATGCGGCGCTCGTCCCCGACGCTTCACGGCACGCGCGCCTGTCGTCCCAGGTCGACATCCGCGAGGACATGGGGGCGGAGGTCTACCTCCACCTGCCGCTTCCCGCCGAGCCCGTCATGTCGGAGCCGGTCGCGGAGGGGCACGACGGGGCGGACGAGCGGCCTCCGGCCTTCGTCGCCCGGGTCGACCGGGACACGCGAGCGCGGGAGGGGGAGCCGATCGAGCTCGTGGTCGACACCACCCGCCTGCACTTCTTCGACCTCGAGACCGGCGTCGCCATCTAGCCCCGCTGAGCCACGCTCAGCGGTCGAGCGTCACCACGCGGTCGACGAGGTCGAGGCCTTCCGGCCGGTGCGTGATGAGGAGCACGGACTTGCCGTCCGCGGCGTCGAGGACGTCCCGGACGAGCGCTTCGGCGGTGAGCGGGTCGAGGTGCGCCGTCGGCTCGTCGAGGAGGAGCACCGGCGCGTCCGCCAGGAGCGCCCGCGCCACGACGAGCCGCTGGCGCTGGCCTCCGGAGAGGCGCCGCCCGTCCTCGCCGACGAGGGTGTCCAGCCCGTCGGGAAGGGTGGCAACCCAGGCGGCGAGATGGGCTTTGCGAGCGCATCGTGCAGCTCCGCGTCACTCGCCTCCGGCCGCCCGAGGCGGAGGTTCTCGCGGATCGTCGAGTCGAACACGTGCGCGTCCTGGCCGGCGAGCGCGAACACGCGGCGAACGTCCTCCTGCCGGAGCGAGCGGAGGTCGCTGCCGGCGAGCGTGACGCGCCCTTCCTCCGGGTCGAGGAACCGCAGGAGCAGGCTCGTGACCGTTGTCTTCCCGGCGCCGCTCGGGCCGACGAGGGCGACGCGCTCGCCGGGCTCGAGCCGAAGGTCGAGGCCCTCGAACGCCGGCGTCGCCGCGCCCGGGTATCGCGCGGTGACGCCCTCGAGCGCCACGACGACGGGCGGTCGCGGGGGCGCCGCGGGCCGCTCGGGATCGCGAACGGCCGGCTCGTGCGCCGTCAGCTCGAGGACGCGCCGCCCGGCCGCGAGTGTCCCCGTCAGCTCGCGCGCGGCGGCGGGCAGAGGCGCGACGGTCTCGAACGAGACGAGCGCGAGCAGCGCGAGCGTCGCGACCAGCACACGGTCGAGCGTCCCCGCGTCGTGGGCGGCCACGGCCAGCGCCAGCACGCTCACGGTCGTCAGGCCCGCAATCGCGATCGATGCCGCGTCCGCGACGCCGGCGACGAGCGCGTCCCGCTCGGCGAGGCGGCCGAGCTCCCTGTCGGCGGCGCGGACCCGGGCGAGCGTCTCGTCCTCCCGGCCGTAGGCGACGAGCTCCGGTGCGCCGGCGAGGAGCTCGACCAGCTCCGCCGTCAGCTCGCCGCGCGCCGACGCCTGGCAGCGGGCCGACCGCTGGGCCACCCGCGCTGCGAGGAGCGGCACCGCGACGCCTCCCACCACGAGGCCGGCGGCGAGCACGACGGCCGCGGCCGGCAGCAGCAACGCCGTCGCGACGACGCAGGCAGCGCCGACGACGAGCCCGGCGACCGGCGGGCCGATCCCGCGGATGGAGAGACCTTGCAGGGCATCGACGTCGCCGACCATCCGCGTCAGCAGGTCCCCGCGCCGGAAGGCGCCGAGCTCGGCCGGAGCGAGCGGCTCGATCCGCTCGTACACACGCGCCCGCAACGGGCCGATCGTGCGGAGCGCCAGGTCGTGCGAGGCGAGCCGGTCGGCGTACCGCGTCAGCGGCCGCGCGAGCGCAAGGAAGCGGACGACAACGACGATCGTCGTGAGCGACAGGATCGGCGGCTGCTCCGCAGCACGGGAGATGAGGTACCCGGCCGTCGCAGGCAGCGCCACGCCGAAGCCGAGCGCGAGCGCGCCGAGCCCGAGCGCCAGCACCAGCCGGCCGCGCGGAAGGTCGGCTAGCGCGAGCAGGCGACCGAAGGTCGACGTCACGCCGCCTCCTCGGCCGGTTCGAAGACGCGGCCCGCGGCGACCACGACGACGCGATCCGCGAGCGCTGCGAGCTCGGGCCGGTGCGCGATCAGGAGCACCGTCCGGCCGACACGGAGCCGCTCGATCGCCTCTTGCACCAGCTCCGCGCTCGCCTCGTCGAGATCGGCGGTCGGCTCGTCGAGGATCACGCGGGGCGCGTCCCGGAGGAAGGCGCGGGCGAGCGCAATCCGCCGGCGCTCGCCCGTGGAGAGGGCGCGACCGCCGTCCCCGACGAGCGTCGCGTATCCGTCCGCGAGCCCGGAGACGAAGTCGTGCGCGCCCGCGAGCCGCGCCGCCTGCCGCACGCCGGCGTCGTCTGCGGATGCGTCGCCCAGGCGGATGTTGTCGGCGATCGTGCCGCGGAAGAGCGTCGGGCGCTGCGGCACGTACGCGATCGATCTGCGCCAGGCGGGCGCATCCAGGCCGGCGAGGTCGTCCGTCCCCACGAGGATCCGCCCCGACGTCGGCTCCGCGAAGCGCAGGAGGAGCGCGGCAAGCGTGCTCTTGCCGCCGCCGCTCGCTCCGACGAACGCGACGGTCTCGCCCGGATGCAGCTCGAGGTCGACCTCGGCGAGCGCGTCTCTGTCCCCGGCCGGATAGCGAAAGGAGACCCGCTCGAAGGCGATCGTCGCCGCGGCGGGGTCCGCGAGGAGGGCACCGCCGGACGGGAGCGGCGCACCTTCCGCGAGGTCGAGCATCCGCGCCGCGACCGCAGCTCCGTCCGCGCTCGCGTGGAACTGCGCCGCGAGGTTCCGAAGCGGGAGGTAGAGCTCGGGCACAAGCACCAGCACCGTGAGCGCGGCCTCGAACCCGACATTGCCTTCCGCGAGGCTGACGCCGACGACGACGGCGACGAGCGCGATCCCCAGGGTGGCAGCGAGCTCGAGCACCGCGCCGGAGAGAAACGCGGCGCGTAGCGTCCCCATCGACGCGCGCCGGTACTCGTCGCTGATCGCGACGATCCGATCGACCTGAGCGTGCCCGCGGTTGAACGCCCGCAGCGTGGGCAGCCCGCGGACGACGTCGAGGAAGTGGTTCGCGAGCAGGCTCATCGCTCGCCACCGCGCGCGGGCGCGGTGCTCGGTGTAGCGGCCGACGAGCCACATGAAGATCGGCACCAGCGGCAGCGTGAGCACCATCACGCCGGCGGCGAGCGGGTCGATCGAGACGACGAGCGCGAGCACCGCGACGGGGACGACGAGCGCCGTGACCAGATTCGGCAGATAGCGCGCGAACGTCGCATCGAGGGCATCGACGCCCGAAACTGCTGCAGTCGCGAGCTCGGCGCTCTCCGCGCCGTCGAGCGCCGTGGGCGAGTGCCGGAGACGCGTCTCGACGAGATCGAGCCGCAGCTGCGAGACCACCTGCGTCGCGGCGCGCCGGCCGGCCGTCTCGAATCCCCACGCGGTTACCGCCCGTGCGAGGACCACGACCACGAGCGCGCCCAGAGGCGACGCGACGTCGTCGAGCGACGCGCCGCCGAACGCACGCGCCGCGACCCGCGCCAGCAGCACCGCCTGCGCGAGCACGAGCAGGGCGGAGGCGACGCCGAGGAAGGCGTCGGCCACCAGGAGCGACCGCACCGCCCGCGCGCGACCGAGCAGGCGCGGATCGAGAGCGGGGACCTTCGGCACGGCCGTCCATGATGACAGTGGTAGAGATGCGCCGAACCTGAGATGCTCTGCGGATGCCCGAGAAGCCTTCGGCGCCGGCACCGGCCGACGTCCTCGTGATCTTCGGCATCACGGGCGACCTCGCCCGCGTGATGACCTTTCGCTCGCTCTACCGGCTCGAAAGTCGCGGCCTCCTCGACTGCCCGATCGTCGGCGTCGCGTTCGACGACTGGACGCTCGAGAAGCTGGTCGCCCATGCGCGCGACTCCATCGTCGCGGCGGGCGAGGACGAGCTCGACGAGGACGTGTTCGGGCGCCTCGCCGGGCGGCTCTCCTACCACCACGGGGACTTCAAGGACCCCGCCGTGTACGCGGAGGTCGCGAAGGCGATCGAGGGGAAGGAGGCTCCGGCCTTCTACCTCGAGATCCCGCCTTCGCTCTTCGGCACGGTTGTGGACGGCCTGGCGAAGGTGGGGCTGACGGAGAACGGCCGCGTCATCGTCGAGAAGCCGTTCGGGCACGATCTCCCGTCCGCTCGCGCGCTCGACGATGAGTTGCACGCCTCGCTCGACGAGTCGCAGATCTACCGGATCGACCACTTCCTGGGAAAGATGTCCGTCGAGGACATCATCTTCCTGCGCTTCTCGAACACCGTCCTCGAGCCCATCTGGAACCGGTACTTCATCGATTCCGTGATGATCACGATGGGCGAGAGCTTCGGCATCGCCGACCGCGGCCACTTCTACGACCCGGTCGGCGCGATGCGCGACGTCGTCCAGAACCACCTGCTCCAGGTGCTGAGCCTCGTCGCCATGGAGGCGCCGGCGGGCGGCACCCTCGACGTCGTCCGCGACCGTAAGCGGGACGTCTTCCTGGCGATGGCCGACGCCGACCCGGCGAACTACGTGCGCGGCCAGTACCGCGGCTACCTCGACGTCGACGGCGTCGCGGCGGGATCGCAGACCGAGACGTACTGCGCGATGCGGCTCGAGATCGACAACTGGCGCTGGTCGGGCGTCCCGTTCTTCATCCGTGCGGGCAAGTCGCTGCCGGAGACCGTGACCGAGGTGCGGCTCGTCTTTCGGGAGACGCCGTGGCTCGGGCTCGCGCCGCGGGGCACCCCCCGGCCGCCGGCGAACGAGCTCGTCCTGCGCATCGGCCCGCAGCCGGGGGCGCGGCTCAAGCTGCAGGCCAAGGCGGCGGAGGGGCTGGCGCTACGCCCGATCGACCTCGACATGGAGTTCGCCTCGATGGGCGGCGAGGGGCCGACCGCCTACGAGGTACTGCTCGAAGCTGCGCTGCGCGGGCAGTCGTTCCACTTCGCGCGGCAGGATGTCGTCGAGGAGATGTGGCGCGTCGTGCAGCCGCTGATCGACGCGCCGCCTCCGGTCGAGGCGTACGAGCCCGGCACCTGGGGGCCGAAGACCGCCGACGATCTGACCCGCAAGCACGGAGGCTGGAGAGACCCGTGGCTGCCGTGACCCGACGCAAGCTGGCGCCCTGGATGATCGGCGTCGGCGGCGTCACCTTCCCCTGCAGGCCTCTTGGCGACCGCCGCGAACTGGCTGGCCGCGTTCCCTCTCGTCGCGCAGTTCTTCCTCTCGCTCGTCGACGCGATCGTCGAGTCGACGACCTTCTTCCTCTTCGCCGCCCTGTGCGTCGTCTCGTTCGTCTTCGTCCGGCACCTCGTGCCGGAGACGAAAGGGCGCTCCCTCGAGGAGATCCAGGAGCGTTGGGTCAAGAATGGGGACAGGATGCTGGACGAGAGTGACCCGTACACCCGGCCGCCCGGCCCGGACGCCCTGCCGGGATGACCGCGCCGCTCCGCGAACGGCCGTCCTGGGCCGCGCTCGAGCGCCACTTCGCGGCGGTCCGCGACCTTCACCTACGCGATCTCTTCGCCGCGGACCCGGGCCGCGGCAAGCGGCTCGCGGCCGAGGGCGCCGGGATCTACCTCGACTACTCGAAGAACCGGCTCACCGACGAGACGCTGCGCCTCCTGCTCGAGCTCGCCCGCGAGTCGGGCCTCGCCGAACGGACGGAGGCGATGTTCCGCGGCGAGCGGATCAACACGACCGAGAACCGCTCGGTCCTCCACGTCGCCCTCCGCATGCCGAAGGGCGCGTCGCTCGTCGTCGACGGCCGCGACGTCGTCGCCGACGTCCACGAGGTGCTCGACCGGATGGCGTCCTTCGCCGACCGGATCCGCTCGGGCGCCTGGACCGGTCACACCGGGAAGCCGATCCGGAACGTCGTCAACATCGGGATCGGGGGCTCCGATCTCGGCCCCGTCATGGCCTACGAGGCGCTCCGCCACTACACGCGGCGCGACATGACCTTCCGCTTCGTCTCGAACGTCGACTCGACCGACTTCGTCGAGGCGACCCGCGATCTCTCGGCCGAGGAGACGCTGTTCGTCGTCTCGTCGAAGACCTTCACGACGCTCGAGACGATGACCAACGCGCACACGGCGCGTGACTGGGCGCTCGCAGCGCTCGGCGACGAGGCAGCGGTCGCGAAGCACTTCGTCGCCGTGTCGACCAACGCCGACGAGGTCGCGAAGTTCGGCATCGACACGGACAACATGTTCGGCTTCTGGGACTGGGTCGGCGGGCGCTACTCGATGGACTCCGCGATCGGGCTCTCGACGATGCTCGCGGTCGGGCCGGAGCGCTTCCACGAGCTGCTCGCGGGGTTCCACGCAATGGACGAGCACTTCCGCACGACGCCCTGGGAGCGGAACCTCCCCGTGCTGATGGGCCTCCTCTGCGTCTGGTACGGCGACTTCTTCGACGCCCAGACCGTCGGCGTGATGCCGTACGAGCAGTACCTGAAGCGGTTCCCGGCCTACCTCCAGCAGCTGACGATGGAGTCGAACGGCAAGCACGTCACGCTCGCCGGGCGGCAGGTCGACTACCAGACCGGCGCCGTGTTCTGGGGCGAGCCCGGTACGAACGGCCAGCACAGCTTCTACCAGCTGATCCACCAGGGGACGAAGCTGATCCCCGTCGACCTGATCGGGTTCTCGCGGACGCTGAACCCGCTCGGCGCGCACCACGACATCCTCATGTCGAACGTCTTCGCGCAGGCCGAGGCGCTCGCGTTCGGCAAGACGGAGGCCGACGTGCGCGCCGAGGGGACGGCCGAGACGGTCGTGCCGCACCGCGTCTTCGAGGGCAACCGGCCGAGCAACGTCCTGCTGGCCGAGGAGCTGACGCCGTTCTCGCTCGGCGCGCTCGTCGCCCTCTATGAGCACAGCGTCTTCACGCAGGGGACGGTCTGGGAGATCAACTCGTTCGACCAGTGGGGCGTCGAGCTCGGCAAGGCGCTCGCGCAGCGGATCATCCCGGAGCTCTCCGGCGAGGACGAGCCCGACCTCGCGCACGACTCGTCGACGAACGCGCTGATCCGCCGCTACCGGGCCACGAAGTGATCCGGCTCGTGCTCGCGGACGTCGACGGGACGCTCGTCCGGTCGGACAAGTCGCTCAGCGAGCGCTCGATTGCGGCCGTCCAGGACCTCCACGCGGCCGGGATCGCGTTCGCAGTGACGAGCGGACGGCCGCCGCGGGGGATGTCGATGCTCGTGGAGCCGCTCGCTCTCTCCTCACCGATCGCGGCGTTCAACGGCGGGCTCATCGTCGAGCCCGACATGAGCGTCGTCGAGGACCGGGTCGTCCCGGACCAGCTGGTCGGTCGCGCCGTGGAGCTGCTCGCATCGTTCGGCCTCGACGCCTGGCTCTACCGTGGGTCGGACTGGCTCGTGGTCGATCCCGACGGCCCGCACGTGGACCGCGAGGCCGAGACGGTGCAGTTCGAGCCGACCGTGGTCGACAACTTCGACGGCATGGAGAGCCGTGTCGCCAAGATCGTTGGTGTGAGCGACGATCACGATGCGGTGGCGGCCGCTGCTACGGCTGCGAACGACGAGTTCGGCGACAGCGTCTCGTCGTCCCGCTCTCAGCCGTACTACCTCGACATCACGCACCCGCTCGCGAACAAGGGCGCGGTCGCACGGTTCCTGTCGAAGCGCTACGCGATCGCGCCCGAGGAGATCGCCACGATCGGCGACATGCCGAACGACGTCCTGATGTTCGCGCACTCGGGCCTCTCGATCGCGATGGGCAACTCCGACCGCGAGGTGCAGCGGGCGGCGCGGCGCGTGACGACCTCGAACGACGACGACGGCTTCGCGAATGCCGTCGAGCGGTTCATCCTGGGACAAAGGAGCTAGGTGCCCCTTCCAGCAGTGCCCTCCTGGTCCCGGCGCGCGATGAGCGGCGCCAAGCGTCGTCCTCGGTCGCCTCGATACCTTCAGGTATCGGGACTCCCTGCGTCCTAGCCTGGCTTGCTCCTCGCGCGCCAGGAATGAGGCCGCACTACTGGAAGGGGCACTGAATGGCCACGGACACCCCCATGCAGCTCGGAATGGTCGGGCTCGGCCGGATGGGCGCCGGGATCGTGCGCCGTCTGATGAAGGACGGCCACCGGTGCGTCGGCTACGACGTCTCGCCGGACGCCGTGAAGGCACTGGAGGCCGACGGCGCCGAGGGCGCGACCTCGCTGGCGGACTTCGTCGCAAAGCTCGAGAAGCCGCGGGCCGTGTGGGTGATGGTTCCCGCCGGCTCGATCACCGACAGGACGATCGACGAGCTCGCGGACGTCCTCGAGGAGGGCGACGTCGTGATCGACGGCGGCAACACGCACTACATCGACGACATCCGGCATGCTGACGCGCTGCGCGAGAAGGGCATCCACCACGTCGACTGCGGCACGAGCGGGGGCGTCTGGGGCTTCGAGCGCGGCTTCTGCCTGATGATCGGCGGCGAGAAGGAGGTCGTCGACCACCTGAGCCCGATCTTCGCGACGATCGCGCCGGGGATCGACTCCGCCCCGCGGACGCCGGGACGCACGGGCGACCCGAGCCAGGCGGAGCACGGCTACTACCACTGCGGCCCGAACGGCGCGGGCCACTTCGTGAAGATGGTGCACAACGGCATCGAGTACGGGCTGATGGCCGCCTACGCCGAGGGCCTCAACATCATCGCGAACGCCGACGTCGGCGCCGGCACGCGTGATGCCGATGCCGAGACCGCGCCGCTCGAGCGCCCCGAGCTCTACCAGTACGACATCGACACGCGCGAGGTGGCGGAGGTCTGGCGCCGGGGCAGCGTCGTCGGCTCCTGGCTCCTCGACCTGACGGCGCAGGCGCTCGAGGAGTCGCCGACGCTCGAGGAGTTCGCGGGCCGTGTCTCGGACTCCGGCGAGGGGCGCTGGACGTCGATTGCCGCGATCGAGGAGGGAGTCCCGGCTCCGGTCCTCACGGCGGCGCTGTACTCGCGCTTCGCCTCGCGCGGCGCGGACGACTTCGCGAATCGGCTCCTCTCCGCGATGCGCAAGCAGTTCGGCGGGCACGACGAGAAGCAGGCGTAGGGCGTGCCGTTCGAGGTCGAGGTCCTGCCCGACGCCGCCGCCGTCGCGCGACGCGGGGCGGAGGTGGTGGCGGAGGCGGCCGCGGCGGCGATCGACGACCACGGCCGGTTCACGTTCGCCGTCTCGGGCGGCCACACGCCCTGGGCGATGTTCGCCGAGTTGCCCGGGGCGCTCGCCTGGGACAGGGTCACGATCTTCCAGGTGGACGAGCGTGTAGCGCCCGACGGCGACCCCGACCGGAACCTCACGCACCTGCTGGAGAGCCTGCCCGCCGGCGCGGGGGCCGACGTGCGGGCGATGCCCGTCGGCGCCGGAGACCTCGACGCGGCGGCCGCCGAGTACGCCGCGTCATTCGCCGACCCCTTCGACCTCGTGCACCTCGGGCTCGGCCCGGACGGGCACACGGCCTCGCTCGTGCCGGGCGACCCCGTGCTCGACGTGGCCGACCGCGACGTGGCCGTCACCGGCGTCTACCAGGGCAGGCGGCGGATGACGCTGACCTATCCCGTCCTGAATCGCGCGCGGCGTATTCTCTGGCTCGTGACGGGCGAGGACAAGGTCGATGCGCTGCGCCGCCTGCGGGACGGAGACCATTCGATCCCCGGGGGACGCGTGAGCCGCGAGCAGGCGCTCGTCGTCGCCGACGCCGCCGCCGCAGGGACGGGCTCGTGAGCGAGCCGCAGTACCCGGTCGAGCCTCGGGCCCCCGCCGTCCTGTCCGTCGACGTCGGCGGCTCGCACGTCAAGGCCGTGCTCAACGGCATCGACGAGCGGCGGCGCTTCGTCTCCGGCCCGAAGCTCACGGGGAAGCAGATGGTCGACGGCGTGCTCCAGCTGACGACGGACTGGGACTACACCCAGGTATCGGTCGGCGTGCCGGCCCCGGTGGTCGACGGCCGCGTGCTCCACGACCCCGTCAACCTCGGCAAGGGCTGGACGACGCTCGACTACGAGAAGGCGTTCGGCAAACCCACGAAGGTGATCAACGACGCCGCCATGCAGGCCTTCGGCAGCTACGAGGGCGGCCGGATGCTGTTCCTCGGGCTCGGTACCGGGCTCGGCTCGACGATGATCCTCGATGGCACGATCGCCCCGATGGAGCTCGGCCACCTCCCGTTTCGCAAGGCGACGTTCGAGGACTACGTGGGCGAGCGGGGACGCGAGCGGCTCGGGAACAAGAGCTGGCGCAAGGCGGTGGTCGAGACGATCGAGCGACTGACCGCCGGATTGCTGCCCGACTACGTCGTCCTCGGGGGAGGGAACGCGGAGCGCCTCGACCACGAGCTTCCGGCGAACTGCCGGCTCGGGCACAACGAGGACGCGTTCCTCGGCGGCTTCCGCCTCTGGATCGATCAGGCGTAGCCGAGAGCGGCGAGTGCGTCCCCGGCCTCCCGCTCGACATCCGCGAGCTGCTCCGGCGTCAGGTCGCGACGCCAGCGGCCCGCTGACGTCTCGTGTGCCTCGGCGAAGACCGCTGTGACGAGCCCCGGCTCGGCTCCGAGCCGCTCGGCCACGGGTGCCGCGGCCGCCGCAGGGTCGCTCACGAGCTGCTCGTAGTGGACGACCGCGGTGCGCTCGGGAACGGCGCTCGCCGCTGTGACGTAGCGACGCCAGGCCCAGGCCGCGCGGGTCGCGTCGGAGACCTCCGAGAACTCCTGCTCGCGCCCGGGCTCGACCCAGAAGCGGGCATACGGCCCGAACGGCAGGCGTGCGTCGTCAGCCCCCGTGCGCTCGGCGCTCAGCCAGCCGCGCTCGAGAAGCGACGTCGCGACGTCGCGGCCGTCGCGGACGACGTGAACCGCGAGCGCGTCCGGGTAGGCGCGCAGCGCCGCCGCGAGGACGAAGCTCGTCTCCGGCGTCTGCTCGACGCCGCGTAGTCCGCTCGCGAGCCCGAGCGTTCGCACGCACTGGAGGATGTGCCGGAGCCGCCGTGCGGCGACATCGTCGGGTTGCCCGAGCAGCCCCGGGATCGCCGCCTTCCAGGGCTGCACCTCGTCCAGGTCGACGAAGCCCGGGAGCGACCCGAGCGCGCGTCCGGTGAAGGTTGTCCCCGAGCGCGGCGACCCGACGACGAACACGAGCCGCTCCTCCGAGCCGAGCTTCCTCCGCCTGCGCGCGATCCGCACCGCGCTCCGTCCGTAGAGCGCCGTGGAACGCGCGATGTCCGTCGGGCTCGGCACCGCGGCAGACTAGATGACTAGCCGGCGTAGGTCGCGGCGAGCTCGTCGATCCGGCCGGCGCTTGCCTGGAGCTGGGCACGGGTGAGCCGGCCCGCCCGAGCCTCGTCGAGAAGCGCGCCGTAGACGGCCGCGGTCGACCGCTCCGAGCCCACGAAGAGGAGGAGGTCGACGCCGGCACGCGCCGCGCGGATCGCCGTCTGCGAGAGCGTGACGCGGTGAGTCGCCGCGAGCGGCTCGAGTGCGTCGGTGATCGTGACGCCGGTGAACCCGAGCTCGCGCAGGACCGCAAGGACGCGGGGCGACCACGCGGCAGGCTTGCCGCCGTACGCGGTGTACGCCGCGTTCGAGACCATCACGAGCGGGGCGACTCCCGCCGCGATTGCGCGGCGATATGGGAGGAGCCCCGGCGCAAGGCCTGCCGCGGCGGCGCCGATGGTGACAGCCGCCTCGTCGGTCGAGGCCGTGGCGAGACCGAGCCCGGGGAAGTGCTTGAGCGTCGGTGCGACGCCGCCGTCCATCAGGCCCGCCGAGAAGGCCGTGACGTCCTTCGCGGCCCTCGCCGGCACGGTCGAGAAGCCCCGGTGCTGGGCGGCGATGAACGATCCCGGGACGCCCGGCACGTCGGCCACCGGCGCGAGGTCGACGTCGACGCCGAGCCGCTCGAGCGCCGTCGCCGTGTCGTTCCCGCGGCGGCGGATCGCGGCCTCGCCGAGACGGCCAAGCTCCTCTGCCGAAGCGGCCGGCGGCGCCCAGCGGAACCGTCGCACCGTGCCGCCTTCCTGGTCGGTCATCACGAGGAGCGGATTGCCGCCTGCCCTTGCCGCGGCACGGAGCGAGGCCGTGAGCGCACGTGCCTGAGGCGCGTTGCGGACGTTGGAGCCCATCAGGATCACGCCGCCGACCTGGCCGCGGCGGATCCGCTGGAGCAGGGACGGGCTCGCCGTCGTGCCGTCGATCCCCACGACGAGCCTGGCGCCCACGAGGCGCGCGAGCCGGGGAGAGGTCACGGCGGGTGCCGCGGCAGCACCCGCGACGAGCCCGGCGGTGACGACGATCGCGGCGAGGGCGATCCTTCGCGTCATGCGGGTATCCTCGCAGCGGCGGCCGATCCCGCCCCGGACGAGGCGCGTCGTACCCGGTCACGACGACGACGCAAGCACCGGCTCCTTTCTCGTGACCGGAGGTCTCGCGTGTCTCAGCTCGTCCAGATCGCCGGGGCGCTTCTCATTCTCTCGGGCTTCGTGCTCGCCCAGTTCGGCGTCCTCGATCCGCGATCGCTCTGGTACCTCGTCGTCAACTTCGTCGGCTCGGCGGTGCTCACGGTCGACGCGTACCGCGAGGCCCAGTGGGGGTTCTTCCTGCTCGAGCTCGTGTGGGCGATCGTCTCTGCGTTCGGCCTGATCCAGCTGGCTCGCGGTCGGCGGCCGGCCGCAGCCGGGCACTAGAGCGTCCCGTCCTCCTCCTCGACCCGAACCGAGAACGGCAGCCGCCAGTCGTCGTCCGCCTCGCCGTCGATCGTGAGGCGCCACTCGTAGCGCCCCGGCTCGAGCGGCAGCGGGCCGGAGTTGACCGCGACCGGGAAGTCCAGCGGCGTCCCGGGCTTGAGCCCTGCAGGGCGCCCGACCTCGAACGGCACGTCGTCGAAGAACACGAGCGGCTCCGAGCCGTCCTCCGTGTCCATCTCGACCTGGATGCCGTCCGCGTCGAGGAGCTCGAGGCGCATGACGTGGCGCTGGTTCGCCTGGTCCCACGGCACCCGGATCAGGATCGCGATCCCGAACGGGACCGGATCGGGCCCGGTGAGCGACCAACCGCCGCCGACGACGGTGAGCTTGCCGTCCGACACTTGCGCGAAGTCGGCGAGGAGCATGGTCACGCGCACCTCGCGAGTCTCGCACACCCGCGTGGACTCGCCCCCGGTGTCCGGGAGCGGATCGGGCCTACGCCGCGATCCGCTCCATCTCGGCCGCGGCGACGAGCTGGTCGACGACGCCCGCCAGCCCCGCCCGCAACTCGAGGTCGGGCTCGGCGAGCCGGCGCTCGGCCTTGGCCACGGGAAGCTCGGCGTCGAGCACCCGGGCGCCCATCACGCCAAGGACCTTCTTCAGCTCACGCTGCGCCCACACGGCGCCGAACGCACTCGTGCTTGCACCGATCACCGCGACCGGCTTCGCGCGGATCGGCGACTCGGCGATGGGACGCGAGACCCAGTCGAACGCGTTCTTCAGGGCGCCCGGGATCGAGCCGTTGTACTCGGGCGTCGCGACGAGGATCCCGTCGGCCTCGGCGATTGCCGCCTTGAGAGCGTCCACCACGTCGGGAGCGAGGTCCTCGAGATCCTGGTCGAAGGCCGGAATCTCGGCGAGACCCTCGAACACGAAGAGGTCGACGCCCTCGGGCAGCTCCTCCGCGGCGAGGCGGAGGAGCTGCATGTTGTGGGAGCCGGCGCGAAAGCTGCCGGCGATGCCGAGGATCGTCACCTACGACTCGCTTCCCGGCTGCACGAAGAAAAGAGTCGCCTTCAGATCGACCTGGTCACCGAGCATCGAGCCGCCCTCGGGGAGCGGGGCGTTCCAGGTGAGGCCGACCGCGTTCTTGTCGACCGAGCCCTCGAGTGAGAGCCCGAGCTTGCTGTTGCCCCACGGATCGGCGACGGGATCGGTGATCGTCCCCGTCAGCGTGATCGGAGCGCTGTTGCCCTTGATCTCGAGCGTGCCCTCGACCGTCACGCCGTTGTCGTCGCGCGTGATCGTGCCGGCGTCGAAGGAGAGCTCGGGGTACGTCGCCGCCTCGAAGAAGTCCGGCGATGCCAGGTGCTCCGCCAGCTGGTCGTTGTCGACGTCGATGCTCGACACCTGCGCCGTGCCCCTGAGGCCCGTCTCGTCGAGGCTCGCCTCGAACGAGCGGAAGGCGCCCGAGAACGGGGCGACACCCATGTAGACGACGGTGAAGCCGACCGAGGAGTGGGTCGAGTCGAACGTCCAGGTTCCGCTCGGGATCACCGTCGCGTCGATTGTGCTGCTCATTGTCTTCCTCCCTGTCGATTGCGCATTACTTGCGCTAAGAATAGTTGATACAGCAAGTAACGTGCGTCGATCAGGTGGTATTCCCGGCCTCGGACAAGGCCCGGAGCGCCGGCGCGATCCGCTCGCGATCCTCGAGCGGAAGCGGGAACATCGGAGAGACAACGAGCACCTTCGCGCCCTCGGCGTGGGTCGACGCGAGGGCGATCGCCTCGTCGAGCGTCGTCGCGCGAAGTGTCGTGCGACGGTCGAAGCTGGATGCGAGACGGGTCGCGGCGGGGCCGAAGAGGACGACGAGGCGCGCGACGCGGCGCGCCTCGTCGCACGCCTCCTCGAGCAGCTCACGCTCCTCGCGTGACGCGTGCACCGGCAATCCCGCGGCCTCGAGCTCGCCGCCGGCGACGAGCACGACGGAAGCGTCGGGGAACTCGTGGAGTGCAGAGGCCGTCTTCGAGGGCGTTGCCGCCATCCCGTCGTCGATCAGCTCCATGTCGCCGAGCCGCCCGACGCGCGCGGCGCGGTACGGAGGCGGCTCCGGTGCAAGGAGCGTCTCGGGCAGAGCTCCCGCGGCGAGCGCCGTCGCCGCGGCGGCGAGCAACGCCTGGAGGCGCGGGGCATCGAGACTCGGCGGTAGCGCGAACGACCGCTCGCCCGATGCGTCGCGCAGCATCATCTCGGGGCCGCGAACGAACGCGCCGGCCTCGACCTCCTGGGTCGCCGAGAACGCGAAGCGGCGGCCGGGGGAGAGGCTCGCGATCGCCGCTGCCTCGTCGTCGTCCTCGTTCGCGACCACGATGTCACTCGGCCCCTGGTGCCGGACGATCGCTTCCTTGGCCGCGCGATAGCGTTCGAGCGAGCCGTGCAGCTCGAGGTGGTCGGGCCAGAAGCACGTGATCACCGCGATGGTCGGGCTGTGCGTCGTGAAGCAGAGGTGGGAGCTCGTCAGCTCCATGAGGACGACGCCATCCGTGGGCGGCGGCAGGAGCTCGGCCGTCGGCCACAGGTTTCCCGCGCGCGCTGTCGTGCCCATGTGGACGGTAGAACCGGCGGTCCGGAGGAGATAGGCGAGGAATGCGGCGGTCGTCGTCTTCCCGGCGGTCCCGGTCACGCCGATCGTCGGCACCGGCGACCCTTCGAGCACGCGATCGCCGAGGCACCGTACGAGGCAGCCGCTCTCGCGGAGCAGGGCGACACGCGGTGCGACCTCCGGCGTCCAGACGTCGAGGAATGCCTCGTCGTGATGCCCCGGCTCGGTGTCGAGGCTCGCGCGCGCCCGGACGACGACGCGGGAAGCGCGAAGCTCGAGTGCCTGCTGCGATGCGTCCCCCGGCCCGGCGAGTGTCACGCGATGCCCCTCGCGAGCGAGCGTCCGGGCGAGCACGACGGCGTCGCGGTCGAACCCCTCGACGAGGATCCGCTTCATGATCGAGCCGGCCGGGGCGACGCCGCAGGTCCGCCCCGGCCGACAGGTGTCGATTCTGCACCTTTGCGGGCCAGCCGGTCAACGGCCGACCCGCTTTGCCTGACGCCGGTCAGCGCGTCTGCGGGAATCCGAGGTCGACCTTGCTCGTCGCCGGATCGGGCCACCGCGACGTCACCACCTTGCCCCTCGTGTAGAAGTGGATCGACTCGGGCCCGTAGGCGTGCGAGTCGCCGAAGAGCGACGCCTTCCAGCCGCCGAACGAGTAGTAGGCGACAGGCACCGGGATCGGCACGTTGATGCCCACCATCCCGGCGGTGACGTCGAACTGGAACTGGCGCGCGACGCCGCCGTCGCGCGTGAACAGCGCGACGCCGTTGCCATACGGGTTGTCGTTCACGAGCCCCAGCGCCTCGTCGTAGGTCTCCGTTCGCACGACGGACAGCACGGGACCGAAGATCTCGTCCCTGTAGGCGTCCATCTCCGTGGTCACGTTGTCCAACAGCGACACACCCAGGAAGAAGCCGTCTCCATCCGGCGCGCTCTCGCGTCCGTCGGCCACGAGGGTCGCGCCCTGCTCCGATCCGGATTCGATGTACGACGCGACCTTGTCTCGGTGCTCGCGGGTGACGAGTGGCCCCATCTCGGAGTCCGCCTCGAGGCCGTTCCCGACCTTCACCTTCGGCAGCCGCTCCTTGATCGCGGCGACGAGCGGATCGGCGACGTCGCCGACCGCGACGAGCACCGAGACCGCCATGCAGCGCTCGCCGGCCGAGCCGTACCCCGCCGAGACGGCGGCGTCGGCCGCCATGTCGACGTCGGCATCGGGCAGCACGATCATGTGGTTCTTCGCGCCGCCGAGCGCCTGGACGCGCTTGCCGTGCTTCGTCCCGGTCTCGTAGATGTATCTCGCGATCGGGGTCGAGCCGACGAAGGAGACGGCGGCGACGCCCGGATGCTCGAGCAGCGCGTCCACCGCGACCTTGTCGCCGTGAACGACGTTGAAGACGCCGTCGGGCAGGCCGGCCTCCTTGAGCAGCTCGGCCGTCAGGAGCGAGGCCGATGGATCCTTCTCCGAGGGCTTGAGGATGAAGCAGTTGCCGGAAGCGATCGCGGGGGCCCACATCCACATTGGCACCATCGCGGGGAAGTTGAACGGCGTGATCCCGGCGACGACGCCCAGCGGCTGGCGGATCGAGTAGACGTCGATCCCCGTCGAGGCCTGCTCGGAGAACTCGCCCTTGATCAGCGTCGGGATCCCGCACGCGAACTCGATCACCTCGAGCCCACGCGCGACCTCGCCCATCGCGTCGGAGAGCACCTTGCCGTGCTCGGCGGTGAGGAGCTTCGCGAGATCCTCGCGATGCGCGTGGAAGAGCTCGCGGATCCGGAAGAAGAGCTCGGCGCGCTTCGCGAGCGACATCGTCCGCCACGACTCCCACGCCTCGGCGGCGTTCTGCACCGCGGCGTCGATCTCCTCGACCGACGCGAGGTCGACCGCCCCGGACTGGACGCCGAGTGCCGGGTTGTACACGGGCCCGCTGCGTCCCGACGTCCCGTCGACCCGCTTCCCGCCGATCCAGTGGGGGATCCTGGTGATCGCTCCGCCGGGCTCGACGGCCGGCGCCTCTGCAAGCTCCGTCATGGCTGACTCCTCTCGAAAGCGTGTCCTCGGAGGGTATCGCGGAGCATGCTCGCGGCGCGCGGCGGCAGCGGTGGGTGCGCGAAACGGTGTCAGACACCGATCTCTGTCAAGGGGAAGGCGTGCCGAATCCGCGCCAATCGCTCCACAGGGTCCGATCCGGCGTCGATACTGATTCCCTGGCGATCACAAGCGTCTGGCGCGGCAGCGCGGCGCGCCGAGTCGAGCTCGACGCCGCAGTGCCGTGTCTGACACTGGCTTGCCTCCTGGCAGCGGCTGTCGGTGCGTGGCGCCTTCGGGCCTGACCGCGCGGAGGCCGGGAAAGACTAGAAGTCGACGTTGCTCGTGTCGCAGTCGCCGGCGTTGCCGGAGTCGAACCCCGTCTTGAACCACTGGGCCCGCAACGCCGACGAGCCGTGCGTCCACTGCTCGCGGCTTCGCGCGCCGAGGCGGTCGTCGCCCACCGCTGCTGCCGCCTTGAGCCCTTCCTCGACGTCGCCCGGATCGAGCAGGCCCCGGTCGTAGGTCGACTTCCCCCACACGCCGGCGAAGCAGTCGGCCTGGAGCTCGAGCTGCACCGAGTACTTGTTGGCGTTCGACGGGTCTTCCTGCTGCTTCCGGCGGATCTGCTCCTCGATGCCGAGCTCCGACTGTATGTGGTGCCCGATCTCGTGCGCGATCACGTACGCAGCGGCGAAGTCGCCCGGCGCGCCGAAGCGCCGCGACAGCTCCTGGAAGAACGAGAGATCGAGGTACACCTTGTGATCGGCCGGACAGTAGAACGGCCCGGTGGAGGACGACGCGGGCCCGCAGCCGCTCATCGTGCCCGACGTGAAGATCACGACCGGGGCGCGCGTGTACTGCTTCCCCGACTGCTGGAAGACCTGCGTCCACATGTCCTGAGTGTCGTTCGAGACGAACTTCGCGAACTCGAGCGCGTCGTCCTTGGTCGTGGCTGAGCCGCCCGTGTTCTTGTCGCCGGGCGCGGCGCCGGACGGGGCCGACGGAACCGTCTCGTCCACGCCGCCAGGCGACAACGGCCCGCCGCCGTCTCCACCGCCGAGGATGTTGCCGCCGAAGAGCAGCGCCAGCACGACAACGATGATCAGGCCGAGCCCGCCCCCTCCGACCCCCATCGGGATCGGGAGGCCGCCGCCGCCGAGCCCGCCGGACGACTGCCCGCGGCGATCCTCGATGTCCCCCTGGCCCGGAACCTTCTTCCAGCGCACGCAGGGAGCCTACCCCGGCGGCGCCTGCGGTAAGCGCTACGTGAGACCGGACTCGGCCAACGGCCGACGCGCCCACGCGAGCGTCGTCGCATACCAGCCCTCGAGCGGCTGCAGCGTGACGCCGCCGCTCGAGGAGTGGACGAACCAGCCGTTGCCGACGTAGATCCCCATGTGCCCGATCTCCGACGGCTTCGATGCCGGACCGCGCGAGCCGAAGAAGATCACGTCGCCGGGCACGATCGCGGCGCGGTCGATGCGCTCGGCCTTCGGCACCTCGCCGCTCATGGCGTAGGTCGTCCGTCCGCGAAACACCGCGGCGAGCGCGGGCGCGTCGGGATACGGCTGGAGCTTGTACACGCGCCAGACGAAGCCCGAGCAGTCGAATCCGCCGGGCACCGTGATCGTGTTGCCGGGGGCGGTCGCGCTCCAGAGCTTCTGCGTCTGCTCGGACATCCCCGCGAAGACGTACGGGTAGCCGACGAAGCGCAGCGCGCGACTCAGCACGTCGCGCTGGAGCTCGGTGAGCGTCGGCACCGAGAAGCGGCTGACGAGGTCCTGGATCGCCGCGATGCGAGCCGCATCGAGGAGGCGGAACTTCGCGAGCGAGTACGCCGCTTCGGCACGCGAGGCCGGCTGCTTCGGCGAGCGCTCGAGGTCCTCGCTTCCCTGCGGGTGGTTCACGCGCAACCCGAGCAGGCGGGCGACGGTCTCGGTGCCGAGCATGTCCGTCGGCTCGAGTCCCGCATCGCGCGCCGCAAGACGGATCGTCCGTGCCGCCGGAAGCAGGCCGGCGGCCGCGACGAGCTGCGCGTCGAGCTCCCGCATCGTCACGATGCGCGTCGGGTCGGTGGGCGCCTGGTGCGGCTTCCCGACCGCGAGGATCGCAGCGTGCAGCTCCTCGCGCGTCAACGAGTCGTCGGGCCGGAACGCGACGACGCTCGGCCCCATCACGCCGGCGAGGACGACCGAAGCGATCTGCGGCGCCGCCCAGCTCGGTGAGCTGGCTTGTTTTGCGGGCGCAGCTGCGACTGTCGGCGAGGGGTCGGCTGCGCCGGCTGTCGCCGGCACCATCAGCGCAGCGAGCGAGCCCGCGAGCGCGCACAGCAGCCGTCTACCACCACCCATACCTACCCCTATCGGACGGCGATTCGGAGGCCTTGATCGCGGTCCTGCGGATGTCAACGGAATCCGAACATTCCCGCTCGGGTAGAACCAGAGCCGTGGCGCGGGAGACGATCCGCGACTGGGTGCGCTCGGTGGAGCGGGCGGAGCCGGCCGAGCAATGGACGATGCTCTGCTTCTTCGCGGGAACGCAGGTGACGATCGGCGACGACGAGCTGAACTCGGCCGTTCGCCGGTCGGAGCTCCTCCTCGCCGCGGGTGGCGACCCGAGGCGGCGGCTCGACCCGTTCGGCCGGGCCGCCACCGCGCTCGCCGACGACCTCGACACCGCCGAGCGGCGAGCGCAGCTCCTCTCCGGCCTCGAGGCGCTCCTGCCGGAGGTCGAGGGTCTCAGTGGCGCTCGCGAGGCACTTGTCCTCCTCCTCACCGACCACGACCTCGCGTGGAAGGCGTACGCGACGTCGCTCCTCGCCGAAGCGCTCGCCGAGGAGTAGGCGCTACCCGGCGAGGCGGGCGATCAGCTTGAGCGGGCCGCGCGCGACGCCGCGCGCATCGGCCGGATGCGCGACGTCGCCGCACAGGAGGCCCGCCACGACCTTGAACACCCCTGGGGCCCGGGCCGCGGCGAAGACCGTCCGTGGATAGCGGTCGAAGGCGCGCTTTGCCGCCCACGACGCGGCAGCGTGCCGGTCGAGCGCCGCCGACAGCGCCGCCGTGTAGCCCTCGAGGTCGCCGGAGACGACCGCATTCGCGGCGAGCCGGGCGGAGACGAACGCCTCGTACATGCCGTCGCCGGACAGCGGGTCGACGAGCCCTGCCGCGTCGCCGACGAGGAGCGCCCGCCCGCCGCCGGCGGGAGTGCCGAGCCGCCGCATCGGCAGGCGATGACCCCGGATCTCGGTCAACGCGTCGGGGGCCACGCCGTGGGCTCGGGCAAGGCGCGCGAGGTGCTCGCGGAGTCTCGGTCCCTCACTGCCCCAGCCGCCGACACCGAGGTTCGCGCGATCCCCCTTGGGGAAGACCCAGCCGTACCCGCCGGGTAGCGCGGCGAGCTCGATCACCGCCGTTCGCTCGAGCCCGGCCTGCAACGCCTCGAGAGGGATGTTCCCCTCGAGTGCAACGCCCCGGACGATCGTGTCGTCGACGCCGATCGTCCGCGCGACGATTCCGTTGGCGCCGTCGGCACCGACGAGCACACCGGCGCACACCGTTTCGCCGCCGATCCGCGCCGCAACACCGGTCTCGGAGGGCTCGATCGCCTCGACTCGGGCGCCCTCCCGAAGCTCGGCGCCCGCCGCGACCGCCTGCTCGAGGAGGAAGGCGTCGAGCCGCCGCCGCTGCGTCATCCGGATCAGCGGCGCGTCGTGCTCGCGCGCGAAGCTCGAGCCGTAGCGCAGGCGGAGCTCGAAGCGATCGACGTCGCGCTCGACGACGGGGGAGGGGTCGACCGGGATCTGCTTCAAGGCCCGGCCCGTCAGACCGCCGCCGCAGGGCTTGTCGCGCGGAAAGCGTGCCTTGTCGACGAGCAGCACGCTGACGCCCGCGCGGGCGAGGTGGATCGCCGTCGACGACCCGGCCGGCCCGGCGCCGACCACGAGCGCGTCGTAGGTCTGCACGGCCCGAGTCTAGGCGTCGGTCTGCCGATCGGCCGGCGGCCGACGGGTCAGCTCCACCTTCGTCTCGCGGTCGGCGAACCCGAGCGCGCGGTAGAGGCCGATCGCGTGGTACGTCGGGTCGGCGACGATGACGAGCGTTTCCGCGCCCGCCTCGAGCGCGGAGCTTCCCGCCCGGTGCACGAGCGAGCTCGCGAGCCCACGCCGTCGCGATCCGGGGTGCGTCTCCACCATCTGGAACCGCGCGAGGCCGTCGCCGTCCGCGACGATCCCGAGCGCGGCGCGCAGCGTCCCGCGCTCGAACGCCCCGAACCACGTGGCCGAGCCTTGCTCGCAGAGCGCGCGCGAGCCCGCGAGGTGGGCGCGGACGAAAGGCTCCGTGTAGTGCTCGTCGTCCGGGAGGCACGCGATGCGCAGCTCGAGCGCCTGGCGCCAGTCGTCGTCGCTCACGAGACGTCGGAGCTCCGCGTCCACGCCGCGACTCGGCGGTCGGAGCGAGGTCGCGGCGAGAACCGTGTCGCGGCTCAGCTCGAAGCCTGCCCCGACGAGCTCGGCCTCGGCGCCGATCGTCCCGTCGACCGAGTCAATGCCCCACGCGACGTGGTCGGCGCCGGGGAACGCCTCGGCGAACAGCGCGAGCCGCCCGGCGACGTCACCCGGCCCCACCGAGTCCGCGAAGAGGACGAAGTTCCCCCACCAGAACGTCGGATTCGCAGGCGTGCGGACGACGACGTGCCGGTCGAGGTGCTCGATCTCGCTGCCGCCGAGTGCGAGCACCATGAGGTCCGTCCGGAAGCCGAGGGAGGCGATCTCCAATGATGCAGGGAGGAGGATTCGAACCTCCGAAGGCTGAGCCAGCGGGTTTACAGCCCGCCCCCTTTGGCCACTCGGGAATCCCTGCGGGGGACGCGATTGTAGCCGCGTCCCCCGCAGGGCAGATCTACCCACCGGGTGGTCTAGCCGTAGTCGTACCCGCCACCCTTGGAGCCGTCGTCGGTCGTGTCCGTCGGCGTCGTGGAGGCCGGAGGCTGGGTCGACTCGGCCGCCGCCGGCGCCCGCTTCACGAGCTTTCCCGTCGGCGCGATGACGTACCACGCCTTGAAGAGCGCCTGCCCCTTCACGTCGCCCGCCTTCTTGTCCGGCGCGTAGCGGTAGAGCGCGTACCCGTTGTATGTGACCTGCGTCCCGCCGTCCGGGCGCTTGACGGTGCTGACCTTCGCCGCCGAGAGACCGGGGCCGAGGGACGGCTTCGCGCCGGACTTGACGAGCAGGGGCGGCCAGAGCTTGGCGCACCCGCCCTTGCAGTCGATCTTGCCGCCCTTCTCGTCGGTGTAGTGGTAGAGCGTGAGCCCGCTCGAGGTCGCGAGCACCTTGCCCAGGCTCGCGGTCTTCATGACCTTCACCGTCGGGTGGGACGAGGCAGCCATCGCGCTTGCCGCCACGACGCCGACGGCAGCCACCATGGCGAGCAGCAGCGGCACCGTGCGCCGATCGAGTCGTTTTCGCATCTCCGTGCTCCTTCTCCGAGGATGGTGTTCTCAGGGGTCTACGGCCGCCGCGCCGCGCCGGTTTTCGCCTCGCCGCTGTCGGGACTTCAGTCCGACACCTGACGCCGACCGCAGACGTGGGCGGCTGGTGTCCGACTGAAGTCGGACACCAGGGTTCGCGCGTCGTGCGCAGCCGGGGTGCCCTGGCGTCAGAGGAGCAGGTCGTCGGCGATATGCTCACCGACGACGACGGCAGGAACGTTCGTGTTCGCGCGCGGGACAACAGGCATCAGCGAGCAGTCAGCGACGATGACCCGATCGAGGCCGCGGAGCCGCCCGCGCGCGTCGCACACCGCGAGCGGGTCGTCGGCGGCGCCGAGCCTGCAGGTGCCGACGGGGTGGTAGTAGTGGACGTGCGACCGGCGAATCGCCTCCTCGAGGGGTGCGTCGACGCCCGGGGTGAGCTCCGCGCCGATGAGCGAGCGCAGCGGCTCGGTCGCCGCGAGCTTCCGCGCTCGCTCGACCCCCTCGAGCAGGACCGCCATGTCGTGCGGATCGGTGAGGTAGCCGTGGTCGATGATCGGAGCGACGTCCGGATCGGGGCTCGCGAGCGTCAGCCGGCCGCGCGAGCGCGGCTCCATCGCGCCCACGGAGAGAATCGTCCGGCCGGCGAGGAGGCTGTGCTCCGGCGCCGCAACCGGTACGAGGTGGAGGTCGTACGGCCCCGTCGCGCGGCTCGAGCGGAGCTTGCCGAGCGTCTGCTCCTCGGGAATGAACCGTGCGTCCGCCGCCGCGGCCAGCGCGTCGCGCAGGGCCGGACTGCCGGCGAAGTCGAGCTCCACGAGCGGATGGTCGTGGAGGTTCCGCCCGACGCCCGGGAGCTCGTGCACCGGTGCGATTCCGTGCGGGACGAGCGCGACCGTGTCGCCGATGCCCGACCGCAGGAGGATCGCCGGTGACCCGTACGACCCGGCCGCGAGCACGGCCGTCCCGGCGCGGACGCGGACCTCGTCTACGTCGCGCCAGGCGACGACCTCGACCGAGTCGGCGCCGTGGACGATCCGGTCACAGAGCACGCGGTCGACGATCCGGAGGTTCGTCCGGCCGCGAGCCGGGTCGAGGTAGGCGAAAGCCGTGTTCACGCGCACGCCGCCGTCGACGTTGACCGGTTCGACGCCGAAGCCGACGCCGCCGTCGAGGTCGTCGAGGTCGTCCGCGCGCTGCAGGCCGAGGGCGACGGCCGCTTCGAGACAGGCGCGGTGGAACGGGCCGACCTCGTCCTCGTCGTACGTGCGGACGCGGAGCCGCCCGAGCGCACGGGCGAGCAGCGGCCGTAAAGCGTCTGCGCTCCAGCGCTCGTCACCGGCGATCCTCGCCCAGCCGTCGTAGTCCTCCACGCACCCGACCGCCGCGATGCATCCGTTGTGCGACGAGCAGCCGCCGATCACCCGCGCGCGCGGCAGCTCGACCGGGCCGCGCAGCGGATGCAGGTCGCCCGTGTCGTAGCCCCAGGAGTGCGAGGCGACGAGCGCGCCGCCGTCGAGCAGGTCGGCCGGCCAGTCGCCCGAGTCGCACGGGCCGTAGTCCGGCCCCGCCTCGAGGACGACCACCTCCGCGTCGCTCTCGGCGGCGAGCCTGCCCGCGACGACACAGCCGGCCGTGCCTCCGCCGAGGACGACGACGTCGCACGAGAGTCGTTCCATCCCGCGAGTATCCCGACTTCGGTCCGGGCCGTACGATTTGAGGCGTGGGCATGTTCTTCGTCGTCGAGCGCCGCTCCGGCCCGGAGTGGGACGCGTCACGGCCGCTGGAGGAGCAGTCCGGCTGGGATGCCCACGCCGACTTCATGGACCGCCTCGCGAAGTCGGGATTCGTCGTGCTCGGCGGGCCGCTCGCCGACGAGCACCGGGTGATACTCGCCGTCGAGGCCGCATCCGAGGCAGAGGTCCGCGCCACGCTCGCCGGCGACCCGTGGAGCGAGACCCACCTCGTCGTCGCCTCGGTCGAGCCCTGGACGATCCGGCTCGACGGCCGAGCCCGCTAGCCGCCGTTCTTCGCGATCCGCTCGGTCACGTAGGACGCGACGTCCTGGATCTCCTTCTCGCTGAGCGAGCCCTTGAACGCGGGCATCCCGCCGCCGCCGTCTCGCACCTGCTTCAGCACCGCGTCACGGTCGGTCTTACCGACCAGCGTGGGACCGCCGTTCGCGCCCGTGCCGCTGAGGCCGTGACAGCCGGAGCAGTTGTCCGTGAAGACCTGCATCCCGGCCGCGGCGTCGCCCGTCGTCGGAGCCTCGCCCGCGTGCCCGACGCCCGCACCCGCGCCGCCCGGCTTGGCGGGCCCCATCGTCCCGTCGAGCGAGAAGAGCCAGAGATTGTCGCCGTGGGCGCTCGCGGCAAGCGCATTTCCGCCGGCGACGAACGCGAGGTACTGCGTCCCGTCGCGCTCGAAGCTCGTCACCGTCGAGTTCGCTCCGGCGCCGGTCTGGAAGCTCCAGAGCCGCTCGCCGGTCTTCGCGTCGTACGCCTCGAGCTCGCCGCCGTTCCGACCGACGAAGACGAGCCCGCCCGCCGTCGCGACCGAGCCCGAGTAGCACGACTCCGGCCAGCGCTTCTGCCAGACCGTCTTGCCCGTCCGCGGGTCCCAGGCGCCGAAGAAGCCCGTCTGCGTGCCGAAGCCGGCCGTCGTGAAGACGCTGCCGAGATCGGCGACCTGCCCCTGCTTGCCCTCGGGAAGCTGGTCACCACTTCGCGTGTAGCCCGAGACCGACCGCATCCCGCAGACGTAGAGGTAGCCCGTGTCGGGGCTGTAGCTCATCGGCTGCCAGTTCGTGCCGCCCTGGGGGCCGGGAACGATCACGCGGACCTCCTCCCGGAAGGGCGCGTAGATTCGGCCTTTCTCGACCTGCGGGGGCGCACCCTTGGCGTTGGCCTTCGCGAGCTTCTCGATTCCCGCGACGTCGGCGTCGGAGACATCGTGTGAGAAGAACGGCGCGTACTGCGGTATGGGCTGGGTCGCGGCGGTCTTCTGTACGGGATCCTGCGGCACCGCCTCGTCCTCGACCGGCAGGAGCGGCTTGCCCGTCTCCCGGTCGAGCACGTACGTCCAGCCGGTCTTGCTCGTCTCCGCGATCGCCTTCCGCTCCTGGCCGCCGATCCGCGTGTCGAACAGCACGACGGGGCTCGGCGAGTCGTAGTCCCAGATGTCGTGGCGTACTTGCTGGAAGTGCCAGCGGTACTTCCCGGTCTTGGCGTCGAGCGCGACGATCGACGCCGCGAAGAGGTTGTCGCCCGCGCGCCCCGAGCCGTCGAGGTCGGGCGACGCGTTGCCCGTCGAGAAGTAGAGGAGCCCCAGCTTCGGGTCGACGGCCGGCGTCTGCCACATCGGCGCGCCGCCGTGCTGCCACGCGTCCGTGCCCGCGGGCCAGCTGTCGTGCCCCGTCTCCCCGGGGCCGGGGATGGTGTAGAAGCGCCAGACGAGCTTGCCCGTCTCCGCGTCGTAGGCCTGCACGCGCCCGCGAATCGAGAACTCGCCGCCCGAGACGCCCGTGATCACCATCCCGTCGTAGTAGAGGGGCGCGGCCGTGATGGTGTAGCCCTTCCGCCAGCTCCCGACCTGCGTCTTCCAGGCGACTGCGCCGGTGTCCTGGTCGAGCGCGACGAGATTCCCGTCGAGCTGGCCGATGAAGACCTTCCCCTCGCCGATCGCGACACCGCGGCTCAGCCAGCCGCAGCAGACGCTGTTGATCTTCTGGCTGATCCCCGAGTCGTACTTCCAGCGGATCTTCCCGGTCTCGACGTCGACGGCGAACACGTCGTCCTCGCCCGTCGGCACGTAGAGCACGTCGTTGTAGAAGATCGGCTGCCCCTCTGCCGAGTACTTCGCCGCGGTGCCCGACTCGAGGTCGGTCATCCAGACGCCCTTCAGGTTCTTCACGTTCGAAGTGTCGATGTCGTCGAGCGGCGAGAAGCGCTGGTTGGCGAGGGTGCCGCCGTTCGTGAGCCAGACGTCGGTCGGCTCCCTCGTGAGCTCGTCCGCGCTCAGAGCGGACACCGTCGCCGGCCACGAGCTTCCGGTGTCGCGGATTGCCAAGAGCCACACCGCCGCGGCCGCCGACAGCACCAGAATCACGCCCGCGACGATCCCGAGCGTGGACGCGAGCCGACCGCCGAGCGCTTCCATCCCAGCGTGTCTACCCCCGCCGCGCGACGGGTGAAACGCGGAGGATCGCGCGGCTAGACTCCCGGTCTCGCCCTCTTAGCTCAGTTGGTAGAGCACCTCCATGGTAAGGAGGGGGTCTCCGGTTCGAGTCCGGAAGAGGGCTTGAAGTACCTGCAAAATCTGCATCTTTTGTTGCCGCTCGAGGTAACGCCCAGGCTCTCGGTATGGAGGGGGTCACGGAGCACTTGATTTGCAGGGCTTTTCGGCGGGCGAGACGACGATAAGCGATGCGTGGGGAACTCTGAGGGAACATCAGGGCGCGGGAACTTCGCGTCGGCGCTTCACCGTGAAATGGGCCCCCGCTGCCCCCCGAGGGCCGAGCGTTCGCTGGCGCACTCGCGGTGGCGGACCTGATCGACGAGTACCGGCTTCAGATCCCGCCGTTGGTCCTCGGCCAGGGCAAGGCGCTGTTCGCGCAGCTGCCCGAGTCACGACACCTGAACCTCGTCCAAGCCATACCCTTCCCCAGCGGCATTGTCGTGCACATCTACCAACCGCAACGCAGCTGACGGGAGCCGACCTCGATGAGCAAGGTCATCGCGCAGGCGATCATGTCGCTCGACGGCTACATCGCCAAGCAGGACAACAGCATCGGCCGGTTGTTCGACTGGCTGCAAAACGGCGACGTGGAGCTCAGCGACCCTGCCGGAAAGATGACCATCCATCTCACTGCGCAAAGCGCCGAGCACTGGCGCGGGTGGGTGTCGTCGGTCGGTGCGCTGATCTGCGGTCGCACGCTGTTCGACGTCGCCGACGGCTGGAACGGACAGCACAACTTCGATGTACCGATCGTGGTCGTTACCCACCAGATCCCAACGGACTGGGTCGATGCGCACCCCGACGCACCGTTCACATTCGTGACCGAAGGAGTCGAGGCGGCCGTCGCTCGGGCAAAGGAGCTCGCCGGCGACCGTGCCGTCATCGTCAGCGGCGGAACCATTGCTCGCCAATGCCTCGACCTCGGACTGCTCGACGAGGTGGCCGTCGACTTAGTCCCGGTTGTGATGGGTGAGGGCAACCGCCCGTTCTTCGGCAAGATCTCCGGCGAGGACATACTGCTCGGCAACCCCACAGTCTGCGTCCAGGGCGACCGGGTCACTCATCTCGTATTTCCGGTGCGGCAATCATCGCCCGGTATCTCCTGACCAAGATGAAACCGGCGCCGGGCAGCTATCACATCATCATCAACACGGAACAAGGAGAGCGGGAATGGCTGAGGCGGTGATTACCTGCCTGTGGTTCGACCATGGCGAAGCCCGCAGGGCGGCGGAGTTCTATGCGTCCGTCTTTCCAAACAGTCAGGTCGGCGACGTCCACAAGGCGCCGTCGGACTTCCCCGGCGGCGAAGAAGGCAACGAGCTCACCGTCGAGTTCAGCGTGCTCGGCCAGAAGTTCGTCGGCCTCAACGGCGGCCCCAACTTCACCCCGAACGAAGCCGTCAGCTTCATGGTGGTGACCGAGGATCAGGCCGAAACCGACCGTTACTGGAACGCGATCGTCGACAACGGCGGCGAGGAGAGCGCCTGCGGCTGGTGCAAGGACCGGTGGGGCTTCTCCTGGCAGATCACTCCCCGCGTCCTGCTCGACGCCACCACCTGTCCTGACAAGGCAGCGGCCAAACGCGCCTTCGACGCGATGATGCCCATGACGAAGATCGACATCGCCGCAATCGAGGCCGCCCTCAGGGGGTAGATACGAATGGACGCCCTGGACGACGCCCTGCGGGCGAGCGCATCGACGAGTTGGCAGGGCCGAACAAGGGTCGGCAGCCGATTCTGTCCACGACGGGGACACAGGTTGCGATCGCGGAGCTCATTGCCCGGAACGACCGGCTCGAGCGGCTCGTGAGTGAATTGAGCCTCGAGATCGAGGCCCTCGCCGCCTCGCAACGAGGCGACACCCAACGGATGTCGCGGCTGCGTCGGACCGCTAGGTAGTGTCGGACCACGAGCCGGCTGCGCCCGCCAGCGCTTCGCGCGACGGGCTGCGCGTTGCGATGTTGGCGCCGATTTCGTGGCGCGTCCCCCCGCGTCACTACGGACCGTGGGAGCAGTTCGTGTCGCTCCTGACGGAGGGCCTGGTTCGCCGGGGGGTCGATGTCACGCTGTTCGCGACGGCCGACTCGATAACCAGCGCGCGTTTGGTGGCGACTGCCCCGACCGGATACTCCGAGGATCCGGGGTTGTCGCCCAAGGTCTGGGAGGCGCTTCACATCTCGGCGGTGTTCGAACGAGCCGCAGAGTTCGACCTGATCCACAACAGCTTCGACTTCCTGCCGCTCACCTACAGCGATCTGGTCGACACGCCCGTCGTCACCACCATTCACGGCTTCTCCTCCGAGCTGATCGTGCCGGTCTTCGAGAAGTACAACGCGAGGGGCCACTACGTGGCGATCAGCGACTCCGACCGCCACGCGCGCCTGGACTACGTGGCGACGATCCACCACGGGATCGACATGGACCAGTTCGAGCCGGGGGTGGGGCCGGGCGATTACCTGCTCTTCTTCGGAAGGATCCATCCCGAGAAAGGCACCCTCGAGGCGATGGACGTTGCCGAGAAAGCAGAGCTGCCGCTGATCATCGCCGGGATCATCCAGGACCAGGATTACTTCGAGCGGTTCATCGAGCCGCGGCTCGACGGAGAACGTGTCACATACGTCGGTCCCGTCGGTCCCGACCGTCGCCGCGACCTCCTCGCCGGAGCGCGGGCTCTTCTCCACCTCGTCAGCTTCGACGAGCCGTTCGGCTTCAGCGTCGTCGAAGCAATGGCCTGCGGCACGCCGGTCATCGCCCATCCACGCGGCTCGATGCCCGAAATCGTCCGCGACGGTGTGAACGGTTTCCTGGTCGGCTCTCTCGAGGCGGCCGTCGTCGGCGTGCGTGCGGCCGCCTCGCTGGACAGGACGCGCGTGCGCGCCTCGGTCGAGCGTCGCTTCGACTCCAACCGGATGGTCGACGACTACCTCGAGCTCTATCACCGCGTCGTGGCGCTCGATCACGCGCGACGCGCAGGCAACGTTGCCTGACCCGCGCTCGTCGAGTGATCGTTTTCGGCTCGGCGTCAACTACTGGCCGGCTCGAACGGCGATGGGGTGGTGGTCGGACTTCGATCGCCCGGAGGTCGCCGCCGATTTCGCACGGATCGCCGCGAGCGGTCTCGACTCGGTCAGGATCTTCCTGACCTGGGCGGACTTCCAACCGGCCCCGAACCAGGTGGATCGGCGCATGCTGGATCGTCTGATCGCCGTGGCTGATCTGGCCGCGGGAACGGGTATGGCGCTCATTCCCACTCTCTTCACCGGTCACATGAGCGGCGTGAACTGGCTTCCGGTGTGGGCGCTCGGCGGGTCTGATCGCGACGAGCGCTTTCGTGTGGTGTCCAATCGCAGGGTCACCGGAAGCGGGCTGCGTAACTGGTACTCGGACCCGCTGATCGCTCGAGCGCACGCCTTGTTGGCAACAGAGGCGGCGGGAGCTCTGGCCGGGCACGACGCTGTCTGGATGTGGGACCTCGGGAACGAGAGCTCGAACTGTGTGATACCGCCGACTCGATCGTCGGCGCGGGAGTGGCTGCGCCAGATCGTCTCCGCGATCCGCACAGCCGACCCGGAGGCACGGGTAACCGTCGGCTTGCACATGGAGGACCTGGAGAACGATCGCATGCTCGGGCCACGCGAGGCCTCCGAGGTGTGCGACGTCCTCTCGATGCACGGCTATCCCATCTATGCCCGCTGGGCCGACGGCCCTACGGACGAGCGCCTACTGCCATTCCTGGCCGACGTCACCCGCTGGCTCGCCGGCGGA
This sequence comes from uncultured Actinomycetes bacterium, assembly GCA_963746445.1. Taxonomy (GTDB): domain Bacteria; phylum Actinomycetota; class Thermoleophilia; order Gaiellales; family Gaiellaceae; genus Gaiella. The sequence continues at coordinate 202,109 of CAVVAW010000009.1, forward strand.
CGCGACCTGTTGTTCGCGGAGTTCGGGCTACCCACCTTCCGCCGAGGCGATCCGGTCGGCGACGCGCTCAGCCTGCGAAACGCGAGCTCGCTCGTCGAGGAGCAGGCTGCCGCGGCCTACACCGAGCGGGCGCTCGCGGCGCTGCAGCGGGCGGGCTGCGTGGGCGCGATGCTCTGGTGCTACTCCGACTACGAGTCGGCCATCTGGGAGGAGCCACCGCTCGACCTCGCGGTCCACGAGCGCTCGTTCGGGCTCTGGCGAGCCGACGGCTCGGCGAAGCCGTCCGTCGCCGTCGTGGAGGCGTTCGCAGGCGCGCGGAGACTCGCGGGCCCAGACGGATACCCGTGGATCGATCGCGAACGCGAGCAGTTCCTCGTCGACCCGGACGTCGAGCTTCCACGTCTCTACGGTCTCTATCGCACGAGCGAACAGGGCTAGCCCGCGGGATCGAGGTTCTCGGCCTAGCTCCGCGTACACCCAATGGGCAACAGGCCAGCGACGCGCCCGGTTCCCAAAATGTGACAGATCGCACAACTTTCCTGGTACACTGCGTGGGCGTCCGGTCGAGCGTCGTAGCCGCCGAGGCATTAGCACTCCTCTTCAGCTTTTCCATTTGGCCCGAGCGCAGCAGGGAGCTCGTTCGAGCTGTCTGTCCTGAACGAAGAGCTGAGGAGCAGACGATGCATGCCACGATCCGCCGATACGAAGGTGTTGACACCGCACGGACCGAAGAGCTGAGCCGCAAGGTCAGCGAGACCCTCGTCCCGCAGTTGGAGAAGCTCGACGGCTTCCGCGGCTATTACCTGGTCGAGTCCGGCAACGGCGTGGTCACGTCCGTCGGGCTGTTCGCGGGGCCGGCCCAGAGCGACGAGGCGACGAACCTCGCGGCCGCCTGGGTGAAGGAGCAGAAGCTCGAGTCCGCGCTGCCCAACGCGCCGCGAATCACGAGCGGCAAGGTGATCGCGCAGCAAGAAGGCGTCGCCGTCGCCTGAGCGGTCGGCAACGCGCATCGGGGGAGGGCCCGCTCGGGCACTCCCCGACTCGACCATGAGGGCCGACCGAAGAGGTGATTGCAGGTGACCAACTTCCTCCACTGGCGCAAGACGACGTGGGCGCTCGCGCTCTGGAGCGGATACATCGCGACCTGGGCGGTGCTCACCGGCTCTGGCCCTTCGATGGTCATCCTCTGGTGGCTCGCCGGCCTGGTCATCTTCCGCCCTCTTTGGTTCGCGACGCAGTCAGCGTTCGGCCAGGGGCGCACTCTCGACGGCTCCGTCCGGCCGGGCTCGACGCACTGGCAGGTGCTCGGCCTTCACCGCACCAACCGGGCGGAGCCCCGGCGCGATGCCGGTTGAGAGCGAACGGCGGCGTGCGACGGTCTCCGAAGCGACGCGCCCCGCAGCCGACCAGCTCACCTCCATCGCCACGACACGCGCGCACGCTGCCGCGGGCACTGTGCCGTCCTCCGCCGAGCGCGCGCGGATCGCGCCGGACCAGAGTGCGATCCGCGCTCGCGCACTACGAGACTGGGAAGACGAGGGCGGCACGACGCCCCTACTCCACGGTCCATGAGCCGAGAACGCGACCAGGAGCACCTCCGAAGAGACGCGCTCACCGCCTTCCTCGACGAGCGCGAACGCGAGGGCTATCGCGTCGAGTCTCACACGCACACACAGGCGGTCATCGGCCCGCCCGACCGGCGCCGCTCGCTCCGAGGTCTGCTTCGCAAGCCAGGCTCGCTCCCGCGCCAGGTCGTCTCCGTCGATCGCGACGGACACGTGTCGGTCGACCCGGCCGAACCGCTGCGCTCCTGAGAACGGCACCCGGGCCCGTGCGGGCTGCGGGTAGCATGTGTTGCGACCCGGCGAGACTCTTGGCGGTTGAGCGCCAGCACGCCGGACACACCTGCCGAAAGGGGCGCACGGTCGCGTGCGTACTGCGATCTTCTCGACGTATCCGCCGCGCGCATGCGGGATCGGAACATTCGCCTTCGACGTCCGCACATCGCTGCTCGCGACCAAGGATGTGGAGAGCGTGGGCGCAATCGCCATCGTCGACGAGGCCTCGAGCCCGCAGCGCCACGATGTCCTCGCGACCGTGTCGCAGGCAGTACGCGGCGACTACGTTCGAGCAGCACGGCTGCTGGGTCGACTCGACATCGACGTCGTCCTGTTGCAGCACGAGTACGGCATCTTCGGCGGCGCCGACGGCGAGTACGTGCTCTCGTTCGCGCGGGAGCTCGCTCGGCCGCTCGTTCTGACGCTTCACACCGTCCTCTCGGAGCCGACGGATCACCAGCGCGACGTGCTGACCGCCTTGTGCGAGGAGGCGGAGCGTGTGATCGTGATGACAGAGACAGCGCGAGAGCTGCTGCTGCGGGTGAACGGCTGCGCCGCGGACAAGATACGCGTCGTCCAGCATGGGGCGCCCGCCCTTCTCGGTCGCCAAAACACCAACGGCTCGGCGCCGTCACGTGGCCTCGACCGTCTCCGATCGCGGTTTGTGCTCTCGACGTTCGGGCTCATCTCTCCGGGGAAGGGGATCGAGACCGCGATTGCGGCCTTGCCGGGGATCGTCGAGCGTCATCCCGAGGTGCTGTACCTCATCGCCGGGAGGACGCACCCCGAAGTAGCGCGGCTGAAGGGCGAGCAGTATCGACTCCTGCTCGAGCGTCGCGCGCTCGACCTCGGAGTCGCCGATCACGTCGAGTTCGACGATCGCTTTCTCTCCGTCCCCGAACTGGCCGACCTGCTGCACGCCACGGACGTCTTCCTGACGCCGTACCGCAACCGCGAGCAGATCGCCTCGGGCGCGCTGACCTTCGCCATCGCCGCCGGCTGCGCGTCGATCTCCACGCCGTACCTCTTCGCGCAGGACATGCTCGCGACGGGTGCAGGAAAGCTCGTCCCGTTCGACGACGCCGCCGCAATCGAGAGCGCGGTCTGCGACTTCATCGGGAGCCCCGATTCACTGGCAGCGGCCCGCACGGAGGCGCGCCGGATCGGTGCCGGGCTCGCCTGGCCGGCGATCGCCGTCGAGACCGCAGTCGTGCTGCAAGAGGCGGCTCTCGCTCGACCGCGCGGGAAGCCGATCCCGATCGTCGAGCTCGAGCTCACGTCGGTCCGAACGGATCACCTGCGGACCCTGGTTGATGACGTCGGGATCGTCCAACACGCGACGGGTGTGATCCCGAGCTGGGAAACGGGTTACTGCGTCGACGACGTCGCGCGACTCGCGGTCGTCGCGCTCGAGCTGACAGGACGCGCCGCCGACCGTCAGTGGACACCCATACTCCACCGCTCGCTCGCGTTCCTGCAATTCGCGACGGGCCCCGAGGGCACGGGGATGCGGAACTTCATGGGCTACGACAGACGCTGGCTCGACGAGCCGCATGTCGGCGACCACGTCGGCAGAACGATCTGGGCGCTCGGTGAGATCCTCGCGACCGCCTGGATACCGGCCCTCTCTGGCCCCGCTCGGACGCTTCTCGACGCACTCGTGCCATCTATGCGCAAAGACGTCTCCCTACGCACAGCCGCCTACACGGTTCTCGGCCTCGCGCGCCTCGATCCCGATCGTCTCGACCACGACGCGAGAGTGCTTCTCGAACGCCTCGTCGAACAGCTCGCGTCTGCGTACAAAGACGCAGCAGAAGGAGCGTGGCTGTGGTTCGAGGACCGGCTCACCTACGACAACGCGCGGCTCCCCCAGGCGCTCATCGTCGGAGGCGCCGCACTTCGGCGCCCTGCTCACGTCGCGATCGGGCTCGAGGCGCTCGCCTGGCTGGGTGACGAGTGCGGCCTCGACGAAGGCATGTTGCGCCTGCCGGGCCACCGTGGACGCGACCGCGACGAGCCTGCGCCCGGCGAGGGCGACGAGCAGCCGCTCGACGCAACGGCGTTCGTCGAGGCCGAGCTCGCTGCGCTCGTCGCCACGGGGAACGGCGAACACGGAGCCCGTGCGCGCACGGCGTTCGACTGGTTCCTGGGGCGAAATCGGTTGGACCGCCCGCTCTACGACTTCGCGACCGGAGGGTGCAGCGACGGCCTCGGTGAGACCGACCTCAACGAGAACGAGGGCGCAGAGTCCACGCTTGCCTTCCATCGTGCCCAGCTACTGCTCGATTCCGCCGCCCTCCCGGCCACCGAACGACGCGAGCTCCGGATCAAGGCCGCGTGAGCTCGAACCACGAGGTGTTCCGGCGGTATGCCGGAAACCCGATCCTGACTGCGGCCGATTGGAGCACGCCGGTCAACGCGGTCTTCAACCCTGCCGCGGCGCTCGTCGATGGTGAGACCGTGGTGGTCGCGCGCGTCGAAGATCGGCGGGGCATCTCCCATCTCGCCGTCGCTCGCTCTGCCGACGGCCTCAGCGGGTGGTCGATCGATCCGGAGCCGCTGCTTGCGCCGGCCAGCGGGATCGAAAGCGAACAGTGGGGCTTCGAAGACCCCCGTGCAGTCTGGGTGGCCGAGCTCGAGCGTTGGTTGATCACCTGCACGGCATACGGCCCGAGCGGTCCGGCCGTCTATCTCGCCTCGACGACGGATTTTCGGACGGTCGAGCGGATCGGGATCATCTGCCAGCCGGAGGACAAGAACGCGGCGCTTCTCTCCGAGCGGGTCGACGGGCAGTGGGTTCTCTTTCACCGGCCGATGACCTCGTACGGCGGCGCACGCGGCGAGGTCGTCCTCTCCCGGTCGGACGACCTGACCAGCTGGGGCCCCCCCGAGCAAGTCCTCCAGCCCCGACACGGCGCCTGGTGGGACTCACTTCGCATCGGCATCGGCCCACCACCACTTCGCACAGACGCCGGTTGGCTCGTGATCTACCACGGTGTCAAGGAGACCGTTGCCGGCACCATCTACCGCGTCGGTCTCGCGTTGACAGCACTGGACGACCCAGCACGTGTCCTGCACCGGGCCTCGAACTGGGTGCTAGGGCCCTCCGCCCCGTACGAACGCGAGGGCGACATACCCAACACCGTGTTCCCGTGCGGGCTCGTACACGACCCGCAGTCGGGGGAAGTCAGGCTCTACTACGGAGCAGCCGACACGACGATCTGTGTCGCGACCGCACGACTCGACGCCCTGCTCGCCGCCGTTCGTTCCGACTGACGTCGGCCGGTATCGGCCGCGCGATGAGGAGCGTCGGTCCGACTTCGGTTGAAAGGGAGCGGATTACCTGGGGTCGCGGGCAACGCCTTTGAACCAAGAACACCGCCCGGCAGTTCTACAGCGCGGGCTCGGGGCTTGCGTCCGCCGACGGCAGCGGCGCGAGCAGGAGCAGATGGCTGTCCACGACTGCCTGCGCGATGTCGACCAGCTTCCGGCCGTTGTGCTGTGAGTGCTCTCGCAGCATCTGGAAGGCGCGGTCGGCGTCGATCGCGTGTCGCGCCATCAAGATTCCCTTCGCCTGCTCGATCAAGGCCCGCCTACCGAAGGCGCCCTGGAGACTCTGGTACTCCGCGAACCGCTGGAGGGTGATGTCGATCGCGCTCTGCAGCTCCTCGGCGTTCCCGTCGACGATGTAGGCGAACACGCCACGCTTCGCCGCTTCTCGCACGTAGGCAGGGTCCTTTGCGGACAGCAGGGCGATCACCGGGCACGACGCTTCACGGACGATCTCCGCGATCAGCTCGAGCGCGTGCTCGGAGCTCAGACCCAGGCCGACGAGGGCAACGTCGGGGCGCTCTCGCTCGGTCGCGGCGCCTACTTCCTTGACGTAGATCTCGCGCGCGATGACGTCATGACCGAGCCCCGCCACAACCTGTGCCAGCAGCTCTAGCCGGTCGCGCCTCTCGTTGGCGATCAGGACGCGTAGGTGCTTCGGCTCTTCTTCGACCATCTCAGGGTGCTCCAACGACGACACCCTCATCCCACTGCCCTGGAGAGGAACAGGCTCGAAAGTCTAGCCAACGCGCGGGGCGCTGCCGACGCTTTCGGCTCCGTAGCGACGTTCCGTACCCGCAGGCGGCGCGACGCGACTGCGCGGCCCCGCCTGCGCTTCATCTGGCGCAGGCGGGGGTTTCGCGCCTCTCCTGACCCGGCTGTCAGTCGCCAGCGTTCCCGTCGACCGTCGCGACATCGAGTCGGAGGATGCGAAGGGCTCCGGGCCCCACGCCCGGGAGCCTTCGCAAGTCGGGGCGTCCGCCACGCCCCGACCTGACCAGCCGCTCCCCCGTGGGGCTGGTCAAGCTTGACCGGAGAGAACCGAAGAGCGAAACGTGAGCCTCCCAGGAGCTTTCGAAGAGCATCGCCGACCGGATTGGAGGTCGGCCAAAATGCAACCCACTCTGCTCGGGGTGGCCGGTACGGGCCGATTGCTACGGCTCCGCCGAACTCGCCGCGGCCAGGAGTTGGGCCGGCGACGGGAGGACTCTATCACGTCGAAGAAGCTTCGGATGACGAACGCCGGATCGTCCGAGCACGACTTTCCGGCCGGGGCCGCATGCTGGGCTGGGAACGGGTCGTGGCCATCGACGGGGAGAAGAAGGACTTCTACATCCGGCAACTCTGGGACGAGAAGGGGTCGGCCGAGGTCGAACTGATGGACGATACGGCGCTGGCGGCCTACCGCAGGATCTGCGGCTGGACACTCGCCCGAGCCCACGCGCGCTCGGGTGACCGGATCGCGATTGCCGCGTATCTCGGAAGCAGCGCCTCTTTCGACCGCGCAACGGCAGCGTTCGCCGAAAGCTATGCAGACCAGAACCATCGCGACTATCGCGCGCTACAGGAGGCGGTAGCCTCCGGCCGCGTCAAAGCCGCGACGGGCATTTGACAGGGTCCGCGCGAGATCGCCGGTACCGGCCGGACGCAATTCGGCCGCCGAAATAGGGTAGGGCCAGATGTCCATTCTCTGGGCAGCGCTGATCGTCTTCGCCGTCACCGTCGTCACGATTGGCGCGATGCTTCTCGTACGCCGCGGCGCTCCGGGAGGCAGCTACTTCGAGGACGGAGACCGCGCGGCGGGTGTGTTCGGCGTCCTCGCTACCGGATTCGCGGTGCTGCTCGGGTTCGTCGTCTTCCTCGCGTTCGAGAGCTTCGACACGTCGCGGTCCGGGGCGGAGAACGAGGCCGAGATCGTGGCTCAGCAGCTCGAGACCGCGCAGTTGATGCCGACGGGCATTCGCGCGAGCCTGTCGGGCGAGCTCGTGTGCTACGCGCGCGCTGTCGTTCACCAGGAGTGGCCGAGGCTGGAGAGAGGCGCCGGCAGCGACGGGCTCAACCCATGGACGGTCGTGATGTTCAAGACACTCCAGACGAGCGAACCGCGATCGGCCTCGGAGCAGGCCGCGTACAGCAAATGGCTCGATCAACGATCCGACCGTCAAGGAGCTCGTACTGACCGTGTCCACGGGGCGGAGGGGGTGATCCCCACGCCACTGTGGATCGTGCTCCTCCTCTCCGCCCTCGTGATCTTCGGCTTCATGCTCCTCTTCGCCGACAGCGGCGAGCGCGCCTTCGTGCAAGCGACGATGATGGGCTGCGTCGCCGTGGTGATCACCTCGACGCTTCTCCTCCTCTGGTTCCTCGACAACCCCTTCCACGCCGGGGTCGGAGGCCTGAAACCCACCGCGATGGAACGGACGCTCGAGATCGTCGATCAGGGACAGGTCGTCTCCGCCGAGATCCAGCTCCCTTGTGACTCGGACGGTACGCCGCGCTGAGGTGCAGCAGTGGCCGACCGCTCAGAGACGGCACGGAGCCGGGTGTCGCCCGAGCCGCGTGTCGAACCGCCGGTCCGTCACCGCCTCTACCACGCTCTCGTCGATGACGGCGCCCGTGTTCAGCGCGTACGAGGCGATCGTTGGATTCTGACGGAGCGTCGTGGGGCTGGCGTCGACCGCCGTGTTGGTCAGTCGATGGTGCTGAGGTGCTGGTGGATGAGCGCGACTGCCATTGCCCCCTCGCCGACCGCAGACGCGACGCGCTTGATCGAGCCGTGACGCACGTCGCCCGCGACGAAGAGGCCGGGTTGGCTGGACTCGAGAAAGAGCGGTGGACGTGCGAGCGGCCACGCGGGCTGCTCGCCGCCTCGGAGCAGGTCCGGGCCTGTGACTAGGAAGCCGTGTTCGTCGCGGCGGAGCCACCCCTCGACGCCTGCCGTCGTCGGCCGGCCGCCGATCATGACGAACATCGCATCGGCGTCGGCCTCCGTCTGCTCACCCTGTGCTCCGTCGCGGATGACGACGGAGTCGAGTTGCTGGTCGCCGCGCGCTTCGGTCACCTCGGCGCCGGTGCGGACCCTGATCCGGTCGTGCGTCCGGATGCGGTCGACCAGGTAGCGCGACATGCTCTGCTCGAGCGAGTCGGCACGGCAGACGACGGTGACGCTTCGGGCGACGTTCGCGAGTTGCAGGGCCGCCTGGCCGGCCGAGTTTGCGCCGCCGACCACGACGACGTCGCAGTTGCGGCAGAGCGCTGCCTCAGAGGGCGACGAGCCGTAGTGCACGCCGGCGCCGATGAGCTCGTCCACGCCGGGCACCTCGAGCCGTCGGTAGTGCACGCCGTTTGCCGCGATGCCCGCGCGGGCGTGGAAGGTGGCACCGCCGGTCAGCTCGAGCTGGACCGTCCCGTTCTCCCCCGGCATCGCACCGACGAGCTCGGCGCCGACGAGGATCTCCGCACCGAGCCGGGTTGCCTGCGCGTGGATGCTGGCGGCAAGCTCGGCGCCGCTGATCCCGTCCGGAAAACCGGGGTAGTTCTCGATCCGGGCGCTCGTTCCCGCCTGGCCGCCCGGGGCAAGAGCCTCGACGACCACCGTCCGTAGCCCCTCCGAGGCGGCGTAGAGCGCCGAGGTGAGCCCGGCAGGGCCGGCGCCAAGGATCGCAACGTCGTAGCGCTCGTGGTGCGGCCGGGTTGGCAGCCCGGCGCGGGTGGCGAGCTCGTGCTTGAAGACCTTCGTCTCGAGGTGCGCGCGCTGATCCTCGTCGGAGACGGCCGGCACCGCACCGTGCTGCGTCGCCGGGATGAACCGGGTTCGCATGAACCGGCCCGGCCCTTCGAGGATCGTGCCGTCCGGGAAGAGGACGCACGGCATGCGGACGCTCTCCAGCGCCGCCGCAGGAGCGAGGACGCGCACGAGCGGGTCGTCGTCGACGTCGACCCAGCGGAACGAGACGCCGTTCCGCGACAGGAACTGTCGTGTCTCCGCCGCGCCGGGCGTCGCTGCACGGCCGAGCAGGTAGATCGGCCCGCCGGGTGGCTTCAAGGTGCGTTGGCAGGTGCGACGTCGAAGCTGAACATCATCCCGCTCTCGTGGTGCTCGGCGATGTGGCAGTGGGCCATCCAGCGTCCGGGGTTCGTGACGTCGAGCAGGATGTCGACGGTCTCGCCGGTGCGGACGAGGACGGTGTCCTTCCAGACGTAGTTGGTCTCCGGCACGCCGTCGCGGGCGAGGACGACGAAGCGTCCGGCGCCGTGGACGTGGAACGGGTGGTGCATCGGATGGTCCGAGTCCATCTCGTTCACCAGGCGGAGCTTGACGCGGTCGCCGACGGTGAACTGCCACGCGATGCCGTGGTTGGCCGCGCCGGTGTCGCGGTCGACGAGCATCCAGCGCATGTTGGCCGGCGTCGTCCGGCGGTTGAGCTCGAGCATGTCGTCCTCCCACTCGATCCCGCCTGCCTCGTGGTCGTGCTCGCCCGCGGGCGCCTCCTCGTGAGCGGCATGCGCGACGCGGTGTTCGTGGGCGTGGCCCTCGTGCTCGTGACTTGACGCGGTGACGAGCGACGCGTCGACCAGCTTCATGCCGCATTTCGGGCAGCGGTCGGGCTGCTCGCTCACGACCTCGGGGTGCATCGGGCAGACGTAGGTCACCGGGGCCGCGACGGCGACGAGCTTCATGCCGCATTTCGGACAGCGGTCGGACTCTTCGCCGACCACGTCTGGATGCATCGGGCAGATGTAGATCACCTCGCCCTCGGGCGCGGCCATGTCCATCTCCGCGACGAAGGCGAGCGTCTTGTCCGGCGGCGCGTCGGCGAAGACCTCGAGCCGTTCCCGCTCGGCGGACCATTCCGGGTTCGTGCGCAGCACCGCGAACCCGTCGGCGAGGGGCGGCGTGGCCGGCTCGGCTGCCACGTCGAACGTCGCGAGCGTGTAGGTCTGCTCGGGTGTTCGGTGCTCGAGCGCCGTGCGTCCCGGCTCTTCGAACAGCACGTCCACCACGACGCGCTCCGAGGGCGCCAGCACGACCGACTCGACGAACGCTTCGCGCTCGAAGCGGCCGCTGTCGCCGCCCACGAGCTTCATGCGTCCGCCTGGGAGTGCGACGTTGAACACGCGCGTGTTGGCGGTGTTCGTCAGGTAGAGGCGGACGACCTCGCCCTGCCGGGCGGCGAACGAGGGCGCCGTCTCGCCTGCGACGAGCATGACATTGCCGTAGCGGCCCATTGCCGCGAACGTCGTCTCGTCGCGACTGAACGGCGCGACCTTTCCGTCCTCGATGAAGATGTCGTCGAGGGTCAGGAGCAGCTCGCGGTGCACCGGCGGCCAGTAGTCGGGCTCGACCGGGTCGACGAGGATGTTGCCGTACTGCCCGAGCTCCTGACCATAGTCCTCGCGGATGTGCGGGTGGTACCAGTAGACGCCGGGATCGGGGAACGAGATCCGGTACGAGAAGCGGCCGCCGACGGGGATCGGCGCCTGCGTCTCGTGCGTGCCGTCGTAGCGGTTCTCCAGACGCAGTCCGTGCCAGTGCACGGTTGCCTCCAGGTCGCCCTCGTTGACGACGTCCGCGACGAGCGACGATCCTTCGCGCACACGGAGCGTGGGACCAGGGATTGACCCGTTGTAGGCGATCATCCGCACGGTGTCGTCGCCGATCCGTGTCGCGACCGGCGCGATTCGAAGCTCGAAGGTGTCGCCGTCGGCGAGCTCCACGACCTGGGTCGGCACCGCGTGTGGAAGGCCGGCAGTGTCGGTCGGGAACGTGGCGGTCACGTCGGTGGAGTCGTGCTCGTGCTGATGCTCGTCGTGTTCCATGGCTACGAGCCTCCTTGGGCGCTCTCATCTTGCGGGGTGGGGACCGGTGCTCCTCCGCTCCGAGCCTCGCGGTCGGCGGCGATCTGATCTGCGATGAACGCCGCGTCGTCGGCGACGAATCCGAGCAGTGCGGAGCCGCGCGTGTGTTGCCAGGACAGACCGAGGAAGTAGAGCCCGGGAACGTCGCTGACCCCGCGGCGATGGCGTAGGCGGCCGTCGTCGCCGTTGATCGGCAGGTCGATCCACGAGTGGTCGGGTTTGGAGCCCGTCGCCCAGATCACCGCGTCGATATCGAGCTCTGTGCCGTCGGCGAACCGGACCGTGCGGCCGACCGCGCCGACCGCGCGCGACTGCACGACGACGCCATGGCGCTTGGCATCGCGCGGGCTCGACCCGATCAGGACGTCGCGGTCGCGCGCGCGCCGGCCGATCCGGGAATCGACGGACTTCGACAGCACGCCGAGCTTCGTCAGCCACCAGAAGAGGTCGCGACCGAGCAGACGCTGCGGCAAGGGCTTCTGCTGCGAGCCGATCGCGAGGTGAACCTCGCGGCTGCCGGCGAGCTCTCTCGCGATCTGGAAGCCGGTGTTGCCGCCACCCACCACCAGGACACGGCCTTCCGGCAGGTCCGCCGGCCGACGGTAGCCGGCGCTGTGCGTCTGGAAGACCTCGGCCGCCAGACCGCCGGCGATGTCCGGCACGATCGGCGCGTGGAACGGCCCGGTCGCAACCACGACCGCGTCCGCGCGAATCGGCGTGCCGTTCGCGTCGACCACGAAGCCGTCGGCGTCCTTGCTCAGCGAGCGCACGGGCGTCGAGAGCTCCACCGGCAGCCCGAAACGTTCGACGTACCGGGCGAGGTAGGCAGCGACCTCGTCGCGGGTCGGGTACCCGTCCGGGTCGCCGGGGAAGGCGAGCCCGGGCAATGCGTCGTAGCGGCGCGGCGTGAACAGGACGAGCGAGTCCCAGCGATTCCTCCATGCAGAGCCCACGGAGTCCGCCGCTTCGAGGATGACGAACCGCTTCTTCTGCTCGGCCAGCGCATGGCCGATCGCCAGCCCCGCTTGCCCCGCTCCGATCACGGCGACGTCGTACCGCACGTTCTCCATCACGACCCTTGTCTCGCCGGCACGACGAGACCGTAAACCGCGGTGGCCGCCGGTTCAATGAGCGCGCCGTTCGAGCTCCGGTTTACCGCCGCGCGTCACTCGCGCGAGTCACGCATCCTGCAGGAGAGCGCGATCGAAGAAACCGACGACACGTCGCTCGTACGCCTCCGGCTGGGCGTCGATCCCGCCAATATGCCCGGAGCCCGGCACCTCCCACAGCTCTTTGGGGCCACGCGCGACCGCGAAGAAGGCCTTGTTGGCAGGCTCCTCGACCGGCTGGCCGCGTTCGCCGTAGATGAAGAACACCGCTCCTGAGATCTTCGGCACGAGGCTCTTGAGATCGGCCGGGGGGACGTTGTTCGAGAAGACGGCCGTCGCGGCTGTTGCGATGCCGTTGCCGAGGACGTCCTGCCAGCCGTCGCCGTTCGCGAGGATGTCGCGGACGGAGCGGCCACTCGCGCCCTCGGACACGATCGCCTCGAGCGCCGTCGACTCGGCCGCGGCCTCGATCATCATCTCGCCTCCGACCGACAGGCCGATGCCGCCGATCCGTTCGGGGTCGACGCCCGGGCGACCCTGCAGGAACCGCACGGCCGCGTGGATATCGCGCTCGCCTTGCCATCCGAAGAGGTTCGGGTCGCCCTCGCTCTCGCCTTCGCCGCGGCGGTCGAAGAGCAGGACGCCGTACCCGTGCCGCGCCAGGACCTTCGCCCGCTTCTGCACGCTCGGCTGCCGTCCGGGGAAGGCGATTACCGCCGCACCGTTCCGGGACGGGACGTACCACCCTTCCAGCCGTAATCCATCGCTCGTCGAGAACCGCACGTCCTCGAACGACGACCCGAGGTCGGCGGACGGAACGAGTACGTGCGAGGCGTGCGTCGCGACGTAGGCGATCGTGACGGGGAGCAGCACGACGCTGGCGACGACTGCCGCACCGACGGCGAGCAGGACGCGTCGGGCGTAGCGCCACCAGACGCGATCATCCCGCCGACGCGACCTCCAGAGCGTGACGCCGCCGATCGCGATCAGCCCGATCCCGGCGACGAGCGACAGCAGTCCCGTGTAGTCGTCGGCGACCAGCCCGCCCTCTCTCGTGTGATGCAACGCCTCTATCGCCACGAGCACGCCGAAGAAGCCCGCGAGGAATGCGATCACGGCGCGCGCGCCCGGGCGGAGCCGCCCGTAGAGGGCTCCCGCCGTGACGAGGAGGGCGACCGGAACGAGGCCGCTGACGAGATGGCCACCGGCGGTGGTCCCGGGATTCGGCTGCAGGAAGTTGTCGTCGACGACGTGGAGGGCGACGACACCGATTGCGAGTCTCGCGAGGTGGACGTCGTCTCGCAGCCAGCCGATGGCTCGCGCTGCGGGGCTCGGGTGGGTGTGGGAGATGCTCACCATGGGATTTTCGCTCGATTTCGCGGAGTGCACCGCCTGCCGAGATCGACAGGCGGTGGTGAGCGTGCGGCCTCGAGCGCCAGCGAAGGCAACGCGAACGCGGCGAGCACAGCGACGGCCAGTGGCGCCCGCTGTCCCATGGTCTCCTCGTTCCTTTCTCCGAGAGATGTGCTGGAGGCGATCCTGCCTTGCGCATCGTGATCAGCGAGGACGGCACCCTCTTCCGCGAAGGGCTCGCGCGTCTCCTCGAGGACGCCGGCCACGAGGTCGTCGCGAAGACCGTCGACGCACCGAGCCTGATCGCCGCCGTCGATACGACGCTCGCCGACCTCGCAATCGTCGACATCCGCATGCCACCCGACAACACCGACGACGGCGCACGTGCCGCCCGCATCCTCCGCGCCAACCACCCCGAGCTCGGAATCGTGCTCCTCTCGCAGCACATGGAGACGAACCGGCGCAGACGAAGAAGACCACCGACGCGTCCTCGCAGTCCTCACCTTCCTCAACCACCGCCGCACCCCGGTCGCCTGAGGGGCCTTCTTACTAGGCGGGCGCGGCGTCACCCGACGCTGAGGTCGGCCGATTCAGGTCGAGCAGGAGATTTTGGAGTTGGGCGAAGCGTTTCGGGCCGAGTTGTTGTGCCCACGACGCCTCCATCTCCCCGACCGCCTCGCGGATCACGCGGATCGCCGAGGTGCCGCGCGCCGTGAGGGCGATCCGCTTCGAGCGCAGATCCTCGGAATCCGGCCGGCGCTCGAGGTAGCCGAGCCGTTCGAGCTCGCCGAGCAGATAGTTGAGCGCCTGTTTGCTGATTCGCAGCCGAGCGGCCAGCTCGGACGGCCTCGTCCCCTGCGGTCCCGGGTACCGGAAGACCTCGAGGTACGCCGCGTCGAAGTCGTCGAAGCCGCGCTCGTGCAGCCGCTCGAGCATTCGGCGCTGCACGGCTTCCCACGGCATCCGCAGGAGCGCGCCGATCAGCGGCGGCCCGAAGGGCTCGGTTTCTCCCTGTTGTCTCGTAAAGACACTTGACGAGTTCGTGGTCGACATGTATTGTCAAGTGACTTTACCATCCATGGACGAGGAGGCGCAAGATGTCGACGAGCACGCGTGAAGAGATCAAGGTCGGGGAGCTCGCGATCCGCTTCCTGGTCGAGGGCGACGAGTCGGCGGGGTCGGTGTCGGTCTTCGAGTTCGACGTTCCTGCGGGCTCCAGAGTCGCAGCCGCGCACAGCCATGACGACTACGAGGAGACGATCTACGGGCTGGAGGGAGTCCTCACCTGGACCGTCGAAGGGACGCCGATCGACGTCGACCCCGGCGAGGCGCTCTGTATCCCGCGCGGTGCCGTCCACCACTTTGCCAACAGGGCCGAGGTCGACGCCAGGGCGCTCGCAATCGTCACCCCCGGCATCCTCGGCCCCGACTACTTCCGCGAGGTCGCGGCGATCCTCGACGCCGCCGCCGGCAGGCCTCCCGACCTCGCGGCTATCGGCGCCGTGATGAAGCGCTACGGGCTCACCCCACGCTGACGCTTCGAGCAGAACGGGCAAGGCGGTTTCCAGCCGGGAAGGCCCCGTCGCTCGGGCCTAACCGATACCGGCGGCGACGGCCGCCGTCATCAGGTCGGCGGCGTCCTCGTCGACGAGGCCCTCGCGCGTGAGGCGGCGCCAGGTCCAGAAGTCGAGCGCGACCCGGACGAGCGCGTGGAGGCGGTCTGCTCGCCGGCCGCGGACGGCGAACCCTGCCGTCAAGGTCGTCAGCGAGATTCGCGAGCACGCGATCGATGTTCTGCTCGAGGAACCGGTCCAGCTCGGGGACGGACGCGCGGTCGCTGAAGAGCTTGCCGAACATCGGCTCGGTCTCGCGGTACCACCCATAGAGCCGGCCGAGCGCGTCCCGGACGCGCGCGCCGGGGTCGGACTGTGCGAGAGCGGTCGCGAAATCGGGTGTCGGGTGCAGCCGCTCGTAGTGGGCGGCGCAGGCCGGTAGCAGCTCGCTCAGGTCGGCGAAGTGGTTGTACACGGTGAGGCGCGTCACGCCGGCGCGGCGGGCGATCTCGGCGACGGTCGTGTGCGCGACGCCCCTCTCCTCGTGGAGCTCGGTTGTGACCTTCGCGATCCGCTCGCGCGTCTCGCGCTGGCTCTCGGCCCGGGCCTTCAGCTCGTACTTTCTCATTCGAGTTGACATGGTGTTCATTCATGTTAGCATGGCCGATCGATAGACACTCTGTTCAATGAAAGGATGATCTAGATGCTCGCTACCAGTCAGTTCGAGACCCTGTCCGCGCAGATGCGCGGACGCGTCGTGACCTCGTCGGACTCCGACTGGGACGCGGCGCGGCAGGTGTTCAACCTGGCAACGGACCTGAGGCCCGCCGCAGTCGCGCTCCCCCAGGACGTGCGCGACGTCGTCGCGGCCGTGGAATACGCCCGCGACAACGGGCTGCGCGTTGCGTCGCAGGCCACCGGCCACAACGCCGACGCGTACGGCGCGCTCGAGGACACACTCCTCGTCGACGTCCGCGAGCTCCAGGAGGCCTTCATCGACCCCCGGGCCCGGCGCGTGCGGGCCGGAGCAGGCGTGAAGTGGGGCAGCATCGCTCCGAAGCTCTCCGAGCACGGGCTCGCCGCGCTGCACGGCTCGTCTCCCGACGTCGGCGTGGCCGGCTACTCGCTCGGTGGCGGCATGGGCTGGCTCGGGCGCAAGCACGGCCTTCAAGCGAACAGCGTCACCGCGATCGAGCTCGTCACCGCGGACGGTCGCGCGATCCGGGTCGACGGAGAGCACGAGACAGAGCTCTTCTGGGCGCTCCGCGGCGGGAACGGCAACTTCGGCGTCGTCACGGCGCTCGAGTTCGCCGTCTACCCGGTCGAGGAGCTCTACGCGGGAGTCATGTTCTTCCCCTTCGAGCGCGCGGCCGAGGTGCTCCACGCCTGGACGGCGCTCGTCCCGACGCTGCCCGACGAGATGATGTCGTGGGCGTCGCTCCTGCAGTTCCCCGACGCCCCGTTCGTGCCGGAGCCGGTGCGCGGCGGCTCGTTCACCGTCGTCTACGGCGCCTTCCTCGGGAGCGAGGCGGAGGGCCGCGACCTGCTGCGCTCGGTGCGGGAGCTGAGCCCGGCGATGGACACCTTCGCGATGGTGCCGCCGGCAGCGCTCGGCGACATGGCGATGGACCCGCCCGATCCCCTGCCCTTCGTCACCACCACGGCGCTCCTGACCGATCTGCCGGGTGTCGGCGTCGACGAGCTGGTGTTCGCGGTGGGGCCCGATTCCGGCACGAACCTCGCGCTTGTCGAGCTGCGTCAGCTCGGCGGCGCCTTCGGACGGGAGACGCCGGGCGCCGGTGCACGGGCGACGCTGCCGGGCGCGCTCAGCCTGATCGCGCTCGGGGTTCGGGAGGACGACGAATCCGAGGCGACGGCGAGGGGATACCTCGAGTCCCTCGATCGGGCCGTCCGCCCGTACCGCGTCGGCGACTACGCGAACTTCGTCATGGAGCCGACCGACACCAGCCGCTTCTTCGACGCGGACACGTGGGCGCGGCTGCGGCGGGCGAAGGCGCTCTACGACCCGAGCGACCTGTTCCGGGGCAACCACCACATCCCACCCGCGGAGTGAGCCACAGGCGCCGAGGGGATCGACGTTGCGGAGCGGGCGCAAGGCTCGCTCCGCAACATGCTTTCAGCCGTCGGCAGTGGTGTCCGAGGCATACGCGAGCCATCCGCGGAGGGTGAGTGCGGCGTAGTACGTGCCGACGTCCTCGAAGCCTGCTTCGTACAGGAGTGCCTCGTCCTCGTCCGGTCGGAGAATCGGCAGCTGCGTGGCGAGTGTCGCGGCGCTCTCGGCGACCTGCGCGGGGCTTGCGTCGGGGCCGGCGGCGAAGCGTGTGTGGCGCTCGAGCCAGGCTGCCCGCGCATTGCCGTCGGGGACGCTGTGGTGGAACGTGAGGAGCGGGGCGCCCGGCCGGAGGCGGCGGTTGATCTCGCGGAGCGTCCGCAGCCGTTCCTCGCGGGAGACGAAGTGCAGTGTGAGCAGGCAGGTGGCGGCGTCGAACGGGCCTTCGGGCGCGTCCGTCATGTATCCGTCGTGCAGCGCCGCACGGGCGGCGAGCGGCCCCATCGCCTCGCGGGCGGCGTCGAGCATCGGGGCGGACGGGTCGACGCCGTCGAACGTCCATTCATCGTGGTGCTCGGCGAGATGGGTGAGCTCGAGACCACCGCCCGCGCCGACCACGAGCACGCGGCCGTCGTTCGGCACCGACTCCGCCAGGATCTGCTCGACGATGCCGTGCAGGACATCCAGGCCCGGGACCGAGCGGCGCGCCCGGTCGGCGTAGGACGCCACCGCCGCGGGATCGGAGAAGGAGAGCGGCGAGTCCCGCATGTCCGCACTGTAGGGGCACCCGGGGAACAGCACTGGTCGGGAGCGGTTGCCGTCTGGATGGATGGCCCACGCGCCGTCGAGCGGTTAGCCTCATCGACCAATGAAGCCGCGCATCTTCCTCGGATCGTCCGGACAGCAGGAGAAGTTGCTACAGGCGCTCACGCGGGGGCTCCAGGACATCGCAGATGTCGAGCCGTGGACGACGGTCTTCAGCCCGGGTGTGTCCACTCTCGACCGGCTCGTCGAGCTCACCCGCGAGGTCGACTTCGCTGCGTTCGTCTTCGCCCAGGACGACTGGACGAGCAAGGGAGCGTCGCCTGACGAAGCCTCCGGAGAGGCCTCACCGCGCGACAACGTCGTCTTCGAAGCGGGCTTGTTCGGTGGTGCGCTCGGCATCCGCCGTACGTTCATCCTCCACGCGAACGGCGCCAAGCTCCCCACCGACCTGCTGGGTCTGACCTCGATCCGGTACGACCCCGACACGACGCCGGCCATCGTGCGCCAGATCAACCAGAAGCTGCGGCAGGCGATCGACGCCGAAGGCCGGATCAGCCGCCTGGAGGGTGACTGGTGGCAACTGTCACTCACCGCCAGGACCGAGCTCGAGCCGTCGGCGGTTTCGCTCCTGACGATCAGCCGGGACCGCGCGCGTTCGCTCGAGGTTGCGGGACGCTCATGGCAGGCCGACGGCACGCTGTCCGCGCGCTACTGGAGCGAAGCGTCGAAGGAACTGGTCGATCCGGCCGGCATCTTCTACTTCTGGAAGGGCGAACGTCCCCGTCAGGCAAACGCTCCCGAGCTCGAGGGAACCGGTGAGATCAAGCTCGAGAGCGTCGATCGCGCGGGCGGCTACTTCACGACGCGCGCGGACGGCGCCGACGCCTTCCTCGCGCGCACCTCCGGGATCTACCTCCGTGCCGACCCGGGCGACACGGACGTGCTGAACGGAACGACGCCGCCGAGCGGGCGGCGCTCATGGAACGGCGTATCGAGGAGTGGGAGGCATTGGCGAACTCCTGACCTCGCCGTCTGCGCTCGCCCTTGCGTCGGCGGAGTAATCTGCTTCACGTCGATCAGGGAGGCTGCAATGGGCACGAACGTCGGCGATGTGATGACCGCGCGCCCGCGGTGCGCTGCCCCCGATACGCCGCTCAGTCAGGTCGCCGAGCTGATGGAAGTCGAGGACGTGGGCGCGATCCCCATCCTCGACGGGGACCAGCTCGTGGGAATGATCACCGACCGTGACATCGTCGTTCGGGCGCTCGCGAAAGAGAGGGATCCGCGAGCTATCCCGGCCAAGGAGATCTCGTCGTCCGGCATCGTACGGTGGGGCCCGATCATGCCCTTTCGGACGCGCTTCATCTGATGGCACAGCATCAAGTACGGCGCCTGCCCGTCGTGGACGACGAGAATCGGCTCGTTGGCGTCGTGTCTCAGGCCGACATCGCGCTCGAGGCGAAGGACAAGTCCGTGGGCGAGATGGTGGCAGAGATCTCCAAGCCGGGTCACGAGCCGCTGCCGTAGGAGACGCATCTAGCGGTCTTCGTCGTCCCTCGGAGGAAGGAGCTTCGAATGGCTGACCGGCCGAACATCGTCCTCGTTCATGGCGCCTGGGCCGACGGCTCCAGCTGGAGCGCGGCCATCGAGCGCCTGCAGGCAACCGGATACCACGTCACCGCGCCCCAGTTCGCGCTGACGAAGCTGGCGGACGACGCCGCCCGGCTCCGGCATGTCCTAACCCGCCAGGATGGTCAGACCATCGTGGTGGGCCACTCCTATGGCGGGCAGATCATGACAGCGCTTGGCGCAGATGCGCCGAACGCCGTCGGCCTCGTGTACATCGCCGGTTTCGGGCTCGACGAAGGAGAGTCGATCGGGGGCTTGCTGGCGCAAGTGCCGCCCACACCTGCGATCGCACACCTCGACATCGACGACCAGGGCTTTGCATGGCTGCCCGTGGACGACTTCCTGAACCATTTCGCCGCCGACGTGGATCCGACGAAAGCCCGCGTGATGCACGCGGTTCAGCAACCGCTGCACGCCTCGGCTTTGGAAGAGGTCATGGGGCCGCCGGCCTGGAAGTCGTTCCCGACCTGGTTCCTCGTCGCGGAAGGCGATCAGACGATCCCACCCGACGCGCAGCGACAGTTCGCCGCACGTATGGGGGCAAAGACCACGGAGATCGCAACGAATCACGTGGCGATGGTCTCCCACCCGGACGAGGTCGTAACGATCATCGAGACAGCGGCGGCTGCGCCGGTCACGGCCTGACCGAAGCGGCGTTCGACTCACGGGCGTCACGGCGCGCGCGCCGCACGGTCACCGCTTCATCCTCGGATCGTGCGCAGCGTCGGCGTACATCGGTGGGCAACCGTGATCGATGGCGTCGGAGCGCAGCTCGTAGTGCCAGGGCTCGTTGGCGTAGACCTGGCACAGCCCGTACGCGGCGCCGTGGTCGGACAGCCACGCTGCGGCACCGGAAGGGCCGATGTCGACCGCGGCCCCCGACACGTGAGCGGACGTGTTGGGGGTCGCAACCCAGCGGGCAGCTTCCTCCTCCGAGCCGTACTTCCAGACCGCCTCGTGGAGTAGTCGCTCCTGGTACGCCGGGGAACGCCAGCCGCTGTCGACCACCAGCTGGACGCCGGCGGCCGCGGCATCGGCCGCAGCCCAACGCAGGGCCTCGAGGAGAGCTGGATCGAGGTTGGCGACACCCGGGACATGCTCATCGAAGACCGTGGTGCCGCTGGGGACGGCCCCGCCAGCCTCGCCGAGCGCATCAGGGCGGTCACGGCGAGCTTCGGCAGGCGGGCGAGGCGGCTCTTTGGGAACGACGTGACTCGGTGGTGCGGCCGTCGAGGACGAGGACGGCAGCTGCCAACCGAGCGCCGCGGCGACCACCGCGATGACACCCAGCAGACCGGCGGCACGGATCCTGCGAGCTCGAGCCCGACGGGCCGCCCTTCGTGCTCCTCGGTAGGAGGCCATGCCGCCAATCCAAGAAGGGGTGGCGTTGCCGGCGCATCTCCGGTTTTCGATACGCCGGCGATATGCGCCGGCTCTAGCATCGGAGCGTGCGCGTGTTGATCGTCGAGGACGAGCCCCTGATGGCGGACGCGATCCGCCACGGGCTGCGCCTGGAGGCGATCGCGGCGGACATCGCGGGTGACGGCGACACCGCTCTGGAGTTGCTCGGCCTCCACGCCTACGACATCGCCGTCCTCGACCGGGACATCCCCGGGCCTACCGGCGACGAGATCGCCGAGCGCATCGTCGCGTCCGGTAGCGGCACGCCCATCCTGATGCTCACCGCTGCCGACCGTCTCGACGACAAGGCGACCGGGTTCGAGCTCGGGGCGGACGACTACCTCACGAAGCCGTTCGAGCTCCGAGAGCTCGTGCTCCGCCTCAGAGCGCTCGACCGCAGGCGCGCCCACTCGAGGCCACCCGTGCGAGAGATAGCCGGCCTGCGGCTGGATCCGTTCCGGCGAGAGGTCTACCGCAACGACCGCTACGTCGCGCTGACCCGGAAGCAGTTCGCGGTGCTCGAAGTCCTCGTCGCCGCCGAAGGGGGCGTCGTCAGCGCCGAGGAGCTCCTGGCGCGGGCGTGGGACGAGAACGCAGACCCGTTCACCAACGCCGTGCGCATCACGGTCTCGGGACTGCGCAAACGGCTCGGCGAGCCCTGGCTCATCGCCACCGTGGCCGGCGTCGGATACCGCATCGACACGCAACCGGAGACAGGGCGTGGGGGAGGAGACCGTGGCTAGAGCGCCCGGATTGAGCGCTCGCCTCAAGCTCACCCTCAGCTACGTCGGCTTCCTCATGTTGATCGGTGCCGTGCTGCTCGTGGTCGGGTACTTCTCCCTTTCGCGCGGTGTCCACCCTGGTGTGATCTTCATGGTGCGCAGCCACGGCGCCCTCTGGCGCGCCTTCGCTCCGACCGCTGCCATCGTGCTGGCGTTCCTGCTCGTCTTCGGTCTCGTGGGAGGGTGGTTCCTCGCCGGCCGCATGCTCGCCCCCCTGACTCGCATCACGGACGCGACACGCGTGGCCGCATCCGGATCGCTCTCCCACCGGATCGAGCTCGAAGGCCGCAACGACGAGTTCCGCGAGCTCGCCGACAGCTTCGATGCCATGCTCGCGCGGCTCGAAGCGCACGTCGCCGAGCAGCAGCGATTCGCGGCGAACGCCTCCCACGAGCTGCGCACTCCGCTGGCGATCACGCAGACGCTCCTCGAGGTGGCCCGCAACGATCCCGAGGGCGACACGGCCGAGCTCGTCGACCGCCTCCACGCAGTCAACGCACGTGCGATCGACCTCACCCAGGCACTGCTCCTGCTCAGCCGTGCCGACCAGCGCTCCTTCCCACGAGAGCACGTCGACCTGTCCCTCGTCGCGGAGGAAGCCACCGAGACGCTCCTCCCTCTGGCGGAAAGACGCGGTCACACCATCGAGACCGTCGGCGACCCGACCCCTGCCATCGGCTCGCACGCGCTCTTGCTGCAGCTGAGCACGAACCTCGTGCACAACGCGATCGTCCACAACCTGCCCGAGCAGGGCACCGTGTGGGTCACGACCAGCGCTCAGCCGAAGAGTGCGGTGCTCACCGTCGAGAACACCGGCGAGAAGCTCACCCCGCAGTCGGTTGCCACGCTGGCCGAGCCGTTTTTGCGCGGCACCGAGCGCATACGCGCCGACCACGCGGGTGTCGGCCTCGGCCTGGCGATCGTCAAGAGCATCACCCAGGCACACGAGGGGACCCTCGCCCTGACTCCCCGCGCCGCCGGCGGGCTCCGCGTCACGGTGCAGCTTCCAAGCGCCTGAGCTTCGCGCCGCGGCGACCGATGAGATCGGCGCTTCGCTGCGGTCTCGACCGGGAAGACCGTCACGGCTCGAAGGACGAGCCGACGAAGCAACCCGAGGAGGACCACATGACCGCGACCTACACGTTCGACGTGTTCTCCAGCCTCGATGGCTACGGCGCCGCCGGCGGCGACTGGACCGGCTACTGGGGCAAGCAGGGGCCGGAGTTGCTCGACCACCGCCTTGCCCTGTACGACGGCGAGCAGCGGATGGTCTTCGGGGCCAATACGTACCGGCTGTTCGAGCAGATGCTGGCCGAAAGCACCGAGGAGTCCGACGTGCGCGACCCCTGGGTCACCCGGATGAGGAGTCTCCCGACGACGGTGGTGTCGACGACCCTGCAAGACCCGCTCGACTGGCCGAACGCGACCGTGGAGAGCGGCGACGCCGTCGATGTCGTCGCGCGGCTCAAGGAGGACGGGGTGCCGATGCGCTCGCACGGCAGCCTCTCGATGAACAGGGCGCTGATGGCTGCCGGCCTGGTCGACCGGGTGCACGTCACGCTCTTCCCGGTGATCACCGGACAGACCGGACTGGACCCGATCTTCCAGGGGGCGTCCGACTTCGACCTGGAGTTGTTGGAGCACCGGACACTCGACGGTCACATCCAGGAGCTCGTCTACCGGCCCACGCTCCACTGACGGCGCCCAGAGCGGACGACCGTCCGACGAGCGACGTCGCACCGACCCTCGAGTAAGCGGCAGGTTGTCCCCCGGACGAGCCCGGTGGCGGGCCGAGGCCCGCTACGACGTCGTGACGGGCCGCCGGACGCTTCGGATCCTTGCCCAGACGCCCGCGGTCGCGTCGCCGAGCGCCGGAAGCAGACCGCCCGGGAAGAACAGCATGATCGCGATCAGGATCAGCCCGAAGACACCGAACGAGAAGACCGTGGGAGCCGCGTCGGGCAGGTCCCAGCCGAACAGCGCGGGTTTCGCCCCCAGGTCTCGGAGCTTCTGCTCGAGGTAGAGGATGGCCACCGCCCCGGCGACGGCGCCGTACATGTTGCCGAGTCCGCCGACGGCGACCATGACGACGAACTCGATGCTGAGCACGATGGGGAACGCGTCGGGCGAGACGATGAGGAACGAGAAGGTGAACATGCCTCCTCCCAGCCCGGCCAGAGCCGCCGCGACGATGAACAGTCGAAGCTTGTAGCTCGCGACCGGGATGCCGGATGCGGCAGCCGACGCCTCGTCGGAGGCGATCGCTTGCAAGGCGCGTCCGACCCGCGAGTGAACGAGGTTGGTCGCGAGGAGCAGCGCGACCGCGACCACCCCCCAGACGACGGCTGCATGCAGCGGACCGCGGAGATCGTGACCGAACACGGTGAGGGGCTTCGTGACAGAGATCCCGTACTGGCCGCCGGTGAAGCGGTCCCAGGCCGAGAGAACCGAGAACGCGATGAGATGGAGCGCGAGCGTCGCGAATGCGAGGTAGTGGCCGTGGAGGCGGAGCAGGGGGACGCCGATCGCGGCCGCGACGACTGCTGCCACGACCGGCGCGGCAAGCACCGCGAGCACGGGCGAGATGCCGGCAGCGGGGTCGACGAGGCGGGTGCCCGGGTCGATGCCCACGGTGAGGATCGCCGACGTGTAGGCGCCGATGAGAAAGAAAGCTCCTTGCCCGAGTGAGATCTGACCGGCGTAGCCCATGAGGAGCGTGAGGCCGATCGTCACGAGCGCGTACAGGCCCATCCGGTCGTACAGCGCCACGTCGAACGTCGAAAGCTGGTAGGGAAGCCAGCAGGCGAACACGGCGCCGGCGACGATCAGACCGATCCGGATCGGCGCCGGCCACGGCACGCGGGCGCGGCGGATCGCAGCGTGCGCTTCGTGTGACGCGCTTGCAATCTCCGCCCGCGAGCGCCACCCGATCAGCACGAGCATGACGATGAGGGCGATGATCAGGCTGTACTGCGGGTCGATGTAGCCGACCACGAGCTGCTCGAGAATCCCGAGCGCGTAGCCACCCAACAATGCGAGACGGATCGAGCCAAGGCCGCCGAACACGGCCGCCGCAAAGCCGTTGACGGTGATCGCGACGTCGGAGCTGTACGTCATCGGGCTGCTCGGCGCGAGCAGCGCGCCGCCGAGCGCGGACAGAGCGCCTGCACCGGCGAACGCGACGATGGCCAACGAGCGGATGTTGAGCCCGACGAGCTCCGCTGCGCGACGCGAGTCGGAGCACGCGACGAGCGCCTGCCCGACGATCGTCCGGCGGAGGAAGAGGGTCAGCGCGACGGCGCAGAGGATCGCGACGCCTGCGATGAGCACGTACTGCGGCTGGACGAGGACGCCTCCGATGTCCCACGCGCGATCGGAGATGCCCGGATAGCTGCGCGGGATGTCGCCGAACTCGAGCAGCAGGAGCGCCTGTGCCAGAAAGGCGACGCCGAGGGTGATGATCGTGCTCGCAAGGCTCGTCGTCCGGTCGCGAAAGCCGACGGCCACGAGGGCGACGAGCGACGAGAGAAATGCTGCCAGCAGGACGGACACGAGCGACGCAACCGCGAGCGGCATGTCGTCGGAGAGCTGGAACGTGAAGAGCCCGCCGATCACCACGAAGACGCCCTGCGCGAAGTTCACAATGCCCGTCGTTCGGAAAACGAGGACGAGGCTCATTCCGACGAGCGCGAACGCGGAGCCTGTCGAGAGCCCGACGACGACGAGCTGGAGGAACTCGGTCATCCGGGGCCGTCTCCGAGGTACGCGCTGTGCACCTCCGGCCGGTGGCGGATGTCCGCGCTCTCGCCCTGGAGCACCACCCGTCCGGTTTCGAGAACGTATGCGCGCTCGCAGAGATCGAAAGCGAGCAGCGCGTTCTGCTCGACCAGGAGGATCGCGACGTGCTCCTCGTCGTTGAGCCGGTGCAGGAACTCGACGAGTTGCTCGACGACCATCGGTGCGAGGCCGAGCGAGAGCTCGTCGATCGCGAGCGCTCGCGGCTCGGCCATCAGCGCGCGGCCGATTGCGACCATCTGCTGCTCGCCGCCCGAGGTTCGCCCGGCAGGTCGGTCGCGCAGCTCGTGCAACTTGGGGAGGAGGGTGTAGACGCGCTCGAGACGCTCACGCGCGTCCGCACGGCGGCGGAGGTAGCGGAGCGTCGAGGTCGCGATCTCGGTCCGGAACGAGCGCCCGAACGCGCCGAGGAGGAGATTCGCCTCGACCGGGAGGCTGGGGAACACCTGGCGGCCCTCCGGCACCTGGGTCAGCCCACGGCGGACGACGTGGTTCGGCGTCTTGCCGGTGACGTCGTCGCCCGCGATCCGAACCTTCCCACCCGCCGGTCGCACCACGCCGCAGACCGCGTTCAGGAGCGACGACTTGCCCGCGCCGTTGGCTCCGATGAGCGCGACGCGTTCACCCGCACCGAGCGTCAGCGAAACGCCGTCGACCGCGACCGCAGGCCCGTAGCGAACGACGAGGTCGTCCACCTCGACGAGCGCGCTCACAGCGTCGTCGACCCCAGGTACGCCGTGACGACCTGCGGATCGTTGCGGACCTCAGCCGGCGTGCCGTCGGCGATCACGCGTCCGCGGTCCAGCACGACGACGCGTTCCGCGAGCGCCCCCACGAACTGCATGTCGTGCTCGACCAGCACCATCGTCAGCCCGCGACGGGAAAGCGTCCTCAGGGCCTCGACGAGGTGTGCCTTCTCTCCTGCGCGCAGGCCGGCGGCCGGCTCGTCGAGCAGCAACACCGACGGGCGCTGTGCGAGCGCCCGGGCGATCGCGAGCAGCCGCAGCTGTCCCAGCGGGAGCACGGCGGCAGGGTGAGCCGCTCGGTCTTCCAAGCCGATGACCGCGAGCGCCTCGCGGGCCTCCTCGCGCACCCGCTGCTGCTCCCGCCACTGCCAGGGGGGCCGGAGCATGCTCTCGACGAAGCCTGTGCGGGAGCGAACGTGCGCCCCGACCGCGGCGTTGTCGAGCACGTCGAGCTCGGCGAGCGGGCGCGTCGTCTGGAACACCGTCGCCAGCCCGTGCCGGGCACGGCGATGCGGGGGCCAGCGGGTGACGTCCCGCCCCTCGATGCGCACGACCCCGCTGTCGAGGAGGTGGAGCCCCGAGATACACCCGAGCAGCGTCGACTTTCCCGCGCCGTTCGGGCCGATCAGGCATGTCAGCGAGGAGGCGGCGACGTCCAGCGAGACGTCGTCGACCGCCTTGACTGCGCCGAACGCTTTCGTGACGCCCGAGAGCTCGCAGGCGGGCTGCCTCGTCGTCTCGGCTGGGAGCGAGGAGGAGGCCGCCGCCACGAAGTCAGGTTCCTCGGACGGCGGACGGGGTCTCGTCGCTCGGGAAGCCGCCGCCGAGGTTGCGGACCGCCGCCTTCACCATGTCGAGGAACACGGCGCGGTCCCTTTCGGAGAAGCCCTCGAGCATCGAGTCCTCGAACTCGGACACCGCGTCCTCGCAGGCGGCGAGCACACCACGACCCTTTGTCGTGAGCGTCGCAGGCAGCGTCCTGCGGTGGTTTGGATCGGGGTTCCGCTCGATGAGGCCCTTGCGCTCGAGCGCATGGGTGACCTCGCTCATCGACTGCGGAGTCATGAACGCCCGTCGCGCGAGCTGGGAGGTGGAGAGCGGCGCACCGTGCCGACTGAGGATGCTGAGCGTCGTGAACTGGAGCGTCGTGAGACCATGCGGACCGACGCGCTCGCTGATGCCCGCGAGCACCCGCTGATGGAGCCGGGCGAGCGCGTACGAGACGCCGGGCGCCGTCTGCGCCCTCGTCTCCTTCACTCCGACCGCGCCGGTCATCCTGTCCATTCCCGCTGGTTCACGAGCGCCGTGGCCGCCGGGTGACGGGCGGCCACGGCGCTCGGGTTCCTACTTCTTCTTCGCAAACGCCTTGCCGAAGAGCGGCTTGACCTTGCAGTCGTCGATCCTCCCGACCCACATCGAGTCGAGCTGGAGCCCCTGGTGGTTCCTCGGCCCGAGGAAGATCCGGCCGGCAGGCGTCACCAGCCCCCGCAGCTTCGTCTCGAGCGCGCCGTTGATCCCCGCGCGAGTCGCCCCGCCTCTCTCGATCGCCGCCTTGAACGCCCAGAGCGCGCCTGCGGCATCGCCGTCGAAGTTGGAGACCGGTCGCTTCAGGATGCTGCGCAGCAGTGCGGCCTCCTTGCGCACGGGGTCCGACTTCGGGAGGAAGGTCCACGCGGTCGCGAGGAAGGAGTTCACGATCGCGCCGTTCACGTCTCCGCATGTCCCCTGCAGGAACTGCGGCGAGACGTTCGCCCCGGTCAGCACGAGCCGCTGCGGCAGCTGGAGCTGCTTGAACTGCTTCACGATCGTCGCCGCGGCCGGCGTGGCCGTCCAGAGCCACAGCGCCTGGGCATCGGAGTTCTTGATCCGCGTCAGCTCGGCCGAGAAGTCCGTCGACGTGGGCGCGAAGATCGTCGTGTCGACGATCTCGAACCCGTACTTCTTCGCGAGCTTCGAGACCTGATTCGGGCCGTCGCGCCCGTACCCGCCGTTGTCGCCCATGAGCCAGACGCGCTTGACGCCGAGGCTCTTGAGGTATGCCGCCTCGCTGTACGCGTACAGCCGGGCCGTTGCGGTGAGGATGTAGGCGTACGGCTGCGGCGGCTCGACGAGCGTCGTCGGCGGCGACAGGGCGATGAACGGGATCTTCGCCTGGCTCGCGATCGCCCCGGTCGCCACGGCCGCGGCCGCGTTCCCCGAGCCGAAGATGCCCACGTACTTCGGATCGCCGATGAACTTCTGGACGTTCTGGACCGCCTGCGACGGATTCGACGCGTTGTCGAGGACGTCGACCACCACGCGCCGCCCTCTGATGCCGCCGTGCGCGTTCCAGTATGCAACGACGGCCTCGACGGCCTGCCGGTCGCTCTGACCGACGAGCTGGGTCGGCCCGGTCAGCGGTGCGTCCATGCCGAAGTGGATCGTGGCCGCCTGCGAGGTGCTCGTCGCGGACGCCGATGCGAAGACGAGGCCGACAACGGCTGCGCCCGCCGCCACGACGACACCGACCTTCCTCCTGCTCATGAAGGGCTCCCTTCGGAATCGATGAGACAAGCGTCTCCTCAAGGAGGGCGAGTTTAAGGGAACCTGCAATTGATGTCCAGGGCGGAGCTCGGCGAGCCCGGGCCGGCCGCGCGCGTCCCGACGTCGTGTTTGTCGGGCGGCGCGCGTGTGTGCCGGGGGAGCTGCTCGAGAGCGCTCACGCGCGCGCCTCGCGCTCGAGCCAGTCGGCGTAGGTCGGGCCTGCGAGCGTGGCGTCGGGCCCTGGTAGGAGCCCACCGTTCTCGTAGAGAGCTCCGTCGGGATCGGCCGGATTCGTGACGCCTTCGAACCGCACCGACTCGCCGCGGCGGGCGGCGAGCAGGGCGGCGACGTCGACGAGCGTCTCGGCGCGCGGGCCTGCGATCTCGGGGATCCGCGACCCGTTCAGCGTCGGCATCGAGCTCGCCTCCGTCGCGAGATCGACGAGCGCCTCGGCGACGGTGCGGGCAGCCACCAGCTGCGTGCGCATGTTCGGCAGGTACGCGACACCGTTCTCCCGAGGCGTCCAGCCGACGAGCGGCTCCACGAACTCGTGGAACTGGGCCGCGCGCAGCACCTGCACGGGGATCGGGCCTCGGAGCATCTCGCGCTCGTGAACCTTCTTCGCGGCGAGGAAGCCGGCGCTGAAGTCGTCGATACCGATGATCGAGACGACGACGATCTGCTTCACACCCGACTGCGCGCCGAGCTCTTGCAGGTTGCGCGTGGAGGCGATGAAGAACTCGGTGGCCGGTCCCTCGTCCGGCGTGGGGTGCGACGCCGCGTCGATCACGGTCTCCACGCCTTTCAGAGCCTCCGCGAGGCCCTCGGCGGTGACGACGTCGACGCCGAGGGAGCGGGACATCGGCACGACCTCGTGCCCTCGCTCCTCGAGCACGTCGACGAGGTGCCTGCCGAGCCTCCCGGTCGCGCCGGCGACGGCGATCCTTGTGCGCTCGTTCATCACAGTCCTCCTTCTCGTTCGTTGTCTTCACGAAGGCGACGAGCGGACAGCGGACGAGGGGACAGCGGTCGGCGGAGACGGCGTTGCCGCCGTCCCCGCCGCGTTTCGGCTAGGCGGCCTCGTCGAGCGCGAGCTCGAGCTCGGCCGGCTCCGCTGTCACGACCGCCTTCGGCTTCGACTCGACGAAGACAGCGGTGATGGCCGCGCCGGCGAGCGCGACACCGATCAACGCGTAGAACGCGACCTGGAAGCCGTGCGTGAGCGCCGGGCCGCTGAACGCCGGCACGGCGTGGCTCGAGGCGTAGTGGCTGCTCGCGGTGGCGGCGATCGTCGTCACCACGGCGAGCCCGATTGCGCCGCCGATCTGCCGGCTCGTGTTGATGAGCCCGGACGCGACACCGGCGTCGGCGTGCTCGACACCCGTCAGGCCGGCGATCATCACCGGCACGAACGTGAGCGCGAGCCCGACGCCGCTCAAGGCGAGGCCGGGGACGACGTTCCAGAAGTAGTGACCGTCCCCGGGCATCTGCGCGTAGAGCGCGCTGCCGGCTGCGGTGAGCAGCAGGCCGGTCGTCAGGACCGGCCGGGCACCGAGGCGCGTGGTCAGCTTCTGCGCGAGGTTCGTGACGGCGATGAGCACGACGGTGAGCGTCACGAACGCGACGCCGGTCTGGAGCGCCGAGTAGCGCAGCACCTCCTGCAGGTACAGCGTCAGCAGGAAGAACTGCCCGAACGCGACCGCGCCGACCGTCATCATCGTCGCGTTCGCCGCCGTCAGCGTCCTCAGGCGGAAGATCCGCAGCGGGAGCAGCGGGGCAGGCGAGTGGGCCTCGATCGCGACGAACGCCGCGATCAGCGCGGCGGCAGCCGCGAACAGCCCGACCGTGACGCTGTTCCCCCAGCCGTGCTGGCTCGCCCGCGTGATCGCGTAGACCAGCACCATCAGCCCGGCCGTGACCGACGTCGCGCCGAGGACGTCGAAGTGGCGACGCGCCACCGCGACCCGACTCTCCGACAGGAGCCACGGGCTGACGGCGAGGACGGCCAGGCCGACCGGGAGGTTGACGTAGAAGATCCACGACCAGCTCAGGTACGAGGTGAGGACGCCGCCGAGCAGCACGCCGACGGCGCCGCCGACGCCGGAGATCGCGCCCCAGATCGCGAGCGCGACGTTCCGGTCGTGGCCCTCACGGAAGGTCGTGACGACGATCGAGAGCGCCGCCGGTGCGAGGAGCGCGCCGCCGAGCCCCTGCAGCGCCCGCGTGGCGATCAGCTCCCCCTCCGATGACGCGAGCCCCGACAGCAGCGAGGCGAACGTGAACAGCCCGACCCCCGCCATGAACACCCGCCTGCGGCCGAGCAGGTCGGCAAGGCGGCCGCCGAGCAAGAGCACGCCGCCGAAGAGGATCGCGTAGGCGGTGATCACCCATTGCAGGCCCTCCTGTGAGAAGTGCAGGTCGTCCTTGATCGCCGGCAGGGCGACGTTCACGACCGAGACGTCGAGGATGACCATGAACTGCGCCGCGGCCGTGACCGCGAGGACGAGCCAGCGGCTCGCCCCCGAGACAGCTGTGCGTTCGCCGCCGGGGCGCTCGAGAACACGGATCTGGTTTCTCATCGTGCTTCCTCCTGAACGTGGTTTCGAAGGAGCGACGAACGAGCCGCGTCCGATGGGACAGCGGCTCAGGAGTGGAAGGAGACGGACGACGAGGCGCCCGCCCTCGTGGGCGGGCGGCCTCGTCACGTCTGCTCGAGCTAGTGGCTTGGTTGCGGCGCCCGCCGGGGCGTCTGCCGCTCGGCGGCGGCGAGCGCCGAGTAGACCGCCGGGAACCCCGTGCGCCAGGTCACGAACCGCGGCGTCCAGCCGAGCTCCCGCTTGGCCTTCACGTTCGACGCACCCCGCGCCTGCGTCGACATCATGGTCACGACCTCGCCCGCGAGCAGCCGCGCGAGCCAGGTGGGGACGTGCCGCGGCGGCTTGGCGCCGAGGGCGTCAGCGAGCACGGGAAGCCACTCGCGCACCGGCGCGGGATCGTCGTCGACGACGTTGAAGATCGCCGGGCCGTCGTGGCTCAGCGCAAGCACGGTCGCGGAAGCGGCGTCGTCGAGGTGGATCCACGACCACACGCCGTCGCCGTCGCCGACGATCGGAAACTGCCGCTTGCGCACCGGCTCGATCGTTCCGTCGTTGGCCGCGCCGTAGAAGGCGCCGTAGCGCAGCGCGATCCCGCCGAAGTCGGTGACGGCCTGCTCGAGGTAGGCCATCGCGACGGCGCTCTTGCGGAAGTGCACCGGCGGGGACGGATCGAGCGGATCGGCCTCGGTCTTCACCGGCCCGCCCTCGCGGGCGTACCGGCCGAACACGGCCACGCTCTGCGCGACGAACCGGCGCACGCCGGCCTCCCGCGCACCGGCGAGCAGTGCGTCCGTTCCTTTCGTCCGCAGCTCGCTCGTCCTCGCGGCCACCTTGTCCATGTTCCGCGAGAACTTCACGTTCGCGAGCGCGGTCGCCTGGTGGACGATCGCCTCCGGCTCGTTCGCGAGCACGGCCTTTCGCACCGCGCCCGCATCGAGCAGGTCGAGCTCGACCGGCGTCGCGCCGAGCCGCCGCACGAGCTCCGCGCTCGACGGCGTTGTGTAGGTGCCGACCACGTCGTGTCCGGCCTCGATGAGCTGCGGGACGAGACGACGACCGATCGCACCGCTCGCTCCGGCAACGAAAACACGCATGACTGTTCTCCTCTCGTCTGCTGGTCTCTCACCAGGGCGACGAGCGGGAGCGGTGGAAGGGGACAGCGGCTTCGACGAGGTTCAGGCGGCGCCGGTGCGCATGCGATGGATCGTCGCAAGAAGCTCGGCGCTGTCGATCTCCTCGTCGTCGTCTCCGAGCGGACCGAGGCGCAGGCGGAGCGACGTCCACGACATCAGGTCGCGCATCGAGACCATTCCCAGCACGCGGCCGCCGTCGACGACGGGGAGGTGGCGGAAGCGACCCTCGATCATGATCGCCATCGCCTCCGGGACGCTCGTGCCCGGCGATGCGGTCATCACGTGTCGGCTCATGCGTTCGGAGACCGGCGTCTCGGGGCTGCACGCGTCGGGTATCGCGCGCATGAGATCGCGCTCCGAGATGACCCCGACGAGGTCGTCGTTGTCGATGACGACGGCGGCGCCGGTCTCGCGCGCGATCATGCGCCGCGCGGCGTCGGCGATCGTCGTGTCGGGGGACACCGTGAGCACGTCGGTCGCCATGAGGTCCGCGAGCTGCATCGGTCCGAATCTACTCCTATGCCAGGAGCAACACGGGTTGCTCGAGGAGACGCTTGATCGACGCGAGCAGGCGAGCGCCTTCCGCACCCGACGTGGCACGGTGGTCGACCGACAGCGTGACGGTCATGATCGGCCGGATCTGGACGGCGTCGTCGCTGACGACCGCACGCTTGATCGTCGCGCCGACGGCGAGGATGCCGGGCTCGGGGAGATTCACGACGGCGCTGAAGCTCGGGATCCCGAACATACCGAGATTCGAGACCGTGAAGGTCCCACCCTCGATCTCCGCCTGCTTCAGCTTGCCCGCCCGCGCGCGCTCGGCGAGGTCGCGCGACTCGCGCGCGATCTCCCGCAGGCTCTTCTGCTCGACCGAGCGCAGGACGGGAACGATCAGACCGTCGTCGAGAGCGACCGCGATGCCGACGTGCGCGGACTTGTGGAGCACGAACGTGCCGTCGTGCCAGCTGCGGTGGAACTTCGGGTTCTCGACCAGGGCGAGCGCCGCGGCTCGCACGACGAGGTCGTTGATGCTGATCTTCTCGCCGTCGTCCGCAAGCGCCTGATTGAGCTCTTCGCGCAGCTCGAGCGCGCGACCCATGTCGATCTCGGCGTCGAGGTAGAAGTGCGGCACGTTGGCCTTGGATTCGCTCATGCGGCGTGCCACCGCGCGGAGCATGGGCGTTGCCTCGACGATCTCGTCGTCGTCCGACGGCGGACGGCCCCGAGACGCCGTGCCTTCCGCGATCGCCGGCTTGGAAGCGGCTCGTCCCGCTCCACCCTGCTCGAGCGCACGCTCGACGTCGACCTTGACGATGCGCCCATCGGGGCCGCTGCCCTTGCCGGCCAGCTCACGCAGGTCGAGGCCGCTTTCGGCTGCGATGCGACGCGCGATCGGGCTGGCCCTGACCCCGTCGCCGACCCCGGCGTCCGCCTCCTGTGCGGGCGGCTCAGGCTCCTCGGGTCGAGTGGGCTCGTCTCCGTCGGGCTCTGGTTCGCCCGGCTCGTCGGGTTCGTCGTCGCGTGGAGCCGTTTGAGACGGGCCGTTTCCGCCTGCGGTGGTCTCCGGCACCTCCTCGCCCTCGGCCCCGATCAGTGCGATCGGCGTGCCGAGCTCCGCCGACTCGCCCTCACCGACGAGGATCTTGAGCAGCACGCCGTCCTCGTACGCCGTCAGCTCCATGGTCGCCTTGTCGGTGTCGATCTCGGCGATCACGTCGCCCGCGACGACGCGATCGCCTTCCTGCTTCACCCAGCGGGCGACTGTCCCCTGCTCCATCGTGTCGCTCAGGCGCGGCATCGGAACCTCGACGGCCATCAGTCCCTCCCAGCCCCGGCGCCGGCAAGTCCACATTCCGCGAGCAGCGAGCGGGCCGCTGCCTCGAGCTTGTCCTCGAGCACGAGCGCCGCCAGCTCGAGCGGCTTCGCATAGGGCATCGGGACCTCCGCACCTCCGACGCGCTCGGGCGGAGCGTCGAGGTCGTCGAAGCACGCGCGGCCGATGCGAGCGGCGAGCTCGGCGCCGATGCCGAATGTCGCCCAGCCCTCTTCGGCGATGAGCACGCGGCTCGTCTTGCGTACCGACTCGACCACCGTGTCGACGTCGAGCGGGCGCAACGAGCGCAGGTCGACGACCTCGGCCTGGAAGCCGCTCTGGGCCAGGCGGTCGGCGACGGCCAGCGCACGCCGCACGGTGTACGAGTGCGCCACGATCGTGAGATCCGTGCCCTCACGCGCGACGTGCGCGCGGCCGAGTGGGAGCGTGAAATCCTCGTCCGGCTCGGGGATGGTGCCGGTCACGTTGTAGAGCACAAGATTCTCGACGAAGAGCACCGGGTCGTCGTCACGGATCGCAGACTTCAGGAGGCCGTACGCATCGCGCGGGCTCGAGGGCGCAACGACCTTCAAGCCCGGCACGTGAGCGAACCAGACCTCGAGCGACTGTGAGTGCTGTGCCGTCAGCTGGGCGCCCGCGCCCCCCGGCGTGCGGATGACCATCGGCACGCCCACCTTGCCGCCGAACATGTAGCGGATCTTGGCGGCATGGTTCACGACCATGTCCTGCGCCACCATGATGAAGTTGATCGTCATGATCTCGACGACCGGGCGGAGCCCGAGCATCGCGGCGCCGATGCCCGCACCGACGAACCCTTCCTCCGAGATCGGCGTCTCGCGCACGCGCTTCGGCCCGTACTTCTCCCACAGGCCCGCGGTGACCTTGTACGAGCCCTCGAAGCGGCCGATCTCCTCGCCCATGAGAAACACGCGCTCGTCGCGGTCGAGCTCCTCGTCGAGCGCACGCCTGAGCGCTTCGCGATACGTCACCTCAGCCAGGATCGCGTCTCCTCGCGCTCGCCGAACGGCGCCGCCGTGTCCATCGCGTCGAACTGCTCACGCCAGTGCTCGTCGCCGTACACGTTGTCGTACAGCTCGTCAGGCCCGGGGGCCGGCGCGGCCGCAGCCTCGCGAATCGCTTCGCTGACCTCGTCGGAAACCTGCTTGCGCATCTCGTCGAGCGCCTCGTCGTCGAGCAGATCGTGCTCTTGCAGGACCGCGACGAAGCGCGTGATCGGGTCACGCTCGCGCCAGGAGTCGACCTCGTCGGCGGTGCGGTAGACCTTCCCGGCGTCGGCCACGGAGTGGCCGCGGTAGCGGTACGTCGTCGTCTCGAGCAGCGCGGGCTCGGACTCCTCGCGGGCGCGCGCGAGCAACCGGCCGGCGGCCTCCCGGACGGCGAGCACGTCGTTCCCGTCGACTCGCTCACCGTGCATCCGGTAGGCGCACGCACGCTTGTGCAGCTCGGGCTCGGCCGAGGCCTGGTCGACCGAGGTACCCATGCCGTACAGGTTGTTGATGACCTGAAAGACGATCGGCAGGCCCCAGATGGCGGCGAGGTTGAGCGCTTCGTGGAACGCCCCGGTGTTGGTCGCACCGTCGCCGAACTGACAGAGCACCGCGCCGGGAGCGTCCTGATAGTCGAGCGCGAGCGCTGCGCCGACCGCGATCGGCAGATGCCCGCCGACGATGCCCCAGCCACCCAGGAAGTGACGGTCGACGTCGAGCAGGTGCATCGAGCCGCCGTAGCCGCGGGCGACACCCGTCTCCTTGCCGAACAGCTCGGCCATCACGGCCGCGGGCGAGCTCCCGACGGCGAGCGCCGCGGCGTGGTCGCGGTAGCTCACGAACAGATAGTCGTCGGCTCCGAGGCAGTCGATGCTGCCGACGTTCGCCGCCTCCTCGCCGATCGCCAGATGGCAGTAGCCGCCGATCCGTGCGCGCGTGTACTGCTCCTCCGCGCGCTCTTCGAAACGCCGGACGAGCACCATCAGGCGCAGCAGACGGAGCGCATGCTCTCTGTCTCCGAGCACGTCGCGCGCCCGATCGGCTGTCTTGGCCACTGCCCTCCTTTCTCACGCTCGAAGGGATATGTCCGCAAGAGTCTCGCATCAATCCGCGTCTTCGCGACCGGTGGCCGATTGGACAAATGGGGTCGCCGCCCGATCGCCGGACAAGCGGGCCGGCGGTAGCCTACGAATCGAGGATTCCATGCCCGAGAACGCGCCTCCGAAGCTGAGCAGGGCCCGTACGGGCGATCTGGCGCGCCGCATCGCCGAGCGCCGTCGGGAGATTGGCTTGACTCGCGAGGATCTGGCGCTCCGAGCCGGCATGCACCTGGAATACCTCGACTACCTCGAATACAGCCCTACGGCCGCGCTGGCACCGGGCGCCCTCCTGCGTCTCGCGGCAGCGCTCGAGACCTCGGCCGACTTCTTGACGGGCGGTCACGTCGATCGGCCGCCCGGGCCGGGGCGGGCCGGCCCTCACCCTCATCTCGACGTCCTCACCCGCGAGGAGTGCGAGCTGCATCTCGCGGGCGGCGGCGTCGGCCGCTTCGTCTTCCTCGCGCCTCGAGGCCCGGTGGCGCTACCGGTCAACTTCCGCTACCTCGACGGCGACGTGCTCTTCCGCACCCGCCCGAAGGGCGCGCTCGCCGCGGCCGCAGGCACGACCGTCAGCCTCGAGGTCGACCAGATCGACGAACCGATGAGCGAGGGCTGGAGCGTGCTCGTCACCGGGCGCGCCAGGCTCATCGTCGATCCCACGGAGCTGGAGCAGTACGCAGACCTCGTCATCGACCCCTGGCCGGGCGGCCGTCGCGAAGGGATCATCCGCATCGAGGCCGGGGAGATCTCCGGCCGGCGCATCCGCCAAGGCACCGCTGGATGATCGCCCTAGGCAACGAGCGCTCCGCAGAGGTAGAGCCGACCGTCGCGGATCTCTGACTCGGCGAACGGTCGCTGCTCCAAGGTGGCGCCCTGTCCGAGCAAGTGGACGACCTCGACGCCTCGTGCCGCGAGCAGATCGGCGATGAGTCGTCTGTGGCAGCGCCAGGGCAGCGTCTCCGCGCACATGAAGCATGGGTCGTTCCGGCCGAGCGCGTCCGTGATGGCTTGTTGCCATTCGCTCGACGACATCCACGCCGCATAGCTTCGGAACGACGGAACGCGTAGGCACGCGAATCGATCCTCCCCGGGGACGCCTGCACGGCGACCGCCGAGGTCCGGGGCGTGCACGTAGGCGATAGCGGCGCGGTCGAGCTCTGCCGCGAGTGCCGCCTGATTGAACTGCGGATTGCGCCTCGACCCGGGGAAGCGACGGACGTCGACCAACGTCTCGACGCCCGCCTCGTGCAGGGTCTCGACCAGCTCGTCCGCACTCCTCGTGCCGTGGCCGATCGTCGTGACGCGCATCGGGCGACTACGTGCCGACAACCTCAGGCGTCTTCGCCTCGGAGCCTTCGAGCGTCGCCTCGACGTCGATCTCCACGTTTCCGGTCAGCGCGTTCGAGACGGGACAGAGCCGACTCGCCTCGTCGACCGCGTCGGCGAAGACAGCCTCGGCGAGTTCGGAGCCGCGTGCATGCACCTCGAGCGAGGATCGGGTGATCCGAGGAGCTCCGGCGACCTCGTCCAGCGTGCACACGGCACGCACGACGAGTTGCTCGGGCGTCGCGTTCGCCTGTCCGAGAACGAGCGAGAGCGCCATCGCGAAGCAGCTTGCGTGCGCTGCCGCGATCAGCTCCTCTGGGCTCGTCTTTCCGTCCGGCGCCTCGGTACGAGCGGCCCATGTGACCGGGGAGCCGTCGAGCACGCGGGTTCCCGAGGTGAGGCTGCCGCTCCCACGCGCCAGGCTCCCCTCCCAGACGATCTCTGCTTCTCGTTGTGCAATCGGCATCGTTCCCTCCTTGTCTTTGGGGCTCAGTCCGGCTTGCCGGTCATCGCCCAGACGGCGACGACGTAGGCGACGATGAGGACGAGCGAGATGAGCGTGGTCGCGGTGAGAAGCCCCGTGGCGCTCTTGCCGTGGCGTAGCCGGTAGATGCCGACGCCTCCGAGCGCCAGGGAGACAAGGAAGAGCAGGCCACCCCAGTCTGCGACCACGAACCCGATGCCGAGCCAGGCGGGCTGCTCGATCTGGTCGGGAAGGGCGTCCCACTTCTGGAGGTTGTAGAGCCATTGCCCGGCGAGTCGCATCAGGATCAGGCCGGGGAGGCCGACGAGCAGGAGCGAGAAGTACCCGAGCCGCAGCAGCCGGGTCTCGCCGCGCGCCAGGAGGATCGACGTCGCGCTCGCGAGCAGCGCGCCGAACACGACGGTCGCTCCGACGAGATGGAGCAGGAGCGCGAAGTCCTGCTCACCGGGCCGGATCGCGGCGAGCATCTCAGGCACCCGGCTTCCAGAGCATGTCGATCACGATCAGCACGATCGCGGCCGACGCGAGGACGCGGAGCAGGAGGCCGGTCGAGGCACGGTTCGACGCGGTCAGCTCTGCGCTCGGGGCGGTCTCGCCGGCGGCGATCAGCGCTCGTGCCGTTTCGACCGGCTTCGCGTACTCGACGAAGGAGCGCCACAGCGCCGCCGCCGCGATGACCCACAGGACGATCGCCGCGATCACCCATCCGTCCCAGACGTGAAAGGCGTCGCGCAGGATCGCGAGCCAGATCCCGAAGGCGATCGCGCCGATCAGCCCGACGACCGTCGTGACGGTGCCCACCATCGCGACTCGACTGAGAGCAATCGTCTCGCCCGGAGTATGAACCGAGAGAAGGGAGACAACGACGATCCACGACATGACGAGCGAGCCCACGAGCGTTGCTGCGCTCAGCAGGTGGAGCGCGAAGATCCAATCCTCGAAGGTCATGCCAACCTGGTCTTCATCTCACCTGCAGCGTTCCGCAGGTCGGACGCGGGTGCGATGGGTTCGCGACCTCATTTCGCACGGGGCGGCGGCGCCATCCGACGGTCGGGCAGCGGCTCGACTGCGAGGGATGAGGTCTTTGCGCCCACATGATGGTGCGATCACCTCATGGCGGAGCCGCTCGACCGATGAGAGCCTGGAAGCAAGCAAGAGGGGGAGGAGAGGAGCCGAGGTGAGCGCGCACGGAAGCATGGATGTCAGCGTCGCCGAGATCGCGCCGCAGGGGCGTTCACGGCCTCTATCTCCCCCCGCCTGGCGGAAGGACGTTCACCCCCGCATCGAAGTTCGCTGCGAAGGTTGCGGGTACGGCGCGGTCGTCAGGCATCTCCCCGCCCGCTGTCCCATGTGCGGCGGTGCGGCATGGATTGCCGCACGGACCGTCAATCTGAGAGGCCAGCTGTGACGCGAGTCACGGCCAGCAGCTCGGCACGGCGGCAGCCTGCCCGGCCGTGATCGTGCGGTCAAGCCGGCGCCCCGTGTAACGCACTTTCGGTTCCGCGCATCCGCCGATTACGCCTGGATCAGGCCGCGACGGATCGCATACCGGGTGAGCTCGACGCGGTCACGCATTCCGAGCTTGCCGAGAATGTTCTGACGGTGTCGCTCGACGGTCTTGACGCTGATGAACAGCAGCTCGGCAATCTCCCTGTTGGTGTGCGCTTCCGCGATCAGCTTGAGCACGTCGAGCTCCCGCGGCGTGAGCACGTCGAACTGCTCGTCTCCGTGCCCACCGTGGTCGACGTAGTCACGAACGAGCGTCGTCACCGCCGACGGGTAGAGAAACGACTGGCCGAGCATGGCCGAGCGCACCGCATCGACGATGTCGGTATCGGCACCGGACTTCAGGACATAGCCTGACGCGCCGGCCTTGAGCGCCTCGAACAGGAGTTGGTCGCTGTCGTGCATCGAGAGGATCACGATCCGTAGCTCGGGCTTGCGCCTGTGCAGCTCGGCCGCGGCCTGGATGCCCGTCATGCGCGGCATCGAGATGTCCAGAATCGCGAGGTCGACGTCATCTCGCAGCGCCTTGTCGACCGCCTCCGCGCCGTCCGAGGCCTCGGCGACGACCTCCAGGTCGGGCTTGGCATCGAGCACCTTCTTGAGGCCTTCGCGGACGAGCGTGAAGTCGTCGGCGATCAGGATCCGCGTGACGAGCGGAATCGGCATCAATCGACCGCTACGACGTGCGCGACGCGCGCCGTGGGGACGTCGAGCCGCACCTCGACGCCGCCGGCAGCCCCGTCCCTGACCGCCAGCGCTCCGTCGATCGACAGAGCCCGCTCGCGCATGCTGCGCAGGCCGCCGTGCTCGACCGGCGCGCCGCCGAGGCCGCAGCCGTCGTCGACGACACGCAGGACCACGCTGTCGAGGCTGCGCTCCAGCGCGATCGTCACGTGTGCTGCCTTGGAGTGACGCGCGACGTTCGTCAGGCTCTCCTGCGCGATCCGGTAGACCGCGAGCTCGGTATCGGGGAAGAGCCGCGGGAGCGGAGCGTCGAACTTGCGCTCGATACGCACGCCGGACGCGCGCTCGAACGTCGTCGAAAGCTCGGTCAGCGCACTCACGAGGCCGAGTTGCTCGAGCATCTCGGGCCTGAGCTCCCTCGAGATCCTTCGGACCTCGTCGAGCGCACGGCGGACCGCCTCCCGCGCCTCGTCGATTTCGACACGGTGTGTGGGCGCCGTCTCGGCGATCGAGTTCAGCTGCAGGAGCACAGCCGTGAGCAGCTGGCCGACCTCGTCGTGAAGGTCGCGGGCGATCCCGATCCGCTCGGCCTCCTGGGCGGCCAGGACACGGCTGCCATTCTCGTGCCGTTCGCTCTCGAGACGGTCGAGCATGTGGTTGAAGGCCGCGACGACCCGGCCGACCTCGTCGTCTCTGCCGACCGGAAGACGCTGCCCGGGTCGCAGCAGATCCACCGTGTCCATGCGCCGGGCCAGCCGCTCGAGCGGCGCGAACGCGTCTCGCAGGAGGACGGCGTTCGTAGCGAGCGTGATCACGAGCACGCCAACGACGATGAGCGCCTGCCTCGCCTTGATCGGGGCATCGATCTCCACCGGGCTCAGCAGCAAGAGCAGAGCGATGCCGCCCAGCAGTCCGGCGTTGACCGCGAAAACACGCCAGAAGAGCGACAGACGCACCAGCCGACGTTAGCGCCAGCACCCACCCTCGTTCCAGATCACCTTGGCGCAGACTTCTGCGATGCGCCGCTTCAGGAAGCGGCGCTCGTGCTCCGAATGCGCGAGTTCGAGCGCCCGCGCGTACTCGGTCGACGCCTCCTCTGCGCGGTCGAGACGACGGAGCAGGTCGGCGCGCGTGGAGTGGAAGTACTGGTAGCCGTCGAGCCCCACGCGGTCGACCAGCGCAAGCCCGGCCTCCGGCCCTTCGGCCTCGGCGACGGCGATCGCTCGGTTCAGCTCCACGACGGGTGAACCCGTCAGCCGGGCGAGCTCGCCGTACAGGGCGGCGATCTCCTGCCAGTCGTGCGGCTCGTCCATGTGGAGCGACGCGATCGCCGCCTGGACGACGTACGGGCCCGCGGCATGGAGCGCGAGAGCGCGGTCGAGCGACTCGCGCCCGCGGGCGATCTTCGCCGTGTCCCAGCGCATGCGATCCTGGTCAGCGAGGAGCACGAGGTCGCCGTCGTCGAACCGCGCGTCGCGGCGTGCGTCGTCGAGCAGCATCAACGCCACGAGGCCGTGTACCTCGGCCTCGTCCGGCATCAGCTCGGCGAGCGCCGCGCCGAGCCGGAGCGCCTCGTTCGCGAGGTCGCCGCGGCCGCCGTAGCCCTCGTTGAAGATCAGGTAGACGACGGCGAGCACCGCCGCCAGGCGCTCCGGGAGCCGATGGGCGGCAGGGACGCGGAAGGGAATGCCGGCGTCTCTGACCTTCCGTTTCGCGCGCGAGAGGCGCCGCTTCATCGTCTCCTCGGGAACGAGGAAAGCGCGGGCGATCTCCTCCGTGCGCAGCCCGCCGAGCGCGCGCAGCGTCAGGGCGACCTGGGCCTCGAGCCCGAGCGAGGGATGGCAGCAGGTGAAGATCAGCTCCAGCCGCTCGTCGGGAAAGGTCGTCTCCTCCACCTCGTCCTCCACTGCCTCGGGAACCTCCAACAGACGGGTCTTCTCCGCGAGCACGCGGTCGCGGCGCAGGCGATCGATCGCGCGGTTGCGGGCGGTGACCGTCAGCCAGGCGCCCGGGTTGGGCGGCGTGCCGTCCCGTGGCCAGCGCTCGGCAGCGGTCGCGAACGCGTCCTGGGCGGCCTCCTCGGCGAGGTCGAAGTCGCCGAGGAAGCCGACCAGGTTGGCGAGGACGCGACCCCACTCCTCGCGGAAGACCTGCTCGAGCAGCGCCTACCTCTCGATGAGCGGCCGCACCTCGACGGCGCCGCCCATCCGGGCCGCCGGAACCCGGGCGGCGATGTCGAGCGCCACGTCGAGGTCGTCGGCCTGGACGAGGAGGAAGCCGCCCACGTGCTCCTTCGCGTCGACGAACGGGCCGTCGGTGAGGAGCGTCTCACCGTTCTCGACGCGCACGGTCGTGGCGGTGTCGATCGGCTGCAGCTGCTGACCGCCGATGACCTCCGGCGAACGTCCGATCGCGAGGTACTCCTCGACGAGCGCCTGCCGCTCGTCCTCGGGCATCCGGTCGTACTCCTCCCTTGCCGCCGGCGGGTAGATCTGGAGCAGGTACTTCATCTCGGTCCTCCTTCGTGGGATCTCCTCATCCCCACGACGAACGTACCTGCCGGAGGGGGACAGCCCGCGCCGGCAGGCAGTCGCGCGTCCATCTGCTCGTGTCCGTTCGTCCGGCGCATCTCGGAAGGCCGCCTCAGACGTCGCTGCCCGGCAGGGTCGGATAGTCGGTGGGGTAGACGCCGATCGCGAATCCGTACATCGTGTCCCCCGATCGTGGAAGCCGGTCGAACTCCTCGACCAACCCGGCCATCCGCTCCCAGAACTCCGACGCCTGCGTCTCGGTGATCCGCGCGTGCCGGATGAAGCCCCAGAGCTTCCCGTCCCGGTAGGCGGCAGCCGACTCCTGGGCGGCGACCTCGAAGTCGTTGAAGTCTCGAGGCATTTCGTCGCCCGCCGCGGTGCGCTCGACCCCGACGTAGAACAGCCGGGCGGTCCTGCCGTAGAAGCGCTCCTCGATCGCCCGCACCCGCCGCGTCCGCACCACCCGCAGCAATCGCGCCCTCGTCAGGACGTTGACGTGGTGGGCAACGGTGCTCTTCGGTCTCCCGAGCGCCACCGCCAGCTCGTTCACCGTCGCCGCCCGCTCATGGAGCAGGCCGAGGATCGCAGTGCGCAGGGGATGACCGATCGCTTTCACTTGGGACGGCTCGGTGAGCGCGATCCGGTCGGCGAGCTCGTAGTCGGGCGGACTGGGGTTGCGGTGCATCGCGTCAATAGACTAGCTTTGTAGAATGTTCCAAAATTATGGATCAATCGTCGGGAGGACGAGATGAGCGAGATTCTGCTGTACCACCACGTGCAGGGCTTGACGGAAGGAGTGCGGTCGTTCGCCGACGGGTTGCGGCAGGCCGGGCACACCGTGC
This sequence comes from uncultured Actinomycetes bacterium, assembly GCA_963746445.1. Lineage (GTDB taxonomy): Bacteria > Actinomycetota > Thermoleophilia > Gaiellales > Gaiellaceae > Gaiella. The sequence continues at coordinate 245,907 of CAVVAW010000009.1, forward strand.
ACACGCCCGACCTGTTCGACGGGCGGACTTTCGAGACCCTCGAGGACGGCATGGGGTTCGCGCGCGAAGCAGGGTTCGGCGCGCTGGCCGAGCGCGGCGTCGCTGCCGCCGACGACATCTCGCCCGACGTCGTCTACGCGGGGTTCTCGTTCGGGGTGATGATGGCGCAACAGCTCGCCCAAACCCGTGACGGCGCGCGCGGCGCCCTGCTCATGTACTCCTGCCTGCCGGTCTCGGAGTTCGGTGCGGCATGGCCTGCGGGCGTCCCGGTGCAGGTGCACGGGAAGGAGGCCGACGAGTTCTTCCTCGAGGACATCGATGCCGCCCGCGCCCTGGTCGAGTCGAGCGACCAGGCGGAGCTGTTTCTCTACCCGGGCGAGGAGCATCTGTTCGCCGACTCCTCACTCCAGGCGTTCGATCCCGCCGCCGCGGCACTGCTCACCGAGCGCGTGCTCGCCTTTCTCGAGCGAATCCCGGCGGACGAGACCGGCTGACGCCGCCGCTCCTACGAGCGCCGCTCGACGAGCCTCGTCATCACCCAGCGGTGCTTGCCGATCTGGCGGTCGCGGACGAAGCCGAGCTGCTCGTAGGTCGACAGCGCGCCGTTGAAGAGAAACCCGGCCGGCACGGAGCCCGCGTCCTCGGGGTAGCCCTCGACCGTCCCGCCGCCCTGACGCGCGATGAGATCGAGCGCGCCGGTGAGCGCCGCCGTGGCAACGCCCTGGCGCCTGCGGCCCTTGCCGACGAAGGAGCAGGCGATCCGCCAGTCCGGCGAGGTCGTGCGCCCCTTCTCGTAGGCGGCGCGGCTCTTGATCCGCGGCAGCTCCTCGGGCACGCCGAACTGGCACCAGCCGAGGCAGTCGTCGCCGTCGAAGACGAGCGCCGCATGGGTCGTTCCCGCGCGGACACGCTCGAGCTTCCGCTCGCGGTTGAGAGCGGGCGTGGTCTCCGTGCCGACGCCGGCGGCGTGGAAGCCCATGCACCAGCAGCCGCCGAAGACGCCGTTGTTGCGCTCCACGAGAGCGGCGAAGGCATCCCATGTCGACTCGTCGAGCGCCTTGACGGTGTACGACGGCACGGCCACCGCGTTCACCCTAGCGAGGCGTAGTGTCCACCCATGGACGACGGGTGGCGAGCGCGGTCGTGAGCGAGCGCGCCGCCGACGTCATCGTCATCGGCGCCGGATCGGCCGGTGCGGTCGTGGCGCGGAGGCTCGTGGACGGCGGTGCCCGCGTTCTCCTGCTCGAGGCCGGCGGCCGGGACGACAACCCCGCCATTCACGACCCCGGCAGGCTCCACGAGCTCTGGCTGTCCGAGGTCGACTGGGCGTACGAGACGGTGCCGCAACCGCATGCGGCCGGCCGGTGCCTTGCGTGGCCGCGCGGCAAGGTGCTCGGAGGATCGAGCTGCCTGAACGCGATGATCTGGGTGCGCGGCGCGCCCGAGGACTTCGATACGTGGGCGTCCCTCGGCGCGGAGGGCTGGTCGTGGGAGGACGTCCTGCCGGTCTACGAGCGGATCGAGCGGCGCGAGCCCGGCGAACCGGGCACGGTGAGCCTCGTCACGTCCTTCGAGCCCGACGCGATCCACGTGTCGATCGTGCAGGCGGCGAACGAGTGCGGCATCCCCTCGAACTCCGACTACAACGGCGCGTCGCAGGACGGCATCTCGTTCATGCAGTACTGCATCGAGGACGGGATCCGCCACAGCACCGCCGCCGCATACATCCGCCCGGTCGAGGCCGACGCCAACCTCCGGCTCGTCACCGGCGCGACCGCCCGGCGCCTGCTGTTCGACGGTGCCCGCTGTGTGGGCGTGGAGTGGTCCGAGGAGGGCCGAATCGAGAAGGCGCGCGCCGCGGAGGTCGTCGCGTGCGGCGGGACGATCGGGTCGGCGCAGCTCCTCCTGCTCTCCGGCGTCGGGCCGGCGGAGCACCTGCGCCCGCACGGAATCGACGTCGTCGCCGACCTTCCCGGCGTCGGCGAAAACCTCCACGATCATCTGTTGTCACCGGTGATCTTCAGCGCGGAGCGCGAGATCGGGCCACCGTCGCCCGGCCTGCCGGCGTGCCAGACGCACCTCTTCTGGCGCTCGCGACCGGGCTTGCCGGCGCCCGACGTCCAGCCGATCCACTTCATGGTGCCGATGTACGAGCCGTGGATGGCGGGGCCCGACAACGGCTTCACGCTGCTCGGCGGGATGGTGCGACCGCGGAGCCGGGGGACCGTGAGGCTCACAGGGCCAAGACCCGAGGATCCCGTCGCGCTCGACCCGAACATCCTCTCGTGTGAGGCCGATCTCGAGAGCCTTGCCGCGGCCGTCGAGCTCTGCCGGCGGGTCGGCGCCGCCCCGGCACTGCGCGAGTGGGGCGCGGTCGAGCGATACCCGGGACCCTCGGTGAGCACGACCGACGACGTGCGGCAGTACGTCCGGGAGACAGCGATCACGTACCACCACCAGGTCGGCACGTGCAGGATGGGCAACGACGTCGCTGCCGTCGTCGACCCGAGGCTCCGCGTGCACGGCATCGAAGGCCTTCGGGTCGCGGACGCGTCGATCATGCCCACCGTGACGACCGGGAACACGAACGCGCCGTCGATCATGATCGGCGAGCGCGCGGCCGAGTTCGTGCTCGCGGATGCCTGAGACCGACACCGTCCTGGGCGCGGCGGGCCTTCCGTCGGCGGAGGTCGATGCCTGGCGCACGAGCACGCCGGGCCGCGCGACCTCCTTCGACGAAGCTGCCGCCGCGACCTCCGCGTACCTGCTTCGCGGCGAGGAGCTTCTCGGCCGCCTTCCCGCGCGGCTCGATCGCAGCGAGACCGAGGAGCGCGCTGCGGCCGAGCTACGGTCGGCCCTCGACGCCGAACGTGCGCGATTCCTCCGCGAGCACGCCGAGGCGGTCTACGACGCGTTGACCGACGGGCTGCGTCGCGCGGTCCGCGACGAAGAGCTCGTCTACGCGGCGGCCGAGCGCTTCCCCGGCCTGGCGCCCACGCGCGGCGCCGTGGCCGGTGAGCGATCCCGGCCGCTGCCCGAGAAGGAGGGCCTCGAGATCGCGCAGGGCGTTCTCCTCTCGTTCGTGCTCGCCTCTCCGCGCTGCGGCTCGCATCTCGTCTGGTCGATGCTGCGCCCGACCGAGGAGGCGCTCGCCCGTCTCGACGAGTTCCGTGCGACCGGCGTCGCCGACCTCGGAGGGACGTACCTCGAACGGCGCGGGCGGGCGGCCTATCTCGAGATCCGCAACGAGCGCCACCTGAACGCGGAGGACTGCGAGACGCTCCCCACGACGGAGGTCGCCGTCGACCTGGCGCTCCTCGATCCCGAGGTCGAGGTGGGGGTGATCCGCGGCGCGATCGTGGCGCATCCGCGCTACGCCGGCCGGCGGGTCTTCGGCGCGGGCCTCAACCTGACGCACCTGTACCACGGCAGCCTCGACTTCATGTTCTTCGTCACGCGCGACCTCGGCTACGTGAACAAGCTCTTCCGGGGGCTGAGCTCGGAGGAGCACCGGCCCGGGGAGCCCGAAGAGACGACGGAGAAGCTCTGGGTCGCGGCCGTGGAGACCTTCGCCATCGGCGGCGCGTGCCAGATCCTGCACACCGTCGACCACGTGATCGCGACCCGCGGGACGCGGCTCTATCTCCCCGCGCGCAAGGAGGGGATCCTTCCGGGCGCGTCCAATCTCCGGCTGCCGCGGTCGGTCGGCGACCGGCTCGCGCGCCAGGCGATCCTCTCCGGCCTCGAGTTCGAGGCGGGGACGCCGCACGGCGATCTCCTCTGCGACGAGGTCGTCGACTCCTCAGAGGAGATGGACGACGCCGTCGGCCGGCGCGTCGAGGCGCTGACGAGCTCGGGCCTCGTGAACGCCGCGGGCAACCGGCGCGCCCTGCGCGTCGGCGCCGAGCCTCTCGACCTCTTCCGGCAGTACATGGCGACCTTCTGCCGCGAGCAGGCGTACTGTCACTTCAGCCCGGCGCTCGTCCGCAACCTCGAAGAGCACTGGAACGCCCACGAGCGTCGCCTCTGACGGACCGCCGCGCGATGAGTTCGGTGCAACGCCCGCGTCGAACCTGCAACACGAGAGGAGAGAAGAGACATGGGCGAAATCCACGTGCACGAGTTCGCGAGCCTCGACGGCGTCATCGACGCGCCGATATGGACGTTCGAGTACGGCTTCGACCCGCAGATGGGGGAGGCGATCGGCGCGGTCACCGGGCACAGCCGGGGCATCCTGCTCGGACGGACGACGTACGAGATGTTCGAGCCCGCCTGGTCGACACGCACCGTGGACGACGATCCCGGGGCGCCCTTCTTCAACGACACGATGAAGTACGTCGTCTCGTCGACGCTCGAAACCGGGACGTGGAGGAACTCCGAGATCATCGGGGGCTACGACGCCGACGTGATTCGCCGGCTGAAGGACGACGTCGGCGACCTCTACGTCTCGGGCAGCGGGACGCTCGTGCGGGCGATGCTCGCCGACGGGCTGGTCGACGGCCTCCACCTCTTCGTCTACCCCCTCACCCGCGGGTCGGGCCCGCGGCTCTTCCCCGAGACCGCGGAGCCCGCCAGGTTGTCGCTCGAAAGGTCCGAGCGGTACGACAACGGGGTCGTCTACCTCCACTATCGCCCGGCAGGCTGAGGCCCGACTCGCTCTGAGCTCGATCGACGTACTTCGGAACGCCTCCGGTAGCGTGAAGACGAAGCGCATCGCCTTGTGGCCGGCGTCGGCGGTCGGCCCGAACACGCACCGCCACCCGCCGTCGATCACGGCGACGCCGTCTCGCCCCTCTCAGGCCGCGCCGCGCCGCTCACGCGCGAGCGCCAGCAAGCCGCGGTAGTCCTCCACGCAGGCAGGGCAGTTGTGGAGGTGCGCCGCGACCGCCGGAAAGAGCTGGACGACGTTCCGGCCATCGAGCTCGGCCTCGACGTACTCGGCCAGCACGGTGAAGCCGCCCTCGCACCCGGCATCCTCTCCCGCCGTGCCGAGCAGGTCCGCCAGTGGATCGTGATCGCTCATCGCACCTCCATCGGCAGGTGTCCCTCGCGCTCCAGACGCGCGCGGAGCTTCTGCCGCGCGTCGTGGAGCACCTTGTAGACGGCGCCGCGCGTCGAGCTCAGCTGTGCCGCGACGACGTCGATCTCGACGCCGTTGAGCGCGACCGCGACGAAGACCTCGCGCTGGCGGGCCGACAGCTCCTCGGCCACCGCGCGGCGGAGCGCGCTGAGCAGCTCGGCCGACTCGACGCGGGCCTGGGCCGAGGTCGCCCCACCAGCCAGGCGGTCCCACGTGGCGTCGTCGTCGGCAGTCGGGATGCTTCCTCCCCGCCAGGCGTGCCGACGGAGCTTCACCGACACCTCGAGCACGGCAAAGCCGTAGGCCCAGGTCGTGAAGCGGCTCGCGCCCCGAAAGCCGTCGAGCTTGCCGGTCACGGCGACCACCGCGTCGTCGGCGGCCTGCCGACAGAGGTCGTCGAGCTCGGCGCCCGCGATCTCCGGGTACAGGTCCCGGCGGCGTCCCGCCTCGGCGTAGGCGGCTCGAAGCAGAAGGTCGTGCAGTCGCTCGAGCGCCGCGCTGCGGCCGGCCCCCGCCGCACGCAGTCCGTCGAGCCACGCGCGTGACTCGTGGTCGAGCTGCCCCGGCGCGGCGTCCTGGGCAGTGTGCACGTGCTCCGCTCCCACCCGGCCCCGCAGCCTACTCCAGCCGGTGACTGCGAGCGGCGCGCGAGAAGCCACCGGAACGCTTGTGACGGGAAGAGTGGTCACCTCGGTTGAGCGTCGCCGGGCACGGGGTTCTTACGGCCGTGACGTAAGAACCCCGTCCGCGCGGACGCAGACGGCCCGTCACCCGACACCGACAACCGAAAGGAGCACAACATGGTGATGCATCGGACAGCGCCGGTCGACGGGCTCTCGGTCTTCTACCGCGAAGCCGGCGACGCCGACAATCCCAAGCTACTGCTGCTCGGTGGCTTCCCCGCCTCCTCGCACCAGTTTCGCAACCTCATCCCGGCGCTCGCCGAGCGCTTCCACGTCCTCTCGCCCGACTACCCGGGCTTCGGCAACACCGACATGCCCGAAGGCTTCGAATACACGTTCGACCGGCTCTCGGAGATCGTCGAAGGCCTGCTGGAGGAGACGGGGTTCTTCCCGTTCGGCCTCTACCACCAGGACTACGGCGGACCGATCGGGAACCGTATCGTCGCTCGTCGTCCCGGCTGGCTCGAGTGGCAGGTGATCCAGAACTCGAACGCCTACGAGGAGGGTTTCACCTCCGCCTGGGACGGCATCCGCCACGCCCTCTGGGTCGACCGTAGCCCGGAGACGGAGGCTCCCTTGCTGCCGTTCCTCGAGCTCGAGGGCGTGAAGCTCGTGTACACGCACGGGCACCGCGACCCCGAGCTGATCAGCCCCGACAACTGGAACATGGACATCCGGTTCCTCGAGCGCCCCGGCGCGCGACGGGTGCAGCTCGACCTGCTGTACGACTACCGCACGAACGTGGAGCTGTATCCGCAGTGGCAGGCCCTCATGCGCGAGCGACGACCCAAGACGCTGATCCTCTGGGGCGAGAACGACATCTTCTTCACCCCGGAGGGCGGCCGTGCCTACCTGCGCGACCTCCCGGAAGCCGAGCTGCACATGCTCGACAGCGGCCACTTCGCCGTCGAGGACTCGCTCGAGGAGATCACGGCGCATATCGAGCGCTTCTACGGCGAGCAGGTCGCCCCCGAGATGGAGGCCGCGCAGGCGGTGAGCACCCGATGAGGGTGCTCTCCGTGAATGCCGGCCTCCCGCGCGAGGTGACATGGCGCGGAAAGCCGGTGACGACCGGGATCTACAAGGAGCCCGCCGACGGCCGCGTGCCCGTCCGCAGGCTGAACCTCGACGGCGACCGGCAGGCCGACCTTCGCGTCCACGGCGGCCCCGACAAGGCGGTCTACGCCTACCCGTCCGAGTTCTACGAGCTCTGGTCGCGCGAGCGACCCGAGCTCGAGCTCGGCCCGGGCACCTTCGGCGAGAACCTCACCACGGAGGGCCTCGTCGACACGGAGGTGAGCGTCGGCGACCGCTTCCGTGTCGGGACGGCGGAGCTGCTCGTGACCCAGCCGCGGCTCCCGTGCTTCAAGCTCGGCATCCGGATGGGGAGCGACGCCTTCGTGACGGAGTTCCTCGAGCGCGGGCTTCTCGGCTTCTACCTCGCGGTGGCGCGCGAGGGCGACGTCGCGGCGGGCGACCCGATCATCGAGGTGGCCCGAGACGCGCGTGGCTTCCGAGTGACGGAGGTCGCGCGCCTCTTCGCCCGCGACCGCGACGACGTCGAGGGGCTGCGCCGCGCAGCGGCTCTCGACGTCCTCCCGGAGAGCTGGCGCGATCACTTCGCCCGGAGGCTCTCCGTGCTCGCGGCGTGAGCAGTTCGCGGATCCCGGCTCGGCGGCCGGGGTCCTCGAGCGCCCACCGCCTGGCGAACGGCATGACCCGGACCATGAGTGCGGAGACATAGGGTGATCGGATGCGAGACAAGGTGAACATCGCAGAGAAGCTCGCCGGCGTCACCGAGTACTTCCGCCCCAAGATCGTGGCGTCGCTGAACGAGATGAAGGTCGAGGTCGTCAAGGTGCGCGGCGAGTTCGTCTGGCACGCGCACGCGGATACCGACGACTTCTTCCTCGTCCTCGACGGCGAGCTGACGGTCGAGCTCGAGGACGGGGACGTCCACCTCGGCGCGGGCGAGCTCTACGTCGTCCCGCGTGGTGTGCAGGCACCGCCCGCGGGCGGAGCAGGAGGCGCACGTCCTCCTGATCGAGCCGAAGGGCACGCCCAACACGGGCGACGCCGGCGGCGAGCTCACCGCGCGCGAAGAGGAGATCTGATCGGCCGCCCGACCCTGCACCCGAGACGAGGAGGAACGCGCCCATGACGTACGTGCCCGCCGCCGACCGTTACGGAGCGATGCGCTACCGGCGCAGCGGCCGGAGCGGGCTCGACCTGCCCCTCGTCTCGCTCGGGCTCTGGCAAAACTTCGGCGGCGTCGACCCGCTCGAGCGGAGCCGCGCGATCGTCCGCCGCGCGTTCGACCTCGGGATCACGCACTTCGACCTCGCGAACAACTACGGCCCGCCGTACGGGTCGGCCGAGGAGACGTTCGGCAAGCTCCTGCGTGACGATCTGCGTCCGTATCGCGACGAGCTGGTCGTCTCGACGAAGGCGGGCTACGACATGTGGCCGGGGCCGTACGGGGAGTGGGGGTCCCGCAAGTACCTGCTCGCGAGCCTCGACCAGAGCCTGCGGCGGATGGGGCTCGAGTACGTCGACATCTTCTACTCGCACCGGTTCGACCCGTCGACGCCGCTCGAGGAGACGATGGGCGCGCTCGACACCGCGGTGCGGCAGGGAAAGGCGCTGTATGCGGGCATCTCTTCGTACACGGCCGAGCAGACGCAGGAGGCGGTGCGGATCATGGGGTCGCTCGGGACGCCGGTCCTCATTCACCAGCCGTCCTACTCGCTGGTCAACCGTTGGATCGAGGGCGGGCTGCTCGACGTGCTCGAAGAGCAGGGAATCGGCTGCATCGCCTTCTCGCCGCTCGGCCAGGGCCTCTTGACCGACAAGTACCTGGACGGGATCCCCGAGGGCTCGCGCGCGAGCCGTGACTTGAGCCTCTCGCCCGACCAGCTCGACGAGCCGACGCTCGCGAAGGTGCGGGCGCTGAACGCGGTCGCCGCCGGCCGGGGACAGTCGCTCGCCCAGCTCGCGATCGCGTGGGTGCTCCGCGAGGAGCGCGTCACGTCGGCGCTGATCGGTGCGTCGAGCGTGGAGCAGCTCGAGGCGAACGTCGCCGCTCTCGACGGGCTCTCGTTCTCCGACGACGAGCTCGCCGAGATCGACCGCCACGCCACCGAGAGCGACATCAACATCTGGCTCCCCGCGACAGAGCGGTAGCGGAGGCCCCGACACGCCCACGTAGGATCGGCCGCATGGTGGAGCAGCACGACCCACGCGTCCAGCGTGTCATCGACGCTGGTGCGCGGACCGGGGTCGAGGTGCGCGCGCAGCGCTTCCCCGAAGGCACGCACACGGCCGAGGACGCGGCGCGCGCGATCGGCTGCACGCTCGCGCAGATCGTGAAGACGCTCGTGTTCGTCGACGGTGACGGCGAGCCGGTCGCCTTCCTCGTCTCCGGCGCCAACCGGCTGGATCCGGCCAAGGGCGCCGCGGCGGCCGGGATCGCGGAGCTGCGCAAGGCGGACGCGCGGGCCACGAAGGAGCGAACCGGCTTCTCGATCGGCGGCATCCCGCCGTTCGGGCACGACCGCGCGATTCCGATGTACGTCGACGAGGACCTGCTCGCGTTCGACGAGATCTGGGCTGCGGCCGGGCTGCCCGACGCGGTCTTCCCGCTCACCCCCGACGACCTGCTGCGCGCCTCGGGTGCGCGAGCCGCGGATCTGAAGAGCGGCTGAAGCGTCTGCGAGAAACTTGACGAAGCAACTACTTCGCTTGTATACTTGCTGTAGCAAGTTTTCGAGCGGAAGGACGCGAGATGCGATTCGACGGCATCCACCACATCACGGCGATCACGGGCGACGCCCCGCGTAACGTCGACTTCTACACGCGCGTTCTCGGGCTCCGTCTGACCGCGAAGTCGGTCAACCAGGACGACCCGAGCGTGTACCACCTCTTCTACGGCGACGAGGTGGGAAGCCCCGGCGCCGACCTCACGTTCTTCGAGTATCCCGGGGCGCTGCCCGGGCGAGCGGGCGCCGGGATGGTGCACCGCGTCGTCTGGCGCGTGGGCTCCGCGGAGGCGCTCGCGTTCTGGGCCGACCGGCTCGAGGCGGAGGCCGTCGACGTCGAGCGGGGAGACGGCTCGCTCCGCTTCGCCGACTTCGAGGGCCTCGAGCACGAGCTCGTCGTCGACGAGAGCGGTGACCCGCCGCTCGTCGCCGTCCATCCGGAGATCCCCGCCGAGCTCGCGCTGCACGGCTTCGAGGGCGTTCGCGCCTACAGCTACCGGCCGCAGTCGACCGCGGCCGTGCTCGAGCGCCTGATGAACGCCGAGCCGCAGGACGGCGACCGCTGGGAGCTGCGCGGTGACGCCCGCCGCGGCTGGATCGCGCTCGACACGATCCCGGACGAGCCCGCGAGGCAGAGCGCGGGCACGATCCACCACATCGCCTGGAACACGACCGAGGCCGAGCACGGCCGTTGGCTCGAGGTACTACAGGAGGCCGGGATCCCGAACAGCGGGCTCGTCGACCGCCACTACTTCCGCTCGATCTACTTCCGCGAGCCCGGCGGCATCCTGTTCGAGCTCGCGACAGCGGAGCCCGGGTTCACCGTCGACGGCCCCGTCGAGGAGCTCGGGACGAGGATCATCCTGCCGCCCTGGCTCGAGCAGCAGCGGCCGGCGATCGAGTCGCGCCTCACGCCGCTTCCCGACCCGCGCGCCGACTGGGCGCCCGTGACACGCTGATGCGCCAGGGAGCGGACAGCTGCGCGTACGTGCTCGGCGCCGACGGTCTCACGCGGTGGCGCGAGCCCCATTCCGGCGCGTGGCTCGGGCTGCTCCAAGCGCATCGGCAGCTGACCCGTGAGCTCGAGTCGCGGCTGGAGGGGCGTTCAGGCCTCTCGCTGAGCGGGCTCGAGCTGCTCGGGAGGCTCGCCGCGGCGCCCGGGCGCCGTCTGCGCCTCTCGGCGCTCGCCGGGGCCACCGGGCTCACACTGAGCCGCATCTCGCGGATCGTGGACGCCTACGAGGCGCGGGGGCTCGTCGAGCGACACACGTGCGCCGAGGACGGCCGGGCGACGAACGCGTGGCTCACGGACGCCGGTCTCGAGCTGGCGCGCGAGGCACAGGCGGCGCATGTCGCCGACGTCCAGCGCGTCTTCTTCGACGCGCTGTCGGAGGCCGACCTCGAGGCGCTCGCGGACGCGTTCGCCCGGCTCGGCGGCGCGCCAAGCGTGGCAGTGAACGAGCTCGTCGTCCGGGACAACCCCGAGGAGCTGCGGTACGAGGCGCTGCGCGACGGTCAGCTCGTCGGGATCGTCCGCTACCGGGTCGAGCCTGGGGTCGTCGTCCTCGTGCACACGGAGGTCGACGAGGCCGTCGAGGGCACCGGGGTCGGCTCGCAGCTCGTTCGCGGCGCCCTGGACGACCTTCGTGCGCGCGGCCTTGGGGTGGTGCCCGTCTGCCCGTTCGTCGCGGCGTTTCTGCGTCGTCATCCGGAGTACGCCGAACTCGTCGACGTCGACCCGGCGACGCCCGAGTGAGCGAGCCGGCTCCCGAGCACCCGGGCGGCCCGCACAGCGCCTACGCGAACGACGCTGACCGAAAGGTGGGCGCGTCGGGCGGCGGACTGCCGGACGACGGTCTCCGGCGGTCCGCCGCCCGCGGCTCTGATCGAGCTCCTAGACCCCGCTGACGGCGAGCCACGCGCCGCCGGGCGTCGTCACGAAGACGATCGGCGCGAAGCAGGGCGACGGCAGGTCGACGGTCGTGTCCAGCTCGGCATCGCCGGCGCTGCTCGCCGGGACGGTCGACGTCGCGAGGTTCGCGGTCGTCGCGGCGCCGCCCACTGTCGTGAGGCAGCTGACGATCGCGCCGAACCGTGGAATGGGATTCGTTCCCTGGAGGTTGGCGGGGACGGGCGCGCGGCGCGCGAGGACGAGGCCCTCGACGTCCACGTGGAGGCGTCCGTCCGCGCGCAGGTCTGCCGACGCGTCCCCGATCACCCACGGGCAGCCCGCCGCCCGGGACGCCGCGAACCGCGTTCGTCGCACCCGTGTACGGCTCGCTCACGGGGCCGAGCACCTTCGCGTCGAGCACCTTGCGGCCGTCGGCGCTGCCGAGTCCGAGCGCCGGCACCATGAGCGCCGCCACGGCAGCGAGCCCGATCACTGCGAGTACTGCCTTTCTCATCGTCGTTCCTCCCGTCTCTCGTCGTTGCCGGTTCTACGGCGGCTGGCCGCCCGCGGTTTGCGGTCACAATCAGCGCATGGGCCCGCACCTGGTGTCGGCGCGCGCGGTCGTGCTCGTCGAGGGGATCAGCGACCAGCGAGCGGTCGAGGCGCTTGCGCGTCGCCGCGGAGCGGGATCTCGAAGCCGAGGGCGTCGAGGTCGTTCCCATCGGAGGCGCCCAGGCGATCCGGGGGTCGCTCGAGCGGTTCGGCCCTCACGGCCTCGACCTCCGCCTGGCAGGCCTCTGCGACCTCGGCGAGGAGGGACACTTTCGGCGGGCGCTCGAGCGGGCCGGTCTAGGCTCGCGCCTCACGCGGGACGACATGGAGGATCTCGGCTTCTTCGTCTGCGTCGCGGACCTCGAGGACGAGCTGATCCGCGTCCTCGGCCCACCGCGTGTCGAGGAGATCGTCGAGAGCGAGGGCGATCTCGGGTCGTTCCGGACGCTCCAGAAGCAGCCTGAATGGCGCGGGCGCGAGACCTACGAGCAGCTCCGGCGCTTCATGGGCAGCGGCGGCGGCAGGAAGATCAGGTACGCGTCGTTGCTCGTCGAGGCGCTCGACCTCGCACGGGTACCGCGGCCGCTCGACGGGGTCCTCGCCCACGTCTGACGGGTGTCCTCTCGTCCGGCGCCCGTTCGTCTAGAACGCGACCACACCCCACGCGAGGAGGAAGCGCGATGAAGTACCTGCTGCTGATCCACCAGGGAGACACCCCGACGCCGTACGACCAGGAAGCCTGGGGTCGCCTGAGCGAGGACGAGCAGAACGAGGTCTACGCGGCCTACCAGACGATCAATCAGACTCCCGGGGTCACGCCTGGCATCGGGATGCAGCCGCCCGAGCTCGCGACGACGGTGCGCGTGCGCGACGGAGAGACGCTGACCACCGATGGGCCGTTCGTCTCGGTCAAGGAGGCGCTCGGCGGCTACTTCCTCTACGAGGCGGACGACCTCGACGCGGCGATCGAGCTCGCCTCGCGTGTGCCGGCCGCCCGGATGGGCGGCGCCGTCGAGGTGCGCCCGGTGGCCGAGTGGTAGAGCTCGACCAGGTCTTTCGCGACGAGTGGGGCCGCGTGCTCGCCGCGCTGATCGGCTTCCTCGGCGACTTCGATCTCGCCGAGGAAGCCGCCCAGGAGGCGTTCGCGATCGCTGCCGACCGCTGGCCGCGCGACGGGCCCCCGGCGAGCCCGCGTGCGTGGCTCGTGACCACAGCGCGCAACCGCGCGATCGACCGCATCCGCCGCGACCGCACGCTTGCCGAGAAGACCTGCCTGCTCGACATCCCGGAACCGGTGGAGGACGTGATGGACGAGACGACGATCCCGGACGAGCGCCTCGAGCTCATCTTCGCCTGCTGCCATCCCGCGCTCGAGCTCGACGCGCAGGTCGCGCTGACGCTGCGGACGCTCGGCGGGCTGCGGACGGAGGAAATTGCTCGTGCGTTCCTCGTTCCCGAGGAAACGATGGCGAAGCGACTCGTGCGCGCGAAGCGAAAAATCAAGGCGGCGGGCATCCCGTTCCGCGTCCCGCCCGCGCATCTCCTGCCCGATCGCCTGAGCGCAGTGCTCGCGGTCGTGTACCTCATCTTCAACGAGGGCTACGGCGGCCGGGGCGACCTTTCCGCAGAGGCGATCCGGCTCGGCCGCGCGCTCGCCGAGCTGATGCCGGACGAGGCCGAGGTCGCCGGCCTGCTCGCGCTGATGCTGGTGAACGACGCGCGCCGCGATGCCCGCTTCGCGGACGGCGCCGTCGTCCTTCTTCACGAGCAGGACCGGTCGCTCTGGGACGCCGACGAGATCGTCGCCGGACGCGTCGAGCTCGACCGCGCGATCGCCCTCGGTGGCCGCGGGCTGTACGTCCTGCAGGCGGCCATCGCCGCGCTGCACCTGGACGAGCCGCCCGACTGGCCGCAGCTCGCGGCGCTCTACGGCGAGCTCGGCCTCCGCACCGGCTCGCCGATCGTCGAGCTCAACCGGGCCGTGGCTATCGCGGAGGCAGGCGACGTCGAGACCGCACTCGGCGTGCTCGACGGGCTCGAGCTCGACCGCTACCACTACCTCCACGCGGTCCGCGCCGACCTTCTCCGCCGGCTCGAGCGCCCCGACGAGGCTCGCGTCGCGTACGCGCGCGCACTCGAGCTCGTCCACTCCGAGCCCGAGCGGCGGTTCCTCGAGCGACGGCTGGCCGCTCTCCGATGATCGAGCCGCCCCGCAGCCTCGAGCAGCGCACGGCGGACGTCCTCGCTCGGCTGCGCGGCGATGTCGACCTCTGGGTCGCATCCGCCGACGCGGACGGCGACGCCTACCTCGTGCCGCTGTCGTTCGTCTGGGACGGCGCCGCCGTGACCTTTGCGACTCCCCGCTCGAGCCGCACCGCACGCAACCTGGTGCGGGCGGGCTCGGCGCGCGTCGCGCTCGGGCTGACGCGCGACGTCGTCATGCTGGACGGCGTCGTCGAGGCGATCGCGATCGGCACCGACCCGGCGCTCGAGGAGGCCCACGCCGCGGCGACGGGCTTCGACCCGAGGGCGGAGCCCGAGGAGTACGTCTATCTGCGGATCACGCCGCGCGAGATCCAGGCCTGGCGAGAGGCGAATGAGCTGTCCGGCCGGAAGGTGATGCGCGCCGGCCGGTGGCTCGCGGAGGCTCAGGCACCGCCCGACGTCCCGTAGGGGATCAGACAGACGCCGGCGAAGCGCTCCGGCCGGGGCTCGACGTCGATTGCGCGGCGGCCGTCCTCTGGACGCTCAAATCACCCGGACGTCCCGCGCCTCCTCGTGCGCGGCCGCGTCGCTGACCATCCGTGCGCCACAATGCTCCCGTGCCGACGAACTTCGAGGTCGCGTTCGCCGAACGGCCCGACGTGTACGCCGCGTGGGTGCGGCTGAACGGTGCGATCAAGGCAAGCATGGACCTTCGCCGTTACGAGCTCGCGACGCTCGCCGCCGCGCGCCGGCTCCGCTCGAGCTACTGCTGCCTCGCGCACGGCTCCGTGCTCGCCCAGAAGTTCGGCGAGCCCGTGCGGGAGATCGCCCTCGACCACCGCGCGGCGGGGCTCGACGAGGTCGACGTCGCGGTGATGGACCTCGCGGAGCGCGTCGTCGAGGACGCGACCTCGATCGGCGACGACGACCTGCGCCCGCTCCGCTCGCTCGGGCTCTCCGAGGCGGAGATCATGGACGTGGTGCTCGCCGCCTCGGCGCGGTGCTTCTTCTCGAAGACGCTCGACGCGCTCGGCGTCCTCCCCGACGCGAGCTACGCGGCGCTCGACCCAGGGGTCCGGGAGGCGCTCGTCGTCGGACGCCCGATCGCCGAAGCCTGAGCCCGCGGGCGGCGGTCGAGCAGCTTTCTCGCCTCGTTCGCCCAGAGGACCGCGCTCGCGAGGCCGACGCAGATCATCCAGTCGCGCGCCGAGAGCGGCGTCGTCCCGAATGCTTCGTTGAAGACGGTCAGGTGCACGACGACGACCTGGAGCGCGAGCGAGATCGCGATCGCGCCCCAGAGCCAGCGGTTCGCGAAGAGCCCGGCGAAGGCGCTGCGGCGGTCGGAGCGGGCGTTGAAGCAGTTGAAGAGCTGCGCGACGACGAGCGTGGTGAACGCCATCGTGCGCGCCGTCTCGATGTCGCCGCCGCCACCGACGAGGCCGCCCGGAAGGCGGAGGTCGAGGGCGAGGAGCGTCACGATCGCCATCACGAGGCCGACCCAGAAGATGCCGATCCACATGTCGCGGTCGATGACGCGGTCTCCGGGGCCGCGCGGTGGGCGCCGCATCACGTCGTCCTGGGGCGGGTCGACGCCGAGCGCAAGGGCGGGCGCGCTGTCAGTGAGAAGGTTGATCCAGAGGATCTGCGTCGCGAGCAGCGGCGCCGCCACCGCCTCGCCGGTGTCGTCCAGCCCGATCACGCCGGCAAAGACGACGCCGAGCAACATCGTCAGCACCTCGCCGATGTTCGAGGACAGCAGGAAGCGCAGGAAGGTGCGGATGTTGGCGAAGATGCCGCGTCCCTCGCGGACGGCGGCGACGATCGTGGCGAAGTTGTCGTCCGCGAGGATCATGTCCGCGGCCTCCTTCGTCACGTCCGTGCCGTTGACCCCCATCGCGACGCCGATGTCGGCGGACTTCAGCGCGGGCGCGTCGTTCACTCCGTCGCCCGTCATCGCGACGATGCGGCCGTCCTCCTGCAACGCGCGCACGATCCTGAGCTTGTGCTCGGGGCTGACGCGCGCGTAGACCGAGACCTGCCTCGCCGCCTCCCGTAACGCCGCGTCGTCGAGGTCGTCGAGCTCCGCGCCCGTCAGGACACGCGCGCCGCCGATGCCGAGGTCGTCCGCGATCCGGGCTGCCGTGATCGGGTGGTCGCCCGTGATCATGACCGTGCGGATGCCTGCGTCCGCCGCTTCGGCGATCGCCGAGCGCGCCTCGGGGCGCGGCGGGTCGATGATCCCGACGAGACCGAGGTAGGTGAGGTCACGCTCGACCGACTCGTCCTCCGCCGCCTGCTCGCCCTCCGGAACCGCGCGGTAGGCGACGGCCACCGTTCGCAGCGCGAGCCCGGCGAGCCGGTCGACGCTGGCGACGATCGCGGCGAGGCGCACGCCGGTCAGCGGATTGGTCTTCCCCGCGACGCGCTCCGTCGTGCAGCGCGTGAGGAGGACGTCGGGGGCGCCGGTCGTGACGACTGTGATGCCACCCTCCAGCTCGTCCGCCTGAAGCGTCGACATCAGCTTCCGCTCCGAGGTGAACGGCACCTCGCCGACGCGTTCGAAGCGCTCCTCGAGCGCCTGCGCGAGCCCTTCGATCTTCGCCTCCGCCACGAGGAACGCGGCGTCGGTCGGGTCGCCCTGGATCACCCACTCGCCGCCGACCTCGTCGAGCACGGCGTCGTTCGCGAGGCTCCCGCCGCCGATCACGAAGCGCACCTCGCCGAGCAGAACCTCGTCCGCGAGCGGCCGGCCGCCGGCGAGCAGCTGCCCCTCGGGTCGATAGCCGTCTCCCGTGACCTCCACCTCGCCCGACGCGGTCACGATCTTCTGGATCGTCATCTCGTTCTTCGTCAGCGTCCCGGTCTTGTCCGAGCAGATCACCGACGCCGATCCGAGCGTCTCGACCGACGACAGGCGCTTCACGATCGCGCGGCGGCGGGCCATCCGCTGCACTCCGAGCGCGAGCACCACCGAGAGGACTGCCGGGAGTCCCTCCGGCACGGCGGCGACGGCGAGCGAGACCCCGATGAGAAGCACGTCGACGAGGTCGGACGCCGAGTCGACGTCCGCGGTGACGAGGATCGCGAGTACGACGACGGCGGTGATCGCGATGACCGCGATACCGAGCATGCGACCGATGCGCGCCACCTCGGTCTGGAGCGGCGTTCGCTGTTCCTCCGTGGCGCCGAGGAGGCGCGCGATGTTCCCCATCTCGGTCCTCATGCCGGTGGCCGTGACGACCGCGCGGCCGCGCCCGCGTGTCACCGCGGTCCCGTCGAACACCATGTTCAGCCGGTCGCCGAGCGCGGCCGGCGCGTCGAGCTTGTCGGTCTCCTTCGCCACGACCGTGCTCTCGCCGGTCAGCGCCGCTTCCGCGACGGTGAGCGACGCCACCTCGACGAGGCGCGCGTCGGCGCTCACCGCATCGCCCTCCTCGAGCAGCATGAGGTCGCCGGGAACGAGGTCGGCAGCGGGGATCCGCTGCGCTCGCCCGTCGCGCATCACACCGGCCGTTGCTGCGGCCATGCGCTGGAGCGCCGCGACCGCCTGCTCGGCCCGCGCCTCCTGGACGAAGCCGAGCAGGCTGTTGAGAACGACGATCACGGCGATCACGATCGCCTCGTACGGGACGCCCTCGGCGCCGTCCGCGAACCAGGCGACCACCGAGATCGCGGCGGCGGCGAGCAGGAGATAGATCAGCGGGTCAGCAACGTGCGTGAGGAGCTTCCGCCATGCCGGGACCCGCTCCGGTGGGTCGAGCACGTTGGCGCCGAAACGCGCGAGACGGGCGGCGGCCTCGTCCGAGTCGAGGCCGCGCTCGAGGTCGCTCCCGAGGCGCGCGGCAACGTCCGCGGCGTCTCGATGCCAGGGCTCGGTTCCGGCCGGGGAGCTCAGAGCTCGAGCGCGGCGACCGCCCGCGGGAACTGGTCCTCGCGCACGTACACGAGGTATCCGAACGCGCCGCGGCCGTCGGTCACTCCGGTCGACGCGTAGATGTCGATCTTGGCGTCGACGAGGCGCGCGTGCACGGTTGCCAGGGCGCCGAGCTCGTCGTCTCCCTGGACGAGGAGGGCATGGTAGGGGCCGTCGAGCGGGAGGCCGATTGCCCGCGCCTCGGCGGTCAGCCGGTTCGGGTGATCGGGGAACAGCGCGAACTGCGCAAGCGTCGGGCCGCTCGGTACGGCCGTGAAGGCGAGAAGGCTGACGCCGCGCTCCGCGAGCTGGGCGAGCACCCGGGACGCGGCGCCGAGCTCGTCCCGGACGTTCGCGTAGTAGTACTCGACGGGGCGAATCGTGAACGCCGTGCGGGCTCACCTCCCGTGGCCACCCTATAGCCCTGTCGCGCTCGAGGCGGCAACCGGGCCGGTCCTCTTGCATCGACCGGGCGGCCGGACCATGCTTGCGCGCATGCCCACGGCGCGCCCGATCGTCTTCCTGAGCGACTTCGGCCTCGGGAACGAGTGGGTCGGCCTGTGCCACGCGGTGATGAGCGGGATCGCGCCGCAGTGCCCGATCGTCGATCTCTCGCATCTCGTGCGGCCGCTCGAGGTGACCTCGGGCGCGATCCTCCTCGCTGACGCGATGCCGTACGTCCACGAGAGCTCCGTCGTGCTCGCGGTCGTCGACCCGAACGTCGGCAAGGACCGTGAGATCGCGATCGAGACGGAGAGTGGCCGGCATCTGGTCGGGCCGGATAACGGCCTGCTCTCGCTCGCCTGGGACGCGGCCGGCGGGATCCGCTCCGCGGTCGAGCTCACCTCGGCCGACGTCGTCCGGCGACCGCACGCCGAGTCCTTCCGTGCGCCGGACACGCTGTGCCCCGCGGCTGCCTCGCTGGCCTCCGGCATGCCGATCGAGCAGCTCGGGACGTCTCTCGACGCGACGACGCTCGCCGTCGTCGTGATGGCCGAGCCCGAGATCGAGCCCGGGAAGATCACCTGCGAGGTCATCGACTTCAACCGCTTCGGCAACGTCCACCTGAACGTCCGGCCGGCCGACCTCGACGCTGCCGAGCTCGACACGGAGGCGATGCTCTCGATCGAGGCCGTCTCGGGCTCGGCGGCCGCGAAACGGGGCAGTACCTACGCGGACTTCGCGGCGGGCGAGTACGGAGTGCTGGTCGACCCACGCGGCTGGCTCACCATCGTCCGAGGGAATCCGGCGAGCGCACTCGACGGGCTCGGCCTGTCGATTGCCGCGCCCGTATGGATCACCGCCGTCCGGGACTAGCGGCGTCTACCGCGCGACCCACGAGCCGAGGTCGGCGAACATCAGCTCGTAGTCCGACACGTCCTCGACCCGGACGTCGACGGTGGACGTGATCCGGTCGCGGAACTCCGCGCGGGCCGCGAGATGCGCGTCGGCGAGCTCGCGGCTTTCCCAGAACGTGACGACGAGCGTCCGTCCGTGGCTCTCGTCCGAGAGCATCAGCAGGCCGTTGAACCCGTCGATCTCGCGCAGCCAGGGGAGCATCTCCTCCCCAGCTATCCGTGCGACCTCGAGCGGCTGATCCGGCGGTCCGAGCGTCGTCGTGACGGTCACGTGCATCGGTCCTGTATACCGGGCCGCGCGTCCGGCCCGGTGCGTCAGGCCGCGGCGTCGTCGCCGAGGATCCGGTCGAGGCCGCGGGTCAGGCCGACGAGCCCGGGCACGGCGCGGATCGCGAGCAACGTCCCCGCGACGTACGGATCCGGCGTCGGGCCTGCATCGTGGCGGAGTGTGAGACGCTCGCCGCCGCTCGCGAACACGACCTCGGTGGAGACGACGAAGCCCGGCAGTCGAAGCGAGTGCACCTGCGTGCCCGCAACGCTCGCGCCGCGCGCCTCCCGCGCGCCGACCACGTCCTCGACGGGAACGCGCAGGACGGGTTGTCGCACCGTCGCGAGGCGCTCTGCGAGCTCCTGCGCGGTACCGCTCGGGGCATCCTGCTTGCCGGCGCTCGCGTAGTCGATCACCTCCCACGTTTCGAAGTGCCGGGCGGCCTCGGTCGCGAACCGCAGGACGAGCGCGGCGGAGAGCGAGAAGTTCCCAGCCGCCAGGACGCCGACGCCTCGCTCTCGCGCAAGAGCGTCGATCGCGTCGTAGTCGTCGGCGTCGAGGCCGCTCGAGCCGACGACGACGCCGACGCCTCGCTCGAGAGCCGCCCGCACGTTCGGGCCGACTGCCGAGGCATGCGTGAAGTCGACGAGGACGTCGGCGTCGACGGCGTCGAGCGCTTCCGCGACCGAGGAGAAGTGAGCCGGATCCGTCCGCGCGACGCCTGCGACGAGCTCGACGTCGTCGGCCGCCCGGACGGCGGCCGCAACCGGGGCGCCCGTCCAGCCGGTGATACCGGCGATGCAGACGCGGATCACGATCCGTACGGGTCCCTCGGCGACCGGTCGTCCGAGAGCGAATCCTGCGAGCGGGCGACCAGCCGCTCGATTGCGTCGGTCAGATGCTCCTCCGCGATGTTGTAGTCGCCGCGCTCGACCCGCAGCTTGTGCGCCTCGAGCAGGACGTCGGCGTGCGTGTGGCCGTGCGGCGGCTCGAAGCGGTACGACGCGAGCTCGATCAGCAGCCCGAGCGGGTCGTCGAAGTAGATCGAGTCCATGAAGCCGCGATCCTTGACGCCGGAGTGGCGTACGCCGCGCTCGTCGAGCCGCTCGACGACCTGCCGGAAGGTCGCCTGCGAGAGCGAGAAGGCGAGGTGGTGCACCGTGCCGGGGTCGCGCGAGAGCCGCCCGGGGTCGGCCGACCGCTCCTCGTTCGTGAAGACGGTGATGAGCCGTCCATCACCCGGGTCGAAGTACAGGTGACTCTCGGCCTCGTTGTCGAGATTCGGCTGCTCGAACACGAACGGCATGCCGAGGAGGCCCTCCCAGAAGTCGATCGCCGTCTGCCGGCCGGCGCCGACGATCGTGATGTGGTGGACGCCCTGGCTCTGGATCTTCCGCATCGGACTCCCTCGGTCGCCGTCGCAGTGTGCGGGAATCCTGACAGCGATCGTCCCGGTTCGGTGACGTACGGTGTCGCGATGCTCCTGCTCGTCGCGGCGACCCAACGCGAGCTCTGCGGCCACGACGGCCTCGTCTGCGGCGTCGGCCCTGTCGAGGCGGCCGTCGCGACGGCGCGCGCGCTCGCGCTGCATCGATTCGACGTCGTGCTGCACGTCGGGCTCGCCGGCGCACGCGATCTCCCCGTCGGGTCGGTCGTCGTCGGCACGGAGTCGGTCTACTGCGACCTATCGGCCGAATGGCCCGTCGTCGACCGCACGACCCCGGACGTCGGTCTCGTCGAGCGCGTCCGCGCCGCGCTCCCCGATGCGGCCGTCGCGCCGATCCACACGTCGGCGGCGGTGGGCGCCGCGAGTAATACGGTGTCACGTGGCCCGCTGGTCGAGGCGATGGAGGGTTTCGGCGTGCTGCGGGCGGCGGAGCGGGCTGGCGTTCCCGCGGTCGAGGTGCGGGTGGTCTCCAACGAGATCGGTGAGGAAGACCGGTCGCGGTGGCAGGTCGACGCCGCACTCGACGCGCTCGAGGAGGTGCTGCCGAAGGCCGTGCGAGCGATGGTCGACGTCGCCGCGTCTCGATGACCCGCGTCCTCGTCACAGGCATGTCCGGAGCGGGGAAGTCGACGGTGATCGCGGCGCTCTGTGAGCGGGGGCATCGGGCAGTCGACACCGACAGCGACGCGTGGAGCCGTTGGGTGACGCTTTCCGACGGCTCGCGCGACTGGGTCTGGCGCGAGGACGCGATCGCGCGGCTGCTGGCCGAGGACGATGCGCAGACGCTGTTCCTCGCGGGCTGCAAGTCGAACCAGGGCCGCTTCTACCCGCAGCTCGACGCGGTCGTTCTGCTCACCGCTCCGCTCGAGACGCTGCTCGCCAGGATCGATCGCCGCGACACGAACCCCTACGGCAAGAGCGACGAGGAGCGCGCGCTCGTCGTCGACCACGTTGCCACCGTCGAGCCGCTTCTCCGTCGAACGGCGACCCACGTGCTCGACGCGACGGCTCCGGTGCCGGCGCTCGTCGACCAGCTCGAGGAGATCGCCGCGGCGTCCGCGTCGCGGCGCGCGACACCGGCACGCGAACCGTGACGGAGACCTCGAGGGTCTCGTCGGCCGTGCGCCTGTAGACCGGTCAACGATCTCCCGGCCCGTCTACCTTTCGGCCGTGGCGCGACCGAGGTATCCGAAGAAGGACGAGCCGCTCCCGCCTCCGCTGCCGCCCGAGGCGCGGACGGTCGGCCAGGTGGTTGCCGAGGCGATCGCGCTCTACCGCGCGAACTTCGCGTGGGCGCTCGCGCTCGGGCTCCCCGTCGCGGTCGCCGACCAGGTGCTGTCCACCGGATCGATCGTGGCGCGGATTCTTCTGCTCGCGGCCGCGTCGCCGGCGTTCAGCGTCGCGTACGCGGGGGCCTGCGCCGTTCGCCAGGATCAGGTACCGCCGCTTCGGACATGGCTGGTCGCGGTCGTCGTGGGCGTGGTCACCTTCCTGCCCGCCGCCTTCTTCTTCGGCTGGTTCGTGATCGTGGCGATCCTCTGGCTCGGCCTCGCCGGCCACGCCGTGCCCGCGGTGATGGCCGAGCGACTCGGCGTACTGGGGGCGCTCCGGCGGACGTTCCAGCTCGGGCGCGCCGACTACGTCCATGCGGCAGGCTCGTTCGCCGCGCTCGCGATCCTGTTCGGCCTGACGCGAAGCGCCCTCGGGTTCCTGCTCCGCAGCCAGGCGGACGCGACGGTGCGGACAGCGATCTTCCTCGCGGATCTGGTGCTCTCGCCGCTCCTCTTCCTCGGCGCGGCAATCGTCTATGTCGACCTCGTGGCGCGCGTGGGGCTGACCCGCGAGGATCGTCGTAGGCTGCGACAGGCCGCGCTCGGACGACCGGAGTAGGCTCTGAGCCCGACCCCGAGAGGAGGCAACCGGTGGCGCTGTATCTGATGCTCACGTCCCTGACGGAGAAGGGCCGGCAGACGCTGAACGCGAACCCTGCCCGGCTGCGCGAGGTGAACCGTGACGTCGAGGCGCTCGGCGCGAAGGTGCTCCACCAGTGGGCGTCGCTCGGCGCGTACGACTTCGTGAACGTCGTCGAGGCGCCGGACGAGCTGACGATGGCCCGGCTCTCCCTCGAGCTCGGCGCGCGTGGGAGCGTGAAGTTCCAGACACTCCCGCTGCTCCAGGTGGACGACTTCCTGGGCGCGCTCGAGGGCTAGACGGCGAGAAAGCCCGTCGCGCGCGCCGTGATCGGCATCGGGCTTGCGGGCAGGTCGGGTGAGGGCTGCGGGGCGTTGTAGCCACCCGGGGCGACGTCGTTCGGCGTGTCGGGATGGAAGAGCGCCGCGAGCAGCTGGATGTGCCCGCGCCCGATCGACAGCTCCCATTGACCGCCGCCGTAGGCGCCGATCCCATGCGCCTCGCAGTAGTCGTAGGCGGCGAAGAGGCGCTCGATCGACCCGAACCGCGAGGGCTTGACGTTGACGGTGCGAGGCGGCCAGCGGAGCGCCTCGATGTCCGCGACGGCGTGGATGGGGGCATCCCATGTGACCCGGTCGGCGTGCGGCTCGAGGATGGGCAACGTCTCGTCGGTGAGCGCGGGGTCCTCGATCCAGGCATCGGGGAAGGCATCGAGCACGCGGCGGTACAGGGCCGGGTCGGGCGGGTTGTCGACCACGGTTCCCGAGTACTGCCCCTTGAGATCGATCGAATCGACGCAGCCGAGCTCCCGCAGCTCCTCGAAGATCGCGTCCGTCCAGTCCGGGCGGGCGTCGAGCTTGAAGCGCAGCGTGGGGTGGGCCGCCAGGAACGAACGGAGCCGCCCCGTGGAGGGCGGGTCGCCGAGGCCCCCTGACGCGACGAACGTCACCGGCCGGGGCGTGCGTCCGACGACGTCGCCGAGCGAGCGCTCCGCCTGACGGAGTGCGAGATCGAGCGCAGCGCTCTCGAACGCCCAGCGGCGGTAGTCCTCGAAGTCGTGGCGCTCAGGTGCCTCGGGGAACAGCTCGACGGTCCCCAGGTGCGTCGAGAAGCTCTCGATCGTCCACTCCCCCACAAGCGGTAGCACCGGCCCTCGTTCCTGCTGGGCTGCCTGGAGGGCGCCGTCGTAGGTGACGTCCTCACCGAGGCCCTCCTCGCCCGCGCCCGAGAGCCGGATCACGGTCGTCTTGCGCAGGAAATCTGCGCGCGCGGGGTACTCGTGGCCTTCGAGCTCGTAGCGCTCGACGACGAGCGGAAGGTCTCGGACGAGGTCGTACAGCGCCATCAGAGCGCGGCGAAGGCGACGGCGATCTCGGCGGCGAGACCGGCGTTCGCAACGATCAGGTCGCGGTTGACGCGGCGGGTCGCGCCCTCGGAGCGCTCGTGGAGGCCGGAGAGGACGTAGGGCGTCACGGCCTGGCCGACGATACCCCGCTCCGCGGCTTCGGCGACGATCTCCTCGATCAGGTCGGTGACGTCGAGACTCTCGTCCGGCGGCCGACCCACGAGGATCGCATTGCCGCCGAGGCGCCAGTGTGCGTCGGCGACCCGGGCAGCCTCGGCTGCATTCTCGACCCTGGCCGAGACCGGCGGGCCTCCGTCCGCGGCGTAGAAGAGCGGCAGCGTGTCGACGCGATAGCCGAGAACGGGTACGCCGAGCGTCTCGAGGAGCTCCATCGTCGCTGGGACGTCGAGCAGGGACTTGACGCCGGACGACGCGATCACCGCGGGGATCCGCGCGCACGCACCGAGGTCGGCGGAGACGTCGGGCGGTGTCGGGAAGCCGCGGTGCACGCCGCCGAGGCCGCCCGTGCCCATGAAGCGGATCCCGACCGCGGCGGCGGCGACGAGCGTGCCGCCGACGGTCGTCGCCCCGACGGCACCCTGGACGGCGCAGACGGCCAGGTCGCGCGGGCCGAGCTTGCGCGCGTCTGGCGTGAAGCCTTCGAGCTCGCTCGCCGTCAGCCCGACGACGATCTTCCCGTCGAGCACTCCGATCGTGGCGGGAACCGCGCCCGCCGCGCGGACGGCCGCGTCGCTCGCCATGCCGACCTCGATGCCGGCCGGCGCGGGGAACCCGTGCGCCACGAGTGTCGTCTCGAGCGCGACGACGCCGCGCTCCTCTGCGAGCGCGGCCTGTACCTCCTCGGAGACGCGGATCAGGTGGTCCACGTGCGGCAGCCTAGAGGCTCGGGTCGCCAGGCCCGAAGATGACGCGCTCGTGCGGAAGGTCGTACGTGACGGTGAAGCGCCGGAGGAATGCGTCCCCGACGAGCCCGTCGTAGATGATCCGCTGGAACATCACCTCCGGATCGGGCTGCGCGACGGCGGGCGCCCCGGTCGCCCGGACCGAGCCTTCGAGCCGCGTGAACGACCTCGTGTACGCGTGCCCCGTCTCGTCCTGGCCTTGCACCCGTCGCACCCCGTCACGCTGGAGGTCGACGCCGACCGCGTCGGCGAGGCTCTCGTCGAGGATCAACGAGTCGCTCCCCATGTCGATCTCGACCTCGACGGTCTTGCCGCCGGGGAGGTCGAGTCGCATGAAGGCGTCGATCGCCGGGCCGTCGCGCTCCGGTCGGACAGGGACCGCCGCCCCGTCGCGCGCTCGCTGCTCCACCGATGTCGACGACTCGACGATCACCACGCCACCGGCGTAGTCCACCGTGAACGGCACGGCTTCGAAGAACGCCAGGGACAGGAAGCCGTCCACGGCGCCGAGCTCCGGAGGAAAGCCGTCGAGCGCCATGATCCCGACGACGTGGTCTCGCCGGGTCGCACCGCCGAACGCGAGCGGCGGCGCGGTCGCGAGCGGCACCGTGACCTCCTGACCCGACATCCGGCGCCCCGTGAACGTCGAGCCGCCGCTGCGGCAGCCGATCGCGGCGCAGAGGCGCTCGGAGAGGAGCGTCAGGCCGATGCCCGTGTCGAGGACGAAGCGCGCCGTCCGCTCGCCGACCAGCACGGGCACCGTCACGAGGTGGTGGATCCGGTCGAACGGCGTGGCGGACACGCGGCCGACCGTACCTGCGTCTTTCCGTGGCGCCCGCGCAGTGGGTGGGAGGCGGCTCGCTACGGCGGCTGGCGGGGCCGACGTTCCCCCAACTGCCCCCAGGGGCACCCCGGTGTCCCTGGTGTCACGCTATCGACAGAGGTGTGACGAGAGCGTGACGCCTGTGTGCCGAGATTGCATCGCGTAGCGTCGACCTGCCGTAGGCTTGCGGCCGTGGCGACGAAGAGCGCGCTGATCACGGGAATCACCGGCCAGGACGGGTCGTACCTCGCGGAACTACTGCTCGGGAAGGGCTACGAGGTGCACGGGATCATCCGTCGCTCGTCGAGCTTCAACACGGAACGCCTGGACGAGATCTACGAGGACCCGCACGTCGAGAGCCGGCGCCTGTTCCTCCACTACGGCGATCTCACCGACGCGTCGGCGCTCGTCAACCTGCTGCGTGACGTCCAGCCCGACGAGGTGTACAACCTCGGCGCGCAGAGCCACGTCAAGGTCAGCTTCGAGACGCCGGAGTACACGGGCGACGTGTCCGGGCTCGGCGCGATGCGGCTGCTCGAGGCCGTCCGCGCGTCGCGGCTCGACACACGCGTCTACCAGGCATCCACCTCGGAGCTCTTCGGCTCGGCGCCGCCGCCTCAGAGCGAACGGACGGCGTTCCATCCGCGCTCGCCGTACGGCGTCGCCAAGTTGTATGCATTTTGGGCAACGGTGAACTACCGCGAGGCCTACGACATGTTCGCGGTGAACGGCATCCTCTTCAACCACGAGTCTCCGCGCCGCGGCGAGACGTTCGTCACGCGGAAGATCACCCGTGCCGTCGCCCGGATCAAGGCGGGGATCCAGGAGCGGCTCTACCTCGGCAACCTCGAGAGCACGCGCGACTGGGGCTACGCGCCGGAGTACGTGGAGGGGATGTGGCGCATGCTCCAGGTATCGGAGCCCGATGACTTCGTGCTCGCGACAGGGGTCGGCGCGACGGTCGAGCAGTTCGCCGAGGCGTCGTTCAGCGTCGCCGGGCTCGATCACAGGGAGCACGTCGAGGTCGACCCCGCCTACTACCGCCCGGCTGAGGTGAACTACCTGCTCGGCGACCCGGCCAAGGCCGGGGCGGCCCTCGAGTGGCAGGCGACAACCCACTGGGACGAGCTCGCGCGCATCATGGTCGACGCGGACGTCCGGCTCGTGCAGGACCAGCTCGCGGGCCGGCAGGTCCGGGTCGACCGCTAGCAGCACCGACTCGACGCCCGCTCGCCCCCGGCAGGTCCGCGTCGACCGCTAGCAGCATCGACTCGACGCCCGCTCGCGCCCCGCGGCTCGGCGCTGGCCTACGTGCGTCCGCGCCGTGCGGGCCGTCCGTGCGGGCCGTACGTGCGTGAAACGTCCCCCAGGGGCACCCCAGGTGCCCTGAATCCAGCCTAGCCGCGCACGTGTGCCCACTTCGTGCCAGGTCCGTGCCGTCTCTGCGCCCGACGCCGACGACTCAGATGCCCGTCGCAGGCTCCGGCATCGAGCCGGTCCGCTGCACGCATCGCGCCGCGGCCTCGAGCGCGAGATCCGGCCCGCCGACGATCCAGCCCGCCGCGAGCGCGTCGCCCGCGCCGGTCGTGTCGACGACCTCCGGTACGGCAAGCGCCGCGCGCTCGTCGCCGCCGAAGGAGCATCCGTGGACGCCGCGCTTCAGGATCCAGGTCACTCCGGGCAGTGGCCCGCCGAAGATCTCGTCCTCCTCTTCGTTCGCGAACACCACGTCGGGCCCGAGCGATTCCACGAGTCCCCGGAACCGCTCGGCCCCGGCATCGCGGATCGCGCTCCAGGAGGACAGGTCGACGCTGACGCGGGCGCCGCTCATGCGGGCGACGTCGATCGCCCGGACGGCCGCACGCACGACGGGCTCCGCAAGCAGCGCGTATCCCGAGACGTGCAGGTGATCGCAGACCAGCCATACGGGTCGCAACTCGACAGGCTCGAGGAGCGTCGCGACACCACGGTCGGGGAACATCGAGCGCTCCCCTCCCGGCTCGACGAGCGAGACGATGACGCCGTTGCCGTCCGTCTCGACCGGCCCCGCCAGCTCGACGCCGGCGCGCTCGAGCGCCTCGGATGCCAGGCGCCCTTCGGCATCGTCTGCCCGCTTGCCGATCCACCGCGACGACGCGCCGAGCGCCGCGACCCACGCGGCGACGTTCGCGCCCTGGCCGCCAGCGGACAGCGCCACCTGTGCGGGTGTGTCGGCGCCGTGCGCGACCTCCGACCGGACGCGCACGACGACGTCGAGCACGAGGTCACCGAGAGAGACGACCTGCATCGCCTACGATCGTCTCATGGGCGACGACGGCGAGTCGCAGCAGCTTCGCGGCCGGCGCACGCGCACCGCGCGCACCCGGTCGTTCGTCCTGGGCGGGCTGGTCGGCGCGTCCGCGGTCGCGGCCGGGCTGCGCCGGGCCAGAAGGCGGCGAAGTAGGCCCGTGCAGGCAGGGCTCGGCGCGTTCGAGAGCGCGCCGTGCTACCGCGAGTTGCTCGAGTCGGAGCGCAGGGACGGCCCGTAGCCCCGGCGCACGCGCTCGGCGCGAACGACCGTTTGCAGGTTGATGTCCGCGTCGCCGATCCCCAGCTGCTGCCCGACGAGCAGAGCTCGCGCGGCGTCGTAGAGGAAGGTCTTCGGCGTGAGCACCGGCTGGCGCGTGCGGATCACGAGGAACGGCCCGAAGACCCGTACCTCGAAGGTCGCCTCGGGTGTCGGCAGCCGGTAGTCGATCTCGAGTCGCGGACGGATGTTGTTCCGCTCGCTCGCGTCGAGCACCCAGACTCCGCGCCCGAGCCGGCCCGCGCGCTCGATCGTTCGCAACGCAAGCTGCGGATCGGCACGCGGGACGACGGTCGTCGGGAACGAGCGGTTCCGCTCCCACGCGCCGAGGTAGAGCGGCTCGTAGCCGAAGAGCACGTCGTCGGGCCGGCTCGTGGCCGCGAGCCAGGTCTCGGCCTCCGCGCGTGCGGCCTGTCGCGCGTCGGGCTCCCATTCGAAGAGCGGCGCTGTTCGGTGCCAGGCCCAGGCGACGTCGACCACGACGAGAGCGGTCACTACGACCATGGCCAGCAGCGGGGCTCGGCGGCCGACGCGGACGATCGCCGTCGCCAGCGCGATCGCGAACAGCGGAGCCAGGAAGATGAGATGACGCGACTCGGGTGACGCGGAGCCACCCATCCGCGCGAGCACGAACGCGGCCACGGTGACGCCGAAGAGGCAGAGGACGAAGGCCCGCGCCTCGCGGCGGAGAAACACCACCCCGGCCGCCGCTCCGAGCACCGCCGCCAGCGTCACCGGCCACCAGCCGGCGCTGGCGTCTCCCGCGGAGCGCCAGAGGTACCGCGCGATCGCCTCAGGCCCGCCGAGCTTCTTGCCGCCGCCTCCGACTCCGACGTCGAATCGATCCGCGAGGACGAGGTCCGTGAGCCAGAACGGGATCCCCAGCACGACGACGGCGCTTCCGGCGAGTGTCGCGTCCCGCAGCCGCTCACGGTGCGCGAGAAGGACGAACGCCGCCTGCCCGCCGAGCAGGAGGATGCCGTAGGGGTGGGTTGCGACCGTGAGCAGAGCCGCCAGCACCCAGAGCGCCCAGCGCCCGCGGCCACCGCGCTCGAGCGCCTTCAGGAGGGCGAGCGTGCAGGCGAGCGAGCAGAAGAGAAAGAGGCTGTACATGCGGCCGTAGACGCCGTGGAACAGGAAGAGCCAGCTGGACGCGAAGAGCGCCGTTGCGACGAGCGCGACGATCGGCCCTGCGAGGCGGCGGCCGAGCAGCGCGACGAGCGGCAGGCTCCCGAGCGCGAACGCGGCAGAGGCGAGACGCAGGCCGCCGAGGCCGAACCCAAGGTGTGCGACGGCCCACGCGACGAGGAAGTGCAACGGTGCGCCACCGCGGTCGCGTGTGACGTGCTCGACGACGCCCGGAAGCGAGTCGCGGCCGACAAAGAGCGCGAGCGTCTCGTCCTCGTGCGGCGGCCACGCCATGAGCTGGTGGAACAGGAACGCCGCCGCTGCGGCCGTCACACCGCCGACCCCCAACCAGAGCCAGCGCTCAACGATCCAGGCGCCCGCGGAGGACCGTGCGGCGGCCGGCTGTGCGGCCTCGACGCGTGCCTCGATCCCTTGCGTCATGGGGTTTCGGCCGCCTCCGCTGGTAGATTGGCCGTCCGATGCCGATCTACGAATACCGTTGCCCGAACGGGCACACGTTCGAGGTCTTCCAGCGGATGAGTGACCCGCCTGCGACCGTCTGCGAAACGTGCGGCGCCGGGCCGGTCGAGAAGGTGCTGTTCCCCGTGGCGGTTCACTTCAAGGGCTCGGGCTTCTACGCGACCGACTACGGTCGTGGCTCCCGCAAGTCGTCGTCGAAGGACGGCGATTCCGGTTCGGCGTCGAGCGAGAGCGCGCCCGCGAAGGACAAGCCGGCCGCCACGACCGAGTCGAAAAAGTCGGACTCGTCGAAGTCCGACACGTAGAGGTCAGTCGCCGACAAGGCATCCCGGAGCGTAAGGCTGCCCGCGCGGTGGCGGAAGCGGCGCGGACCGATCCGTGAACATTGCCACGGTCGAGACGTTGTCCTCCGTCCCGAGGATCACGGACTCGCCACCGACCGTGGCTGGGTCGCCACCGAGCCGGCAGTGAAGCGCACGGCCGGTATCGGCACGGAAGTAGACCCAGCCGAGCTGCATCAGCTCCCAGGCGGTCAGATCGGTCGCGAGCGGCCGCACGAGATCGCCGCCGACGAAAGGAAGGCGCAGCGCCGTTCCGGCGCTCGTCACCTTGTCGAGGGTGGCGGCAACAACCTGCTGCTGGCGGCGTGCGCGGTCGAAGTCGGTCTCGGCGGGGTTCAGCAAGTTGTGGCGGATGCGCGAGTAGACGAGCGCGCGGCGCCCGTCCATGTGCTGGACTCCACGCTCGAAGCGCCACCCCTGCCACTGTGCGCAGCGTGCGGCGGTCTTGTACGGGCAGTCGAAGCGGTTCGAGCGGATTGCGCGCGGCACGCTGATGTCGATTCCCCCGACCGCGTCGATCAGCTCCTCGAAGCGGTCGAAGTCGACGAAGACGACGTGGTTCACGTCGAGTCCCGTCAGGTCCTTGACCGCCCGCAGGGCGAGCGCGGGGCCACCGAACTGGTTGGCCGCGTTGATCTTCGCGAGCCCGTACTCGGGAATCTCGACCTGAAGGTCCCGCGGGATGGAGAGGTATGCGAGTCGCCGTTTGCCCGGATCGGTGCGCAGCAACATGATCGAGTCGGACCGGTTGGCGCTCTCCCGGCCGGCGCGGTCGCCGCCGTCAGTCCCGAGGACGAGGATCGTCGTCGGTGTCGAGACGAGCAGGCCGTCGCGCTTCGTGAGCTGCCGCTCGACGCCGGCCGGAACCCGGTCGTTCGCAGCGCTGACACCGCTCGCGACAGACAGGTAGCTCCCCACGGCCCACGCGACAAGAAGGACGACCAGCAGCACGAAACCGAGCGCGATCCAGCGACCCGGACGGCGCGGTTTCCGCGGCGATTTTGGTGAGGTCCCAGGGCCGGGCGAGTCCGGCTTGCGCGGGTCGGACGTGTGCCTCGTCAGCGGAACCCGCCCCTTGGCCCTGCCGCCCCGATAGACCCGGTACGGCTTGTCCTGAGCGGGCATCTGGCCGGGTATGGTAGCCGCGTCGTGCCGCCTGACCTGGTCATCGGGGTGGACGTCGGCGGGACGAAGATGCTCGCCGGCGTGGTCGCACGAGACGGCTCCGTCGGGCGCACGATCGAGCGTCCGACGTCCACCGCCGGCCAGGCTGCGCTTCTCGAAGAGCTCGACGGGCTCGTGGCAGACCTGCTTCCCGAGGGGTCGTCGGCGATCGGTGTCGGCGTCCCGATGAATCTCGACCGGCGCACGGGGATCGGCTTCGGCGCGGTCAATCTCCCGCTGCGCTCGCTCGACCTGGCAGCGCACCTGCAGGCACGGTTCTCGATCCCGGTCGGGGTCGAGAACGACGGCAACGCGATCGCGCTCGCAGAGTGGCGAGTCGGTGCCGGCCAGGGCGCGAACGACCTCGTCGCCCTGGCCCTCGGGACAGGCGTCGGCGGGGGCGTCATCGTCGACGGTCGGCTCTACCGCGGCTGGGCCGAGCTCGGCCACGTCGTCGTAGCGGCCGACGGGCCGCCGTGCCAGGGGAGCTGCCATGGGCACGGGCATCTCGAGGCCGTCGCGTCCGGCGAGGCAGCGGAGCGCGCGGCGGTCGAGCTGTGGGGCGGGGGCGCCGACGCCCATCGGCTCGTGCGCGAAGCGCAGGACGGCCACAAGGCCGCTCGTTCGGCGCTCTCGCAGATCGGGCACTACCTCGGCGCCGCGATCGGCTCCTTCGCGAACATCTTCGGCCCGGAGGTCGTCGTCGTCGGAGGTGGTTTCGGCACGGCGGCGTGGGACTTCCTCTCCGGCCCCGCCGAGGAGGCCGCCCGCCGCGAGGCGCTGCACCCCGCCGACAACGAGCTGCGGATTGTCCAGGCGGCCCTCGGTGACGACGCGGGGCTCGTCGGCGCCGGGCTCGTCGGCTTCGAAGCGCTCGACGGGCTCCGTTAGATGCCTCTTCTGGTCTGTGCGACGCCGATCGGGAACCTCGCAGACGTGACGCACCGCGTGCTGGACGCGCTCCGGGACGCCGACCTCGTGCTCTGCGAAGACACGCGTCGCACGCAGGTGCTCCTCGACCGCTACGGGATCCGTGCTCGCGCGCTCGTCAGCGTCCACCGTCACAACGAGGCGCGCCAGGCGCGCGAGCTGCTGCCGCGGCTGCAATCGGGTGAGACGCTTGCCCTCGTCTCCGACGCGGGGTTGCCGGGCGTCAACGACCCGGGCGGCCGCCTCGTCGAGGCGGCGCTCGCGGCGGAGGTCGACGTGACCGTGCTCCCCGGGCCGAGCGCGGTCGAGACGGCGCTCGTCGTGAGCGGCCTCGGGGTCGGGCAGTACCGGTTCCTCGGCTATCTCCCGCGGCGCGCCGCCGAGCTCGAGACGCTCTGGGAGGACTCGCGTCGATGGCCGTATGCGGCCGTCGCGTTCGAGTCGCCCAAGCGCCTGGCCACATCGCTCGCGGCCCTCGCCCGCATCGACCCGGCCCGGCCCGTGGCCGTGTGCCGGGAGCTGACGAAGCGCTTCGAGGAGATCGCGCGCGGCAGCGCCGCCGAGCTGGCCGAGCGGTTCGACGGGCCGGTCAGGGGGGAGGTGACGGTCGTCGTCGGCCTCGGCGAGGCGCCGGACGACCGGCTCGACGACTCGGTCGCGGCCGTACGTCAGCTCGTTGCCGCAGGAGCCGCCCGACGTGCGGCGGCGGACACCGTCGCGGGTCTCCTCGACCTCTCTCGGAACGAGCTCTACCGCCGCTCGCTCGCCCCGACCGATTGACGCCGTCCGACGACGGCGCTACCCTTCGTTCTCCGCGTTGCCCGCGCAGAGAATGAAGGAGGGTGCTTCGTGCATCGTCTTCTCGTATTCGCGGCGACGGGCCTTGCGGCACTCGCCCTGAGCGGCTCGGCCGTGGCGTGGTCGTGGCCCTCGGACGGCGACGTGCTCCGCCCGTTCGCGCTCGGCGGCGACGCGTACGCCGCCGGACAGCATCGCGGCATCGACGTCGCGGGATCGGAGGGCTCCGCCGTGCGAGCTCCGGCGTCCGGCACGGTGTCGTTCGCCGGATCGCTTCCGACCTACGGACGCGGAGTCACGATCGCGACCGCAGACGGCTACGCGGTCACGCTCGTCCACCTCGGCTCGATCGGCGTCGCAAAGGGCGACGCGGTGGTCGAGGGGGCGTCGATCGGAACGATGGGCTGGAGCGGCGACGCCGAGCATGCGGTCCCGTCCGTCCACCTGGGCGTCCGCGTGGCCGCCCAGGCAGAGGGCTACGTCGACCCGCTCGGCCTGCTTCCACCACGGTCGGTTCCCGCACCTGCGCCTCCGCCTGTGCAGTCGCCCGCGCCGGTCGCTGCTTCCTCGGCGGCCGCGACGCCGGCACCCGCGGCGCCGTCGGTCGCACCACCCGCCAAGCCTGCGCCGTCGCCGCAGCCGGCCGCTCCCGCGGCAGCTATCCCGCCCCCGCCTGCGGTGCCTGCCTCGCCGAGCGTGACGGCGCCGCAGGCATCCGCCGCCGCGCCGGCGGTGCCTGCCCCCGCCGCGTCCGCAGCGGCGGACGCGACACCGGCCGTCGGCACGGTCTCACCGGGGCTCACGCTGACGGGCGGGAGCGCAGACGCCGGTAGGCCTGCGTCGTTCCGAATCGCCACGAGCCAGGACGCCACTCGCGTGGCGACGCGCACGACCGAGCCTCATGTGAACCAACGTCCGCGAGCGGCCGATACCTCGAGGCCGAAGCGCGTGCAGCCGAGGCTGGCGGACGCTGCCGCCCCGGCCGCGCGGCGGGGGAGTGCGGCCGTTCCGGCGGCACCCGTCGCGCGAGTCGTGCCTCGGAGTTCCGTTCCCACGGTGGCCGTGGCCGTCCACGAACGTCCGAGCGTCCCGCTCGCAGCTGCGTCGTCCGGGAGACCGCTGGAGGCGCCGATCGCCGCGCCCGCGGTGTCGGGAGCCGCACCCCCGGACAGCTCTGCTCCGCAGCCCTCTGTGCCAGCGCGTCCGGCGGCTGTGCCTCCGTCGATGGAGGACGGAGTGCGGCCGGGGGTCCTCGTAGCGGCGGCCCTGCTCCTCCTGCTCACCGCGGCTGCCGCTGCAAGGGCCGCCCGTAGAATCGGTGGGAATGGAGCCGTACTACGTCACCACGCCGATCTACTACGTCAACTCCACCCCGCACATCGGGCACGCCTACACGACCGTGGCGGCGGACGTGTTCGCACGTCATCAACGGCAGCGCGGCCGTGACACGTTCCTCCTCACCGGCGTCGACGAGCACGCGTCGAAGGTGGCGCGCGTGGCCGAGGAGCAGGGGCTTCGGCCCCAGGAGTACGCCGACCGGATCGTGGAGGCGTGGCGGTCGCTCCCCGCCCGCCTCGGCGTGGCGCCGGACTTCTTCATCCGCACGAGCGACGAGGGGCACAAGCAGTTCGTCCAGGAGTTCCTGACGCGGATCAAGGAGAACGGCCGCGAAGACATCTACCAGGGCGTCTACGCAGGGCTCTACTGCGTCGGCTGCGAGGCCTTCAAGACCGAGGACGAGCTCGTCGACGGCAAGTGCCCCGAGCACGACATCGAGCCCGAGTGGATCGAGGAGCGGAACTGGTTCTTCCGGCTCTCCGCCTACCAGGAGCAGCTGCTTGCCCTCTACGACGAGCGCGCCGACTGGGTGCTGCCGGGGTTCCGTGCGAACGAGGCCCGGTCCTTCGTCGCGGGCGGCCTGCAGGACTTCTCGATCAGCCGGGAGGGCCTGTCCTGGGGCATCCCGATCCCCTGGGACACCGACCAGGTCGCGTATGTCTGGGCGGACGCACTCGTCAACTACCTGAGCGCGCTCACCTACGCGCGTCCCGGCGAGAACCTCATCGCCCGCTACTGGCCCGGCGTCCGGCACCTGCTCGCGAAGGACATCCTGCGCTTCCACTGCGTCTACTGGCCGGCGATGCTGCTCGCAGCGGGCTACGAGGTCCCACGGCAGCTCTTCGTCCACGGCTATCTGCTGCTCGACGACCGCAAGATCTCGAAGTCCCTCGGCAACGTCGTCGACCCGCTCGACCTCGTCGACGTCTACGGCGCCGACCCGGTTCGCTTCTGGTGCGCGCGGTCGGTCTCGTTCGGTCAGGATGGCGCGGCGTCGGTCGCGGGGGTTCGCGAGCGCTACGAACGGGAGCTCGGGAACGATCTCGGCAATCTGCTCTCGCGGACTACCGCGATGGTCGCGCGGTATCGCGACGGCGAGCTTCGCGCGGTGCCGTCGTTCGGCTCCGAGGTCGAAGCGATCCTCGCACCCCTCGGCGAGGACGTCGCAGCGCGGCTGGATGCCTTCGACCTGACGGGGGCGCTCGAGCGGATCTGGGAGGTCGTGCGGGGGCTCAACCGACACGTCGAGACAACCGCGCCCTGGCAGCTCGCGAAGGACGACGCGCGCGCGGACGAGCTCGACCGGGTCCTCTACGACCTCGTCGACGGGCTGCGGGCAGTGGCCGTCGCCCTGGCGTCCTACGTTCCGGAGACCTCGGCGCGGATCCTCGAGGCACTCGGGCAGCCGCCGACGATCGACTGGTCGGAGGTCTCCTACGGCCGCACCCAACCCGTCGAAGGCCTCGGGCCGGCAGAGCCGCTCTTCCCGCGCATCGACGAGCCGGCTCCGGCCGCGTGATCGACACCCACGCGCACCTCGACGCGTGCGACGAGGACGCGGAGGAGTTGCTCGTGCGCGCGCGCGCGGCGGGCGTGACACGGGTCGTCACGATCGGGACCGGAATCGAGTCGAGTCATGCCGCGCTCGCGATCGCCGACGCGCACGAGGGCGTGACGGCGGCGGTCGGCATCGATCCTCATCAGGCCGCGACGGCCGAAGCCGAGCGGATCGGCGAGCTCCGCGAGCTTTTCGCCCATCCGTCGGCCGTCGCGGTCGGCGAGACCGGGCTCGACGGGCACTACGGCGCCGACACGCTCCCGGAGCAGCGTCGACTGTTCGAGGCGCACCTCGAGCTTGCCGAGGCGCTCGGGCGGCCGGTGGTGATCCACAGCCGCGCCGCGAATGTCGAGACCGCCGCAGCGCTGGCGCCGTTCTCCGGAACGGTCATTCTCCACTGCTTCTCGGAGCCCGATCTGCTCGACCCTGCGCTCGAGCGGGGGTACTACATCTCGTTCGCCGGCAACGTGACGTACCCGAAGGCCGACGCGCTCCGGAAGGCGGCGGCCCGTGTCCCGGCCGATCGGATCCTCGCCGAGACGGACAGCCCCTACCTGGCCCCGCAACCCGTCCGCGGGCGGCGCAACGAGCCGGCCAACGTGATCCATACGCTCGCCGTCCTCGCGGCCGAGCGCGGGGAGACCGCCGTGGAGCTCGGGCACCGCATCGATGAGAACGCGGACAGCGCATTCGGGCTCGGTCGAGCGTGATGTCCGTCAGCCCGAAGAAGTCGCTGGGACAGCACTTCCTGGTCGACCGCAACCTGCTCGTCGTGATCGAGCGACTTGCGAATCTGTCGTCTGGCGATGTGGTGCTCGAGGTCGGGCCCGGGCTCGGCGTGCTCACCACGTTCCTCGCCGACCGGGTGCGACACGTGCACGCAATCGAGCTCGATCGGGCGCTCGAAGCGCCGCTCCGCGACGCATTGAGCGGTCGCGCCACCGTCGATCTCGTCTTCGGCGACGCGCTGGCCGTCGACCTGGATGCCCTCGATCCTCCGCCGTCCAAGCTCGTCGCCAACCTGCCCTACAACGTCGCGACGCCGCTCGTTGCGGAGACGCTGATCGGCGTGCCCGCGCTTGCATCCTGGTGCGTGATGGTGCAGCGCGAGGTCGCGGACAGGTTCTTTGCGGAGCCGGGGACGAAGGCGTACGGCGCCGTCTCGGTGCTCGTACGTCTGCACGCCCGACGCACGGGGCTCCACCCCGTCTCGCGGACGGTGTTCCGCCCACCGCCCAACGTCGATTCGGCCCTCGTCGCGTTCGACCGCATCCCGCCACCGGCAAACGCCGAGCAGGTGCGCCGCGTGGTCACCGCCGCGTTCGGCCACCGACGCAAGACCCTCGCGAACGCGGTCGCGCTCGCGGGGCTCGCAACGCGGGAAGATGCCGTTGGCGCGCTCGAGACGATCGGGCGACGCCCCGACGCCAGGGCCGAGGCGCTCCAACCCGACGAGTTCGTCCGTCTCACGGAGGCGCTTACCGCGTGAGCGACTGGCGAACGGCCACTGCCCCCGCGAAGCTCAACCTGGCGCTGGTCGTCGGCCCGCTGCGCCACGACGGCAAGCACGACGTCGTGACGCTCCTCGAGCGCCTGTCGCTCCAGGACACCGTGGCAGTGCGGCGCGCGACGGAGACACGCGTCACGGGCTTCCCCGCGGACTCGCTGGTCCGCGCCGCGCTCGATGCAGTCGCGCACGCCGCTGGAGGACACGCCTTCTTCGAGGCCAGGATCGAGAAGCGGATCCCGGTCGCGGCGGGTCTGGGCGGTGGCTCGAGCGACGCCGCCGCCGCATTGCTACTCGCAAACGGCCTGCTGGACGAGTCGCTTTCCGACGGCGTCCTCGCGGAGCTCGCCGCCTCGCTGGGCTCAGACGTGCCGTTCTTCCTCCATCCGGGGCCGCAGCTCGCGACGGGCGACGGGACAACGCTCGAGCCGACGGTGCTGCCGCGCGACTACTCGGTTGTCCTCGCACTCCCCCGCGGCGCGGTGAAGACCTCGACCGCGGACGTCTACGCGGCGTTCGACGCACGTCGCGGCGTGGCCGGCTTCGACGAGCGGCGCGCGGCGCTGCTCGACGCGCTCGAGGCGTGCGCCCGAGTCGAGGACCTGGCGCGCCTGCCCCCGAACGACCTGGCCTCCTCGCCGCTCGCCGCAACCATGCGTGACCTCGGTGCGGTGCGCGCCGATGCGACTGGCGCCGGCCCGGTGGCGTACGGCCTGTTCGTCGACGCGCACGACGCCGCCGGCGCGGCGGCCGCCCTCGGCGATCGTGCGAAGACCTGGACCGCGCATCCCTCCTGAGCGAACACCGGTCTTGGCTCGCCGCAGATCGCGGAGCGGTGTCAGACACCGTTTCGCGTCAAGAGCAAAACGTGTCGATTGTGGATCAATCGCCCCACAGTCGTCCCAGGCGCCTGTTCGTCGGCGCCATCGCCGGCGTCGACTGCGCGGTGGACAGTCGCTTGGTCGAGCACGAGTCGAGAATCGACGCAGGCATTCCGTTCGCGGCTGTGCGCGAATTGGCACAGAATCGGCACGCCTCCGGCTTGACAGCGATCGGTGTCTGACACCGATGATTCGGCTCGGGCACCAACGCGAGGACGAGGCTGTCGTTCCCCGGTGGGGTCTCCGACGTCCGCGTCTGATAGTAACTAGGCAATGCCTAGGAAGACTCTTACGGCCGCGCAGGCCTCGCGCGCGCTCGGGATCAGTCTCGACACGCTCCGACGCTGGGATCGCGAGGGGAAGATCCGCGTCGAGCGGGATTCCGCGAACCGGCGCGTCGTGGCGGCTGCAGAGGTCGAGCGGCTCCGCGCCGACGAGGGCTCGGAGGGGCTGACGGCGCGCAACCGCTTCCGCGGCGTCGTGCGCTCGGTCGAGACGGACGGGCTCCTCGCGCGCGTCGAGATCGACGTCACCGAGCCGGCACGCGTCGTGGCGATCGTGACGCGGGAGTCGGTCGAAGAGCTCGGGCTCCACGCGGGGATGAGCGCCGCGGGTGTCGTCAAGTCGACGAGCGTGATGGTGGAGCGATGACAAGACCTCTCAGCCGTCGACGCCTGCTCACGGTCGCCGCGGGCACGGCGGCGCTCGCCGCCCTTCCCGTCCGGCCCGCGTCGGCCGCGACGGAGGAGGAGCTCGCCTACGCGAACTTCGCCGTGTCCAGCGAACTGCTTTTGGCAGATCTGTACGCGAAGGCGCTCGCAGCAAAGGTTGTCATCGGTCCCGGTCAGGCCGCACTCCGGGCCGGGCGCAGGGCAGCGATCCAGCACGCCGGCGCGTTGTCCGGTCTCCTCACCGGCGCCGGGCAGGACGCGCCGGCGGCGGAGGACTTCGACTTCCAGTGGCCGGCGAAGGCGTTCCACACCCCGGACGCGACCGCCGCGACCGCACGGGTGGTGCTCCGCGCGCTGCTCGGCGCGTACCAGACCGCGGTCGTCACGGTCTCGGAACCGAGCTACGGGATCGTTTACACAAGCCTCGCCGCGAGTGCCGGCCAGCAGTTGGGAGCGTTGAGCGCGCTCGGGGCGAGCGGCGTCGTCGAGCCGTTCCCCGTCGCGCTCGACCTCGAGAGCGCGAGCGACACGTTGGAGCCATACCTGGGATGAGGAGGTCGCACATGAGGGGCCGTTTGCTCGCAATCGCCGGCCTGGTTGCCGTCGTCGCGTCAGCCTGGCTCACCTCGGGCGCCACGGCGCGCCCGAGCGCCACCCCGCCGCTCACTATCTACGCCGCCGCATCGTTGACGGAGGTGTTCAAGGCGCTCGACGGAGCGCAGCACTTCAGCTTCGCCGGATCGAACGCGCTCGAGACGCAGATCCGAAACGGCGCGCCGGTCGACGTCTTCGCGTCCGCCGCACCGCTCAACACCCAGCGCCTGTTCAAGGCGGGCATCGTCGACAAGCCGGTGACGTTCACGGCGAACCGACTGGCGCTGATCGTGCCGAAGTCGAACCCCGCGGGGATCAGGTCGATCTACGACCTCCGCTCGAAGCCGGTCAAGCTCGTCGTCGCCGCGCCGGCGGTACCGGCGGGCGGCTACACCCTGAGCGTCCTCCGCAAGATGGGTCTCTCGAGCGTGCTGAGCAAGGTCGTCAGCCGTGAGTCAGACGTCAAGGCTGTGACGGGCAAGGTTGCGCTCGGGCAGGCCGATGCCGGCTTCGTCTACGTCACCGACGCCCGTCCGGTCAGCGACCAGGTCAGCGTGATCCGGATTCCGGCCTGGGCGCAGCCGCGGGTCCGCTACGAGATCGCGGTCGTGACGAAGTCGCCGAACAAGACGGCCGCGCAGGCGTGGGTCAGGATGATCCTGTCGGCGAAGGGCCAGACGGCGCTCAAGCACGCCGGGTTCCTTCCGCTTCCGAAGGCGTCGTCGTAAACCGGCTCTTCCGCGGCACCCTCGTCCTTGCCACGGCGCTCGCGCTCGGGTTCCTGCTG
Source organism: uncultured Actinomycetes bacterium (assembly GCA_963746445.1). Taxonomy (GTDB): domain Bacteria; phylum Actinomycetota; class Thermoleophilia; order Gaiellales; family Gaiellaceae; genus Gaiella. The sequence goes on from CAVVAW010000009.1 coordinate 286,807, forward strand.
CTGCCGATCGTCGCGATCTTCCTGCGCGTGCCTCCGGGCGAGCTCATCTCTGCGCTGCAGAGTGACGTCGCGAAGGACGCGCTCGTGGTCACATTCGAGACGAACCTCATCGCGTTGGCCCTGATCCTGGTGCTCGGCACCCCGACGGCGTACTGGGCCGCGACACGGCAGTCACGATTTCGGGACCTCGTCGTCACCCTGATCGAGTTGCCGCTCGTGCTGCCCCCGGCGGTCGCCGGAATCGGCCTGCTGGCGGCGTTCGGCCGCCTGGGGCTGCTCGGCGGCACGCTCGACACGCTCGGGATCGACGTCGCGTTCAACAAGGTCGCGGTCGTGCTCGCCGTCACCTTCGTCGCGAGCCCGTTCTACGTGCGGACGGCCGTGTCGGCGTTCGAAGCGCTCGACCCGACCCTTCCCGCCGCCGCCCGCACCCTCGGTGCCGGCCCGGGAGGAGTCTTCTTCCGTGTCGCGCTCCCGCTTGCCGCCGGCGGGCTCGGCGCCGGGGCCGCGCTCGCGTTCGCGCGCGGGCTCGGGGAGTTCGGGGCGACGATCATGTTCGCCGGGTCGCTCCAGGGCGTCACGCAGACGCTCTCGCTCGCGATTTACGAGCAGTTCGACCTCGACTTCGACGTCGCTCTCGCGATTAGTGCCGTGCTGGTCGCCACGAGCGCCGCCACCCTGCTGTCCGTCAAGCTGGTCACCAGATGGCGCTCGACCTCGAGCTCACCCATACCCTCCGTAGCTTCGTCGCCGCTGTCGAGCTGAGCGTCGGCGACGGCGCGACGTTCGCGCTCGTCGGTCCGTCGGGGGCAGGCAAGACGACCGTGCTGCGGACGATCTCCGGGCTGCTCGCGCCTGACGCGGGCCGGATCGCCGTCGCGGGCGAGACGTGGCTCGACACGAGGCGGCGCATCGATCTGCCGCCCGAGCGGCGGCGCGTGGGCTACCTGTTCCAGGAGTACGCCCTCTTCCCGCATCTCGACGTGACCGGGAACGTCCGCTTCGGCGCGACGAACGGCGCCGACGTGAGCGCGCTCCTCGAGCGCTTCCGGATCGCGCACCTCGCGCGGGCTCGCGTTGATGCGCTCTCGGGTGGCGAGCGCCAGCGGGTCGCGCTCGCGCGGGCCCTCGCGCGTGACCCGGCGGTGCTTCTGCTCGACGAGCCGCTGGCCGCCCTCGACACCCACACGCGCGCGGCGGTGCGGTCGGAGCTACGGGAAGTCCTTGCGGGGCTCGGCATCCCTACCGTTCTCGTGACGCACGACTTCGAGGACGCGGCGGCGCTCGCTGACGAGGTCGGCGTGATCGTCGAGGGTCGCATTCTCCAGGTCGACACGCCCGCGGGCCTCGTCGCCGCTCCCGCGAGCCCCTTCGTCGCGAGCTTCACCGGCGCGACGCTGCTTCCCGGGACAGCGGCGCCGGGGCGCGACGGCCTCACCGAAGTGAGCCTCGACGCGGGGCTCACCGCCTGGTCGACCGACCCCGGCGAGGGCCGGGTCGCGCTCGGGATCTACCCCTGGGAGGTCTCGATCGCGCGTGAGACTCCGGCCGACACCGCGGTGAACCACGTGCGGGCGCCGATCGTCTCGCTCGTCGAGCTCGGAAACCGCGTTCGGCTACGCGTCGGGCCGCTGGCCGCCGAGGTGACTGCAGGGTCTGCGACGCGCCTCGGCCTGCGCGAGGGCGAGATCGTCGTCGCGTCGTTCAAGGCGACGGCCGCGCGCCTGCTCCCGCTCTGACACGGATAGGGTGCCCGGCGTGGTCGTTGAGCTCGTCCCCGAAGCAGCCGCGGCCGAGCGGGAGGCCGTGGCCCGCGCGATCGACCTCGCGGCCGAGACGATGTCGAAGACATCGCCCTGGTTCCGAGCAGGTCTCGTCGACGCGCTCGAGCGCGCCCCGTGGGAGGTGCCGCGCCCGTCGGCCTACGAGGCCGTTCGCTCGCCGCGCAGCACGCTCGGCGCCACGCGCGCGTAGTCGAGCCCCGAGAGCCACGTCAGCAGCGTTGCGACGAGCAGCGCCCACCACGCAACGTCGGCGTCCCAGGCGCCTGCCGCCTGCAACCCGGCGAGGGTCGCGGCGACGGTCTGCGCCCACGTCTTGAGCTTGCCGAGGTCGCGCGCGCCCATCACGACGCCGCGCTCGATCGCGGCAAGACGAAGACCCGAGACGGCGATCTCGCGCGCGACGATCGCCGCCACCATCCACGCGGGGGCGACGCCCTCGGCTACGAGCATCACGAGCGCGGCCAGCACGAGCACCTTGTCCGCGATCGGGTCGAGCAGCGAGCCGAATGCAGAGGTCTGGTTTCGCCGCCGGGCAAGCCACCCGTCGACCTGGTCGGTCGCCATCGCGACGACGAAGACCGCGGTCGCCCAGTACAGGTGATCGTCGAAGTTCCAGGCGAAAAGGACGATCACGACGGGAACCGCGAGCGCCCGGGCGAGCGTCAACTGGTCGGGCAGGGTCACGGTTCGGGGAGAATACGCGCCGCATGCCTCCGTTCTCGAAGGTGCTCGTGGCGAACCGCGGCGAGATCGCGATCCGCGTGTTCCGCACGCTCCGCGAGCTCGGGATCGGTTGTGTGGGGATCTACTCGGAGGCCGACCGGGGGCGCGCGCACGTTCGCGCCGCGGACGAGGCGTATCTCGTCGGCCCCGGGCCGGCGGCCGAGAGCTACCTGCGCGGCGACGTGCTCGTCGAGACCGCGCTCCGCGCCGGCGCCCAGGCGATCCATCCCGGGTACGGGTTCCTGGCCGAGAACGCCGCCTTCGCCCGGATGGTCGAGGAGGCGGGGCTGACGTGGATCGGGCCGCCGCCCGACGCGATCGAGCTGATGGGGACGAAGACGGCTGCACGCCAGGTGATGCGCGACGCGGGCGTGCCGATCATCCCCGGCGCCGTGGATCCCGTCCGGTCGGCCAAGGAAGTCGTGGAGCTCGGCGCCGAGATCGGCTACCCGCTCATCATCAAGGCCGCGGCCGGCGGCGGCGGCAAGGGGATGGAGATCGTCGGTGAGGCGGGCGACGCCGACCGCGCGTTCGAGTCGGCGACCCGGCAGGGCGAGACGTACTTCGCCGATCCCGCCGTCTACGTGGAGCGGTATCTCGAGGATCCCCGGCACGTCGAGGTGCAGGTGCTCGCCGACGCGCACGGGAACGTGATCCATCTCGGCGAGCGCGACTGCACGATCCAGCGCCGCCACCAGAAGCTCGTCGAGGAGACGCCGTCGCCCGCCGTCGACGACCGGCTCCGGGAGAGGATCGGGCGGATCGCGGTCGATGCGGCGCGCGCCGCGGGCTACCGCTCGGCAGGCACGATCGAGGGCCTGCTCACGCCCGAGGGCGAGTACTTCTTCATGGAGATGAACACCCGCATCCAGGTCGAGCACACGGTCACCGAGGCGGTGACGGGCCTCGACCTCGTGCGCGAGCAGATCCTCGTTGCCGCGGGCGAGCCGCTCTCGCTCGCGCAGGACGATGTCGTGCTGCGCGGGCATGCGATCGAATGCCGCATCAACGCAGAGGACGTCGCGATGGGATTCCTCCCGGCGCCGGGGCGGATCACCGCGTATCGCGAGCCGGCGGGGCCGGGAGTCCGCGTGGACTCGGGGATCGAGGCGGGGGACGAGGTCAGCAGGCTCTACGACCCGATGATCGCGAAGCTGATCGTCCACGACGTCGATCGCGACCGTGCGATCGGCCGCATGCTGCGCGCACTCGCCGAGTTCCGGATCGAGGGCACCCCGACGCTCCTCGGCTTTCACCGAGCGCTCCTCGAGCATCCGTGCTTTCGCGCGGGCGAGACCTGCGACGGCATCGTCGAGTCGCGCGAGTTGGCGGAGCGCGCGGAGGAGCTGGAAGCTCAGTTCTCTCATGAGACAACAAGCGTGCCAGGTCGGTCGGACGGCACGGTGCCGACCGTCTCGCGGCTCGTCGGCGTGGAGGTCGACGGACGCGCGTACGACGTCCGGCTCCACGTCACCGAGCCGCCGTGGGCGGACATGGCGCGGCGGCGGCGCGAGCGTCAGGCGGATGCAGGCGGCGCGGCCGGGAACGGGGCCGTCGTGAGCCCAATGCAGGGAACCGTTCTAAAGGTGGCCGTCACGGATGGCGACGCCGTCCACGACGGCGACCTCCTGCTCGTCGTCGAGGCGATGAAGATGGAGAACGAGATCGTCGCGCCGCGCGAAGGCGTCGTGAGCGGCCTCGCCGTGACGCCGGGTGCAGGAGTGTCGAGCGGCCAGCTTCTCTGTATCGTCGCCGAGCCGGGCGGGCTATGACCGTCGCGGAGCTCGTCGGCCGCCTCGTGGGCGACGGGACGCTGACCGGCGCCACCCTGAGTCGTCCCCGCGCCCCCGGGCCGGACGGGCCGCGGCGCATCACCGTCGAGCCGGTCGAGCTGCGCGCAGGGCCTCGCTGGCGGGTGCGGCGCCACTACGCCACAAGGACGACCGACGAGAACCTGGACTCGACCGCGCTCACGCAGCCTGCTCTCCACGGCGATCGGGCAGGACTACCGCCAGGCGCTTCTCCACGACCCCGAAGCCGATTGGCAAGTGCTCGCCGGGCGGGGCGAGCCCCGGGTTCTCCGCAAGCCGCCGACCCGCACGGTCGCGCCCGGGAGCCACGACCGCGCCAAGCGGCACCTTCTGCCCGAGGGCGAGCCCGTCCCCTACCTCGTCGCGCTCGGCGTGCAGACGCCGGACGGTCGCGTCCGCGCTCCGCGGAGGGCGAAGTTCCGCCAGGTGAACCGTTTCGTCGAGCTCGTCGAGGACATCGTCCCGAGCCTCCCGGAAGGACGCCTCCGGGTCGTCGACTTCGGCTCGGGCCGGGCCTACCTGACCTTCGCGCTCCACGACCTGCTGACGCGCGTGCACGGACGCGAGGTCGACGTGCTCGGGCTCGACCTGAAGCCGAACGTCGTCTCCGAGTGCGAGGAGCTCGCCCGGCGCCTCGGTGCCGAGGGCCTGCGCTTCGAGCTCGGTGACATCGCCGAGGCGGACCTCGCCGATGTCGACCTCGTGGTCACCCTGCACGCGTGCGACACCGCCACCGATGTCGCGCTCGATCGCGCGATTCGGGCCGGCGCCGAGGTGATCCTCTCGGTGCCCTGCTGTCAGCACGAGCTCCTCGGCCAGCTCTCGAACGACACGCTCCGCCCGCTCCTGCGGCACGGCACGCTGCGCGAGCGGTTCGTGGCCGAGGTGACCGATGCTGCGCGCGCGCGGCTGCTCGAGCTGGCCGGCTACGAGGTCCAGGTCGTCGAGTTCGTCGCGCTCGAGCACACCCCGAAGAACGTCCTTCTCCGCGCCGCGCGCACGTCGCGTCCCACGCGGGACCGCGACCGGCTCCGGGCCGAGTACCGGACGTTCGCGGACGCACTCGGCATCAAGCCTGCGCTCGAGCGGCTCCTCGGCGACCTCGTTTCGCTTCCCGAAGAGGCGACGCACGGTGGGCGCGTCGAGGTTGACTAAAACCGTAGGAATTCATACTCTATGAGTATGAAAGCCGTGGTCTCCGAGAAGGGACAAGTCACGATCCCGAAGCGTTTGCGCGATCGGCTGGGGATCGTTCCCGGAGCGGTGCTGGAGTTTCGGGAGGAGTCGGGCACGCTGGTCGCTTCGAAGGCGAGTTCAGCGGACGCGATCGCGTCCGTGTACGGCATCCTCGAGGTCGGCCGCCCCGTCGACGAGCTCGTCGACGAGCTGCGGGGCGTCGAGGGCGGGTGATCACAGCCCTCGACACGAGCGTCTTGCTCGACGTGCTGACGGCCGATCCGACGCACGGCCGCGCCTCCGCCGCCGCGCTCGCGCAGGCGCGCCAGGAGGGCGCGATCCTCGCCTGCGACGTGGTGTGGGCGGAGACGGCTGCCTGGTTTCCGTCGGCAACGGCTGCGACCGAGGCGTTCCAGCGCATCGGGCTCCGCTTCGATCCGCTCGACGACGCGGCGGCGGCGCTCGCGGGGCAGTCGTGGCGTGCGTATCGCCGACGCGGCGGGACGCGTGAGCGAATCGTGTCGGACTTCCTGGTCGCCGCGCATGCGCTGAGCCGCGCCGACCGCCTGCTGACGCGCGACCGGGGCTTCTACCGGCGAGCCTTCGCCGAGCTTTCGCTCATGGCCCCCTGACGTCAGGGCCGCGCCCGTAGGTGGTACGCGTGGTCCGTGATCCAGACGAACTGGCTCGGCATGTCGTCCGGAGGATCGCCGGCCGCGACGAGCGGGCCGAACGCGACCCGGACCCAGCGGCCGGAGGCGAGCGAGCCCGGGGCTGAGATCGTCCCGCGCCAGCTCTCGCCGGGCCCAAGGCGTGCAGGCAGCTCGGGGACGAAGCGCCGCGCCGCGCGGAGACCCGGAAGCTCCGCGTTCTGGTTGCGCTGCTCCAGCTCGCCCATGTCGCCCGTCGCGAACAGCATGATCCCGAACGACTGCTCGACGGCGACCGGGTTCTCGCCGAGGCTCCAGGCGATGTCCGTCCGGTTCTCGATCTCGACGTCCGACTCCCAGCCGGTCCTCGTCACGGCGAAGCGCCGGACGCGGAAGACGAGGCCAGACCCGGTCTCGGGCGAGCGCTCCACCCAGGCGAGCTCGGCCGCCTGGGGTGGGGCGGGCTCGGGAATGACCGGCGGCGTCCCGCCGGAGCCGCAGCCCGCGGCGAGGAGCACGGCGCCGAGCGCGACCAGGACGGCGACGGGGCGCTGCACCCGGCCATGCTCGCATACGCGGGTCGCTCGCCCGGGCCGGATGCCGTCCCGTGGCGCCGAGGTTCTTCGATAGCCTCCCGCGCGGCGTGGATCTCTACGAATATCAGGGCAAGGAGCTCTTTCGGCGCGCCGGGATCCCGGTCTCCGACGGCCGGTTGGCGACGACACCGGGCGAGGCGCGCCAGGCGGCAGAGGTGCTCGGTGGCCCCGTCGTCGTCAAGGCCCAGGTCCTCACCGGCGGGCGCGGCAAAGCAGGCGGGATCAAGCTCGCAGCGAACGCGCACGAGGCGGAGGAGCGCGCGAAGGAGATCCTCGGGCTCGACATCCGGGGGCACGTGGTCCGCAAGCTCTGGATCGAGTCGGCCTCCGACATCGCGAAGGAGTACTACCTGTCGCTCACGTTCGACCGCAGCGCGAAGAAGGCGCTCTACATGTTCACAACGCAGGGCGGCGTGGACATCGAGCAGGTCGCCGAGGAGAGCCCCGACGCCCTCGTGCAGCTGCGCATCGACCCGCTCGAGGGCTTCCACCCCTGGCAGGCGCGCCGGCTCGTCTACGCCGGCGGCGTCACCGACCCCTCGGAGCAGAAGCAGATCGCCGCCATCGTCGGGAAGCTCCACGACGCGTTCGTCTCGTTCGACGCGATGCTCTGCGAGATCAACCCGCTGATCGTGACGCCCGACGGCGACGTAAAGGCTCTCGACGCGAAGTTCACCGTCGACGACAACGCGCTCTTCCGGCATCCGGAGGTCGCGGCGATGCGCGACCGCGAGGCCGCCGACCCCCTCGAGGCGCTGGCGCGCGAGAAACACGTCACCTACGTCAAGCTCGACGGCGAGGTCGGCGTGCTCGGAAACGGCGCGGGACTCACCATGTCGACGGTCGACGTCGTCACCTTCGCCGGCGGTCGGCCCGCGAACTTCTGCGACCTCGGCGGTGGCGGCGACGCGCAGGGAGTCGTCGACGCGCTCTCGGTGATCACGCAGGACCCGCAGGTGAAGGCGATCTTCTTCAACATCTTCGGCGGCATCACGCGCTGCGACGAGGTGGCGCGTGGGATCCTCCAGGCGCTCGGCGACATGTCGCTGGAGCTGCCGATCGTCGTGCGGCTCGACGGCACGAACGCCGAGGAGGGGCGCAAGATCCTCGCCGAGGCTGCGCCTGCGAACCTGCGGGTGTCGCCGACGATGCTCGAGGCGGCGAAGCTCGCGGTGGAGCTCGCGGCATGACCTCGCTGGACTGGAGCGAGCGCGCGCAGGGCTACGTCGACTCGGACGCGCACCGTGAGGGCGCCGATCTCGACCTGCTCGTCGCGTGGGCGGCCGGCGCAGGCACGGCGCTCGACGTGGCGACCGGCGGCGGCCACGTGGCCCACCGGCTCCGTGCGGCGGGTGTCGAGGTGGTGACATGCGACCCGGCGCCGGGGATGCGGCCGGACGTGATCTGCAGGGCCGAGTCGCTTCCCTTCGCCGACGGTGCGTTCGACGTCGTCGCCTGCCGCACCGCGGCGCACCACTTCACCGACCCGGGTGCTGCGGTCCGCGAGATGGCGCGCGTGAGCTCGGACCGCGTGCTGATCGTGGACACCGTGTTCATGGGCGAGGCGATCGAGGAGGCGGAGGCATTGCGCGATCCCTCGCACGTCCGCAACTACACAGAGGCCGAGTGGCGCGGCTTCCTCGACGAGACGGGGCTCTCCGTCGTGGAGGTGGAGCTGCTCTCGCATTCGTTCGACTTCGCGGCGTGGCTCGAGCGGACGGGGTGCGAAGGCGAGGAGGCCGTGCGTGTGGAGACGTTGCTTGGAGACCGCGTCGCCGACGGCCAACTGACACTCGACAAGCTTGCGATCAAGGCGGTGAAGGGAGCCTGATGGCGATCCTCGTCGACAACGACACGCGACTCGTCGTCCAGGGTCTCACCGGCTCCGAGGGGCGATTCCACGGCCTGCGCAACCGCGACTACGGCACGAAGCTCGTCGCGGGCGTGACACCCGGCAAGGGCGGTCAGGACGTCGACGGCGTGCCCGTCCTGGACACCGTCGCGGATGCCGTCTCCACTCACGGCGCGAACACCTCGATGATCTTCGTCCCGGCCCCGTTCGCCGCCGACGCCATCTACGAGGCAGTTGACGCAGGCGTCCACACGGTGATCACGATCACCGAGGGCGTTCCCGCGCACGAGATGCTGCGGATCCACGCGTACATCCGCTCCAGGGGCGTCAGGCTGCTCGGGCCGAACTGCCCGGGCGCGCTCTCGCCGGGCAAGGCCAATGTCGGGATCATCCCGGCCGAGATCTTCCAGCCGGGTGACATCGGGCTCGTCTCCCGGTCGGGGACGCTCACGTACCAGATCGGCCACGAGCTCACTCAGATGAGCCTCGGCAACTCCACGATCGTCGGGATCGGCGGCGACCCGGTGGTCGGGTCGTCGTTCATCGACATCCTCCGCCAGTTCGAGGCGGACGAGGAGACGAAGTACGTCGTGATGGTCGGCGAGATCGGCGGCGACGAGGAGGAGAAGGCGGCGGACTTCATCGAGACCGAGATGACCAAGCCCGTCGTCGCCTACATCGCCGGCTTCACCGCGCCGCCCGGCAAGACGATGGGGCATGCCGGGGCGATCATCTCCGGCTCTTCCGGAACCGCGTCGGCCAAGCAGAGGGCGCTCGAGGAGCGCGGGATACGGGTCGGCACGACGCCGACCGAGACCGCTCAGCTGGCCGCAGAGCTCACCATCTGACGTCGAAGGCCGTGGACGCTCCGAGCGCAACGGGCGGCTCCGCCACGGTCCGCCAGGATGCGGCCGCGGTCGCCTGGTGGGTGCTCGTCGGCGCGGCCTCGGGCGCGATCGCGGGGGCACTCGTCGGTGGGATCGGCGGCCGGCTCGCAATGCTGCTCCTGCGGCTCACATCGCCCGACGCCGTGACCGGGATGATCTCGGACGACGGGTTCGAGATCGGCGTCGTCTCGTTCGACACGGCCCAGCTCGTGCTCGCGATGGCGATGCTCGGTGGGATCAACGGCGTGCTCTACGCTGCGCTTCGCACTGCTATCCCGCGGAAGCTACGGCTGCCGCTCTGGTCGGTCTTCGCCGCCGCGCTCGGCGGCGCGAACATCGTCCACGACGACGGGGTCGACTTCGCGCTTCTCGAGCCCGCGGCGCTCGCGATCGCGCTCTTCGTGCTCCTTCCCGGAGCGGCGGCCGCGGTCGTCGTGCTGTTCGTCGAGCGCTGGATGCTCGTCGAGCCGTGGTCGGACCGGCGTCTCTCGATCGGGCTCTGCATCGGCGCGATCGCCGGGACATTCGCGCTCGCCTTCGCCGCACTGCTCGCGGCTGCAGCGCTCGTCCTGCGTCGGGGACGGCTCGCCGGCCCGGCCGCGCGGGTAGCGCGCGTTGCCGTGCCGCCCGCGCTCGCGATCGTGACGGCGCTCGCCGGATGGCGGCTCGTCGACGAGACCGTGCGCATCCTCTGACGCAGGGAGTCGCGCCGGCCGCACGAATCTCCTCGCTATGCCGGGCCGGACCGAGAACTACCTCCAGCGCCGTGTCGAGCGGCTGACGCTGTTCGGTGCCGTCCGCCTCGTCGCGACCGTGGCGCTCACCCTTGCGTTCGTCGCCGCGTGCCTCGAGCTGCTCGTCGACTCCGGGATCAACGGCTTCGGTACCGCGGTGTGGTGGGCGATCGTCACCGTCACGACGGTCGGCTACGGCGACGTCGTGCCGGAGACCACTGTCGGGCGGTTCGTGGCGGGCGTCCTGATGCTCGTCGGCGTGAGCACTATCCCGATCGCGACCTCCCTCGTCGTCTCCGTGCTCATCTCGCGCGTCCAGCGCGAGCAGCATGCCTCGGACCTCGAGGCGCAGGCGGACGTCGCCGCGCGGCTAGAGCGGATCGAGCAGGCCCTCGCACGCATCGTCGAGCGCACCGAGCCGAACGCCTAGCATCCGCTCCATGGAGCTCAGCTCGCTGTCCGAGGTCGAGGCCTTCGTGACGAAGGACGGCTCGACGATCCGCGAGCTGCACCACACAGCCGCGCAGTCCCTCGCTGAGGCCTCGCTGGAGGCGGGTCAGGGGACGCAGCGCCACTACCACGCGCGGACGGAGGAGATCTACCTCCTCACCGCCGGCGGCGGCGTGCTCGAGGTCGACGGCGAGTCGCGCGAGGTCGTCGCCGGCGACGCGGTGCTGATCCCGCCCGGAGCGTGGCACGAGGTCGTCGCGGGAGCCGACGGGGCGCGCTTGCTCTGCATGTGCGCCCCGCCGTACTCGCACGACGACACGTTCTTCGAGTAGTCGCCTAGCGCCGGCCGCGGGCGCGTGACGAGCCCCAGCCGCCGCGCCTGCGGGACGTGTAGACGAGGCGCGGGGACGCCGTCTTCATCCCGGTCGACGCGAACGTCTCGTGCTGGCCGTTCAGCCGGGCCACGCGGCTCATGTCCGCCTGCTGCTCGGGGAGAACGAGCGTCACGCCCGTCCCCGACCGTCCCGCGCGACCCGTGCGGCCCACACGGTGGGTGTACGCCTTGCCGTCCTCGGGCGGGTCGAAGTTGATGACGTGGGTGACGTCGTCGAGGTCGAGGCCGCGGGCGGCCACGTCGGTTGCGATCAGCGTCGTGACGACACCGGAATCGAATCGCTCCAGCGCGCGCTGCCGCTGGCCCTGCGTGAGGTCGCCGTGCATCGCCGCGGCTTTCACACCGTGCTGCGCGAGCTTGCGCGCAAGCCGGTCGGCGCCGCGCTTGGTGCGCACGAAGACGAGCGCGAGGCCCCGCTCCGCCTCGAGCAGCTCCACCAGCGTCGACACCTTGGTGTCCTGGGTGACGGAGACGAACTGGTGCTCGATCTCGCCGGATGCGTGCTCGCTCGGGAGCTCCGCCTCGATGCGTACCGGAGACTGCGTGTACGAGCGGGCGAGCTCGCCGACCTCGCCGTCGAGCGTCGCGGAGAAGAACATCGTCTGGCGCTCGCGCGGCAGCCGCTTCACGATCCTGTCCACCTGCGGCTTGAAGCCCATGTCGAGCATGCGGTCGGCCTCGTCGAGGACGAGGATCTCGACGGCGTCGAGCGTGACGAGGCGCCGGTCGAGAAGGTCCTGCAGGCGGCCGGGCGTGGCGACGATCACGTGCGCGTCGCGGGCGAGGTTCGCCTGCGGGCGCAGCGCCACTCCGCCGTACACCGTCGCCACCCGAAGGCCACGGACGGCGGCGAGCGACTCGATCGCCTCGGAGACCTGGACTGCCAGCTCGCGTGTCGGGACGAGGACGAGGGCGGCAGGGCGGGCGTCGTCCCGCGGTGCCCGCTCGACGAGCGGGATCGCGAAGGCGAGGGTCTTGCCAGATCCCGTCGGCGACTTCGCGAGCAGGTCGGTGCCTGCAAGCGCAGGCGGGATCGCGCGGGACTGGATCTGAAAGGGGCTGGTGATGCCGCGCGCGTCGAGCGCGGCGGCCAAGTCCGCGCCCACGCCGAGCGCGGCGAACGTGTTCTGAGACATACGACTCCTGGATTCGGTGGAACGGCTCGAGACCTACGACCTTCGAGCCCGAAAGGAGTCGAACGAAGCGGATCTCACTGGCCGACCCCGTTGGCCGACCATGTGGAGAACCGTAGCAGCCGCCCCGGTCGGCGCTGTGGTGCCAGGCACGAGGCCATGTCCGTTCGCGACATGTCGTGGTGCCAGGCACGAGGCCATGTCCGTTCGCGACATGTCCGCCTGCGCGGGGGACGGCGTGCGGCGCCGGTAGGCTCGGCGCATGGCCCCGATCTCGTTCGCGCGCGGCGCTCCCGCACCCTCGTGCCTCGATCCCGCACTCATCTCCGACTGCGCGCGGACGGCGCTGGAGCGCGACGGGACGACGATCCTCTCGTACGGGACGGGCGGCGGTTACGGCCCGCTGCGCGAGCTGCTCGCCGAGCGGCACGGTGTCGATCCCGGCCGCGTCTTCGTGACGACCGGCGGGCTCCAGGGCTTCGTCTTCTACTCCGCCGCGCAGCTCGCGCGGCGGCCGGGCCGCGTGCTGGTCGAGGCGCCGACCTACGACCGGCCGCTCAAGGTGCTGCGCTGGCACGGCGTCGAAGTGGTGGCGATTCCGATGGACGAGGAGGGGCTCGATCCCGACGCGCTCGAGGCGGAGCTCCGGCGCCCCGGCGATATCTCGTTTCTCTACACGATCCCGACCTTCCAGAACCCGAGCGGCCGCACGCTCGGCGAGGAGCGGCGCCGGCGGATCGCCGAGCTCGCCGCGTCGTTCGACCTGGACGTGCTCGAGGACGACCCGTACGGCCTGGTGCGATACGAGGGCGTCGCGCCGGCCGGTCTGCACACCCTCGAGGGCGGCGAGCGGGTCACGTTCACGTCCTCCTTCTCGAAGACCGTCGCACCCGGGTTGCGGGTCGGCTGGTTCGTCGTCCCGGAGGGGCTCCGGTCCGCCTTCGACGATCGTGCCGTCTCGACCTACATCTCGCCGCCGCTGCTCCCCGAGGCGATCGTGCACGAGCTGTTCTCGCGCGGCGCGTTCGAGCCGAACCTCCAGCGCGTCCGCGGGATCCTTCGCGCCCAGCGCGACGCGATGCTCACCGCGCTCGACGGGCAGCTCACGGGGCGCGCCACCTGGAGCCGCCCCGAGGGCGGCTACTTCCTGTGGGTCGACTTCGCCGAGGGCATCGACGCCGGAGAGCTGCTCGGCCGCGCGACGGAGGCAGGCGTGACGTTCGTCCGGGGCTCCGACTTCTTCCCCGGTGAGGGCGGAGAGAGCTCTGCACGGCTCGCGTTCTCGTACGAGTCGCCCGAGCGCATCGTCGAGGGCGTCGGCCTCCTCGCCGGGTTGCTCTAGGGGCCTGTCCAGAAAGTGGATCAGGGCGGCTTGCAGGCGTCACGCACCGCGTTGCGGCGTCCTCGGTCACGCCAATATGTCCACATATTGGCGCTCCCTGCGTCCTTGCCTCGCGGCACGTGCCGCGTGCCATCCACCGCGACCACTTTCCGGACAGGCCCCTAGCGCTACCGGTTGCGGCTGCGCCACCAGCGCGGGCCGATGATCGCGAGCGCGGCGCCGAGCGCCATGCTCAGCAGGATCAGCCACGGGAGCCGTGTGTTGATGGTGAAGAAGACGAAGTCGACCGACTGCTTGTCGTCGTTCAGCAGCAGGAAGAGGAGTGCATACAGCGCGATTGCGACCCAGAGGACGAGCTTCCACGGGATGGCGCGCTTGTCGCCGCCGGCGGCGCCGGGCACGTCGCTCATGCGGCGATCTTATGCGCCGGCGACGCGCGCCACCTGGGGAAGCGGCGCGCGGAGCACGAGGCGCGGCTGCGGCGGTGGCGCGAGGGTCGCAGTCGCCGCGCGAAACGTCGGGCACGGCGTGTTCCCCGGGAGCGCACACAGCCCCTCGCGGCGGAAATAGCAGTCCTCGCATGTCGCGGCAACGCGCTTGCTCATGTCCCCTCTGTTCGCCTGCCCCTGAACCCCTGATGGACAGCGGGGATTGTGGCTGCGACGTGCCCTGCCCGCAACCCCCTTGTGGACGAAAAGGTCGCATTTTGCGGGTGTCGTCCTCTCGGACAAAAGACCTGCAAATCGGCTATTTCTGAGGCAGTGTTCGCAGGACGCGCAACGCCTGTTCAAAACTCTCCACAGGGATGACGCGCAACCCGCCTGCATACCGCCGTGCGGTGGCGGCGTTTTCCCCAGCCGGCACGAGGAACACGTCCGCTCCCGCCGACCGCACGCCGTAGGTCTTCTGCTTGATCCCGCCGACCGGCTCGATGCTCCCGTCCAGCTCGATCTCGCCCGTTGCGGCCACCCGGCGGCCGCGGGCGACGTCGTGTCCGAGCTCCTTGTAGATCTGGAGCGCGAAAGGGAGGCCTGCCGAAGGACCACCGACGTTGCCGAGGTCGATGTTCACCTTCCGCGGCAGCTCGATCTTGGCGTCCTGCGAGACGCGGATGCCGATGATCGCCCGCTTCGCGTCGTCCGGCGCGGCGACGGTCGTGACAGTGCGCTCGACGACCTTGTCGTCTCGCCGCAGGCGGAGCCGCAGCTTCTCGCCCGGTCGGGCTGCCTGCGTGGCGTGGAGCAGCTGCTCGACCGTCGTCACCTTGCGGCCGTCGACGGCGACGATGAGGTCGCCGCTCGAGAGCGCCTTCGCCGCGGGAACGTCCACCGCCACGGCCTCCACGAGCACGCCACGGGGCGTCGTCTCGACGTCGAGGCCTGCCGCCTCGAGCGCGACGGCGGCGGCGATCTGCTCGGACCGCTGCATCTCGGCGCGCGCCTCGACGACGCGCTCGGAGAAGGACTCGCCCGGCGCCGTCACCGCCTGTGGCGGCACGAGCGACGCTCCGTCCGGCCGGGTGAACGGCAGCAGTCGCTCGATCCACCGCACCTTTCGCACCGTGACGTCGACGTAGTAGATGCCGCCCGACCCCTCCGGTGCGTCCTCTCCTTGCACCGCGACCTTCCCCGCGATCGCGTGCGCACCGTTCGGGACGAACAGGTAGTCGTTCGACGGCAGCGTCGCGAGGAGGAACAGGACGGCCGCGAGAAGCACGGCACCGGACAGCGCGAGCCAGCGGGAGGTCGATGCTTTCACAGCAGGCCGCGGGTGAGCCCGCCGTCGACCGGGATCACCGCTCCAGTGACGTAGCCGGCGCGGTCGGACGCGAGGAAGGCCGCAGCCGCGGCGATCTCGGCCGGTGTGCCGAGCCGGCGTACGGGAACGTTCTCGAGATCGGACGACGGCGGACCGCTGTCGCCGTAGACCGAGCGGAGCCGGTCGGTGTCGATGCGCCCCGGCGCGATCGTGTTGACGGTGATGCCGTCGGGGCCGAGCTCACGCGCGAGAGTCTTGAGCCAGCCGACGACGCCAGGCCGCACGGCGTTCGAGAGAGCGAGGTTCGCAAGCGGCTCGCGCACCGATGAGGACTCGATCGCGACGATCCGGCCACGGCCGCTCTCGCGGAGGTGGGGCAGGCAGCGCGCGACGAGCGTGACGTGCGGCGTCAGGAGGAGCGCGACGGCCTCCTCGACGGCCTCGGCCGTCAAGGACGAGGCGGTGCCTGCGGGTGGGCCGCCGCCGTTCAGGATGAGGACGTCCACCCCGCCGAAGGCGCCGACGGTCGCCTGTACGAGGCGCTCCAGGTGCTGCGGGATCGTCAGGTCGCCCTGGACGGCGAGCGCTCCGATCCGCTCCGCCTCGCGCTCGAGAACCTCCCTCCGGCGAGCGAACATGGCGACGTTGGCGCCCTCGCCGGCGAGGGTCTCGGCGATCGCGAGACCCATGCCGGACGATGCGCCGCAGACGATCGCAGTCCGGCCGGCGAGCCCGAGCTCCATGGCGGCGAAGGCTACCCGGGCAGGTGTTCAGGGCCTGTGAAGTGCGCGGAGCTACGCAGTCGTCGTCAGCACGCCGACGACCTCGCGCACGGCGGCCGCCGACTCGCGGAGCATCTTCTTCTCGGCCGCGCTCAGCTTGAGCTTGACGATCTCCTCGACGCCCCCCGCGCCGAGCCGGACCGGCACGCCCATGTAGAGCCCGTCGACGCCGTACTCGCCCTCGAGGAGTGCCGTGCACGGGAGCACGCGCTTCTGGTCGAGGCAGATCGAGTCGACCATCTGCGCTGCGGCGGCCCCGGGCGCGTACCACGCTGACGTCCCGAGCAGCCCGACGAGCTCGCCGCCGCCCTTCCGGGTGCGCGCGACCATCTTCGAGATCTTCCCCCTGGTCGTCAGCTGCTCGAGCGGCACGCCGCCCACCGTCGTCGCGGACACGACCGGGACCATCTGGTCGCCGTGGCCGCCGAGCACCATCGCCTGGACGTCCTTTACGGACGAACCGGTCTCCCAGGCGATGAACGCCGAGAACCGCGCGGTGTCGAGGATCCCGGCCATGCCGACGACACGCTCCTTCGGGAACCCGGAGACGGCGTGCGCGACGTGGCACATCGCGTCCAGGGGGTTCGAGACGACGACCACGACGCTCTTCGGGGAGCGGCGCACGACCTCCTTCGTCACTGCTGCGACGATCGCCTCGTTCGTCGTGACGAGGTCATCGCGGCTCATCCCGGGCGAGCGCGGCCGGCCGGCGGTGATCACGACGACGTCCGAGCCCTTCGTCTCGGCGTAGCGCTCCGAGCCGACGATCGCCGGCTCGTAGCCGGTCACCGACGCCATCTGGTTCATGTCGAGCGCCTTGCCGGCGGCGAAGTTCGGGACGATGTCGACGAGCACGACGTCTGCGTAGTCGCGCCGCGCCACCTCGAGCGCGCACGTGGCGCCGACGTTCCCCGCCCCGACGACGGTGACCTTCTTCCTCCCGTTCACGTGTCTCCTTCTGTCAGCGCGGCCGGCGGTTCAGCCGAGCCGCGCGATGATCGCGTCCGCGTACTCCGACGTCCCGACGGCCGAGGGGTCGTCGCGCGTCGGCTTCAGGTCGTACGTCACGCTCTTTCCCTCGGCGATCACGGCAGCGACGGCGTCCTCGAGCCGTTTCGCCGCATCACGCTCGCCGATGATGGTCGAGCATGAGCTTCCCGGAGAGGATCATCGCCGTCGGATTGACCTTGTTCTGCCCTGTGTACTTCGGCGCCGATCCGTGCGTCGCCTCGAAGACGGCGGCCCCGACTCCGATGTTCGCGCCGGGCGCGACTCCGAGCCCGCCGACGAGGCCGGCGGTGAGGTCGGAGATGATGTCGCCGTAGAGGTTCGGCAGGACGAGCACGTCGAACTCCTCGGGGCGCTGGACGAGGCCCATGCAGAGCGCGTCGACGAGCGTCTCCCAGGCCTCGATCTCGGGGAAGTCCTTCGCCACCTCGCGGAACACGGCGAGGAAGAGGCCGTCCGTGTGCTTCATGATGTTCGCCTTCGTGATGCACGAGACGCGCCTGCGCCCGTTGGCGCGCGCGTACTCGAAGGCGTAGCGGATGATGCGCTCCGAGCCCTCCGGGCTCAGCGGCTTGATCGAGATCCCGGACGTGCGGCTGATCTGCTTCGGCTGCCGACCGTTCAGGAAGTCGATCACGGCGTGGGCATCGTCCGTGCCGGACTCGAATTCGATGCCGGCGTAGAGGTCCTCCGTGTTCTCGCGGACGATCACCACGTCGACGTGCTCGTAGCGCGTGCGCACGCCGGCGTAGGTCTTGCACGGACGGATGCACGCGTAGAGACCGAGCTCGTGCCGAAGCGCGACGTTGACCGAGCGGAAGCCGGTGCCGATCGGCGTCGTGATCGGGCCTTTGAGCGCGACCCCGTTCCGCTTGATCGACTCGAGCGTCTCGGGAGGCAGTGGCGTGCCCGCTGTCTCCATCACGTCGACCCCGGCCTGCTGCACGTCCCACGTGAACTCGACGCCCGTCGCCTCGAGCACGCGGCGGGTCGCCTCGGTCAGCTCGGGGCCGGTCCCGTCGCCGGGAACGAGTGTCACCGTGTACGGCATCGGGGCGGAGGATAGTGACACTCCCGCGTCCGGCCGGTAGGTACCGTCCGACCGACCTCCGACACGGACGGAAAGGAGCGCGATGGCCGACTTCAAGCCTGGCCTCGAGGGCGTCGTCGCCTTCGAGACCGAGATCGCCGAGCCCGATCGCGACGGCGGCGCGCTCCGGTACCGCGGAGTCGACATCGAGGAGCTCGTCGGCTCGGTGCCGTTCGAGCAGGTCTGGGGCCTCCTCGTCGACGAGTCGCCGGAGCCCGGTCTGCCGCCCTCTCCCGACTACGCCGCGCGCGACCTCACCGGGCAGACGCCGTCCGACCTCCAGACCGTCACCGCCCGTCTCGGCGGCGAGTGGGGGCTCCAGAAGCTGATCGACATCTCGGACGACGAGGCGAAGGAGGACCTGCGCCGCATCTCGGCGACGATGATCTCGGTCTGCGCGCAGTCCGCCCGGCTGGCCGACGGGCACACCGATCGCGTCGATCCCGCGGTGGTCGCGGAAGGCGAGACGACGGCCGAGCGGTTCCTGCTCGAGTGGCGCGGAGTGGCGGACCCGAAGGACGTCCAGGCGATCGACACGTACTGGATCTGCACCGCGGAGCACGGGCTCAACGCCTCGACGTTCACGGCGCGGATCGTCGCCTCGACCGGGGCCGATTGCGCGGCCGCGCTGTCGTCGGCGGTCGGGGCGCTCTCGGGCCCGCTCCACGGCGGGGCTCCCGCTCGCGTGCTGCCGATGCTCGATGCCGCCGCGGCCGCGCCCTCCGTGGAAGGGTTCGTCAAGGACCTGCTCGACCGCGGCGACCGGCTGATGGGTTTCGGGCATCGGGTCTACCGCGCCGAGGATCCGCGGGCGCGGCTCCTCCGGGGCACCGCGCAGGAGCTCGGGTCGCCGCGCTTCGAGGTCGCGGACGAGCTCGAGCGCGTGGCGCTCGCCGAGCTCCACGCGCGCAAGCCCGACCGCGTGCTCGCCACGAACGTCGAGTTCTGGTCGGCGGTCGTCCTCGACGTCGCGGACGTCCCACCGCAGCTCGCGCCGGCGATGTTCGCCTGCTCGCGCACCGCGGGCTGGTCGGCGCACATCCTCGAGCAGAAGCGCCTGAACCGGCTCGTGCGGCCTTCCGCGCGGTACGTCGGGCCGGCGGCGCGGTCGTTCTCGGCGGTCTGATGGAGCTCGCGGAGGCAGCGGCGCACGCCGACGCGCTCGCCCGAGAGCCCGGCAACGAGAGGGAGCTCGCGACCCTGCGCGCGCAGTGGGACGACGAGCTCGAGGCGGCGGCGCGGAGCTCCGACTACCGCGTTCGCGGCCAGGCGTTTCGGGCGATCGGACAGTTCCGCTTCCGGCAGAAGCTCGAGCTCATCCGGCGCGGTCTCGAGGACGAGAGCGCCGCGGCGCGCGGGTCGGCCCTGATCGCCCTCACCGCGCTCTCGGCCGACCATCCGGGGGACGTCAACGCATACCGGGCGGCGCTCAACGAGCTCGCCATGCGCGATCCGAACCCGGCCGTCCGCCGCCTGGCGATGGCCTGCCTTCGCAACGGCACGCCCGACCGCGGCACCATCCAGCTGCTCGAGGGCATCGCGGCCGACGACGAGACCGACCGCGAGGTGCGGGAGACCGCACGCTCGGTCGCGGCGGCGCTCGTCAAGAAGGCGCGGGCGAAGTAGGGGAGGGGTCGATGGCGACGCCGCTCGTGGGCCTCATCATGGGCTCCCGCTCGGATTGGGAGACGATGCGCCACGCAGCCGAGACCCTCGACGAGCTCGGGGTCCCGTTCGAGCAGCGTGTCGTGTCGGCCCACCGCACGCCGGATCTCCTCTTCGAGTACGCGGGCACGGCGGAGGAGCGCGGCCTCCGGGTGCTGATCGCCGGCGCCGGCGGCGCGGCGCATCTTCCCGGCATGGCCGCTGCGAAGACGACGCTCCCGGTCCTCGGCGTGCCGGTCGAGTCGAAGGCGCTGTCGGGAATGGATTCGCTGCTGTCGATCGTGCAGATGCCGGCCGGTGTGCCCGTCGCGACGTTCGCGATCGGCCGTGCGGGCGCGGTCAATGCCGCCCTGCTCGCGGCTGCCATCCTCGCCGGCTCGGACGCGGCGCTCGCCGAGCGCCTCCGGCGGTTCCGGGCCGCGCAGACGCAGGCGGTGCTCGACAGCCCCGATCCGACGGCGTGACGACGCTCGTCGCGTGCATCGGCGGCGGCCAGCTCGGGCGCATGCTCGGGCTCGCGGGGCTGCCGCTCGGCCTCTCGTTCCGATTCCTCGACCCCTCGCCCGACGCCTGCGCGCGCGAGGTCGGCGAGCTCGTCGTCGGCGAGTACGGCGACCCCGAGAGCGCTCGACCGGCTCGTCGAGGGCGCCGACGTCGTCACCTACGAGTTCGAGAACGTCCCCGTGGACGCCGCGCGCAGGGTCGATGCGGTTCCCGGAGCCGCGGCGCTCGAGGAGGGGCAGGACCGCCTCCGCGAGAAGGAGCTGTTTCGTTCGCTCGGCATCGACACGGCGCGCTTCGGCACGCTCGAGGAGACGGGGCTGCCGGCGCTCGTCAAGACACGGCGACTCGGCTACGACGGCAAGGGGCAGCGGCGGGTCGATGCCGCGGAGCCGGTCGGCGACGACGAGCTGGCCGAGGCGCTGGTCCCGTTCGACCGCGAGCTCTCGATCGTCGGCGTCCGCGGCCGGGACGGGGAGACGCGCTTCTGGCCCGTCGCCGAGAACGTCCACCGAGACGGGATCCTGCGGGTGACGCGCGCGCCGGCCGTGAACGCGCCGCAGGCCGAGGCCGAGGCGATCTGCGCGGCGCTCATCGACGCGCTCGACTACGTCGGCGTACTCGCGGTCGAGCTCTTCGACGTGGGCGGCAGGCTGCTCGCGAACGAGTTCGCCCCACGCGTCCACAACACTGCTCACTGGACGATCGACGGCGCGGAGACAAGCCAGTTCGAGAACCATCTAAGAGCGATCCTCGGGCTCCCGCTCGGCCCCACCGAAGCGCGGGCGCCGAGCGTCATGGTCAACCTGATCGGGTCGGCGCCGCCGGCCGAGGCGCTCCTCGCCCTGCCCGGCGCGCATCTCCATCTGTACGGAAAGGCGCCCCGCGCGGGTCGCAAGGTCGGGCACGTCACGCTCGTCGCGCCGGACGAGGACGTCGTGGGGCGGCTCGTCGCGCTCGCGGACGAGGCGTCGAGCGGCTGAGTCAGCCCGCGTCGGGCGCCGTTTCGCGGCGTCGGGCGTGCGGGTGTGCTCGGAAGTACGCGTCGCGGCGGTGACCGTCCGAGACGTGGGTGTACCGCTCCGTCGTCCCGACGTCGGCGTGGCCGAGCATCTCCTGGACGCTGCGCAGGTCGGCGCCGCCCTCGAGGAGATGCGTCGCGAACGAGTGCCGGAGCAGATGGGGATGCACCCGGCCGGGCTCCAGCCCGGCGCGGTCGGCGAGCCGCCTGAGGATGAGGAACGCGCCCGCGCGTGTGAGCGCGCCGCCCCGCGCGTTCAGGAACAGGTCGGAGCGGTGCCGCCGGTCGAGGTGCGGCCTGCCGATCGCCAGGTAGCGGCGCAGCGCCTCGGCAGCCGGCCGGCCGAGCGGCACGAGGCGCTCCTTGCCTCCCTTGCCGAACACGCGGACGATGCGTCCCTCGAGGTCGACCGAGGCCTTCACCAGGCCGACGGCCTCGGAGACCCGAAGACCGGCCCCGTAGAGAAGCTCGACGAGGGCGCGGTCGCGCATCGCGCGCGGCGACGTGCCGCTCGCCGCCTCCACCAGGCGCTCCGCCTCGGCGGGGGAGAGCGTGCGGGGAACGGTTCGGGGCCGCCTCGGCCCGGCGATCGCCGCTGCGGGGTTGTCCGCGCGCGTCCCCATGAGGGTCAGGTGGCGCAGGTACGCGCGCACTGCGGCGAGCCGCCTGGCGATCGTCGCGGGCGCCCGCCCGTCGGCGCGCATCGTCGCGAGCCAGGTTTCGATCTCCTCGGTGGTCGCCGCGCCGACCGGATGGTCGATCGTTGCCGCGAACGACGCGAGGTCGCGCCGGTACGCGTCGACGGTGCGCGGCGAGCGGCGGGCCGCGAGGAGGAGCAGGAAGCTCTCGACATCGGGGTCGTGGCGGTCGCTCATCGCGGCTGGACCCGATTCGGCGGCGCGAGGCGCCCTCCTGCGCGGCGGAGTCTACGAGCGCGGGTGCGCGTGGTCGTAGACCCGCCGCAGCCGCCGTGCGTCGACGTGACTGTAGATCTGCGTCGTCGAGAGCGAGGCGTGGCCGAGGAGCTCCTGGATCGTCCGGAGATCGACGCCGCCTTCGAGCAGGTGCGTCGCGTACGCGTGACGCAGGCGATGCGGGTGGGGGAGGAGCCGGCGCAGGACGCTCGTGTCGAGCCTGCGGCCGCGCACGGAGAGGAAGAGCGCATCGGAGGCGCCGCGCACGAGCGCCGGCCGGCCGTCGCGGAGCCAGAGGCCGACCCGCCACGCCGCCTCTTCCCCGAGCGGCACGAGCCGCTCCTTGCCACCCTTGCCGCGCACGTGGACGCGCTCGCGGTCGAGGTCGACGTCGCCGAGGTCGAGCGCCACCAGCTCTGCCGACCGGAGGCCGCAGGAGTAGGCGAGCTCGAGCAACGCTGCGTTGCGGAGCGCGAGCGGGTCGGCGTCGCGACCGGCGCGGTCGACCGCGCTCTCGACCTCCTCTAGCGCCGGCGTCTCCGGGAGCCGCCGCGGCCGGCGGGGTGCGAGCGCCGCGTCCGGGACGCGCTCGGGGCCGAGAGCGTGGCGCACGAGCGACCGCACCGCCGACAGCCGGCGCGCGATCGTCGTGGGGGCGAGTCCGCGGCGCGCGCGACCGAGCTCGGCGGTGTACGCGGCCAGCACGCGGACATCCAGGTCGTCGAGAGCGAGACCCTGCGAGCCCAACCAGGACGTGAAGTCCCGCAGGTCGGCGGCGTACGCGCGTCGCGTCGCCTCGGAGAGGGCCGGGCTCGAGAGAAACCGATCCACCGCGACGGCCGTGTCCACGTCTACCGTTTCTCGCCCGCCCGCACGACGCCTGCCCATGCGCCTCTCCCTCGCCATTGTCCTTGCCGTCGCGATCGCCGTGGCGGTCTACGCGGTGAAACGGCCGGACGACTCGCCCGCGCATGCAACGGGATCCGCGACCCTGGTCGGCGACTCGCTCAACGTCGGGATCGAGCCGTACCTCGGCGACGAGCTTCCGGGCTGGCGGATGGATGCGCACGACCGTGTCGGCCGGGCCACGCAGGAGGGGATCGACATGCTGCGGTCGCTCGGGGGCGGGCTCGCTCCCGTCGTCGTCGTCAGCCTCGGCACGAACGACTCCGATGGGTCCGAGCCGGAGTTTCGCAAGCTCGTGTACCAGGCCGTGGCCATCGTCGGGCCGCGGCGGTGCCTCGTCTGGGCAACCGTCGTCCGTGACGGGACTCCCCGAACCGGCTTCAACCAGGTGCTCGAGGAGGCGCGCTCTGAGCATCCGAACATTCGCCTGGTCGAGTGGGCGACTCTCGTCGGCGAGAACCGTGACCTGCTCGCCGGCGACCTCGTGCACGCGACGCCGGAGGGCTACGCGCGACGCGCCGAGGAGACCGCGCGCGCGATCCGCGACTGCCCGGCGGCGTGAACCTCTACGGCCCTGTCCGTGCAGTGGTGGCACCGCCGATCCGCGCCGTCTGGCGGCTCGAGGTCGAGGGCGCTGCGCACCTTCCGGCGGGGCCGGTCATCGTCGTCGCCAACCACGACTCGCTCTCGGATCCCTTCTTCCTCGGCGCCGCGCTCGAGCGGCCGCTCCGCTTCCTCGCGAAGCGCGAGCTGTGGCGGAACGGGGTCGCCGGCTGGGTCCTCGACGGGCTCGGCGGGATCCCGGTCGACCGGCGCCGTGGCGACGTCGGCGCAGTCGCGGCCGTCGCGCAGGCACTCGAGCGCGGTGCGGCCGTTGCGATCTTCCCGCAGGGGACGGTGCTCGGGCCTCCGAACCGGCCGTGGCAGCGCGGTGCGGCGCGCCTCGCGCTCACGACGGGCGCGCCGCTCCTGCCGGTCGCGATCATCGGGGCAGACGCGGTCCTCCGGCCGGGCACACGGCTCCCGCGACGCGCACGGGTGAGGGTCGTGATCGGCTCGCCGATCGTCGTCGAGCGGACGAGCCCGACGATCCCCGCGACGCGTGAGCTGACCGACCGTCTCCGAGAGGCGGTCGCGGCGCTCCACGCCTCGTAGCCGGGGCCGCGGCAGGGCGGCGAGACCCGTCAGGCACACTCAATCTCGTGCCAGGTCGCCGCTTCGACGCCTTCGCGACCGGCGAGGCCCCGGAGCGCCCGGCAGACCCCGCCGTCCGCAAGGCGAACCTCCGCCGGATCATCCGGCTGTTCGGCCCGTACCGCGCCCGCCTGGCGCTCGTCTGCGGGCTGATCGTCATCTCCGCGGGGCTCGGCGTCATCTCGCCGTTCCTGCTTCGCGCGGTGCTCGATACCGCGATCCAGATCGATCCGCAGACCTCGCAGGCGAGCGTCGATCTCGGCCTCCTCACTGCCCTCGTCGCGGGGATGGTCGCGATCCCGATCGTCACCGGCGTGATCGGCGTCTGGCAGACGTTGCTCACGAACCTCGTCGGCCAGGCGGTCATGCACGACCTGCGCACGTCGGTCTACCGCCATCTCCAGCGCCTGTCGCTGGCGTTCTTCACCCGCACGCGCACGGGCGAGGTGCAGAGCCGGATCGCGAACGACATCGGCGGCATCGAGACCGTGGTCACGTCGACGGCGACCTCGGTGCTGTCGAACGTCACCACGGTCGTCGCCACCGTCATCGCCATGGTCCTCCTCGACTGGCGCCTTGCGGCCTTCGCGCTCGCGCTCCTGCCGCTCTTCGTCTGGCTGACGAAGCGCGTGGGCGACCAGCGCAGGAAGGTGACGGCGGAGCGTCAGGCATCGCTCGCGGACGTCTCCTCGATCGTGCAGGAGTCGCTGTCGGTCTCGGGGATCCTGCTCGGCAAGACGATGGGGCGTTCCGCCGACCTCGCCCTCCGCTTCGAGACCGAGTCGCAGCGCCTCGCCGGCCTCGAGGTGCGGAGCCGCATGACGGGCCGCTGGATGATGGCCGCGATCCAGACGACCTTCGCCGTGATGCCGGCACTCGTCTACCTGTTCGCCGGCTGGACGATCGAGCGCGGCACGACGGCGATCACGATCGGCACGCTCGTCGCGTTCACGACGCTGCAGACACGCCTGTTCTTCCCGATCGGCAGCCTCCTCGGCGTCCAGCTCGAGGTGCAGAGCTCGCTCGCGCTCTTCGACCGGATCTTCGAGTACCTCGACGAGACGGTCGACATCGTCGAGGGGACGAGCACCATCGCGAGGCCCCGAGGCGACGTGGCGTTCGACGACGTCTGGTTCGGCTACGCGCAAAGACGCGTGGACACTCGAGGACGTCTCGTTCGCCGTGCCTGCGGGAACGAAGACGGCGCTCGTGGGGGAGACGGGCTCGGGCAAGACGACCTGCGCCTACCTCGTCGCGCGGCTCTACGACCCGACGCGGGGCACGGTCACGATCGACGGCGTCGACGTCCGTGACCTGACGTTCGACTCACTCACCGACGCCGTCGGCGTCGTCTCGCAGGAGACGTACCTGTTCCACGCCTCGGTGCGGGAGAACCTGCGCTTCGCGCGGCCCGACGCGACGGACGAGGAGGTCGAGGAGGCCGCGCGCGCCGGGCAGATCCACGACCTGATCGCGTCGCTCCCCGAGGGCTACGAGACGGTCGTCGGCGAGCGCGGCTACCGGTTCTCGGGCGGCGAGAAGCAGCGCATCGCGATCGCGCGGACGATCCTGCGGAACCCGCCGATCCTCGTCCTCGACGAGGCGACCTCGGCGCTCGACACGCAGACGGAGCGCGCCGTGCAGGCCGCGCTCGAGCGGCTGTCGGAGGGCCGGACGGTGATCGCGATCGCGCACCGCCTCTCCACGGTGCGCGACGCCGACCAGATCGTCGTCCTCGACCACGGCCGCATCGTCGAGCGCGGCCCGCACGACGAGCTTCTCTCGCAGGGCGGCCGCTACGCGTCGCTCGTGGCGCGGGACGCCCGACGTCGGGCGACGTGGACGTTGGCGACGCGAGATGACACCTCCGGCGGCATCGCTCCTATGCTCAGATCGTGAGTGCCTGGAGTTTCTCGATATCGATGATCCACAGTGGCAGGCCTTCGTCGCGTCGCATCCCGCGTCGACGCCGTTCCATCACCGGGCATGGGCGCGGCTGCTGTCCGACTGCTACGGCTTCCGCTGCTTCGCGCTCGCGCTGACGCGCGGCGGCGGGATCGTGGCGGGCGCGCCGGTGATCGAGGTTCATAGACTGCGGCGCAGGGCGTGGACGAGCCTGCCGTTCACGGACGCGATCGAGGTCCTCGGGAGCGAGGAGGACGCAGCCTCGCTGCTCGACCAGGCCGACGCGCAGCGCACGGCGACAGGCGTCGGCGTCATGTCGTTTCGCGGATCCGTCCCCGGGCGAGGGCTCCCCTCGCCCGCGGGCGTCCTCCACCAGCTACGGCTCGGTAACGACCTCGAGACCCTCTGGCGCGGCTTCGACAAGTCGAGGGTGCGCTCCGAGATCCGCCGTGCCGAGCGGGAGGGCGTCACGGTCGTCGCCTCGCCCGGGCCTGAGGGCATGCAGGCTTTCTACGACCTTCACCTCCAGACACGGCGGCGGCAGGGGGTTCGACTCCAGCCGCGCCATTTCTTCGAGCTCATACAGGCGCGGCTCGTCGACTCCGGATTGGGCACGTCTTCGTCGCCGAGGTCGAGGGGCGGCGGGCCGCGGCCGCCATCCTGCTCCGGTGGAACGGGACGGTGATCTACAAGCTCGCGGCGTCCGAGCGAAGCCTCCTGCGCCACAAGCCAAACCACGCTCTCGTCTGGCACGCCATCCGGTCGGCGTCGACGACGGATACGTGACGTTCGACTTCGGTCGGAGCGACGAGTCCAACTCCGGCCTGAGAGCGTTCAAGGCGGGGTGGGGAGCCGAGGAGCGCCCGCTCGTGTACACGGTGGTCGGCGCCGTGCCCCCGCCCGAAGGCGGCGGACGGGGCCGACACGCCCTCGAGGCGGTCATCCGGCGCTCGCCTCCATTCGTCTGCCGCCTGCTCGGCGAGACGCTCTACCGATACGCCGCATGACGCAGGCGCATCCGCTCACCGCGACATCGGCCTGCCAGCTCCTCGAGCGTCGGCGGATCCCGTACGTCCGCCCAAATCGGAGCTCCCGGGGCTAGTCTCGATCCGCCGCGACCCGGACGGTCCGTCGCTGTACTGGCCGCGAGGCTCGACGGACAGGTGGCCGCGCCGTCACGAGGTGAACGGCGTGGCAGTGTGGGGAGAGGTCGTCGCCGTGAAATGCCTCAGAGACGCGCTGCCCGAGGGAACCTGGACGCCTCTCATGGCCGTCACGGACGCGAACGGTTTGGAGGTGGGATCCGTCCTGGAGCGCGACGGCGGGGACGTCGCGTTGCCGTTCGATCCGGACGTCTGTATCCGCAATCTTCTCCACGAGCGGTACCTCGGCCCGGCCGGACAGTCGCTCCGGCTCTCGCGGCGGCTCTACTATCGCCTTCGCCCGGCGGTGCCGCGCGGGCTCCAGATCCGTCTTCGGCGGGCATTCACTCGCCATCAGCGGCGGTCGGGCTTTCCCGGCTGGCCCGCGGATTCGACGCTTGGTGACTTCGAGGCGTTCGTCATCGGCCTGCTCCAGCGGGTGCTCGGCGCGATGCCGCCGGAGATCCACGCCTGGCCCAGTGGGTCGGAGTGGGCGCTCGTTCTGACGCACGACGTCGAGCGCGCGCCCGGGTACGCCTTCGTCCGTGACCTGGCGCGGCGCGAGGCCGAGCTCGGGTTCCGCTCGGCGTTCTTCTTCGTCCCAGAACGCGACTACCGCGTAGAGGAGTCACTGGTCGACGAGCTCCGCGCGGACGGCTTCGAGGTCGGGCTCCACGGCCTGCGGCACGACGGGGCCGACATAGCGACTGGCACCCTCGCCGAGCGGCTTCCGGCCATGCGGCGGTACGCGGAGGCATGGGGGGCAACGGGGTTTCGGTCTCCGGCAACCCACCGGAGCGTCACGACGATCCCCACCCTCGGCTTCGACTACGACAGCTCCTACAGCGACACCGCGCGTACGAGCCCCAGCCAGGGGGCACGTGCGCGCTGCTGCCGTACTTCCTCGAACAGACCGTGGAGCTGCCGATCACGATGCCGATGGATCACACGCTCTTCGAGATCCTCCAGGAGGCGGACGCGGCGCGCTGGATTCAGAAGGCGCAGTGGATCCGCGAGCGCGGCGGGATGGCGCTGCTCCTAACCCACCCGGACTACCTCCTCGAGCCGCGCGTCATGCGCGCCTACGAGGAGTTCCTCGCGTGGGCCTCGAGCGACTCCTCGTGCTGGCACGCGCTCTCGTCGGATGTCAGCGTCTGAGTGGCGCGCTCGGGCGGCAACCGAGCTCGTGCCGGAAGCGGGCTCGTGGCGGCTCCGCGGCCCGGCGGCGGAACGCGCGGTCCTCGACGTCGCGTAGGACGCAGCCGCTCGTCAGGCGGAGCGCTCTTCGACGCGCTTGAGCCAAGCCTCGCGAAAGAGCGGGTACGCCTCGCGAGGGCAGAACAGGCTGCTCGCGATCGATCACCGCTACACACGAAGCCTCTCGAGCACGATGCAGTCGTTCTTCATGCTCGATCATGCGTCCGGTGTTCTCGTCGATCAGCCGATCGACGCGATTCTTGACGACGGAAATGCTTCCCGCATGCCGGCGTCATCTCCTCCGAGTACGCGAGCCCTCGGTGCTTAGCCCTCGGCGTCGAGCGTCGCTGCCAATCTCGTCGAGCGACCGAACCTCGACGAGATCTCCGGCCGCGAGGTCGAGCCTCTCACCGTCGATCCGGTTCGGCCCCGGCAAGCATCGGCATGCCGGGCGTCTCGACCGAGTCGTATGGGCGATACGCCACACGTATCATGCGCGCACGCAGACGCGGAGGAAGCGCACGAGGCCGACGTTGCCGCTCCGGAACCTCGGCGGTGTACTGCCACGAACTCGCGCATTTGGTACCGGCGTGGACGCGGAGAGCGACTCGGTAGATCTGACATCGGTAAGACCTCTTCCCGCGTGATCGACCTCGAACGACGTTCAGCAGTCCGCGTGCGGTCACGCTCACGCAAGCGCTCGAGAGCTCCCTCGTGTCCGGATCGCGGATCGCCGGCTCGGGAGCCGTCCGTCGACTCGCGCGCAGCCAGGATTCCTTCCAGTAGATCCGGCATTCGGCCTGACATCCGCCGTGCGCCGACCCGTCGCAACGCAGCTCCTCGAGCAGCACGGTGTTCGGGATGAGCCGTCTCTGATCGAACTCGCTCGGGCAGTAGTACCAGCAGATCTTCTCGACGCGCTTGGACACGCGGATAGCGGCTTGCCGATGTACGGGATCATCTCGGGCATGAACGGGATGCCTTCGACCGTACCCGTCGCTGTCGAGCGTCGCGAGGATCTCGCGCGCCGAGCGCACCTCGACGAGATCGCCGGCGTCGCAGTGCGCCGTGTCTGAGCATCGCTCCCCTCGACCTTACTATCCGTGCGTGAGATCGGTCAGTGCGCAAGCTGCCGACCGGATGTCACGTTGCGACTACCGTTCGACTGTCGCAAGATTGCGCCCGGCCCGGCAGAACCTGAACCAGGAGACCCGCGATGACCGCGACCACGACGGAGACGGGGCTCGACGCGCACGGCATCTCGCCGCGCGGCCGGGTGATCCACAACCCCACGACCGCGCAGCTCTACACGCACGCGCTCGCGAACGGCGATGGACGCCTTGCGCACGGTGGGGCGCTCGTCGTCGACACCGGACGGTTCACGGGCCGGTCGCCGCAGGACAAGTTCGTCGTCGACGAGGACGAGTCACGCGACCGCATCTGGTGGGGCGCCGTGAACCACCCGTTGTCCGAGCAGCATTTCGACGGCTTGCGCACGAAGGTCACCGAGCACCTCGCCGGCCGCGACCCGTTGTACGTCGTCGACCACTTCGCGGGCGCGAATCCCGACCACCGCGTGGGTGTGCGCGTCGTGACCGCCAGCCCGTACCACGCGCTCTTCGCCAAGACGATGTTCATCGTGCCGACCGCCCGCGAGCTCGTGCGGTTCTCCGTCGACGCCCTCGTTCTCCACGCGCCCGACGTCGAGGCGGTCCCGGAGGAGGACGGCACGCGCACAGGGACGTTCGTCGTGCTGCATCCGACCCGCAGCGAGGTCGTGATCGGAGGGACGTTCTACGCGGGCGAGATCAAGAAGGGGATCTTCAGCTTGATGAACGACCGCCTTCCGCGCGCAGGCGTCCTGCCGATGCACTGCTCGGCGAACGTCGGCGCGGAGGACGGCCGGGTGGCGGTCTTCTTCGGGCTCTCGGGGACGGGGAAGACGACGTTGTCGGCCGACCCGGACCGCTCGCTGATCGGCGACGACGAGCACGGCTGGAGCGACAGTGGCGTCTTCAACATCGAGGGCGGCTGCTACGCCAAGGTGATCAGGCTCTCGGCGGAGGCCGAGCCGCAGATCTGGCGGACGACGCGGACGTTCGGGACGATCCTCGAGAACGTCGCGGTGGACGACGCGGGCGCGGTCGATCTCGACGACGACTCGAAGACCGAGAACACGCGCGCCGCGTACAAGCTCGAGCGCATCGCGAACGCGCTTCCGACCAAACGCGCGGGCCATCCGAGCTCCGTCGTCTTCCTCGCGGCGGACGCGTTCGCCGTCCTGCCTCCGATCGCGCGCCTCTCGCGCGACCAGGCGATGTACTGGTTCCTCTCGGGCTTCACCGCGAAGCTCGCGGGCACCGAGCTCGGGGTGACGGAGCCGCAGCCGACGTTCTCGACGTGCTTCGGCGCGCCGTTCCTCCCGCAGCCCCCGGCGGTGTACGCGCGGCATGCTCGGCGAGAAGCTCGACCGGCACGGCGCAAGCGTGTGGCTCGTGAACACCGGCTGGACGGGCGGGCCGTTCGGCGTCGGCCACCGCATGCCGATCACCGCCACGCGCGGCCTCCTGCACGCCGCCCTCTCCGGCGCGCTCGACGGCGTCCAGTACCGAACGGATCCGGTCTTCGGATTCGAGGTGCCGGTCTCCGTCCCGGGCGTCGACAGGCGCGCTCCTCGACCCGCGCGGCGACCTGGTCCGACCCGAGCGCCTACGACGCGAAGGCCGCCGAGCTGGCAGCGATGTTCCGCGCGAACTTCGAGACGTCGTTCGCCGCGGACGTCGACCCTGCCGTCGCCGCCGCCGGCCCACGCCCCGCGTGAGCGTCAGGCAGCTTCGTCTCGTCGTCACCGCGTCGGACTACGACGCCGCGCTCGACGTTCTACCGTGACGTCCTCGGCCTGGAGGAGCTCGGCGCGTTCACCGGTGACCACGGCGCCGTCACGATTCTCGACGCGGGCCGTGCGACGCTGGAGCTGAGCGACCCGGCGCACGCCGACCACATCGACGAGGTCGAGGTCGGCCGCCGAGTCGCGGGCCACGTGCGGGTCGCGTTCGAGGTCGACGACGTGGACTCGGTCACGCGGCGTCTCGACGCTGCCGGTGCGACGGTGCTCGCGGAGCCGGTCGAGACGCCCTGGGGGTCGCGGAACGCACGGCTGGAGGCGCCGGCCGGCCTGCAGCTGACGCTCTTCCAGGAGCCGGACGGCGACGGGCCCGAAGCGGTCGTCGCGTAGGTCGGGCGCGAACCGGTCCGGAAGCCTGCGAGCGGCGGCATCCGATAGTTTCCGTGGGGATGGACGGGCCGTTCGACGTGCTGGTCGTGGGCGCCGGCTGCGCAGGCATGCGCGCCGCGATCGAGGCCCACGACGCAGGCGCTCGCGTTGCGGTCGTGTCGAAGCTGCACCCGACGCGGAGCCACTCCGGAGCGGCCGAAGGCGGGATCAACGCTGCGCTCGGGAACAAGGCGGACGACGATCCCGAGACCCACGCATTCGACACGGTCAAGGGATCCGACTACATCGGCGACCAGGACGCGATCGAGATCTTCACGCGCGAGGCGCCGGGCGACATCTACCAGCTCGAGGGCTGGGGCTGTGTCTTCTCGCGGAACGCGGAGGGCAAGCTCGACCAGCGCCCCTTCGGCGCGGCCGGCTCGCCGCGCACCGTCTATTCCGCGGACATCACAGGTCACGTCCTCATCCAGGTGCTCTACGAGCAACTGCAGAAGCGGATGGAGCAAGGCCTCGTCGTCTTCGAGGAGTACTTCGCGTTCAGGCTCGTCGAGGAGGACGGCCGGTGCGTCGGCGTCGTCTGCTGGGACCTGCTCCACGGCGGCGTCAAGGCAGTGACGGGGTCGGCCACGATCCTCGCCACGGGTGGCGCCGGCCGCCTGTACCGCGCGACGACGAACGCCTACGCCTGTACCGGCGACGGGATGGCGATGGCGCTACGCGCGGGGCTGCCGCTCAAGGACATGGAGTTCATGCAGTTCCATCCGACGACGATGTACCCGTCGGGGATCCTCATCACCGAGGGCTGCCGGGGTGAGGGCGGCTACCTGATCAACAAGGACGGCGAGCGCTTCATGAAGCGCTACGCGCCGAACGCCCTCGAGCTGGCCTCCCGCGACGTCGTCTCCCGCTCGGAGACGACCGAGATCGAAGGCAGGTCGAGGGATCAACGGCTCCGTGATGCTCGATCTCCGACACCTCGGACCCGAGAAGATTCTCAACAAGCTGCCAGGCTCGCGCGAGCTCGCAATGACGTACGCGGGCGTCGACCCGATCTTCGCGCCGATCCCCGTCCGGCCCGGCGCCCACTACCACATGGGCGGCGTCGAGACCGACGAGTGGGGGCTTACCGCTCTCGAGGGTCTCTATGCCGCGGGGGAGGTCGCGTGCGTCTCCGTCCATGGTGCCAATCGCCTCGGCGGCAACTCGCTGATGGAGACGATCACGTTCGGGCGACGGGCGGGACGGCACGCGGCGGAGTACGCGCTCGGACGCTCCGGTGCCACGAACGGACACGTCGAGGATGCCCGATCCGACGCCGAGACCTGGGTGAAGGAACTCCTGGCCGTCGAGCACGGCGAGCGGCCGTGGCAGATCCGCGACGAGCTCGGCCAGTCGATGCTCGAGAACTTCGGGGTCTTCCGCTACCCGGACAAGATGAACGCGCAGGTCGGGATCATCGACGAGCTCCGGCAGCGCTACGACCGTGGCGTGGTGGTCGAGGACAAGGGGGCCGTTTTCAACAGCGACCTGACCCAGGCGATCGAGCTCGGGTATCTGCTCGATCTCGGCGCCTGCATGCTCCAGGCGGGTGTCGCCCGCAGGGAGTCGCGCGGCGCCCATTCGCGTCCGTCTGACTTCCCCGACCGCGACGACGAGAACTTCATGAAGCACTCGATCACGACCTGGGTCGATGGCGCGCCGCAGCTCTCGTACCGCGAGGTGCGCGTGACGAGGTGGGAGCCGATGGTGAGGTCGTACTGATGGCACAGAGTTGGCGCAGATTTGGCGCAGTTTCGTTGCTCTTTTCGGCAACGGAGCCGATAGAATTGGCAGCGGGTGGTGGGTTGGGGTGCCCCGGAGGAGCGCCCCGCGACGACGACCGAAACGAGCCTGCATGAAG
Organism: uncultured Actinomycetes bacterium; assembly: GCA_963746445.1. Lineage (GTDB taxonomy): Bacteria > Actinomycetota > Thermoleophilia > Gaiellales > Gaiellaceae > Gaiella. The sequence continues at coordinate 320,557 of CAVVAW010000009.1, forward strand.
GTCGAGCTCAAGATCTGGCGCTACGACGCGTCCACCGGCGAG
>CAVVAW010000010.1:0-292132 GCA_963746445.1 uncultured Actinomycetes bacterium
GCCCGGGAGGATTCGAACCTCCGACCCGCGGATTAGAAGTCCGCTGCTCTGTCCCCTGAGCTACGGGCGCTCGGTAGCAGGGTAGACACCGGCTCGGCCGCGGAGGGGAACGGCTGCAGCGTCCCGCGCCGTGCCCAGCCGAGCAGCGCGCCGCAGAAGGCGATGACTGCTCCGGCGGCGAACGCCGCGCGCACCCCCCGTTCGTCCACGAGCACGCCCGCGAGCACCGAGCCGGCGGCGATCCCGATCGAGACGGCGGTGCCGAACCAGGCGAACGACTCCGCGGCCGTCCCCGGCCGGGCCGAGCGGTCGATGAGCGAGTAGAGCGCGCCGATCGTCGGGGCGATCGGCAGCCCTGCGACGAAAGCGAGGACACAGAGCGTGGGGATCGACACGGCAAGAAGGAGCCCGAGCAGGGCGGCGGCCATCGCGAACGAGCCGAGCCCGAAGCGCCGCAGCACGCTGCGCGGCGGGCGCATTCCGGCCATGAGCCCGCCGACGAGGCTTCCGCCCGAGAACGAGGCAAGAGCGAGACCACCGAGCTCGCGCGATCCGTGGGCCTCGGCGAAGGCCGGCATCGCGAGCTCGACCGAGCCGAACCCCACCCCGATGGTCGCTGCGTAGAGGACGACCGTGCGGACGCCGCGGGACGCCAGCGCGCCGAGCAGGCCCGCGGCGCCCGTTCGCGACCGAGGTGTCTCCCGCACCGGCGGCAGGAGCGCCGTCGCGGTCGCGCCCACGAGGCTCGCGACCCCGGCCGCTGCGAGCCCCGCGGCCGGGCTGACAGTGGCGAGCACGGCCGCGAGCAGCGGGCCGCCGACGAAGAACACCTCCTGGAGCGAGGCCTCGAGCGCGTAGGCGGTCGAGCGCAGCTCGTCAGGGGCGAGACGCGGCCAGACGATGCGCACCGTCGACGAGAGCGGCGGCAGCGCGAGCCCGGCGAGCGCGGCGACAACGGCGATGAGGACGAGGCCCGCATCGAGCACCGCGAGCGCGACGACGCTCCACGCGAAGAACGCGTAGGCGACCGCGCGAATGCGGAGCACGGGTGTCGGGCCGAACCGGTCGACCTGACGGCCCGCCACCGGCGCGCCCACGCCGACCGCGATCGCGTAGACGGCCACGACCACACCCGCGGCGCCATAGCTCCATCCCTCGCCCCGGACGAGGAAGAGAAGGGAGAGCGGCGCCATCCCCAGCGGCAGCCGGCCGAGCAGCGACCAGCCGAGCATCGCCCGCGCATGCGGCAGGCCGAGCAGCTCGCTGTAGTGCCGGGTGCCGCTCACCGCTGGCCGATCACGTCGCCCGAAGGACGAGCGGCGCGCAGGGGGTGCCTGCCGCGTCGATCACGACGCCGCCCGAGGCCGTCCTCGGCTGCACCGTCAGCATCGTCGACGTGACCGTGACCTGCGCGTAGCCGTACGTGTCGGTCTGGGCGCAGCGCAGCCCGAGGCCCCGCGGCGGTGCAGGCTTGAAGAAGGCGCCCGTCACGACCGCCCCGAAGCCGGACGCACCGAGGAACGAGTCGATCTCCTTCGCGTACGTGTTCGTCGCGACGGGGCCTGTGACGACCTCCCAGATGCCCGTCCCGATGGGGCCGCCGGGGGCGAACGTGTCCGTCCGGACCTCGCCGATCACGTGTGCGTGCATGTCGGTCGTCAGGAGGACGACGTTCCGCACGCTCCGCAGAACGTCGAGCACGCGCGCCCGCTCGGCCGCGTAGCCCTCCCAACGGTCGTACGGGAGCGCGTAGAGCTGCAGCATCGGCTCCGGGTTGACGACGATCTTGAACGTGGCCGTCGAGGCGCGCACGGCTTTCGTGAACGCGGCGAGCTGCGCCGCGCCGAGCAGCGTCCGCTGCGGCGAGGCGATCGCGTCGAGGCACGCCTGCGACACGGGTTTCGCCAGCGAGGGCGAGAGCGTGGCGAACGCCTGGCGCACCGCGGCGGGCGCGGTTGGCGCGATGTCGCCTCCGCAGGCGGACGTTGCCTTTGCGCTGCGGAAGCTGCGGCCGTCGAGGATGAAGAGCTCGACGTTCTTGCCCCAGCGGAAGGTTCGGTAGTCGCCGGTGCGTGCGCTGTACGAGGCCGGTGTGTAGTCGAGAAACGCCTTGACGCCCGCGCGGTAGATCGCGGCGCCGTGCTCGGCGCGGGAGTAGTCGTTGACGAACTCGTGGTCGTCCCAGCCGCTGTACACGCCGGTCGAGGCGCGGAGGCGCCGCAACGGCTCGAGCGCGAGCCCGAGCTTGTACTTCGCCCACTTCTGAGGGACGGTCCGCGCGACCGGAGAGCCGCCGACCTCGGAGTCGGAGTAGATGGTGTCCCCGAAGTTGACCGCGAAGTCGTTCCGGGCGCGCGCCATCGCGCCGTACGTCTCGAAGCCGTTGAAGCCAGGCCTGCCGTTTGGGCCCGGCGTCGCGTCGGCGTCGCCCGAGATCGTGAATCGGACGCCAGAGGTCGAGGTTGGGGCGGGCGCGGTCTCGAAGCGTCCGGTGACGCTCGTGACGCCGCCCTGAGCGAAGCGGTAGCGGTAGGTCGTGCCCGGCCGCAGGGCGCGCGCCGTGCGCTGCACGGTGAGGTCGGAGGCGCGCGACGCCGTCAGCGCGAACCGGCGCGTCGTCCCCGCGCCCGTCAGGACAAGAGTCACCGGCCCGGCCTTCGGAGCCCGTGTCCAGAGCCGCGCCGAGGTCGGCGTCATCTCGCCGGCGGCCACGCCGTAGGCGAACGCCCGCGGAGACGGCGCCGCGACCGCCACGGTCGTCGCGAGTACGGCCGCGAGCGCCACGGCGCTCGCGAGGACGGCGCGACGGGGCATCGCGTCAGGCTACTTCCTCGAGCCGCTCCTGCTCGGCGAGGAAGCACGCGAACCAGTACGCGAAGACGGCGAAGAACACGATCGACTGCTCACCGGCCATCGTCATCCCTCCGAGCTGCTGGTCCTCGAGGCGCGAGAGGCCCCAGACCCGCTCGGGCGCCGCGGCGTAGAAGTCGTAGAGCGGCCGGGGGACGAGCGCGAGCACGAGCCCGAGCGGCGCCGAGAGCACGAACGCCGCGACGACGTAACCGGCACGCGCCATCGACGAGAGCCTGTGCGGCGCGTCCTGCCAGACACACCACCAGAACAGCGCCCCCGTCACGACGTAGGTCGCGTGTTCCAGGGCAAGCAGGCTCGAGGGATGCCGCAGCGCGGCGTCGTAGAGCGCGGGAACGTGCCACAGCGCGTACGTCCCGACCCAGAGCGGCAGCGCGACGTACGGCCTGGTCAGGAAACGGACGACGCGGGGCCGCGTCAGCCGAAGGGCGAGCGCCGGCGGGATCCCCAGCACCAGGAGGAGCGGCGCCCACTCGGCGAGGACGACGTTCTGGAGCAGGTGTCCCCACACGAGGTACTCGCGCGCGAGCGTGTCGAGCGGCGTGACGAGTGCGGCGACGAGGAGGGCGCACCCCGCGAGGAACGAGGCGATGCGGAGCGCATGCCGCTCGCCGCGCGTGCCGGCCAGGTAGACCGCGGCGACAGCGACGGGAACGAGGGCCTCCCAGTTCGCAGACCAATCGCCGGGGCTCACGGCGCTACGCTACTGCCGTGCGGGTGTAGCTCAGTTGGTAGAGCGTCAGCCTTCCAAGCTGAATGTCGCCGGTTCGAGCCCGGTCGCCCGCTTCGTTTCGCGCTCAGCGACCGCTCGCCGAGAAGTGCTGGTAGTCGCGTGCGCCCGACCAGCGGCCGCCCCAGCCCCAGCCGACGGCGTCGAACGCGCGGACGACCGCGCCGCCCTCGACCGCCATGCCGGGGCGATACGGCGCGCGACGCAGATACCGCCTGCTCGCCGGGTGCGAGGTCGTGCCGCTCGACGTGACGTACGGGTTCTCGATCGGGTTGAGGTCGATCGCCCGGCCGTACGCGTGCTCCGACCAGCGGGTCGTGCCGTCGACGTAGCGGCAGTTGAAGGCAGACGTGTTGTCCGCCTCGATCGAGCGGTAGTCGGAGCCGCCGTAGGCGTCGACCGGGACCATGCGCCGGATCGGGAACCGTGCCGCGTAGAGACGGCGCAGCACGGCGAGGACGTCGGCTGCCACGTCACGGTGGACGACGATCCGGCCGGTGTGTGCACGTTTGTCGAACCCCCAGTACGTCGCCGTGACAAGTCTCAGATCTGCCAGTGCGACCGGACATCCGCGGTGCCATGACGTTCCCACCATCCGGCGAACGTCAGCGCTGGAGAGCCTCGCGGCCGTGAAGCTCGGCGAAACCGCGTCGGCACCGCCCACGAAGGCAAGGCCCGCGACGACGACCGCCAGCGTCGCGACCCCTCTCATCGAGGAATCGGGGTGGTCGGATTCGAACCGACGAAACCTCCCGGCCCCAAACCGGGCGCTCTACCAGGCTGAGCTACACCCCGACGGCGAAACGTTCTCACCGCATGACAGTTTGCACACACGAGGTCGCACTTGACGATCTCGTGGAGGATCTGTCTCCTGCTGTGTGTCCTGCTGACCATCGAACTGACATCGAAGGCCTTCGATGCTGGCTCCCGGTGGTCCCACGACATCGCCGCATGGTGGAACCGCCGGCCGCAATCGGAACACGGTGCATCCTTGAGCCTGCGGTACCAGATGACGAGCGTTTCGTGATAGCGCCGCTTCTGCTCGACCCTCTTCGTCCGTGTCCGCCTGTGGTAGGCAGCGTCGTATTCTCGCCGGCAGGCGCGGCAGATCGATTGGCGGATCGCACCCCGCCGATGGAAGTCGTCGAGTGACTTCTCGACGCCGCAGCTGCCGCACCGTTTGACCACGTTGTCAGCTTAGACGCGAGGTCGGACATCATCCGTCCGTCCAGCGGTAGAAGCATGCGCGGCTAGGTTCCGCCGGTGACCGAGATCACCCTCCACGGCGCGCGGCCGGTCGGCGCGCCGCGCCCGCGGCTCGGCTACGCGATGGTCACCGCGGCGTCGACGCTCTTCGCGGTCAACGGCACGGTGTCGAAGGTGATCCTCACGAACGGCGGGATCTCGAGCCTGCGGCTGACGGAGCTCCGCGCGACCGGGGCGTTCCTCGGGCTGGCGGCGTTCGTACTCGTCACGACGCCCGGCCGGCTCCGGGTCACACGCGACGAGCTCCCGCTGCTCGTCTTCTACGGCATCGTCGGCTTCGCGCTCGTCCAGTGGCTCTACCTCGTCGCGATCGAGCGGCTGCCGATCGGGATCGGGCTCCTGCTCGAGTTCACCGCCCCCGTGCTCGTCGCGCTGTGGGCGCGGCTCGTCTGGCACGAGCCCGTGCGCCGCCGGGTCTGGGCCGCGCTCGCGTTGGCGCTTTCCGGGCTCGTGCTCGTGGGCGAGGTGTGGGAGGACGTCCGGCTCGACACCGTCGGCGTCGTCGCGGGCCTCCTGGCCGCGGGCGCGCTCGCGACGTACTACCTCGCGGGGGAGCACCAGACCGCGCGCCGCGATGCGCTCTCGCTCACGTGCCTGTCGCTCGGGGTGGCCGCGGTCTTCTGGGCCGTGCTGCAGCCGTGGTGGGGCTTCCCGTTCGACGCGCTCGGAGCGACCGTGTCGCTCGAGGGCTCGCTCGACGCGGTCGACGCGCCGGTCTGGGCGCTCTGCCTGTGGATGATCGTCCTCGGCACGATCATGCCGTTCGTGCTGTCGCTCGGCGCGTTGCACCATCTGCCCGCGACGCGGGTGGCAACGGTCTCGATGATCGAGGTGCTGCTCGCGGCCCTGGTCGCATGGGTCTGGCTCGGCGAGACGCTCTCCGCGGCCCAGCTCCTCGGCGGCGCCGTCGTGCTCGTCGGCGTCGTGCTCGCGCAGACCTCCCGCTGAGTACCCTGGGGTCGTGGTCACGCGCGTTCTCCTCGCCTCGCCCCGCGGCTACTGCGCCGGGGTCGAGCGCGCCGTCGAGACGGTCGAGCGCGCGCTCGAGCACTACGGCGCGCCCGTCTACGTGCGCAAGCAGATCGTCCACAACATCCATGTCGTGCGCGACCTCGAGGCGCGGGGCGCGATCTTCGTCGAGGAGGAGACGGACGTGCCGCGCGGCGCGACCGTCGTCTACTCGGCACACGGCGTCGCACCGTCGGTGCACGCCGCGTCGCGCAATCTCGGCCACGACGTGATCGACGCGACATGCCCGCTCGTGACGAAGGTGCACGTCCAGGCGAAGCGCTACGCCGCCGCCGGCCACACGGTGCTCCTGATCGGGCACGAGGGCCACGAGGAGGTGGTCGGCACGATGGGCGAGGCACCCGACGCGACGATCCTCGTCCAGGACGTCGCCGAGGCCGAGGCTCTTGCGCTGCCACCGGACACCCCGCTCGCCTACGTGACGCAGACCACACTCTCAGTCGACGAGACGGCCGAGATCATCGGCACGCTCCGGCGCCGCTTTCCCGCCATCGTGGGGCCGAAGAAGGAAGACATTTGCTACGCGACGTCGAACCGCCAGTGGGCGGTCAAGGACATGCTCGGCGAGATCGACCTCCTGCTTGTGATCGGCTCACGCAACTCGTCGAACTCGAACCGACTCGTCGACGTCGCCCGTGCCTCCGGCGTGCCGTCGCACCTGATCGACGACGACACGGAGATCGACGAGGCGTGGCTCGACGGGATCGAGACGGTCGGGATCACCTCCGGCGCTTCGGCGCCCGAGCGGCTCGTGACCCGGGTCTGCGACTGGTTCCGCGCGCGCGGAGTCGAACGGATCGAGTCGCACCGGATGGTCGACGAGGACGTGACCTTCCGCCTGCCCGTCGAGCTGCGTCGCGAATTGCAGCTGGCCGAATCCCAGACGTAGCTCAGGCCTTCGCGAGGACGACGTCCTCTCCGCCGGCCTCGAGCGAGGTCGCAAGCGTCTCGGCTTTGATCCAGTCCGCGTGCTCGAGCAGGTCTGCGTCGCGGGACGGGATCTGTAGGGCGATGCGGTCGGTAAGGGCCAGGCCCTCCTCCCTGCGCATCGTGTTCACCTGGTGGATCAGCTCGTAGACGCGCGCCTCGCGCTCGAGCCCTTCGTCGACCGCCGTGTCGAGCGCGACGGTGACGCCGTCCGACGAGGCGATCGCCCAGCCGTCGCGGGCGGAGCGCTCGACGAGCACTTCTTCCGGGGAGAGCTCGTGGCCCGCGACGCGGAAGCGACCGTCGCCGAGGTCCTCGAACTCGCCCGTCGCGAGCGCCGCGCGGACGGCGCCGAGCGACGCGCCGAGCTTCGGGCCGAGGACGGGCAGGTTCGGCTTCACCACGAGCTCGGCCTCGACGTGGCCCAGCGTCACGTCCTTCACGCGAAGCTCGTCGCGCACGATCGAGACGAGGTCGTCGGCGGGTGACGCGCCCTCGACGACGAGCCGGGCGAGCGGCTGCCGCAGCTTGACGCCGGAGCTCGACCGCGCGACCCGGCCCAGATCGACGATGCGGCGGGCATCGGCCATCGCAGCGAGCGCCGACGTGTCGGGTTGCGGCGCAACCGGCCAGCCGGCGAGGAAGACCGAGTCCGGCGCGTCGCGGCACGGCTCACGGACGAGCACCTGCCAGAGGTGCTCCGACAGGAAGGGCAGGACCGGCGCGATCACCCGCAGCGACTGGACGGTCGCGTGCCAGAGCACGCGGAGCGCCGTCTCGTCTCCCTCCCAGAACCGCCGCCGGGAGCAGCGGATGTACCAGTTCGAGAGGTCGTCGACGAACGCCTCGAACGCACGGATCACGTCGACTGTCAACCAGCGCTCGTAGGCATCGGTCGCCTCCTCCACGAGCAGGCGCGTGCGTTGGAGAAGCCAGCGGTCGAGCGGCGCGGTTGCCTCCTCCACCCCGTCGAGGTCGGCGAAGCGCGGCGTGAACGACTCGACGTTGCCGTACTGCGTCAGGAAGGTGACGGAGTGCCAGAGCCGGAGCAGCTTGCGCTGGATCTCGTGCGCCGGGCCGAAGCCGAAGAGCAGGTTCCGGTCGGGCGGCTGCGCGCAGAACTGCCAGCGCATCACGTCGGCGCCCATGCGCGCGAACGCGTCCTGGCGCGTCGATCATGTTCCCCCACGAGCCGTGCATCTCGCGGCCCGACTCGTCGAGCATCTTCTCGTAGCCGAGCACCTTCGCGAACGGCGCGCGGCCCGTCAGCGCGACCGACATGAAGAGCTGCGAGTAGAACCAGAGCCGGATCTGCTCGCGCATCTCCGAGACCCAGTCGGCAGGGAAACCACTCCTCCCAGGTCGGCGTGGTCGGGCAGGTCGGCGCGCGTGAGACCGCGCGCCGCGCCGGTCGCGTACCCCTCCGGGACGTACTCGGGGCTCTCCCAGCCGAGCGTCGAGAACGGGACGATTCCCGCGTCGAGCCACACGTCACCCACCTCGGCGATCCGCTCGACCTCCTCGCCGCATGCCTCGCAGCGGATCCTGACGTCGTCGACCCACGGGCGGCGCAGCTCCGCGCAGGTCGGAGACCGGGCGCGGTCGCGCGCTCGAGCAGCTCCTGCCTTCGAGCCGACCACGTTGAGCTGCCCGCAGCGCACAGGGGTAGAACGGCAGCGGCAAGCCGTAATAGCGGCGGCGCGAGATGTTCCAGTCGCCCATGTTCCGCAGCCAGTCGTCCATGCGCTTGCCCATGTACGCAGGCGTCCACTCGACCGTCGCGTTCGCGTCGAGGAGGGGCTGGCGGAGCTCCTCGACGGAGAGGAACCAGTCGTCGGAGATGCGGAAGATGAGCGGCGTGTCGCAGCGCCAGCAGTGCGGGTAGCGATGCTCGTAGAGGCCGGCATGCACGAGCAGCCCGCGCTCGGCCAGGTCGCCGACGATCTGGTCGGCCGCGTCACCGGTGGACGTGCCGTGCAGCCAGCCGTAGTCGTCGTAGAAGCGCCCCGCCTCGTCGACGGGCGTGAGGATGGGCAGGTCGTGGACGCGCGAGAGCTCGAAGTCCTCGCCGCCGCAGCCCGGCGCGATGTGGACGATCCCCGTGCCCTCGTCGACCGAGACCTCGTCCCAGGAGATGACGCGATGCTCGACCTCCGCGCCGGGCGGGAGCGTGTCGAACGGCCCCTCGTACCGGAGGCCGACGAGCTCCGCGCCCGGACACCGTCTCGGCGAAGGTCTCGTCGGGGAACCGCGCCACCATCACCCACTCGCCGTTCGCGCGCCTGCCGTAGTCGCTCCTCCGGATGCACGGCCGCGGCCACGTTCGCGGGCAGCGTCCACGGCGTCGTCGTCCAGATCGACGATCGACTCGCCCGGGCGGTCGACGAGCGGGAAGCGAACGGTGAGCGACGGGTCGGAGCGGTCCTGGTAGACGCCGGCCTGCGAGTAGCTCGTGCTGGGAGAGCGACGTGCCGCAGCGCGGGCACCACTCGGTCGAGCGGTGCCCCAGGTAGACACGGCCTCGCTCGTGCATCAGCGCAGGAACCGCCAGATGTAGTCGATGTTCGTGTCGCTGAACGTGAAGTAGTCGTTCGCCCCAGTCCATCCACTGGCCGAGGCGGATCGAGCCCTCGGTCAGCTCCTTGGCCGACGCACGATCGACCTTCTCGCGGCAACGGCGCGCGAACTCCGCGAGGCCGAACTCCTCGATCTCGCGCTTCGAGTTGAGACCGAGCTGGCGCTCGACACCGACCTCGATCCAGAGGCCCTGGCAGTCGAAGCCGTTCTGGTAGCGCTGGTGGTGGCCGCGGAGCGCCTTGTAGCGCTGGAAGACGTCCTTGAGCGTCCGGCCCCACGCGGTGTGGACGGCGAGCGCCTTCGTTCGCGGTCACCGGCCCGTCGACGAAGCTGAAGCGCGGCCCGGCGGCGTTCTGCTCGCGCAGCCGCGAGAAGGTCTGCTCCCGCTCCCAGAGCTCGAGGATCGCGCGCTCGAGCGCGTCGTGATCCGGCTTGTCCGGCAGGCGTGCGAACATGGGGCGATTCTAGGGAAGGGTTTTTCGCAGTCCGTCGTTGTACTAAGTACTTGCAACTGCAATATCGACTACGGAAGGACCAATGGCACTCAACGTCACGACCGAGACCTTCGACCAGGAGGTCATCCAGAGCGAGAAGCCGGTTCTCGTCGACTTCTGGGCCGAGTGGTGTGGCCCCTGCCACGCCGTCGCCCCGGTGCTCGACCGCATCGCGTCCGAGCACGAGACCGAGCTGAAGCTGGTCAAGGTCAACATCGACACCGAGCACGAGCTCCAGCAGCGCTACGGCGTCGCCTCGATCCCGACGATGATCCTCTTCAAGGACGGCGAGCCGTCCGCGTCGGTGATCGGCGCGCAGCCGAAGGGCGCGATCGAGCGCTCGCTCGGCCTCGCGGTCTAGCTCTCCCCCACGCCCCCTCCCCCCGCTGGGGTCCGGCACCGCCAGGTGCCTGACCCCAGTGAACCTCTGAGTCACGGCCGCGCCCGAACTCAAAGCGCCGCTGGGGACAGGCACCTGCGGCGCCAGTCCCCTGGGCCTACTCTTGTCCGGGTGAGCCCTCGCCACGTCCCGGCCTCCGTGACCGAGCTGTCCCGCGTGGGCCTGCTCTCGACGCTTCCCGGCGAGACGCTGACGCGGCTCGCGGAGCGCATGGCGCGCGAGGACGTGCCGCCGGGCCAGGCGATCGTCTCGGAGGGCGAGCCCGGTGACCGTTTCTACGTCCTCCTCTCAGGGATGGCGACCGTCACCCAGGAGGTGCGAGGCGCCCGCTCCGTGCTCCGGCCCGGCGAGACGTTCGGCGAGGTCGCGCTGGCGATGGGCATTCCCCGCACCGCGACGGTGACGGCGATGCTTCCGTCCGTCGTCGCGAGCTGCGACCGCGCGACCTTCGACGAGCTGCTGCGCCCGCTCTTCGCCGACGACGACGGGTAGCGCGCCGGCGGGCGTCGTCAGGCCAGCTCGCGCAGGACGGCGTCGGAGAGGCGGGGCCACGCCTCCTTCGCCCACTCGCCGAACGGGCGCGTCGTGAGGGCCGCGCACGCGACGCCACGGTCGGGGTCGACCCAGACGAACGTCCCGCTGCCGCCGAAATGGCCGTACGTCCTCGGCGAGGTCAGCGTGCCCGACCAGTGCCCCTCCTTCGTACCCTTGAGCTCGACGCCGAGCCCCCAGTCGAGCGGGCTGAAGCGGCCGAAGTCGGGGAGCACGCCGTCGAGGCCCGGGAACTGGACGCTCGTCATCTCCTCGTGGGTCTCCGGCGCCACGAGACGGGGCGAGAGCAGCTCGCGGCCGAGCGCGAGGACGTCGTCGAGCGAGCCGTGCATACCGGCGCCGGGATGGCCGCCCGGGTCGAGCCGAAGACCCAGCGGCTCGACGACCGCCGCCCGAACGTAATCCGCGAAGGGCATCTCGGCTCGTCCCGCGACGTGCTCGCCGAGCACGCGGAAGCCCTCGTTCGAGTAGATGCGCCGCCGGCCGGGCGGTGCGATCGGGGACTCGCCCTCGAAGGGCAGGCCCGACGCATGAGCCAGCAGATGCCGGATGGTCGCGCGAGGAGGGCCGGCGGCCTCGTCGAGGTCGACCACACCCTCCTCGGCGGCGACGAGTGTCGCGAGAGCGGCGACCGGCTTCGAGAGAGAGGCGAGGCGCACGGACCTCTCCGTGTCGCCGTGGGCCGCGACCGCAGAATCGGTACGCGTTACTCCGGCAGCCGCGAACGGGACTTCCCATGTGTCGATCTGCCGGAGTGCCTCCACCCGGCGATCGTAGTGACGCGTCTCTCCCGAGGCTGTAGCGTCCGGCCGAAAGGAGCGAGCGATGAGCGACATCACGATGCGGCTCGAGCTGGTGGCGGTGCCCGTCTCCGACGTCGATCGGGCGAAGGAGTTCTACGTCCGCGCCGGGTTCAACCCCGATCACGACCACGCCGTCGGGGACGGTCTCCGCTTCGTGCAGCTGACCCCGCCCGGATCGGCCTGCTCGATCGCGATCGGCGAGGGGCTGACGGAGATGACGCCGGGCTCGGTCAAAGGCCTTCAGGTGGTGGTCGAGGACATCGAGGCGGCTCATGCCGCGCTTGCCGAGCGCGGCGTCGTGGTGAGCGACGTCCAGGACTTCCCGTGGGGGACGGTTCGTCTTCTTCAGCGACCCGGACGGGAACGCCTGGTCGGTGCAGCAGATCCCGGACCGGGCGTAGGGGACGCGCCGATGCGCCGCAGGCTCATCTCGGGCAGCTCTCCGTACGAGGGCGTCGCGGGATTCTCGCGCGCCGTCGTCGCCGGCGACCGGGTGCACGTCGCCGGGACGGCGCCGATCCCGGTGGACGGCTCGCCTCCGCCGGAGGGCGCCTACGAGCAGGCGGCGCTGTGCCTCGAGATCATCGGTGCCGCGCTCGAGCAGGCGGGCTCGTCGCTCGAGCACGTCGTGCGGACGAACATCTACGTCATCGATCGTGCGCACTGGGAGGAGGTCGCGCGGGCGCACGGGGAGGCCTTCCGCGACGTCCGCCCCGCCGCAACATGCGTCGTCACGGCGCTCCTCGACCCCGCGTGGAAGGTCGAGATCGAGGCGGAGGCGGTGCTCCCGTGAAGCAGATCGTCCCGCGCTCGATCACCGGCGTCGCCGACGGGTCTGCCGCCAGCGTCCTCGAGCACAAGTTCGGCGCGAGCGATCCGTACACGCTCGGGGTCGAGGAGGAGTACATGCTCCTCGACCCGGAGAGCTTCGACCTCGTCCAGCACATCGAGATGGTGCTCGACGCGATCCAGGGCGACGAGCTCGCGAGCCGCATCAACGCCGAGCTGATGCAGTCGGTGCTCGAGATCGCCACGCCCGTGTGCCAAACGGCGGGCGACGTGATGCGCGAGCTCCAGACGCTCCGCGCCTACGTCCGCGACGTCGCGCGCGACCAGGGTCTACGCGTCGGGTCGGCCGGTACGCATCCGTTCAGCCTCTTCGAGCGGCAGCGCATCACGGCGAAAGACCGCTATCACGCACTGATCGACCAGCTCCAGTACGTTGCGCGACGGGAGCTGATCTTCGGGATGCACATCCACGTGGCGGTCGACGATCCCGACAAGGCGATTCAGATCGTGAACGGCCTGCTCCCGCACCTCGCCCCCCTCCTCGCGCTCTCCGCGAGCTCGCCGTTCTGGCGCGGGGAGCCGACGGGCCTCGCCTCGAGCCGCCAGATCGTGTTCTCGGCCTTCCCACGCTCAGGGCCGCCGCCGCGCTTCCGCGACTACGAGGACTACGCGTTGGTCGTCGGACAGCTCGAGCGCACCGGATGCATCGCCGACTACACGCACATCTGGTGGGACATCCGCCCGCATCCGAAGTGGGGGACGATCGAGGTGCGCATCTGCGACGCCGTCACGCGCCTCGAGGACGCGGTCGCGATCGCGGCGTACTGCCAGGCGCTCGTCAAGCAGCTCAGCGAGCGCTACGACGCCGGCGACGAGATCCCCTCATACCACCGGATCCTGACGAGCGAGAACAAATGGCTTGCGGCGCGGTACGGCCTCGATGCGCCGGTGATGGACCTCGCCACGGGGAGCCGGATCCGCTCCCCCATCGCCAAGCTCGTGCGGCGGACGCTGCGGGACCTCGAGCCGCACGCGCGCGAGCTCGGGTCGGAGCGCGAGCTCGAGGGGATCGCTGCGCTCATCGGCCGCGGCAACTCGGCGGAGCGCCAGCTTCGCGTCTACAACGCGAACCGCGACATCGTGGAGGTCGTACGGGCCATCGCGGACGCCACCGAGCCGGCGGACGCAGACGCGTCCGCCGGCTGAGCTCGGCTACGCCCTCACGGAGAACGTGCGGGTGTCGATGCGGGCGAGCACGGCACCGCCCCGCCCCGTGAGCGTCAGCACCCGGTTCGCGGTTACGGCCAACCGGACGCCGTCGAGCACGCTCTGCGCCTCGCCGGCCCATGGCAGGTCGATGCAGCGGGCGATCCGCGTGCGCGTGTTCAGCGCGTGGACGAAGGCGTGCGACGTGCCGCCGTTGTAGAGCGTGTAGGCCCAGGCGCCGTCGCGGCTCCACGCACGGGCCAGAGCGACCCCGCTCATCCGCTCGCTCGGCTCGGTCTTGTCGACGATCGCGCCCGGTTCGAGCTTCCCGGTGCGGAGGTCGACCGACCGCACGACGTAGCGCACACCACCCTGGATGCCGCCCGGGTACTGGAGCACGTAGAGGCGTCGGCCGTCGGACGAGACCGCGTCGTAGGCGAACGACCCTGGAAGCGTGACCGTGCGAAGCGGTGCCAGCGTGCGTGTGTCGATCACGACGAAGCTCGTGTTGACCTGATCCTCGTAGACGGACGACGCGAGAACGAGTCGTCGCCCCTTCGCCCACGTTCCCTCGACCAGCCCGGAGAACGTGACCGTCGGCACGCCGACGTTGACAGGAAGCACGCGCGTTCGCACGACTGCGCCGCCGCGGTCACGGACGAGGCGAAGCTGCGTCGCGCCGCCCCCCGGCTTCGCCACAGCGACGACGTGGGCGCCGGCCGCGACCGCGATGCCCGGCGCACCGTTCATCACGGGAGGCACCGGCCCGGCGGCGGTGGCGGTGCCCGTCAGCACCAGGCAGGCAGCCCCGGCGACAACGAAGCGCATCTTCATGAGCTCCTCCTTGCTCGACGTTGCGATACACCGGCCGGCGCTCCGGGGTTCCTCAGCCGGCGAGCGCGATGCAGGCGTCGTGTGCGGACCGCGTCACGCGCCGGACGAAGCGAACCTCGCCTCCCGGCGAGAGCACGGTGACCGTGCCCTCGTTCAGCGACGGCGTGACGACCGCCGATCGTGCGAACGCCGGGAACGAGCCGAACGACACGTTGTACGAGCCGTGCGGCACGCGCGCGGCGCCGACGGGGGCACCGTCGAGTCCGCGGCGCTGAACGGTTCCGTCTCGGCCGCAGGCGACGTAGACGCGAGAGCCGGAGAACGCGACGTGCTGCGGCGGTGCTCCCGTGGCGAAGACGCGCGGCACGCCGCCGTGAATCCGGTAGAGCGCGAGCGCGTTCCGCGCCCCCGACGTCACCCACACACGATCGCCGCCGTCGGGTGCGAAGACGACGTCGTGCGCGGGGAACGGTGGCTCGAAGACGCGCACGAGGCGCGGTCGGCGGGGGTCGCTCAGGTCGAGCACTGCGATTCGCGCCGCTGAGGAGCCGAGCGCCGTCCAGAGGGTCGTGCCCGCACCGACAGAGACGTGGCGCGCCGGCCCGGGGAGACGCGTCCGGTGGATGATCCGGGATCGGTCGAGGTCGACGGTGACGACCTCGTGGCGGCCGGAGTCGGTGACGTAGGCGAGCTTCCCAGCCGGGTGCATGGCCGTGTAGCGGGGCTCACCCAGCCCGCGGACTACGGCGCGCACGGTCAGCGTCGCGGCGTCGAGGATGCTCACCGCGCCGATCGGTGTGTGTGCGACGACGACGTGCCCGAACGGCGAGCTCTCGATGCTGCGCGGCGCCTCGAGCGTGCGGATCCGCTTCAGGACGCGCCCGCTTGTGATGTCGAGGGCGACGACGTGCGACTCGAGGTCGGCGGTGGCGAGCGCGACCACCCCGCCACCCGTCGTCGCACCGAGCGAGCTCACCGGCTCGAGGGCGAGGGCCACGGGCGCGGCGAGAGCGGTGCCGAGGAAGCTCCGTCTATTCATGCACGTCGTACGTGCCGCGGGCGCGCGGAGGTCCCGGGACCGCGATGTCCGACTTGAAGTCGGACATCAGGACGTGCGGGACCTCTGCGCCGCGCCCGGCCGTACCTCCGGCATGGACCTCTCCCGGTCGTCCGGTCGTATGGTCCTGCGGTGGCACGCGCAGGCCGGGACGAGCGCGCCTGGGTGCGAGGCGCGCAGCGCGGCTCCGTGCCCGACATGGAGGCGCTCTTCGACGAGCACTGGCCTCGAGCTCACCGCGCGGCGTACCTGGTCATCCAGGATGCCGCGCTCGCCGAGGACATCGCCCAGGAGTCCTTCCTCGCCGCGATCCGGAGCCTCGACCGCTTCGACCGCCGCCGGCCCTTCGGGCCCTGGCTCCACCGGATCGTCGTGAACCGCGCGATCGACGCGGCGCGGGCCCGGAGCCTCCGCAGAGAGACGGAGCTGACCGAGCACGCGACGGGCGCGGAAGAGCACGAGCCGCCAGACCGCGAGCTGCTCGCAGCGCTCGCACGGCTTCCGCCCGACCAGCGGGCCGTGATCGTGCTCCGCCACCTGCTCGGCTACACACCCGGCGAGATCGCTCGGACGCTCGACCTGCCCCGCGGCACCGTCAACTCACGCCTGCGCCGGGGACTGGACACGATGCGGGGCGAGCTGTGAAGGACGCGCTCGAACGGATCCCCGTGCCGGACGAAGAGCCTGCTCGGGAGCGCGCACACAAGGTCGTCCTCACCGCATTCGCAGGACGCGAGCCCGTTCGGCGGCCCTCGCAGGCCCGACGCGTCGCGCTGGGCGTCGGGGTTGCCGCACTCGCCGTCGCGCTCGCCGTGGCGAGCCCACCCGGGATGGCGGTCGTCGATCGAGTGCGCGAGGTCGTAGCGGTCGAGCGCACAGCTCCTGCGCTCTTTTCCCTTCCGGCCCCGGGACGGCTCCTCGTCGCCTCGGACGCCGGCGTCTGGGTGGTCGACGCCGACGGGAGGAAGCGCCTGCTCGCGGGCTATCGCGAGGCGAGCTGGTCACCGTTCGGCCGCTTCCTCGTCGCGACGGGGGCGAACGAGCTCGCCGCGCTCGAGCCGGACGGCGGCGTGCGCTGGACGCTTTCGCGTCCCGGCGTCCGTCACGCGCGCTGGGGCGGCACCGAGGTCGACACGCGCATCGCCTACCTGTCGCGCAGCGAGCTCCGGGTCGTCGCCGGCGACGGAACCGGCGACCGCGCCGTCGGACATGCGCTCGCCGTCGCACCGGCGTGGCGTCCAGGAGCCGGGCACGTGCTCACGTACGTCGACCGCTCGAATCGCGTCGTGACGCGTGACCTCGTCACCGGGCGCGTCCTTTGGCGGGTGGGCGGCCGAGGAGGCGTGGCCGCGCTCGAGTGGTCGGGCGACGGCAGGCGGCTCAACGTCCGCCGCGGTCGCCGGATCGACGTGCTCACCCGCGACGGACGCGCCTGGACCGGACTGCGGGCTCCCGATCTGGCGGTCGTCGGGAGCGCGATCCGTCCCGGGAGCCATGCCTGGGCGGCGGCACTGAACGAGCGCGGACGATCCGAGGTGCTCGTGGTGGGCGAGCCCGGCGGCCGCATCTTCGCGGGCGGAGGGAGCGTCACCGACCTGGCCTGGTCGCCCGATGGCCGCTGGCTGCTGATCGCCCGCCCGGACGCGGACCAGTGGGTGCTCGTCCGGTCGGACGGTGGATCGATCCGCTCGGTGTCGCGCATCGCGCAGCAGTTCCGCTCGCGCTCGTTCCCCCGCCTCGAGGGGTGGTGCTGCTAGCCTTCGAGTAATAGTATTAGCGACATGGCTCTTACTGTCATGACCAGAAAGGTCACCACAAAAGGGCAAGTCACGATCCCGCAAGAGCTCAGGGAGAAGCTCGGCATCCACCCCGGCTCGACGGTCGAGTTCGGGGTCGAGGACGATGTCGTGACTCTGAGGAAGGCAGCGGCCGGTGGGCGCGGCGCTGCGATCGTCGGGCGGATGCGTGGGACGGCGACCAGCGGTCTGACCACAGACCAGATCATGCGACTCACGCGCGAGTGAGCGGTACGACGCTCGTCGATTCGAACGTCATCCTCGACGTCGTGACCGACGACGCGGCCTGGTCCGCGCGATCGCGTCGCGCCCTCGAGCGCGCGGCCGACGAGGGCGGCCTCGCGATCAATCCGATCGTCTACGCGGAGGTCTCGGTCGGCTACGACCGGATCGAGGATCTCGACGCGGCACTGCCGCCTGAGACGTTCGCGCGGCTCCCGTTGCCTTGGGCGGCGGGCTTTCTCGCGGGTGAGTGCTTCGTGCGATACCGGCGCGCAGGTGGCACGCGCCGCTCACCTCTGCCCGACTTCTACATCGGCGCACATGCTGCGATCGAGGGACTAACCCTCCTCACGCGCGACGCGCGACGGTATCGAACGTATCTGCCCAGGCTCTCCGTCATCACGCCGTAGAGCGGCCGGCTCGAGGGCGATACGGTCGCCCGGTGGCGATCCGTTCCCGATTCGTCCTCGTCGGCCTCGCACTCTACGCGGCGTGTGCCGTCTGGGCCACCTGGCCGGCGATCCGCCACGTCGACGGCGCGCACTACCTGGCGCGACCCGCCGCCGGGCACGGAGAGGCGGCCGCCGGGGATCACCTCCAGCTCGGCTGGGCGTTCTGGCTCGTCGGCCACCAGATCGAGAGCGGCGCGTCGCCGTTCGCCGACCCCTACTCGTTCCGCCCGGAGGCGGAGGCGCCGCCGAGCCTCCAGGGCTGGCTCTTCGGGCTCCCCTACTGGCCGCTCGCCGCGGCTGTCGGGAACGTGTGGGCCTACGACCTGCTCGTCCTGCTCTCGTTCGTCCTCGCCGGCGGGATGGCGTGCTGGTGGCTGCGTGCTCTCGGTCTGTCCCGCTCGGCCGCGCTCGTCGGCGGCGTCGTGTTCTGCCTGATGCCCTACCGGGTCGGTCAGTCGACCGGGCACCTCCTCGGGCTGATCTCATTCCTCCTCCCCGCGACGCTGCTCGCGCTCGAGCGGCGCCGGTTCGTGGCGGCTGCTGTCTGCCTCGCGGCGATCCCGCTCTCCGGCCAGCTCCACCTCGCGCTCGGGGCGATCCCGCTCGTGCTCGGATACGCGTGGGCGCGTACGCCGCAGGCCTATTGGTGGAAGGCGGCGGTGGGCTCGGCCGTCGCGCTCGTCGCGGGCCTGGCCGTCGACCGCTGGGCCGTCGCGGGCTCGATCGGCACCGGCCGCTCGTTCGCCCAGGTCGACCGGTACTCGGCGGAGGTCTCGGACTTCGTCACGCGCGGTGTGGGGAGCGGGGTCGAGGAGCTGGTGTTCTTCGGGTGGCTGACGCCGCTCGTGGCGATCGCGGGGTTGGTCGCGGTCCGGCGCCGCCGTGGCCTCGCCCTCCTGCTCGGGCTGGCCGCGCTCCTCCCCTGCCTCCTCGCCCTCGGTGCCAACCTGCCGGGCTACGAGACCCTCTGGCGTCACGGGCCGGGGCTCGACGCGACGCGGGTGCCCGAGCGGTTCATGCCCATCGCGTGCCTCGCGCTCGCCGCCCTCGTCGCCTTCGCGGTGGACGCCGGCCGGACAGCGCTTGCGTTGGATCGCCACAAGCTCGCCTTGCCGGTCGCCGTCGCGGGTGTCTCTGTGCTGCTGGCGGTCGATCTGCGGGTCCCGGTGTTCGGCGCCGTCGCGGCGGATACGCCGAGCGCCGCATACGCGGCGATCCGCGGGAAGGGACGGCTGCTCGAGCTTCCCGTCTTCCGGCCGGACGTCCACTACGGCAGCGTCTACCTGGGCTATGCCCGTCAGAGCCCGCGCGAGCGTCCGCAGGGGTACTCGACCATCGCGCCGAAGCGTGCCGTCGGGCTGGCGCGCGAGCTCCGCCCCCTCTCCTGCGGCCGCGGAACGGTGCCCGCCGACCTCGGCATCCGCTTCGTCGCCGATGCACCGCAGCGCTCTACGCGCAAAGCGGCTTCTTCGCCGCCGACTGCCCGGCCAGGGCGGAGGCGATGCTCCGGGCGAGGGGCTGGCGTCTCCTCACGCGCGACGGCGCGATCTCGACGTACGCTCGTTAGTCCCGCGCGGGTCGGCTCGTCTCGGCGAGCGCGCCGAAGGCGAGCGGGACGATCTCGAAGCGGTCGACCTCGACGAGGCCACGGTCGGTGAGCTTGAGCGACGGGATCACGGACAGCGCGAGGAACGCGAGCGTCAGGAACGGCGTCGCGCCGACCCAGCCGAGCTGCTGCGCCGCGTCGTTGCACCCGCGGCTCTGCGAGACGACGATGTCGAGCGGTTGGTCTGAGAGCAGCCCGGCGACCGGCAGCGGGCACTCGGCGACGACGCGGCCGCCGTCGACGACGACGATGCCGCCGCCGACCTCTGCGAGCCGGTTCGCAGCGGCGGCCATGTCCTCGTCGTCCGCGCCGACGACGACGAGGTTGTGCGCGTCGTGCGCGACCGTCGAGGCAAGCGCCCCGCGCTGGAGGCCGGAGCCCGAGACGAGCCCCATGCCGATGCGCCCCGTGCCGAGATGGCGCTCGGCGACGGCGAGCTTGACGAGATCGCGTTCCGGGTCGGAGATCACGTGCCCGTCGACGACGAGCGGGTCGACCTCGAGCGACTCGGTCACGACCTGATCCGTGATCAGTCCGATCGCGCGTGCCGAGCCGCCTTCCCAGGGGATCGCGAAGTCGGCAGCGGTCACCGGCTTGAGCCGGACGGTCTGCCGCACCCACTCGGGCACCTCGGCCGTGGGCACGTCGTCGATGCGCCGGCCGCGCTTGAGCACGAGGTCCGGGAGGAACGTCTCGAGATCGGGCAGGAGCAGGAGGTCGCCGACGAAACCGGGCGCGACGGCTCCGTGGTCCGTGAGCCCGTGCCAGAGCGCGGGATGGAAGGACGCCATCAGGATCGCGTCCGCCGGGTCGATTCCAGCCGCGACAGCGTCGCGCACCATGCCGTTCACGTGGCCGTTGTCGGCGATGTCCTCGGGGTCGCGGTCGTCGGTGCAGAACGCGATCCGGTTCGGCCCGTACTCGCGCACGAGCGGCAGCAGCGCCTGCAGGTTGCGCGCCATCGACGCCTCGCGGATGAGGAGCCAGACGCCCGCACGCAGGCGCTCGCGCCCCTCCTCGACCGTCAGCATCTCGTGGTCCGAGCGGATGCCCGAGGCGGCGTACGCCTGCAACGCCTTGCCGAGCACGCCGGGCGCGTGCCCGTCGACGTGGTCGGCTCCCTCGAGCGCGAGCTTCGCCAGCTCGGTGTCGTCGCCGGCGATGACGCCGGGGAAGTTCATCATCTCGGCGAGGCCGAGCACGCGCTTGCGGCGCATCAGCGCCTCGAGGTCGCCGAGCTCGAGCGGCCGCCGCGGCGACTCGAAGACCGAGGCCGGGACGCACGAGGAGGCCATGAAGAAGACCTCGAGCTGGAGGCCCGCCGACGCGTCATGGAGCCAGTGGACACCGTCCGTCCCGAGCACGTTTGCGATCTCATGCGGATCGGCGACGATCGCCGTCGTCCCGAGCGGCAGGATCAGCCGGGCGAGCTCGTCGGGGAGCAGCTTGGTCGACTCGATGTGCATGTGCGAGTCGATCAGCCCGGGGACGACGTAGCGCCCGGCGGCGTCGATCTCCTCCCGCCCCTCGTACGAGCCGAGACCGGCGATGAAGCCGTCGACGATCGCGACGTCGGCCTCGAGCCATTCGCGCGTGAAGACGGACAAGACAGTGCCGCCACGCACGACGAGATCAGCGGGCTCGTCCCCGCGGGCGACTGCGAGACGCCGTGCGAGCGCAGACATCGGGTGACCCTATCCGCCGTCGTTGGCGCGCCGCAACGCGGCCCCGGCGGCAGAGGCGCGCGTCAGGCGCCGGCGGCGACCAGGACGAAGTCGGTCGCGAAGCCGAGGGTCAGGCCGAGGACGATCCCCCAGGCGACGAGGCGCTTGCGACCGAGGCGTCGGCAGACGTCGAGCAGCTCGATCACGACGTAGAGGATCGAGCCGGCCGCGAGCGCGAGGAAGGCGACCGAGAGCGCATCGCTGACCCATGCCTGCCCGATCAGCGTCCCGAAGAACGTCGGGCCTCCACCGATCAGCCCGGCGAGGAGCAGGAATCCCCAGCTCGGGCGGTGCTGGCTGCCGGCGAACGGGCCGACGATGCCGAAGCCTTCGGTCGCGTTGTGGAGACCGAAGCCGATGATCAGGACGAGGGCGAGGCTGATCTCACCCGCCGCCGCCGACTGGCCGATCGCCAGGCCCTCGGAGAAGTTGTGGAGCCCGATCCCGGTCGCGATCATCAGCGAGAGCGACTGGGCCGGCGTGAGGATCCGCGCGGACCGCGCCTCCTCGAAGGCGATCGCAGCCCCGACGCTCTGCGGGCCGGCGCGCCGGCGCCTGCGTGCGATCAGCTCGTCGAAGTACACGAGGCTCATGAGGCCCGCCACGAAGCCCGCACCGAGAAGGGCAGCCAGCCAGGCGAAGCGCGACCAACTCCCGCTGTGGTCGACCGCGGCGGCCGTCAGCGCCGCCTCGACGGGCTCGACGCCGGCGGAGAGCACGTCCCAGAGGAGGAAGAGGAGGATGCCCGTCGCGGTCGCGGTCAGGAACGCGCTTGCAGCCGCCGGCAGGGTGCCGATCCGGCCGACCGGTAGGCCGATGAAGATGGTGAGCCCGGCGATTGCGCCGAGGACGAGGATCTGGGCCTGGGACACTGTGTTGGAAGGTCGACGTTCGGTGTAAGGCAAACCTTACACGGCGTCGGCCCGGGAAGAGCCAGTGCTCTTGGCGCGCGATCGGAACCTTTCAATCCGCAGCGGTCGTGCTCTCGACGGCTGGGAGTGGCACGGCGACGAGTTGGCCGCCCGGGCAATTGCGCGCCTCCACGGTGCGGCGTGGGTTGACGATCCCGAGCACGCCGACGATGCCTCCGCCGGCGACGAGCACGGCACAGACGACCACGACCTGGTGGAACGCGCGGACTGACTCGTCGTTCGCCGCGAACGTGTCGCCGACGAGTGTCTCTGCCACCACGACGCCGAGGATCGACACACCGATCAACCCGGCCACGCGTGCGACTGCGTTGTTCACGGCGGACGCGATCCCGGCGTCGCTCTCCTCGGCGTCGGCGAGCACGGTCGCCGTGAGCGGGGCGACGGTCATGGAAAGGCCGACCGCGAAGACGAGCATCGCAGGCAACACATCGGTCGCATACGACGTGTCCAGGCCGGTGCGCAGCAGGAGGACGATCCCGACCGCGGCGATCAGAGGGCCGGCGCCCATGAAGAGGCGTGGCCCGTGCCGATCGGCGAGCGCGCCAAAGCGACGCGACAGCGCGAACATCACCACCGTGACGGGCACCGTCGCCAGCCCACTTTCGAGCGCGCTGTAGCCGGCGACCTGCTGCAGGAAGATGACGAGGAAGAAGAACAGGATCCCAAGCCCCGCGTACATGGCGAAGGTCTCGACGTTGCCGACGGCGAAGTTCCGGTGCGTGAACAGCTCGAGCTCGAGCATCGGCTCCTTCGCGCGTCGCTCGTAGACGACGAACGCAGCGAACGCGACGACACCGACGACGAGGGGGAGGAAGATCACCGGGCTGCTCCAGCCATGGTTGGGCTGCTCGATCAGCGCAAAGACGACGCCTCCGAGGCCGACCACGCACAGGATCGCACCGACGACGTCGACGCGCCGCCCCGAGCGTGCCCCTGCCGGTGGGACAGCGGCCAGGATCAGGCCGAGCGTGACGATGACGAGGGGCACGTTGATCGCGAAGATCCAACGCCAGGAGACCTGATCGACGATCCAGCCTCCGGCGAGCGGCCCGACGATTGCCGCGATCCCGCCCCACGCTGTCCACGCGCCGATAGCCGCTCCACGCTCGGCTGCCGAAAACGCTCCGATGATGATCGCAAGCGAGCTCGGCGTGACCAGAGCGCCGGCGGCTCCCTGGAGCGCCCGCGCGGCGATCAACGTCTCGATCGTCGGCGCCAGCGCGCACGCGAGAGACAGCACCCCAAACGCGCCGATGCCGATCGCGAACACACGTCGTTCGCCGTAGACGTCTCCGAGCGACCCACCGATCAGGATCAGCGAAGCGAGCGCCAGGAGATACGCGTTCGACACCCATTGCTGGCCGGTGAGGCCGCCACCGAGATCGCGCTCGATTGCCGGCAGCGCAACGTTGACGATCGAGCCGTCGATCGTCGCGACACCCGAGCCGAGAATCGCCGCCACGAGAGTGAGCGTCTGCCTGCGAGTCACCTCGGCTTCATGCTAATCGGCCTGGTTGAGCCGAAATCGGCTTGCCTGGTGGTCGACCGCGGCCGCCGTCAGGTCCGCCTCGACCGGCTCGAGGCCGTTCGAGAGCACCAACGGAGGAGGCAGAGGAGAGTGCGAGTCGCCCTCGCGGAGGAACGCGCTCGCGGCCGCCGGGAGAGCGCCGATGCGGCCGACCGGCCTGCCCGGAGGACGGTGCTACGACCAGAACTCGTCCCAGGCTCGAAGGTCGTAGAAGTGCTCGCGGCCGTCCACGATCCGGCCGCCCACGACCACGAAGACCACACAGCAGTAGAGGTCCAGTCGCTTTCCGTCTCGCTCGGCGACGTTGTGGTGAATCCCGATCACGCGGCCGTCCTCATCGGTCAGCACGCGCTTCAGGTCGGCCCTGAACGTGCCGCCCGTCTCGGCCACGTAGCGGCCGAGACGGGCGAGGACGGCCTTCCGACCGACGACGTCGCCGGCGAGCCGGCTTCCGCCGGGGGTGTGCCACGAGACGTCGTCGCCGAGGAGCTCGGTGAGCGTCTTCAGGTCGCCCGTCCCGAACGCTTCGTAGCCCCGGCGCACGATCGCAGCGTTCCCCGGCACGACTTCCTCCTGTCGCGGGTCGCGCTAGGCGTCGAAGCGCCCGACGATCTCCGTCACCTGCGGCCTGCTCTTGTGCCCGGCCTCCTGCATGATCGGTGGCACCTCGGGATCGGAAGCGAAGTTGCCCCAACCCTCCAGGTCCCAGTCGAAGATGGCCCAGACCCGGTCTTCCTCGTTCGGGTCGCGGAAGACGGTCGATCCCTTCGACCCGTGCAGCTTCCGCTTCTCGGCGCCCGTGGTCGAGTAGATCTCCACGAACCGGTCGAGATCCTCCACCGTCGTCGTTGCCAGGATCATCTCGTCCTCCCTTTCCGAGGTGCGCGTCGTCCGACGCGATCTGGGACGAGTCTGCGCCCGCGCGGCCGGAGCCCGCATCGGGCGAATGCCCTATGGCCCTACGAGCTGCGGACGAGGTCGTGCTCGAACGCCCAGACCGTCGCGGCGGCGCGGCTCGAGACGCCCGCCTTCCGGTAGACGTGCTGGACATGGTGGCCGACGGTCTTGGCGGAGATGCCGAGATCGTCGGCAATCGTCTGGTTCGAGTTGCCGAGCACGAGCGCCAGCAGCACCTCCAGCTCGCGCCGCGTCAGCCCGGCCGGCAGCTCGCGCGGCCGTTTCGGGACACGGTGACCCGCGGCGGCGAGCACCGCGTCGACCACGTCCGCGTCGAGCCGCCCCTCCTCGGCCTCCCGCCTCAGCTCTGCCTCGGCAGCTGCGGGCTCGAGCGCCGGCCGGTACGGCCTCGCCGCCCGCATCGCCGTGTAGCAATCCGAGGCGGCGAGGATGCGACGCGCCTTGTCGAGCCCCGATCCGCGCAGGCCCCGGTGGTAGCCCGAACCGTCGAGCCGCTCGTGGTGGGAGCCGGCAAGAAGACCGATCGGGGCGAGGGCCTGCGACTGGGCGAACGCGCGCTCGGTGAAGTGCGGATGCAGCCGAACGCGTTCCCATTCCCCGAAACCGAGCGGCCCGGGCTTCTCCCAGATCGCGTTCGAGACGCCGACGCGGCCGAGGTCGGCCGCGAGTGCGGCGCGCCGCACGGCGACGGTCTCCTCCGGCAGCCCCAGTCGCCAGGCGGCTGCCTCGGCGAGCTCTGCGACGCGGGTCGAGTGCTCGCGGAGCCAGGGCGACTTGAGCCCGGTGAGCGCCGCGAACGCCGCGAAGCCGGCGTCGATCCCGTCGCCGGAGAGCCTGATTTGCGGAAACGGCTCGCACTCGAGCGCGTGCTCCCACATCCGCGCGTCGTCCAGCCCGGCACACACGTCGTCGAAGTGGCGCACGGCGAGCTGGGCCAGGCGCGGGTCGTAGGCTGCGCCGGCTCGCCGTTCGAGGACGGTGCGCGCGTCGTCCGGGTCGGCGGCGGAAAGGAAGAGCGAGTAGTCCCGCGCCACGTGGAGGAGCCGCGCCGGCAGCGGCAGCTCCTCGCCTCCGACCTCTCTCGGCACGCCCTTGCCGTCCCAGCGCGCGAAGACGTACTCGAGCGCCGCCTCGACTCCCGGGCCTAGCTCGAGCCATCGCGCGAACCGCTGGGCCACCTCGCACATCGCCGCGAACGACTCGCGCGCCCTCGTCGGGTTGGAGAGCGCCGCCTCGATCATCCGCTCGCGCACCTCGGCCGGCCGGCCCGGCCCCACGTGCGTGCGGTAGAAGGAGCGCACTTGCTCGGGGTCGGCGGGGTCGATCAGGAAGAACGCTGCACGGTGCTCTATGTCCTCGCCGAAAAGGAGCGTCGCCTCGTGCCCGTTCGAGGTGCAGCCGGAGGCGTGGAGAAGCGCGACGTAGTAGGTATCGGCGAGCTCCCCCCGAGATGCTTCGGCGAGCTCGCCGAGGCGGACCGCGAGCACTGCCGTACGCAGCGCGTGCTCGAGCGGCTGCCCGGTGCCGAGATCGGTGGCAAGCGAGAGCGCCCCAACCAGCTCAGCCGCGCGGATCGGCTGCTCCGCATCCCGACCGGCTTGCTCGGCCGGCAGACCCGCCGCTCTCAACGTCTACATGCCCATCGCGTGATACCCGGCGTCGACGTAGAGCGTCGTGCCGGACACGTTGCGGGCGTCGTCCGAGAGGAGGTACGCGGCGGCCGCGCCGCAGTCCGTGGCGTCGATGGCGCGGTGGAGCGGCGCGCGCTGCTCGAACATCTCCTCCATCGTCGTGAACCCGGCGATCGAGCGGGCTGCGAGCGTCCGCACGGGGCCGGCCGAGATCGCGTTGATCCGGATCTCCTTCTGGCCAAGGTCCCAGGCGAGGTATCGCATCGACGCGTCGAGCGTCGCCTTCGCGACGCCCATCACGTTGTAATGAGGCACCGCGCGCACGCCGCCGAGGTAGGTCATCGTCACGATCGAGCCGCCGCCGCGCGCCTCCATCAGCGGCTCGGCGCGGCGCGCGCAGGCGACGAGCGAGTACGCGCTGATGTCGACTGCCATCCAGAACCGATCACGAGGCGTGTCGGTGAAGCGGCCCTCGAGGTCCTCCGCCGCGGCGAACGCGACCGAGTGCACGAGGACGTCGAGCCCGCCGCCGAAGGCGTCCGCCGCCTCGGCGAAGACGCGGTCGAGGTCGTCGTCGGAGCGGACGTCGCACGGCGTCACGAGCTTCGTGTCGACCGTCGCTGCGAGGTCGCGGACGTTCTTCTCGATCCGCTCGCCTTGGTACGTGAACGCGAGCTGTGCGCCCTCCGCCGCGAGCCGCTCGGCGATCGCCCACGCGATCGAGCGCCGGTTCGCGACACCGAGCACGAGCGCCTGCTTGCCTTCGAAGCGATTCGGCATGTCGGCGATCCTATTCGACCCGCGGCGCGCGTTCACTAGATTCCCCCCGGTGCCCGGCGAGAAGATCGCGGTCGTCACGGGAGCCTCGTCCGGGATCGGCGAGGCGATCGCCCGGCTGCTCGCCGAGAAGGGCTGGCGGTGCGTCCTCGTCGCGCGGCGTGAGGACCGGCTGCGCGCGGTTGCGGACGAGATCGGCGCCGAGGTCGAGCTGTGCGACGTCGGCGACCGCGACGCCGTCGAGGCCATGGCGACCCGCATCCTCGAGCGACATCCGGAGATCCACCTGCTCGTGAACAACGCCGGCATGCCGGCGAGGGGCACGTTCCTCGCCGTCGATCCCGAGACGATCCGTCGCGTGATCGAGGTCAACTACCTCGGCGGCGTCTGGTGCACCCGGGCGCTGATGCCCGGGCTCGAGGCGGCCGTCGCGTCCGGGGCCGGGGCGCACGTCGTCAACCTCGTCTCGGTGGCGGGAACGACTGCGTTCGCGCCTGCCGGGGCGTACGCGGCGGCGAAGCATGCGCAGCTCGCCTTCTCGCGCTCGCTCGCCGCGGCCCTGCGGGGCAGCGGGATCGCCGTCCACGCGGTGCTGCCCGGCTTCGTCGAGACCGAGGGCTTCCCACAGAAGGGCGTCCTGAAGAGCCGACTGCTCGGCCGGTTTGTGATCCAGCCGCCGCGCGTCGCCGAGGCCGTCATCCATGCGGTGGAGAAAGGGAAGCGCGAGGTGACGGTGCCGTGGTTCCCGTACCGGATCATCTCGATCATGCAGGTGCTGACGCCCGGGCTGATCGCGCGGTTCTCGGGCATGTCGGACTACCGGACCGGGTCGGTCTGAACGGCGTCAGGAGCCGTCTGCCGGACGGTCGTTGAGGCGGTCGACCCAGGCGGCGAACAGCGGGTCGACGATCCCGTACCCGCCGGCCTCCCGCTCCTCGATCTCCGCGGTGGCAGCGAGACGCGGGAGCGCACGCCGCACCACGTCCTTCGTCAGGTCGAGCCGGCGGAGGGCGGCTGTGCGGTACGGCGAGCCGTCGCCGAGGGTGATCGCGCGAAGCGTCTTCTGGCCGGAGGCGTCGAGGCCGCGCCACTGGGCGTCGAACTCCGGCTCGAGCTCGCGCATCGCGGCCACGTGGGCCGCCTGCCAGTCGTCGAGCGTTGCCTCGTGGCCCTGCGCCACCTCGGCCCAGAGCCGGTGAGCGAGGAGCATCGCGCGCTGGGGGTGGCCGGCGGCGAGCGCGAGCAGCGGGTTGAGCGCCTCCCCCACGCTCCGGCCCGACGCGTCGAACCGCCGCGCGACGTAGTCGGCGAGGTCGGCGTCCGCCAGGCGGCCGAGGCGCATCGGCACCGCGGAGCCGTAGAGCGGCCTGTCCTTCGTCTCGAACAGCAGGCGCATCAGACCCGGCTCCGAGCCGGCGAAGACATACGAGGCGACCTCGCCCTGATGCTGGATGTGGCTCCGGAGCAGACCGTCGAGGCCGTCGATGCGTCCGATGTCCTGGAACTCGTCGAAGACGATGAAGGCGCGGAATCCGCCCGATGCCTCGAGACGCAGCGGCAGGTCGAGCAGGGCGTGGAGCGCGGGGAGCGGGTCGCGCGCCGGATCGAGTTGGAGTCGCGCACTGATGCCGAAGGCGCCGAGCGAGAGGCCGACCCCCGTGCGCTGGAGGAACGACTCCACCTTCCCGCGCAGGTCGCCGCGGAGGTGCTTCGCGTAGGCCCGCTCGAGCCGGACGGTCACGTCCGCGACCGATGCCACGCGGTAGAGGTCGACGAGCACGCCGATCAGGCCTTCGCTGCGCTCGCCGTCGTGGAGTGCGCGTGTGAGGAGGCTCGTCTTGCCGTACTTGCGCGGCGCGTAGAGCCGGACGTAGTGGCCGCCGACGGCGTGACGCAGGAGGTCGGCGACCTCGGCGTCCCGGTCGACGACGTCCTCGGGCGGCACCGGGCGCGAGTAGACGAACGGGTTGACGTCCACGATCATGCGTCACGAAGACTACCGCACATGCGTCACGGTGACTACCGATCGGTCGTCCCGGCGGACGCAGAGCGTCAGAGCTTGCGGGCCACGTACCAGCCCATCTCGACCTCGTAGACGGCCGGGGCCATCCGCGCGACGCGGTCGCGTGCCTCGCCCTCGAGCCCCGCGACGTCGAGATAGCGCTCCATGTCGCGGCGTTCCTTGACCATCTCGTTCGCGACGACCACGAGGTCGTTGGCGTCGAGGTAGCCGCGGATGTCGGCGTCCGGCAGGAGCCGCGTGTGGGACGGGTCGCGCGCACGCTCGAAGCGGTCGAGCTCGAGGCTTCGCATCGGGTCGATGTCGCCCAGCTGGTCGGCGAGCAGGATCCTGCCGCCGGGCCGCGTGACCCGCGCGATCTCGGAGACGACGAGCTCGGGGCGGCGCACGTGGTGGAGGACGCGCAGGCAGCCGACGAGGTCGAAGTCGCCGTACGGGAAGGGAAGTGCCTCGGCGTCGCCCAGGACGAACGTGGCCCCTGGCGGAGCGTGCTCGCGTGCGACGTCGACGAGATCCTCCGAGGAGTCGACGCCGACCACCTCGCCGACGAGCGGGGCGAGCGCGTACGCGAGGGCGCCGGCGCCGCAGCCGACGTCGAGCGCGCGCTCGTCGCCGCTCAGAGGCGCCAGCAACCGCTGCACCAGAGCGACGAGGGCGTCGTGCCGCTCGGTCTGGAGCTGCCTGCGGTGCTCGACCCGGTCCATCATCCGACGACCTCTCGCGTCGATCGCTCCCCGGAGGTGCGGATCCCGCACGCGAGCTCGTAGCCGATCGTCTCCGCGACGCGCGCGTGGGCCTCCAGCGTGATGCCGTCGCCGACGAGGGTCACCGGCGCTCCCGTCTCCACGGGCGCGGCGAGCCTCACTGCGAGCGCGTCCATCGAGACGGTGCCCACGACCTCGGCCCGGTCCGCGCCGACGAGAACCTCGGTCCCGGTCATGTCACGCCGAAAGCCGTCGGCGTACCCGACCGGGACGATTCCGATCCATGTCTCCTCGACCGCCACGAAACGCCGACCGTAGCCGGTCGACGCTCCCGGCGCGAGCCGACGCACCTGGATCACCTCCGACTCCCACCGCAGCGCCGGCTCGAGGCCCCACCGGCCGGCGTCCTCGCCCGCCGGGTCGATGCCGTACAGCGCGATCCCGCAGCGCGCCGCGTCGAGCCGCGTCTCCGGCAGCGCGAGGGCGGCGGCGCTGTTGGCCACATGGCGAACGTACCTGCCCGCGTAAGGCCCGGTCGCTTCGAGGAAGCGCTCGAGCTGCACCCGGGCGAACCCCGGATCGGTGTCGGACGTCGCTAGGTGCGTCATCAGCCCCACGACGCCCCGTACCGGCTCCGGCAGCTCCGCGAGGCCCCAGCGCCCCATCCCCGTGTCGAGCTTCAGGTGGACGTCGATGCCCTCGGGGACGCGCTCGTCGGAGACGACGAGCTCGAGCCTCGCCTCGCGCGCCCCCGCGATCTCGTCGTCTGCAGCCGGGCCGAGCACGATGATCCGGACGTCCTGCTTCACGCGCCGCAGCGCAAGCGCCTCGCCCACGGTCGCGACGCAGAGCGCGGTGGCCCCGCCCTCGAGCGCGCCCCGCGCGGCGTCGGCTGCGCCGTGTCCGTACCCGTCGGCCTTGACGACCGCCCAGAGCTCGGCCGGAGCGACGACGCCCGCCAGCAGGCGAGCGTTGCGACGGATCGCACCGACGTCGATCGTGACGAGCGAGCGGGGCATGGTCACATTCTCGCTGCGCGCGGCGGCGCCGGCGCGCTCAGGGATACACCGTCTCGCAGTTCTTGAAGGTGTCGATGCCCGGCCCGCCGATGCAGATGTCGTCGCCGCCGCCCGCGTTGATCGAGTCGTCGCCCGCGCCGCCGAGGATGCAATCCCGCCCACCGCCGCCGATCAGCCGGTCGTCGCCGCTCCTCCCCAGCAGGAGCCCGGCGTGGCCCGCGCCTCCGCCGCCGCCCGCGACCCGGATCTCCTGCAGATCGAGGGCGGCGCACTCCGGCGGCTTGAGGTCGTTGGCGGTGATGGGGCGATTCTGCTGGCCGGCGCGACTTGCCTCGATCACGTTCGTGGCCGTGCTCGCGACCCCGATCAGGAGAAGAAGCCCGATCGCGACCGCCACGGCCGTGCGCCGCCGCATCACCAGGCGGCGGTGGTGGGCAGCCCGCCGACTGTCGCGGGCACGGCCAGCGGACGGTGTCGGTAGACGGCGACGCCGTCGTCGACGAGGTAGACGTCCTCGCCGCCCTCGACGACGTGGAGGATCACGCGCTCGTATGCATCCGCGATCCGGACGAGCGCGTCCATGTCGTCGATCTCGGTCACCCAGCGCTCCGGCGGGACGATCGCGCGGGCATGCACGATCCGGTTGCCGTACCGGCTCGTGATCCGCTCGGCGGGGCCGCGCCCGCGGGAGGGCCGGGCGAGAAGCGCGCCTGCCAGGAGCAGGGCCGCGAGCGAGACGCCGATCCCGAGGGACGAGATCGTTCGCGCGTCGGCGACCGGTAGCGACAGCGGCCCGAGGGTGAGCGGCGTGGTCACGACCTCCTCGCCGGATTGCGACACGCTCGGTCGGAACGGCGGCAGAGAGCCGGGGTCGGCGTCCGGTGCCGGGATGGGACGCAGGGTGGTGCCGTCGTACGAGAGGGTCAGCTTCGGGCCGAAGGACTCGTCGAGGGTGGTGGCGCCGACGCTCCCGGCGACGTCGACGACGGGGTGCAGAGTGACCGTAATCGACGCAAACGGCGCGGCGGTCTCCTCGCGGGCCTGGAGCACGAGCTCCTCGAAGGCACGCACGTCGAAGGCACCCGACGTCGTCGCCTTCGGCCCGCGGAACGCCCGACGCGGCGCGAGCGGGAACGTCCGCGTCCAGCCGGTCGTGTCGCTGACGACGGCGTCGAGGGCGATCGTCCCGTGCACGTCGGTCGGCGCCTCGGTGGAGAGCCGGTAGCGGAAGGCGACGTCGAGCGTGGCGACGAGCCGCGTGAAGACGGGGTCGGCGGTCGTCACGGTGCCTTCGGGATAGACGGGGCCAGGCGTCGCCTCGGCGCGGTAGGAGAACGCACCCTCGTTCGTGTAGAGCGAGCCCACCGTCCTGGTGGTCGTTTCCTTCGCGGTGAACGCCACGAACGCGAGGCACCCGAAGAGAACGAGCGCGACACCGCCCGCGACCGCGAGTGCCGACCCGGTCGGGACAGCCGCGCCCGCGCCCGTTCGACGAGCGGCGGGGTCCGGTAGGGCGACCACGGGCCGGGCACCGGGCCGGCGCCGCCGCGAGGCCTCACGCCCTCCTGCGACCCCGACGAACGTCAACAGGACGAGCAGAATCGCGAGGTTCACGGGTTGCTTGG
This sequence comes from uncultured Actinomycetes bacterium, assembly GCA_963746445.1. Taxonomy (GTDB): domain Bacteria; phylum Actinomycetota; class Thermoleophilia; order Gaiellales; family Gaiellaceae; genus Gaiella. The sequence goes on from CAVVAW010000010.1 coordinate 32,490, forward strand.
CCCAGATCACGGCCTTCCCGGCGCCCGGGACCGAGATCCAGAGCTGGCCGAGGACGTCTTCGCGCGCAGGCGTGATCGGGTCGACGAAGTCGTTGTTGTCGCCCTTCGTGACGAAGCGGCCGTTCTTTTCGGCGGTGATCCGGTGGAGGACGCGGAGGTTGCCCGTGTGCGCCTCGTAGAGCACGACGTCACCCGCGTCGTACGACGAGCGCTTGCGGACGAGGACGAGGTCACCACGCTCGAGGCGCGGCTCCATCGAGTTGCCGTTGACGATCGCGAAGCCGGTCGGCCCGCCGAGCTGGACGGGGCCGAGGAGCCACCAGCCGCCGGCGAGGAGCGCCAACGAGAGGAGGAGGGCTGCGAGCTTGCGGGGTGAGGTCTTCATGGCGGCGTGCGTGTCCTCCGGGGTCGGCCGGGCCGACGGCGGCCCGGCCAATATCCCTGGGTCGCTAGTCGGCTGCGGCGACCTTCAGCTGCACAGCTGCCTGCGCGTCACCGCTGACGACGCACTGCCACGTCGTGCCTGCATCGGTGCATGCTCCCCACGCCGGCATGCCCGTGACCTTCGCCTTGACCGTCGTGGCCGTATCCGGGGTGAGGGCGAACTCGACACCCGTGATGTTGGCGGGATCGTTGTTGTCGAGCGTGTACTTGATGTTCGTGACGTTGTAGCCGCTGATCGAGCCCGCACCCTCGCCGGCTGCACCGGCGTTGCCGGCACCGTTGAAGGTGATGTTCGCGGCGTATGCGAACGCCGTCGTGCCGAGCACGAAGGCGAGCAGTGCGACGAGCGCCAGGCGGCGCCTGCGCTTCCGATGGACCATGTCCGCTCCTTGCAGTCGAATGGGAGACAAGGCCCTTGGTGTCGGCGTTGCCAATGGTCAGGCACTCCCCCGGATGGGGTACCTCGCGCTGGGTACGGGGCGTCTCTGGACGTTCGGTCAGGAAAGGACAGCCGGCAGCGCAGCGGCAACGTCGGAGGCGACGAGGCCCGCCTGGTGCGGCACGGCGCGGGCGGCGAGGCCGTGCGCGACGGCTGCCGCGGCCGCGGCGTCAACCGCGTCGAGGCCCTTGGCGAGGAACGCGCCGACGATTCCGGTCAGGACGTCGCCCGTCCCGGCGGTGGCGAGCGAGGGCGGCCCCGTGTCGCAGACGACCGTACGGCCGTCGGGTGCGCGCACGATCGTGTCGGCGCCCTTCAGCAGGACGACCACGCCGAAGCGCTCCGCCGCGCGAGCTGCAGCCTCGAGCCGGTGCGCGCCGACCCACGCGGGCTCGACGTCGAGCAGCCGCGCCAGCTCGCCCGCGTGCGGCGTGAGGATGGTCGGCGCGTCGCGCGGCACCGGCTCGAGGCCGAAGAGCCCGTCCGCGTCGACGACCGCCGGCAGCGACGATGCTCTCGAGCAGCGCCCGAACGAGCTCGCGCGCCTCGTCCGACCGCCCGAGACCGGGACCGACCGCGAGCGCGGACGAGCGCGCGACGTCCGATTCCAGCGAGTCGACGGCGTTCGCCCACTCGAAGCCGCGCTTGACCGGCTCGAGCGCCAGCGCCTCTGCGACCGGCAGCGCCTCGGCAGGGACCGCCAGCGTGACGTAGCCGGCGTCAGCGCGCATCGCCGCCGTGGCGGTCAGCACGGCGGCGCTCGTCGTCCCGGAAGCGCCGCCGACGACGAGGAGCGAGCCCGACGAGAACTTCGTGTCCCGCGCGCCGCGGCGTGGGACTCGGTCGAGAAGCGCAGGAGTCGCGCGCACGATCGCGGTCGACGCCGCCTCGAGCCCGATGTCCGCGACGACGACGTGACCCGCGTGAAAGCGCCCCGGCGCGACGACGAGGCCGACCTTGCGGCCGTGGAAGGTCACGGTCAGGTCGGCGTCGACGGCGGCGCCCGCCGTCTCGCCGGTGGAGGCGTCGACGCCGGAGGGAAGGTCGACGGCGACGACCGGCGCGCCGCACGCGTTGACCCGCTCGATCACGGCGGCCGCCTCCGGCCGGGGCGCGCCGTGAAAGCCGGTTCCGAAGAGCGCGTCGAGCACGAGGTCGACGTTCGATGGGTCGTCCGTCTCCACGACGTCCCGGCCCGCCTCGCGCAGGATCCGAGCTGCGATCCTCCCGTCGCCGCCGTTCGCGCCACCGCCGCATACGGCCGCGATGCGTCGCGCCTCGGGGTACGCACGCAGCACCTCGTCCGCGACCGCTGCGCCGGCACGCTCCATCAGCTCGCCCGCCGAGCCCGGGTAGCCGGGGTATCGCTCCTCTGCCGCCCGCATCTCGGCGGCCGTGTAGAGCGGCTCGTGCGTCACGGCCGAGGTGGGCGAGGACGCCTTACGAGTGGCGTCGCGAGATCCGCGACGCAGGTCGCCGCGGCCATCGTGTGGGAGTGCGTCAGCGAGACGTCGAGCTCGCGCATGCCCACCCGCTCCGCGAAGGCGAGCGTCTTGCCGGCGAGGGTCACGCCAGGCTTCGGAGGGCCGACGATCTCGATCTCCTTCCACGTGAACAGGACGCCGCACCCGAGCGCTTTCCCGACTGCTTCCTTGCCGCAGAACCGCGCTGCATAGGACTCTGCCGGGTCGCGACGCGACTCGCAGTACGCCTGCTCGTCCGGCGTGAAGCAGCGGTCGCGGAAGCCGGGCCGCTCGAGCGCGCGACGGATCCTCTCGATCTCGATCAGATCCGTGCCGACCCGCACCGCCATGGGCTACCCGGACCGCTCGAGCCAGCCCGGCAGGTCGGCGATCGAGCTGAGCACGACGTCCGGCGTCACGTCGAGACCCTCGAGCGTGTCAGGCCGGAACTTTCCGGTCCGCACGAGCGCGGTCCGCATCCCGAAGAGCTGCGCCGGCCGGATATCGGCCTCCGCGTCGTCGCCGACGAGCCAGGTCAGCTCGGGCTCGGCGCCGAGTGCATCGAGCGCCGACGCGAAGTACGCAGGGCTGGGCTTGCCGAGGACGGTCGCCTCCACGCCCGTCGTGTACTCGAGCCCGGCCACGAACGCGCCCGCGTCGAGGAGCGGCCCGCGGCTCGTCTGCCACCAGCGGTTCTTGTGCAGGCAGTAGAGCTCCGCCCCCATCTGGATCTCGGCGAAGGCGCGGGCAAGGTTCATGTAGCTGAAGACCTGGTTCGGCTCGAGCGTCTCGTCGCAGCCTCCGATCAGGACGGCGTGCGCGCCCTCGCCGACGAGATCGAGCCCTTCGAGGTCAGGCACGACCCCCGCCATCACGAGCGCGAAGACGCGCTTGCCGGCGAGCTCGCGTGCGGCGGTTCGGGCGGTCGTCTGGATCTCGTCGTCCTCGAGCTCGAAACCCATGTCGCGGAGCTCCTGCGCGAGCTGCGCCCGCGGGCGCGTGGAGTTGTTCGTCACGAAGCGCAGCGCGTGGCCGACGGAGCGGAGCTCGGCGACGGCGCCGGGCGCGCCCGGGATCGCGACGCCGGAGACGTGCAGCACCCCGTCGACGTCGAGGAGAATGCACGCCATGGGGCGGGAGTCTATTCGTGTCACGCGCTCGGTCTCGCTCCACCCCGACGAGATCGAGCTACGGGTCTCGCGCTCGTCAGGCCCCGGTGGCCAGCACGCGAACAAGGCCGAGACCCGGGTCGAGGCCGTCTTCGACGTCGAGGCCTCCGCATCGCTCTCGGCAGCGCAGAAGCGCCGCGTCGTCGCACGCGCGGGACCGGTGCTTCGCGCCGTGGCGCAGGACGAGCGGAGCCAGGCGCGGAACCGCGAGCTGGCCGTGGAACGGCTCGTCGCGAAGCTCGCCGAGGCGTTGCGGGTCGAGCGACGCCGGCGCCCGACGCGGCCGACCGCTGCGTCCCGCGAGCGCCGTCTCGCCGAGAAGCGCCGCCGGGCGGACGTCAAGCGCAAACGCGCCGAGCCGGGGGACGAGTGAGCGCGAGGTGACTCCACACGTGCTTCTCACCCCGGACGCGGTGGAGCCGCTGCTCCGGGGGCGCTTCGGCCGGCCGTACCTCTGGAGCGAGAGCTGCACGTCGACGCAGAACGTCCTGCGCGGCAGCGTCCTGCCGGAGGGCGCGGTCGCGGTGACCGAGCATCAGACCTCGGGGCGCGGTCGCGAAGGCCGGCCGTGGCAGGACGTTGCGGGGAAGTCACTCCTCCTCTCGCTCCTGCTGCGGCCGCCCGCGGGCACGCCGACGCAGCAGCTTGCGCTCGTCGCCGGGCTCGCGGTCGCCGAGTCGGTCGAGCAGGACCGCGACGCGGCCGGGATCAAGTGGCCAAACGACGTCCTGCTCGAGGGGCGGAAGGTCGCAGGAGTGCTGCTCGAGGCATCCGAGGGCGCCGTCGTCTGCGGGATCGGCGTCAACGTCGCCCAGGTCGAGGGCGAGCTCCCGGACGGCGGCGCGGTGCCCGCGGGGTCGCTCCTCGGCGTCACGGGCTCGGCGCCCGACCGGGCGGCGCTGCTCGTATCGCTGCTCGAGATCGTCGAGCACCGCTACGACGCGTGGCGCCGATCGGGGCTCGCGCCGCTGCTGGACGAGCTGGAGTCGCGCAACGTGCTGCGGGGCCGCCGTGTGGAGGTCGGCGGCGAGGCCGGCACCGCCGGAAGCATCGCGGCCGACGGGCGGCTAACGCTCGAGCGCGACGACGGGTCGACGGTGCTCGTCGGCAGCGGCGAGGTGCAGGCACAGCAGCTCGACTGACCTCGCGCGAACCGCGCGACGTTGGCGCCGCCTGGTCTTCGGTCGTAGTCTCGTTGCCGAATGTGCGCCATCGGAGCCGTCAGCTCCCTCTGCATCTGCGTCGCGCTCGTCGCGGGATGCGGCGGGATGTCCGCCGACGCGACCGTCGAGCAAGACATCGCACGCGGCCTCTCGGACATCCAGTCGGTCCACGACCGGAAAGCGCTCCAGGCAAAGCTGACCGTGCTCGTCGCCAAGTTGCGCCGCGACCAGGCGACCTCGGAGTCGACACGGCACGCGCGGGCACTTGCGATTCGGGGATTCGCGGCGAAGCTCGAGAGCATCGCCGCCGAGCGCGAGTTCGACGAGAACGACAGCGGCGAAGTCGCGGAGGCGACGCGCGACGCGGCACGAGCCGACGCATACCGCGCCCGCGCCGACAACCTCCTCCGAGCCGCGGAGCAGGCGCTCCACGACTAGCTTCCTCGCCCTCAGTCCTGTACGTGCGAGTAGCCGAAGCGGCCCTTGATGCAGAGGTTGCCGAGCGTGACGTCGTGGTCGGCCGGGCTCGTGACCTTGACGATGCGGTTGTCCTGGACGTGGAGCTCGAGCGAGCAGCCGACCCCGCAGTAGGGGCACGTGGTCTCCGTGACGGTCTGCTCGTCCTCCCGCCAATCGCCCTCGGCCCGGAGCTCGTGCTCGGAGCGGAACATCAGCGCGCCCGTCGGGCAGACCGCGATGCAGTTGCCGCAGTAGACACAGGCGGACTCGGGAAGCGGCGTCGCGAGCTCGGTCGAGATCCGCGCGTCGAACCCGCGGCCGGCGACGTGGATCGCGAACGTGTTCTGGTGCTGCTCGCCGCAGGCGTCGACGCAGCGGTAGCAGAGGATGCACTTCGCGTAGTCGCGGACGTAGAGCTCGTTGTCGACCTTGACCGGCTGGTGCACCGTTGCGGCCGTGCGCCCGTCCGGGACCGTGTGATGCCCGGTGCGCGCGCGATCCCGCTCGTCGCTCGGCGGGGCAGGAGGGCCGAAGCGCTCCGGGGCTGCGTCGTAGCGCTCGAGGTACGGCGGGGCTGCAGGGGTCGTCGAGAGGTCGACCGAGGAGGCGAGGAGCTCCATGACGACCTTCCGCGAGGTGCGCACGCGCTCGGAGTCCGTGCGCACCTTCATCCCCGACTCCGCCTTGCGCGAGCAGGACGGGACGAGGACGCGCGAGCCTTCCAGCTCGACGACGCAGACGCGGCAGACGTTGGCCGGCCGGAGCGGCTCGTCGAAGCACAGGGTCGGCGTGTCGACCTCGAGCTTCCGGCACGCGTCGAGGATGGTCGCGCCCTCGAAGACGCTAACGGGCTGCCCGTCGACCTCGAGCTCGATCATCCGGCTCGGTGCGAGCAGCTCGGTCACGAACGCCCCGCGGGGAAGACGTCGAGGCGGCGGATCGCGGACTCGACCGCGCTCGACGCCGTCTGACCCAGCCCGCAGATCGACGCGTCGCGCATGCACTGGCCGACCTCGGCGATGAGCGCAAGCTCGGTCTCGAGGCCCCCGAGCGGCTCGCCGGCGACGAGGCGTGCAAGCGCCTCCTCCTGGCGCACGGTGCCGACGCGGCAGGGCACGCACTGGCCGCACGACTCGTCCCGGAAGAACGCGGCGATCCGCTGGAGCAGCCGCGGCAGGTCGACCGTGTCGTCGAGAACGAGGACGACACCGGAGCCGAGCGTCGTTTCCGCCGCGCGGGCGCCCTCGAACGTGAGCGGCACGTCGAGATCGTCGGGGCCGAGAAAGCCGCCGGCGGCCCCTCCCATGAGCACTGCCTGCAGCGGCCGCCCGCCCGGGACTCCGCCGGCGAGATCGAGCACCTCGCGCAGCGTCGCCCCGAAGCGAAGCTCGTACGTGCCCGGGCGCGCGACGTGGCCCGAGAGGCAGAGGAGCTTCGACCCGGTCGAGCCCTCCGTCCCGACCTCCGCGAACGCCGGGCCGGAGCCGAGCACGACGTCGAGCACGTTGACGAGCGTCTCGACGTTGTTGACGACGGTGGGCTTCCCGAACAGGCCGACCTCGACCGGGAACGGCGGCTTGTTGCGCGGCTCGCCGCGCTTGCCCTCGATCGACTCGAAGATCGCCGTCTCCTCCCCGCAGATGTAGGCGCCCGCGCCCCGGCGGATCTCCACGTCGAACGAGAAGCCCTCGCCCATCACGTCCTCGCCGAGGAACCCGCGCGAGCGGGCCTCCGCGAGCGCCTGTTCGAGAGCGTGCTGCGCCTCCGGGTACTCGCCGCGGATGTAGAGGTAGCCCCGCTCGCACCCGGTTGCGTAGGCGGCGATCGTCATCGCCTCGACCACCGCGAACGGGTCGCCCTCCATCAGCTCGCGGTCCTTGAACGTCCCGGGCTCGGACTCGTCCGCGTTGCAGACGAGGTAGTGCGGGCGGGCGGGTTGCCGTGCGACCGCCTCCCACTTGACCCCGGTGGGGAAGGCCGCGCCGCCGCGACCGACCAGCTTGGAGTCCTTCACCTCGCGGAGCACGCCCTCGGGACCGAGCTCGAACGCGCGGCGCAGGGCGGCATAGCCGCCGTGGGCGCGGTAGTCGTCGATGCTCGCCGGATCCGCGACGCCGACGCGGCGGAGGAGCCGCAGCGACGGATCGCCCGCCTGCGGCAGCCGCGCCCCCGGCGACGGCCCCGGCTCGCCTCCGGCGAGCAGGTCGAGCACGGCGCCTGCGGTGACGGGCGCCTGCGCTCGCTCGAGTGGCTCGTCGCCCGCTACCGAGACGAGCGCCGCCGGCGCGCGGTCGCACTGGCCGAGGCACGGGCTCCGGTACCAGGTCGCGGAGCCGTCGTCCGACAGCTCGCCCTCCGGCCCGAAGCGCTCCTCGAGCTGCGCGATCAGCTCCTGCGAACCGTGGCAGCGGCACGCGACGTCCTCGCAGACGTGGACGGCGCGCGGCGGGCGTGGCTCGAGCGCGAGGAGCGCGTAGAACGACGCGACGCCGTACGCGTCCGCAGGGGGGATCGTCAGCCTGCGGCAGATCTCGTTGAGGCCGCCGGGGCTGATCCAGCCGATCCGCTCCTGCAGCGCCCAGAGCGCCGGAAGCAGGAGATGACGCTGCGCGCGGGCCGCGTGGCCGCCGTCGGCCGTGTTGCCGTCGGCGCCGCTCAGGCGCGCTCCGCCCTCCCAGCTCGACCCCGGTGGCCCGAGCACCTCGTCGAGCGCGGCGCGCTCCGACGCGGTCGGCTCCGCGTCCGCAATGAGGCGAAGGTCCACTACCCGCGCGCCTCCGCAGGCTCGCGCACGCTCTCGCCGGCTTCTCGCTCGGCGGGCTCGAGCCTGTCGACGCGGATCGCGGCCGCCTTGAACTCCGCGGTGCCGGACTTCGGGTCGGTGGCGTCGATCGTCAGCTGGTTGACGTCCACCTGGTCCGGGAAGTGGAACGACATGAACGCGAGCCCCGCCCGCAGCGAGTCGTCGATCCGCACCGGAGCCTCGACGGAGCCGCGTCGCGACGAGACGCGCACGATCTCGCCCTCGCTCACCTCGAGCCGCTCCGCGTCCTCGGGCGAGAGCTGGAGCGCCTCGCCGCGGTGGAGCGGCGAGCGATAGCGGTTCGACTGCGCGCCGGTGTTGTACGACTCGAGGCGGCGACCCGTCGTTAGGCGGATCGGGTAGTCGGCGTCGAGCGCCTCGAACGGCGGCTTGGCCTCGACGACGCTGAACGGCGCACGCGGCCCCTCGACCGGCTCGGCCCAGAGACGCTCGTGGAGGAAGACCGCGCCGGGGTGATCCTCGTCGGGGCACGGCCACCGCAGGCCCCGGTTCGCGTCGAGGCGGTCGTAGCGCATCCCCGCGTGCATCGGGGACAGGGAGCGCAACTCGTCCCAGGCCTCCTCGGCCGTGGGGTGGCCCCAGTCGTGGCCGAGCCGGCGCGCGAGCTCGCACAGGATCCACATGTCGTCGCGGGCGTCGCCCGGCGGGTCGAGGGCCTTGCGCACGCGCTGGACGCGCCGCTCGCTGTTCGTCACGGTGCCCTCGGCCTCGCACCACGAGGCGGTGCTCGGCAGCACGACGTCGGCCATCTCGGCCGTCCGGGTCATCACGATGTCCTGCACGACGAGCAGGTCGAGCTCGGCGAGCAGACGCCGCGTGCGGTTGACGTCGGCCTCCGACTGCGCGGGGTTCTCGCCGATCACGTACAGCGTCCGGAGCTCGCCGCGCTCCATCGCGTGGAACATCTGCGTGAGATGCCAGCCGTAGTGCGGCGGCACCGGCACGCCGTAGGCGGCCTCGAAGCGGGCGCGCGCCTCGTCGTCGCGCTCGATGTCCTGGAAGCCCGGCAGCTTGTTCGGGATCGCGCCCATGTCACCGCCGCCCTGCACGTTGTTCTGGCCGCGAAGCGGGTTGAGACCGGAGCCGTAGCGGCCGACGTGCCCGGTCAGGAGCGCGAGGTTGATCAGCGCGAGCACGTTGTCGACCGCGTTCGCGTGCTCTGTGATCCCGAGCGTCCAGCAGATCATCGCCCGGTCGGCGCGCGCGAACGCGTGCGCGGTCTCGCCGATCACCTCCGCCGGGACACCGGTCAGCCGCTCGCCCTCGGCGAGCGTGAAGGGCTCGACGGACGCGGCGTACTCCTCGAAGCCTTCGGTCGCGCGCTCGACGAACGGCCGGTTGACGAGACCCGCGTGGATGATCTCGCGCGCCATGGCGTTCGAAAGGGCGACGTCGGAGCCGACGTCGAGCCCGAGCCAGCGGTCGGCCCACTGGGCCGAGGTCGTCCGGCGCGGGTCGATGGCGTACAGGCGCGCGCCGTTCCGCACCCCCTTCAGGAGGTGGTGGAAGATGATCGGGTGTGTCTCCCGGGCGTTCGAGCCCCAGAGGAGGATCACGTCCGTCTCCTCCATCTCACGGTACGACGACGTCCCGCCGCCCGCTCCGAACACCGTCGCCAGACCGACGACGCTGGGTGCGTGTCAGGTGCGGTTACACGAGTCGATGTTGTTGGAGCCCATGACCTGGCGCGCGAGCTTCTGCGCCAGGTAGTTCATTTCGTTCGTCGCCTTCGAGCACGAGAACATCCCGAACGAGCGGGTGGCATCCGCCTCCCGCGCGCGCGTGAACCCCGTCGCGACGACGTCGAGCGCCTCGTCCCACGACGCGGGCCGGAGGTCGGCGCCCTCGCGGACGAGCGGCTGGGTGAGGCGACCGTGCGGCTTCGACATGCGAAGAGCTCCCTTCCGACGCTTGCAAGGAGAATCTACCCCGGCGGCGCGTCGGGGCGGCTCACTGCAAGCCGAGCAGGCGGACGGCGTTCTCCTTGAGGATCAGCGGCCGCACCTCGTCCTTGAAGTCGGCCTCCGCGAAGTCGGCCAGCCAGCGGTCGGGGGTGATGAGCGGGAAGTCCGACCCGAAGAGGACGCGGTCGCGGAGCTGCGTGTTCGCGTAGCGCACGAGCTGCGGCGGGAAGTACTTCGGCGACCAGCCGGAGAGGTCGATGTAGACCTGCTGCTTGTGCAGCGCGACCGAGATCGCCTCGTCCTGCCAGGGGAACGACGGGTGCGCGAGCACGATGGTCAGGCCGGGGAAGTCGACCGCGACGTCGTCGACGTGCATCGGGTTCGAATACTTGAGCCGGATCCCGCCTCCACCGGGCAGCCCGGTGCCGATGCCCGAGTGCCCCGTGTGGAAGAGCGCGGGCAGGCCGGCTTCCTCGATCGCCTCGTAGATGGGGTAGAAGGCACGGTCGTTCGGGAAGAACGCCTGGACGTTGGGGTGGAACTTGAAGCCGCGCACGGCGGTGTCGCGGATCAGCCGGCGCACTTCGTCGACCGCGTTCGTCCGGTTCGGGTCGACGCTCGCGAAGGGGATGAGGACGTCCGGGTTCGCCGCCGCCACCTCGAGGATCTCCTCGTTGCGCACCGCGGCCCGGCCGGTGACCGTCTCCGCGTCGACCGTGAAGACGACAGCCAGCATGTTGCGGTCGCGGTAGTACGTGGCGACCTCCTCGACCGTCGGCGTTGCCGCCTCGCCGAAGTACTTCTGCGCCGCCTCGCGCCACTCGGGCAGGAGGCCGTCCTCGCCGGTGCGCCCGACCTCGGCGTGCGTGTGCACGTCGATCGCGACGATCTTCTCGAGGTCGACCGTCACCTCAGGTCGTCATCCCGGTGGTCTGGCCGCCGCTCGCGGTCAGCACCTGCCCGTGCACGAAGTTCGACCACGGCGAGCAGAGAAAGAAGATCGGCCCCGCCGCGTCCTCGGGTGTCGCGGCGCGCCCGAGCGGGATGATCATCGGCGCCATCTGCCGCATGCGCTCCGGAATGCCGAGGGGGATCTCGACGCCGTCCTTGACGAAGCTCTCGCCACCCTCGTCAGAGGCGGCAGTGAGGCGCGTCTCGACGAAGCCGAACGCGACCGCGTTCACGTTCACCTTGAACGGCCCCCACTCGCGCGCGAGCGTCTTGGTCAGCCCGACGAGCCCGGCCTTCGCCGCGGAGTAGTTCGCCTGGCCGAGGTTGCCCTGCGTGCCGGAGATCGACGTGACGTTGACGACCTTCCGGAAGACCTCGCGGCCCGCCTCCTTGTCGGCCTTGCCCGCCTCGCGCAGGTACGGCGCGGCGGCGCGCAGCAGCCGGAACGGGACGACGGTGTGGATCTCGAGCATCGCGCGGAACTGGTCGTCGCCCATCTTGTGCGCCATCCCGTCCCACGTGTAGCCGGCGTTGTTGACGACGATGTCGACCTGCCCGAAGGAGTCCACCGCGCGCTGCACCACCGCCTCGGGCACGCCGTCCGCCGTGAGGTCGCCGCCGAAGACGGCCGTCTCGCCGCCGATGCTCTCCGCGGCCTCGCGGGCGACGTCCTCGTCCAGGTCGGTCACGAGCACCCGGGCGCCGTGCTCGGTGAGCAGGGTTGCCGTCGCGCGTCCGATGCCGCGCGCCGAGCCGGTGACGATCGCCGCCTTTCCGTCGAGCACTCTCATGGAACCTCCCTCGGTCTTCGAGGCGGTCAGGCTAACCGCTCGAGGCCGGCGAGCGCGGCGGGCGTGTCGGCGTCTACGAGCAGGGCCGCCGGGATCTCGAAGGTCGTCGTGTTGACCCCTCGCAGCGACAGGTCGCCCGTGGCGATCCTCGACTCGAGGACGGGCAGGAGCGACCGCGGGTACGCCCCGGGAAGCGGCACCCGCGCCGACGGCACGGCTCCCGCCTCACCGAGTGCACGCAGCGCGTCGGGGGTGATCAGCGGGACGTCGACCGGGAGCGCGACGACCGTCTCGTGGGCTGCGTGGCGCAGCCCGGCGACGAGACCATGGATCGGCGCCCGCTCCTCCGTCCCGTCGTCGACGACCGTGAACGGAAGCCCGGCTAACTCGCGTGCCTTGCCGACGACGATGACCTCGTCGCAGGCCTCTGCCAGCAGCCGATGGCCGCGCTCGGCGAGCGTCTCGCCCCGGAACAGGGCGAGCGCCTTCGGGGCACCGAATCGGGAGGACGCACCGCCGACCAGGAGAACGCCGGTCAGGGGCACAGAGGCGCGCGTCACGCGAGGATGCGGTCGGGGTGCGTGTAGACGGTCGCTGAACCGTCGCGCACGAAGCCGCAGAGCGTCAGGCCCCGGTCGTCGGCGAGCTCGACCGCGAGTGACGACGGAGCGCCGACGGCCACGAGCACGGGACAACCGGCGACGGCGGCCTTCTGCACGAGCTCGAACGAGAGGCGTCCGCTCACGCACAGGACCGACCGGGAGAGCGGCAGCAGGCCCGCGCCGAATGCCCACCCGACCACCTTGTCCATCGCGTTGTGGCGGCCGACGTCCTCCCGCGTGCAGAGCAACGTGCCGTCGGGCGAGAAGAGCCCGGTCGCGTGGAGGCCGCCGGTGAGCGCGAACCCCGCCTGCGCCTCGGTGAGCGCCGTCGGGAGGGCGGCCAGCACCGCGAACGGGACGGCGAGGTCGCTCTCGACGCGCGGCGCGTCGACGGCGACCGCCTCGAGGGCGCCCTTCCCGCAGACCCCGCACGACGACGAGGTGTAGAAGGAGCGCTGGATCGCCCGCAGGTCGGCGCCCGGGGCGTCGACCTCGACGACGTTCGCGGCGAGGTCTGCGGTCGGATGGGCGGCGACAGGATCGAGCCCTTCCGTGAGGCAGAACCCGAGCGCGAGCTCCTCGTCGTGCCCCGGGGTCCGCATGGTGACGGCCACCGCCGTCCCGTCGACGCGGATCTCGAGGGGCTCCTCGACCGCGAGCCGGTCGGACGCCTGCGCTCCGCCCGGGAGCCTGCGCACGGTCGCGCGTCGCGTCGCGTGCGGCGGGACCTCCACGAGGTGAGCGTAGACGGTCGATCCTTTCGCCCGGGGTCTGTCCCCGCAGGGGACTGACCCCCGCGAAGCCTCCAGCATTCGAGACCGTCGCGGGGGACAGACCCCTTCGGGGTCAGTCCCCGTGTGTCAGTCCTCGTCGTCGAACACGAAGCGGGCGACCGACGGATCGTGGTCGCTCGCCTGGTCGGAGAACTCCGCGTTCACGTGGACGACGTCGTACGACGTGTTGCGCTTGTCGAGCTTGTCGCTCACGAGCATCTGGTCGAGCACCTGCGAGTTGCCCTCGAAGACGTACGAGTAGCGCTCCGCTTTCGGCAGCCTGTCCATCAGGTTCGCGAGCGCTCCGCCTCCCTCGAGGATCTGCAGCGTCTCCGAGAACTCGAAGTCGTTGAGGTCTCCGAGCACCACGATCCGGGCGTTCTTGAACGCGCCCAGGATCTGGTCGACGAAGTCGTTCACGACCTGCGCCTGCTTGTGACGCTGGACCTCGGAGGGCCTTTCCGTCGGCTGGAAGCGGCCGAACAGCGGCGTGTCGCCGCCCTTCGAGTTGAAGTGGTTGACGATCACGAACAGCGTCTGGCCGCGGAAGCGGAACTCGGCCGCGAGCGGCTTGCGGCTGTCGGTCCACGCCTCGTTCTGTGGATCGATCCGCCCCGGGCTGTAGACGAGCTGCACCTTGTTGTTCTTGCCCGTCACGGCGTTGGGGGTGGTCGGACCCGCCCCAGGCCGGTCGACGAAGGCGAGGCCGCCGTCGGTGCGGAAGAGCAGGCCGACGCGGATGTTCCCGCCGGGCTGACCGCCGTCCTCGTCGTCCACCGGGTCGATCTGACGGAACTGATACGCCGGCCCGCCCGAGGCCTGGATCGCCGCGATGAGCTGCTTGAAGGTCTGCGTCGCGTCCGTCACGCCGTTGTCGACAGGGCCGCTGTTGTCCTGGATCTCCTGCACCGCCACGATGTTCGGCGAGCGGAGGTTGTCGACGATCAGCCCCGCCAGCCGCGCGAACTTCTCCGGCGGATCGACCGGCGACAGGTTCTCGACGTTGAAGCTGGCGACCGTGAGCTCGGTCGAGAGCTGCGGCCGCGTCACCTCGCGCGCGAGCCCGCCGTCGACGCGTGTGAGCGCGCTCGTCAGCAGGAGCTCGTAGTTGCCGAAGTTGTAGTCGAGCACCCCGACCGCGTCCGTCGTGAAGTGGTCGCCCACGTTCGCCGACGGGCGTTCCGCCCGGGCCGACGATCTCGTCGTCGAGCTGGATCGCGCTCGGGGTTGAAGTCGGCCGGCCCGACGACGATGCCCTGCCGTGCAGTCCGGACGCCGGCCCCGGCGCCGTCGTTCGCGAGCACCCAGACCTCGCCGAAGCTGTTCGTGGGCCCGACGACGACGGGATCCGGCACGCGAAGCAGCATCGCCTCGAGGCTCTCCCAGAAGTCGATCCCGTCGGTCGCAGGATCGAAGCTGCCGCTCGTCTCGACGTCGCCCGTCGCGTCGTCCTCGATCACGCTCGTCGGCGGGACGCGGCCGCCGCCGCCGATCACGGTCTGCGCGATCGCCGCCCCGGGGCCACCCGGCGTGACGGCCGGCGAGGTGAGCTCGGTCGTCGTCAGGTTCGCGCTCGTGGACCCGCCCGGCCGAAACTCCGTCACGCGTCCACTCACCGTGACGGCCTGACCGACCGAGACCGACCCGCCGATGCCGGTCGCGAACACGAGGATCGCGTCCGACGTCGCCGCGCTGGCGTCGCCGGTCGCATCCTGCATCGTGAAGCTGTTCGGGCGAACGGACGTGACCACCCCGGCACGCCCGATACGACCTTGCCGGCGAGCGGTGAGATGTGGGCCGCGCCCTGGATCTCGTAGATGCGGGCCTCGACGCCGAGCGTCGTGAAGCGGACGACGCGGTCGGCCGTCATCGTGTCAGGTGGATCGTCCGTGTCGACGTCGGTCACGCCCTGGTCGTCGACCGTCAGGGAGCACGACTCGCCGACGCCGAAATCGGCGTCCGGGTCGAGCGTGTAGGTCGCGCTCGAGCCGGAGAGGGTGAACGAGTGCGCGCCGGTCGTCTCGCACGCGAGCGCAAAGCTCGCGCTGGTCACGGTGACCGGCTCGCTGAACGTGACGACGATGCTCGCACCGCGGGCGACGTCGACCGCGCCGTTCGCGGGAGTCGTGCTCGCGACGGACGGCGCGTCGTCACCCGGCGCCGTCGTCGCGTGCGATCCGAGCCCGTCGAACGTGTCCATGGCGAAGCCGTCCCACTCGGCGGCGGGTCGAAGGCGTCGGAGCCGTTCACGTCGCCGGCCTCGACGCTCGCCTTGCGGCGGAGCGTGTTGTCGGCGGTGCTCGTGAGCCCTGTCCCCCACTCCGTGCCCGGGTCGACGCCGATCTGCCCGATCACGTCGAGGATCGTCGTGCCCTTGCGCAGGACGACGGCGTCGTCGCCGTTGAACCAGCCCGAGCCGTTCGTCTGGTCGGCCTGCGCGAGGATCGCGTCGCTGGCGCTCGCCTGTGCGACGACGTACACGTCGCCGGTCGCCACCGTGCCGGTGAGGCTGATCGTCAGCCCGGCCGTGGCGGAGCCGTTGAAGTACATCTGGACGTTGTAGCCCCGCGCGTTGCGAGGTTCACGGCGCACCGGTGCCGTTGAAGATCTCGAGCGCCTTGTTGTTGCTCGAGCCCTCGATGTACTCCGAGAAGAAGAGGTCGGACGGAGCGGCGAACGCTCCGGGCGCGCCGGCGAGCGCGCACGCGAGAACGAGAACGGCCAGGACGAGGCGACGTCGCATCGGTTTCTCCCCTTGGCGTTGCTGACGGCGGTCGCGGTCGATCCTAGTGCTCTGCGCGCGGCCGCCGGTGTTGTAGAAGAGCTGGTCGGGGAGCGCGACGACGGCCTCGAGCCAGTCGTTCTCGATGATCCAGCGGCGGATCTCCGACTCGCCCGAGCCGGCCGCGCCGGTGAACAGCGGCGAGCCGTTGAAGACGATCGCGACGCCGCGAGCCGCCCTGCTCGGCCGGCTTCATCTTCGAGATCATGTGCTGGAGGAAGAGGAAGCTGCCGTCGTTGATCCGCGGCAGCCCGGCGCCGAAGCGGCCGGCGAAGCCGCGTCGTCTCGTGCCTCGTCGCGGACGGCGTCGCTCGACCTTCTTCCACTCCACGCCGAACGGCGGGTTGGCGAGCATGTAGTCGAACGTGCCGCCCTGCGTGGCCGTCCTCGGAGAACGAGTTGCCGCAGCGCGATGTGCGACGCGTCCTGGCCCTTGAGCATCATGTCCGAGCGGCAGATCGCGTACGTCTCGGCGTTCAGCTCCTGCCCGAACACCTCGAGCCGCGCGTCCGGGTTCAGCTCGCGCAGGTAGTCCTCGGCGACGGAGAGCATCCCGCCGGTGCCGCAGGCCGGGTCGAAGAGCGTCTTCACGATCCCGGGCTTGGCGCAGCGCGTCCTCGTCCTCGACGAAGAGCAGGTTCGACCATCAGCCGGATCACCTCGCGCGGCGTGAAGTGCTCGCCCGCCGTCTCGTTCGAGAGCTCCGAGAAGCGCCGGATCAGCTCCTCGTACAGGTAGCCCATCTCCAGTGTTCGAGACCGCCTCCGGATGGAGGTCGATCTCGGCGAACTGGCCGAGCACGAGGTAGAGCAGGTTCGCCTCGTCGAGCCGCGTGATCTGCGTCTCGAAGCCGAACGTGTCGATCACGTCGCGCGCGCCGAGGGCGAGAAGCCGGCGATGTACGCGCGCAGGTTCCCCGCGACGTGCGTCGGGTCGTCGAGCAGCCGCCTGAAGTCGAGCTTCGACGTGTTGCAGAACTCGCGGTGCCCCGTGACGCCGCTCAGCACCGGGTCGACGTTGTCGACCCTGCCCTTCAGCGCCGCGGCCCGCTCGAGCACCGCGTCCTTCGTCGGCTCGAGCACGCAGTCGAGCCGCCGCAGCACGACGAGCGGCAGGATCACCCGGCCGTACTCGGACTGCTTGTAGACCCCGCGCAGCTGGTCGGCGACCGACCAGATGAACGCGGCGTGGTTCTTGACGGCCCCGTCGGACATGCGTCGGATCGTATTCAGGCCGCCTTGGTCGGGTGCTCACGACACGCCGTCGCGCTAACCGAGGCTACGCAAACAGGTCGGCGGCGGTGACGAGGTGGATTCCTTCGCGCTCGGCACGGGCGGCTAGTTCGTCGGCGAAACCGTGCTTGGCGAAGATCGCGAGCTCCGCCTGGTTCGCCTTCGGGCCGATCGCCGTCCGTGCCGAGAGAAGCTCGTCAAGGACGGCCTCGCCAACGGGATCCTTCCACCACTTGCACGAGCCGAGGAGCGTGTAGCCCTTGCGGTCCACGGCGGCGACGTCAACCTCCAGGTCGCTCCTCCGACTCCACCAAGAGCCGACCCGGCTCGCGGAGCTGCCGAGCGGCGAAACACCGCCGATCCACTCACGGCACACATCCTCGAAGACGAAACTGGTGAAGCCCGGAAGGCTACGCTCGATTTCGACAGCGACCTCGCCGACCCGTCCACGCTCGAGCCGGCTTCGCTGGGGGAAGACGAAGCGAAACCAGAAGCGGAAGAACGGGTCCTTCGTGCGCCAGTAGGCGCGGGCACTGCCCTTCCCGTCGGGATCGACCGGCATCACCTTCTCGACGTAGCCGAGCTTTGCGAGCCTGTTCAGGTGTGCGGTCACGAGCTGCGTATCGAGCGCAAGCCGTCCGCCGATCTCCGTCGGCGTCGTCGCTCCCCCGGCGATCGCCTCGAGCGT
Source organism: uncultured Actinomycetes bacterium (assembly GCA_963746445.1). Lineage (GTDB taxonomy): Bacteria > Actinomycetota > Thermoleophilia > Gaiellales > Gaiellaceae > Gaiella. Next base: position 50,174 of record CAVVAW010000010.1, read on the forward strand.
GCCGAAGTACGGCCCCGCGGTGCGGATCTCGTCCTCCTCACGGATGAGATGCTCCGGGTCGCTGTGCAGCGGGGCGTCGGTCGGCAGGACCACTTCGCGCAGGACGTCCCGTAGCGGCCTGTCGCCTGCCCAGCGCTGATATTGCGGCGTGCCGCCGAGGACCGCGTACCGCTCGATGAGCTCGATCGGGCCGGCGGCCTTCGGCGCGAACGAGGCGGCGTCACGGAAGTCGAGCGGCTGCAGGAGAGGCCGGAAGACCGAGCGGCCGTGGGTGCCCGTCTTCAGCAGACCCTCCATGAACGAGAGCGCGCTACCGGAGAGGACGAGCATGACGGGCATGCCCTCGTGATCCCAGCGGTCCCACCACTTCTGGACGATCGTGTCGAGGCCGTCGGTGTTCTGCGCGAGATACTGAAACTCGTCGAGGACGACGACCAGCGGGCCTCCTGCCTCCGCCTGAGCGTGGACGAACCGGAAAGCGGCTTCCCAGTCGGCGAACGCAAGTGGAGGTGATCCGGGGAGCAACCGGCTGCACTCGCGTGCGAAGTCGCCGAGCTGGAGCGGGGCCGGCTTCTGCTCCGCTTGCAGGCTCACGACTCGATCGCCGGTGAGCGCGACGCGCAGCAGGAAGCTCTTGCCGACGCGGCGACGGCCGCTCAGGACGACGAGGGCCGGAGGTGCGGCAGCATACGACCGCAGTTGCTCGATCTCGCGCTGGCGGTCGACGACGCGTGAGGCCACGGCTTGTAGCCTAGCATATAAAATCGTGGTTTTACTAATTACGATTTACAAAATCGCGATTGCATAAACAGCCCGGGGCTGTCTGCGCAGAAGAGGGCGAGGCTGAAGCCACGCCCCGCGGCTACTCCACCGTGACGGTCTTCGCGAGATTCCGCGGCTGATCCACGTTCAGGCCGCGGAGGCGCGCGATGCGGTAGGCGAGGAGCTGCAGCGGGATCACGGCAAGGATCGCCGAGAGGAACGCCGGCGCCTTCGGGACGTAGATCACGTCGTCGGCATGGTGCTGGATGTCCTCGTTCCCGTCGGAGGCGATCGCGATCACGTGGGCACCGCGGGCGCGCACCTCCTGGATGTTGGAGACGAGCTTGTCGTACACGCGGTCCATGCGGGTCGCGACGACGACGACCGGCGTCGTCTCGTCGAGCAGCGCGATCGGCCCGTGCTTCATCTCGCCGGCCGAGTACGCCTCGGTCGGGATGTACGAGATCTCCTTCAGCTTGAGCGCGCCCTCGAGCGCTACCGGGAGCCCGATGTTGCGACCGAGGTAGAGGAAGAACGGGCGGTCGTGGAACTTCCGCGCGATCTCGTCGATCGGGTGGTCGCCCTGGAGGAACTGCTCGATCTTGTTGGGCAGGCCGTAGAGCGCGTTCACGATGTACTCGAGCTCCCCGGCGGGGAGCGTCTCTCGCACCTGGGCGAGCTTCATCGCGATGAGGAAGAGCAGCGAGAGCTGCGCCGTGAAGGTCTTCGAGGCTGCGACCGCCATCTCGATCCCGCAGCGCGTGTAGAGGACCGAGTCGACCTCGCGCGTGATCTGCGACCCCATCATGTTGGTGACCGCGACGGTGTGGGCGCCCATCGAGCGCGCGAGCTTCATCGCCTCGATCGTGTCGCGCGTCTCGCCGGACTGCGAGATGCCGATCACGAGCGTGTCGGCGTCGAGCACGGGGTTGCGGTAGATCCACTCGGAGGCGATGTCGTGCTCCACCGGCACGCGGCCCCACTCCTCGATCGCGTACCGCGCGGCGACGCCGGCGTGGTACGCGGTGCCCGCCGCCAGGATCACGATCCGGCGCAGGTCACGCAGCTCGTCGTCGTCCATCCCGAGCCCCTCGAGCTCGAGGCGGCCCTTGCGGAGCCGGTCGCCGATCGTCTCCGCGACCGCGGCGGGCTGCTCGTGGATCTCCTTGAGCATGAACGTCTCGAAGCCGGCCTTCTCGGCGCCCTCGTCGTCCCAGTCGAGCTCCACGACCTCGTGCTCCACGGGTGTCCCGTCCTCGGCGCAGAAGAAGCTCGATCCGTCGGGCGTGACCGCGACGATCTCGCCGTCGGAGGGGAACTGCACGTCGCGGGTCTCGCGCAGGAACGCGGCGGCGTTCGAGGCGACGTAGGTCTCGCCGGCCGCGAGGCCGACGACCATCGGGCACTGGTGGCGCGCCCCGACGAGCTCGCCCGGATGGTCCCGGTGGATCGCGACGAACGCGTAGTGCCCCTCGAGCTCGTTGTAGGCGCCGCGGACGGCCTCGACAAGGTCGCCCTCGTAGTGCTCCTCGATCAGGTGCGTGACCGTCTCGGCGTCGGTCTCCGAGGTGAACGTGTGGCCGGCGGCCGAGAGGCGCGCGCGCAGCTCGCGGTAGTTCTCGACGATCCCGTTGAGGACGACTGCGAGCGTCTCGGGGCGCTCTGCAGCGAGCGGGTGCGCATTCTCCTCGGTGACTCCGCCGTGGGTCGCCCAGCGCGTGTGACCGAGACCGGTCGTCGCGGGCGACGGCGTCTCGCCCGCGCGCTCGCGGAGGTTCTGGAGCGGGCCGACGGCGCGTGTGTACCGCAGGCCGGAGCTTTCGAGCAGCGCGATCCCGGCCGAGTCGTAGCCCCGGTACTCGAGGCGCTCGAGGCCGTGGAGGAGCAGCGGCTTGCACTCACGCGGCCCGACGTATCCGATGATTCCGCACATCTCGGCCTCCTTTGACCCCGGACCCGCCGTCCGGCCAAATGCCCTGGCTTTGCAGGGGTTTTACGGGGCTCCGGCCTCCCGCCGGACGAGGTCAGCGATGCTAGCACAGAGGCTCTCGGCCTCTTCGGCGCGCTCCGCCTCTGCGAGCACCCGCACGACCGGCTCGGTGCCCGACGGCCGCACGAGCACGCGGCCGCGCCCGGCGAGCTCGGCGTTCAGGCGCTCGACCTCGTCGGCCACCGCAGGCCCGATCTCGAGGCTCGGCACGACCACGTCCAGCTTCGCCTGCGGGAAGCGCGGCATCACCGCGGCAGCCTCGGCGAGCGGGCGCCCAGCGAGCGAGCGGCAGAGCGTCAGCGCGGCCGCGATCCCGTCCCCCGTCACGTGGCCGTCGAGGACGATCAGGTGGCCGGACTGCTCGCCGCCCACCATCCCGCCTTCGCGGCGGAGCGCGTCGAGCACGTAGCGGTCGCCGACGTCCGTCGTCACGACCCGGATCCCCCGCTCCTCCATCAGGCGATGGAAGCCGAGGTTCGTCATGACCGTCACGGCGACGAGGTCCACGCCGAGCGCGAGCGCGCAGATCGCCACGATCTGATCGCCGTCGACCATGTGCCCGTTCCCGTCCACGGCCAGCATCCGGTCACCGTCACCGTCGAACGCGATTCCGAGGTCGTGCCCGCCGGCACGCACCGCGGCCTGCAGCATCGTCAGGTCGGTCGCCCCGCAGCCGTCGTTGATGTTCGACCCGTTCGGCGTCGCGGCGAGCGCCGTCACCTCGGCGCCGAGCCGCTCGAACACGCCCGGGGCGATCGCGGAGAACGCCCCGTTGGCGCAGTCGACGGCGATCCGAAGCCCGCCGAGGTCGGATCCGAACTGCTCGACGACGTGATCGACGTAGCTCTCGACGACGTCCTCGGCGTGCTCCACGGACCCGCCCCCCGGGCCGGGCGCGCCGACGAGCGCCTCGATCTCGAGCTCGTCCGCGTCGGTCAGCTTGTGCCCCTCGCGGTCGAAGACCTTCACGCCGTTGTACTCGGGCGGGTTGTGCGAGGCCGAGACGACGAGGCCGAGGTCCTGCGAGAGCAGCGCGACCGCGGGCGTCGGCAGGACGCCGCCGAGCACGGCGGTGCCGCCGGCGTCGACGATGCCCCGGGTCAGCGCCGCCTCGAGCGCAGGCCCGGATCCGCGCGTATCGCGTCCGACGAGGACCCGGCCGCGTCCCGACCAGAGCGTCGCCGCCCGTCCGAGCTGCTCGACGAGCTCCGCGGTCAACCCTTCGCCGACGACGCCGCGCACGCCGTCGGTGCCGAACCAGCGGCGCGTCCCGACTCCGCCGGAACGCGCTGGATGAACGACGTCCGTCTCGGCCATTGCGACACCCTCCACAGCAGTAGCGTGGGTCATCCGGGCACTTTCCGCAAGGAAAGCGCCGGCGTCAGCGCTTGCTGAACTGCGGCGCTTTACGCGCCTTGTGCAAGCCGGCCTTCTTGCGCTCGACCTTGCGTGCATCCCGGGTGAGGAAGCCCTGGCGCTTGAGCGGGACGCGAAGCTCCGGATCGGCATCGACGAGCGCGCGCGCGATCCCGTGACGCACCGCGCCGGCCTGGCCGCTGATCCCGCCGCCGTGGACGCGAACCCGCAGGTCGTAACGCCCCTCGGCGTCTGCGACCTCGAGCGGCGAGAGCGCCAGCTTGCGGAGCGTCGCGCGGGGGAAGTAGTCCTCGAGCGAGCGGCCGTTGACCCACGTCGTGCCGTCGCCGGGGCGGAGGATCACGCGGGCGACGGAGGTCTTGCGCTTGCCGGTACCCCGGTACTGAGCGAGCTCGGTCATGACTGTGTCGGAAACAGGCTAGAGCCTGTCACCGACGCTCCTCCAATTCCTTCGGTGACTGTGCGGCGTGCGGGTGCTCCGGCCCTGCGTACACCTTGAGCTTGCGAAGCTGCGCGGCCGCGAGCCTGTTCTTCGGGAGCATCCCCTTCACGGCCTTGCGGATCACCTCGGTCGGGCGCCGCTCCAGCTGCTCGCGGAGCGTCCGCTCCTTCAGGCCGCCGGGGTAGCCGGAGTGCCGGCGCACCATCTTCTGGTCGAGCTTGTTGCCGGTGACGTGGATCTTCCCGGCGTTGACGACGATCACGAAGTCGCCCGTGTCGACGTGCGGCGTGTACTGGGGCTTGCCCTTGCCACGGAGCGTGTCCGCGATCTCGGTCGCGAGGCGCCCGAGGGTCCTGCCCTCGGCGTCGACGACGTACCAGTCGCGCTGGATCTCGCCCGGCTTGGCGGTATAGGTGGTCATCGCTCGGAGAGAGGGCGGTCGAGGTCGGCCGCCGGCGGCGGAGTGTAGCAGTCTCGACGCGCCGCCAGACCGGCCGATCCAGGCTTTCCCAACATGCCCGCCACTTGTCATGATGACGGCATGAACGGGACTATCGGGCTGACCGAGGCGCGGGAGCGCCTCACCGAGATCCTCGAGCGCGTCCTCGAGGGCGAGCAGGTGGTCGTGACGCGCTACGGGTCGCCCGTCGCGGCGATCGTCCCAGCCCCGTCCGACGTCGACGACAGCGACCGCCCGGTCGGGTTGGCGGCGTTCGCAGGCGCGGCTGCATCGCGTCGGGCCCTCTACGCAACGGTCGTCGAGGTTGTCGCCTTGCGGTCGGTCTCCCGTGACCGCGAGCCTCCGGAGATCGTCTAGCCGTGTACTGCTTCGACACGGACGTCCTGGCGGCCGCGCTGCTCCGCGAGCCGCCGATGCAGCTCGTCAGGCGCCTGGCGCGCACGCCGGGCGACCAGCAGTTCACGACCTCGGTCTCCGTCGCGGAGATCGCGTATGCGGCCGCTCGCAACGGGGACGGGGAGGTGGCGGGCCGCGTCCGTGAGCTGATCGCCGCGGCGAGCGCGGTGCTCCCGTTCGACCAGGACGCCGCCGACGTGTATGGCCCGCTCCGTGCGCAGCTCGAGCGGATCGGGGTCCGGCTCGACGAGCCGAGCCTTCGGATCGCGGCGATTGCCGTGTCACGCGACCTGACGCTCGTGACCGCAAGCGCGCGTCTCTACGACCGCGTCCCCGGCCTTCGGATCGAGAACTGGCTCGAGCCGGACGAGGTCGAGCTCGAGCTGGACGAGACAGAGCTCGTGCCGCTGACGGAAGACACCATCGAGTCGGAGACGAGCGCCGGAGGCTTCGAGGCGAACGGTACGCGGCATCCCGGGCTCATCCCGAGCCTCGACGCGCGTGCCCGAGCCGTCGCGAGCGGCGCCGCAGAGGACGAGGAAGACGAAGAGAGCTGACCAGGGGCCGCCGCGTTCACCTCGGTCGCGCGCGCCGGCGCGGCCCGGCGTCTAGGATACGCCTGCGAAACGGGGAGCTCGGGCAACCGTGCTGAGAGGGCGGCTCGAGGCGCCGCCGACCCGCAGAACCTGACCTGGGTAATGCCAGCGGAGGAACGCGTGATCGAGCCGGACGTCGTCGTCGTCGCATCGGGGCCGGGCCCCGCCGTCGCCGTGCCCGCGCAGAGGAACGGTCATCGCCGCCGACGGCGGTCTCGAGCGCGCCGGCGAGCTCGGCCTCGAGGTCGACGTCGTCGTCGGCGACCTCGACTCGGTCTCCTCCGCCGCGCTCGCCAGGGCAGAGACGGCGGGCACGCGGATTGTCCGGCATCCCGTCGCGAAGGACGCCACCGACCTCGAGCTGGCCCTCGACGAAGCGGCCGCGCTCGGAGCACGCCGCGTCCTCGTGATCGCGAGCGCGGGCGGCCGCCTCGATCACCTCGCGGCGTCGCTCCTCCTGCTCGGCGCGGAGCGCTACGCGGCGCTCGAGCTGGACGCGCTGGTCGGCGACGCGGTGGTCGCCGTGGTGCGCGGTGAACGGACACTTCGGGGAGACCCGGGCGATCTCGTGACCCTGCTGCCGCTCGGGGGAGTGGCTAAGGGCGTGACGACGTCGGGCCTCGAGTATCCGCTCGCCGGCGAGACGCTCTCGTCCGGGACGACGCGCGGCGTGTCGAACGTCTTCCTGGCCGGCGAGGCCCACGTCAGCGTCGAGTCCGGCGTCCTGCTCGCCATCCGTCCGGGCGCGGCGCAAGGGAGCCTGCGGTGAAGCACCACAAACCCCTCTCGCCCGCGTCGCTCGTCACAGGGCTCGCCGCTGCGGCGGTCGTGGGGATGCTCGCGGCCGGTTGCGGCGGCGGCTCGCAGCCGAAGGACGTCGTCCTCGTGACGCACGACTCCTTCGCCGTCTCGAAGGACGTCAAGCAGGCGTTCGAGAAGGACACCGGCCTCCAGCTCCGGATCCTCCAGGGCGGCGACGCGAACGAGACGCTCAACAAGGCGCTGCTGACCGCGGGCGACCCGCAGGGAGACGTCATCTTCGGGATCGACGACAGCATCCTCTCGCGCGCACTCGATGGCGACCTGCTCGACGAGTACCGCTCACCGGAGCTTTCGGCGCTCGAGCCGGACTTCTCGAGCCCGGACTCGCACATCACGCCGATCGACCACGGAGAGGTGTGCCTGAACGTCGACCGCGGCTGGTTCGCGTCGCACGACGTACCACCGCCGACGAGCCTCGCCGACCTCGCCCTCGACCGGTACCGCAACCTGCTCGTCGTCGAGAACCCCGCCACGTCCTCGCCGGGCCTCGCGTTCGTGCTCGCGACGATCGCCACGTTCGGCGATCGCTGGGAGACGTACTGGCGCGGCCTGCGCGCGAACGGGGTCATGGTCGTGGACGGCTGGGAGGAGGCGTACACCCAGCAGTTCTCCGGCGCGGCCGGCAGCCCCGGCAAGCGCCCGATCGTCGTCTCGTACGCTTCGAGCCCGGCCGCGGAGGTGATCTTCGCGTCGAAGAAGCCGTCGACGGCGCCGACGGCCGCGGTGGAGGAGGGCTGCTACCGACAGGTGGAGTACGCGGGGATCCTCCGTGGCGCCCACAACGTGGACGGGGCGCGGAAGCTGATCGACTTCATGCTCTCGGAGCGCTTCCAGGCGGACGTGCCCGGGTCGATGTTCGTCTACCCGGTGCGGTCGGGCGTCCCGCTCCCCGAGGCCTTCGTCAAGTACGCCGTGGTGCCGAAGGACCCGCTCCAGCTTTCGCCCCAGGAGATCGACGCAAACCGCGACCGCTGGGTCGCCCGGTGGACCGACATCGTCGTACGCTGAGCCGGACGGCGACCGCCGCCGTCCCGATCGCCTTCCTCGCGCTCTTCTTCGCGTGGCCTCTCGTCGCGATCCTACGACGCAGTCTCGTCGTGGACGGGCGCCTCGACGTGCCCTGGGGCGTCGTGACGAGCGACCTCACGCGCGAGGTGCTGTGGTTCACCCTCTGGCAGGCGACGGTCTCGACGGCGCTGACGCTGGCCGCGGGCCTCCCGCTCGCCTGGGCGCTCTCGCGGTTCCGCTTCCGTGGCCGGTCGGTCGTGGAGGCGTTCGTCCTCGTGCCGTTCGTCCTCCCCACCGTCGTCGTCGCGACCGCGTTCATCGCGCTCCTCCCCGACGGGGTCGAGCGGTCGGTGTGGGCGATCCTACTCGCGCACGTCTTCTTCAACGTCGCCGTGGTCGTGCGGGTCGTCGGCGCCTTCTGGGCCGGGCTCGACCGGCGGCTGTGGGACGCGGCGGCAACGCTTGGCGCGTCCGGAGCGCAGCGGCGCCTGCGGCTGACCCTCCCGCTCCTCGCTCCTGCGCTCGCGTCGGCGGCGTCGATCGTGTTCCTCTTCTGCTTCACCTCGTTCGGCGTGATCGTCATCCTGGGTGGCCCGCGCTACGCGACGCTCGAAACGGAGATCTACAACCAGGCGGCGCGGCTCTTCGACCTGCGGACGGCCGCGGTGCTCGGGCTGATCCAGCTGGCGGCGGTTGCGGCGACGGTCCTCGTCTCCGGGAGGCTCGAGCGGCGGCTCGGGGGCGCACGCCGCGGCGGGCAGGAGGCGCCGCGGCCGGCCGGCCGGGAGCGGATCGTCGTCGGCGCCGTCGTGCTGTGCTCGGTTGCGTTGCTGGCGCTCCCGCTTCTCGCCCTGGTCGTGCGCTCGCTCAGCGTCGGAGACGGCTACGGCTTCGACCACTTCACCGCGCTCGCCCACGAGACGCCCGCGCTCTTCGTCGCGCCGTGGCACGCGGTCCTGAACTCGCTGCTCTTCGCGACCGCTGCGGCCGCGATTGCGCTGGCGGTCGGGATCCCGGCGGCGGTGGCGGTCGCGGGCGGGCGGCGCGGGCTGGACGTGCTCCTCATGCTCCCGCTCGGGGCGTCGGCGGCGATGCTCGGCTTCGGCTTCCTGCTCGCCTTCGCGGATCCGCCGCTCGACCTTCGCTCGTCGCCCTGGATCGTCCCGCTCGCGCAGTCCCTCGTCGCGCTGCCCTTTGTCGTGCGCGCGCTCGTCCCGGCGCTCCGAGCAGTCGACATCCGGCTGCGCGAGGCCGCCGCGGTGCTCGGCGCCACGCCCGGTCAGATCCGGCGTGAGATCGAGCTCCCGCTGCTCGCGCGGCCGCTCGCCGTGGCGGCGGGGCTCGCGTTCGCCGTTGCGCTCGGTGAGTTCGGCGCGACGGTCTTCGTCGTCCGCGCCGACTGGCCCACCGTGCCGGTGGCGATCTTCCGCTTTCTCGGCCGGCCGGGAGAGGACAACGTCGGCGCCGCGATGGCGCTCTGCGTCGTCCTGATGGGCCTCGTCGCGGCTGTCGCCCTCGTGTCGGAGCGCGTGCTCGTGCGCGGAGGGCCGCGGTGAGGCTGACGCTGGAGCGGATCGGCGTCGCGATCGACGGTCGCCGGATCCTCGACGACGTGTCGCTCGACGTCGCCGACGGCGAGCGGCTCGCCCTGCTCGGGCCGAGCGGCTCGGGCAAGTCGACCGCGCTCCGCGTGATCGCAGGGCTCCAGGCGCCATCGGCGGGGCGCGTGCTGCTCGAGGGCCGGGACGTGACCCGCGTGCCCGCCCACCGTCGCCGCACCGGGCTCGTCTTCCAGGATGCGGCGCTCTTCCCGCACCGCGACGTGGCGGGAAACGTCGGCTTTGGCCCGCGGGTCGCCGGCCTGCCCGAGGACGAACGCCGGGCGCGGGTGAGCGAGGCGCTCGACCTGGTCGGCCTCGCCGGAACCGAGCGGCGGGACGTGACGACGCTGTCGGGAGGTGAAGCGCAACGCGTCGCGCTGGCCCGGGCGCTCGCGCCGCGCCCGGAGGTGCTGCTCCTCGACGAGCCGCTCGGCGCGCTCGACGGCCCGCTCCGGCGGCGCCTGCAGACCGATCTGCGGGAGCTCTTCGACCAGCTCGAGCTGACCGTCGTCCACGTGACCCACGACGTCGGCGAGGCCTTCGAGCTGGGCGACCGCGTCGCGGTGCTCCGGGAGGGCCGGGTCGCGCAGGTTGCGACGCCCGACGAGCTCTGGGCGCGGCCCGCCGACGACTGGGTCGCGCGCTTCCTCGGGATGACGAACGTCGTGCGCGACGGCGACCGGGCGACGGTCATCCGGCCGGAGGCGGTGCGGGTGCGGCCGAGCAGAGGGTGCCGTGGTCGTGTCGGCCGACCGGGACGGTGCCGTGGTGCGGTTGCGCGTGCGGCGCGACGACGGTGTCGAGCTCGAGGCGGTGGTGGTCGGGGTCGACGTGCCCTCGGTCGGGGACTCCGTTGCCGTGGACGTGGATCCCGCCGGCGATCATCGACGTATCGGTGTGGCAGGGAGAGGTGTCCGACTGAAGTCGGACACCAGGGGCGGAGTGGGAGTAGCCGGCCCCGTGCGGGGCCGGCTACTCCCACTCGATCGTTGCCGGGGGCTTCGAGCTGAGGTCGAGCGCGACGCGGTTGACGCCCGGCACCTCGTTGACGATGCGGCTCGAGATCGCGTCGAGCAGCTCGTAGGGCAGCCGCGCCCAGTCCGCCGTCATCGCGTCCTCGGAGGTGACCGCGCGGATGACGATCGGGTAGGCGTACGTTCGCTCGTCGCCCTGCACGCCGACCGAGCGCACGGCGGGAAGCACGGCGAAGCACTGCCACAGCTCGCGGTAGAGGCCGGCGCGACGCACTTCCTCGAGCAGGATCGCGTCGGCCGCGCGGAGGATCGCGAGACGCTCCTCGGTGACGTCGCCGATGATCCGGATCGCGAGCCCGGGGCCTGGGAACGGATGACGCCAGACCATCCGCTCGGGCAGGCCGAGCTGCTCGCCGACGCGCCGCACCTCGTCCTTGAAGAGCGAGCGGAGCGGCTCCACGAGCTCCATCCGCATGTCGGCGGGAAGTCCGCCGACGTTGTGGTGCGACTTGATCTTCGCCGCGACGCCGACCTCGCCGCCCGACTCGATCACGTCCGAGTACAGCGTGCCCTGGACGAGGAAGCGGACGTCGCCCAGGGTTGTGCGACCGGAATCCGCGCGAGCGGATTCCGGTCTTGCAGCTAATGACAGCTCGCGCGCCTCCTCCTCGAAGACCCGGATGAACTCCTCGCCGACGATCGCGCGCTTCTCCTCGGGCTCCGTCACGCCGGCGAGCCGGGCGAGGAACCGCTCGCGGGCGTCGACGTGGATGAGCGGGACGTGGAAGTGGTTGCCGAAGGTCTCGACGACCTGCTCTGCCTCGTTCTCGCGGAGGAGGCCGTGGTCGACGAACACGCACGTGAGCTGGTCGCCCACCGCCTTGTGGACGAGAAGGGCCGCGACGGCCGAGTCGACGCCACCCGAGAGGCCGCAGATCACGCGCTCGGAGCCCACCTGCGCCCGGATGCGCTCGACCTGCTCCTCGATCACGGCTGCGGGGGTCCAGGCCGGGGCGACCCCGGCGACGTCGTAGAGGAAGCTCTCGAGGATCCGCTGGCCCTCGGCGTGTGCACGACCTCGGGGTGGAACTGGACGCCGTAGAGCCCCTGCTCGGTGATCCTCGAACGCCGCGATCGGCGTCGTCTCCGACGAGGCGGTGACGCGGGCGCCGGCCGGCGCGGCGGTCACGGAGTCGCGATGGCTCATCCAGACGACCTGATCGGCCGCGAGATCGTGGAAGAGCGCCCCCGTGCCGTCCAGCTCGACGTCCGCCTTCCCGTACTCGGAGACGTCGTTCGCCTCGACGGCGCCGCCGAGCTCGCGGGCCATGAGCTGCATCCCGTAGCAGATGCCGAGCGTCGGGACGCCGATGCCGAAGATCGACGGGTCGGCGAGCGGCGCGCCCTCGGCGTAGACCGAGGCGGGGCCGCCGGAGAGGATCAGCGCCGCCGGATTGCGCGCGCGAAGCTCCTCGGCGCCGAGCCGGTGGGAGACCAGCTCGGAGTAGACGCGCGCCTCGCGGACCCGTCGCGCGATCAGCTGGCTGTATTGCCCACCGAAGTCGAGGACGAGCACGGGCCGGTCCTCGGGGGAGGGCTCGGGCGCCGGGAAGGGGATGATCTCAGCCTCGGCGATAGTTCGGCGCGTCCTTCGTGATCGTCACGTCGTGGGGATGGCTCTCGCGCAGCCCCGCTCCGGTGATGCGGACGAAGCGCGCGCCCTGGAGCGCCTCGATCGTCGGCGCGCCGCAGTAGCCCATCGCCTGCCGGACGCCGCCGACGACCTGGTGGACGATTGGCCCAAGAGGCCCCTTGTAGGCGACGCGTCCCTCGATCCCCTCCGGAATCAGCTCCGCGACGTCCTCGACGTCGCCCTGGAAGTAGCGGTCTTTCGAGAACGACCGCGCTTTCATCGCGCCGAGCGACCCCATCCCGCGGTACTCCTTGAAGCGCTCGCCCTGGACGACGATCACGCCGCCCGGCGCCTCGTCGGTCCCTGCGAGCATCGACCCGAGCATGACGGTGTCCGCGCCCGCCGCGATCGCCTTCGCGACGTCGCCCGACGAGGTGATCCCACCGTCCGCGATCACCGGCACGTCGTGGTCGGCCGCGACCGACGCGATCTCCCAGACCGCCGTGACCTGGGGCACCCCGACTCCGGCGACGACGCGAGTGGTGCAGATCGACCCGGGACCTTGCCCTGCCTTCAGGCAATCCGCCCCGGCGTCGATCAGTGCCTCGGCGGCCTCGGCGGTGGAGATGTTGCCCGCGACGATCTCGATGTCATGGGTGTCCTTGAGCCGGCGCACCATCTCGACGACGCCGAGCGAGTGCCCGTGGGCGGTGTCGACGACGAGGGCGTCCACCTCGGCGTCGACCAGCGCCGCGGCACGCTCGACCGCGTCGGTGCCGACGCCGACAGCGGCCGCGACCCGCAGCCGTCCGCGCTCGTCCTTCGTCGCGAGCGGGTAGGCCTCGCGCTTCGAGATGTCCTTCACGGTGATCAGGCCCTTGAGCCGGCCGTCGAGGTCGACGATCGGCAGCTTCTCGATCCGGTGTCGGCCGAGGATCGCCTGCGCCTCCTCGAGGGTCGTCCCGACCGGCGCGGTGACGAGCCCTTCCTTCGTCATCGCCTCGGCGACGCGCATGGTCGACGGGACGCCGAAGCGGAGGTCACGGTTCGTCAGGATCCCGACGAGCACGCCCTCGGCGTCGGTGATCGGGATCCCGGAGACGCGGTAGCGCTCCATCAGCGCGAGCGCGTCGCCGACGAGAGCGTCCGGTGAGAGCGTGACGGGCTCGACGATCATCCCCGCCTCGGAGCGCTTGACCTTGTCGACCTCGGCGACCTGGTCGGCGATCGAGAGATTGCGGTGCAGGACGCCGATCCCGCCGAGTCGCGCCAGCGCGATCGCCATCCGCGCCTCGGTGACGGTGTCCATCGCCGCGGAGAGCAGCGGGATCTCGAGCGCGATCGTCCGCGTCAGCCGGCTGGCAGTGGAGACGTCGTTCGGGAGGACCGCCGACTCGGCCGGCACGAGCAGGACGTCATCGAAGGTGAGGCCTTCCTTCGCGAACTTGTCCTCGCGCTCGACCAAGTGAGGCGATCCTAGCGCGCGGCCCGGAAGGCCTGCCGCTCCTATTGGTGTCCGACTTCAAGTCGGACACCAGGCGTCCTACGAAACCGGCAGCAACTCGCGGATCTCCACCGCGGCCGCGAGGCGGCGAGCCTCGCCGGGGTCGAAGCGGCCTGCGCCGACGTCGAGCACGGACGCGGCGCCCGTCGCGACGGCTGATCGCAGCGCCTCCTCGGCGGAGGCAGAGCTGTCGAGCACGGAGGCGAGCCACTGCGCGAGGAACGCGTCCCCGGCGCCGACCACCGAGACAGGCTCGAGGCGGGGCACGTCGACCCGGTAGCGGCGGACCTGCCGGTCCTCGCGGACGAGCGCGAAGCAGCCGCTCTCGAGCGTGATCTGGACGTTGCGGGCGCCGAGCTCCGCGATGGTCTCGAGCGCCATCACGAAGTCCTCCTCGTCGTTCAGCTCCTGGCCGACGATCTGTTCGGCCTCGTGCTGGTTCGGCGACACGAGCCACGGCTCGGCCTCGATCCCGAGGCGGAGCGGCTCGCCCTCGGAGTCGAGCACCACGCGCACGCTGCGCCGCTGGAGCTCGCGGGCGGCCTCCGCGTAGAACGTCTCGGCGACGCCGCGCGGCAGCGAACCCGCGAGGACGACCGCGTCTGCGCCACGGGAGAGGTAACGCAGCTTGTCCATCAGCGTGCCGAGCTCGGATTCCGTGACCTTCGGGCCCCACTCGTTGATCTCGGTCTGCGTCCCCGAGGTGGGGTCGACGACGAGCGTCGACGTTCGCGACTCGTCGGCGATGCGCACGAAGTCGTTGAGGATCGCCTCGCCGGTCAGCTCCTCGACGATGCGCGTACCCGTACGACCGCCGGCGAGGCCGGTGGCGACGACCGGCACGTGGAGCTGCTTGAGCGCACGCGCCACGTTGATCCCCTTGCCGCCTGCCAGCGACAGGACGTCGCTCGCGCGGTGGCGCTGGCCCAGCTGGAGCGTCGGGACGGTCAGCGAGCGGTCGAGCGCGGCGTTGAGGGTGACGGTGACGATCACGGCGAGTCCCGGCGCGTCAGGAGACGAGCCCCACGAGATTGTGAACTGCGCGGCGGGTGACCCACCACCCCTTTCCGGCGGCCCCCGGCTCGCTCCGCGACTCGGAGGCGACGAGCGGCGATCGCGCGACGACGCGCGAGCCGTCCGCGACCACGACCGTCCCGACCCGCTGGCCGGCAGCGACCGGAAGCGCGAGGACGCCGGGGACGACGACCCGCTCGGTGAGCGGCCTGTCGGTCGACGTCGGCCGGACGATCCGCCGTGGCGCGACGACGCGAACCGGCGCAAGCCCCCAGCCCACCGGGAGCGTCGCGTAGGTGCGCCCGGGGTCGACGACCGTCATGCGCCGGTAGCTGTCGAGGCCGAACCGGAGCAGCGCCGCGAGATCGCCGTCGCGCTGCGCCTCGGTGGGCGAGCCGAGCACGACCGCCGTGATACCCACCCCGCCCTTGCGCGCAAACGCGGCCTGCGACCACCCGGCGTCGGAGGTGTGACCGGTCTTGCCACCCACGAGGCCGCCGAAGCGCCCAAGCAGGTTGTCGGTCGACTCGACGACGCGGCCGTCCGAGAGGGTCGCGCGGGACATCCCCGCGTAGTGCCGGATCGCGGGCACGCGGAGCGCGTCGCGCACGAGCACGGCGGTGTCGCGTGCGGTCGAGACGTGGCCAGGCTCGTCGAGCCCGTGCGGATTGCGGTAGTGCGTGCCACGGAGGCCGAGCTCGGCGGCCTTCCGGTTCATGAGCGTCACGAAGTGGGCCTCGCTCCCGCCCGCGGCGACCGCCAGCGTGGTCGCCGCGTCGTTGGCGCTGGGCACGAGGGTCCCGATGAGGAGATCGCGGACGGAGATTCGCTGGCCGGCACGGAGATCGAGCGTGGACTCTCCGACCCGTGCGGCGACGGGGGGCACCGTGACCACGTCGTCGAGCGAGAGCTGCTCGAGCGCGACGAGGGCTGTCATCAGCTTCGTGATGCTCGCCATCGCCCGCGGCGCGTCGGCACGTCGCGCCGCGAGGGTGTGGCCGTCGACCGAGCTCTGCACGATGTACGCCTGCGCCTGCACCGCCGGAGCAGTCGCGCCCTGGGCGGACGCGGAGACGGCGAGAACGGCGATCGCGACGGCGAGACCGAGCCGCGTCACGCCGGGCAGGGCTCGTGGACGCCGCGCGCCCGAAGCGGGACGGTTCACCACCCCGCCGCTCCCCAGACGGCGGCCGACAGTCGCGCCGCCTCCGCGCCGGCGGCGGCGCGCCAGTCGTCCGGTGGTGCGTCGCGGTACGCGTAGATCACGGATCTCGAGGCGTTGACGAGGGCGCTCGCCGGGCCGCTCGTGAACGCGCGGGCCACGTCGGCCGGGCTCGCGCCCTGCGCGCCGACGCCGGGGAGCAGGATGATTGCGCGCGGCATCGCACGGCGCGCCTCGCCGACGATGCGGGGGACGGTCGCGCCGACGACGGCGCCGACGCTCGACAGGCCACCCGCGCCGACGAGGTCCTCGCCCCACTCGTCCACGAGCTGTGCAACGTGCTGCCACATGGGACGCCCGTCGGCGAGCATCGCGTCCTGCAGCTCCGTGGCGCCGGCGTTCGAGGTGCGGACGAGCAGGAACACCCCCGCGCCGTCGCGGCGACAGGCGGCGAGGAACGGGTCGACCGAGTCGCGGCCGAGGTAGGGGTTGACGGTCAGCGCGTCTGCCAGAGGTGCCTCGCCGGCCCTCGGCTCGAGGAACGCGGTCGCGTACGCGCGGGCGGTCGAGCCGATGTCGCCCCGCTTTGCGTCGGCGATCACCAGCAGGCCGGCCTCGCGCGCGTAGCGGGCGACTGCCTCGAAGGCACGCCAGCCGTCGCTGCCGAGCGCCTCGAAGAACGCGGCCTGCGGCTTGACGGCGACCACGTACGGTGCGACGGCGTCGACGATCCCCTTGCAGAACCGCTCGACAGCCCCCGCCGCGGCGACGCGGCCCGCGTCGGCCTCGCCGCGCAACTCGACGGGGAGCAGGTCGACGACGGGGTCGAGCCCGACGACGAGCTGCGATCGCTTGCGCTCGACCGCGTCGGCGAGGCGGTCCGCGAACGGCATCGGAGCGCCTGCGGCGTCGCCCGTCACGCGGCCAAGGGTAGCCCGCCGACCAGCGTGCAGATCGCATCGACCTCGAGCGCGCAGACCCGGAGCTCGGGCGGCGGCCGCCGTAGGAACGATGCGACGAGACGCAGCTCGTCGGCGTCCTCGGGCGCGCGCGAGAGCGTCGCGCGCCGTGCCTCGGCGACGAGCGCCGCGGCCTCGTGCGCCGCCCCTGCTCCCCGCGGCACGAGCCGCGTCGCCGCGACACGACCCGCCGTGATCGCGTGGACGCGGACGAACCCGGGCTCGCGCGCCGGGACGGCGACGCAGGTGCAGAGCGACCGGAGACGCTCGAGCTCGCGCAGCGCCTCGACCGCCTCCTCCAGCGCCGCGAGGCGGTCGCGCAGGCGCCCGGCGTCCTCGAAGCGAAGCGCACGACCGAGGCTGCGAACCCGGGCGCGGAGCGTGGGCAGCGCCGCGTCGATGTCGTCGGAGGCGTGGCCCTCGAGGGCGCGGGCCGCGCGCCGGGCCGGCCCACGCCCGGGCAGCGGGCCGAGCGGCGTGGGATCGGTGGTCGTCGTCCAGCGGCTTCCGCGACGCCGCAGGTAGACATGCCGGTCCGGTCGCGTGCTGCGCGCGTTCGCCGGCGGGCGGAGCTCACGGAGCAGCTTGAGCTCCTCGAGCGCCGCCTCGAGCTCCGAGCCGGTCTCCCGCCACTCGACGTCCTCGAGCGCCCCGAGCGCGGCCTCGACCGCGGGCCGCTGGCGGCCGCCGGCGAAATACGAGCGCAGCCGGGCGCGCAGGTCGCGCGCCCGGCCGACGTAGAGCGCGAGCCCAGCGCGGCCGCGGAAGACGTAGACGCCGGGACGCGGTGGCGCACCCGCCACGAGCGAGCGCTTCGCGTGCAGGCGACGTGCCCGCGGCGCCGCGAGCTCGACGAGGTCGGCGAGCGTCCTCGCGCCGCGCTCCTGGGCGAGCCCGATCAGGACGACGAGGATCTCCGCCGTTGCGCGGGCGTCGGGAAGCGCCCGGTGGCACGGCTCGGTCGCGACGCCGAAGAAGTGCGCGAGGGATGCGAGCCCGACCTTCCTCGTGCGCTCCCCGAGCAGTCGCCGCGCGAGCCAGACGGTGTCGACGACCGGCGCGGCGATGCGACGCCCCGTCAGGAGCTCCACCTCCCGGTCGAGGAAGGCGAGGTCGAAGCGGGCGTTGTGCGCGACGATCGCCGCGTCCCCGGCGAACGCGAGCAGGCGGCGGACGGCCAGCTGGGCGCGTGGCGCTCCCGTGAGCGCCTCCGCGCGGATCCCCGTGATGGACGTGACGGCGGCGGGTAGCGCGACCCTTGGGTCGACGAGCGTCTCGAACGCGTCCTCGAGCGCGAGAGCCCGAACGCGCTGCGCCCCGATCTCGCAGATCCGCGAGGTGCGCGGCGAGAGACCCGTCGTCTCGAGATCGACGACGACGAAATGAGCGTCCTCGAGAGGGACGTCCGCGCCCGGCGGCGACGCGAGCCCGACCGATGCGCCGCGCCACGCAAGCCGCGCGTCGCCGGTGACGACGTCGTCGAGCAGCGACCGGGCGAGCGCCGTCGGCGCGCTCGCGAGCGCGAACAGCGTCCGCGCCGCCTCGTCGGCCGCCACCGGCCCCCGCCGCGCCTCGACGAGCTCCACGAGCCGATCCGCGGCATCGAACGACAGCTGCATCGAACGAGACGATACGCGAACGTATGTTCGCTTGCAAGCTGACGCACGTCGGCGTACAGGACGGGTGTATCCCTCACCGGGGCCGGCAGCGACGCTACGGAGAAGTTGCGGCCCGCGAAGCGGGCCGCCTTCAGGGGTCTGCCCGCCGAAGGCGGGCCGCGGGACGGAAATCCGCTCCTTCGGATTTCCGTCCCGCCAAACGAACTAGTTGACGGCCTTCTTGAGGTGCGAGCCCGCGCTGAACTTCGGCACGTTCGCGGCGGCGATCTGCACGGGCTCGCCGGTGCGCGGGTTGACGCCCTGGCGGGCCGCGCGTCGCGTGACGTGGAACTTGCCGAAGCCGGTGAACGTGATGGCGTCGCCGTTCTTCAGCGCGCCCTCGATCACGTCGAGAGCGGCGTCGACGGCGGACCCGGCGTCGCGCTTGGTCAGGCCGGCCTTGTCGGCGACGGCGT
This sequence comes from uncultured Actinomycetes bacterium, assembly GCA_963746445.1. Lineage (GTDB taxonomy): Bacteria > Actinomycetota > Thermoleophilia > Gaiellales > Gaiellaceae > Gaiella. Next base: position 68,948 of record CAVVAW010000010.1, read on the forward strand.
CCACGAACTCCTGCTTGGTCACGTTCGATCCTCCCTGGTCGATTGTCCTGCGATTACCCCGCTCCGAGCCTATAACCCGCGCGGGTTCGGCTCAACCATGCGGGTTCATCCCCTGCTCCCGCTCCGGGAGCAGTTCGCCCGCCCGGTAGAGCGCGGCGAGCCGCACGCCGACCCGTGCGAGGGCGTCTGCGCCCCCCTCCTCGCGGTCGACGACGCACACCGCGTGGCGGACGACGAGCCCGGCTGCGCGAACGGCCTCCACCGCCTCGCAGAGGGCGCCGCCCGACGTGACCACGTCCTCGACGAGGCACACGAGCTCGCCTGGCTCGTGCGGCCCCTCGATGCGGTTCCCGGTGGCGTATTCCTTGGTTTCACCGCGCACGATGATGAAGGGCAGACCGGACGCCATCGCCGCCGAAGCGGCCAACGCGACCGCTCCGAGCGCCGGCCCGGCGATGCGGGCGGTGTCCGGCTCCGCTGCGCGGATCGCCGCCGCGAGCCGTTCGCCGAGCGAGCGCAGCAGCTCGGGGTCGGTCTCGAAGCGGTACTTGTCGAGGTACCAGCGCGAGCGCCGGCCGGAACGGAGCGTGAAGTCGCCCTCGAGGAGCGCCACGTCGACGAGGCGGCGCCCCAGCTCGTCGACCGCGCTCACCGCAGGGCGCCCTCGGCGATTGCGACGAGGCGCTCACGCGACGAGCCCTCGCCGAGCACGAGCTCGGAGCCGTCGGCCCACCCGACCACGACGTGCCGTTCGTCCGCCGCGCGGCGACGCCGGAGGAAGAGCCAGGCGCCGACGGCCGCGGCGGCGAGCAGGACGAGCCTCACGCGTCGTCCTCCGCGATCCGGCGCAAGGCCGTCCGCAGGTCGAAGGCGACGAGCCCGGCCGTGGGCTCGGGCACCGTCGTCGCGACGATCGTGCGCGCGCCGTCGGAGACGGTGACGAGGGAGCCGCGCTCGAGATCGACGTGGATGCGCTCGACGGGGGACTCCGGCCGCAGCGACGACGCCTCGGCGAAGAGCTCGGCGCCTGCAGCTGCGAGGCGTCGCGCGCGCTCGTCCTCGGCGGCGCGTGCCGCTTCCACGGCACCGTCGGGCGTCGTCACCACGGCCTCGACGATCTGCGTCGAGAGCGCTACGAGCTCCGAGAGGGCGGCGGAGGCGTCCATGCGGCGCCCGAAGCTACCAAACGAGCGGACGTGCGACCGGCGCCTGCGGCACCATCCCCCCGTGCACGCGATCGGTGCGACCTTCGACCGCTTCTTCTCCGAGCGGGGGACTCACCTCGCCGCGATGGTGGCCTACTTCGCGCTCGCGTCCTTCGTGCCGCTGATCTTCCTCGCGCTCTCCGTCCTCGGCTTCCTCGACCAGGCCGACTCGTCGAGCGCGCTCGTCTCGTACCTCGAGGACGTCTTCCCCGACCGGTCGGTCGAGTCGATCGTGAAGGTCGTCGACGCGGTGCAGCAGAACGCGACGGCGCTCTCGGTCGTCGGCGCCGTCGCGCTCCTCTGGAGCTCCGTCTCGCTCTTCTCGGCGCTCGAGTCCGCGTTCAACATCCTCTACGGGCGGCCGAACCGCTCGTTCCTGCGCGGGAAGGCGCTCGCGAGCGTCTACATGACCGCCGCGCTCGTCGTCCTCTTCGCCGGGCTCACGGTCGGGACGTTCGGCTTCGACCTGCTGCGCCGCTACGCGACGAACGTCGTTGCCAACCAGTGGGTCGCGCTCGCGCTGACCCTGCTCGTGTCCGGCGCGGCGCTCTTCGCCTTCCTCCAGTCGGCGTACTACCGCCTTCCGAACGCGCGCCTGACGCACCGCGAGGTGCTGCCGGGCGCGATGCTCGGGGCCGTCGTCCTCGTCGGGACGCTCCAGGCACTGCCGCTCTTCGTCTCGCTGTCGTCCGACGTGGTCGCGCTGCAGGCGCTCGGAACGACGTTCCTGCTGCTCGTGTGGCTCTACGTGATGGCGAACGTGATCGTGTTCGGCGCGGCCTTGAACTACGTGCTCGCGTATGGCGTGACGGGACGCGTGGTGGAGCCGAGGCGCCCCGAGCCTGCGCCGGCGGGGTGAGGCGGCCATGGCCAACCTGAGGGACGTGGCTTCGGCCTCGTCCCTCCTCCTACGCATGCGGAGGCGAAAACACGACGGCGAGGCTGAAGCCACGCCCGGGGCGCTGCTCAGAGCAGCCGTGCGAGCTCGCGGGCCGCGCGGGCGCGGTGCGAGTGCTCGCGCTTCCAGGCGTCGCCGAGCCCGGCGACCGTCGGCGTCTCCCCCTCGGGGACGAACACCGGATCGAAGCCGAACCCCTCGTCGCCCGAGGCCTCGCGCGCGATGGATCCCTGGAGCATCCCCTCTGCGACGAGCTCCCGGCCGTCGGCCGCGATCGCCACCATCACGCAGACGTAACGCGCCCCCCGCTCCTTCTCGCCCGTGAGCGCCTCGAGCATCCGGCCGACCGGGTCGCCGGCCGCCCAGCGGGCGGTGTGCACACCCGGCGCTCCGCCGAGCGCGACGGCCTCGATCCCGGAGTCCTCCCCGACCGCCCACGCATCCTCGGGTGCGTGCGCGCGGCCCCAGCGCGCCTTGATGCGCGCGTTGTCCTCGTACGTCGCGCCGTCCTCGGGCGGCGGGTCGTCGCGACCGAGAAGCTGGATCTCGAAGCGCGGCAGCGCCCGCCGCAGCTCCTCGAGCTTGTGGGGGTTCCCCGACGCGAGAGCGATCCGCGGCACTAGATGATGGAGGCGGCCTCGCAGGCCGTGCGCTGCGCCGTGCGGAGCTCCTCGATCCCGCCCGTCGCGAGGTCGAGCAGCCGGTCGAGGAGCTCACGCGAGAACGGCTCCTTCTCCGCCGTCGCCTGCACCTCGACGAGCCTGCCGTCGGCGGCCATCACGACGTTCATGTCCGTCTCGGCGGACGAGTCCTCGACGTAGTCGAGGTCGAGCACCGGCTCGCCGTTCACGACCCCGACCGAGACGGCGGCGACCGACGACGGCAGCGCCTTCGTCAGACCGAAGCGGTCAAGGGCGCGGAAGGCCGCGACGTACGCGCCGGTGATCGCCGCGCAACGCGTGCCGCCGTCGGCCTGGAGCACGTCGCAGTCCAGCCAGAGCGTCCGCTCGCCGAGCGCCTGGAAGTCGCAGACGCTCCGCAGCGCGCGGCCGATCAGCCGCTGGATCTCGACCGTGCGCCCGTCCGGCCGACCGCGCGTCACCGCCCGCTGCGTCCGCTCGCCGGTCGAGGCGGGGAGCAGCGAGTACTCGGCCGTCATCCAGCCCTTGCCCTTGCCGCGGAGCCAGCGCGGGATGTCCTCGTCGATCGTCGCCGTGCAGAGGACGACGGTGCGGCCCTGCGCGTAGAGCACCGACCCGTGCGGCTGCTCGAGGAAATCGGGCTGGAGGTCGAGCTCGCGAAGCTGATCGGGGCTGCGTCCGTCGTGGCGTGTCAAGGCGTCTCCCTCTGGGGTGGGCGGGCGTCGCGCGGGATCATGCCGCCTGCGAGGCCGCCGCGGCGACCGTCACGCGCTCGACGTCTCGCACCGGCAGCTGCAGGAAGCGCTTGCCCATCTCCGCGAAGTCGTCCGGGTCGCCGGTCGTCAGGAAGCGGATCGAGCCCTCGCGGCCCTCGCCGTTCTCGATCCCCTTGCGCGCGAGCGTCTCGGACACCTCCCGGGCCGTCTCGTCCGCGGAGAAGACGAGCGTCACCGCACGGCCGAAGACACGCTGGAAGATCGGCCGGATGATCGGGTAGTGCGTGCACCCGAGGATGACGGTGTCGACGCCCGCGTCGCGGAGCGGCGCGGCGACCTCGCGGACGGCCTCGGTCGTCTCGTCGCCGAAGGGGTCGGGACCTTCGATGAGCGGGACGAGGCGCGGGCACGGGACGGAGACGACCTCGACGCTCGCGTCGTGCGCGTGAACGAGCGCCTCGTAGCGTCCGCTCGCGACGGTCGCCTCGGTCGCGAGCAGGCCGACGCGCCGCTTGCGCGTCGCGAGCGCCGCGGCGTGCGCCTCCGGGTGGAGGACGCCGACGACCGGAACGTCCAGCGCCCGCTGGAGGTCGGGCAGGCCGGCTGCGGTCGCGGTGTTGCAGGCGACGACCACGAGCTTGACGCCTTCCTCCTGGAGATGGTGCCCCACCTCGAGCGCGAAACGGCGCACCTCTGCGAGCGGGCGGGGGCCGTACGGCAGCCGGGCGTTGTCGCCGAGGTACACCGCGTCCTCGTGCGGCAGCGTGACGAGCAGCTCGTGGAGGACGGTGAGGCCGCCCACGCCCGAGTCGAAGACGCCGATCGGCCGTGCGTCCATCGCGCGGATGATACGGGCGTCGCTCCACACCGACGCCTTACAGACGTCGGCTACCGTGGCCGCCGTGACCGCGCCCGCCGTACGCGTGTTGCTCTTCCTGCTCGCAGCCTTGGCGGCGGCGCTCGTCGCCTCCGGCCCCGCGGGCGCGTTCTCCAAGCAGGACGTGACCATCACGTCCGCCGACGGTACGGCGCTCGCCGCGACGCTGACGCTGCCCGACGGCGCGGCGCCTGCCGGCGGCTGGCCGGCGGTGATCTTCATGCACGGCCTCGGCGGCAACCGCTCGAGCACGCTCGCGGTCGCGCAGCAGATGGGCATCGGCGACCGCTTCGCCGTGCTCGCCTACGACGCACGCGGGCACGGCCAGTCGGGCGGCCTGATCGGGATCGACGGCCCCAAGGAGATCGCCGACGTGAAGGCGGTCTTCGCCTGGCTACGCGCCCGGCCGGACGTCTCCGACACGCGAATCGGCGGCTGGGGCGTCTCCTACGGCGGCGGCGCGGCGTGGAACTCGCTCGCGGCCGGGGTGCCATGGGCCGCACTCGAGATCTCGATGAGCTGGGTCGACCTCCGCGACGCGCTCCTCCCGCAGGGGCTCGCGAAGACCGGCGTGATCGCAGGCTTCCTCGGCTCGCTCGACCCGAAGCGCATCGACCCCGAGGTGCTCGCGATCCGGGACGCCGCCTACGCCGGGACCATCGCCCCGGTCCTGCCGTTCGCGGCCGCGCGCACGTCGCTCCCGGCCCTGAAAGGCGTCAAGACCCCGGTCTTCATGATGCAGGGCCGACGCGACTTCGCCTTCGGCATGGAGCACGCGCTGAACGCCTACCGCGCGCTCGGCGGGCCGAAGCAGCTGTGGTTCGGGCTCAGCGGCCACGCCCCGTCGCCCGGCGTCGCGGCCGACACGCCGGCGATGCTCGCCGAGGGCGCCCGCTGGTTCGACCGGTACGTCGGGGGCAAGACCGCGGTCACGTTCGGCAAGCCCGTCGCGATCTCGCCCGAGAGCTGGAAGGGGCAGCCGGTCCGGTTCTCGGGGCTGCCGAAGCTCGTGACGACGAAGACCACGTTCGCAGCGAAGTCTGCTTTCGGACAGTCCGGGAAGCTCCAACGGACGCTGCCGCGCCTCACGCGCCCGACCGAGGTGTTCGGGTCGCCGATCGTCCAGGTGAGCGCGAACGCGGCCGGCGGCTGGTCGCGGATCGTCGCGGTCCTCAGCGCGCGCACGCCGGCCGGCAAGGAGATCGTCGTCGCGGGCGGCGGCGTGCCGGCGAAGGCCGGGAAGCGCACGTACCGCATCGTGCTCTCGAACCAGGCCACGTTCCTGCCGAAGGGCTCGAAGCTGACGGTGACGATCGCCTCGTCGTCGCTCGCCCAGAATCCCGGCAACCTGCTCTACCTCGACCTGCCGTTCCCGTCCACCGCGCGTCTCACGGTCAGCGGCGGCTCGCTGCGGCTTCCGCAGCTGGCGACGCCCGTCTCCCGATGAGGCGCGCACTCGCGGTCGCCGCCGCCGTCGCGCTCGGCGCCGTCGCCGCCGCAGGCGCCACGACGAGCACCGACCCCGGCGTCACGCCGACGTCGGTGCTCATCGGCGGCACCGTCCCGCTCTCCGGCGAGGCCGCCGCCTTCGGCACCGTCGGGCCTGGAGCGAAGGCGTACTTCGACTACGTCAACACGACGGGCGGCGTCAACGGGCGGAAGGTCGAGTACCGCTACTACGACGACGCCTACAACCCCGCGCAGACCGTCCAGCTGACGCGGAAGCTGGTCGAGCAGGACCACGTGTTCGCGATCTTCAACGCGATCGGCACCGCGAACAACCTCGCGATCCGCGACTACCTGAACGCGCAGAAGGTGCCGCAGCTCTTCGCCGGCGACGGCTCGCAGGCCCTCGGCGGCGCCTCGGCGCGCTACCCGTGGACGGTCGGCTTCCTCCCGAGCTACCGGGGCGAGGGCGCTGTCGTCGGGCGCGACCTCGTCGCGACGCGGCCGAAGGCGAAGGTCGCCGTGCTGCTCGAGAACACCGAGCTGGGCAAGGACATGACGCGCGGCCTGTCCCGTGCGATCGCGGGGAAGGGACCGAAGATCGTCGCCTCGGAGCCGTACGAGCTGACGTCGACGGACGTCGTCTCTCAGGTCGCCAAGCTGAAGGCCTCCGGCGCCGACACGCTCATGCTCTTCGCGACGCCGAAGTTCATGATCCAGGCGATCGTCGCGGCGAAGAAGCTCGCGTGGAAGCCGCAGCTCTACCTCGCCTCCGTGTCGATCGAGCCGACGATCATGGCGATCGCGCGGGCGAACGCGCCGGACCTCACCCGCGGCGCGCGCGCGATCGCGTTCGTCAAGAACCCGAACGACCCGGTCTGGCGCAAGGACCCGGCCGTCGCGCTCTACAAGTCGATCCTGAAGCGCTTCGCCCCGTCGGCCAAGTGGACGGACGTCTACAACTGGTACGGCATGACCGTCGCCTGGACGATGGTCGACACGCTGCGGCGGGCCGGGAAGAACCTCACCCGCGCGAGCCTCCTGCGGGCGGCGCGGAGCCTCGACACGACGAAGAACCCGTTCCTGCTCCCGGGGACGCGGCTCCGCACCTCGGCCACGGACGCCTTCCCGATCGACACGGTCTACCTCTACCGCTACGACAACAGGCAGTGGGTCCGCACCGCAGGGCCCTTCCCCGCACGATGACTCGACCCCCCAAGGAGGGAACACCCACGATGACGACACGGACACGCACCGCCGTGGTCGCGGTCGCGGCGCTCGTCGCGCTCGCGCTCGCAGCCGTGGCCACCGCGGCGTACACGTCGCCGAAGCTCTCGGTCTCGTACGCGCCGGGGAACATCACGAACATCGTCGCCTCGGCCTCGGTGAACGACGACTCGACGGCCCGCGCGGCCATCGTCATCCCGAACGGGACGACGATCACGGCCACCGCGGCGCCCGGGACGAAAGTCGGCACCGCGAAGGCCCAGGTGAGCGCCTTGGCGCTCGGCGGGGCGCTGCTGCCCCTCGCGGGCGACATCGTCGTCGCACCCCCGGGCGCGGTGACTCCGGCGTCGCAGACCGCATGTATCGGCCCGGTGGCCCCGCAGCTGACGCTCCTGCTGGTGCTCCAGGCAGCGGGCCAGACGATCAACCTGCCCGCGTACATCCTCCCCACGAGCGGCGCGCAGACGGCGCTCGGCTCGACACAGCTCGTCTTCTGCCTGCCTCCGCCGGACATCCCCGCGGACAAGGGCGGCGCGACGTTCGGGGCGAAGTTCCTGAGCGCCGATCTGACGCTGAACGGCGTCATCGGCTCGGTCGTGCAGGGCGCGTGGGCTGCGTTCTGGACCCCGTACAACGCCGGCGTCGGGACGGTGAACGCCGGCGGCAACGGTGGTCTCACCGGCCGTGATCGCGCCGGGCGGGATCACGCTCACCGGCCGGAAGGTCAAGAGCGTCAAGCGCCTCTCGGGCCGCGTCACGCAGGGCGGCGCCGGGGTCGCGACGCGCGTGACGATCCTCGCCGGCACGAAGCGCCTCGCGACCGTGGCGGCCAAGGCGAACGGGACGTTCACGTACGCCGTCCCGAAGAAGTCGAAGGCGACGACGTTCCGCGCGCGCGCGGTCGTCGCGGGCCGGGCCGCACCGGCCGCATGCACGCCGTTCGCGGCGCTCGGCGTGCCCTGTGTCAACCCGACCTCGAGCGGGTTCGCCGCGACGTCGGGCGCCGTCCGGCTCCGCTAGCCGGGCTGCACTCGAACGACCATCGGAGCGGGCGCCTGCGGGCGCCCGCTCCCGCGTTTCCGGCCTCAGGCGCGCCCGAAGCTCGGGGCGACGCCGAAGACCGCCTCCGCGACTCCGGCGTCCGTCGCTCCGTACCGGTGCGGCGTCGCGGACGGGACGAAGAACGCGTCGCCGGGCGCGAGCGTCGCCTCGACGCCCGCCGCCTCGACCCGCAGCTCACCACGGGTGACGTAGACGAGCTCCTCGCCGTCGTGGGACTCCTCGAGGCTCGTCTGGCCCGCCGGCACGGTCACCGTGCCTCCCGTCAGGTGCTCGGTGCTGATCAGGAGCCCCACGAGCACGTCGCGATCGAGCCGCCAGACGCTGTCCTCGCGGCGCACGACGCGCAGCGAGCCCGCCCCCGGACGTGCGCCGGCGAGGTTCCCGACGACGCTCTTGACGGCGTACACGCTCTCGTCGAGATACGGCCTCGTCCGCGCGTACGCGCCGGAGGTGCCCGTCGCCGGAGGCGGCGCGAAGAGCTCGAGCACCCGCAGCGGCTCGTCGCCGTAGGAGAAGCCGTGATGCCAGGTGTCGCGGCGGAAGAAGATGCTCTCGCCCGGCTCGGCGCGAACGACCTCGCCCGTCTCCGGGTTGGCGAGCACGAGCGTCCCCTGCAGAACGTGGAGCAGCTCGTCGGCGGCGAACACCGTCCGGAAGCTGTCCGAGTGGCGGAACGCGCCGCCCGGCTCCAGGCCGAAGACGATCACGTGGATCTGCTGCGAGGAGACGTAGATCCAGTCCTCGACGAAGCCGGCCGCCTCGTCGCCCCAGGTGTGCCGGACGGCGTCGGCCGCGCGGATCACCGTCGGCGTCTCGAACGACGGTCGCGGCGAGGGCTTATAGCCCACCGTGGCTCCGGCGGTCGTGAGCGCGCGCGGCGTCGAGCTCCGCGAACGACGCGTCGTAGACCGGGTCGGGGAAGCCGCTCTCGATCGTGCGGGCGACGCCGTCGCGGCCCGCGTCCTGTGCCGCCAGCATGATCTCGAGCGCGTGGTAGGCGTGCTCGGGCCGGGTGACGGTCGGGCGACCGCTCTCGACGCAGTCGACGAGATGACGCAGGCCCTCGGTCCACTGCCAGTGCGGGTCGGCTTCGGGGAAGACGCGCCACGCTCCGTCGTCGTTCGTCCAGAGCTCCCACCCCTCGGGCGCCCAGTCGTCGCCGAGGAGCTGGATCGTTCCCGCGCGGCCGTAGACCTCGATCGCGGGCGAGCGGTAGCGCTGCATCGTGAAGCCGGTCGTCACGACGGCAAAGCGCGCGTCGCCGAAGTCGAGCAGCACGTGCGCGTTGTCCTCGGCCTCGACCGAGATCCGACGGCCGTCGACCTCGCGCTCTCGGATTGCGACCCCGGTCATCGCCGTCACCCGCCGCGCGGGGCCGAAGAGGGCGCAGAGGCTCGTGACGTTGTAGACGCCCAGGTCGAAGAGCGACCCGCCGCCCGGCGCGTAGAACCACTCGCCCCACCACGGGCCTGCCCAGCCGTAGCGCGCGCGAGCCGTCAGGAGCTCGCCGATGCGGCCGTCGCGCACAGCACCGTGCACGGCGCGGAAGGTCGGGCTCAGGAGGATGTGCGGCGCGCAGACGAGCAGTCCGGGCGACGTCTCCGCGAGCTCGAGGAGCTCGGCCGCCTCCCCGAGCGACGTCGCCATCGGCTTCTCGACGAGCACGTGCTTGCCCGCCTCGAGCGCCGCCTTCGTCAACGCGCCGTGCTCGTTCATGCTCGTCAGGACGAGAACGACGTCGACGTCGTCCGCGTCGGTGACGGCGTCGGGATCGCGCAGCTGAGGGTCGACGTCGTAGTGCGCTGCCGCGCGTCGCCGCTTCCCGTCGTCGACGTCGTAGACGGCGGCGACGTGCGCGCGGCCGTCGGCGCGAAGGCGCTCGATCATGGCCCGGTACGGCCCGGCGAACACGCTGCCGCAGCCGATGACGCCTAGACCGAGGCTCATCCGGCCCGTCTCGCGACGCGGTAGTACGCGTCCGCCCATGCGGGCCGGTCGACGTCGAGGCCGCGCTGGAGGCCGATGTGAGCGGCCAGCGCGGCGGCGGCGGGGAACGTCGAGACCGCCGCGAGCCTCCGGTCGCTGGTCTCCCCGCCGGGGGCGCGCAGCACCCGTGCGCCCTGCCCTGCGCAGATCTCCTCGGCCTCCGCGAGGAGCGGATCGTCGCCGGCGCCGGCCGGCAGGCTCAACGCGAGCGCTCCGGGCGCGAGCGCCATCATCGCCGAGGTTGCCCCCTCGCGGGTCTCGACGCCCTCGGCCGGGACGAGGGCGACCTCCTTCAGGAGCAGCGCCGCCTCCAGCGCGGCCGCCCAGCCGGGTCCGCTGGCGAAGACGACCGCGGTCTCCGGCTCGGGCGCACCGAGCTCGTCGGCCCACGCGCGGGCCTGGCCGACCGTGCGCTCCAGCTCGTCGCGGGAGGCGGCGGAGCGCCGCGTCGAGGTCGTCGTCCGCGGTGACCGCCGCCCACATGCGCAGCGCGGCGACGACGCCGCCGCAGAACGCCTGCGTGTGCGTGACGGCGCGCTGGCTCGGCACCGAGACGAGCGCGCGGGCGCCGGCGCGCGCCCCGAGCGTCGAGCCGGCGTTGGCGGTCACGGCCCCGTACGGCGCCGGCGCGCCGCCGTCGACCGCCTCGACGAGGTCGCGGAACTCACCGGAGGAGGAGACCGCGAGGAAGACGTCGCCCGGCCGCCACGCGAACGCGCCGCGCGCGAGCAGGCCGCTCGGCACGGCCACGAGCTCCGGGCCCTTCCCGGACTCGAGCGAGGCAAGCCAGAGCGCCACGGCGACGTAGTAGGCGGCGCCGTTCCCGCTCGCGACGACCCGCCGGACGCCGTCCGCGCCGACGAGCGCGGCGAGCTCCTCGACGTCCTCCTCCAGCGTCGCCCGAAGCGTCGACGGCATCTCCACCACGTCCCGCCAGAGCCCCGTCTCGTCGAGCACCGCGCCAGCCTAACCCTGCAGGCCTACCGCAACGAGCGCCGCCCCGACCACTCCGCCGTCGGCGCCGAGCGAGGAGCCGACGAGAGGCAGCGGCGGCTCGCGCCGGTACGCCACGCGCTCCTGGAGCGCCCGCTCGACCCGTTCCCGGAAGGCCGGCGCCGTTCCCAGCCCCCCTCCGAGGACGACGAGCGCCGGGTCGAGCGCGTTGGCGAGCACGGCGAGCACGCTCCCCAGAGCCGTCGCCGCGTCGTCGAGGGCGGCAGCGTGCGCCGGGTCCGCAAGGACGTCCTCCGCACGCTCGAGCCCGGCGGCGCGGGCAAGCGCAGGCCCGCTTGCCATGAGCTCGACCGGCGGCGCGCCGAGCACGAGCGCCTCGCCGTGCGCGCCGGCGTACGGACGCCCGTCGAGCACGAGGCACGCGCTCGCCCCGGTGCCGACGACGACGAACACGAAGGGCGAGACCCCGACCCCGGCCCCGAAGCGGGCCTCGGCGAGCGCCGCCGCGCGGACGTCCGACTCGACGACGACGGACGGAGCGCCGACCCGGGCCGCGATGTCGAGCCCGCGCCAGTCGACCGTGTCGCCGCTCGCGGGCCGTCCTTCGAGGTCGACGAGCTCGCAGAGCGCGATCCCGACCGGCAGCCGTCGGCCTCCGAGCTCGGCGGCAAGTGCCGCGCAGTCGGCGAGGACCGCCGTCCCGCCGCGTTCCGGGCGGGTCGGGATCCGGCGCCGTCTCGACGACCGCGCCCGACGACGTGTCGACGACCCCGGCGGCGATCTTCGTCCCGCCCACGTCGATCCCGACCGCTGCGACCCACGCGTTTCGGTCCGCCGCCGCCATCGCTCTATAGTCTCGTATCCGCCGCCGGGGCGGGCCCCGTCGTCCGAGGAGGGAATGTGAACAGGCGCCTGCTGGGAGTGGTCGTCCTCGCCGCCTTCACGCTGCTCGCCGCCGTCACGGCCGGCGCGTACGCGGGGAGGCAGGCGACGACCACCACGTTGACCATGTGGTCCTACGACAACCAGGATCCTGGCCTCGAGCCGGTGCTCAAGCAGCTCTCGAAGGACTTCGAGAAGAGCCACCCCGGGGTCAAGATCAACCTCGTCTTCAAGGACTTCAACAGCCTCGTCGGAACGGTGCCCCGCGCCCTCGCCTCGGGGAGCGGGCCTGACGTGACCGAGGGGAACCAGGGCTACCAGACCGACGCGCAGCTCGTGAAGGCGAAGCTGATCCTGCCACTCACGAAGTACGTCAAGAAGTACGGCTGGGACAAGCTCTACGCCCCCTCGACGTGGGGGATGTTCCGCTGGACGCCCGACGGCAAGTCGTTCGGCAAGGGCCCCGTGTGGGGCATCGCGCAGACCGGCCAGAACGTCGTCGCGTTCTACAACAAGAAGAAGCTCCGCCAGGCCGGGTTCAACCCCAACAAGATGCCAGCGGACCTTTGCGGGGTTCGACAAGCTGCTCGGCCAGCTCCGCGCGAAGCTTCCGGACGGCGAGCCGGTGATCATGGAGGGCAACAAGGAGGGATACGGCTTCATCCACCTCTTCGGCGGCATCTGGGGCGCGAGCGTCAAGCCGACCGCCGTCCGGAACTGGATCTACCACGTGCCGGGCTCGCGCTACGACACCCCGGGGACGATCAAGGCGCTCGCGAAGCTCCAGCAGTGGGGCAAGGCGGGGTACTTCAACGACGACTTCAACGCTCTCGGGTACGACGCCTCCGCCACGGACTTCGCGAAGGGCAACGGCGTGTTCTGGATCGGGGGCGACTGGGACTCGACGATCATCAAGACCGGCCTCGGCGCCGCGAACGTCGGCGTGATGCCGATCCCGCCCGGCCCGAGCGGCCAGTGGGCCTCGATCGGCGGCCTCTCCGGCCCGTGGCACATCTCGGCGAAGACGAAGTATCCGGATCTCGGGGCGGAGTGGCTGAACTACGTGATCACGTCGTCGCGCGCGAAGGCACTGATGTACGGGCAGCAGCAGATCCCTTCCGACCGGCGCGCCAAGGCGCCGAAGGGTGACGCCTACCTCGCCCAGGTGGGCAAGGCGTTCCAGCTCGTGGCGAACGACGACGGGCTCCTGCTCTACACCGACTGGGCCTCGCCGTCGATGTACACGACGCTCCAGAACCAGTTCCAGCTCCTGCTCGCCGGACGCACGACGCCGGCCGGCATGGCGAAGGCCGTCCAGGACGACTGGGCGAAGTTCGACAAGACACTCCGCTGATCACGCTGCGTGGCGGATGAAGGAGCAGACGCGGCGCGCCCGGGAGAGCTAGACCCGGGCGCGCCGCGGAAGCGCCGGCGCGGGCCGACGCGGGCCCCCGGCGACCCGCGCAACATCGGGTGGCTCTACGTCCTGCCGGGGCTCGCGTTCTACGTCCTCTTCACGCTCGCGCCGCTCCTCCACACCGTCTACTACTCGCTGTTCGACTGGGACGGCCTCACGCCGAAGACGTGGGTCGGGCTCGCGAACTACGGCGAGGCGCTCCGCGACAGCGTGCTCCGCGACTCGTTCGTCCACTCGGCGATCCTGATCGTCTACTACGCGGTCTTCCCCGTGATCATCGGCCTCGGGCTCACTGCGGCGCTCACGCGCTCGGCGATCCGCGGCTTCCGCTTCTTCCGCACCGTCCTGTTCCTGCCGCAGCTGATCGCAGGCGTCGTGATCGCGCAGGCCTGGACGTGGATCTACGCCAGCGAGGGGCCGCTCAACCGCTTCCTCGAGCTGATCGGCCTCGGCTCGCTCGCGCGGCCCTGGCTCGGTGACTTCACGTGGGCGCTGCCGTCGATCGGTGCGATCGGGAGCTGGGTGACGTTCGGGCTCTGCATGGTGCTCTTCATCGCGGGGGTGCAGAAGATCCCCACGTCGCTCTACGACGCCGCGCGTGTGGACGGCGCCGGCCCGGTGCGCGAGTTCTTCGCCGTGACGCTGCCGGGCCTCCGCGCCGAGATCCTCGTCGCGTTCGTGCTGACGACGATCAACGCGCTCCGGAGCTTCGACATCGTCTACAACACGACGGCCGGCGGGCCCGGGGGGTCGACGATCGTCCCCTCGATGTACATGTACCAGAACGCGTTTCTGTACAACCGCGTGGGCTACGCGGCGGCGATCTCGACGGTGCTCGCGATCGCGATCTTCCTGCTCGCGGCGCTCGTGCTGCGCATCGGCGACCGGGGCGAGCACCAGTGACGGCCGTCCGTCTCGACCGGCTGGGGACGTACTTCATCCTCTGCACGTTCTCGCTGCTCGCGCTCTACCCGGTGCTCTCGATCCTGTTCCTGGCGCTGCACAAGAAGACCGATCTCGTCAGCGGGTTCGCCTTCCCGACCCGCATCGATCTCTCGAGCTTCGAGGCCGCCTGGACTGAGGGCCACTTCGCGACCGGCTTCAAGTCGAGCTTCATCGTCGCCGGGGCCGTGACCGCCGCCTCGGCGGTGCTCTCGATCGGGACGGGCTACGCGTTCGGGACGATGCGGTTCACGGGCGACCGGATCGTCTTCCCGATCATCCTGCTCGGGATCATCTTCCCCTACGAGGCGACGGTGATCCCGCTCTACTACGACTTCCAGGACGTCCCGCTCCTCCACTGGAACCTGCTCAACACCTACTGGGCGCTGATCCTCCCGCAGATCGGGCAGTCGGTCGCGTTCGGCACGTTCTGGATGCGTGCGTTCTTCCGCTCGACGCCGCGCTCGCTGATCGAGGCGGCGCGGATCGACGGCGCCTCGAGCTTCGGCGTGCTCTGGCGCGTCCTCATGCCGCAGGCGATGCCGGCCGTGCTCACCATGTCGGTGCTCGTCTTCACGTACACCTGGAACGAGTTCCTCCTCGCGCTGGTGCTCGTCTCGGGCACAGAGTCCCACCAGACCGCACCGCTCGGGCTCAGCTTCTTCGCGGGCGCGTCGCGCGCGACCGACCCCACGAAGGTCGCCGCAGCGGCGGTCCTCGTCGCGCTGCCGATCCTGCTCGTGTACCTCTTCCTGCAGCGGCACTTCGTCCGCGGAATGCTCGCCGGAGCGTTGAAGGAGTGACATAGGCCCATGGCAAGGATCAAGCTCGTGTACCTCGGAGGGGGCTCGACCCGGGCGGCCGGGACGATGGCGTCGTTCATGGCGAACGGCGCCGACTTCGACGGCTCGGAGGTCGTGCTCGTCGACCTCGACGAGGAGCGGCTCGGGCTGATCCGCACGCTGGCGGAGAAGATGGCGCGGGCGCGCGGGCTCGACATCGCCGTCACCGCGACGACCGACCGCCGCGCAGCGCTCGAGGATTGCGACGCCGTCCTCTCGTCCTTCAGGCCGGGAGGGTTTGCGGCGCGCGTCCACGACGAGCGGATCCCGCTCGAGCACGGGTTGATCGGCCAGGAGACACAGGGCGCGGGCGGTTTCTTCATGGCACTCCGCGCGATCGCCGTGCTGAAGGACGTCTGCGCCGAGATGGAGGAGCTCTGCCCGGACGCGTGGATCTTCAACTACACGAACCCGGTCAACATCGTCGCCGAGGCGGTCACGCACCACTCGCCCGTGAAGATCGTGTCGCTCTGCGAGGGGCCGATCTACTTCCGGGACGAGATCGCCTCGTCGGCGGGGCTCGACCCCGACGTCCTGCAGGTGACGATGGTGGGCCTGAACCACGCGTGCTGGGGCGTCGAGCACGACTACGGCGGCCGCGACCCGCTGCCACTGATCGAGCAGGCGTGGGAGCGGCGCCGCGACGATCCGACGCTCGAGCCGCACCTCCACCGCCAGCTCCGCCTGGCCGCCGCAATGGGCGCCGTCCCGGCGGACTACTTCCAGTACTACTACTTCACCGACGACGTCCTCGCGGAGCTCCGGGGCAAGGCCACGACCCGCGCGGAGGACATCCTCGGCTGGTCTGGCGACTACTGGAGCCACTACGCCGAGCAGGCGGAGACGGACGACCCGCAGCTCGACCCGGGCCGCTCACGCGGCGGCATCCACGAGCTCGAGCTCGCGATCGACGTGATGGACGCGATCTTCAACGACAAGGACGAGATCCACCCGGTCAACATGCCGAACGAGGGCGGCGCGCTCCCGGGCTTCCCCGAGGATCTCGTCGTCGAGGTGCTCGGCCGGTGCCACGGCGGCGGGATCGACGTGATTCCCGCGAGGCCGCTGCCGCGCCACGTGCGCGGACTCGTCGAGATGCTCGGCGAGTACCAGGCCCTTGCCGCCGAGACCGCCTGGCGCGGGACACGCGCCGACGGGATCCGAGCCCTGAGCGCCAACCCGCTCGTGCGCCAGGTCGACGTCGCGGAGCGGGTCTACGACGCGCTCGCCGAGGCCCACCGCGACCACCTGCCCGAGAGGCTCCTCGCGTGAGCTCGCTCCTCCTCGGCGTCGACGGCGGAAACACCAAGACGGTCGCCGTCGTCGTGACCGCCGAGGGTGATCTGCTCGGCACGGGCCGCACGGGCTGCGGGGACATTCATGCCGCGCCGGGCCCGGAGGCGGCCGTTGCCGAGATCGTGCGCGCGGTCGGCGCGGCGCTCGACGAGGCCCGCGCCGGGGCGGGCGACCTCGCGGCCGCCGCGTTCAGCCTCGCCGGTGCCGACTGGCCGGAAGACTTCGGCTACCTGCGCCGCGAGCTCCGCGAGCGGCTCGGCCTGCCGGAGGATCCAGAGATCGTCAACGACGCGGTCGGTGGGCTCCGGAGCGGCACGGACGACATGGTCGGGGTGGCGGTCGTGATCGGAACGTACTCGGCGCTCGCCGGGCGGAACACCGCCGGGGCGCTGTTCCACTTCGGCTTCTGGCCGGACTCGACCGGCGCGCACGGGCTCGGGTCACAGGCGCTTGCCGCGATCTGGCGGCACATGCTCGGCCTCGGGCCGGAGACCACGCTCCTCGGCCGGGCACTCGAGCGCTGGGGCTGCGAGGACGCCGAGGAGCTGCTCCACGTGCTGACGAGGATCGACGGTCCGGAGGAGCCGGAGGCGGGGCGCCTCGCCGACGCCGTGCTCGACGAGGCGGAGGCCGGCGACGTCGTCGCACGCGAGATCGTCGAGACCGTGGCGAGCCGGATGGGTGACTACGCGCGGGTCTGCGCCGCGCGCACGGGCCAGGACGGCGCGCCGTTCCCGCTCGTCCTCTGCGGCAGCGTCCTGCGCCATCCCTCCCCGCTGCTGCGCTCCGTCCTCCTCTCGCGCGTTCCTGACGGGGAGCCCGTGTACCCGGACGTCGAGCCCGTGGCGGGCGCCGTGCTGCTCGCGGCCGACCGCGTCGGCGCATGCCCCGCTCTCGCGCGGCTCGGCGCGCCGCTCAGCCCGCGGTGAGGAGCGGCGGGGCCGTGAGCCCGCGCGAGGCGCCCTCACGCAGCAGCGTCTCGACGTCGACCGCGCCGCCGACGCCGGTCGGCGTGCAGACCGCCAGCCCCGCGTAGAGCACCGCCCAGCGCAGCCGGTCTTCCAGCTCCGCGCCACGCAGGTCGGCCCAGATGTAGGCGGCGGCCAGGAGGTCTCCGGCGCCCGTCGTGTCGATCGGTCGCTCGATCGTCTCGGCAGGAACCTCCAGCGTCGAGCCGTCCGATACGGCTATCGCGCCCTCACCCGCCCGCGTGACGACGAGGGTCTCGACCCGCTCGGCGAGAGACCGCGCGGCGTCCGCGACCGTCTCCAGGCCGCTCAGCCCGAGCGCCTCGCGCTGGTTGAGGAAGAGTGCGTGGGCGCCGTCCAGTGCTGCCGGCGGACGTCCCTCGTAGGCGCGGAGGTCGTCGTCGCCGCACGTGACGTACGCGGTGGCGAGGTCGGGAACGACGTACAGCTGGTCGAGGCTCGCGGCAACCGCGCGGGGCTCGAGCGCGGCGACGTCCGCCGCCGCGGCGCGCGCGCCGGGATCGATCGTGACCATCGCCCGGTCGCCGCCGAAGGGCATCACCATCGTGGTCGGCGTCCTCGGTGCGGGGCGCGAGGCGGCGTAGCGCACGCCTTCCTCGGCGAGCATCGCGCGGACGAGTTCCCCCCCGACGTCGTCGCCGAGCGGCGCCGCGACCGCCGCGTCCAGGCCGAGCCGCGCGGCGCCGACGGCGGTGATCGCGCCTCCGCCCGGCGACCGCACGAGCTCGGCGGCGAATCGCTCCTCGCCGAGCGCAGGGAGCGACTCCAGGCCGACGAACGTGAGGTCGAGGAAGACCGGGGTGGCGACGACGAGGTCGGTCACGGGCGATCGAGGATATCCGGCCGGGACGTCATGCGACGAGCGCACGGATCGCATCGCCGGTGAGCTCTGCCTTCGTGACGAAGCCGCGGGCGCCGGACTCGGCCACCAGCGAGCCGAAGTCCGAGCCTTCGCGGCTGGATGCCAGCACGATCGCCGTCTCGGACCCAGCCTCGCGCAGGCGCCGGGCGACGACGAACCCGTCGATGTCCGGCAGCTCGACGTCGAGGAGCAGGATGTCGGGGTCGAGCGCGAGCGCCGCGGCGACGCCCGTCTCCCCGTCGCTCGCGGTGCCGACCACGGCGAAGCCGTCGTTCTCGAGCACGACCTGCGCGATCGCACGGAACGACGGGTGGTCGTCGACGATCAACACGGTTACGGGCTCGAGGGCTGCCATGGGCCGATCGTCTCACCGATGGCCACCCCGCGGTAGTACGGTCGCCACTACCCGGGCCGACGTAGGGCCGTACCAGGCTCACTGCGAGCGATCGGCAATCCGGCTCCTGCGATCGGCCGACGCGTCGCCGCCGCACGGAGGATCCCCGGCAGCGCAGTCGGATCGCATCATCGGTCGGCCGCACGGAGGATCGTCCGGCGCGGTGCGGGAAGCGAAGCTTCAGGCATGGACGCGGTTGCCCCTCCTCGCAAGCGGCTTCGGAGCCACGGTCGAGCAGGACGTGGGGTGCGCCGGATGCTGACGTTGACCATCGTCGCCGCAGGTGGGCTCGTGCTCGCCGGCGCGGCTCTCCAGGCGCTTGCCCGAGACGGCGGCGGCCCTGTCGAGCCCCTGCTCCCCCCCACCGAGCTCCTCGCACGCAGGAACGGGGCGCCGCGTCCGGCCGGCGTTCCCGGACCCGAAAGGAGCACCACCGTGTCCCACCGCTTCATCTCGAACATGCTGCTCGCTCTCGCGGGCGGCGTCGTGCTCGTCGTCACCCAGGCGTTCGCGCCGCCCGTCGTTGCGTGGATCGCGTTCGGCGTCACCGGCGTCGGCGTCCTCCTGCTCATCGTCGCCACGGCGCTCGCGCCCGGCCGCGGCAACGTGCAGCGGACGCTCGACGCGGTCGCAGGCGTGCTCGCGGCATGGACGATCGTCGAGACGCTCGTCTTCTCGGGCATGCTGATGGTCTGGCTGACGTTCGGCGCCGCCGCCGCAATCGTCGCGGTTGCCGCCGCCGGCTTGATCGTGCACGAGCTCTCCACCGAGCGCGTCGTGCACTCCCTCGAGGACGTGCGCACCCACGACCGCTCCATGGAGGCGCTCGCCTGAGAGACGCCCGGGGGCGGGCCGCCCGAGGCCGCCCGCCCCCGCGCGGTTGAGCCGCGATCCGCGCGGGACCGGACCTAGCGCGAGTCGAAGCCGAACCCTTCGGCCAGTTCGCCGACCCGGTGAATGGTTATAGGCTCCAGCGGTGGTCGAGCGGCTCGACGAGGAGCGTATCGAGATGCTCCGAAGCTGGGGAGAGGGCCTCCAGACCAGCGATCGGGACGAGCTCCGGGCCTCCGGGCGCGCCATCCTGATGCTGATCGAGGAGATCGACCGGCTCGAGGCAGACCTCTGGAACGAGAGGGCGGCGGCGATCCAGGCTGCGACCGAGCACCGGTCATCGGCCTCGCTCGCGAGCACGCTGCGCGACCGCCTGGCGCAGCGCCCGGCGCCGCCCGAGCCGACCGGATAGCCGGCTCAGTTGTCGCGGGCCACGAGCCCGACCCGCTGTGCCACGAGCCAGTCGAGGAACCGCTCCGGGTCGCCGATTTCCGGGAGCCGCGCGCTCCGCTGGACGTACCCGTCCCGCACGCCGAGACCTCCCCACCGCCCGAGCAGCTCGGGGAACACACGATAGGCGCCGGCGCGGTAGCCGGCGAACTCGAGCGCCCGCTCGAATCGGCCGGACGCGCCCTCGCGACCGCGAACGACGACGTCCGTCTCGCCGATCTCGAGTCTCCGCGTATGGGCGTTCTCGGCCCACCTCTCGGATGGGAGATCTCGCGCGGCGACGATCGAGCCGATCGCCAGGAGACCGATCAGGGCGTAGACCAGCCGGCCGTCCCCGACGTCGCGGAGCCCCGCGTAGAAGACGAGCAGGTCGCCGCCCTTCAGCTTCTGGCGGATCTGCTTCCCCCGCTCGCGCCGGTCGCCGTAGGTGAGGCGGCCGAAGTCCGGGTCGGCATGCGCGATCCGGTCAGACGAGCCGCTCGGGCAACCGTACGCCGAGGCGCTCGATCGCCGGCGCCCAGCGGACGAACGGGGTCTCCATCCCCGGCCGGACCGGCTCGGGCTCCGGGATCGGGACGTACGCGAACGCACCGGTCGCGCGATCGATCGGGCCGTTCCATCGGCCGCCGGCGTCGGTGCGGTCTGCGCCGACGCGGACGAGCAGCGCTCTCACGCCACAGCGTGCGCGATCGCGTCGAGATCGTCGTCCGAGGCGTGCCACGCGCCCGCAGCGGCGTTCGCCCGAACCTGCTCGGGGCTCGTCGCGCCCGCGATCACCGAGGCGATGCCCGGGATCGACGCGAGCCCGCCGACCGCGAGCTCGAGGATGCCGCGACCGCGCTCGGCGCCGACACGCTCGAGCGCCTCGACCGCCTCGAGGTCGCTCGCGTCGACGTCTCGCCCGGCGAGCCGCGAGCCCGCCGGGGCAGGCTCGCCGCGCCGGTACTTGCCGGTCAGAAGCCCGCTCGCAAGCGGGAAGTACGGGACATAGCCGATGCCGTGACGCCGGCAGAGCGGAAGCACCTCGGCGTCGTCGTCGCGGTGGAGGAGGCTGTAGTGGTTCTGGACGGCGACGACGGTGACGCCGCTGGCCGCGGCGGCGGCGACCTGGCCGGCGTCGACGTTGGAGAGGCCGAGCCAGCGGACGCGTCCTTCGTCGACGAGCTCCTGCATCGCGGCGAGCGTCTCCTCGAGCGGCGTGACGCCGTCGGGACGGTGGTACGTGTAGAGGTCGATCACGTCCGTCCCGAGGCGCTCGAGCGACGCCTCGAGCGCACGGCGCATGTGATCGCGCGACCCGCCCAGGCCCGGGACCGACGTGTCCTGGCCGAACTTCGTCCCGAGCACGACGCCCGCGCGGCGCTCGCCGAGCGCCGCTCCGATGAACCGCTCGCTCTCCCCGGAGCCGTAGACATCGGCCGTGTCGAAGAACGTCACCCCGACCTCGAGCGCCGCGTCGACCACGGCGCGCGTCGCGTCCCGGTCGAGCTTCCGTCCGAACTGGTTGCAGCCGAGCCCGACGCGCGAGACGTCGAGATCCGAGCTGCCGAGCCGTGCCGTCTCCACGGCAGCAGGCTACGCGACGGGTCTCAGGTGGCGCGGACGCGTACCTCGGCCACCTCGCCGGCGCTCTCCGGCGGCAGCCCGGTGACCCAGACCACCACGTACCGTCCGGTGCGTCCCGCGACGGGGAAGGTGGTGCGGGCAGTGAGCGTCTTCGCGGGAGAGACGCGGGTGAACGGCCCGGTGGGCGAGCTGCCGATCCGGATCTCCGCCCGCACGCCCGGCGTGCCGCTGTCGACGACCACCTGCCGGACGCGAACGGCACGGCCGGCGTCGAGCACGAGGCCGACGCCCGTCTTGAAGAACCGCGAGTACCGCTCGGTGCGCCAGAACGTGCTCCGGTTCCCGTCGACCGCGAGCGAGGCCTCCTCGTCGCGCTCGTGCCCGTCGCCCTCCGGATCGAAGGCGCCCGCGGCCGTGAGCTTGACGAAGCGGGAACGCGCGGCGGGCGGCTTCGCCGGCTTCGGCCGGGTCGTGGTGGCGACCGTCTCGCGTGTCGGCGGCGCTTGCGACGCCGCGTCGTCCTCGTCCAGCCCGTTCGCCACGGCCCAGCCGAGGGCGAGCAGCAGCACCGCGAGCGCTCCGGCGGCGAGGAGTCGCGCAGACGTGATGCCGTTGGGCATCAGCCGAGTCTACGGCGACCCGCACACACCGATTGCGGCCGCGACCCCGTCGCACGCTGTCCGGCGTACGCTCGGGCGATGGACTTCGCGAGAGCGCTGGTCGCCGTCGTCGCGCTCGTCGTCGTCCTGCCCCTCGCGATCATCGGGCTCGCGCTCCTGGGGCCGGTCGGCTGGATCACCGCTGCCGTCGTCCTCCCGCTCGCGACGCTCGCGACGATCCTCTGGCTCGGCCGCGCGCGCCCGGGTGACGGCGAGCGCCCCGAGTGACGTCAGCGGAGGACGCGCAGTGACGCCGGGTCGAGCCCGAGCCACGCTTTCGCGAGGCGGCCGAGCGTGCCGTCGCGGCGAAGCCGGCCGAGCTCGCGGTCGACGGCTGCGACGTCGACGCCGGCGCCGCGCGGCACCGCGATCACGAGCCCGTTCCCGCGCGGGATGCGCCCGACGACGGGGCCGAACGAGCCGCGCGGTCCCTGGACGAAGCGGCCGGCCTCGACGGCGGGGACGAGCGCCGCGTCGCAGGCGCCGGTACGCACCATCGTCCGGAGCCGCTCGGTGCCGGTCACGAGAACGGGATGCTGCCGGGGATTCACGGCGGGCATCGCACGGGCGCCGTCGCCGCCGCGAACGGCGCAGAGCAGCGACGCACGCAGGTCGGCAAGCCTTCGGGGCCGCTCGAGGCCGCGACGCGCGACGACCGCGATGTCGGTCGTGAGATACGGAACGCTCAGGTCTGCTCCGGCCCGCCTGCCGCGCGACAGGTCGATGCCGCCGAGCGCGAGCTGCCAGCCGCCGCCGCTCGACGCGAGCAGCCGGGCCTGCGACGGCACGTACACGAACCGACTCACGCGCCCGCCGAGCCGTCGCGCGAGCGTTCGTGCGAGCTCGACCTCGAAGCCGCGCGCGAGGATCACCTCGCGTCCGCGGACGACACCTGCCTGGAGGAGGGGGCTCTGGAGACCGAGCGCGACGACGAGTGCGCCGGGTCGGCGTCGGCGCGGGCGCGGGCGCGTCGTCGGCACGCGCCAGGCCCGCGGGCAGCGCGAGCCCCGTGACGACGAGCACGGCGGCGACCAGCCTCATGCGAGCGTCTCCCGGACGACGTCGACCGGAGTCCCGTACGTCGCGAAGGCGTACATCAGCGGCGCGTCGCGCGCCATCATCCGGACACAACCGTGCGAGGCCGGATACGCGGGCACCGAGGGATACGCGTGGAACGCGATGCCCCCGACGAAGTAGCTCGCGAACGGCATCCACGTCGAGAACGGCACCGACCACGACATGCGCTCCTTGCGGTAGACGCGGAACTCCCCGCTCGGCGTCCGGCCGTACGAGCCGGACGAGATGTGGAAGACGCGCTCGACCCGGTTGCCGACGATCGCGAGCGCCACCTGCCTGCCGAGCAGGATCTCGACCCGCTTCCCGGGGAGGCGCAGTGCCGGCTGCGGCCGCGTCGCGTGCGTGATCGCCGCGGTCGTCGTCGCGTCGAGGACGCCCGTGCGCGGCAGTCCCGACCACTTCTGGAAGGCGAGGACGGCAACCGACGTCTCGTCCCCCGGCGTCCCCGTCACGCCCGTCGTCGCCATGAAGCCGAGGTCGGCGAGCAGCTGCTGGACGTCGCGCAACGCCAGTGTGTGCGCGTCGGGCACCGGCTCGCGGACGGTCGCTCGGAGGTCGTAGCCGGGGAAGAGCCCGACGGGAACGCCGCCCTCGATCCTCACCCGAACGCCGACCACTCCGGGGACGGCGCGCAGCGTCCGGACGAGCTGTCCCACGCGCGCGCGGAGCGAGGCGTCGTCCCGCCCCGCCGTGAAGCGCGCCCCGAGATCGACCGTCACCACGCGATGCGCGACCGTGAGCTCGCGGAGTGCCGTGCCCGACGGAATCGCCGTGCGCAGCCCGTCGCTCCGCTCGCGGCGTGTCGGGCCGGCGAGGAGCGCGCGAACGAGACCGGGAATGCCAGGCGCCGTCCGATGGGCGGCGACCGCCTGCCCGTCGCGCAGGAACCACACGTCGCTGCCGATCGCGTCTGGCCCGGCATGCGCCTGGCCCGCGAGCGCGAGGGCGGCCGTCACCGCAAGCGTGAGCGAGATGCGCGTCACGCGCCGTGGGTTCCCCGTATGTGGTCGGTCTCCTGCGGCACGAGGATGGGATCGGCGGAAGAGGGGCGAGGCTGAAGCCACGCCCCGTGCGGCGCGGCCTAGGCGTCCGCGTGTGCCCGGACGATGACGACCGGGCACGGCGCATGGTCGGCGACGCGACCGGACGTCGATCCGAGCAGGGCTTCCTTGATCGCGCCGCGCCCGCGGTTCCCGACCACGAGCAGCTCTGCACCCTTTGCGGTCTCGAGCAGCCCTTCGGAGGCGTCGCCCTGCACGAGCGTCACGGTGACGTCGTGCTCCGTCCCGAGCACGCTCTCCACCTCCTGCTGGGATGCGCGGGCCGCCGCGTCGTGCGTCGCGTCGATCATCTCCGCGCTCTCCGTCCACGACATCGGCACGAGCCCGGAATCGGCCGCCGTCGTCATCGGGATGTAGTTCCAGGCGTGCACCGCCTCGACGCGCGCGTCCCGGAGCTTCGCCTCCTCGACGGCCCAGCGGAGCGCCGCCGCCGACTCCTCGCTCCCGTCGATGCCGACCACGATCCGTCCTGCCACGTCCACATCATCCACGATCGGGCGCGGCTCGGGCCCGAGAACCGCTCAAGATCGGGGCCGCAGCGGCCGATTCTTGGAGGACGTGAACCCTCCGTCGAACATCCCCGCCGCGAGCCGCGAGGCTCGTGTGGGCGGCGATGCGGCTCTGGACCCTCTGGTCGAGTCCTACCGCAAGCTCGCCGACGTCTTCCACGAGCTGCTCTCCGAGCAGTCGCTCGACGACCTGCTCCAGCGCATCGCGGCCACGGTCGGGGAGCTGATCCCGTTCGACGACATCACCTTCTACGAGGCCGACGAGGGAATGCGCGAGCTGCGCGCCGTGTTCGCGTCGGGCCACGACGCGGAGAAGGTGCTCGCCGACGAGCCGTTCTCCTACGGCGTGGGGATCACCGGCTGGGCCGTCGAGCACCGGGAGCCCGTGCTGGCGAATCGCGCCGAGCTCGATCCACGCGTCCGCTTCGTCGCGGACACGCCGCCCGACCCCGAGTCGCTGATCGTCGTCCCGCTCGTGGCGCGCGGCCGTCTCAAGGGAACGCTCAACATCTACCGAGCCGGTTTCCAGGAGTTCACCGAGGACGAGTTCCTGCTCGCGGTGCGTTTCGGCGACGCCGCCGCGCTTGCCGTGGACAACGCACACATCCGCGCGTCGCTCGAGCGCCAGGCGCAGACCGACCCGCTGACGGGCCTCTGGAACCATCGCGCGTTCCACGAGCGGCTCCGCGAGGAGCTCGTCGACGCGTCCACCAACCAGTCCTCCGTCGCGCTCGTGATGCTCGACCTCGACGACTTCAAGCGCGTGAACGACGTCTACAGCCACGCGACGGGCGACCACGTGCTCTCGGAGGTCGCGCGCGTGCTGCTCGGGTCGGTGCGCACGTCCGACTGCGTGTGCCGGATCGGCGGCGAGGAGTTCGCGATCATCGCCCCGACAAGCGGACTCGCGGACGCGTTCCGGCTTACCGAGCGCGTCCAGGAGCAGATCGGGCTCGCGGAGTTCGGGCCGGTCGGGCCTGTCAGCCTCTCGGTCGGCATCGCGTCGGGGCCGGAGCACGCAGCGAACCCACGCGAGCTCGTCGCGTGCGCCGAGGTGGCGATGATGACCGCGAAGGCGCGCGGGAAGGGCCAGATCGTCGTGTTCCAGGAGGGCGGCCGCGAGCGCCCGTACGCCAGCGAGGACTCCCGCCGCGCCGAGTTTCGCTCGATCGCACACCTGAAGATGCTGCACGGCGTCTCGACGAAGCTCAGCCGTCTCAACGACGTCGCGGAGATCGGCGCGACCATCGCCGACGAGCTGCGGCTGCTGATCGACTACCACAACTGCCGGGTCTTCGTCCGCGACGGCGACGACCTCCGGCCGGTTGCGTTCCGGGGTGACCTGACCGCGTCGGGATCGGCGATGGAGGTGCTGCAGACGAAGGTCGGCGAGGGCGTCACCGGGCACGTCGCGCTGACGGGCGAGCCCTTCCTGACCGGTGACGCGGCGCATTGCGGGATCGGCCTCCACATCCCGGGGACGACGCAGATCGAGGAGTCGCTGCTCGCGGTTCCACTCCGGTACGGCACGACCGTCGTCGGGGTGATCGTCGTCTCGAAGCTCGGGCTCGACCAGTTCGACTCCGATGAGCTGCGGCTGCTCGAGGTGCTCGCCGGCCACGTGTCGGTGGCGCTCGTCAACGCGCGGCTCTACGAGTCCCAGCGCCGGGAGGCGGAGAGCGCGAAGGCACTGCTCGAGCTGACCCGGGAGCTCTCCGCCGTGACGAACCTCGACGGCGTGCTGCAGCAGGTGGTGCGGGGCGCTGCGCACATCATGGGCTCGGCCCGCTGCTCGATCTGGCTGCCGACGCAGGACGGCGGCCTCGTCTGCCGCGGCGCGGTCGGGGACACGGCCTACACGGCGCTCGAAGGGCGCGTGCTGCCGGCCGACCTGGTGGCCCGGTTCTCGCCGCGCGGCGCGCCGTTCGTGACGAGCGCCGAGGAGGCGGTGCTGATCGGGCGCGCGGCCGGGAACGAGGCCGCGGGCGCCCTGCATGCGATCACCTTCATCCCGCTCGACCAGGGGCTCGCCGCGCTCGCGGTCGTCGCCGAGTCGCCGATCCGGTCGAGGGAGCTCGAGCTGCTCGCCGGGATCGCGAGCCAGGCGCGGCTCGCGATCACCAACGCCGGCAGCTTCGCGACGCTCGAGCGCACGTTCCTCTCGACCGTCGAGGCGCTCGCGAACGCGCTCGAAGCCAAGGACTCGTACACGTCGTCGCACGCGCGCTGGATCTGCGACATGTCGATCGAGGTGGGCCGCGAGCTCGGCCTGGACGCCGTGCAGCTCAAGCGCGTCGAGCTCGGCGCGCTGTTCCACGACATCGGCAAGATCGGGATCCCGGCGTCGATCCTCATGAAGCCCGGGCCGCTCACCGTCGAGGAGCGGTCGATGATCGAGCAGCATCCGGAGCTCGGAGAGCGGATCCTGGCGCCCATCGACCAGCTCGATGCTGTGCGGCCGATCGTCCGCGCGTGCCACGAGCGCTACGACGGGCTGGGGTACCCGGATGGCCTCAAGGCGGACGAGATTCCCCTCGAGGCGCGGATCATCTTCGCCTGCGACGCGTTCCACGCGATGACGACCGACCGGCCCTACCGCGAGGCGCTTCCCGTCGAAGAGGCCTTCAGGCGCCTCACGAGCGCCGCCGGCACGCAGTTCGACCCGGTCGTCGTCGAGGTCTGCCTGCACGTGCTGAAGCAGCCGCCGCCCGCGGCCGACTGAGCCGCACTACCCGACGCGCCGCAGCACCCTGAGCGCACGCTCGCGGACCGGCACCGCGTCCCGGGCCTGGAGCGTCGTGCCGTTGGGCGGGAGATCCGGCTCCGCGGTGCAGAGCTCGTGCGCCCAGCGGCGGCCGAAGCGGGTCGGCGGCAGGACGAACCTGACCGGCTCCCGCCACGCGTTGAAGAGGACGATGAACGAGTCGTCCGCGATCGGCTCCCCTTCGGCCGTCAGCGTCGGGATCTCGGCGCCGTTCAGAAAGGCCCCCAGCGCGAACGCGTCGCCACTAGTCCAATCGGCCTGGTTCATCCGACGCCCGTCGGGCCGGAACCACCAGGCGTCCGGCGCGCCGGAGCCGCGGTGCTCCTCACCCGTGAGAAACGCGGACCGACGAAAGACGGGATGCTCCGCGCGGAGACGCAGCAGCCGCCGTGTGAACTCGAGGAGGCCGTGCGCGCCGGCGCCGACCTCCCAGTCCACCCACGACAGCTCGTTGTCCTGGCAGTAGGCGTTGTTGTTGCCCTGCTGGGTCCGCCGGAGCTCGTCGCCGGCGAGCAGCATCGGCGTTCCCTGCGAGAGGAGCAGCGTCGCGAGGAAGTTCCGCGTCTGACGGTCGCGCAGCTCGTTGACCTCCGGTTCGTCCGTCTCGCCCTCGACGCCGCAGTTCCAGGAGCGGTTGTCGTCCGTGCCGTCCCAATTGCCTTCGAGATTGGCCTCGTTGTGCTTGCGGTCGTACGAGACGAGGTCGCGAAGCGTGAACCCGTCGTGGCAGGTGACGAAGTTGACCGACGCGGAGGGATGCCGCCCGTCCGACTGGTAGAGGTCGCTCGAGCCCGTGAACCGGCGCGCGAACTCGCCGACGGCCGTGTGCCCGCGCCAGAAGTCGCGCATCGTGTCGCGATACATCCCGTTCCACTCCGACCAGAGGATCGGGAAGTTCCCGACCTGGTAGCCGCCGGGGCCGACGTCCCACGGCTCGGCGATCAGCTTCACCTGGCTGAGGACGGGATCCTGGTGGATGATGTCGAAGAAGGCGGAGAGGCGGTCGACGTCGTAGAACTCTCTCGCCAGCGCCGAGGCGAGGTCGAAGCGGAAACCGTCGACGTGGCACTCCATCGCGAAGTAGCGCAGCGAGTCCATGATCAGCCGGAGCACCGATGGGTGCATCGGGTTGAGCGAGTTGCCGGTGCCCGTGAAGTCCACGTAGTGCCGGGGGTCGTCGGGCTGGAGGCGGTAGTACGAGGCGTTGTCGACGCCCTTGAACGACAGCGTCGGGCCGAGGTGGCTTCCTTCGGCGGTGTGGTTGTAGACCACGTCCAGGATCACCTCGATGCCTGCGCGATGGAGTGCCTTCACCATTCCCTTGAACTCGCGCACCTGCTCGCCGCGCGTACCCGTGGCGGCATAGCCCGCGTGCGGCGCGAGGAAGCCGATCGTCGAGTAGCCCCAGTAGTTCGAGAGCCCTCGTTCGGCGAGGACGTCCTCGTCCGCAATGTGGTGGACGGGGAGGAGCTCGACCGCGGTGACGCCGAGGTCGCGGAGGTGCTCGATCGCGGCTTCGGACGCGAGGCCCGCATACGTGCCGCGCAGGTCGTCGCGCACGCCGGGCATGCGCTGCGTGAACCCCTTGACGTGCAGCTCGTAGATCACCGTCTCCGCCCAGGGGCGCCGCAGAGGCTCGTCCCCCTCCCAGTCGAACGAGTCGTCGGTCACGACCGAGCGCGGGATCGCAGGCGCCGAGTCCTCTCCGTCCAGCACGTCCTCGTCGCCCGGCGCGTATGCGAGCACCCGCGCCCTGCCGAACCCGATCGGGCCTTCGATCGCCTTCGCATAGGGATCGATGAGGAGCTTCGCCGGGTTGAAGCGATGGCCCGCGGTCGGCTCCCACGGCCCTGCTACCCGGTAGCCGTAGCGCTGTCCCGGGCCGACGCCGGGGAGGTAGACGTGCCAGTTGTGCGAGGTCCGCTGGGCGACGTCGATGCGCTCCTCGCGGCCCTCGTCGTCGAACAGGCAGAGCTCGACGCCGTCCGCGTTCTCGCTGAAGAGGGAGAAGTTCGTCCCGTGGCCGTCCCAGGTCGGGCCGAGGGGAAACGGCCTTCCGGGCCACACTGCGCGACTCACCGGGGCACCCTAGCTCCGCGGTCGGAAGGCGCCTTCGCGCCGAGTGCCAGCCGCCGACGTCCTCCACAGACGGGGAACGGTGTCAGACACCGATTTCAGTCAAGGTCAGATCGCACCGACTCTGTGCCAATCGCTCCACAGGCCAGGATCGGTGCATCCATGCGGCTGCGGGTCACGCTGTCGGGGACCGGCCTGCGCGAGCGATCCTCGACGTCGGCCCGACGCACGGCCGCAGCAGGCCCGAGCCCTGTTGAGAGATCGGCACGAACTCGGTGCATTCCGGGGTTGACACAAAACAGTGTCTGACACCGGGCTACGCGTCCTGACGAGCCCCCGTGGGTGCGAGCCACACCGCGGCAAGCGGCGGCAGCGTCACCGCGGCCGAGAAGGGCCGGCCGTGGAGTGGCTGCGCATCCGCCTCGATCCGGCCGAGGTTGCCGACGCCCGAGCCGCCGTAGTCGGTCGCGTCGGTGTTCAGCACCTCGCTCCAGGCGCCGCCGAGGGGGAGCGGAACACGCCAGCCGTGCCTGACGACGGGCGAGAAGTTGACGACGCAGGCAAGCACGCGCGACGCGTCTGCGGCAAACCGCGCGTAGGCGAGCACGTTGTCGTCACGCGCATCGCCGACGAGCCACTGGAACCCCTCGGCCCGGAAGTCGACCTCCCAGAGCGCCGGCTCTCCGCGATACGCACGGTTGAGATCGGCGACGCAACGGCACAGGCCTGCGTGCAGCGGGTAGTCGAGCACGTGCCAGTCGAGCGACGCCGCCTCCGACCATTCCGTCCCCTGCCCGAGCTCGCCGCCCATGAACAGGAGCTGCTTGCCGGGATGCGCCCACATGTGCCCGTAGAGCGCGCGTAGGTTCGCGAACTGCTGCCACTCGTCGCCGGGCATCTTGCGGAGAAGCGCCCCCTTCCCGTGCACGACCTCGTCGTGCGAGAGCGGCAGCACGAAGTTCTCGTCCCATGCGTACACCATCGAGAACGTCAGCTCGTCGTGGTGCCAGCGCCGGTGCACGGGCTCGTGCCGGAGATAGTCGAGCGTGTCGTGCATCCACCCCATGTTCCACTTGAACGTGAAGCCGAGCCCGCCGCCGTCGGTTGGCCGCGAGACGCCGGGCCAGGCCGTCGACTCCTCCGCGAGCATCGCGACGCCCGGGTGCGTCGCATGCACCACGGCGTTCAGCTCCTGGAGGAACGAGACCGCGTCGAGGTCCTCCCGGCCGCCGAAGCGGTTCGGCACCCATTCGCCCGCCTCGCGGGAGTAGTCGAGGTAGAGCATCGACGCGACGGCGTCGACGCGCAGCCCGTCGGCGTGGAACTCCTCGAGCCAGTAGAGCGCGTTCGCGAGGAGGAAGTTCCGCACCTCGTGACGGCCGTAGTTGAAGACGAGCGTCCCCCAGTCGGGGTGCGCGCCGCGCCGCGGGTCGGCGTGCTCGTACAGTGCCGTGCCGTCGAAGCGCGCAAGCGCCCACTCGTCGCGTGGGAAGTGCGCCGGCACCCAGTCGAGCAGCACGCCGATCCCCTCCGCGTGCAGGGCGTCGACGAACGCGCGCAGGTCGTCCGGCGCGCCGAGCGGCGCGTGCGGTGCGTAGTAGCCGCTCACCTGGTATCCCCACGAGGGCCCGAACGGATGCTGCATCACGGGCATCAGCTCGACGTGGGTGAAACCGAGCTCGACCACGTGCTGCGTCAGCTGGTGGGCGAGGTCGAGCCAGCCGAGCCCCTGCCGCCACGAGCCCGCGTGGACCTCGTAGACCGACATCGGCGTCGTCAGCGGATCCGCTGCCTCGCGTCGCTCGAGCCAATCGCCGTCGCGCCACGTGTGCCGCGAGCGGTAGAGGACAGAGGCGGTCTTCGGCGGCGGCTCGGCACGGAACGCGATCGGGTCGGCCTTGAGTCGCCTGACCCCGTCCGCGCCCAGCACGGAGAACTTGTACGTCTGGCCCTCGCGTGCGTTCGGCGCGACCCCCGCCCAGACCCCGGAGACGGCCTGCGGCTCGAGTGGATCGGCGGTCTCGCTCCAGTAGTTCCAGTCACCGACGACCGACACCGCGCGCGCGTTCGGCGCCCAGACCGCGAAGCGCGCCCCCGCATCGTCCTCGAGTGGATGCCCGCCGAGCTGCTCCCACAGCCGCTCGTGGCGGCCCTCGCCGAGGAGGTACAGGTCGACTTCCCCCGGCCGGGTCATGCGGACGTCTCGAGCAGGCGCAGCAGCCCGACGAGTGGGATCGACGCCCACTCCGGACGGTTCCGCGTCTCGTAGCGCAGCTCGTACACGAGCTTCTCCAGCTCGAAGAGCCCGAGCAGCCGGTCGAAGCCGCTCCGGCTCGGGGGCAGCAGCCGCTCGTCGGCCGCCGACAGGTAGCCGTCGACGAACCCTCCGCGGCATGCGTCGAGCCAGCCGGGGGGCGGCTCGACGCCGTTCAACAGGACCGACGCGTCGGCGGCGTACGCGAACGACCGCGTCATCCCCGCGAGGTCGCGGAGCGGTGACCGCTTGCGCCGCCGCTCGGGCAGCGACCGCGCAGGCTCGCCCTCGAAGTCGATCACGACCCAGTCGGCGGCGTTCGTCCAGAGCACCTGGCCGAGGTGGTAGTCGCCGTGCGCGCGGATCGAGAGCCCCGACGGCCCCGCGGCCGAGAGCTCCTGCACGACGTCGCGGATGTCCTCGACGCGATGAGCGATGGCACCGAGAGCGTCATCCTCGGGGAGCATCGAGAACGTCGTCGCGATCTCCTCGTCGATCGCCGCGGTGAGCAGGCCGAGCGCCTCGGCGCTCGGCTCCTCCGGGCTGAACGCCGGATCGGGATACGACGCGAGCGCGGCGTGCAGCTCGGCAGTGATCTCCCCGAGCCGCCACACGCGGTCGGGCAGCCACGACGGGTCGTCGCCGAGCGAGTCGAGCGCCAGCTCCCAGCCCCCGCCGACCGACGGCACGAGCGCCGTCACCGAGGCGAGGGCGGTTCCGAGCGGAGGCCCCGGCGTCTCGAGCGCCCCCTCGAGCCGAGGGGCGTTCCCGAACCGCGCCTCGGCCAACACGCGCAGGATCTCGAGCTCCGGGTTCGGGCCTGCCTCGAGCCTGCGGTAGAGCTTGAGCACGTGCAGCTCGTCGAGCACGACGCAGCTGTTCGACTGCTCGACGCCGAACGACCGGATGCGGGCCCCGGCGGCGGGCACGCCGGCGAGCGCCGCCAGCTGTGCGGCGACTTCCGGGCGGTCGAAAGCGTCGACCGGTTCGTCGTCCTCGCCCAGGGCGACGAGGTAGTGCTCGTGCGTGCCCGCGGCGAATCTGACCTCGACGATCGCGAGTGTGACGAGGCCTTCGCGCACCGGCACGCCGACGACCTCGGCGCTCTCGAGCGCGCGCCCCTTGGCGGCGAACCAGCGGGCATTCTCGACGAGCGCGATCAGCTCATCGCTGGTCAGCGCAGCCGGGTCACGCATCGGCGGTCTCTTCAGGGAGCTGGAACCAGTAGAAGCCGCGCGGCCCGAAGGTGAGCAGGTAGGGCAGCTCTCCGATCGGCGGGAACGACGTCCGCCCCGTCATCTCGACCGGCGTCCGCCCGCGGTAGCGCGCGAGGTCGAGCTCGACGGCCTGGGCCGACCGCGCGAGGTTGTGGACGCAGAGGACGGTGTCCCGGTCGTGCTGTCGGACGTGCGCGAAGACGCGCGGATTGGTGGTCGGGAGCGCCTCGTAGCTGCCGAGCCCGAAGACCGGGTGCTCCTTGCGAAGGGCGACGAACCGCTGCAGCCACCGGAGCAGCGAGGAGGGCGAGCGCAGCTGCGCCTCGACGTTGACCGCCTGGAAGCCGAAAACGGGGTCCATCAGCGGCGGCAGGAAGAGCTGCGCGAAGTCCGCGCGGGAGAAGCCGCCGTTCCGGTCGCCCGTCCACTGCATCGGAGTGCGCACGCCGTCCCGGTCGCCGAGATAGACGTTGTCGCCCATGCCGATCTCGTCCCCGTAGTACAGCACCGGGGTGCCGGGGAGCGAGAACAGGATCGCGTGCATCAGCTCGATCTCGTCGCGGCCGCCGTCGAGGAGCGGCGCGAGCCTGCGCCTGATCCCGAGGTTCAGCTTCATCCTCGGGTCCATCGCATACTCGGTGTACATGTAGTCGCGCTCCTCGTCGGTCACCATCTCGAGCGTCAACTCGTCGTGGTTGCGCAGGAAGAGACCCCACTGGCAGTGCTCCGGGATCGGCGGTGTCCGGTCGAGGATCTCGACCATGGGAAGCGCCTCCTCGCGCCGTAGCGCCATGAACATGCGCGGCATCACGGGGAAGTGGAATGCCATGTGGCACTCATCGCCGTCGCCGAAGTAGTCGACGACGTCCTCGGGCCACTGATTCGCCTCCGCGAGAAGCACCCGATCGGCATACCCCTCATCGATCTCCGCGCGAACACGCTTCAGGAACGCATGCGTGGCGGGGAGGTTCTCGCAGTTCGTGCCCTCCTCCTCGAAGAGATACGGCACGGCGTCGAGCCGGAAGCCGTCCAGCCCGAGGTCGAGCCAGAAGCGGAGTGCGTCGATCATTGCCTCGCCGACCTCCGGGTTCTCGAAGTTGAGATCCGGCTGATGGTGGTAGAAGCGATGCCAGAAGTAGGCGCCGCGCTCCGGGTCGTACGTCCAGTTCGACTGCTCGCTGTCGACGAAGATGATCCGCGCGTCCTCGTAGCGGTGCACGGTGTCCGACCAGACGTACCAGTCCGACTTCGGGTTGTCGGGCCCCTTGCGCGACTCCTGGAACCAGGGATGCTCGCTCGAGGTGTGGTTCATCACGAAGTCGGTGATCACCCGCATCCCGCGCTCGTGTGCCGACTCCACGAAGGAAGCGAACTCGTCGATCGTCCCGAACTCGGGCGAGACCGACAGGAAGTCCGCGACGTCGTAGCCGCCGTCGCGCAGCGGCGAGGGATAGAAGGGCAGGAGCCAGATGCAGTCGATCCCGAGCCACTGGAGATAGTCGAGCTTCTGCTGCAGGCCCCGGAAGTCGCCCATCCCGTCGTCGGACGAGTCGAAGAACGCGCGCGTGTGGAGCTCGTAGAAGACGGCCGTCTTGAACCAGTCCGGCCCCGCCTCGAACCACTGCTCGCTCATTGTCCCGCCAAGCGGGATTCGGCAGAAGCCGAATCCCGCGGCTCGATCCCCGCCCTGCGGGCGGGGCAGATCCCTGAAGGCGCCAGCTTCGCGGTCGCAACTGCAACGGTCGCAACTGACTCTTTGGCCCTCACGGCCGCTGCACCTCCATCACGTGCGCCTGGCCCGGGCCGAGGCGGACGTAGTTGCGCGCGCCCCAGGCGTACGCCCCGCCGCCGAGGGCGTCGACGACCGGCACCGGAGAGCCGAGCCCGAGGGCGGGCGACACGACGCAGACACCCTCGTGGGCGGCGTACGGGTCGAGGTTGACCACGACCAGCACGACGTCGTCGCCCAGGTTGCGGGCGTAGCCGACGAGGTCATCGCTCTCGGTCTCGAGCCACGTCAGGCGCTCGAGGCCGGCGTCGGTCAACGCCGGGTGCGCGCGGCGCACCTCGTTGAGCCGCCGGATGAGCGGAAGCAGCGGTCCGTCCAGCCGGCGCTCCTTCAGCTCGTACTTCTCCGAGCCCAGGTACTCCTCGCTCCCCTCCTGCACGGGGACGTTCTCGCACGCCTCGTAGCCCGAATAGATCCCGAAGCTCGGGGAGAGCGTCGCCGCGAGCACGAGGCGGCACTCGAACGCGGGCCGGCCGCCCTGCTGGAGGTACTCGTGGAGGATGTCCGGCGTGTTCGGCCAGAGGTTCGGGCGGAGGAACGGTGACCATTCGCGCAGCTGCTCGACGAGCTCGACGAGCTCGGCCTTCGTGTTCTTCCAGGTGAAGTAGGTGTACGACTGCGAGAAGCCGGCCTTCGCGAGCAGCGTCATCATCGAGGGACGCGTGAACGCCTCCGAGAGGAACACGGTCCCGGGATGGCGCTTGCGAACCTCCGCGATCAGCCACTCCCAGAACGGGACGGGCTTGGTATGCGGGTTGTCGACCCGGAAGACCGTCACCCCCGCGTCGCACCAGTGGAGCACGACGTCGCGGATCGCGCTCCAGAGCCCTTTTCGGTCGGACGTCTCCCAGTCGAGGTTGTGGATGTCCTGGTAGCGCTTGGGCGGGTTCTCGGCGTACTTCAGCGTCCCGTCGGGCCGGTGCTGGAACCACTCCGGGTGCTCGGCGAGCCAGGGGTGGTCGGGCGACATCTGCAACGCGAGGTCGAGCGCGAGCTCCATGCCGTGCTCGCGCAACGCGCCGACCAGGCCGGCGAGATCGGAATCGTCGCCGAGTTCCGCATGAATCGCGTCGTGGCCGCCTTCGGTCGCGCCGATCGCCCAGGGGCTCCCGACATCACCAGGCTGGGCGCGCTCGGCATTGTTGCGGCCCTTGCGGTTCGTGCGGCCGATCGGGTGGATCGGCGGGAGGTAGACGACGTCGAAGCCGAGCTCCGCGAGCTCAGGGACGACCCGTGTCACGCCGGCGAGCCCGCCCCAGGATCGCGGGAACAGCTCGTACCAGGCGCCCGCGCGGGCGCGCTGCCGCTCCACCTCGACCTCGAGCGGGCCACTGCGCGTCGCCTCGCCGCGATCACTCGCCCCGAGCGCAGATGCCGCGGCGCGCCACTCCTCGACCGCTCCCGGGCCGAAGAGCGCCGTCCCTTCCGCCAGCTCGCCTGCGAGGTCGGTCTGCCCCGCCGCGACCTTGCGGTCGTGCTCGTCGAGCCAGCCGGCGTGCCGGTCGACCCACGCCTCGACCTCGAAGCGCCAGCGCCCGACGGCATCGACGTCGAAGGCTCCCGCGAAGCGGTCGTTGCCGAGCGCCTCGAGCGGCGCCTCGCGCCAGCGGCCCCTGGGCCGGCGGTAGCGGACGACGCCGCGGAGCGCCTCGTGCCCGTCCCGGGTGATCGTGGCGTCGACCTCGACGCGGTCGCCGACGCACGCCTTCGCGGGCCAGCGGCCGCAGTCGACCTGCGGCGTGACGTCGGTCACGTAGATGCGCTCGGCAGCCACCTTCGGCACACGGTAAACAGTCCGGCGTGCGCCTGGAACGGTCACTCGGCGTCCAGCTCCATCCGACCTCGCTTCCGGGCGGGCGCCTGGGGCCGGAGGCGTATGCGTTCGTCGACTGGCTCGCGGACGCGGGCGCGCGCTGGTGGCAGGTGCTGCCGCTCAACCCGCCGGACGAGTTCGGCTCCCCGTACGCGTCCGCGTCCGCGTTCGCATGCTGGAACGGCTTGCTCGCCGATCCAGACGCGCCGGTAGCGCCGAGCGACGCACGTGCGTTCTCGAAGCGTGAACGGAGCTGGCTCGCCGACTGGGAGGCGTTCTCGGGCGACGGCGCGGTCGCCGAGCAGGTGCGCTTCGACCGCGAGTGGGGCGCGCTCCGCTCCTACGCAGCCTCGCGGGGCGTACGGGTCATCGGGGACGTCCCGATCTACGTCGCGGCCGGCGGCTGCGACCACGCCGCGCACCCCGACCTGTTCCTCCCCCTCGACGAGGTCACTGCCGGGGCACCGCCGGACGACCTCAGCGCCCTCGGGCAGCTCTGGGGCAACCCGCTTTACGACTGGGAGGCGATGGCCCGCACCGGCTACCGCTGGTGGATCGACCGGATGCGCCGCGTGCTCGAGCTCGTCGACCTCTATCGGATCGACCACTTTCGCGGCTTCGCCGCCTACTGGACGGTCCCGGCGAACGCCGAGTCGGCACGCGACGGCTGGTGGTCGCCCGGGCCGGGGGCCGCGCTCTTCCGCGCCGCCGAGGCGGATCTCGGGCCCCTGCCGGTGATCGCGGAGGACCTCGGCGTGATCACGCCGGACGTGCATGCCCTCCGTGACGACCTCGACTTCCCCGGGATGGCCGTCCTCATCTGGGCGTTCGGAGGGCTGCCCGACAACCCCCACCGCCTCGAGAACCACCGCGAGAACCAGGTCGTCTACACCTCGACCCACGACACGGACACGCTGGCCGGCTTCACCGGCAAGCACGACACGTGGCCGCTGATCGAGCGTGCGCTGTCGTCCGTGTGCGCTCTTGCGATCGTGCCGGCCCAGGACGTGCTCGGGCTAGGCAGCGAGGCGCGGATGAACCGCCCCGGCGAGGTCGACGACGACAACTGGCGCTGGCGCCTGGAGCCCGGCGAGCTGACAGCCGCGCATGCAACCCGCCTCCGGGCCGCGGCCGAGGCGAGCGGACGCTCCTGAGAGCCGAGCGCCCTTCCCGGCGTTCCGTGAGCAGCCTGTTGCGGCCGGAGGCCGGCTTCGCCGGCCGGGAGGCCAGCTCAGGCCGACCGGTGCACGACGCAGACGAAGGGGGCTCGTGAGGGAAACATGGTTTCCCCCACGTCGCTAGAAGAGAATCTCGAGCGCAGTGTCCGGCGGGCAGCCACGCTCGAGCAGCGAGACGGCGAGGTGGAGGTCGACCTCGCGGTCGAGCGCGAGCACGAGGGCCGCGTCCTCCGCGTAGCCCGCGCCGACCAGCCGTTCGATGCGCCACGAGGTGACGGTCTCCCGCTCGCGTGCGGTGCGCGTGGGGGCGATGGGTGTCTCGATTGCCATTGCACAGAAGAGAACGCGCGACATGTATGCAGACCCTGAAGCACCGTTAGGAACCCGTTCCGGCGATGTTGCGGTTGGGTTGCGACGCGGCGTCGCGACGGGGTGGAGCTCGGGGCGGGCGGTCAGCCGGCGACCTCGAACGGCAGCTTGGAGGCGACCGCAGGACGGCCGTTCCGCTCGTAGACCACGTCGACGGTGTCGTTCTTGCCGTACGAGCCGGCGATGCCGAACACCATCGACGTCCAGCGGCCGACGCCGAGCTGCTCCTTGGCCAGATCGCGCTCGAACACGAGCGTCCCGTCCCGTACGACGAAGTCGATCCCCTCGCGTTGCTCGACGCTGTTCAGGAAGACCTGGAACGGCCGCTGGACGTCAGGGGGAAGGCGGACGAAGGTTGCTCGGCGCGGCTCGTCGCTCACGTTCATAGAATGCCTCCAACCGTGAGGCCGAAGCTCCTGGTCATCGCCGGCGTGCTCGTCACGCCGCTCGTCACGGCCGCGACCGCCCTCGCGGGCAACGGCGGCTTCGCGCCCGTCGCGCCCGAGTCGCCGAACGCCCACGCGATCAAGCAGAGCTACCTCTTCATCTCGCTGTTCGCCTTCGCGATCTTCCTGCTCGTCGAGGGTCTCCTCATCGCGTTCGTGATCCGGTACCGCCGCAAGAAGCGCCCACGCGAGGCGGACGGTGCGCAGATCCACGGGGCGAGCAAGCTCGAGCTCGCGTGGACGGCCGGCCCGGTGCTGATCCTTGCCGTGATCGCCACCTTCGTCTTCGTCAAGCTGCCCACGATCCAGGACGTGCCCGCCTCGGCGGCGACGTCACAGAACCTCGTCGTCGACGTGATCGGCACGCAGTTCACGTGGCAGTTCCGCTATCCGAACGGCGTCGTGACGATCGACCGGATGCGTGCGCCCGAGGGGCGGACGGTCGAGCTTCACATCACCTCGCCCGACTGGGACGTCATCCACTCGTGGTGGATCCCGGCACTGGGCGGAAAGATGGACGCGATCCCCGGGAAGCTCAACAAGACGTGGTTCAAGGCGACGCGCGTCGGCGTGTTCCAGGGCCAGTGCGCCGAGCTCTGCGGCCTCTACCACGCAAAGATGCTCGCCGCGGTCGAGGTGATGCCGGCGGCCGAGTTCGACTCGTGGTACGAGGAGCGGCGCGCCCAGCAGGAGGCCGGGACGTCACCGCTCGGCGAGGAGCTCTGGGACGGCACCTGCGCGAAGTGCCACGGCCTCGAGGGCGAGGGCGGCTACGGCCCGCGCATCGCGGGGACCACGCTGATCAAGAACACGCAGTCGATCGAGGCCCTCCTGCGCAAGGGCGGCATCCTGATGCCGCCCGTCGGACGCGACTGGACGACCGACGAGATGAACGCCCTGACCGACTACCTGAAGGAGCGAGTTGGCAACCAGGGTTGAGCAGCCGCACGTCCCCGCCTGGCAGCGCGGCAAGGTCGCGAGCTGGCTCGTCACCGTCGACCACAAGCGGATCGGGATCCTCTACATCGGCACCGCCGGGCTGTTCTTCGCGATCTCGGGCTTCCTCGCGCTCCTGATCCGCACCCAGCTCACGAACCCGGACAACACCATCATCACCGGCAACTCGTACAACGAGGTCGTCACGATGCACGGGACGGGGATGGTCTTCTTCGTGATGGTTCCCGTGCTCGCCGGGCTCGGCAACTTCATGGTGCCGCTCCAGATCGGCGCCGCGGACATGGCCTTCCCGCGGCTGAACGCGCTGTCGTACTGGTTCTATGCCTGCGCCGGCCTCGTCTTCTGCACCTCGTTCCTGGCCTCGGGGGGCGCGGCGAACACCGGCTGGACGGCCTACCCGCCCCTCTCCCTCGAGGCGGTGGGGAACGGGCAGGACCTCTGGATCCTCTCGATCCACATCCTCACGCTCTCGTCGGCGTTGAGCGCGATCAACTTCATCGTCACGATCCACAACATGCGCGCCCGCGGCATGTCGTGGATGCGCGTCCCCCTGTTCGTGTGGTCGGTCGAGGTCTACGCCTGGCTGCTGCTTCTCGTGTTGCCCGTGCTCTCCGCCGGCCTGACAATGCTCCTGCTCGAGCGGCAGTTCCCGGAGACGTTCCACTTCTTCCGGCCGGAAGGCACCGACCAGGGCGGCTCACCGGTGCTCTTCCAGCACGTCTTCTGGTTCTTCGGGCACCCCGAGGTCTACATCATGATCCTGCCCGTGTTCGGGATCATCTCCGAGGTCCTGCCGGTGTTCGCGCGCAAGCCGATCTTCGGCTACAAGGCCGTGGCGTTCTCGACCGTCGCGATCGGCTTCTTCTCGATGCTCGTGTGGGCGCACCACATGTTCGCCGTCGGGATGCCGACGTTCCTGAACATCTGGTTCATGCTCGCCTCGATGGTCATCGCCGTCCCGACGGGGATGAAGATCTTCAACTGGCTCGCGACGCTCTGGCGCGGGAACATCTCCCTCGACACGCCGATGCTCTTCTGCCTCGGGTTCCTGAGCGTGTTCACGATCGGCGGGCTCTCGGGCATCTATCTCGCGGCGTTCCCGGTCGACTGGCAGGTGACCGACACGTACTTCGTCGTCGCCCACTTCCACTACGTGCTGTTCGGCGGATCGATGCTCGGGCTGCTCGGCGGCCTCTACTACTGGTGGCCGAAGATGTTCGGCCGCATGCTCTCCGAGCGGCTCGGCAGGTGGTCCTTCTTCTTCATCTTCATCGGCTTCAACGTCACGTTCTTCCCGCAGCACCTGCTCGGCCTGCTCGGCATGCCGCGGCGGATCTACACGTACCGCCACGACGGGCTGTGGGAGGCGTACAACATCACGTCGTCGGTCGGCTCCTACATCATGGGCGTCGGCTTCCTGCTGTTCCTGCTCGCGATCGTGAAGAGCGTCAACGGGCGCCGCGCAGGGAACGACCCGTGGCAGGGCGACACGCTCGAGTGGTACACGACCTCACCGCCGCCCCCGCACAACTTCGACGACGTCCCCTACGTGACGAGCGCGCGGCCGCTCTACGACCTGCGTCGCAGGCTGCGCGAGGCAGAGTCGTCATGAGAACCGACCGGTCACCGGGGCCTCTGCTCCGGCTCGCGGCGCTCGCCGCGGCCGCAGCCGCCGCGACCGTCGTCGTGAGCGCCGCGCTCGAGCTCGGCCGGGGCCATTGGGGCGCCGCGCTCGTCGCGCTGCCGCTCCTCGTCGCGGTGCTCGTCGCGGCCATCGTCTCGTATCGCCGGCTCGTGCTCCCCGCGGCGGTCGCCGTCGGCCTCATGGTCGCCGCGATCGCGACGGGTGGCCTGGTCGCATGGATCGACGCGAACTGGGCGGTCGGCGTGCACGTCACCGCAGCCGGAGGGGCACTTGCCGCGTCGCTCGTGACGCTCGTCGTCTCCTTCCGCGGCGAGGCCCTGCCGCTCGGACCGTGGCGCGACTACGTCACGCTGACGAAGCCGCGCATCATGTCGCTGCTCCTGATCACGGGCGCCGGCGGGATGTTCGTGGGCGCCGGCGGCTGGCCCGGCGCGGTCGAGCTGCTCACGATGCTCGTCGGGCTCGCCCTCGCGTGCGGCGGCGCGAGCGCGCTCAACCACGTGATCGACCGGGACATCGACAAGCTGATGGGCTCGCGGACCGCGGCGCGCCCGGTCGCCTCGGGCCGCGTGCCGGCGCCGCGCGCGCTCGAGTTCGGACTCGTCCTCTCCGCGCTCTCGTTCGCACTCCTGGCCTCGACCGTCAACGTGCTGACGGCGGTGCTTGCGCTCGTCGGGAACCTCTTCTACGTGGTGGTCTACACCGGCTACCTGAAGCGGTCGACCGACCAGAACATCGTCATCGGCGGCGCGGCCGGCGCGGTGCCGCCGCTCGTGGGCTACGCCGCCGCAACGGGCGACCTGGCGCTACCCGCCCTGTGGCTCTTCCTGATCGTGTTCCTCTGGACGCCGCCGCACTTCTGGGCCCTCGCGCTGATGATCAAGGACCACTACGCGGCCGCGAACGTGCCGATGCTGCCCGGGACGCGCGGCGACGCGGAGACGACGCGGCAGATCGTCCTCTACTCGGTCGCGCTCGTCGCGTTCACCCTCGTCGTCGGCATCTGGCTCGGGCCGCTCTACACCGTGGCCGCCGCCGGGCTCGGGGCGTACTTCCTCTTCCTCGCACACCGGCTGCGCGCGGATGCGTCGCGACGCAACGCGGTCCTTCTCTTCCACTATTCCCTCGCCTACCTCGCCCTGCTCTTCGTCGCGGCGGCGATCGACCCGCTGGTGGTGTAGCGATGCTTACTCCCGAGCTCTCCCGCAAGAACAACCGCCTCGGCCTCGCGCTGGCGGCGATCTTCGTGGCGCTCTTCGTCGGCGCCTGCATCGTCGCGCTCGTCTACCTGCAAGTCGACTAGGCGTGGGGGAACCCATGGTTCCCCCACGAACCCCCTCCTTCTGGGTTGCGCACCGATCACGCGAACTTGGCCTCCCGGCCGGCAAAGCCGGCCTCCGGCCGCACTTGTTCGCGCACGGGCGACCGAGGAGCCCGGCCCCGATGGACGGCATGCGAAGCGAAGGGGCGAGATGAGCCCCGATCTCGAGCTCGCGCTGCGGCTCGCGGACGCCGCGGACGCGATCTCGCTCGCGCGGTTCCGCTCCCGTGACCTCGTCGTCGAGACGAAGCCCGACCTGACGCCGGTGACGGAGGCCGACCGCGAGGTCGAGCACGAGCTGCGGGCGATGCTCGGCGTCGAGCGGCGCCGCGACGCCATCCTCGGCGAGGAGCAGGGCGCGTCCGGCTCGGGACGGCGCCGGTGGATCATCGACCCGATCGACGGGACGCGAAACTACTCGCGCGGGATTCCCGTGTGGGCGACGCTGATCTCGCTCGAGGAGGACGGCCACGTCGTGCTCGGAGTCGTCTCGGCGCCGGCGCTCCATCGCCGCTGGTGGGCCGAGCGCGGCGCGGGGGCGCACGCGGGCGGCGACGTCGTCCACGTCTCCGCCGTGCGACGGCCCGAGGACGCCGTGCTCAGCTTCGCGCTCGAGCAGTCCGTGCCGGCCCTTGCGGGCCGCGCGTGGCACGCCCGGGGCTACGGCGACTTCTGGAGCCACATGCTCGTCGCCGAGGGGTCGATCGACGGCGCGATCGACGCGATGGGGGTCTCGGTGTGGGATCTTGCTGCGGTGCAGGTGATCGTCGAGGAGGCGGGCGGGAGGTTCACGGACTTCGCCGGCGCCGAGCGGATCGACGGCGGCAGCGCGATCTCCTCCAACGGCCATCTCCACGCGGCGCTGCTCGAGGCGGTGCGCGAGCTTCCGCCGCCGGAGCACACGGAGACCTGACGTCTACGCGGCGGTCTCGCGCACCGCGGCCTCGTAGATCGGGTCGCGCGCAAGGGTGTCGAGCTCGGCGGAGAGCAGGTCGCTGCCGGAGAGCGCAGGGCGGGCCGGCGGGGTGACCGGGTCACCGTCGACCGCGATGCCCACGAGGGCGATCGCGTCGCGCCGCGTGAGCGACACCTTCCTGCGGAGCCGCGAGCGAAGCCAGCCGGCGAGCAGCAGCGCGTCCGCGCGCGGGCCCTCGATCGAGACCCGCTCGATCGTACGGATCCCCGGCCAGCGCTCGGCGAGCGCCGAGCGCCACGGAAGCCCGCGCCGCCAGGCGAGATCGGAGACGACGACACGATCGAAGAGGCGGGCGAGAGGGTCGTACGCGCCGGGGACGCCCTGCCACTCGTTCGAGTCGACGACGAAGCGGTCGCAGACATCGACGATCTCGTCGAGCGCCTGACCGTTCCAGTCGGGGCGCCCGCGCCAGCGGCAGTACGCCGGGAGGTCGGAGATCAAGAGCGGGAGGACGACGGACCCCGGATGACGCGCCGCCTCGCCGCTCAGCCGGAGCTCGATCACCTCGGACAGCACCTCGCGCCCGTCGCCGATAGCGAAGTCCTGGACGACCGCCTCGGCCTCGACGCCGCTCTTCCGACCCGGCACGGGCACCAGGAAGATCGTGCGCGCAGGGTGACGCTCCGCGAGGCCGGCAAGGACGCGTTTCGCCCGCGGCAGCCACTTGGGCGGCGCCCAGACGACGTGGGTCATCGTGCTCGTGCGGAGCTCGGGATCGCCGTCCGCCTCCTGGCGGCAGCGCTGCCGCGCGAGCTTCCGCTCCACCTCGGCGACGACGCCCATGGGAACTGTGTCGGGGTCAGGCTGAAGCCAGACCCCGACGCTAGTGCCTCCCCACGAGCGGCCGTCGCGATGGAGCAGCTCGTCGGCGCGCGCCGGCCCCCAGCTCCCTGCCGCGTAGTCGGGGAACGTCGGCCGGTCGCGCCCCCAGGCGCCGACGATCGCGTCGACGAGCTTCCACTGCTCCTCGACCTCGTCCTCGCGGGTGAACAGCGTCGCGTCACCGAGCATCGCGTCGAGGATCAGCCGCTCGTAGGCCTCGGGCACGCCCTCGCGGAACGCGCCGCCGTAGAGGAAGTCCATGTGCACCGTCCGGATCGACATCCCGGCG
The DNA here is from genome assembly GCA_963746445.1 of uncultured Actinomycetes bacterium. Lineage (GTDB taxonomy): Bacteria > Actinomycetota > Thermoleophilia > Gaiellales > Gaiellaceae > Gaiella. The sequence goes on from CAVVAW010000010.1 coordinate 113,653, forward strand.
CCGGGCACCTTCGCCCCGATCGCAAGCGAGACGCCCTCGTCCGGCTGGACGTGGATCAGCAGCACATTCGGCCGCAGCCCGTCGCCCGCGATCGACTCGAACGGCGGGTGCGGCGCGCTCTTGAACTGGATCGCGATCGTCGTCTCGCGCCGCGCGAGCCGCTTGCCGGCCCGCACGTAGAACGGCGTGTCAGCCCACCGCCAGTTGTCGACGTAGAGCTTCGCGGCGATGTAGGTGTCCGTCAGCGAGCGAGGGTCGACGCCGGGCTCCTCGCGGTACGCGAGCACCTCCTCCCCCTCGACCCAGCCGCGGCCGTACTGGCCACGGACGACCGACTTCGGCCCCGGCGTGTGCATCGCGCGCAGCACCTTCACCTTCTCGTTCCGCACCGCGTCTGCGGAGAAGTCGATCGGCGGCTCCATCGCGGTGAGCGCGAGGAGCTGCAGGAGGTGGTTCTGGAAGATGTCCCGGATCACGCCGGCCTGCTCGTAGTAGCCGGCGCGGCCCTCGATACCCATCGACTCGGCGACCGTGATCTGGACATGATCGACCATCTGGCGGTTCCAGATCGGCTCGAAGATGCCGTTCGCGAACCGCAGCGCCATCAGGTTCTGGACGGTCTCCTTGCCGAGGTAGTGGTCGATCCGGAAGATCTCGTCCTCGGCGAACCAGCGCTTGACGGAGGCGCTCAGCTCGCGCGCCGAGGCGAGGTCGTGGCCGAACGGCTTCTCGATGATGACGCGGGCCCAGCCCTCGCGCTCGCGGCGCTCGCCGATCTCGCGCACAACCACCGGGAACGCCTGCGGTGGCACGGCGAGGTAGTGGAGCCGATTGCCGCCGGTCCCGCGTGCCTCGTCGAGCTCGTCCAGTGTCTGACCCACGCTGTCCTCGCCGCCGTCGTCGGCGAAGTCGGTCGAGACGTAGCGCATGCCCGCAGCGAGCGACTCGAACACGTCGGTGCGGAACGGGTCGCGGGCGAACTGCTTCACGGCCTGCCGCATCGCGGTGACGAACTGGCGCGTCGTCTGCTCGCTGCGCGCGACGCCGACGACGGCGAATCGCTTCGGCAGGAGCCCGCGGAAGGCGAGCGAGTAGAGCGCAGGTAGCAGCTTGCGCTTCGTCAGGTCGCCCGACGCGCCGAACACGACGAGCGCGCAGGGATCCGGCTGGCGCCGGACCCCCAGGCCCTGCGCAAGCGGGTTGGCCGCCTGCGGCACTACCGTGCCGCGACGACGCGCAGCTTCTCGGTGATGCCCGCGCGCAGCTCGTCGAACGAGCCGGAGAACTTCCGCACTCCTTCGTCCTCCAGCGTCGCGACCACGTCGTCGTAGTCGACCCCGGCCGCGGCGAGCTCGTCGAGCAGAGCATGCGCCTCCTGAACGCCCTCGGTCAGCGTGTCGCGCACCTCGCCGTGGTCCTGGAAGGCCCGCACGGTCTCGAGCGGCATGGTGTTGACGGTCTCCGGCCCGATCAGGTCCTCGACGTAGAGCACGTCGCGGTAGGCGGGGTTCTTCGTCGACGTCGACGCCCAGAGGCAGCGCTGGTTGCGCGCGCCCTTGCCCTCGAGGAACGCCCACCGGTCGCCCGAGAACGCCTGTTGCCAGTGCTCGTACGCGAGCTTCGCGTTCGCGACGGCGAGCTTGCCCTGGAGATCGGTCCGCCCCGCCTCCTCGAGCCTGCGGTCGGCCTCCGTGTCGACACGCGACACGAAGAAGCTCGCAACGGATATCACCGAGCCGGGATCGCCGCCCGCTGCCACGAGCCGCTCGAGGCCGCGCAGGTACGCCTCGACGACGGCCTTGTAGCGCGCCAGCGAGAAGATGAGCGTCACGTTGATCGAGCGCCCCTTCGCGATGCAGTCCTCGATCGCGCCGAGCCCGGGCTCGGTGCCCGGGATCTTCACGTAGAGGTTCTTCCGCTCGACCTCCTCGTGGAAGCGCATCGCCTGCTCGAAGCTCGCGACGCGGTCGTACGCAAGCCTTGGGTCGACCTCGAGCGAGACGTACCCGTCGACGCCGTTCGTGCGCTCCCACACCGGCGCCATGAGGTCGCAGGCGTCGCGAATGTCCTCCTGCGCGAGCGCAAGGAAGATCTCGGTCGGATCCTCGGTCTCGCGCGAGACCGCCTGCAGCTGCTCGTCGTACCAGTCGCCCTCGGCGAGCGCCTTCTGGAAGATCGTCGGGTTCGAGGTGACGCCGACGACGGCGTCCTCCTCCATCAGCCGCGCCAGCTCGCCGGTCTCGAGCATCTCGCGCGAGAGCGAGTCCATCCACACACTCACTCCGTGCGCGCTCAGCTCGTGCAGCCTCGATGTCGCCATGTCCGTCCCTCGCTTTCAGTCGTCGCGGAGCCGTTCCAGCTCGGCGACCTTCTCCAACCGTGACAGATAGCGGCCCTCGCCGATGAACGTTGCTGCGAGGAACCGCTCGACCAGATCCCGCGCCAGCGACGGCCCGATGATCTCCGAGCCGAGGCAGAGCACGTTCATGTCGTCGTGCTCGACGCCCTGGTGCGCCGAGTAGGCGTCGTGACAGATCGCCGCGCGGATCCCCGGGATCTTGCAGGCGGCCACGGAGGCGCCGACTCCGGACCCGCAGACGAAAACACCCCGCTCGGCCCGGCCGTCGCGAATCGCCGCGCCGATCGACTGCGCGATGTCGGGATAGTCGACCCGCACCGCGTCGGTGTCGACGCCGAGGTCGAGCGCGTCGTGGCCCGCGGCCGCGATCGCGCCGAGGACGGCCTCGCGCAGATGACAGCCGCGGTGGTCGAAGCCCGCAGCGACCTGCATCAGACGACGCGCCCGACCGCGTCGGCGACGGCCTGCGGCGTGAGGCCGAGCTCCTCGTAGATCCGCTCGTACGGCGCGGACGCCCCGAAGCGGTCGACGCCGATGCTCGCGCCGCCCGGGCCGACGTACCGCTCCCAGCCGAACGTCACGCCCGCCTCGATCGAGACGCGCGCCGTCACCGCCGGCGGCAGCACCTCGTCGCGGTACTCGTCTGGCTGCTCGTCGAAGAGCTCCCAGCACGGAAGCGAGACGACGCGCGTGTTCAGGTCGAGCGACCGTGCGCCCTCGAGCGCGATGGCTACCTCGGAGCCCGTCGCGAGCACGATCGCGTCGGGCTCGGCGCCCGGATCGCGCTGCCACAGCACGTACCCGCCGCGCAGTGGGCCCTCGCGTGTATCGGCCACGCCCTCGCCGCCGAGCACCGGCAGCTTCTGCCGGGAGAGGGCGAACCCCACCGGCCCGCCGTCGCGCTCGAGCGCGATCTGCCAGGCGGCGACGGTCTCGTTCGCGTCCCCCGGGCGCACCATCCAGAGGTTCGGCATCGCGCGCAGCGACATCAGGTGCTCGACGGGCTGGTGCGTGGGGCCGTCCTCCCCGAGCCCGATCGAGTCGTGCGTCCAGATCCAGATCACGGGCAGGTGCGAGAGCGCGGACAGCCGGACCGCGGGTCGCATGTAGTCGGAGAACACGAAGAAGGTCGACCCGTAGGGCTTGAGGATCCCCGGCTCGAGGACGATCCCGTTCACGATCGACCCCATCCCGTGCTCGCGGATCCCGAACGGGATGTTGCGGCCGACGTGGGACGCCGCGAAGATCCCGCCGCCCTCGAACTCGGTCTTCGTGGACTCGACCAGGTCTGCGGCGCCGCCGATCAGGGTCGGCGCGAAGTGCTTGAGCGCCTGCATCACCGTCTTCCCGGCGTCGCGCGTCGCGATCTGCTCGCCGGCCTCGAACGACGGCAGCGCCTCCTTCCAGCCGTCGCGCGGGCGCCCCTGCAGGTCGAGCTCGCGGTCTGCCGCCGCGTCCGGATGCGCGTCGGCCCATGCCTCGAGCCGCTCCTCCCACGCCGCGCGGGCTGCCGCGCCACGCTCGCCCACACCCTTCATATGGTCGCGAACCGCGTCGGGGACGACGAACGTCTCGTCGGGGTCCCAGCCGAGCACCTCCTTCGTCCGCCGCACCTCGTCCTCACCGAGCGGCGACCCGTGGGCCTTCGACGTGTCGATCGCGTTGGGGGCCGGGTAGGCGATGTGCGAGCGGAGAATGACGAGCGACGGCCGGCCATCCTCGGCGCGCGCCGCCGCGAACGCGGCGCGCAGCGCATCCAGGTCGTTCGGGTCGTCGACGTGCTGGACGTGCCACCCGTACGCTTCGAAGCGCTTCCCCTTGTCCTCGCGGGTGAAGCTGATCGTCGTCGAGCCGTCGATGGTGATGTGGTTGTCGTCGTAGACGTACACGAGGCGTCCGAGCCCGAGCTGGCCCGCGATCGACGCCGACTCCTGCGTCACCCCCTCCATCATGTCGCCGTCGGAGCAGATCGCGTACACCCACGAGTCGACGAGCGCGTGGTGCGGCCGGTTCCACCGGTCGGCGAGGAAGCGCTGTGCGACCGCGAGCCCCACGCCGTTCGCAAAGCCCTGGCCCAGCGGGCCCGTCGTCGTCTCGATCCCCGGCGTGTGCCCGAGCTCCGGGTGTCCCGGGGTCCGCGAGCCCCACTGCCGAAAATGCTGCAGGTCGTCCATCGTCACGTCGTAGCCCGACAGGTGGAGCGAGACGTACTGGAGGATGCAGGCATGCCCCGCGGAGAGGATGAAGCGGTCGCGGCCCGGCCAATCCGGCGTCGAGGGATCGTGGCGCATCTCCTCCGCGTAGAGGAGGTAGGCGACGGGGGCGAGCGCCATCGCCGTGCCCGGATGGCCCGCGTTCGCCTTCTGGACGGCGTCCATCGCGAGGACGCGGATCGTGTCGATCGTGAGACGAGCCGGGTCGGTCGAGGTCATGCGGCCAAGACTACGCGCCTCGCGCTGTCTCAGGCGACAACCGCGTCGGCCGGCCGCAGGTTCCCGTCGAGGAGCCGGGCCGGGTCGTCGAACACGACCGCCCTCCGGATCAGCTCCTCCAGCTCGACGGCCACGTCGGCCGACTCGCCGTGGACGACGGCGCCCACGAGATGCCCGCCCTCGTCGAGATGGAAGCCGATCAGACGTCCTTCGGTCAGCGACCCGCGGAGGACGCATTCCGCGGCCCGTTCCACGTCGCCGAGCACCTGGAGCTTGCGGCCGAAGAGCTGCGTGAAGAAGACGGGCAGCTCGTCGTACGCCGCGCGGGACCCCGCCAGCTGCCGGCCCAGGTGCGCACCCTGGGCGTCGGCGTTCGACCAGTGCTCGATCCGGCGCTGCCGTCCCGAGGTCGGGTCGGGGTAGCGCGCGACGTCACCGATCGCATAGACGTCTTGCAGCGAGGTGCGAAAGCGCTCGTCGACGACGATCCCGTCGTCGACGTCTGCGCCCGCCTCCTGCGCGAGCTCGACGTTCGGCTCGACGCCGACTCCGACGATCGCGAGGTAGGCCTCGACCGTCTCTCCGTCGTCGGTGCGCGCTCCTGTGAGGAGGCGCCCGTTGCCCGTGAGCTCCTCGACCTGCGTCTCCAGACGGACGTCGACACCCTCCGCGCGGTAGAGCTCGACGAGCTGGGCCGAGAGATCGGGGCACCGGAGCTGGGGCATCAGCGTCGGGCCCATCTCGACCTGGGTGACCGCGAGGCCGCGGGAGCGGAGGGACGCAGCCGTCTCGGAGCCGATGAAGCTGCCACCGATCACGATCGCCGAATGGGCCTCCTCGGCCGCCGCCGACACCGCCTCGGCGTCCGCGAGCGTCCGGTACGTGTGGACCCCGACGCGGTCGGCGCCGGGAATCTGGAGCGGCCGTGGGCGAGCACCGGTGGCCACGACGAGCGTGCCGTACGGAACGCGCTCACCGCCCGTGAGCTCGATCTCGTGCTCGTCCGGGTGGATCGCCTCGACGGGCGTCTCGAGCCGGATCTCCACGACGGCCTCCTCCCACTCGGGCAGCGGCTGCAGAAGCGTCGAATCCCGGTCCTGCTCTCCGCGCAGGAATCCCTTCGTCAGCGGAGGCCGGTGATACGGCGGATCGGGCTCCGCTGTGAGGATCGTGACGTCGGCCTCGCCACCGCTCTCCCGGTACTCGGCCGCGAGGCGCCCGGCCGCGAGGCCGCCCCCGACGATGACGATCGGGTCGGTTGCCATGGTGGATCACTACCCGATTCGGATCGGGACGACACACGGTTCTTACGCGCCCGTGTATTCGTCGGCACCCTTCAGTCCATGGCCGTGCTGATCGCGTCCGGGCTGCGCAAGGAGTTCTCCGGCGACCCGCTCTTCGACGGGGTCTCGTTCCGGCTGCGCCGGGGTGACCGCCTCGCGCTCGCAGGCCCGAACGGGGCGGGCAAGACGACGCTCCTGCGGGCGCTGATCGGCGAGACCTCGCTCCAGGGCGGTGAGCTCGCGTTTGCGAAGGACACACGCGTCGCACTGCACGACCAGCGCCCGCCGCGCGGCCAGGGGCTCTCGCTGCGGGAGTACTCGCTCTCCGGCGCGGAAGACCTCGTCGCGATCGAGGACGAGTTGCGGCGACTGGAGGAGGCCATGGCCGGCGGCGACCACGCCGACGCGACGTTGCGACGCTACAGCGAGGCGCAGGCGCGGCTCGAGCACGCCGGCGGCTGGGCCTGGCGCGACCGCGCGGCGTCGATCGTCCGCGGCCTCGGATTCGTCGACGCCGACCTCGACCGGCCGCTCGACACGTTCTCGGGCGGCGAGCTGACCCGCGCCTCGCTCGCGCGCGCCCTCTCCTCCGATCCCGACTTGCTGCTGCTCGACGAGCCGACGAACCATCTCGACGTCGAGAGCCTCGAGTGGCTCGAGCGCGAGCTGACCTCGCTCGACGCCGCGGTGATCCTCGTCGCCCACGACCGCTGGTTTCTCGAGGCCGTGACGACCGCGGTGCTCGAGCTCGGCGGTACGAAGCCGTTCTTCTTCGACGGCCCCTGGCACGAGTGGCGCCGGGAGAAGGCGGCGCGCGCGTCGGCGGCCGCGACGCAGCTCGACCGCATCACCGACGACATCGAGCGGCTCGACCGGTTCGTCGCGCGCTTCCGCTTCAAGAAGTCGAAGGCGAAGCAGGCCCAGGCGAAGCTCACGCAGATCGGGCGGCTCGAGAAGGAGCGCCGCGCGGCCGCGCAGGAGCTCGAGTCGATGACGAAGCGCCGCCGGACGCTCGGGTTCGAGTTCCTCAAGCCCGCGCGCTCGGGCCGTATCGTGCTCGACGCGGACGACCTTGTCGTCTCCGCCGGCGACAAGCTGCTCCTCGACGGCGCGTCGCTCGTCCTCGAGCGCGGAGAGCACGTCGCGCTGGTCGGCCCGAACGGGTCGGGCAAGACGACGCTGCTCGAGACGCTGCTCGGTGAGCGGGAGCCGGACGACGGGCGGATCAAGATCGGCCACGGCGTCGTTCCCGCGTACTTCTCGCAGCACGAGGCCGAGCTGCCCGAGCACGGCTCGATCCTCGATGTCACCGCAGCGGCAACGCGGCTCCCTCGCCCGCAGGCGCAGAACCTCCTCGGGCGCTTCCTCTTCTCTGGCTGGGAGACCCACGAGAAGCAGGTGTCGGTGCTCTCCGGCGGCGAGCGGCGCCGCCTGGCGCTGGCGCTCGTGGTCGCCTCCGGCGCGAACCTGCTCGTCCTCGACGAGCCGACGAACCACCTCGACCTCGAGAGCCGCGAGGCGCTCGAGGCGGCGTTGGAGGCGTTCCCCGGGACCGTCCTGCTGGTCTCGCACGACCGCGCCGTCCTCGACGCCGTCCCCGATCGCATCGTCGCGGTCGAGGACCTCGGGCTGCGCTCGTACGACGGCGGCTGGGCCGACCTCGTTCGCGTGCGCGAGGCGGAGCCCGCGCGGGTCTCGGCCGGGGAGCCGAAGGCGAAGGCCGCACGCAAGCCGAAGCCCAAGCCTGCCGCGCGGAGGCCGACGGAGCTCGACCGCGTCGAGAAGCGGATCGGCGACCTGGAGCCGCGCGTCGCGGAGCTGGAGGCGCGGCTTGCCGAGAGCTGGACGGACATGGATCTGCTCGCCTCGTATACCGCGGCGCGCGAAGAGCTCGACGGCCTGCTCGCGCAGTGGGAGGTGCTGTTCGCGGAGGCCCAGGGGGCAGCTGCGGAGTCGTAGTGCCGACCTGTGACGCCGAAGCGCGCGGATGAGCGACACTGGCGGAGCCATCCAGCCCGCAGGAGGAGCGATGCCCGCGCACAGCCGGTTCTCGAGTTACGAGGAAGCGGTCGCCGCCCATCGGTGGGACGTCCCGGAGCGCTACAACATCGCCCAGGACGTCTGCGACAAGCACCCTCCCGAGAAGCTCGCGATGCTGTGGGAGGACTACCGCGGCAACCAGCGCGAGGTCAACTGGAGAGAGCTCCAGGACGCGAGCAACCGGCTCGCAAGCGTTTTTCGCGCGCACGGCGTCGAGGTCGGTGACCGCGTCGCGATGCTCCTCACTCCGCGGCCCGAGACCGCGGCCGCGTTCCTCGGAGCGTTCAAGGCGGGCGCGATCCTGCTGTCGCTCTCCGTGCTGTACGGCGACGACGGGATCCGGCACCGCGTGACCGACTCGCAGGCCAAGATCCTCGTGACGAACGCGGAGCACATCGACCGCGTCCGCGCACTCGGTCTCCCCGTCGAGCACGTCGTCGTCCTGGACGAGAGCCTGATCGCGTCGGGCGACCCGAGCTTCGAGCGAGTCGACACGCGAGCGGACGACCCCGCCCAGCTCTACTACACCTCGGGCACCACGGGCCTCGCGAAGGGCATTCTCCACGCGCACCGGTACCTGCTCGGGCACAACGAGTTCGAGCTGTGCCACGACGTCCAGGACGGGGAGCGGTTCCACGGGATGGGCGAGTGGGCGTGGGCGGCCGGCATCGCGCCGCTGCTCGGCCCGTGGCGCTTCGGCGCGGTGCAGGTGGTCCTCGAGCGCGAGGGCGGCTTCGACCCGGCGAAGCAGCTGGCGTTCCTCTCCAAGTACAAGGTGACGAACGTCTTCGGCACGCCAACGGCGATCCGATCGATGATGGGAATCGCCGATGCCGGAACGCGGCACCCCCAGGAGTTCCGGATCGTCTGCGCGGCCGGTGAGCCGCTCAACCCCGAGGCGATCCGCTGGTTCCGCAACCAGTACGGCGTCACCGTCCTCGACTACTACGGCCTCTCGGAGAGCTACCCGCTGTGCGGGAACTTCCCGTTCATGGAGGTGCGAGAGGGATCGATGGGACGGCCGATGCCGGGCTGGGACGTCGCGATCCTGGACGAGGACGAGCAGCCCGTGCAGCAGCGGGAGCGCGGCGAGATCTGCCTGCGCGCGCGGTCGAATCCGCACTACCCGCTCGGGTACTGGAACAACGAGGACGCGGCCCGCGAGACATTCGGCGGCGAGTGGTTCCACACGAAGGACGCAGCCCGCATGGACGAGGACGGCTACGTCTGGTACGAGGGCCGCGCCGACGACGTGATCATCGCGGCCGGGTACCGGATCGGCCCGTTCGAGGTCGAGTCCGCGTGCCTCGAGCATCCCGCGGTGGCCGAGGCGGCCGCCGTCGCCTCCCCGGACGAGCGTCGCGGGAGCGTCGTCAAGGCGTTCGTCGTGCTCGCCGACGGCTACGAGCCGGGCGACGAGACCGCGAAGGCGATCCAGCAGCACGTCCGCACGCGCCTCTCCGCCTACCACTACCCGCGTCTGGTCGAGTTCGTGCCGTCGCTTCCCAAGACGCTGACCGGGAAGATCCGCCGGATCGAGCTACGCGAGGCCGAGGCCCAGCGCGTCCGCGAGGAGCAGGGCGCGTCGTGAGGCCGGGGGATCAGTCGAGCGCCACGGCTCGATCGTGAAGATCTACTCGAGGCGCGCCTCGAGCCGGATGACCCACGTGCTCTGCAGACCCACGACGCCGAGCAGGGCGGCAACGATCGTGAAGACCTGGAGCCACTCCGTCCTCACAGTGTGCACCTTGCGGTGGCTCGTTCTGTGCCAGCTTCGTGCCGACAACGAATGTGTGACATTGGGGCAGGCGGCGGCGTAGTAGGGGCGTGCACGCGATGACGCTCGAGCAGCCGCTCGCCACGCGCCCGCCGCGGAGCCTCGCCGAGGCCGCCGAGGCGCACCTCGACGACGTGTTCGGCTACCTCCTCTATCTGACCCGCGATCGCGAGACGGCCGAGGATCTCTCGAGCGCGACGTTCGAGAAGGCGCTCAGGATGTGGGACCGCTTCGACCCGCGGCGCGGAAGCGCCCGGACCTGGCTGCTCGGCATCGCGAGGACGACTGCGCTCGACTGGTTCCGCGCCGAGGCGCGGAGGCGCAAGCGCGAGGAGGCGGCCGCGCTCGACGAGCGCGTCGAGGAGGCGTTCGTGGAGGGTCTCTCGCCCGAGCTCGAGACGGCGCTCACGTCGCTCTCCGCGGGAGAGCGCGAGGTACTCGCACTGCGGATCGTGCTCGAGCTCGACGGCGATGCCGCCGCGCGCGTGCTCGGAATCAGCCCGACGGCCGTCTCCACGCGGCTCTCGCGGGCGCTCAAGCGACTCGAGGAGAGGGTGAACGAGGGATGACCGTGAACGAGATCGTCGACGAGCTGCGCGGCTCGCGCCCGCGCGCAGGCGACGCGCTGCGGCTCCAGGTGCTGACGCTCGCGTCGACGCCGAGGCCCGTCTCACCCACGCTGCGGGAGCGATTCCGCGACCGGCGACGGCTCATGCTGGCGCTCCCCGCCGCCGCAACGGTTGCCGTCGTAGCGGCGGTGGCGGTCGGCGTCACGCGGCCCGCGCCGGCGCCCGTCGCGTCGGACGCGATCGCCTCCAAAGCGACGGCGGAACGGAGCGCCACCGCGCCGCCGGGCGCTGCGGCGTTCGCCGGGCCGGCGCAGGACGCCGCCGGCGCGGCGACGGCGAAGGCTCCCGCGCCGACGACGGGACGGGCACAGCGCTACAGCGCGACGCTGACGCTCGGCGTCGACGACACGGACGCGCTCTCGACGGCGACCCAGCAGGCGCTCGCGATCGCCCGCGACCTCGGCGGCTACGTGGTCTCCGTCCAGTATGCGACGGGCTCGAGCGGCGCGGCCTCGCTCACGCTTCGCGTCCCGTCCGGCCAGGCGGCCGCCGCGGTGACGCGCCTGTCCGACCTCGGCACGATCCTCGCGCAGAACGTCCAGATCGACGACCTCCAGGAGTCGCTCGACACGCTCGACCGCCAGCTCGAGCGGCTCCGGGCTCAGGTCGCAGCGCTCACGGCGGCGATCGACCGCGCGGACACGGCGGCGGAGCGGGCGCGGCTGGTCGAGCGCCGCGCACAGGCACAGGCACAGCTTCAAGAGCTCCGGGCGAGTCGTGCCGCAACCGCTCAGGTCGCGCAGAACGCCACGATCCAGCTCGAGCTACGCACCGACGAGTCGTCGACCGCGCCCGCGCCGGGCTCGCGGCTCGACCGCGCCCTCGACAAGGCGCTGGCCGTGCTCGCCTGGGAGGCAGTCGTCGTGCTCGCGCTCCTCGTCGCGGTCGCGCCGCTCGTGCTTGTCGCCGTCGCCGTGTGGCTGACCCGCCGTGGCCGGCGACGGCGTGAGGAGGAGCGCCTCCTGGCGTCGAGCTAACCCGAGGAGGCGGCCCGCCGCGCGGTGACCGTCTCCTCGACCGGAAGCGGGTCGGGCCGGTCGGCGGTCGATCCGACCGGCAGGGTCGTTCCGGACTCCGCCGAGGCGAGGATCGAACGGGCGACGTCGATCACGTGCAGGGCGAGCCGGCCGGAGGCGCGCGGCTCCCGATCGTGCGCGATCGCGTCGACCATCTCCTGCAGGCCGATGCCGCGCACCTCGCGCGCGCCGCGGGAGCGATACGGGTGCACCTGCCAGTCGCCGCGGCCGCCGCGGAGCCGGATCGTCTCGCCGAACATGTTCGGGTCCGGAAGCAGCAGCGTTCCCTCCGAGCCGAGCACGAGGAACGTCGAGGAGTAGTGGCTCGGCGCCTCGAAGGTCGCGAGGAGCGTCGCCGTCGCGCCGCAGCCGAGCTCGAGCGCCGCCGTCGTGTGGGTCGGCGTCTCGGCGGCGAAGCGCTCGCCGCGACGGGGGCCGATCTCGATCGTCCGCTCGGCGACGAACGTCGAGGAAAGGCCCGCGACACGTACGACCGGGCCGAGCAGCGCCACGATCGCGGTCAGGTAGTACGGGCCCATGTCGAGCAACGGGCCGGCGCCATCCCGGAAGAAGATGTCGGGATCGGGATGCCAGGCCTCCTGCCCTCCCGCGAGCATCGTCGCCGAGACGCCGAGGGGACGGCCGATCGCGCCGCTGTCGATCAGCGTGCGCGCCTCCTGGAAGGCGCCGCCGAGGAAGACGTCCGGCGCGCAGCCGACGCGGAGGCCTGCCCGGTCGGCGAGCTCGAGGAGCTCCGCCGCGGCGGGCGGCGACATCGCAAGCGGCTTCTCGGAGTAGACGTGCTTGCCCGCTTCGAGGGCGGTTCGGGTCACCTCCGCGTGGACCTCGGGCGGCGTGAGGTTCAGGACGATGTCGACGTCCTCGCAGGCGAAAAGATCCTCGACCGTGGTCGATGTCAGCCCGTGCGCGGCCGCGAGCGCCTCGCTCCGCAGCGGGTCGCGGTCGGCGCAGGTCACGATCTCGAAGCGGTCGAACGCCGGCGCGTTCTCGGCGTACGCGTGGCTGATGACACCGCAGCCGACGATGCCGACACGGGCCGGCGACCTCATGCCGGAACCTCCACGAGCGACCGGAGGCGGGCGAGCGAGTCCGCAACCGCCTCGAACGCCTCGCCGTCGGTCTCGTCCTGCTCGACGATCAGCCACTCGACCCCCGCACGGTTGGCCGCGTCAGCGAGGCCCCGGTAGTCGACGTCGCCGCGCCCCAGCGGCACATGGACCGGCCCGCCGTCGCGGCGCATGTCCTTGACGTGAACGAGCGGAGCTCGGCTGCCGGCGGTAGCCAACAGCATCAGCGGGTCGGCCCCCGCGTACCACGCCCAGCCGAGGTCGAGCTCGAGGAACGGCCCGTCGTCGGCGGCGAGAAGGAGATCGAGGACGCTCCGGCCGTCCGCCTGCGCCGCAACCTCGGCGTCGTGGTTGTGGAAGCCGAGCTGTAGGCCTGCCTCGGAGGCCCGCGATCGCCGCGCGGACGAGCCGTGCCACGGCGGCGTCCGCCTGCGCGGGCGTGCGCGGGGGCTGAATCCAGGCGACCACCAGCCGGTCGGTGCCGAGCGTCGCGAGCTCTGCGGCGAGCCCACGGAGGTCGTCCTCCGCCGCCTCCAGGCCGACGTGCCTGCCGCACACGACGAGGCCGTGCGCGTCGAGCATCGCGCGCACCTCGTCCGGGGCGTGGCCGTGGAGGTCGTGGAGCTCGACGCCCTCGAACCCGAGCTCGGCCGCACGGCTGAGCGCGCCGGTCAGGTCGGCCGCCGCCGCGTCCCGCACCGTGTACAGCTGAAGGCCGATCCGGCTCACGCCGCGTCCTCCTCCGGCGCGACGAAATGGTCGTCGTCGACGGCGACGAGGCCACCGTTCGCGTCGGCCGTCGCCGGCGGGCCATCGTTCGCTCCCACGGGCGCCTCGTCGCCCCACTTGCGATGCAGCTGCGGCACGCACGAGAGCAGGGCGCGCGTGTACGAGTGCCTCGGATCGCCGAACACCTTCGGCGTCGGCCCGAGCTCGACGACGCGGCCGCGGCGCAGGATCAGGGTCCGGTCGCTGATGTAGTTGCCGAGCGACAGGTCGTGCGTGATGAAGAGGATCCCGAGGCCCCGTCCCTTCAGGTCGCCGAGCAGGTTGAGCACGTCGATGCGGGTCGAGGCGTCGAGCATGCTGATGATCTCGTCCGCCACGAGGAACTCGATCTCGAGCAGCAGGGCGCGCGCGACCATGAGCCGCTGGAGCTGACCGCCGCTCAGCTGGTGCGGGTACTTGCCGAGCACGTCGGCCGGCTCGAGCGACACCGCCTCGAGCGAGCTCCGCAGCGTCCGCTTCCACTCCTGGTCGGAAAGGCCTGGAAGGTAGTTCGAGCGCAGCATCCCGAGCACGCGGTCGACCTTGAACACCGGGTTGTACGAGCTGAAGGGATCCTGGAAGACCCCCTGGACGCGCGCGTAGTAGCGCCGGAGGTCGCGTCGGCTGTAGCCCGCGACGTCCTCGCCGCCGAAGCTGATAGTCCCCGCCGTCGGCGTCGTCAACCGCAGGATCATCCGCCCGACGGTCGTCTTGCCGCTCCCGCTCTCGCCGATCAGGGAGACGACCTCGCCCGGGCGGACGTCGAAGCTCACCCCCGACACCGCTGTCTGCGAGCCGCTCCCGAAGAGGCCCGTGCGGTAGACCTTCGTGACGTCGTCGACCCGCAGCATCAGGCGGCGACCTTCCAGCAGGCGGCGTGACGTCCCGGCGCGAGCTCCACGAACGGTGGCTCCTCCGCGCACTCCTCGGTCGCGATTGGGCAACGCGCCCGGAAGCGACATCCCGTCGGCGGCCGCAGCAGCGAGGGAGGGCGGCCCGCGATGCCGGTCAGGCGTCGCTCCTCGAAGCGCACGCCGACCTCGGGGAGCGACGCGATCAGGAGCTTCGTGTACGGATGGCGCGGGTCCTCGGTGACCTCCGCCGCGGAGCCCTTCTCGACGAGCTTGCCCGCGTACATCACCAGGATCGTGTCGGCGACCTGATAGAGGATCGACAGGTCGTGCGTGATGACGATCGTGCTCTTGACGAACCCGCGGTCGCGGAACTCGACGAGCATCTCGGCAACCGCCTTCTGCGTCGAGACGTCGAGGGCGGAGGTCAGCTCGTCGGCGACGAGCAGCGACGGGTTCATCAGCGTCGAGAGCACCATCACGACGCGTTGCTTCATCCCGCCCGAGAGCTCGATGGGGTAGCGCTCGAGGACGTCGTCCTCGAGGCCGACGAGCGCGAGGCGGCGGCGGAGCTCGGGGAGCGTCTCCTCGTAGGAGACGCCGCGCGAGGAGAGGAGCTCCGAGATCATGCGGCCGATCCGCCGGATCGGGTTCAGCGCGCTCATCGCGTACTGCGGGACGATCGACACGGACCGGAACCGGTACGCGTCCATCGCGCGGTCGTCGGCGATTGGCAGCTCGACGCCGTCGAGCGTGACCGACCCCTCCACGACGCGCATGCGGCCGTCCAGGCGGATGAGGCTCTTGCCGAGCGTCGTCTTGCCGCACCCGGACTCGCCGGCGACGCCCATGATCTCGCCGTCCGCGACCGTGAACGTCGCGCCGTCGAGCGCGCGGACGTCCCCGCGCAGCGTCCGGTAGTAGACGCGGAGATTGTCGACCGCGAGGCTCATGTGCGCCTCAGCTTGGGGTTGAAGACCTCGTCGAGGCCGACGTTCATGATGTAGAGGCCGCCGACGATCGCCGTGATGCCGACGCCGGGCGGGATGAACCACCACCACATGCCCAGCTGCAGCGCCGCGTTCGAGACGGCGTTGTTGAGCATCAGCCCGAGCGACATCACCTGCGAGGGGCCGAGGCCGAGGAAGTCGAGCGTCGCGGCGATGAGCACCGCGCCGCCGAAGAGGAGGATGAACGTCAGGAAGAGGTACGAGCTCATGTTCGGCGCGATCTCCTTGACGATCACCTTCACCGTCCCCTGGCCGGACAGCCGTGCGAGGCTCACGAAGTCGCGCGAGGCGAGCGAGAACGTCTGCGCGCGGATGGCGCGCGCCGCCCACGGCCACGAGGTGAGCCCGATCAGGAGCGCCTCGGACCAGAGGCTTCCGACGGACAGGTAGGCCGACACGATGATCAGCACGGCGAGCGTCGGGATCACGAGCACGATGTTGGTGACCATGCTCAGGATCTCGTCGATCACGCCGCCGAGGTAGCCGCCCAGGAACCCGATCGCCATCCCGAGCAAGCCCGCGACGGCCGCGGCAAGCGCGCCCACGATGAAGCTCGAGCGCAGCCCGTAGACGAACTGCGAGTACACGTCCTGGCCGGGAGACGTCGTCCCGAGCCAGTGCGCGCTCGACGGCGGCTCGCCGAGCGGGTAGCCGAACTCGAACGGCGTCGCGTCCGTCAGCCACGGGCCGGCGATCGCGGCGACGAGGAACGCCAGCACGACCGCGAGCCCCACGACGAGCTTCGCGTTCCGCACCGCGAAGTGCAGCGCCTCGAAGCGGCGGACGGGCGGCTCCGGATACGCGTCCTCGAGGGAGGAGCCCTCGCCCGTAAGGGCAATCTCGGGCGTTGCCACCAGGTCGGCGCGAGACTCCATCTACGACCCCTGGATCCCGGTCCGCGTCCGCGGGTCGACGACGACGTAGAGGATGTCGACCACGAAGTTCGCGACGAGGACGCCGATGATGATGAGCAGGAAGAGCCCCTGCAGCAGGAAGTAGTCGCGGTTCTGGAGCGCGGTGATGATCAGCGTCCCGATCCCGGGGTAGCCGAAGACGATCTCCGTGACGAGCGCGCCGCCGACGACCGCGCCCAGCGCCAGGGCCAGGCCCGACATCTGGGGCAGGACGGCGTTGCCGTACGCGTACTTGCGCACGAGGGTGCTGGGCGCGCCGAGCGCCTGGAGGTAGTTGGAGTACTCGGACTCGAGCTCGTAGATGATCAGGTTTCGCATCCCGATCGCCCACCCTCCGAACGAGACGAGGAACAGGGTGAGGAACGGGAGGAACCAGTGCTGGATGAAGCTCCACGCGAACTCCCAGGTCCACGCGGGCTGGAGCGAGAAGTCGTACGCGCCGGAGACGGGGAAGATCCCCCACTTGAACGCGAGGAAGTAGGCGAGCACGAGCGCGAGCCAGACGTACGGCGTCGCCGTGAGGATGTACGCGAACGGCAGCACGGTGTTGTCGAGAACCTTGCGCCGCGCCGCCATCGCGCCCACGCGGTTGCCCGCGACGTAGCTGAGGACGATCGCCGGGATGAGCAGGGCGAGCGTGTAGGGGAGCGCCGCCCAGATCAGCTCGCTGACCGACGAGCCGACGTAGGCGATGCTCGGCCCGAGGTCGCCGTGGGCGAGCCCGCGCCAGAAGTTCGCGTACTGCCGCCAGAGCGGCTGGTCGAGCCCGAACGACTCGGTGAAGTAGCCGTGCAGCTCCTGGGACGCCGTCGAGTCGGCCTGCAGGCGGCTGATCAGCCCGTCGATCGGGTCGCCCGGCATGAGGCGTGGAATCGCCCAGTCGATCGTGACCGCGACGAAGAAGGTCAAGAGGTAGAGAAGGCTCTTGCGGGCGAGGTAGCGGGTCACGCCGTCTCCATGATGGTCGGTCGAGCGGCCGAGCGGACCGTCGGCGGGAGGGTGGTGCGCCTCCGCGGCGCACCACCCTTCCCGGCCGGTTCAGGCCATGGCGTGCTCGAGCCCTAGCCCTGCTTTGCAGGCTTCAGGCGCGCGAGCGCGTCGATGCCCGTCATGTTGAGGTACCCGTTCCAGACGCTCGGGGTCGTCTGGAGCCCCGCGCCCGCCGACTTCGGGAAGTTCGTCCAGTACGTCGTGTTGTACTGGGACCACATCCCGTTGTACCAGAGGGGAATCGCGGGCAACTGCTCGAGGATGTACTTCTGGAGCTGCGACTGGATCTGCTTCTGCCTCGCGATGTTGGCCGGCTTGACCTTGTTGAGCGCGAGCGTCAGCGCCCACGGCTTCGGCCCCGCGGCGGTGAACCGCGAGTAGTTCGCGAAGGTCTGCGTGTCCGCCACCGGGAGGTGGAAGAGGAAGTCGTAGTACGTGTACGGGGTCGGCCCGAGCTGCTTGTCGTTGTTGATGACGAGGTCGAACTTGCCCGTGTTGCGCTGATCGACGAGCCCGTTGTAGTCGGGATAGGCCGGCGTGATCTTGATGCCGGCGTCCTTCGTCGACGCCGAGATGATCTGGATCGCCGTCATCCAGTCCGACCATCCGTTCGGCACGATCAGCTGGAGGTTGATCGGCTGGCCGTTCTTCGTCTCGACGAAGCCGTCGCCGTTCGTGTCCTTGTAGCCGTTCGCCGCGAGCAGCGCCTTGGCTGCGGCGATGTTGTACTTGAACCCGAGCTTCGCGACCTGGCCCTTGTCGATCCACTTGTTCCAGGTCGGCAGCAGGCCGGTCGGGTTCGCCTTCGCGACGATGTTCCCGTAGTCGGCCTTGACGATCTGGTCGACGTTGATCGACATGGCGAGCGCCCGGCGGAAGGCGGGATCGTTGAGCGGCGCCTTCGTCGTGTTCGGGATCAGCCACGCGGTGTTCGCCGACAGCATGTACGGCGGCTTCGCGTAGTACGTCTGCACCTTCCCGCCGATCTGCTTGTCGACCCCCGGGAAGAAGTTGTTCGAGAGGTCGATGTTGTTCTGCAGGAAGTTCTGCAGCGATGCGGTGTTCTGCGTGTTGTGGATGTCGACGATGTACTTCATCGGCATCTTGATGCCGAGGAGCTTCGTCGCCCACCAGTTGTCACGCCGGTTCCACTGCAGCGTGCCGGACGTCCCTTTGCCCGCCCCGTACGTGAACGGGCCCGTGCCGACGAAGTACTTGTCCGTGTTTCCGGCCGTGATCTCCTTCGCGTCGTAGTTCTTCCAGACGTGCTGCGGGACGATGCCGTACGAGTAGATGTTCGTCGCCCAGTCGAGGTAGTTCGGCTGACCCTTGAACCGGAAGCTGACGACGTTCCCCTTCACGCCGATGCTCTGGAGACCCGTCTTCCACATGGTCGAGAGCTCGGAGCCTTCGAGCTTCCCGGTCTCGAACGTGAACTTCACGTCGGCGGCGGTGAACGGCTTGCCGTCGTTCCAGGTCACGCCCTTGCGCAACGTGACGACGTAGGTCGTGCCGACCCACTTGCCGCTCGTGGCGAGCCACGGGATGTACCTGTCCTTGAGCGGGTCGTAACGGAACAGCGTCTCGTAGAGGAGCCCGAGCGTGCCCGTCGAGTTGCCGCTCGAGCGAAGCGGGTTGAACTGCGCGAACGGCCCCCAGGCCGTCCCCGATGTGTACAGCGTCTGGCTCCTCGGCAGCGCGCTCTGCCTGGCGCTTGCGCCTGCGGCGAGGAACGCGCCAACGGCGACCGCGGCCACGAGCACGGCCACGCCCACCGATGTCCTCTTGCGTCGAATCGTCATGACGTGCTTCTTCCTCCTTCGTGTACCTGGTCGATGCGTTGGTCTCCGGGCAGCGGCGCCCGGACGCCTGTCGTTCACGGTCGGTAGCCGGTTCTCACGAGGCCCCGAGCGGATCACCCCCTTCGTGAGACGCCGGAACGGTCTCGAGATCGGCGACTCGCTCCGAGGGCGAGATCACAGCAACACCCATCGGGCCGATCACCCGCGGAGCGAGCGCGTCGCCCCCGCTCAGCACCGGCTCGGCGACGATGGGCTCGGTGGAGCAGTTGACGAGGACGGACGTCGTGGAGCCGCCGTGGCGCAACGCGCCGGCGACGATCCGTGGATCCGCGACCGAAACGGGGCGGGTGACGCCTGCGCTCTCCGCGAGCGCTGCATACAGCCGCCAGGTGTCCTCCGGGTTGACGCGCGGCGTGCGCGCCGCCATGTGCTCGAGGGGATAGGTGCAGAGGACCGTGCGTCCCGCGCCGACCGCGTGGCGCAGGAGCGCCGGCCGGCCGTGGCGATCGACGGCGACGACCTCGGCGCCGGCCGTCTCGACGGGGAGGTAGCTCCGCGCGCTCGGCTCACCGGCGACGGCGAACGTCAGCCTCGTGCCCGCCGAGAGGCCGCCGAGCCCCTCGACGAGCTCGAGCTCGACGACGTCGTCGTCGATTGCGTCGGCGAGGCCGTAGCGGAGCCGGTGCCGGACGCCGAACAGCTCGTCGAGCCATGTGATCCACGGCCCGCGCTGGTTGGTCGTCGAGCCCGCGAAGTACGAGAGGTACACCGTCGCGCCGCCGCCGGCGAGCTGGCGCAGGCGCTCGAGGCCGGGGGCGGTGATGAGCTTCGTGCACGGCGCCAGGTAGAGGCGCGCCGTCGCGGGGAGCCCGTCGCGCTCACGCGCGACCGCGACGGGCAGGTCGGCCTCGCGCGCCGCGACGTAGGACTGGAACAGCCCGTCGCGGAGGTCGTCGCGATACGCCTGGGTCGTGAAGGGCAGCGTCCGCTCGTAGTGCTCGGGCACGACGAGCGCCACGTCGCCCTTGACCGGCTCGAAGCCTTCGTCCCCGAGCCCCTCGAGCAGCGCGCCGAACTCCGCCATCGCCAGGAGCTGCGGCTTCGGCCGGCCCTCGCGGTCGGTGAGGCCGAAGTGCATCTCGAAGGGGTGGTGCCGGTAGGGATCCTCGGCGGCGAGGTCGTCGTAGTCGCAGTTGTTCCAGGCGAGCCAGCCGGTCGCGCCCGCGAGGAGCGTCGTCGTGAGCACCTGGCGGTAGTAGCCGGCGGCGAGATCGTCGGCCGCGAAGTCCGACGTGACGCCGAACTCCTCGAGCACCACGGGCTTGCCGAAGCCGCCCGCGAGCTCGCACGCGAAGGCGGCGGCGAGCGCCTGACGGTGCTCGTCGTCCTGCATCGGGTACGCGTGCGGCCCGACGAAGTCGACGAGAGGGGCAAGGGCGCGCAGCGAGTAGCCGTTGTCGGCCCCGGAGACCTCGATCCCCCACGCACCGTCGCCGACCGAGACCGGCTGACGTGCACCGCCGGCCCGGAGCGCCTGGACGAGGATCCGTGCCCAGGCCGTGATCTCGTCGGTCGGCGCCGGGCCGCCGTACAGCGGCATCTCGTTCGAGAGCAGCCAGCCGACGACGGCCGGGTGCTGCCCGAAGCGCTCCGCCAGCTCCTGCGCGAGCCACGCCTGCTGTCCGACGAGCCAGACGTCGCGGTAGAGATCGCGACCGCCGCGCCACGGAGGGTCCCAGTTCTCGCCGGACATGTGACCGACGACGAGCGTCGGGATCGTGCCGAGACCCGCCTCGACATGCGCGTCGAGGAAGTCCGCGAAGTGCCCGGCCGCCGTCTCGTCGAGCACCTGGGGCTCGGGGACGAAGTCGGGCCAGAAGCAGAACGACCTCGTCACACCGAGGCCGTGGCGGGCGAGCACGCGGAGCTCGGAGCGGACGACCACGCCGTCGTAGCGCGACCACATCCGCGGCCCGCCGGCCCGCGACCAGAAGTTCGCGCCGAGCCAGGCAGGGAGGTCGCTCACGCGGTCGCCTGCCGGGTCGGGCGGGTGAGGCTGCGCTGCGTCTCGTGCGTTCGTGTCGTCGTCATGCTCGTGCGGGCCGCGCTTCCGCCTCCGTTCCGTAACGTTCCGGGAACGTTTAACAGGTTTGCGCCGGATGTCAAGCCGTTGACACCGAGAATCCTTCGATTTGACGCACCAACAGGCGCATCGTGTAGAGTCGGCGTTCCGAAAACGGTTCCGGGAGGAGCGAGGCGCAAGCGCGATGAGCGAGGCAACGCGAGCGAGCCGGGCGACGATCCGCGACGTGGCGCGCCGTGCCGGCGTGTCCGTGGCGACGGTCTCCCGTGTCGTCAACGACCGGCCGGACGTCTCCCGGGAGACGCGGGACGCCGTGATGGAGGTCGTGCGCGCGATGAGCTTCACGACGAACCGCAGCGCGCGCGGCCTCTCGAAGGGACGCACGGGTCTCGTCGGCTGCACGATCCCCTACGTCCTCGGCGACTACTACGCGTCGATCCTCTCCGGGGCGACCGAGGCACTGCACGAGCAGGAGATGCGCGCCGTGCTCTGCCCGACCAAGCACGAGCACGACCGTGAGGCGGCGCTCGTCGAGCGACTGCTCAGAGGCACGACCGACGGCGCGATCTTCGTCCTCCCGTCCGAGTCCGCCGAGGAGCTGGGCGACCTCGAGAGCCAGGGCTTCCCGTTCGTCGTGATCGACGCCCCGATGCCGCTTCCCGCGCGGGTCCCCGTCGTCTCCGCCACGCATTGGGCCGGAGCGCGATCGGCGACCGAGCATCTCCTCGGGCTCGGCCACCGGCGGATCGCGATCATCGAGGGGCGCGAGGGCTGGGTGGCGACGGAGGAGCGCGCGAACGGCTACCAGGCGGCGCTCGCCGGCGCCGGGGTGCTTCCCTCGCCGGAGCTCGTCGACCGTGGCAACTTCGAGATCGCCGACGGCTACGAGGCCGCGCGCCGGCTTCTGGCGCTGGACAACCCGCCGACGGCGATCTTCGCCTCGAACGACAACATGGCGATCGGCGCGCTGCGCGCGGCCGCCGAGCTCGGCTTCAGCGTGCCCGGGCACCTCTCCGTCGTCGGCTTCGACGACAGCGAGCTGTCCCGCGTCGTAACACCGGCGTTGACAACTGTCCGCCAGCCGCTCGAGGAGATGGGCCGGATGGCGGTGAGCCTGCTCAGCCGCCTGATCGACGGCCAGCGCGTCGAGACGCTCCGCATCGAGCTGGCGACACGCCTCGTCGTCCGAAGCTCCACGGCCCCCCCGGCGCCTCCCCCGCGCTGAGGGCCCTGCGGCGCGAGCCCGGGTTCAGGGCTCGGGCCGCGCCCACATGGGAGGCAGTCCTCGCGCCGTCTCCCTGCTCTCGTGGAAGCACCTCGGCCGCGAAGCAGGCCGCTTCAGGGATCTGCCCGCCGAAGGCGGGATCCGCGACCGGGATCCGCTTCCGCGGATCCCGGTTCCGCGGAGAGAATGAGGGCCTCGGCCACGACCTCGAGCTTCCGGCCCGAGATCTGACTCGCCTTGCGGAGCCGCGCGAAGGCGTCGCGCTCGTTGAGGCCCTCCCGTTCCATGAGAAGTCCCTTCGCCCGCTCGATCGCCTTCCGCGCCGCCAGCGCGGCGGCCAGGGAATCGGCCTCGGCACGGACCACGGCAAGCTCCTCGTGGCGCGCGCGGGCGGTCTCGATCGCCGGCAGGAGATCGGTCTCGCGGAACGGCTTCACGAGATAGCCAAAGACACCGGCCTCGACCGCGCGGGCGACGAGCTCCTGCTCGCCGTAGGCCGTCACCATCACGATCGGGATCGGCCGCTCGTCGAGGATCCTGCGGGCCGCGTCGATGCCGTCGAGCTTCGGCATCTTCACGTCGAGGAGCGCGAGGTCGGGCGTCTCGCTGCGCGCGAGGGCCACCGCCTCCTCGCCGTCGCGAGCCTCGGCGACGACCTGGAAGCCGCTTCGCTCGAGCAGCTCGCGCAGGTCGAGCCGGATGATCGTCTCGTCCTCGGCGATCAGGATGCGCATCGGAGCGCCGGTCACGGTATCGCGCCCGCACGCCGCTCGGAGGCGACCATGACCTCCGCTGAACGTCTGAGCAGCACCCCCGCGAGCAGGCCGGCAACGACGTAGCCGAGGCCCTGCACGGTCAGCCGCCCGTCGCGAGCGTCGAGCCCGTGAGCGCGTAGACCTGGATCGGCAGCGCGATGCGCAGGACCCAGTCCCCGGCGAACGAGAGGAGCCCCGCGAACCAGAGGAGCGAGAAGCCGCGGTGGCGGAAGGGTGCGAGGTCGTTACGCAGGGAATCGCACCTCGGTCCGCAGCCCGTCGCGGTCGACGAGCGCGAGCGACCCGCCCAGCTCGTCGCGTACGAGCGCTCTCACTATCGACATGCCGGTCCCGTCCTCCCCGTCACCGATCCCGGAGCCGTCGTCGGCGACGACGAGCAGGACCTCGCCGCCGCTGCGGGCGAGCTCGACGGAGACCCGGTCGCCGCCGTGCTCGAGCGCGTTCGAGAAGAGCTCGCTGAAGACGAGCGCGAGGGCGGTTGCGCGCTGCCCTGCGAGCTCGACGGGCTCGAGCGTCGCGGTGACCTCCTTGCCCGCGACGAGGCCCTGGACCAGCATCGCGCGGAGCCGGTCGATCAGCTCCGCGAGGTCGACGACGTCCTCGCGGTGCTCGGTCAACTCCTCGTGTACGGCCGCGATCGCGAGGATCCGGTTCACCGAGTCCCCGAGCGCCTTCTTCGGGTCGACGCCGTCCGCCCGGGCCTGGAGCCGCAGCAGCGACGCGACGGTCTGCAGGTTGTTCTTGACCCGGTGGTGGATCTCCTGGGCGAGCACGCCGCGCAGCGCCATGCGGCCGTGCTCGAGCGCGACCGCCGCCTGGTTGGCGATGGCGTCGAGCAGCTGTCGCTCGTCGTCCGAGAACGGTGTGTCGCGGTCGACGACCAGCTCGCCGATCCCCCGTCCGCGCCAGCGGAGCGGAAGGCGCACCGCGTGGGCGCCGGCACGGCCCTCCGGCCACGCGATCCGCCCGTCCTCGAGCACGACCGCGGCGCCCGTCGCGTGCAGCGACTCGACGGTCGTCCTGACGATCGCCTCGAGTGACTCCTCGAGGTAGAGCGACTCCGAGACCGCCTCCGAGATCCGCGCGAGCGCCTCGAGCTCGTCCACGCGCCGCCGCGCCTGCGCGTAGAGCTTCGCGTGCTCGATCGAGCGCCCCACCTGCGAGGCGATCGACGTGAGGAGCGCGACCTCCGCGTCCGTGAACGACCGCGTCTGGCGGGTGCGGACGTTGAGGGCCCCTTCGAGCACGTCGCGCGCCAGGATCGGCACGGCGAGGATCGACTCGTACTCGTCCTCGCGCAGGTTCGGGAACGCCTTGAAACGAGGATCGAGGTGCGCGCCAGAGGCCAGCATGATCGGCCGGCGCTCGGCGGCCGCGACTCCGGTGATCCCGATCCCCTTCCGCATGCGGGGTGCGCTCGTCGCGTCCTCGATCCGTGTGCCGTGGGTCGCGCGCAGCACGAGCTCGTCCGCGCGCTCGTCGTAGAGGTAGACGAAGCAGGCGTCCGTCTCGAGCGCGGCCGCGACCTCGTGGGCGATTGCCTCGAGCACCTCCTCCAGGTCGAGCGACGAGTTGACGACGTCGGTCGTCCGGGTCAGAAGAGCGAGATGGCGTGCCGCGTCGTTCACGGCCACCGGTGTCCGACTTCAGTCGGACACCTCTCGTCGAATGCGAGGCGCAGGGCGCCAGGTGTCCGACTGAAGTCGGACACCATCAGTCCAATGTCGAGAGCACGACTGCGCCCATGACCGGCACGGCGATCGTGAGCCCGAAGTTGAGCCAGCCGACGAGCACGAGACGCCGTCGGGTCGCGGGCGCGGCCGCGTCGCGCGCGCGGAGCTCCCGCTGCAGCCGCGGTCCGAGGACGTAGTCGTGGAGCAGGCCGCCGACCACGAGCAGCGCGACGAGCACCGACTTCGCGATCAGCGTCCGGTCGAAATCCGTGTCGAGAGCCGCGCGGTTGAACCCGCCGTGCCGGTCGGTGAGCCAGAGCCCGGAGAGGATCGCCACCGCCATCGCACTCCACCCGATCGGCCGCCAGCGACGCCCGAGCGTCCGCATCGCCGTCGCGCGCGCCTCGCCCTCGAGCTGCCGGATCGCCGGCACGCCGATGAAGACGAGCGCCACGGTGCCCCCGACCCAGATGCTCGCCGAGAGCACGTGCGCAACGCGGAGTACCGTCATCATCCTCGTTCTCCGTACTGCACGGAGGTCGACGCGCCGGCGGACGATCCGTGCGCCACCGCTCGCGGCCGGAGCCGGGCTCGGCCCGGCGGGAGGCCAAGCGCGGGTCGTCCGTGCCGGACGCCGAAGGAGGGGGTTCGTGGGGGAACCATGTGGTTCCCCCACGTCTTGCGAAGCAAGCTCATCACGGTGCCTCAGGCTACGGGTTTCCACCGAGGCATCCAGCGCTTCGCCGCCGCTAGCTTCGAGGGCGGATGGCACGCGACTGGGCCCTCTTCCTGCACCTCTCGGGCGTGCTCCTGTTCGTCGGCGGCAGCATCGCCGTGACCGCGTTGCGGCTCCTCGCGATCGGGAAGGAGCGACCGTCGGAGAGCGCCGTCCTGTTGCGTGCCGTCCGGCCGCTCGTGCCCCTCGTCGGCATCGGGCTCCTGCTGACTCTCGGGGCAGGGGTCTGGCTGGCCGACGAGCTGCGCGTTCCGTACGACTCCGGGTGGCTCCAGGCGGCCTACGTGCTGATCGCCTGGCTCGGCGCGGCAGGCGCCGTGGCCGGCAGGCTCGACCGCAAAACGCGCGAGCTGGCCGAGCGCGAGGCCGCCACCGGGAGCGAACGGCCTTCCACGGAGCTCTCGCGCCGCCTCCGCGATCCGATCGCACTGACCCTCGACGCCTCGATGCTCGTCGCCACCATCGCGATCGTCGCGCTGATGGTCTGGAAGCCGTAACGGCGTGGGGGAAACCATGTTTCCCCCACGAGCCCCTTCTTCTTGCGGAGCGCGTGGATCTACGGTGGTTGTCCTCCCGGCCGGAAAAGCCGGCCTCCGGCCGCGAGAGCGCCATGCGTGGCACGACCGAGGCCGCCCAAACCGATGGCCGCTCACAGTGCGCCGCTGAGGCACTGGACATCGTCGGTCGAATGGCGCATGATCCTCGATGCGGAGGGAGCCGCAAGGCGAGCGGCGCCTTCCGTGTCTGACGGCCGATCGCGGGTCCCCAGTGGGGGCCCGTGGTCGTTCTGGGTGGAGGAATCCCTCGGCGGCGGGCCTGAGGATCCAGACGATCGACCCGTGCGCACCCCGTCGCGGCCGGAGCCGGGCTTCGCCCGGCGGGAGGCCAACCTCGGTCGATCCGTGCCCGACCCCGAAAAAGGGGGCTCGTGGGGGAAACATGGTTTCCCCCACGGTTCCTATAGCGAACTCAGGTAGCGCCGCTTCTCCCACTCGCTGACCTGGATCCGGTACTCGTCCCACTCGAGCCGCTTCAGCTCGACGTAGCGCGGGAAGATGTGCTCGCCGAGGGCACGGGACATGAGCTCCGAGCCCGCGAGAGCCTCGACGGCCTCACCGAGCGAGCCCGGAAGCGCCTCGACGCCCTGCTCCTCCCGCTCCGCGTCGGAGAGCCGGTAGAGGTTCGTCGTCATCTCGTCCGGCAGCTCGTAGCCGCGCTCGATCCCCTCGAGACCGGCATGGAGCAGCGCCGCGAAAGCGAGGTACGGGTTGCAGGCCGGATCGGGGCAGCGGATCTCCGCACGGGTCGCCTGCTCCTCGCCCGGCTTGTAGAGCGGGATCCGGATCAGCGCAGAGCGGTTGCGCTGCGACCACGCGACGTAGACCGGCGCCTCGAAGCCCGGCACGAGCCGCTTGTACGAATTGACCCACTGCGCGAGCACGGCGGACATCTCTCGCGCGTGCACGAGCAGCCCCGCGATGAAGGCCTTCGCCGTCTTCGACAGGTGATGCGGGTCCTTCGCGTCGAAGAACTGGTTGCGCCCGTTCTTGAACAGCGACATGTGCGTGTGCATGCCCGACCCGTTCTCGCCGAAGAGCGGCTTCGGCATGAAGGTCGCGTAGTAGCCGTGCCATGCCGCGACCTCTTTCACGATCAGCCGGTACGTCATGCAGTGGTCGGCCATCGCGAGCGCGTCGGCGTAGCGCATGTCGATCTCGTGCTGCGACGGAGCGACCTCGTGGTGGTGGTACTCGATCGGGATGCCGACGGACTCGAGCGCGTGGATCGTGTCGTTGCGGACCTCGGTGGCGGCGTCCTGCGCCGTCATCGCGAAGTAGCCGCCCTCGTCGAGCGTCTTCGTGTCCTTGTCGTCCTCGAAGAGGAAGTACTCGAGCTCCGGGCCGACGTTGAACGTGTCGAAGCCCAGCGACTTCATGCGGTCGAGCGCCGCGCGGAGGACGTAGCGAGGGTCGCCGTTGTACGGCGTGCCGTCGGGGCGGACGACGTCGCAGATCATGCGACCGACCTTCGAGCCGACCTCGTGACCGTGCTCGTCGACAGGCCGCGGCAGCAGCTGGAACGTCTCCGGGTCGGGGATCGCCACCATGTCCGACTCCTCGATCCGGTTGAAGCCGGTGATCGACGAGCCGTCGAATCCCATGCCGTCGTCGAGCGCGTCCGGGATCTCCGAGGGCGTGATGGCGAACGACTTCAGATGACCCTCGAGGTCGGTGAACCAGAAGAGGACGTGCTCGACGTCCTCGTCGCGCATCTGCTTGAGAACCGCGCGACGCGACGCGACGCTCGAGGTCGCGCGGTCCTTCGACTTCACCATCGTGGAGCGGCTCGCCGCGCCCGTCGACCTAGGTCTCGCCATTGGTGTCTCCTCCTTGAAAACGACAAAAGCCCCGGGCACGGATAGTCCGCGCCCGAGGCCCCGTTGCCTCGAAAAGCATGCGGGAGACTATCACTCCGACCCGCCGGAGGCAGCGGGCACCGGCGCCGGCTCCGTCGATGCCCGTCTTGTGGCCGACCAGAGGAAGCCGACGGCCGGAACGAGACAGGCCGTGGCCCCACGAGGGCGACCCTGATCGACGTGACGGTTCCGAGCGCGCCGATCGCCGGGCCGACGGATCAGTCCGAAGCTGGCATTGCGGGCGGGAGAGTACGCGCCGCATCCATCTGCGACAACCCGCCGGACCGTTGACTCCAGTTCACAGGTCGCCCGGCCGATAGGCCTGGTAGGGTCTTGACCTTCCGTTACCGGCCACCGGGCCGACGCCAAGCATGCCCCCCCATGCAAAGCGACCGAATCCCCCAACGGAGCCGTCGAACCGCGCGTGAGGACGCCGCTGCGGTCGCCCCTGCCCCCCACTCAGGAGGCGCGACTCGCGCATGATCGAAGACACGCTCGTCGAGCAAGCACTCCACCTGCCCCGCCGCGAAGCCAAGCGCTGGGCGCACACTCCGCTCGAACAGGAAGACCTCGTCGCCGACGGCAACCTCGCGCTCGCGAAGGCGGCCAAGCGGTACGACCCGTCGTACGGCGTCCCTTTCCCCGCTTTTGCCACGCCGTACGTTCGCGGCGCCATCGCGGACACCGTTCGCAGCCGTGCGCGCCGCAACACGCTCGGCAACGGGCGCTGGGTCGACGTGGTCGGGTTCGCGGCCCTGACGCCAAGCGTCACGAGCGACCAGGCCTACGACCCCCCGGATCCCGGCCCGACGCCGCATGACACCGTCGAGAACCTCGACCGGCTGCGCGTGCTCGGGACGATCCCGGAGCGAGAGCGCATCGCCCTCATCCGGACGATGGTCGACGGCGACACCGCCGCCGACGTCGCAAAGGATCTCGGTGTGAGCACCGACCGGGTCTACACGCTCGTGCACAACGGATCGACCCGCGTCAGGAGACGCGCGGCATGACCAGCCTGCTCGCCGA
The DNA here is from genome assembly GCA_963746445.1 of uncultured Actinomycetes bacterium. GTDB lineage: Bacteria > Actinomycetota > Thermoleophilia > Gaiellales > Gaiellaceae > Gaiella. The sequence goes on from CAVVAW010000010.1 coordinate 142,547, forward strand.
AGTGCTGCAGGGGGAGCCGCTCACCGAGCGTGAGACCGAGATCCTCGCCGCCGCGGCGGAGGGCGAGACGGCCGCCCAGACCGGAGCACGCCTGTATCTCTCGTCCGAGACGGTCAAGGGATACCGCAAGCGCATCATCGCCAAGCTCGGCGCGCGCAACGGGACGCACGCCGTGGTGCTCGCCATCCGGCGAGGGCTGCTGCCGCTCTCGCCGCAACGTCCCGTCGAGCCCGTTCCCATCAGGGTCCGGGCTACCGTCCGTCGCGGCTGACGCATTAGCGACGCCGCCCAGTGTCGGCCGCCAGCGCCGCCTCGACCTCGTCGAGCGGTGCCTCGAGGCGGATCCAGGCCGGCCGTGGCTCGTAGCCGAGCTTGTCGTTCACGGCCCGCATCGGGGCGTTCGCGTCCTGTGTCGACGTCATCAGCTCGCGGAAGCCGTTCCGCGACGCCCACGCGATCTGCGCCTGCTTGAGCGCGGTGGCGATGCCGCGGTTGCGGTGGCTCGTGGCCACCGAGGTGAGGCCGTTCTCGGCCAAGTGCGGGTCGGCGGCGCGTCGCAGGAGGCTGACGAACCCGACGACGCATTCGCCGTCGAGAGCCACGAGCGTGCCGCCCTCGAGGACGTCCGGCCCGGCTGCGTCCTCGTGCATCCACCGCTCGTAGGACGGAAGCTCGAGCGGCGCGTGCAGCGGCATCTGCGGGAGCGCCTCGCACGCCACCGAGTACGCGCCCCGGAGCAGATCCGGTCGCTTCGCGAGCTCGACGAGCACGATCCCTGGAGGTGGGGTGGGGTCGGGCTCGTCCGGCCCGACCGCGCGGGAGATCTCGAGCTCGCGCAGTACCTCGCGCAGACCGAACCGCACCGCGAACCGCTCGCCCGCCTCGTCTCCCTCCTCGACCCCGACCGCGAGGAGGTCGCTTCGATGCGCCCGCGCAGCCACGACGACGCGCTCGAGCAGAGCGCGGCCGAGCCCGCGGCGCCGGTATTCAGGCAGGACGACGTTGCCCACGTACGTCCGGCCGGGCAGGTCGGAGCGGACCGCGGAGGCACAGCCTGCGACCGCCCAGTCGATCCTGCCGATCACGCGGATGTCGTCGGGCTTGCGCACGCGGCGCCGCCCGAGCTCCTCCGCAGTGATCGGGTACCGCGGCACGATCGCGCTCCAGACGGCGGCGTACGCCTCGTGGCCTGCGCGGTCGTCGAGGGCGAGCTCGGTGATCTCGAGGTCGGCGTCGACGCTCATCCGGACCGCTTCAGCTTGCCATGCCGCTTTGCGTACACCTCGCCGCGGTTGAAGATCGCCAGGCCGAGCGGGATGCAGACGGCGCCGATGATCAGGAGCGGCCAGATGTCGTGCCAGAGCGATCCGAGCGAGGCGCCGTCGAGGATCGCGGCCCTGATCCCGTCGAGCGCGTACGTCGCGGGCGAGATCTTCGCGAGCCACTGCATCCACCCCGGCAGGACCTCGATCGGGTAGTAGACGCCCGAGACGACGAGCAGCATCCCCTGGGCGACGAACCCGAGCTGGGCGCCCTTCTCCGGCGAGATGAGCGGCAGGACGGCGGTCATCATCCCGATGCCGAAGAACGAGACCGACGCGACGATGAGGATGACGAGCGCCGCCGCGAAGTTCGCGTCCTCGAACGCCAGGCCGAAGAACAGCGCCACGACCACGAACAGCAAGATCGCGCGGACGAGCCCGTAGAGGACCGCGAACACGCCCGAGCCGCCGAGGTGCATCGCCCGGGAGAGCGGCGCCATGAACGTGTACTCGATCGTCCCCTCCCAGCGTTCCCACGCGACCGTCTCCGTGAGGAACTCGAAGATGATCCCGAGATACGCCCACACGACGGCGCCGATCAGGAGCGTCGTCGTCGCGCGCTCGACGTCGAACGAGCCGCCGGTCGCCTCGAACCCCTTCGCAATGAAGACGATCGTGAGCGTGTTGGCGACCGTCCAGACGAAGAACGCGAGGTCCCAGTAGATGTAGCGCCGCGTGAGGTAGACGTTCCGCTCGACGACGCCGGCGAGGCCTATGAGCTCGTGGCGTAGGGCGAGGGCCGTGGTTCTCACGCGAGCACCTTCCTCTCCTCGGCGTCCAGCTCGTCCTCCTCGTCCTCGAAGCCGCGCCCGGTGGCGGCGAAGAACGCCTCCTCGAGCGTCTTCGCGTCGAAGCGCGCCATCAGCTCCTCGGCCGGCTCGAGCGCGAGCAGCCGGCCGCGATCGAGAATCCCCACGCGCTCTGCGAGCGCCTCGGCCTCGCCGAGGTCGTGCGTGCAGAGGAGGATCGTCGAGTCGTGCACCGCGCGCATCTCGCGGATGAACTCCTGCACCTCGAGCTTCGAGCGGGGGTCGAGGCCCGTGGTCGGCTCGTCGAGCAGGAGCAGGACGGGCGAGGTGAGAAGCGCCCTCGCGAGAGCGACCTTCTGCTGCATCCCGCGGGAGAGGTTCTCCATCGGCTCGGTGCGCCGGTCGGGCGGGAACCCGACGCGCTCGAGGATCGCCGGAATCTGCCCCGACGTCTCCGACAGCGTCATGCCGTAGAACCGCGCCGCGTAGTGGAGGTTCTCGGAGGGCGACATCTTCTTGAAGAAGCTCGCCTCGACCGAGACCCTGTTCACGAGACGGCGCACGGCCTTGTCCTCCCGAACGACGTCGTAGCCGAAGACCCGCGCGCTGCCGCCGTCCGGCAGGAGCAACGTCGAGAGCAGCCGGACGAGTGTGGACTTCCCCGAGCCGTTCTGGCCGAGGATCGCGACGCACTCGCCGCGCGCGACCTCGAGCGTGACGTCCTCGAGCGCGGCAACCCGACGCTTGCCGCGCTTCCTGTCCTTGCGGACGAACTCCTTGCGCAGGTCGCGTGCTTCCACGGCCAGTGCGTCGGGCGGAACGGGCGACAACTCCTTCACGATGGTGCTCTCCCTTCGAATGCGATACCCAGGACGTGCGGAAAAGAGGCTCCGCGCCAGGCGGGCCTCGGCAACGGATGTCCTAGATACCGAGCAGCATCGCGGCGAGCCTAGCACCGTGACCGGGCGGGCGACCAGTACGGAAAACCGAACCTTGAGACTTGCGCTTCGTCCGCGCGATTCTCTAGGGTGGTCGCAGGCGGGGACGACGACGATCCCGCCGCAGGCAATGGTGCCTCATCTCTCGCGCGGCGAGAGGTGGGGCTTTTTTCGTGGACCGAGGAGGTGGTTCGGCGTGATGAAGGTCGAGGCGGTCGTCGTTCGCGATCGGGTCGAGACCGTCATGGAGGCGGTCGAGGAGCAGACGGGCCACGTCGGCGTGACCGTGGTCGAGGCGGTCGGCCACGGCCGCGAGAAGGGGATCACGCACGAGTACCGCGGCCGCGTGTTCGAGTCGCGGTTCCTGCCCAAGGCGCACCTGACGTTCGTCGTTCCCGACGAGATCGCGGAGAGGGTCGTCGAGGCCGTCGTCGACGCCGCGAAGACCGGGCACGTGAACGGCGACGGGATCTGCTGGATGTCGCAGGTCACGGGCGTGACCCACAACCGAACCGGCTTGAAGCTCGAGGAGGTGGAGATCCGTGGGTGAACCCATGGTTCCCCCACGAGCCCCCTCCTTCTGGGATCCGCATCGCAGAAGGCTCGCTTCGGCTCCCGCCGGGCGAAGCCCGGCTCCGCCGGCATTCGTCTGCGCACCGGTCGGCCGGTCAACCCGCGAACACAGAATCGAGGCGCACCGATGACGACGGAAGAGCTCGGCCTGGCGGCAAGCACGCTGTGGGTCGTCATCGCAGCCGTCCTCGTCCTCTTCATGCAGGCGGGGTTCGCGTTCCTGGAGGCGGGCCTCACGCGGATGAAGAACGTCGGTCACATCGCGGCGAAGAACGCGCTCGTCCTCGGCATCGCCGCCATCGTCTACTACGTCGTCGGGTTCGGGCTCGCGTTCGGCGACGGCGGCAACGGGCTCGTCGGCGGCTCCGGGTTCGTACCCGGCGTCGACGAGCTGCTCGCGGTCGGCAAGGAGCCGTTCTCCTGGTTCGGGTCGATCCCCGCGGGGGCCGCGCTCCTCTTCCAGACCGCCTTCGCGGCGGTGTCGCTCGCGATCGTCTGGGGTGCGATGGCGGAGCGCACGCGCCTGTGGGTGTACATCGTCTTCGGGGTCGCCTACACGCTGATCTACTCCGTCGCATCGCACTGGATCTGGAGCGGCGACGGGTGGCTGTTCTCGAAGGGGATGCAGGACTTCGCCGGCTCGACGGTCGTCCACTACCAGGGAGCGCTCGCGGGGCTTGCGGGCGCGCTGCTCCTGGGGCCGCGGATCGGCAAGTTCGTCGGCGGCAAGCCACAGGCGATCCCCGGGCACAACATGGCCTACACGACGCTCGGGGTCTTCATCCTGTGGTTCGGCTGGTTCGGGTTCAACCCCGGCTCGACGCTCTCCGTCGACTACGGCGGCGTCGGCTTCTTCGCCTACGTCGCGCTCAACACGAACCTCGCTGCGGCGGCCGGGGTGATCGGCGCGATGGTCACCGCCTGGGCGGTGATCCGCAAGCCCGACCTCTCGATGATGCTGAACGGCGCGATCGGGGCACTCGTCGCGATCACCGCCGCGTGCGCGTTCGTCGCTCCGTGGGCCGCGATCTGCATCGGGCTCGTGGCCGGGGCGATCGTCGTTCTCGGCGTGCTGCTCGTCGAGAAGCTCGGGATCGACGATCCGATCGGCGCGCTCGCCGCACACGGGATGGCGGGCGTGTGGGGCACGCTCTCGCTCGGCTTCCTCACCGTGCCGGAGCTCGCGGAGCGGCTCGACTGGGGCAAGGGCGGCCTGCTCTACGGCGGCGGCTTCCACCAGCTCGGCGTACAGGTGCTGGGGCTCGTGGCCGTGGGCGCGTTCACGTTCACCGCCTCGTTCGCCGTGCTCTGGGCGATGAAGGTGACGGTCGGGATCCGTGCGGAGCCGCACGTCGAGAACATGGGGCTCGACGTCTCCGAGCACGGCATGTGGGGATATCCCGAGTTCTACATCCCGGTTCCCGGCGGCTACGGGACGGAACACCACGGACACCACGTCGTCTCGCCGCCGCGGGCCGCTCCCGCTCCGGCGTCGCCGCCCGCACCGGCGACCGGCTGAAGGCACTTCCGGTCCGGGGCCTCGTGGCGAGGCCCCGGATCATGTCTGGCTCAGGTGAGCTCGAACGTGACGCTCACCGACGCCGTCGTCTCCTCGGAGCCGGAGACGACCGGCGTCGAGTCCTGCGCTGCCGACGCCTTCGCGGCGTACGGGACGGGCGTGACGGATCCGGACTCGGCGATCGCCGTCACCCGGCCGAGCGAGCGCCCTGCGGCCTTGGCCAGGATCTCCGCCCGCGCCTTCGCGTCGTCGACCGCCTTCGCGAGTGCCTGCCGGTAGAGCGCGTCGGCGTCCGAGCGCGAGAGCGACGGGCCGTAAACCGTGTTGGCGCCGGAGGCGACCGCGGCGTCGATCAGCGCACCGGCGCCGTCGAGCGAGGTCTCAGCCGAGGCGACGTTCGAGGCCACGAACCCGTTCGGCTGGCCGTTCTGGTCGAACGCCGTGGAGAGGGAGACCGTCTGCGTCGTGACGTCCTTGCCGCCGTTGGAGCGGAGCGCGGCGATGACCTTCTGCATCGCGGCGCCGTTCGCGGTCAGGGCCGCCTTCGCTGTCGCGGCGCGCGTCTCGACCCCGGCCGAGACCTCGGCCCGGTCCGGCACGGCGTCGACGGAGCCCGTTCCGGTCACGCTGACCGTGTCGGTCGTCGTCGCCGGGTCGGCCGCACCCGCCCCGTCGGGGCGGAGCACCCCGGCGAGTGCGGCAGCGACGAGCAAGAGGCCTGCGGCCAGTGCGATGCGTTTCATGGGATGTCGTCCTCCGAAGGTCGGTTGTCACCCGACATACGCCGCCGGTCCCGGCCGAGGTCACAGCCCCCGGTGTCCGACTTCAGTCGGACACCCCATACCGCGATCGCGGTGCGTAGCGGAGGTGTCCGACTGAAGTCGGACACCAGAACGGCAGCTACACGCCCTGGCCGAAGCGCTTCCGCGCCGCCGCGACCGCGTCGCGGACGCCGCCCGGGCCCGGTGACGGCCGGGCGGCAACGCTTTCCGCGGCGGTCGTCCCCGCGGAGAAGGTCCCATCGCGCACCGATGCCGCGACCTGCTCGTGCGCTTCCCTGAACGGAATCCCTCCGCGCACGAGGTCCTCGGCGACATCGGTGGCGAGCAGGAGCGGGTCGGCGACCGCCTCGGCGAGCCGCTCCCGGTTCGCGGCGAGACCGCTGACGAGCACGGTCATTCCCCGGAGCGAGTCGCGGACGTCGCGGCGGGCGGCGAACACGGGCGGCTTGTCCTCCTGCAGGTCGCGGTCGTAGGCGAGCGGCAGGCCTTTCACCGTCGCGAGAAGGCCGGCGAGGCGCCCGATCGCCGTTCCGCCCTTGCCGCGGACGAGCTCTGCGACGTCCGGGTTCAGCTTCTGCGGCATCATCGACGATCCGGTCGAGGCGTTTTCGGGAAGCCGAACGAACCCGAACTCGACCGTCGACCACAGCACGATCTCCTCGCCAATCCGGGAGAGATGCTGCGCGAGCATCGCGGCCGCATAGAGGTAGTCGAGCGCGAAGTCGCGGTCGGACACGGCGTCGATCGAGTTCCGCATCTGGGACTCCGGCGGGTCGATCCCGAGCGTCGAGCCGGCAAGCGCCCCGGCGCCGAGCGGGCTCTCCGCCGAGGCTTCGGCGGCGGCCGCGAAGCGCGTGCGGTCGCGGTCGATCATCTCGACCCACGCGAGCAGGTGGTGCCCGAGGGTGACGGGCTGCCCACGCTGGAGGTGCGTGTAGCCCGGCATCGGCGTCTCCGCCTCGGCCTCCGCGAAGGAGAGCGTGACGAGCGCGAGCGCGTCGATCTCCTCGCGCGCCTCGGCGCAGGCGTCGGCGACGTAGAGGCGGAACGCCGCGGCGACCTGATCGTTCCGTGACCGCCCTGCATGGATCTTGCGACCGACCGGGCCGAGCAGTCGCTCGATGGCCGAGTGGACGTCCTCGTCCTCGGCGAGCACCCCGGATGGATCGTGTGCGATCCCCGAGAGACGCTCCTCGACGTCCGCGAGCTCGTCCGTGTCGAGCAGCCCCGCGCCGTGCAGCCGCGCCGCGTGCTCCGCGGTCGCGGCGCAGTCGTACACCAGGAGCTCCGCGTCGTTGGCACGGAGCAGCTCCCACACGGCGGGGTCGAGCTCCCCGCCGACACGACCTGACCAGAGCGTCACACGGCGATTCTGTCGAATCGCGTACGGCCATGTCCTTCCCACTTCGCCCAACCGGATGGCGCGCGCCTCCCGGCCATGAACGAAGGAAGCGCGAGGGCCGGCTTGCGCCGGCCCTCGTGGTCGATCCGTGAGCTGTGGTTCGCGGGCGGAGCCGGGCTTCGCCCGGCAGGAGCCCAAACCCCGCTCGATCCACGCGTAGCGCGGAAGGAGGGGGCTCGTGGGGGGAACCAGGGGTTCCCCCCACGCTGCTACATCATCCCGCCCATGCCGCCCATGTCGGGCATGCCGGCGCCGGCCGGGGTCTTCTCGGGCGCCTCGGCGACGATCGCCTCGGTGGTGAGGATGTTCTTCGCGATCGACGCGGCGTTCTGCAGCGCCGAGCGCGTCACCATCGTCGGGTCGATGATCCCCGCCTTGACGAGGTCCTCGACCTCACCGCTGTCGACGTTCAGGCCGAAGCCCTTCTTCGCCGAGCGGACCTGATTGACGACGACCGAGCCCTCGAGGCCCGCGTTGTAGGCGAGCTGGCGCACCGGCTCCTCGAGCGAGCGAAGGATGATCGCCGCACCGGTCTTCTCGTCGCCCTCGAGCGACTCGAAGCCCTTCTTCGCCGTGTCCGCCGCGTTGAGGAGCGCGACGCCGCCGCCGGCGACGATGCCCTCCTCGAGCGCGGCTCGGGTCGCCTGGAGGGCGTCCTCGACGCGGTGCTTCTTCTCCTTCATCTCGGTCTCGGTCGCAGCGCCGACCTTGATCACCGCGACGCCACCCGACAGCTTCGCGAGGCGCTCCTGGAGCTTCTCGCGGTCGAAGTCGGAGTCCGTGTTCTCGACCTCCGCCTTCAGCTGCTTGATGCGGCCCTTGATCGCCTCGGAGTCGCCGGCCCCGTCCACGATCGTGGTCGAGTCCTTGTCGATCACGATCTTGCGGGCCTTGCCGAGCTGCGAGAGCTTCGTGTTCTCGAGCTTGAGACCCATCTCCTCGGTGATCACCTCGCCGCCGGTGAGGATCGCGATGTCCTCGAGCATCCGCTTGCGGCGATCACCGAAGCCCGGCGCCTTGACGGCGACGGCGGTGAAGACGCCGCGGAGCTTGTTGACGACGACGGTCGCGAGCGCCTCGCCCTCGACGTCCTCGGCGACCACGAGCAGCGGCCGGCCGGCCTGGATGACCTGCTCGAGCACCGGGAGGAGGTCCTTGACCGCGCCGATCTTCTGGTTCGCGATCAGGACGTACGGGTCGTCGAGCACGGCCTCCATGCGCTCGGCGTCGGTGATCATGTACGGCGACAGGTAGCCCTTGTCGAACTGCATGCCCTCCGTGAACTCGAGCTCGAGACCGAACGTCTGGCCCTCCTCGACGTTCACGACGCCGTCCTTGCCGACCTTCTCGATCGCGTCAGCGATCACGTCGCCGATCTCGCGCTCACGCGAGGAGATCGTCGCGACGCGGGCGATGTCCTCCTTGCCGGACACCTCCACCGACTGCTTCTTGAGGTCGGCGACAATGCTCTCGACGGCCTGCTCGATGCCGCGCTTGAGCCCCATCGGGTTCGCGCCCGCAGCAACGTTCTTGAGACCCTCACGGACGATCGCCTGGGCGAGCACGGTCGCGGTCGTCGTGCCGTCACCGGCGACGTCGTTGGTCGCCGTAGCGACCTCGCGAACGAGCTGCGCGCCCTGGTTCTCGAACGGGTCCTCGACCTCGATCTCACGGGCGATGGTGACACCGTCGTTCGTGATCGTCGGCGCACCGAACTTCTTGTCGAGGACGACATAGCGGCCCTTCGGGCCGAGCGTCACCTTGACCGCATCGGCGAGGGTGTTGACCCCACGCTCCAGCGCACGGCGCGCGTCCTCGTTGAACTTCAGCTCCTTGTGAGCCATCTCTTTCCTCCTGAGCGAAACGAGCTAGGCGGCGGCGCCGGCGAGCTTGCGCTTGCCCTTGCCACCAGTGGTTACGACCTTCGCGAGCACATCCGATTCGCGCAGGATCAGGACCTCGTCGGCGCCGAGCTTGATCTCGGTGCCGCCGTACTTGGAGAAGATGATCTCGTCACCCTCCTCCACATCCATCTTGATGTACTCCCCGTCCTCGTCACGCGGACCGGGTCCGACCGACAGGACCTTGCCGCGCTGCGGCTTCTCCTGCGCCGTGTCGGGCAGCACGATGCCGCTCGCCGTGGTCGACTCCTCGTCGAGGACCTCCACGATCAGGCGGTCACCAAGGGGCTGCAGATTCATACGCTGTGCCTCCCTGAGAGACTGTTGTGGGACAACTTCGCCGTGCATCTGGCACTCTAGCCATGAGAGTGCCGATATCTGGAGTTATAGCACGTTCTCGGCCGTCGAGGACGCGGTTGATCTTCGTCTCTCCGACTTAGATGTTGGAAGGCGGCGGATCAGCGACAATCCGAGCGTGCGTCGCGAGTTCTCCGCGGGCGGGGTGGTGGTACGTCGGATGCGCGGGCGCTGGTGGGCCGCTGTCGTCCGACCCCGCCGAGAGCCTCACCGGCCGCAGGTCTGGGCGCTGCCAAAAGGGCTGATCGACAGCGGCGAGCGGGGTCTCGACACGGCGATCCGGGAGGTCCACGAGGAGACGGGGCTCCGCGCGACCGGCGACCTGAAACTGGGCGACGTCCGCTACGTCTACACCTGGGAAGGCGAGCGCGTGTTCAAGGTGGTCTCGTTCTTTCTCCTCCGCGCGGTCGACGGCCGCATCGGCGATCTACCGCCGGGGATGGAGATCGAGGTCGCCGAGGCGCGCTGGGTCCCGCTCGACGACGCGCCGACCGTGCTCTCCTACGGTGGCGAGCGCGAGATGGCCCTGAAGGCGCTCGAGGCAGTGACCGAGCAAGGGTTTCGCTAGGCGTTTCGAGCGGTTAGGCTCGACACGCCTTGCCGACGTTCGCGCTCAACTTCTACTCGCCGGTCGTCGCCGATCAACTGCGGACCGGCCGCAAGACCGCAACGATCCGCCTGGGCGACAAGTCCGCCAAGTACCGCAAGGGCATGATCGTGACGGTCCTCGTCGGGGCACGGTACGGCCAGCGCGAGAAGGTGTTCGACGCGGTGATCGACAAGGTCGACGTCAAGCCGCTCTCCGACCTCTCGCCCCGTGAGATCGAGCACGACAATCCCGAGATCCGGCGCCTCGACGAGTTCGTCGAGTGGCTGGCGCGCCTCTACAACCGCCCGGTCTCCGAGGAGGACACCGTCACGGTGATCCGCTTCTCGCAGATCGTCGGGACCATGTTCTAGCGCCAGGCGGGATTCCGCAGAAGCGGAATCCCGCGGCTTGATCCCCGCCCTCGGCGGGGCATACCCCTGAAGGCGTCGCCTTTCGGCGCCGCAACTGCCTCGGTGTCTCGGCGCAAGGACGCCGGGCGACGTGGCCGCGTGGAAAGGGCGCGAGCACGTCTGGTAGCGCTCGAACAGCGTGACGCGTGGAAACAGACGGGCGAGGCTGAAGCCACGCCCGGAAGGTGCGAGCCGGGCCGGCGTACGCTCGGGGGCGTGGCTTCAGCCTCGCCCCTCTTCCTTCTCTCCCTATCTTCCCGGGCGGCGGATCAGGCCGCCGAAGAGCTCGTTCTCGCGCAGCGGGGCGCCGCAGTCCTCGCACTCGACCTGGAAGGCCGACGGGAGACGCGCGTCGCACGAGGGGCAGCGCGCGACGAGCTCGGTCTCGCACTGCGGGCAAGCCACGGGGCGCTCCTCCTCGTGATCCTCGAAGTAGCGAGCGACGTGGCCGCACGACGGGCAGAACGCCACCCAGTCTCCTAGCGTCCGCCGGCGTTCTTCCTGGATCCAGTTCCGCTTCGCCTTCGCCATCGCGCTTCCGAAGCGCACTGTACGTCCAGTCGACAGGCGCGGGCGACGGCCGGAGAAGCCGGTAGAGTCAGGGCGTCCGTCGCCCAGGAAGGGATGTGCCGACATGGCAGTACGCGAGGCCGAGCCGGTCGAGACGCTGCAACAGGTGAAGGAGGCCGGGCTCGACCGCGAGGACCTCCTCGGGATGTACCGCAACATGCTCATCACCAGGGCGGTCGAGGAGCGCGGGCACATCCTCTACAAGCAGGGGAAGATCCCCGGTTCCTTCTACACCGGGCGTGGGAACGAGGCCTCGGTGGGCGTCGGGACGGCGATGGGCCCGAACGACGTCGGGACGCCGCTGCAGCGCGACATGGGCGTCCACATCACCCGCGGCATCGAGCCGTGGCGCATCTTCGCCCAGTACATGGGCCGCGAGGACGGTCCCACGCGCGGACGCGACGGCAACGTCCACATGGGCGACGCCCGGCTCGGGCTCCACACGATGGTGAGCCACCTGCCCGCGATGCTTCCGGTCGGCGTCGGGATGGCCCTGGCGTTCAAGATCCGCGACGAGCGGCGCGTCGCCGTGGCCTGGTGCGGTGAGGGCGCGGCGGCCCGGGGAGACGCCCACGAGGGGATGAACCTCGCCGGCGTCCGCCGGCTCCCGGTCGTCTTCGTGATCGACAACAACCAGTGGGCCTACTCGACGCCCGCGCATCTCGAGTACGCCGTCGACCATCTCGCCGATCGCGCTGCCGCATACGGCTTCGACGGCGTCGTCGTCGACGGAACCGACGTGCTCGCCGTCTACCGCGAGGCGAAGCACGCGATCGAGAAGGCGCGCGAGGGCGGCGGTCCGACGCTGATCGAGTCGGTCACCCTCCGGATGGAGGGCCATGCGGTCCACGACGACGCGTTCTACGTCCCGAAGGAGCTGTTCGAGGAGTGGGCGCGGCGCGATCCGATCGAGCGCTTCCGCACCTGGCTTCGCGACAACGCCGAGATGACCGACGACGAGGAGGACGAGATCACGGCGGGCGTCAAGCGCCTCCTCAACGAGGCGATCCAGCGCGCAGAGCAGTCCCCTGTGCCCGATCCAGCGACGGTGATCGACGGCGTTTTTGCCTCTCCCGACGAGCTCGAGACACCCCACCACCGATGAGGCGGAGCTGATGGCGGAGAAGACCTACCTCCAGGCGATCTCGGACTCGCTGCGGCTGGAGATGCGGCGCGACCAGCGCGTCTTCGTCCTCGGCGAGGACGTCGGCCTCTACGGCGGCGCGTTCAAGGTCACGCAAGGCTTCCAGGAGGAGTTCGGAGCAAGCCGCGTGCTCGACATGCCACTGTCGGAGACCGCGATCGTCGCCGGCGCGACCGGTGCGGCCCTGATGGGCATGCGCCCCGTCGCCGAGATGCAGTTCGCGGACTTCGTCTCCTGCGCCTGGGACCACCTCGTCACCGTCGCGGCGAAGCAGCACTACCGCACGGGGACGCCGATCCCGATCGTCCTTCGGCTCCCGTCCGGCGGTGGCTTCTCGGGCGGGCCGTTCCACTCGCAGAACCCCGAGTCGAGCTTCGCGCACATCCCGGGGCTCAAGGTCGTCTGCCCCGCCACACCGGAGGACGCAAAGGGGCTGCTGGCAACGGCCATCGAGGACCCCAACCCCGTGCTCTTCTTCGAGCACAAGCACCTCTACCGCCGGATCCGCGGCGAGGTGCCCGAGGATCGGTACACGACGCCGTTCGGGAAGGCGCGCGTCCACCGCCAGGGCGACGACGTGACCGTGATCACCTGGGGTGCGATGGTCTATACGGCTGACGAGGCCGCCGCCAAGCTGGAGGAAGAGGACGTTTCCGTCGAGATCCTCGACCTCCGGACGTTGATCCCGTGGGACCGCGAGGCGGTGCTCGAGAGCGTCGAGCGGTGCTCGAAGGTGCTGGTCCTCCACGAGGACACGAAGACCGGCGGCTTCGGCGGGGAGATCGCGGCCACCATCGCCGAGGAGGCGTTCGAGCAGCTCGACGCGCCGGTCCGGCGGCTCGCGGCGCCCGACAGCCCGGTACCTTTCGCGCCCTCGCTCGAGAAGGCATACATCCCGCAGGTCGAGGACGTCGCGGCGGCGCTCCGCGACCTCGCCGCTTACTGAGGACCCGAGGAGGCGTGAGAACGTGAGCACCGGCACGCAGGTCGAGGTCGTGATGCCCCAGATGGGCGTGTCCGTCTCGGAAGGCACGATCACCCGTTGGCTCAAGCAGGCCGGCGACAACGTCGCGCTGGACGAGCCGCTGCTCGAGATCTCGACGGACAAGGTCGACACCGAGGTGCCGAGCCCGGGTGAGGGCGTCGTCACCGAGATCCGTGTCCAGGAGGGCGAGACGGTCGAGGTCGGGACGGTGCTCGCGGTGATCGGCGCAGCGGGCGCAGCACCCGCGCCTCCCGCGGAGCCGGCGGAGCCGCTCCAGGAGGAGACCCCCGCCGCCGAGGAGGCAGCCGCTCCAGAGCCTGCGCCGTCGGCTGCCACCGAGCCCGTTGCCACTGCGCCCGCCGAGCAGCCGGCTGCCCCCGCCGCGCCGCCTGCCTCGACTGCCCCAGCCGAGGCGCCGAGCGGCAACGGCAGGACATTCGTCTCACCGGTCGTCGCGCGGATCGCCGCGCAGCACGGGGTCGACCCGGGCGCCGTCACGGGGACGGGTCAGGGCGGCCGTGTGACGAAGAAGGACATCCTTGCGTTCATCGAGTCCGGCGCCGCCACGCCGCCGCCCTCAGCCGCGGAACCAGTCGCCGCGGCTCCCGCGCCGGCCGTCGAGGCCCAGCCTGCAGTTGCGGCCGCCGCGGCACCCCCCGCCACCCCGCCGGCACCACCGACGCCCGCTCCTGCGACTCCGGTCACCGCCCCCGCGGCGGCAGCCGCCGAGCCTGCAGCGCCCGCACCCGTTGCGGTCGGCGAGGTCGAGGAGCCGATGACCGCGATGCGTCGGGGGGTCGCAGAGCACATGCGGCGTTCGCTCGACACCTCCGCGCACGTGACGAGCGCGATCGAGGTCGACATGTCACGGGTGGTCGCCGCTCGCGATCACCTCAAGAAGGAGTATCAGGCGGCCTACGGCGTCAACCCGACGTACCTCGCGTTCATCTCGAAAGCCGCGGTCGAGACGCTCGCGGACTGGCCGTGGGTCAACGGCGAGATGCGCGGCGACAAGATCGTCACGCGGACGTTCGTGAACCTCGGCATCGCCGTGGCGCTCGAGGACGGGAAGGGCCTGATCGTGCCGGTCATCCGGAACGCGCAGGATCTGAACCTGCTCGGCATGGCACGCGGCATCGCGGAGCTGGCGGAGAAGGCACGCACGAAGAAGCTGATGCCGGACGACGTCCAGGGCGGCACGTTCACGATCACGAACCCGGGCGGGTTCGGGACCTTCCACGGGACGCCGATCATCAGCCAGCCGCAGGCCGGCATCCTCGGCACCTACGCGCTCGTCAAGCGGCCGTGGGTCGTGCAGGACGAGCTCGGGCAGGACGTGATCGCGATCCGGCCGATGATGAACGTCACATTGACGTACGACCACCGCCTCGTCGACGGCGCGTACGCCGGCGGCTTCCTCCGCGACCTCCGTGGGCGCCTCGAAGGGTGGGACGACGGCGGCACCGCCTAGAGCCCGATGACGCAGCGGATCGTCCCGATGATCGCGTACGAGGACGCCGCTGCGGCGATCGACTGGCTGACGCAGGCGTTCGGCTTCCGCGAGCGCGAGGGGCAGCGGTACACGGCCGACGACGGGACGGTGACGCACGCCGAGCTCGAGCGCGACGGCGAGATCGTCATGCTCGCGACACCGAACGAGGCCTACCAGAGCCCGAAACGCCACCGAGAGACGTGCGAGGCGGCCCGCCGCTGGCAGGACAACCCGTGGGTGATCGACGGCCTCTTCGTGGCCGTCGACGACGTGGACGCACACCATGCGCGGGCCGTGTCCGCTGGAGCGACGGTGATTCGCCCGCTGGAGGAGTCGGCCGAGGCCGGCATGCGGCTCTACACGGCAGAAGACCTCGAGGGGCACCGCTGGATGTTCGGCCAGTCAGCTCCGCCAGCCGGGTCGTGAGCGCCGGGACCCTCTTCGTCCTGGAAGGCCTGACGCCGTACGGCGAGGCGTTGGCGCTCCAGCGCGAGCTCGCCGAAGAGGTGAAGGCCGGAGCGCAGCCGGACACGGTGATCCTCCTCGAGCACGAGCCGGTCGTCACCCTCGGTCGCCGGACCGACGAGGCCGCGGAGCTCCACGTACCCGAAGGCGTCGACGTCGAGATCGTCGAGACGAACCGCGGGGGCAAGTCGACGTTCCACGGGCCTGGCCAGCTCGTCTGCTACCCGATCCTCGACCTCAACCACCACGGACGGGACCTGCGCGGCTACGTGCGCGACCTCGAGCGCGCGATCGTCCGCACGGTCGGGGCGTTCGATCTCGAGGCAACCACCTACGAGGGGCTGACGGGCGTCTGGATGCCGCCGGCGCGCGGTCTCGGGCCGCGGAAGATCGCGTCGATCGGTGTCCATGCCTCCCGCTGGGTGACGACGCACGGCTACGCCCTCAACGTCGATCTCGACCCTGCGCCGTTCACTCAGTGGATCACCGCCTGCGGCCTCGAGGACGCCCAGTTCACGTCGATGGCCGCCGAGCTCGGAGCGCCGGTGACGGTCGCGGATGTCCGGCCTGCGGCGGCTCGGGCGATCGGCGAGGTGTTCGGGCTCGAGCTCACCTCCCAGGAAGCGCCTCGCCCGGCGTCCATAGGATGACCGGGATGGAGACGTCGCTGCCCGTCGCCGAGCGTCCGCGCAGACCGCCGTGGATGAAGGTGCGTGCGCCGAGCACCGAAGGGAAGTACTGGGACGTTCGCAAGCTGCTGCACGGCGCGAGCCTCGTCACCGTGTGCGAGGAGGCCCGCTGTCCCAACATCGCCGAGTGCTGGGGCCGTGGCACCGCGACGTTCCAGATCCTCGGCGACACATGCACGCGAGCGTGCCGGTACTGCTACGTGAACTCGGGCAAGCCGGACGGGCCGCCGGACCCGCTCGAGCCGCTCCGTCTCGCGCAGGCGGCGGCGACGATGGGGCTCTCCCATGTCGTCGTGACCTCTGTCGACCGCGACGACCTTCCCGACAGGGGCGCGGGGCACTTCGCGGCGACGATCCGCGCGCTCAAGGCGAAGCTGCCCGAGTCGCACGTCGAGGTGCTGACCCCCGACTTCCTCGGCGTCGAGGAGGAGGCGCTGGCCACCGTGGTCGGCGCGCACCCCGAGGTCTTCAACCACAACATCGAGACCGTGCGCAGGCTCCACCGCAGGATGCGTGGCGCCAAAGCGAGCTACGACGGCGCCTTGACGCTACTGCGGCGCGCGAAGGAGATCGCGGACTACCCGGTCCTGACCAAGTCGGGGATCATCGTCGGGCTCGGCGAGACCAACGACGAGGTCGTCGACACCATGCGCGACCTGCGCTCAAACGGCGTCGACGTCGTGACGATCGGCCAGTACCTGCAGCCGTCGTCGCAGCACGCGAAGATCGACCGCTGGGTGCACCCCGACGAGTTTCGCTGGATGCGCGAGCAGGGCGAGGCGCTCGGGTTCGGCTCGGTGTTCGCCGGCCCGCTCGTGCGCTCGAGCTACCGCGCGGACGAGCAGCGTCACGCGGCCGAGACGGGTCGCGGAGCGGTCGCTTACTAGCTTCCCGGCCGACCCGCCTCAGCGGATGCCCGTGTCGATCAAAAGCGACACGCGGGTGAGGAACCCCGCACGGACGCGAGCCACGACGGGAGCAGCGCGCTTCGCGACGACACGCACGACGTACGTGCCCGGCGGCACCTGCACGAGGAATCTCCCGTCCCTCGCCGTTCGCAGCCGTGCCGCGACGGTCCGTCTGGAGTCGATCTCGACGAGGACACCTGCCGCGGGGCCGTCACACGGGAGCCCGGCGACACAGACCGGCCGGATGGGGCCGCGCCGCACGCTGCCCGAGATTCCCGTGCCGACGCGCGGCGGCGTCGCGCCCGTGGCGGCTGGAACGCCCTCGGCCCTGCAGTCGATGGTCGGAGCGAGCGTCGTGAGCGCGCTGCGCGAGCCGAGCACCGCCGCCTGCCATGGGACGCAGGACTGCGCGTTCGCCGCGCGCACCGCGGACGCGGGCGACGCCGACGCGGTCGGAACGCCCAACAGCACTCCGAGAGCGACCGCTGCGAGGAGCGAGCGCATTGATTCCAGTATTGCGCATCCGACGCCCCGGACGCGAGCACGAGACGGGGCCGGCAGCGGCCGGCCCCGTCGTTGCTCCTTCCTGCAGCGTTCCGGATCAGGGGGTCAGCTTGCTCATTCGCGTGCTCCAGTTGGCGAGTGAGGTGCGTGTCGCGTCGCAGCTTCCGAACCCGGCCGTGCTCGGCGGGCTGGGGTAGAACGACGTCGGCGACCCGGTGAGGGCGCACGTCTGCGCGATGTACTCGGAGGCGATCCAGATCGAGCTGCCGTCGGTCACGGCCGCGCCGTAGTCGCCCCAGCGCGTCCTCGGCGGATCGCCGACGAACGCCTTGTAGCTCGTGAACCCGTCATCGACGCCGGCACCCGCAGCAGCGACGTGGATCGGGCCCACCGTGCCTTTGGCGTCGATCGTCACGTAGCCGGCGCTCGGGTGGTAGTCCTCGCCCATGATCGTGAAGGCGATGGCACCCTTGCCGCTCGCGGTCATGGCGATCGCCGGCATGGTGAGGTTGTTGTTCGCGAGGGCGACATAGCCCTGCTTCTTGATGTTCCCCTGAACCTTGCCGGCGCCGTTGATCTTCGGATCGACCGAGAACCACGCGATGCCCGCCTTGAGCTCACCTCCGACCTGCACCGCGGTACCCGATGCACCCCAGAGCGTGCCGTTCGTGTACCACGTCTGCTGCATCCGGGAGTCGAGCGAGTCCGGTGCCGAGATGACCTCGTCGTGCGCAGGCTCGTCGACGAAGAGGAGTTGCCAGCACCCTGGGCCGAAGATCGTCGGCATCGTCGTATCGTTGATGCACTGCCCGAGCGGGAAGTCGCCGGGCTTCTGGTCGGACTTGGGTGGGACGACATACGTCTGGCTGTTGACCAGCCGGCTCGTGATGTCGAGCGACGGCGTCGACGTGTCGAGGGACTTCGTGTTCGTCAGCGCCCAGAGGCCGACCCGGCGGGCGGTGCCCGTCGGGTTGCCGGTCTCGGAGCCGTCGCCGGCGATGGTGCTGAGGAAGTACTCGGTGCCGTTGCGCTCGCTCGAGTACTGACCGGCCGGCGAGGTGGCCGGCCACACGGTGAACCCCGGCGAGCCGTCGACGTTCAGGTTCTCCACGAGCGTGACATCGATGGAGGCCGGATGCGCCGCCAGCTGCTTCTTCGAAAACGCGAAGATCTGCGCGGCGTTGAACGACGGCCCGAAGAGGTCGTACTCGTTCGTCGTCACGTAGACGCCGTTCGCGTCAGCGCCGATGTGCGGGTAGTCCTGGAAGCACGGGCCGTGCACCGTGCCGTCGAGGGTGCACCCGTGGTCGGGCGTGCCGTCCGTGCCGTCGTTCTGCGCGGGCACGCGGTAGATCGTCCACGCGCCCTGGGGGTTGCCGGAGTTGCTCACCGCAACGTCAATCGTGTTCTTGCCGTTGAAGTCGCCGTTTGCATCCACATCGAGCGTGGTGATCGCGACGATGAAGCGTTGGTTCTCCGGGTCGTAGTGGCACACCGGATCGATCACGTTCGGCCCGACTGCACCGGTCGTGCGGTTGATCGCGGCGGGGTAGCCGAAGAACGTGTTGAGGTCCTGGACCCCTGTCAGCGCGGGTCCTCCAGCAGTGCTCCAGACACGGAGGACGCTGTTCGTCGACTCGACGGTGTACCCGTTGCCGACGCAAAGCGCCTGGTCGGGCGGCTCGAGCGAGAACTGGTTCCCCCCGTTGGCGAGTCGCTGGTCGCGGTGGTTGAGGCCCTCGAAGCTCAGGCCGAGCTCCGGGTTCGAGGTCGCAACCGCGCTGGAGGCAACGACGGGCGCGTCGAGCGGTTTCTTCGGGAACTTGCCGTTCTTGAAGCCCGGACGGGGCCGGTTGAAGCTGCCTGCCCCTTCCTCCGCGTCGCTGCCAGGACGGATCTCGGGCTGCTGGATGCCGTCCGAGCCGGTCGCGCCCGCGCGAATGGTCGTGGTGCCGCCGCTCGGTATCTGGCGAGTGCCGGTCGACACCGCGACGGCGGTCGCAGCGGCAAAGGCGCTCACCGCGAGCCCGACGACCAGGGCCAGGCCAAGGGTCGTCGGGCGAAAGGTGCGGGTGATCATATGATCCTCCCAGTCGACGTGAGGGCCTGCGGACCCTCGTGCGTCCGACCCGGCTGGGTCGATGCCCCGGGCGAGAGAGAGCGAAGTCGCGCGCGCCGAACGGTCGATGTCCTCGACCGGCTCACGCGAACGTCTCGGTCCGCGTGACCGCAGAACGAATGCGGCGCATCACGCTTCCTCCCCTCCGTCCGACTAGGCGGCAGGATGGTGCCCCGTCCGCGAGGGTCGTGTCAAGTACGCACCGCGCCTGGCTCGGCCGCTCGCATCTCAAGACGGCACGAGATACGCTCGTGCAATGGGAATCAAGGACACGGTGCTCGGCTGGCTCAGCTCGACGCCGGACAAGGAGGACGAGCTCGAGGACGCCGAGGCCGACGAGCTGACCCGCGAGTACTCGGGCGACCGGGCCGACACGGTCGCGGGCTTCGAGCTCGGCGGCGGCCGCGGCGACTTCGAGAGCGACCAGGACGCGCCGCGGCGCTAGCGCACGAGCTTCATCGTCTCTTCACATCGTCGCGTTAGCGTTCGGGGACGTGATGCGCACGCTCGCCGCCGTGACGGCCGTCTGCACGACCGCCCTCATGGGCGTCGCACCCGCCGCGACCGCGGCCACGGTGCCGAAGCTCAGGCTCGTCGGGACACAGCCGCTCGTCGTGCGCGGCGAGTCGTTCAAGCCTGGCGAGCGCGTGGTGGTGACGGCGCTCACGCCGATCGGGCCGAAGCGCGTCGTCGTGCGGGCAACCGTGCGCGGTCGCTTGGGGGCGACCTTCCGCCTTCCCAGCCAGCCGTGCGGCAAGGCGTTCGCGATTCGTGCGACGGGTGTTCTCGGGAGCCGGGCGGTGGTGGCGGTGCCGAGCTCGCCTTGCGTGCCGCCGCCGATCCGCTGAAAGTCTTCGGAGAACGTGGACGGGCGGGGTCTCCCCCGCCCGTCCCGAGCTCGGTGCTGCGACCGGCTACTTCGCCGGCGGCGTCACCTGCACCTGCATGAAGCCACCGGGCGTCACGCTGGTGACCCGCATCGAGGTGCCCGTGTTCGGCACCTTGACGCTGTTCCACTCGGCCTGGTAGCGGCCGTTCGCCGGAGCGTCGCCCGGATCGCCGGGAACCCAGTAGCTCTGGCTGTCGTCGAACGTCGACACACCCTGCCGCGACGGAACGGTGACCGCGACGCCGGTGTTGTGCACCGTGATCGCGTCGGTCTTCTGCGTCGTGAAGGTCGCGTCGAACGACTGCAGACGCGGACGCATGACGGACCCGTTCGCCCAGTGCAGCGGCGCCGGGTTCGCGTCGACCGGCAGGATCAGTCCGCCGCCCGGGTGGTCGCCGACGTTGTTGTCGCCGAACGAGTTGTCCCAGTACCAGACGAGCAGGCCGTCCTGCAGCGGGAACCGCTCGGCCCAGTTCGGCCCGATCGTGCCGCCGAAGTTGTACGGCCCGGTCCGGAGACCGGCGTCATAGCCGAGGTACTGCCTGTTTTCGCCGACGTACGCGTTGAAGAAGTACCGCGTCACCGACGACTCCGTGGCCTGGAAGCCGCCCTCCGCCGGGGTGAACGTCCAGCCGGCGTCCGTCTCGGCACCGTCCAACGGTTGTCCCGAGACCGCGATGTCGTCGACTTGGAACCCTGGTACGCCGGAGGCACCCGGCTGGCCCTCCTGGGCCGGGTCGGTCACGTACCGGAACCCGATCGTGTGGGTGCCGGAAGGCAGATTGGCCGTCAGCGGGACCCAGTCCGGCGCCGTACCCGTGATCCCCGTGCCGAGGTTGGTGGCGACAGGGTTGCCGTCCACGGTCACGTACGCGTAGTCGAAGTCCGTCTCGATGTTGTAGCGCACCTGCGCCGTCAGCGTCGCCCCTGCCGGCAACGTCACGGACTTCGTCATCTCCGTCGTGAAGTTGTTCCCGGTGCCCGAGTAGTAGAACTTCGAGCCTGCATACGGCTGGCCGAGCTCGAAGTCGACCGGCTTCTCCGGCAGCACGACGACGACCGCCTGATCCTGCTTGGTCGTCGCCTCCGCGGGACCGAGCTTGAACGACGCCTTCTTGTCGCCGGGGCGGAGGAGGTTGTAGTCGAGCCAGCCGAGCTGGAGCTTGTCCCACGCGTTCATGTGGAACGGCCGGTCGCCGATGCCCTCGGCCGCGATGCCGTTGTTGCCGTACGAGCCCTGCGACATCAGCGTCCAGAAGCCCGTGCCGTTCTCGGCCCCGCCCGTGTTGCCCGACGTGTCGTACTCGTCCGGAAGGCCGAGGTCGTGGGCGAACTCGTGCGAGAACACCCCGACACCGCCGTTCTCTGGCTCGATCGTGTAGTCGCCGATCCAGTAGTTCGAATTCCCGATCCGCACGCCCTGGAGCCCGTGCGGCCCAGCACCATCAGGCCCCACCGGGGATCCCGGATAGTACGCGTACCAGCGGTGACTCCAGATCGCGTCGGCGCCCTGTGCGCCGCCGCCGGTCTCCTCGCCGACGCCCGCGTGGATCGACTGGAAATGGTCGATGTAGCCATCGGGCTCGTCGAAGTTGCCGTTGCCGTTGTAGTCGTAGCGATCCCAAACGTCGTACTTGGCCAGCTTCGCGTTGAGATCCGCCGTCGACATGGTCGCAGCCCACGCATCGGCCGACTCGTTGACGAACCGCCAGACGGTAGAGCACACGATGCCACCACACGCGTTGTTGCCGTATCGGGCCTCGTTGTACTGGACTTTCCCCCAGCCCGTCACCTCGCCGTTGACCGTGTAGCGGTTCGACGACTGCTCCTCGTAGAACTTGCGCATCGAGTTCGCGCCCGCGGAGTCATCGAACAGAAGATCCGTGTAATAGGACTGGCTGAAGTCGGGCGCCCAGATCGTCGTGTTGTCGATCGCTCGGTTGGGAGCCGCGATCTGGTTGTGAACCGGGCCGATCGTGCCGCCGTAGCTCGAATGGATGTCGTTCCCGAACTCCCCGAGGACGGTCAGGATCGAGTCCTCGCCCTCGCGGGCGAGCTGGACGTACTGACCCTTCGCGACCTGCCCCACCTTGGTGCCCTTGGGGATCTCACCCTTGGCGACTTTCTCGAGCGCTACCTGCTTGAGCGCCGCCTGCTTCTCTCCCAGCGGATGCGAGAGATTGTCCGTCCCGCCGAAGGTGGCGGGATCGACTCCGCTCGCCTGCGTGCCGGCGACCGACAGGCCGACCCCGGCGGACAGGACGAGAACGAGCGCCCCGGTCAGGAGCGCGAGGAACTTCTTCCTCATGTTTCTCCCCTTGTGGATGGTGACCCTCATCGCGGCGTACGGCGCCGCGCGGCGAGACCCTACCGACGGCACGCGACGAAGCGCAAATAGGAAAACGCGATTTCCCTCGATCGGTGGAATGTCAGATCGGGCAGTACGCGGCGAACCGTCAGCCGTGCGGCCTGGCCATCGCGTGGTAGTCGAGCGCCTCGTCGAGGACGCTCTCCTCCACGCCGGCCTCGCGCGCGACCTCGCGTAGCGAGCGGCCCGACGAGGCGGCTTCCTTGACGATCTCCGCTGCCTTGTCGTAGCCGATGTACGGGTTGAGCGCGGTGGCGGCGCTCAGCGTCCCTTCGGCGTACTCCTCGTTCCGTTCGCGGTTCGCCTCGATTCCCGAGACGCACTTGTCCGCGAGCAGGCGCGAGGCGCTCGCGAGGAGACCGATCGACTGGAGCAGGTTCCGCGCGATGAGCGGAACGTAGACGTTCAGCTCGAACTGGCCGCTCATGCCTCCGATCGTGATCGCCGTGTCGTTGCCGATCACCTGCGCGGCGACCTGGGTCACGACCTCCGGGATCACCGGGTTGACCTTCCCGGGCATGATCGACGAGCCCTTCTGCAGCTCGGGGAGGAAGAGCTCGGCGAGCCCGGCGCGCGGTCCGGAGCCCATCAGCCGCAGATCGTTGGCGATCTTCGTCAGCGACACGGCGACGACCTTGAGCGCGCCGGACGCCTCGACGAGGCCGTCGCGAGCCGCCTGCGACTCGAACGGATCCGCCGGAGGCAAGACCGGAAGGCCGGTGTCGGCGTGGAGGAGCGCACGCACCTTCTCGGCGAATTCGGGATGCGTGTTGAGGCCGGTGCCGGTGGCGGTGCCGCCGAGCGGGATCTGGCCGAGGCGAGGAAGGGCGTCCTCGACGCGCGCGATGCCCTGTCGCACCTGCGCGCCGTACCCGGCGAACTCCTGCCCGAGCGTCACGGGCACGGCGTCCATCATGTGCGTCCGCCCGGATTTGACGATCCCGTCGAACTCCTTCGCCTTGCCCTCGAGCGCGTGCGCGAGCAGCTCGAGCGCCGGCAGCAGGTCGTTCACGGCCCGGTCGAGCGCAGCGAGGTGCACTGCGGACGGGAACACGTCGTTCGACGACTGACCCATGTTGACGTGGTCGTTCGGGTGCACGTCGTCGCCCGCGAGGGTCGCGATGACCTCGTTGGCGTTCATGTTCGAGCTCGTTCCGGAGCCGGTCTGGAAGACGTCGATCGGGAACTGGTCGTCGAGCTCGCCGGCGGCGATGCGATCGCCCGCGGCTGCGACGCGGTGTGCGAGGTCAGGGTCGAGGAGACCGAGGTCCGCGTTCGCACGCGCCGCGGCGGCCTTGATCCGGCCGAGCCAGTGCGCGACGGCGACGGGAATCGGCTCACCGGAGACGGGGAAGTTCGCGACGGCCTTGGCGGTCTCGCCGCCCCACAGCTCCTGGCGTTCCGCTGCGCCACTCACGTCACGAGTCTAGCCCGAGGCGGGAAACGCCAGTGTCAGACACCGATTTCTGTCAAGTGCGCGGAAAACGCCACGTCAGGCTCGGCGGCCGATTCGACCGAGCCCCGTGCCTGAGCCGCGTCGGGCTTGTGGAACGATCGGTACGAAGTCGACACCACTTCCCCTTGACAGACAACGGTGTCTGACACCGCGCTGCGGCCTCAGTGCGAGGCCGGCTTGTGGCCGGCGGCATCGAGCAGCGCGTCCCACTCCGCGAGCTTCACCCGCGGGCGTCCCTGCAGCTCGCCGGCCGCCCGCTCGGCGGTATCGATCGCCTGCCATCCCGTCTGGGTGACGACCGCGACGCCACGCTCCTCCAGGACCTCGTCCATCGCCGCCGCCGGCTCGCCGCGACCGAGCCTGCCGCCGCGCGCGTCCTCGAGCAGGAGCTCGACGGTCTCGGTTGCGTCCTTCTTGTTCGTGCCGATGACCCCGGTCGGGCCGCGCTTGATCCAGCCCGCGCAGTACGCCCCCGGCACTGCCGCGCCGGTCGCGTCGCGGACGCGGCCCCCGTCGTTCGGCACCGTGCACGAGCCCTCATCGAAGGGGACACCCGGTAGCGGGATCCCGCGGTAGCCGACGCTGCGGAAGACGATCCCGCACTCGATCACTTCACGATCGTCGGTCGCGACCGCGCGCCCATCGACGAGCTCGTTTCGGACGAGCTCGATCGCCTCGACCTTCTCCTCGCCGAGGATCGCAACCGGTGACCGCAGGAACCGGAGCCGGATCGCGCGCGGCCTCCCCTCGGGTGCACGAGCGGCGTACGAGCGAAGATGCTCGACGTTCCGCTTCACGGTCTGCGGCGCCGCCTCGAGCTCGACCTCGCTCGCCGGGTCGAGCTCGAGCTCGGCTGGATCGACGAGGATGTCGGCCCCGCCGAGGTCGCCGAGCTCGCCCACCTCGACGGGGGTCCAGGCGGCTTGAACGGGCCCACGCCGGCCCACCACGACGATCTCGCGGACGGCCGCAGCGTTGATCGCCTCGATCGCCTCGTCCGTCGTGTCGGTCGGCTGGAGCTCCTGCGGCGTCAACGCGAGCATGCGCGCAACGTCGAGCGCGACGTTGCCGTTCCCGATCACCACCGCTCGCTCGTGCGAGAGGTCGAACTCGAGGTCCTGGAAATCGGGGTGGCCGTTGTACCAGGCCACGAACGCCGTCGCGGGCCAGGAGCCCGGCAGGTCCTCACCCGGTATCCCGAGGCGACGGTCGGTCTGCGCGCCGAACGCGTACACCACGGCGCCGTACAGATCTGCGAGCTCGGCGTGCGTCACGTCCCGGCCGACCTCGACGTTGCCAAGGAACCGGAACCCCGGGTGGACGGCGATCTTCTCGAACGCCCGCGACACCGCCTTGATGTTCGGGTGGTCGGGCGCGACGCCGAGGCGCACGAGCCCCCACGGCGTCGGCAGTCGGTCGACGAGATCGACCTCGACGACGGGGTCCTCGCTCGCAAGGAGCGCCCCCGCAGCATAGAACCCGGCCGGGCCGGCGCCGACGACGGCAACGCGAAGTGGCTCGCTCACGCGGAGAATCTAGGCACTTCGCGGAGCGAAGTGCCCGACAACCTCACGGTCGCTAGTGGCTACAGCCTGACCCGCAGCCGCCCATCTCCGTTCCCTCGGGGAGCTCCTCGCCCTCCTCGACCTGGAACGAATGGCCGCAGCCGCAGGAGGAGACCGCGTTCGGGTTGTCGACCTTGAACCCGGACTCCTGGATGCCGTTCAGATAGTCGATCTTCGCGCCCTGGAGGTACGGGGCGCTGAAGGGGTCGACGACGACGCGCACGCCCTCGAGCACGAGCTCGTGGTCGCCCTCTGCCGCGCCGGAGTCGAAGCCGAGCCCGTACTGGAAGCCGGAGCAACCCCCGCCCTGGATTGCGACGCGCAAGACGAGGCTCTCGGCGTCGGGCTCGGCCGCCATCAGCTCTTTGACCTTCTCCGCGGCAAGCGGCGTCAGGTCGATCAGCGTCTCGGTGGGGCGCTCGGCGATCTCCATGTCCTGATGGTACCCGAGCGGCCGGAGCGCGCGAGCCGCCGGACTTTGTGACACCGAAATCGACCGCCTGGAGCGGGTTCTCGTTCGATCTCGTGAGCGTGGAGCAGAGTGGTAGGTTTCGCGGGCGACCCCGGCAGGGATCGAGGAAAGCGTGCTGTCCGACTGGCTTCCGTTTCTCATCTACGCCCTCCTCGCCGCCGCGATCCCGGCGACGATGATCGTCGGCTCGTTTGTCTTCTCGACGCGGCCGACCTCGCGCACGAAGCAGCGCATGCTCCCCTTCGAGTCGGGCGTCTCGAAGGAGGCGCCGGGGCAGCAGCGCCGCTTCACCGTGAGCTTCTACCTCACGGCGATGCTCTTCATCCTGTTCGACATCGAGATCGTGTTCCTGTACCCGCTCGCCGTGCAGCTCGACCTGCTCGGCTGGTTCGGCCTGGCCGAGTTCCTCGTCTTCGTCGCCATCCTCGGCGTCGCCTACGTCTACATCTGGCGCAAGGGAGCGCTCGAGTGGCACTAGGCCGCAGGCTGCCGCTCGTGTCCGACCGGCCGGCCGCGAAGGCGGGCCTCAAGTCGGAGCGAATCCTCTGGCCCGAGCGAGGTCCCGGCGTCTTCGAGCAAGAGCTCGAGTCGATCGAGGACGCGCTCATGACGACGACCATCGAGAAGGCAGTCGCGTGGGCGCAGACGGGCTCGATGTGGCCGGACACGTTCGGCCTTGCCTGCTGCGCGATCGAGATGATGTCGATCGTCTCGTCGCGCTACGACATCGCGCGCTTCGGGATGGAGCGTTTCAGCTCGTCGCCGCGCCAGGCCGACCTCCTCATCATCTCCGGCCGGATGACCCACAAGATGGCCGCCCCGGCGCGCCAGGTCTACGACCAGATGCTCGAGCCCAAGTGGGTGATCGCGATGGGTGCCTGCGCATCGTCGGGCGGGATGTTCAACAACTACACCGTGCTCCAGGGCGTCGACAAGATCTTCCCGGTCGACATCCACGTGCCCGGCTGCCCACCGCGGCCGGAAGCGCTGATGGAGGGGATCGTGCGCCTGCACGAGAAGATCCGCGCCGGCGTGCCGCCCGCCTACGAGATCCGCGGAGTGGCCGAGTGAGCCCGGCCGGCGTCCCCGGCGTCGTCGAGACGGTCGAGGCGCACGGCGAGACGACGCTCGTGGTCGATCCCGCCAGGATCGTGGAGGCGTGCACCCACCTCCGTGACGCTGAGGGCTACAACGTCCTCGTCGACGTTGCGGGGGTCGACTACCTCGGCTGGGGCGCGAAGCAGGTGGCGGGGTACATCGGCACCCCGGCGGGACGCGACATCCACGCGCCCGGATCGCAGGGCTTCGAGCGCGTTCCGGCGGCGAAGGAGAAGCGCTTCGCGGTCGTGTACCACCTGCTGCGCGTGTCCGACGACCCCGCGCGCCTTCGCGTCGAGGCGCGGCTCGACGACGGCGAGGAGATCGACTCCGTGATCGGTGTCTGGCCCGCCGCGGACTGGAACGAGCGCGAGGCCTACGACCTCTTCGGGATCGTGTTCCGCGGGCACCCGTACCTCGTCCGGATCCTGATGCCCGAGGACTGGGAGGGGCACCCGCTGCGCAAGGACTACCCGTTGGGCGGCGAGCCCGTCCGGTTCTCGGGGGAGGCCTGATGGCGGTCGTCCCGACGACGCGGATCTACGAGGGGACGAGGATCCCCGAGCGGTGCCCGACGATCCTGGACGTCGACCCCGCCGCGCACGACCTCGACGACATCCTCACCGTCAACTTCGGGCCGAACCATCCGTCGACGCACGGCGTCCTCCGCCTGATCGTCCAGCTCGACGGCGAGCACGTCGCCGGGATCGAGGCGGTGATCGGGTACCTGCACACGGGCTTCGAGAAGACGATGGAGCACAAGACGTACTGGAAGGGCATCACGTATCCGGAGCGGATCGACTACCTCTCCTTCCAGGCGAACGAGCTCGTCTTCGTGCTCGCGATAGAGAAGCTGCTCGGCCTGGAGACGCCCGAGAAGGCGACCTGGATGCGGATGTGCCTCTCCGAGCTCAACCGGATCCACTCGCACCTCGTCTGGCTCGGCACGTCCGCGCTCGAGATGGGCGCGATCTCGATGTTCTGGTACGCGTTCCGCGAGCGGGACATGGTGCTCGACCTCTTCGAGATGGTCACCGGCGTCCGCATGCACACCCGCTACTTCCAGGTCGGCGGGCTCGCCGAGGACATCCCGGAAGGCTTCTACGAGCAGGCGCGCGAGTTCGCGCGGCACATGCCGCAGGCGGTGAACGACTACGAGGCGCTGCTCGACCGCAACAAGATCTGGCTCGAGCGCACGAAGGGAATCGGGCTCCTTTCCGCCGCGGACGCGCTCGCGCTCGCCCAGTCGGGCCCGATGCTGCGCGGGTCCGGCGTCGACTGGGACCTGCGGAAAGCCGAGCCGTACCTCGCCTACGACGAGGTCGACTTCGACGTGCCTGTCTATCCGAACGGCGACGTGTACGACCGCTACAAGGTTCACATGGACGAGATGCGCGCGTCGGCGCGCATCGTCTCCCAGTGCGTCACGCGGCTCGAGGAGCTGCGCGGGCAGCCGTGGATCGCGGACGACCGCAAGGTCGTGCTGCCGCCGCGCGAGGAGCTCCACACCTCGATGGAGTCGCTCATCCACCACTTCAAGATCGTCACCGAGGGATACCTCGTCCCCGAGGGCCAGGTCTATGTCGCGGTCGAGTCCGCACGCGGCGAATGCGGCTGCTACCTCGTCTCGGACGGCGGCCCGAAGCCGTGGCGGGTGAAGTTCCGGGCGCCGAGCCTCGCGGCCCTACAGGCGACCGCGACGTGCGTGCGCGGCACCGCGATCGCCGACCTGATCGCCGTCGCGGCATCGCTGGATCCCGTCATGGGAGACGTCGACCGTTGAGTCAGACCTTCTACGACGAGGTGCAGGAGATGCGCGCGCGGTACCCGGACCCGCTGTCCGCGGTGCTGCCGGCGCTCCAGCTCGCGCAGGACCGACACGACGGATGGCTGCCCGAGGCAGCGCTGCGGGAGGTCGCGGAGGCTCTCGATCTCACGCCCGCGTACTGCCTCTCGATCGCCTCCTTCTACGACATGTTCCACACGGAGCCCGTCGGCCGGCACTCGGTCGAGGTCTGCACGAACGTCTCGTGCGCCGTCTCCGGCGCGCAACAGGTGCTGGAGGCGCTCGAGCGCGAGCTCGGGATCGGCGTCGGCGAGACGACCGAGGACGGCAACGTCACGCTCCGCGCCGTGGAGTGCCTCGGCGGCTGCGGCTGGGCAACCGTCGTCGCTGTGGACAACAGGCATCACTTGCACGTCGCCGCGCGTGACGTGCCTCGCATCGTGAAGGAGCTCGGCGAGTGAGCTCGGCCCCCGAGGTTGTCTTCGCCGGAACCGACGGCGGCGCGATCACCGACCTCGCGGCGTACGAGGCGGTCGGCGGGTTGACCGCTCTGCGCCGCGCGCGGGAGATGACGCCGGAGCAGATCATCGCCGAGCTCGACGCGTCGAGCTTGCGCGGCCGTGGCGGCGCGTTCTTCCCGACGGGCCGCAAATGGAGCTTCGTCCCGAAGCCCGATCAGAACCCGCGGCCCCACTACCTCGTCGTCAACGCGGACGAGTCCGAGCCCGGCACGTTCAAGGACCGCGAGATCATGCTCCGCGTCCCGTTCCGCTTCCTCGAGGGCTGCCTGATCGCAGCACGCGGCATCGAGTCGCAGCACGTGTTCGTCTACATCCGAGGCGAGTACGAGCACGAATGGGAGATCCTCGTCTCGGCGCTCGAGCAGCTGCGCGAGGCGAAGCTGCTCGGCGGCGTGACGATCGTCCTCCACCGAGGTGCCGGCGCCTACATCTGCGGCGAGGAGACCGCGCTGCTCGAGTCCCTCGAGGGCCGTCGCGGCCAGCCGCGGACGAAGCCGCCGTTCCCCGCGATCGCTGGTCTCTACGCCTCGCCGACCGCGGTCAACAACGTCGAGTCGATCACGACCGTGACGCCCATCATCGAGATGGGCGGTGCGGAGTACGCCAAGCTCGGTGTCGAGGACTCGACCGGCACGCGGGTCTTCTCCCTCTCCGGCAACGTCGTGCGACCGGGCAACTACGAGCTGCCCCACGGCTACCCGCTCCGCGACCTGATCCACGAGGTCGGTGGCGGGATCGCCGACGGGCGCACGCTCAAGGCCGTGATTCCCGGCGGATCGTCGACGCCGATCCTGACCGCGTCCGAGGCCGAGAAGGTGACCCTCGACTTCGACTCGCTGTCCAAGGCCGGCAGCGCGATCGGATCGGCCGCCGTCATCGTCCTCGACGACCGCTGCTGCATGGTGCAGCTCGGTGTCCGCGTCTCCCAGTTCTACGAGCACGAGTCGTGCGGCAAGTGCACGCCGTGCCGCGTGGGCACCCGCTGGCTGACCCACATCCTCCAGAAGATCGAGTCGGGTCGCGGAACGCACGCCGACCTCGACCTGCTGCTGGATGTCGGCGACCGCATCAACGGAACCTGCCTGTGCCCGCTCGGAGACTCGGACGCGATCGCCGTCGCGAGCTACGTCGCGAAGTTCCGCGAGGAGTTCCTCCAACACATCGAGGAGGCCAGCTGCCCCTTCCACGGCGCCTCGTCGCTCGACGGCATCGTCGCGCCGACCGACGTGCACGAGGCCCACGTCGGCCCGCACGAGATCCACCGCCCGCTCGAGGTGGTCGCATGAGCGACGGCGTCAAGGTCACCATCGACGATCGCGAGATCGAGGTCGCGAAGGGCACCGGTCTCGTGGAGACGGCGGAGGCGGCGGGAATCGAGATCCCGGTCTTCTGCTACGAGCCACGGCTCGGCCCGGCCGTCGGCGCGTGCCGGATGTGCCTCGTCGAGGTCGAAGGGCTCCCGAAGCTCCAGGCCGGCTGCACGCTCACCGCGCAGGACGGCATGGTCGTCCGCACCGCCGCGACGTCGAAGCGGGCGGCCGAGGGGCAGCACGGGACGCTCGAGTTCATCCTGGTGAACCACCCGCTCGACTGCCCGGTCTGCGACAAGGGCGGCGAGTGCCCGCTGCAGGATCTGACGTTCCGCTACGGGCCCGGCTCGACGCGCATGACGTTCGCGAAGTTGACGTTCGACAAGCCGATCCCGGTCTCGCCGCTGATCGCGCTCGACCGCGAGCGGTGCATCCTCTGCTACCGGTGCACACGGTTCTCGAGCGACGTCGCCGAGGACGACCAGCTGATCGCCCGGAACCGCGGCGCGTACTCCGAGATCGCGACGTTCGGCGAGGATCCGTACCGCGCGCCGTTCTCCGGCAACGTGATCGAGCTCTGCCCGGTCGGCGCGCTGACCTCGACGCAGTACCGGTTCGAGGCGCGACCGTGGGAGATCCAGGACGTGCCGACCGTGTGCGGTCTCTGCCCCGCCGGCTGCAACATCCGGGCGACGACGCGCGAAGGCGCGGTCAAGCGCGTCCAGTCACGCAACCATCCGGAGATCGACGGCGGCTGGCTCTGCGACAAGGGCCGCTTCACGTACCCGCACCTCCGCGCCGAGGACCGCGTCGGCGAACCGCTCCAGCGGGGGCCGCTCGGGCTCGAGCCGGTCGCCTGGGATGCCGCGCTCGACCGCGCCGAGGAACTGCTCCGCGGCGCGCGGGGAACGATCGTGACGGCGCTCTCCGGCTCGGAGACCAACGAGATCGCCTACGGCCTCGGCGTGCTGCTGCGGCGCGGTCTCGGCGCGCACTCCGCGGTGCTCGACGAGTCGACGTCTGCCGCGCTCGACGCCTTCCGGGCGCCCCTCTCGACGATCGGCGACGCCGAGCTCGTCGTCATCGTCGGCGACGACGACGTCGTCGATCGCGCACCCGCCGTCGACCTCTGGCTCAGGAAGGCGCGGCGCGGAGGCGCCGAGATCGTGACGGTCGGCGCGCGCGGGTCGGTGCCTGCGCCAGTCGGCGGCGCGGCCGACGCGCTGCGGGAGCTCACAGACCCGGCACACGACCTCGGCAAGCGGCTCCGCACGTCGGAGCGCGCCGTGCTCGTCTGGTCAGGCCCCGGCGGGGGCGGCGGCGCACGGCTGGCCGAGGCGGCCCACGAGCTCGGATTCGACGGCAAGCCCGGGTGCGCCGCATTTCATCTGCCCGCCACCCCGAATCCGCGCGGCGTCTCGGAGGCGTGGGCCGCCGCCGCGGACGGCGACGAGTCGGATCCGGCGCCGATCGGCCTGCTCGTCGTCTCCGGCGACGAGGCGGCCGGATCGCCGGATGTCCGGGCGCTCGCGGAGCAGGCCGAGGCGGTGATCGCGATCACGATGTTCCACTCGCTCGCGGTCGGCTGGGCCGACCTCGTCCTCCCTGCGACCGCCTCGCTCGAGCGGGAGGGAACCTCGATGAACCTCGAGGGGCGCCTGCAGCGACTCCGGCGCACGGTGATCTCGCCCGTGCCCGACGAGCTCGCGTGGCTCTCGAAGCTCGCAGCGCGCTTCGACGCCGAGCTCTCGCCCCACGCCGCCGTTGTCTTCGAGGAGCTTTCCGAGCGGATCTACGGGGGACTGCGCCTCGAGCAGCTGGGCGAGCACGCCGCGCTCCCCGCGCGCGCGGCGTACGTGGCGCCCGAGCCCTCCCGTGCACCCGGCGCGGAGGCGGCCCAGCGTGCGGAGGGCCATTTCGTCGGCACGCTCCGCTTGCTCCGATACACGCCGCTCTTCTCCGGGCACCAGGTGGAACGGGTCGCCGAGCTGCAATTCCAGCGCCCCGAGGAGGAGATCGCTCTCTCGAGTGGTGACGCCGGCCGGCGCGGCATCTCGACCGGAGACGTCGTCACGGTTCGCTCGAACGGCACCTCCGTCGAGCTGCGTGCCCGCGTCGACCGCAAGCTCGTGGAGGGCGTCGCTCGCGTCGCCGACGAGCACGCGGCCGACCTCCACGCCGAGGTCGAGGTCGTCAAGGCATGAGCCGTAGGCTCGATGGAGGCTCCAATGGGCGGAGGCGCCGGCGTCGGGAGCGGGCATGAGCTGGCTCGTCCTCGCGAGTGGCTCGAGCGGCGAGCCGTGGTGGATCTCGCTCATCAAGGCGGCGATCGTCATCAACCTCGTGCTCTTCGGCTTCGCTTACCTGACGCTGATCGAGCGCAAGGTCATGGGGCGGATGCAGCTTCGCTACGGACCGAACCGCGTCGGGCCGTTCGGGACGCTGCAGCCGATCGCGGACCTCGTCAAGCTGATCCGCAAGGAGAGCTTCTTCCCGGCCGCGGCGATCGACGTGCTCTACATCCTCGGTCCGTTCCTCGCAGCCTTCACGGCGCTCACCACGTTCTCGGTGATCCCTTGGGGCCCCGGGTGGACGATCGGCGGGTACGAGGTGACCGGCTACGTCGCCGACGTGTCGATCTCGCTGCTCCTGATCTTCGCGATCGGCTCGATCGGGATCTACGGGTTCATCATCGGAGGCTGGGCGTCCGACTCGAAGTTCGCGTTGCTCGGCTCGATGCGGACGTGCGCACAGCTCGTGTCGTACGAGGTGTCGCTCGCGCTCTCCGTGCTCGGGGTCGTGATCATGGCCAAGTCGCTCTCGCTCGTCGACATCGTCGCCGCGCAAGGCGCCGACATCTGGTACGTGATCCCGCAGATCGTCGGTTTCGTGATCTTCATCCTCGCGGGCACGGCCGAGACCGCACGCGCGCCGTTCGACCTGCCCGAGGCGGAGCAGGAGCTCGTCGCCGGGTACCACACCGAGTACGGAGGCATGCGCTTCGGGCTCTACTCGATGTCCGAGTACATCAACCTGATCACGCTCTCCGGGCTCGCCGTGACGCTGTTCCTCGGCGGCTGGCATGGGCCCTGGCTCCCCGGTCCGGTCTGGTTCATCATCAAGCTCGCCGTCATCATCTTCGTCTTCATCTGGATGCGGACGACGCTGCCGCGGCTCCGCTACGACCAGCTGATGCGCTTCGGCTGGAAGGTCCTGCTCCCCATCGCGACCGTGAACGCGGTCGTGACCGCCATCCTGGTGGTCTGGATCTAGATGGTTAGGGTGACGCGCTGACATGCAGCCGTTCGGGACACTCAAGGGCTTCGGCGTCACCTTCAAGCACATCTTCAAGCAGCCGATCACGCAGCAGTACCCGGAGTACAAGCGGCCCGTCTATCCGCGCTTCCGCGGACGCCACCGGCTCCACCGACACGCGAACGGGCTCGAGAAGTGCGTCGGCTGCTCGCTCTGCGCGGCCGCCTGCCCGTCCGACTGCATCCGTGTCGTCGCCGCCGAGAACACCGCCGAGCACCGCGTCTCCGCGGGCGAGCGGTACGCGCGCATCTACGAGATCAACCTCTCGCGCTGCATCTTCTGCGGCTACTGCGAGCTCGCCTGCCCGTTCGACGCGATCACGCTCGGCAACGAGTTCGAGCTGTCCGAGTACTCGCGCGACGACCTGATCTACACCAAGGACATGCTCCTCGCCGAACCGATCAAGCGGATCCCGGTGCAGGATGCCGACCTCTACGACACACCGATCCCCGCCTACAAGACGTCGTCCTGATGGGCAACTTCCTCGTCTGGGTCATCTGGCTCCTGGCCGCGGGAGCGTGCGTCGCCACCGGGCTCCGGGTGATCACCGCGGCGAACCCGTTCTCGTCCGCGCTCTCGCTGATCGGCAACCTCGCGTCGCTCGCGGTGCTCTTCCTGCTCGCGTCCGGGGAGTTCGTGGCGGCCGCGCAGATCCTCGTCTACGCCGGCGCGGTGATGGTCATGTTCCTCTTCGTGATCGCGTACCTCGGCGGCCGCGCAGACGCTCCGTGGGCCGGCGGGACGCGCCTCATCCAGACGGCATCCGTGATCGCGGCAGCCTCGCTCCTCGCGGTCGTCTTCGTGGCGCTCATGCTCAACGCGGGCGACCGCCTCTCCGACGAGGCGTCGGTCACAGGCGCCTTCGGCTCGCCCGCCGAGGTCGGCCGCGTCTTCCTGACCGACCATCTGCTCGCATTCGAGATCACCTCCATCGTGCTGCTCATCGCGGCGGTCGGCGGTGTCGTCCTCGGGATGCGGTCGGCGGCCGAGGAGGACGACGCGCCGTGATGGGCCCGGGGATCCCGTGGTACCTCGCGATCTCCTCGATCCTGTTCTCGATCGGCGTCGCGGGCGTGCTCCTGCGCCGCAGCCCGCTGATCGTGCTGCTCTCGCTCGAGATCATGCTCAACGCGGCGAACCTCTCGTTCGTGGGCTTCTCGCGGCTCTTCGGTGAGATGGACGGCCAGATCTTCGCGCTCGCCGTGATGGCCGTCGCCGCCGCCGAGGTGTGCGTCGGCCTCGGGCTGATCGTCGCGATGGCGCGCCGCCGCCTCGCGCTCGACGTGGACACGCTGACGGAGCTCAGGGGCTAGCACTCGTGGTCAACGGCGCCTGGGTCTGCCTGCTCGCACCGCTCGCCGGCTTCCTCGCGATCATGCTCGCGGGCAACCGGATCACGCGCCGGCAGGCAGGCCACCTCTCGACGGCCTCGGTCTTCGTCGGCTTCGCGGGCGCCGTCGTCGCGTTCATCGATGCGCTGAGTCGCGACTCGGAGGACCGTGCGGTGACGACGACGGCGTGGACGTGGCTCGCGGCGGGCGACTTCAAGGCGAGCATCGACCTGCTCGTCGACCCGCTTTCGATCACGATGATGCTCGTCGTCACCGGGATCGGCGGCCTGATCGTCCTCTACTCGAACGGCTACATGGAGGGCGAGGACGAGGAGCGGCGCTACTTCGCCTACATGTCGCTCTTCGTCTTCTCGATGCTGCTGCTGGTGATGGGCGGCAACCTGCTGCTGCTGCTCGTCGGCTGGGGGCTCGTCGGGCTCGCCTCGTACCTCCTGATCGGCTTCTACCACGACCGCTCGAGCGCGGTCGACGCCGCGAAGAAGGCGTTCGTGATCAACACGATCGGCGACGCCGCGATGGCGCTCGCGCTCTTCCTCGCGATCGCGAAGGTCGGCAGCCTCGACTACTCGACCGTCTTCGCCGCGGCGCAGAGCGGGGAGCTCTCGGACACGGTGGTGACGCTGGTCGCGCTCGGCCTGCTCGCGGGCGCGGTCGCCAAGTCGGCCCAGATACCGCTCCACACCTGGCTCCCGGACGCGATGGAAGGCCCGACACCCGTCTCCGCCCTGATCCACGCCGCGACGATGGTCACGGCGGGCGTCTACCTCATCTGCCGCACGCACCTGATCTTCGAGGCAGCCCCCGACATCCAGCACGTCGCGGCGGTGCTCGGGCTGATCACCCTCCTCGTCGCCGGCGTGATCGCGCTCGTCCAGTGGGACATCAAGCGCGTGATCGCGTACTCGACCATGAGCCAGATCGGCTACATGTTCGTCGGCGCAGGGATCGGCGCGTACCCGTTCGCGATGTTCCACCTCGTCACGCACGCGTTCTTCAAGGCGCTGCTCTTTCTCACCGCCGGGCTCGTGATCCACCATCTGGACGGCGAACAGGACATCCGCAAGATGGGCGGTCTCGCGAAGACGATGCCGTACACGCGCTGGACGTTCCTGATCGGCTCGCTCGCGCTCGCGGGCATCCCGATCTTCGCGGGCTTCTGGTCGAAGGACGCGATCATCAGCTCCGCGCTCGCCTACGGCGGCGCGCTCGGGTGGATCCTCTACATCGGCGGCCTGCTCGGGGCGATGCTCACCGGGCTCTACACCTTCCGCCTCTACTTCCGCGTCTTCCACGGCCAGCCGAGCGAGCTCGTCGCAGCCGCACACGCACGGCGAGCATTCGGGCGAGGGCGCGCGGTCGATGCTCCTTCCCGTGGGCGTTCTCGCGCTCGGCGCGACGTTCGTCGGCCTCCTCGCCATCCCGGGGGTCTGGGAGCCGTTCGAGAAGTGGCTCGAGCCCGTCGTCCCGCCGCTCGTCCAGGCAACGGCGGCCCAGGACTGGTTCTCGAGCCTCATCTCTGTCTCGCTCGCCTCGCTCGGCATCTTCCTCGCCTGGCGCGCGTTCCAGGCGGGCCGCGAGCTCGTTCCCGACGGCTTCGCGCGCACCGCGCTGGAGCACAAGCTCTGGTTCGACGAGCTCTACGACGTCGCCGTCTCGCGGCCGGCGCAGGTCGTCGCGATGCGCCTGCGTGACCGCGTCGAGGCTCCGGTCGTCCAGGGCGGTCTCGACGAGGTCGCCGAGGGCGCCGTGCGCGGTGCCGCGGCGACCGCGAGCGTCCAGAGCGGCCTCCTGCGGACGTACGCGCTCGCCTTCACCGTCGCCGTCGCCGTCCTGACGCTCGTCTTCCTGGTGGTCCGCTGATGCTGACGACCGCGCTCATCGTCGTCCCGCTCGCCGGCGCGATCCTCGTCTGGGTGCTGCCGCTGTCCCGCGAGTCGACGAGCGGCCTCGCGCTCCTCGTCGCGCTGGCGGAGGTCGGGCTCTGGCTCGGGAGCGCGCGCAACTTCGACTTCTCGAGCGATGTGCCTCAGTACGGCACGACGCGCGAGTGGTTCGACCAGCTCGGGATCTCCTACTCCGTCGGCCTGTACGGGTTCCAGTTCTGGCTCGTCGGCCTCACGATCGTCGTCGGGGCGTGTGTCGTCGGTTACGGCGCCTGGGCCGAGCGCGAGCATCCGCGAGCGTACTTCGGGCTGCTGCTCTTCCTCGTCGGCTCGATCGTCGGCGCGTTCGCCGCGCAGGACCTGATCGTGTTCTACGTCTTCTTCGAGGCACTGCTGATCCCGGCCTTCGTCCTCATCGGCGTGTGGGGCGGCCCGCAGCGCGTCAAGGCGACGCTCACCTTCGTCATCTACGAGATGGCCGGCTCGCTCCTGATGCTCGCATCGGTCGTCGCGCTCGGGATCTCGCAGGGGACGTTCGCGCTCGCCGAGATCGGGACGAGCACGAACGACTGGGTGTTCCTCGGCTTCCTCGTGGCGCTCGCCGTGAGGGCCCCGATTCTGCCGTTCCACGGCTGGCTCCGGATCGCGTACACCGAGGCGCCGCCCGAGGTGAGCGCGCTCCTCTCCGGCCTCGTGTCGAAGACCGCCGTGTTCGGGTTCGTCTGGATCGTCTTGCCCCATTTCCCCGGGCCCGTGGCGGACTTCCGCACGCTCGTCCTCGTGCTCGCCGCGGCAACGCTGACCTACGGCTCGGTGCTCGCGTTCCGGCAGCCTGACATCCGCGGCGTGATCGCGTACTCGTCGATGGGACAGATGGGCCTGATCATGCTCGGCATCTTCGCGTTCAACGATCTAGGCCTCGACGGCGCGGTGCTGCACTCGGTCAACCACGGACTCGTCTCGGCGGGCTTCTTCCTCCTTGCCGGGATGATCGAGGCCCGCGCCGGTACCGGCGAGTTCTCGAAGCTCGGCGGGATGGCGAAGGGGCGGCCGATTCTCGCGACGCTCGTGCTGGTCCTCGGGATGTTCACCCTCGCCGTGCCGGGGTCGACGAACTTCGCGGGCGAGTTCTCCATCCTCGCGGGCGTCTTCGACCGCGGCTGGGGGTACGCCGCGATCGGCGTCCTCGCGATGGTGCTCGCCGCGCTCTACGCGCTGCGCCTCATCTCCGCCATCCTCCACGAGCGGCGCGGCGGCGCAGTGCGCGACGACGCGGGCGACCTCGTCAGCGGCGAGCTCTTCCTCCTCGTTCCGCTCGTCGTGATCCTCGCGGTGCTGACCGCGTGGCCGGCCGGGATCACCGAGCGCTCGTTCCCGGAGAACCAGCCGACCACGTTCATCGGCTCGCAACAGGAGCTTGCGCCGTGATCGACACCCCGTCAGTCGACTGGCTGGCGCTCTCGCCCACGCTCGCGCTGCTCGCGGTCGCGGGTGGGACGCTGCTCGGTGCCGTGCTCGTACCGCGGGCGGCCGAGCGGGCGTTCTCGATCTCCGTCTCCGTCGCGGGCTTCGGCGCGTCCGCGGTGCTGGCCGGCTGGGTCTTCGACCGCTCGCCCGAGCCGACGGCGGTCGTGGTCGAGTCGATGACCCGCGACCGGCTCGGCGCGCTGGCGGCGATCCTGATCGCGCTCGTCGGGCTCGTGGTCGTGCTGCTCTCGGCGGGCGACGGGCGCCGCTCGCACGTCGGCGAGTACTACGCGCTCCTCGCCGCCGCGAGCGCCGGGATGGTCTTCTTCGTCTCCGCGGCGAACCTGATGACGATGTTCCTGGCGCTCGAGTGGTTCTCGATCGCTCTCTACGTGCTGTGCGCGCTCGACACGCACCGGCGCGCGTCGCTCGAGGCGGGCCTCAAGTACCTCATCATCGGGAGCTTCGGCTCGGGGATCCTGCTGTTCGGCTGCGCGCTCGTCTACGGTGCGACCGGCGAGCTCGGGTTCACGGCGATCCGCGAGGCGACGGGAGCCGACGATCCGCTCTTCGTGACCGGGATGGCGATGATCCTCGCGGGGCTCGCGTTCAAGGTCTCCGCCGCGCCGTTCCACATGTGGACGCCGGACGTGTACCAGGGCGCGCCGACCACGGTGACGGCCTTCATGTCCGCCGCGACGAAGATCGCCGGCCTCGTGCTCATGCTCCGGGTTCTCGTCACGGCGTTCCCGGAGCAGGCCGAGATCTGGTCGGTCGCGGTCGCGGTGCTCGCCGTCTGCTCGCTCGCGATCGGCAACTTCGCCGCGATCGCCCAGCGAGACGTGAAGCGGCTGCTCGCATATTCGTCCGTGTCGCACGCCGGCTTCCTGCTGATCGCGATCGCCGCAAACTCGACTGCCGGATCCGAGGCGCTCCTCTACTACCTGATCCCCTACTCCGCGGCGAGCGTCGGCGCGTTCGCGGTAGTCGCCGCGCGGGAGCGCGAGCTGCGCCGCCCGGTCACGCTCGACAACCTCGCCGGCCTCGGTTGGGAGCGGCCGTTCATCGGCGTCTGCATGTGGTGGTTCATGCTCTCGATGGCCGGCTTCCCGCTGACGGGCGGCTTCCTCGGCAAGCTGTTCGTCTTCTCCGCGATCTACGAGGCCGGCTGGTGGTGGCTCGTCGTGATCGGCGTGCTCGCGACCGCGCTGTCCCTCGCGTACTACCTCAATGTCGTGCGGTCGCTCTACATGCGCTCGGGAGAAGCGCCGGCGACGGGCGCCGTCATCGCCGCCGGGGGCTCGCCACCGCGCGACCTCCTGCTGGATGCCGCGGTCGGCGCCGCGCTCGTCGTCACGATCGGCTCGTTCTTCTTCGTGCAGCCGCTCGTCGACCTCGCAAGCGACGCCGCCGCCTCGCTGCCCTTCTAGGCCCGATCACGATCCGGGGAGCCCGCGCCACGGCGACCGGGCTCCCCCGTCTTCGGAGAGCTACTTCGCGTGGCCCTTCGCCTTGCCGTTTCCGTTCGCGCCGGGCTCCGCCGGCGTCGCATCCTCGGCGTGGCCGTTCGCGTTCACGTTCGGCGCAGGTCCCGCCGCCGACGTGTCCTTGTCGGCGAGGCCGGGCGGGCCGCAGTGCGTGTGGTTCTCGTCGCCGTAGCCCCAGCCGGGCCAGCACGCGTACGACACGGTGACCGTGAAGCTGCCCGCGTTGTCCGAGAACAGGTCGTCGTTCACGGCGAAGACGAGCTCGCCCGTCCCGGAGAGCGTGGCCGGCCCGCTGCCGACCTGCACCCACGGGCCGGAGCCGACCCTGCCGACGAGTCCCCAACCGGGTGCTCCCGGGGCGACGAACCCGCCGAAGCCGCTCTGCGTCGTGTCGGCCGACGCGTCCCCGTCCGGCCCGAAGCACGACCCGGTTCCCGGGCAGACGGTGCCGGTAGCGGTGACCGTGACCGAGTCGCCGTTCAGCACGAGACCGGTCGACGCGCCGGGGACTGCCAAGGACCCGACGGTGTAGCCGGTCGTGACGGTCGACGGCCCCGCGGCGCTCTGTGCTGCGCCGACGAGCGCGACGAAGGCGGCGACGACGAAAGCCATGCCCTTTCGGCTCTTCATTGATTCCCCTCTCGATTGCCGCCGTGCCCGGTGACACGACGTCCGCCCTCCGAAGATCGGCTCCCCGAGGACCGACGCGCGATCCCTCGTCCGTGTATCGACGCTATGCGGCCCGTTCGGCGACCCAGCGCATCGGGTCGCCGGCACCGAGGTCGGTGATCCCGGCGGAGTGGAGTGCGCCGATCGCGAGCGTGCGGCGATGGGCCGCGAAGGTGAGCACGTGCGCGAGCATGCCGCCGTAGGTGAAGACCTCCGGCGGCTCGCAGACCGCGTCGACGAACGTCTCGTCGAGTCGGTTCGCGCCGATCACCTCGCGGGCATGCGCCACGAAAGCCGGTCCGGCCGTTCCCAGCCGCGCGCGGATCGACGCGATGCTCTCGTCGCGCTCGACGCCGAAGTCGTACGCGCGGCTCTCGAGTGCCGCGTTCCACATGTCCATCTGGCCGACGAGCCGCGAGAGGAGCGAGCGCAGCGTGGGATCGTCGTCGACGCCCTCGACCGACACCTCGATCGGCCCGTCGAGGCTCTCCTCGGAAAGGGTCGCGGCGCGCTCGACGATCTCGCCGACGAGCCAGACATGGTGCTCGACCATCTTCGTCATCAGGTCCATGGAGCTCACCTCGTCTCTCGGGGGCAGCCGGAGGCCGCCCGGTGGGTGGAAGTGGACGCCGTTTCCGCTCTCGAGCCGGATCTGGCCGGGCGTGGTCCGCCAGGCGGCGGGTGCGACACCGTAAGCACGGCGAAATGCGCGGGTGAACGCCTCGTTCGAGCCGTAGCCCGCCTCGAGAGCGACCTCGAGCACGGTCGAGTCGCTCGTGACGAGACGAAACGCTGCCCGCTCGAGCAGCACCCGCCGACGCAACCGTGCCGGCGTCTCGCCGGCGGTGCTCGTGACGACCCGGTCGAAGTGGAAACGCGACAGATACGCGCGTGCGGCGAGGTCCTCGCCG
Organism: uncultured Actinomycetes bacterium; assembly: GCA_963746445.1. GTDB lineage: Bacteria > Actinomycetota > Thermoleophilia > Gaiellales > Gaiellaceae > Gaiella. The sequence goes on from CAVVAW010000010.1 coordinate 184,514, forward strand.
GCCGCGTCGTGGTCGTCGAGGCTCTCCGCAAGTGAGTCGACGAATGTCGCGAACGTGTCCATCAGCTGGAGTGCCATGTCGCCAGCCTGCACGCCACCGGGCGAGCGGCGCTTGATCGTTCTTGCTGTCCTCGGGAGGGTGCTTCCCACGCGCTAGGGTCGGAGACATGGCTACCACACTCACCTGGCTGGGCCACGCCGCGTTTCGGATGGACACGGAGACCGGTACGCGCGTGTACGTCGACCCTTTCCTGAACGGGAACCCGAAGTGCCCGGACGCGGAGCGGGAGCCCGAGCGCTGCGACCTCGTCATCGTCACCCACGGTCACGGCGACCACGTCGGCGACGCCGTCGCCATCTCGAAGCGGTTCGAGTGCCCCGTCGTGGCGCAGGTCGAGCTGCGCGACTGGCTCTCCACGAACGAGGGGCTTCCCGAGGACAGCCGGCAGTCGCCGAACAAGGGGGGCACCGTCTCGTTCGCCGGCGTCCGCGTGACGCTCACCGATGCGAATCACTCGTCCAGCACCTGGCACAACGGCGCCATTCTCTACACCGGGGAGTCGACCGGCGTCGTCCTGCGCCAGGAGGGTGGGCCTACGGTCTACTTCGCCGGGGACACGAACGTGTTCGGCGACATGGCGCTGATCAAGCGCATCTACGCGCCCGACGTCGCGGTGCTGCCGATCGGCGACCACTACACCATGGGGCCCGACGAGGCCGCCGTCGCCGCCGAGCTCGTCGGCGCGAGCCGCGTCGTCCCGTCGCACTACGGGACGTTCCCGCTGCTGACGGGCACACCGGACGCCCTTCGCCCGCTGCTCTCGGCGGGCGTGGAGCTGCTCGCCCCGGCCCCGGGCGAGACCCTGACCCTGTGATGCCCGAGCGCTGGTTCGGCGCGACGGGGCGTCGGGTCCCCGCGATCGCGCTGGAAGGCTCGATCGACGTCGCGAATGCGCTCGTCCTTGACGGGGTCGAGGACGTGGAGGCGCTCCGCTCCGCGCACGCCGGCGGCGTGCCGGTGGTCGTCCGCGCGAGCGACGCGGCGGGAGTCGCACGCGCCCTCGCGCGACCGGAGGTGGCGTGCGTCCTGGTCTCCGACCCGGCGCTCCTCGACCTCGACCTGCCCGAGCTGACCTATGGCTGAGACGGTCGCCACGTACTCGATCTGCGCCTGCGACCTCGCCGCCGGCCAGTGGGGAGTCGCGACGCAGTCGAAGTTCCTCGCCGTGGGCTCGGTCGTGCCATGGGCGGCGCCGCACATCGGTGCGATCGCCACGCAGTCGTACGCCAACCCCCGCTACGGACCCGAGGGGCTCGAGCTGCTGCGCGAAGGATACTCGGCCGAGGAGGTGGTCGAGCGGCTCACCGCCGCGGACGGCGACCGCGCGCTGCGACAGCTCGGGATCGTCGACGGCGAGGGTCGCGCGGCGACGTTCACCGGCGAGGAGTGCCACGCGTGGGCGGGCGGCCGCACCGGCTCGGGCTACGCCGCGCAGGGGAACATCCTCGTCTCCGGCGACACGGTCGACGCGCTCGCCGAGACCTTCGAGGCGACCGGCGGGCGCCCGCTCGCCGAGCGCCTCCTCGACTGTCTCGACGCAGCCGAGGCGGCGGGCGGCGACAGCCGCGGCCGGCAGTCGGCGGCGCTGCTCGTCGTCGAGCGCGACGGCGGTTACGCGAGCCTCTCGGACACGCTTGTCGACCTTCGCGTCGACGACCACCCGGACCCCCTCGTCGAGCTGCGGCGGATCCACCGGCTCCACGACCTGCTCTTCGGCACGACGCCGCGGCAGGACTGGATCCCCGTCGACGACGCGCTCCGCGCCGAGCTCGCCGAGCGGCTCGCGCGGGCCGGACATCCGAGCCTCGCCGCATGGGCAGGGGTCGAGAATCTCGAGGAGCGGGTAGAGGGCGACGACGCGATCGACCCGGTCGTGCTCGAGCGACTACGGGAGGCGACATGAGCGAGCGGTACGGCGTAACGACACTCGAGGAGCTGGCGACCCCGCCGATCCCGGGCCAGGCCCGGTGGCACACGATCCGGCGGACGCTCGGGGTCTCGTCGTTCGGCGTCAACGCGTGGACGGCGACCGAGGACGGCGGCCAGATCATCGGCGAGCACGAGGAGGCGAGCGGTCAGGCCCACGAGGAGCTCTACATCGTGTTGACCGGACGCGCGACGTTCACGGTGGACGGCGAAGAGGTCGACGGCCCGGCCGGAACGCTCGTGCACGTCGCCGACCCGGCGGTGAAGCGAGGCGCGGTGGGCGAGGAAGGCACGACGATCCTCGTCGTCGGCGCGAAGCCGGGCGAAGCGTTTACGCCGTCGACGTGGGAGCGGTCCGCCGAGGCGCTCCAGTTCTGGCCGAACGAGGAGTGGGACAAGGCGATCGAGGTGCTCGAGCGGCATCTGGCCGAGACGCCCGATCACGCAGGGACGCACTACAACCTCGCCTGCGCGCACGCGCGGGCCGGTCGTCCGGACGTCGCGCTCGACCATGCGCGGAAGGCGATCGAGCTGCAGGAGAGCTTCGGCGAGTACGCGGTGAAGGACGACGATCTCGTCTCGATCCACGACCAGCTCTGAGCGGTCATAGTCTCCCTGCAGACCGACCGGAAGGAGCCGTCGTGGGCGAGACCGTGAAGTACACGCTGGACGAGAGCAAGCTGCCGGAGGCGTGGTACAACGTCGTGGCCGACCTTCCGGAGCCGCCCGCGCCCGTGCTCCATCCCGGTACGGGTCAGCCCGTCGGGCCCGACGACCTCGCGCCGCTCTTTCCGATGGAGGTGATCCTCCAGGAGGTCTCGTCCGAGGCGCGCATCGCGATCCCGGAGGAGGTTCGGGCCGTCTACCGGCAGTGGCGCCCGACGCCGCTCTACCGCGCGAGACGGCTCGAGCAGGCCCTCGATACCCCCGCGCGGATCTTCTACAAGTACGAGGGCGTCTCGCCGACGGGGAGCCACAAGCCGAACACTGCCGTCGCACAGGCGTTCTACAACGCGCGCGAGGGCGTCAAGCGGATCACGACCGAGACGGGCGCTGGCCAGTGGGGGTCGTCGCTCGCCTTCGCAGGCTCGCTCTTCGGGCTCGAGATCGACGTCTACATGGTGCGCGTCTCGTACGACCAGAAGCCGTACCGGCGCGCGCTGATGGAGGTGTTCGGCGCGCGGTGCGTCCCCAGCCCGTCGGAGGAGACGGCCTCTGGCCGGGCGATCCTCGCCGAGCATCCGGACTCGACCGGGAGCCTCGGGATGGCGATCTCGGAGGCAGTCGAGCAGGCGGCGCAGCGCGACGACACCAAGTACGCGCTCGGCTCCGTCCTGAACCACGTGCTCCTCCATCAGACGGTGATCGGCGAGGAGGCGCTCGCGCAGATGGGCCTCGCCGACGCCTACCCGGACGTCCTGATCGGCTGCACGGGCGGCGGCTCGAACTTCGCGGGGCTCGTGTTCCCGTTCATCGGCGAGAAGCTCCGCGGCGGCGCCGGCGTGCGCGTTATCGCCGTCGAGCCCGCCGCCTGCCCGAGCCTCACGCGCGGCGAGCTCGCCTACGACTTCGGCGACACGGGTCACCTGACGCCGCTCGTGAAGATGCACACCCTCGGCTCGACATTCGTGCCGCCCGGCTTCCATGCGGGCGGACTCCGCTATCACGGGATGGCGCCGCTCGTCAGCCATCTGCACCAGCTCGGGCTGATCGAGGCGCGCGCGTACCACCAGACGGCCGTGTTCGAGGCCGGTGTCCGGTTCGCGCGCGCGGAGGGGATCCTCCCCGCACCCGAGGCGAATCACGCCGTGAAGGCGGCGATCGACGAGGCGCTCCGCTGCAAGGAAGAAGGCGTGGCGGAGACGATCCTCTTCAACCTGAGCGGTCACGGCCACTTCGACATGGGCGCCTACATCGACCACTTCGCCGGCAAGCTCGAGGACCTCGAGTACGACGAGGATGAGCTTGCGACGGCACTCGCCGGGCTGCCGGCGGTCGCCGTCTAGCGCGGGTCAGCGCAGGTCGCCCGGCAGCCTGAGGCCGGCCGCCAGCGCGCGGAAGGCCGGAACCGGGTCGTGCGCGGGGCGCGCTGCGACGACGACCGCACCGTGGTTCGGACCGGCAAGCGCGCCGACGAGCAGCTCGACCGCGGCGGCAAGCGCAAACGCCTTGTGGGCCTGGGGGCCGCCGAACGGCACGAGGTCCTCGGGACGCGCCTTCCCGAGCAAGACGTCGCCGTGCGTCACGGCACCCATGGAGACGTCCGCGACGAACGGGCGTCCGTCCGACGAGGGAACGGCGACCGCCATCGGGTTCGTCCCCGTGAGCGGCGGACCGCCCTCGGGATGCGGCAGGCGCCGTGGCGACGTCGCGGTGACGACCGCGACGAGGCCTGCGTCGGCGAGACGCCGAGCCCACGCGCCGAGCACGCCCGTCGGAAAGCACGACTCCGCGACGACGAGCCGCGCCCGCTCGGGTGGCTCGGCGAGGATGCCGTCGCAGACGGCGGCGAGCGTGACGTAGCCGAGTGCCCGCTTGCCGTCCCAGCGCTCGAATCCGTCGGCCCGCTCGATCCGTTCCGGGCGCGCGGCCGGGTCGCACGTGGACTCCAACAGCCCGACGAGCCACGGGACGCGGGAGAGGCCGTGACCCGGGCGACCGGCAGCGTCTGCTGCGGCGAGATGGTCGACGACGACCCCGGCGTCTCCCTCCGAGAGGCCGCCGGCGCGGAGCGTTTCGAGCGCCTCGCTTCGGATCACGCGGTGACCCTAAAGGGTCGACGTTCGACTGACCCGGTTTCGGGCTCCGCAGAGAGGGGTACGATTACCCGATCCTCACACAGATCTGTGAGGATATGACTGGATGGCCGCGCCTCCCCCCGGCGCGGACGTGCAGGACGGCACCGGCCCACCGCCGCAGGGCTCGCCGTCACAGGAAGGGAGCCTTCGGGCTCCCTTCCCTGCATAACGTGGGGGAAACCATGTTTCCCCCGCGGGCCACCCTTCTTCTGCGTCGGGGCACGGAAGAGTCGTCGTGGGCCTCCCGGCCGGCAAAGCCGGCCTCCGGCCGCGACCCGCAGCTCACCGGTCACCGGTGGTGAGTTGAGCGGCTTACAGAACAGTGAGCGCCTTGCGGATGGCGCCGGCGCGTCTTGCGACGACGGCCTCCGCGAGGGTGCGGATCGCGGCGCTCGCCTCGGAGTCAGGGGCAGACTCGAGCACCGGTCGCCCCGCGTCCGACGCCTCGCGCAGCGTGGGATCGAATGGAATCTGCGCGAGGAGCGGCGCGCCGATCTCCGCAGCGAGCGCCTCGCCGCCGCCGCTGCCGAAGAGCTCTTGCCCGGTGCCGACGAGCCACGACATGTTCTCGACGACACCCACGACGCGCATCCCGGTCTTCTGCGCCATCACGGCGGCACGGACCGCGACCTGCTGCGCGGCCGGCTGCGGCGTCGTGACGATGATCGCCTCCGCGCGCGGGAGAAGCTGGCCGATCGAGATCGCGACGTCACCCGTGCCTGGCGGCATGTCGACGACAAGTGTGTCCAGCTCCCCCCAGTGGACGTCCGAGAGAAACTGCTGCAGTGCCTTGTGGAGCATCGGCCCGCGCCACATGATCGGGCCGTTGTCCTCGGCGAAGAGGCCGATCGACATCACCTTGAGGTCGCCGCGGACGGGCGGGACGATGAGCGAGTCGACGACGATGGGCCGCTGCGTGACGCCCAGCACGTGCGGGATCGAGTAGCCGTAGACGTCTGCGTCGAGCACGCCGACGCGCTCGCCGCGCTCCGAGAGCGCCGTCGCGAGGTTCGCCGTCAGGGTCGACTTTCCGACGCCGCCCTTGCCAGAGGCAACGGCGACGACACGCGTGCCCGGATCGAGCCGGATCTCGCGCTCGGGTCGACCGCCACGGAGGCGCGTCGCGAGCGCGGCCTTCTCCTCGGGCGTCATCACGTCGAACCGGAGCGCGACGCTCGAGACGCCCGACACCGCCCCGACGTGCTGAGCGACCTGATCCTGGAAGCTCGACCGGAGCGGACAGCCGGCGACGGTCAGCGCGATGACGACCTCCACGGCTCCGTCCGGCGCGACGGCGACATCGCGCACCATGTCGAGATCGGTGACCGGGCGCTTGAGCTCCGGGTCGATGACGCGCTCGAGCGCCTTGAGGATTGCATCTCGGTCGGGGGCCACGAGTTCAGCCTAGCCAGCGCCCGTCAGACCGGCGGGTCACTGTCGCGCGTCAACTCTTGTCAACGCAGTGTCAGACACCGTTTCCCGTCAAGTCGCGACCTTGCGCCATGTCGTGACGGGACACGCTCGACGGGTCTCGGGCGCGGACTTCCGGTCAACGCTCGCGTCGATGCGTGTGGAACGATCGACACACACTCGACACCATTTCCTCTTGACGGAGAGCGGTGTCTGACACCGCCGTCCGTCCTGCGGCGAGCCGGCACCCGTGCGGGTCAGCGAAGTGCGGCCGCGACTTGGGTGCAGAGGGCGTCTGTTCCCGCCGCAACGACGCGCGAGCGCTGGCCGAGATCGAGCGGCGCCCTGCCAAACGGCGGGTCTTCGAACAACTCGATCGCGTAGCCCCGCTCGCGCACGAGAAGCTGGGCGGCAGCGATGTCGATCGACCGAGCAGGCTTGAGGCAGCAGACGGCGTCCACGCGACCCGCGGCCAGATGGCAGAGCGAGAGTGCGAGCGAGCCCATCACGCGGAGACGCCGGGCCACGTCACGCAGCGTGGGAACTGCGGCCGTGATGGCCTCCGTGGTCGTTCCCTCGAGCGACAGGATCTCGATGGTGTCCTTCGGGCCCGGCCCGTGCAGCGCCGCGCCGTCGAGAAACGCGCCACGGCCCCGTTCGGCGACCCACTCCTCGCGGGCGCCGAAGTCGTACACGTAGCCGAAGAAGACGTCGTCCATCGTCGGGCCGTCGGCCACCGCGACCGAGAGCGAGAAGAACGGGATCCCGCGCTTTGCGTTGACGGACCCGTCGATCGGGTCGACGACGACCGTCGGCCCGCCGCCGTTGCCGAACGCCCGCACACCGAGCTCCTCCGAGACGAGCGTGAGATCGACGCCCAGCGCCTCGAGCCGGCGCACGACGGCGTCCTCCGCCGCGGCGTCGATCGCGGTCGTGTCGTCGCCTCCCTCACCGAGCCGCAGCACGGGCTCGCGCTCGGCACGTGTCGGCAGCCCTCGAAGCACCTCTTCCAGGTCGGCGACCGCGTCACGGCAGAACGAGAGCCAGTCCGTCACGGGTCGACCGGGTGCAACAGGAGCCCCGAGAGCAGCTTCGGGAAGAAGTAGGTCGCCTTCTGAGGCAGCGTCCGCCCCGCCCGCGCCTTCTCGAAGACGTCCGAGACACGCAGCGGCCGCACGAGGAGCGCCGCATCGGCCTCTCCGCTCTCGACCCGGCGGACCGCCTCCTCCCGGTCCGGGGTGTACGCGATCCCCTCGTGGCCGAACCGGTCGACGAGCTCCACGTCGAGCTCGCCCTCGCCGCCACGAAGGAGTCGCGCGCCGTCGCTGCGCACGAGCGCGGCGGCCGCGTGCGCCTCCGGCTCCCACTCGAGCGCCGCGACCGCGTCCTCCACCCGCGCGTACTCCTCGCCGGCCGGATCGATGTCCGGCCGGCCGGCGAACACCCGATGGGTCGGGAAGATGACGAGGCCCGGGTCGTCCGTCGAGACGAGCACCGCCAGCATCCGGTCCGCACCGTCTTCGGCGGCGAACTCGACCGCGGTCTCGTAGCGGTGGTGCCCATCGGCGATCAGGAGCTGCCGGTCGGCGAACGTGGCGGCGACCTCGTGATCGCCCTCGAGGCGCCAGAGCCGCGAGCCACCGACCTCGAGATCGGCCGGCCGCGAGGGAGGGCCGTCGAGCGGCGGCGCGCCCTCGTGGAGCAGGAAGATGGGCTCGAGCTGCGTTCGCGTTGCGCGCAGCAGCGCGAGCCGCCCCTCGATCGGCCCGCGGTGCGTCCGCTCGTGTGGCAGCACCGCGCCAGTCGAGTACGGCTCGGCGCGCAGCGAGGCGACGATCCCGCGACGCAAGCGCGCGACGCCGTCCGGCCCGACGAAGTCCTGCTCGAGCCACCACACCGCCGGGCTCTCGTCCCGCGCCAGGACGCCGTCGGCGAGCCACTCCCGCAGACGCGCACCGGCGACGGCGGCGTCCGGCTCCGAGGTCAGGTACGCGACGTTGTGTGGGTCTCTCGCAAGCAGCGCGGCACGCTCCTCGTCCGCGATCACGTCGTACGGAGGAGCCGTTACCGCCTCTGTCGGCCGCGCGTACCGGACGGCGCGGAACGGGCGGACGTCTGCCACCGCCCGAGCCTACACTCACGCCGTGGCGACGATCGCCGAGCTGGTCGAGGACCGCACCGTCGAGGGCGTCTACGCGGTCGCGCGCAAGCGCCGCCTCACGACCCGCGGCGGCAAGCCCTACCTTGCGCTCGAGCTCGTCGACCCGAGCGGCCGGATCGAAGGTCGTGTCTGGGAAGACGTCGAGCTCCTCGACCGCCGCTTCTCGGAGGGCGATGCCGTGCGCGTGCTCGGGCGCGTCGAGCGGTTCGACGGACGGCTCCAGCTCGCCGTGCGGACGGTGGAAGCCGCGGAGACAGATCCGGCAACGCTCACCCCGGCGATCCGCCGCGACGCGGACGAGCTGGAAGGATTCCTCGAGTTTCTCGCCGCGGAGATCGCGCATCCACCGCTGGCCGCCCTGGTCGGCGGAATCCTCTCGGACCGTGAGATCCAGAAGGGCATGCGGCTCCTGCCGGCGGCCGGGGCAGAGAGCCACCACGGCTACGCCGGCGGCCTGCTCGAGCACACGGTCGGGGTCGCGACGCTCTGCCGCGAGACGGCACAACTCCATCCCCGGCTGCGCTCCGACCTGCTCCTCTCCGCCGCGCTGCTCCACGACGTCGGACGCGTGCGGGAGCTCGGTCGCGGGCCGGCGTTCAAGACGACGCCGGAAGGCGCCCTGCTCGGGCACGTTCAGCTGGGAATCCGCCTCGTCGACGAACGCGCCGGAGCCCTCGATCCGGCGTTGCGCGCGGAGCTGCTGCACGCGATCGCAACCCACCACGACCGCCCCGGCGCCCGTACCGCCGAGGCGGCGGTGCTCTACCACGCGAACCAGCTCGACGCGGTCGCCGCAACACGCCCGGTAGGCCACCACTGACGATCGATGGCCGTCGCGGCTCTCGCGCTCCTCGGGGCGGCATCCTGGGGGACCGGTGACTTCCTGGGCGGAGTCGCGGCTCGGCGGATCCACGTGCTCACGGTGCTCGTGCTCTCCCAGGCGATCGGCCTCGGCGGCGCGGTGGTGTGGCTCCTCGCGTCCGGCGACGGAGTTCCGGGTGTCGGCGATCTCCTGCCCGCGGTCGGAGCAGGCGCATGCGGTGCGATCGGCCTCGCGGCGCTGTACCGCGGGATGGCGGTGGGTGCGATGGGGATCGTCGCGCCGATCTCGGCGGCGAGCCCGGTCGTCCCGCTCGCGGTCGACCTCGGTCGGGGCGTCTCCCCCTCGGCGGCCCAGTGGGCCGGCATCGCCGCGGTGCTCGGCGGCATCGTGCTGCTCGCCCGGGAGCCCGGCGCCGGAAGACGGACGCCGCTCGCAGCCGGTGTGGTCCTTGCGCTGGTGGCCGCGCTCGCGTTCGGGCTCTTCATCGTCGGGCTCGACGCGGCCGCGGACGGCAGCGTCCCGTGGACGATCGTCACCGCACGCGGCACGTCGACGGCGCTGGCGCTCGTCATGGCGCTGGGCGCCTCGGTCTCGATCCGGCCACCTGCCCGACTGGTTCCCGCGACCGCCGCGGTCGGCGTCTTCGACACGACCGCGAACGTCCTCGTCGCCTTCGCGACCACGAAGGGGTCGGCCGGCATCGTCGCGGTCCTGAGCGCGCTCTACCCCGTCGTCACGATCGTCCTCGCACGAGTCGTGCTCGGCGAGCGGCTCGACCGGCCGCGCCGGCTCGGAGGCGTGCTCGCCCTCGGGGCGCCGCCGTCGTCGCCGCGGGCTAGACGTTGAAGCGAATGTTGAGTACGTCGCCGTCGGCGACGACGTACGTCTTCCCCTCGAGTCGCTGCGTGCCGCGCTTCGCCGCCTCGGCGTGCGAGCCCGCGACGAGGAGATCCTCGGCCGAGATGACCTCGCAGCGGATGAAGCCGCGCGCGATGTCCGAGTGGATTGTCGCTGCCGCGTCGAGCGCGGTCTCGCCGTCGCGGAGCGTCCACGCGCGCGTCTCTTTCTCGCCTGCGGTGAAGAACGTGATCAGTCCGAGCGCGTCCTTCAGCCGCCGCACGACCTCGTCGAGCGCCGATGGCCCGTCGCGGAACTCGGCGGCCTCCTCGTCGGGGAGCTCGGCGAGCTCTGCCTCGAGCTTGCAGTCGATGCCGCCCGGCCCGTTCTCGACCGCCAGCAACGGCTTCGTCGTCAACGGATCGAGCTCCGGCGGCAGCTCGCCCGTCCAGTCTGCGAGCGTCGTGCCGGCATCGAGGTGCGCGAGGAGCGCGGTCAGCGTCTCGGCCTCGCTCCGCTTCGCGGCGTCGCCCGACTTGGCCTCCTTCTGCACCCGCTCGTGCCGGCGCTCGACGTGGTCCCGGTCGGCGACGAGCAGCTCGAGCCGGAGCGTCTCGAGATCGTCGTCGGGCGTCGCGCCGTCGGAGAAGCCGTCGAGCACCGCGAGGATCGCGTCGACCTGGCGGAGGTTGCCGAGGAGCTGCGGCCCGGTGCCGGGAACGTCGACGACGCGGATCGCCGCGGGAGTCACCTTCTTCGCATCGACGAGCTCGGCGAGCCGTCCGAGGCGCTCGTCGGCGATCGCCGCCATGCCGACATTGGGCTTGTCCGTCACCGACGCGTACGCCGTGATCTCCGCTCCCGCGCGGGTCAGCGCGTTGAACAGCGTCGTCTTGCCGCTGTTCGGGAGCCCCACGATCCCCACCTCGAGCGCCATCGGCGGCCAGGGTAGTCAAACCCGCCCCAAAGCCTCCGCCGTGCAGCCTGCGTCGTGTCAGACCACGCCGCGCGCCGCCCACGCGCTCGCCGAGACGGCGAACGGAGCGGCGGGATGCAGCTCGCGACACCGCTCCCGCAGCCGGTCACGCGCGTCCTGCGGCAGACCCTGCACGTACGCCCCCGCCGGACCGATCCCGAGCGTGAAGGGCTCCCACCACTCCTCGAAGGACTCGTGCTCGACCTCGACGGTGAGCAGCCGCTCTTCGGCGTCGGTCAGGCCGGCCTCGCGCAGGAGCCGCTCGAGATCGCCCTCGTGCGCGCCGGGGAGCTCGGACTCGTCCGCCGCCTCGGGATCGAGCTCGCGCACGGCACGCCAGAAGCGCGCAAGCGGCCCTGCACCGCCCGCGTGATCCCAGACGCACGCCGCAACGACACCGCCGCGCCGGGTCACGCGGCGCATCTCCCCGAGGCCCGCCGCCGGATCGCTCATGAAGTGGACGACGAGCTGCGCGAGCGCCGCGTCGAACGAGCCGTCCTCGAAGGGCAGGCTCTCCGCCTCGGCCCGTCGCACGACGACGCCCGGATTGCGCTGCCCCGCGGCCTCGACGAAGCCCGGCGACGGGTCGACGGCCGAGACGGATTCTGCGCCGACTCGGCGCACAAGCTCGCTCGTCAGGGCGCCGGGGCCGCAGCCGACGTCGAGCACGAGCGGCGCCTCCCCGATGGACGCGAAGTCCGCGAACCGCGGGGCCAGCGGCGTCGAGTACCGGCCCATGAACCGGTCGTACGCCTCCGGGCCTGCGGTGAAGCTCATGCGCTCAGAAACCCCGGCTGCGCTCCCTTCGTGAAGCGCTTGAAGTAGACGACGCGCGGCACGGCGACGGTGATGCGCCCGTCGTCTGTGTCCAGGTCGACCGTGCCGCCGGCGCCGGCGGTCACGGCGCGCTCGACGGCGTCCGCGGTCGCGGGCGACACCATCGCGGCGATGATCTGCCCGCCCTCGAAGGCGAGCTCGATGCGGATCGAATCGTCAGACAGGGCACACCACCTCGGTCAGGACGCCGTGGACGGCGTCGGGATGGACGAACGCGACCTGCAGGCCGAAGAGCCCGCGCCGCGGAACCTGGTCGATCAGCTCGGCGCCCGCGTGCTCGAGGCCGGCGATTGCCGACCCGACGTCGTCGACCTCGTACGCCACGTGGTGCATCCCCGGGCCGCGCTTGGCGAGAAAGCGTCCCACCGGTGTGTCGTCACCCGTGGGGACGAGCAGCTCGATCCTGCTCGGGCCGACGAGGACGGAGGCAGCTTCGACGCCCTGCTCCGCCACCGCGTCCCGATGCTCGAGCGTCGCGCCGAAGAGGCGGCCGTACGTCTCCACCGCCTCGTCGAGATCGGTCACCGCGAAGCCGACGTGGTGGACTCCCCGGAACGTCACGCCGCGATCGTACTCGGCCGATTTCGGGGCGGGACGAGGACCTCGTCGACGAGCCCGTACTCGACGGCCTCCGCCGGCGTCATGAACCGGTCGCGGTCGATGTCATCCATCACCTGCGCCACGGTGCGGCCGGCATGGCGCGCGATGATCTCCGCCATCTGCCGGGTCGTCGCCTCGACCTCGCGCGCCGCGATCGAGATGTCGGTCGGCGCGCCGCGGAAGCCGGCGGAGCCCTGGTGGATCATCAGCTTCGCGTTCGGCAGGGCGAACCGCTTGCCCGGAGCTCCGGCGGCCGTGATCATCGCCGCCGCCGACATCCCCATCCCGAAGCAGATGGTCGAAACGTCCGGGCGCACGTGCTGCATGGCGTCGTAGATCGCGAGCCCGGCGTACACCTCGCCGCCCGGCGAGTTGACGTACAGCGCGATGTCCTTGTCGGGGTCCTCCGCCTCGAGGTACAGGAGCTGCCCGACGATCAGGTTCGCGATCTCCTCGTCGACAGGTCGCCCGAGGAAGACGATACGGTCGCGGAGCAGCCGCGAGTAGAGATCGAACGCGCGCTCGGCGCGGCCGTCCGCCTCGAGCACGGTCGGGATCAACGGCATCACGGCCTCCTCTTCGCGTATCGTGCAACCATCGGGTTGCTCTATCGTAACGCAACTAGGAGGTTGCGCGTGCAGATCGAACGCGAGATCGTGCTCCCCATCCCCCGCGAGGAGGCCTGGGAGGCGCTGACCGAGCCCGAGCGGCTCGAGGAGTGGTTCGCCAACGACGTCGAGCTGGACGCGGTGCCGGGCGGCGAGGGCGTCTTCGAGTGGGACAACGGCGAGGTCCGCCACGCGGTCGTCGAGTCGATCGAGGAGCTCGAGCGGCTCGTCCTGCGCTGGGACGACGACGGCACCGTCGAGCTCGAGCTCGTCGAGCACCCGGCGGGGACGCTCGTGCACGTCCGCGAGACCGCGCCGGAGTGGGGCATCGCGCTCGAGCTGCACGCGAGCGCCGCGTGGGCGACGGCGTAGGCGCGGTCTTCGCCGCGCTCGCTGACCCGAGCCGACGGACGATCGTCGAGCGGCTCGCCCTGGCCGGACGCGCGACTCCCACGGAGCTCGCCAGGGTGCTCCCGATGACCCGCCAGGCGGTCGCGAAGCATCTTGCGACCCTCGAGCACGCAGGGCTCGTGCGCGCTCGCCGGGAGGGCCGTCACACGGTCTACCGTCCCGATCCGGCGCCGCTGCGGGACGCGGGCGCGTGGCTGGACCGGGTCGGCGCGGAATGGGACGAGCGGCTCGCCGCGCTCGCACGACACGTGGGCCAGCCGCCCCAGGCCGCGCCCTGAGACTCGCGACGGACCTGCGATAGGGTCTCTCTCGTACGGTCCATGTGAAGCTCATCGCCCTCGTGTTTGCCGCCGTCGCCGTCGGCGGCTCTGGCGACTGGCGCGCGGTCCGCGACGACGGTGTCAGTGTGCGCTTCCCGCCCTCGTGGTTCGCGACGACGCGGCCGCTGACGCCCGTCACGTATCCGCAACAGGTCGTCGCGATCGCCTCGTACCCGCTCCCGCGGGGAAGTGCCGGCGCGAACGGGTGCACGCCCGAGGGGGCTCTCGAGCGGCTCCCGGCGACAGGTGCCTTCGTCTTCGGCTGGGAGTACGCCCGACCGTCGCCGTTCGGCACCATCCGGGCGCGCGACTTCCCGCCGCGCCCGAGGCACTTCCGCCTCGACCACTACGCCGCCTACGAATGCCTCGGCCCGAGCTACCGGCTCGTGTTCCGTCAGGCAGGCCGGTTCTTCCAGATCCACGTCGTCCTCGGGCCGAAGGCGACGGGCGAAACGCGGGCCAGGGTTCTACGGATTATCGACAGCTTCGCCGCGAAGCGGCGCTGATGCGCCGCCCTCGGCGTACGTGCCGTGCCGTCCGGGCTACGGAGGGAGCAGCCCTTCCCGGTACCGGGTCAGGCGGCCGGGTGAGAAGCGGGAGTACGCCTCGCGTGGCTCGGTCGTCTCGCGCTCGACGCCGGCGCCGTGGCGCAGCGCCGCCTCGTCCACCGTGTAGGCGCCCCACTGCGAGCCCGTCGAGCGGCCGCGCGCGCCGACGCAGAGGAGCACACAGGGCTCGTCCCCGGCACCGACGATCACGTGTTGCGTCCCGGCTGGGCAGTGCACGAAGTCCCAAGCACGCAGCTGCCGCTCCTCGCCCTCGATCACGAGCACCGCCTCGCCGCGCAGCACGAGGAAGTCCTCCTGGTCTCCTTCCCAGTGGTACATCGCCATCGGCTCGCCGGGGCCGAGGACGGTGAGGTTGATCCCGAGCTGCTCGAAGTCGAGCGCACCCTCGAAGCCGGCGCCCTCGAACTCGCAGAGGGCTCCGCGGCCCTCGCGCTCCCACCACTGTGCGTCGCGCGCGTTCAGGACGAACCAGCCCTGTCCCTTCGGGACGAGGCCGTGCTCCGTGCGCACGAGCTCCGCCTCGGTCGTCACCGGCCGACTATGCCACGACGCACGTGCTCTTCAGCGGCGGACGACTGCGACGAGCACACGCGCGGTCTGTCCCGTGCCGATCTCCACGGCCACCAGGCGCGGGTGCGCGAGCCAGACGTCCCGCCGTGGATCCGGCCGTTGCCAATCGGCCGAGAAGTCGTCCAGCACGAGGGTCGCCCCCGGCGCCGCGAGCGCGAGAACGGCGTCGGGATCGTCCTTCGCACGACCGCCGTCCACGAAGATCAGGTCGAAAGGGGCGTGCGCGGGAAGTACCTCGCGCCAGTCGCCGTGCAGGACGTCGATGTCCGCGTCGTCCGCGAAGAGCTCGGTGGCCGCCCCCGCGAGGCGCTCGTCGCGCTCGGCGGTGACGAGCGGGACGCCGGGCGGAAGCGCAGACGCGAGCCATGCCGTGCCGACGCCGGTCCCGGTGCCGATCTCGGCCACACGCTCGATCCCGCGGCGGCCCGCGAGGACGTGCAGGAGCATCCCGTCCTCGTCGCGGCAGCTCTTGTCGAACCCGAGCGCCTCTGCGGCTGCCTTCGCCCGGGCGACGAGCGGTGGCAGCGTCACGGTGTCGCGGAGACGACCTCGTCGGTCGTCGTGAACCGCACATCCCGTTCCCGCCACTGCACGAGAACGGCAGCGACGCGCTCCTCGGAGAGACCGCTCGAGGCGTCCTCGACGAAGGCGACGTCGTACCCTCGCGCGAGCAGCCCCATGATCGCCGCGTGGTTGCACACGTCCGTTGCGACGCCGAAGATCAGCACCTCGCTCGGCGCGAGCGAGGCCAGGATCGGGTCGAGGTTGGGATTCGAGAAGGCGCTGTAGGTCTTCTTCAGGACGAGGAGCTCCCGGTGGCCCTCGACGAGACGCGGTAGAAGCCCCGGCGGGTACGGCGTCAGGGAGATCGGCAGCGGGTCGAGCTGGGCGGTCTCCGGGATCTTCGCCGCCCCCGGAGTGCCCCGGAGGCAGTGCGGCGGGTAGGTCGCCTCGTAGTCCGGCGCATCGGATATCTCCGGGTCGGTCAGCTCGTGGTCGTCGGCGGTCGCGAGATGGGTCAGGCCGTGCTCGGCCGCCCAGCGGACGAGACGGGCCATCGCGGGCGCCGCATCCTCCGCGCCCGGCACGGGGAGCTTGGCACCGGCACGGACGAAGTCGACCTGCGTATCGACGTCCCAGAGAAGCGGACGGCTCATGCCGCGGCTCCGGCGATCGTGCGAACGCTCGGGTCGAGGTCGTACTCCCAGCCCTCGCGCCAGTCGAACGCCGCGGCGACGACCTGCTCGAGCGGCCGGCCGTCGAGCAGGTGGTCGAGCGCCCAGCGAGTTGCGGTGTGGCCGATCAGCAGGACGCGCTCGCCGGCGCGGCCATCCGTAACGTCGTCGAGGAACGACGCGACGCGACCGACGGCGTCGCGGTAGCTCTCCCCGCCGGGGAATGGGACATCGACCCGCCGGCCTCGTTCGACCGCGATCGCGTCGGCCGGCGCCCCGTTCAGCTGGCCGTAGTCGGTCTCGCGCAAGCGCCAGTCGAGGAAGACGGGGATGTCCGTCGGGCCGAACGCGATCTCGGCCGTCTCGACGGCGCGTGCGAGGTCGGAGCTGAAGACGGCATCGATCCGGTCGTCGCGCCTGCGCTCGCCGAGCTCCCTCGCGAGCGCGCGTCCCTGCGCGGAGAGCGCCCCGCCGAACCATCCGGTCGCGACCCCGCGTTCGTTGTCGACCGTCAGCGAATGCGTCTCGAAGACGATCCGCACGACGTCGGTCACTCGACGAGCTCCAGGCGTGCATTCGGCCGAAAGCTGCGTCCCACCTTCCCGGTCGGCCTGCCGTCGGTCATCACGATGTCCGCGGTGAAGTCGTACTCCCCGCGAATCAGCGACGAGCCGACGCCGTACGCGTCGACCGGAACTCCGCGACGCTCGAACGCCTCGATCTTCTCCACCGTGAACCCGCCGGACGCGACGATCTTGACGCGCTCGAAGCCGTCCTCGTCGAGCGCGGCGCGCACCTTGCGCACGAGGCGCTCGTTCACGCCGCGCGGGTCGAAGTCGCCCATCTCCTCCCACAGCGCCCGGTCGACGAGCTGGCTCGACGTGTCGAGGCGGACACCCCACAGCCGTGGGCCGAGAGCGCGCGCGACATCGAGCGCGGTCCGCACCGAGTCGTTGTCGAAGTCGACGAGCACCGTGATCCGGAAGTCGTCGCTCGCCCACTCGGCGAACTTCGTCGCGGCGAGCACGGTGTTGCCTCCGTAGGCGGCGATGAGCGAGTGCGGGACGGTGCCCACGCCGCGTCCGCCCCACCACGAAGCCTGGGCGTCGGACGTGACGCCGATCTCGGCGCCGAGCACCGCGCCCGCGACGAAGGCGGCGTACCCGTCGCCGGTCTGGACGCGATGGTGGTCGTGGCGGGCCGGCATGAAGATGATCGGCTTGCCGTTCGCCGCGTCGACGACCCGCGCCGTGTTGCTCGCGATGAGCGTCCGCCGGGCGAGCGTGCCGAGCACGACCGTCTCCAGGTGCGCGAACGTCGTGTAGTCGCCCTCGATCGTCATGACGGTCTCCCACGGGTCGACCCGGTCGCCGTCGCGGAGCGCATGAACGGTCAGGCCCGCCCAGTCGTCCGAGCAGAGCTCGAGGATCGCGACTGCCTCGTCGAGGCCGCCGAGCATCGCCTGCTTCCGCTGGAAGACTTGCATCACGACCCGCGGACGACGTCCGTCGTAGAGCAGCGCCGAGCGGGTGTGGTTGAAGTACGCGTCGCTGTAGTAGCCGTCGCGCATCTTCTCGACCGGGAGGTCGAAGATCGTCGGGTCGAGCCGCTCCCGCCGGGGTCGCGTGGGCGCCGTGGTCACGATGCTGCTTGCTCGGCCGCGAGCACCGTCTGCAGCGCGGCCTCGGCGACCTCGAGCTGTGCCTCGCTCGGCTCGCTCGTCGAGAGCCGGCGCTGGAGCTCCGTCCCCGGACGGGCCAGGGCGCGCGAAAGGCGCTTCTCCGGGTTCCGTGCCATCCAGCCGAACACCTCGACCGCGGCGCCGACCGCCCCGACAGCCCCGACGAGTCGTGCCGCCGTGCGATGCCTCGCGGGCGCGAGCTCCGCGGCCGCGCCGGCGAGCGCGGTCGCGATCGTGAGCGGGCCGACGAGGTGCGAGCCGCAGCGCTCGTGCTCCTTCGACGCCCGCTCGCCCGTCTCGTACGTCCCGATCGAGACGTGCTCGGCGCCGTGATAGGCGGTCAGCTCCTCACCGCGCAGCGCGATCAGCGCCGGGGCGAGCGACGCCATCACCACGGCCGCCTCGCGCGGCACGAGGGGAAGCGACGAGCGGCGAACGAAACTGGCGCTCGTGGACGCGGCCACGAGCGCGACCGCGACGGCCGGGCGCTCGAAGGGGAGGCGCGCCTCGGGCAGCCCGCGCTTCATCGCCGGCAGCACCGCGAACGCCTCGGCCAGCCGCATCGCACCCCGCACCACCGGCACGGAATCGCCGAGGCCGAGTCGGGGCTTCGGCCCCGAGGCCGTCTTGATCGTGCCGTCGGGCAGCCGCACGGCGGCGCCCCAGGTGCGGGGCCCGTGGACGAGGACGCCGTTCTGGAGGGCCATTCCGCCGAGGCGAAGCTTCTCCATGTCGGGAGGGTAGCGAGCAGGTGCGCTCAAGCCGCGCCGGATCGCGGTCAGGCCGCAGCGAGGCGCCGGAGCGCGCGGAGCATGGCCTCGGCCGCCCGGCGGCTCGCGAAGGCGCGCCCGTCGACGGCGACGACGGGCATGACCTCGCGCACCGAGGAGGAGGTGAAGACCTCTTCGGCCGCGAGCAGGCGGTCGAGCGGGAACGCGCCCGTCTCGACGGCGAAGCCCTCCTCCTGCGCCAACCCGAGGAGCGCGGCGCGCGTCTCCCCCGCGAGGATCCCGAGCTCGAGCTCCGGCGTGAGAAGCGTGTCGCCCTCGCGCCACCAGATGTTCGTCACCGTCCCCTCGAGGACCGTTCCGTCGACGTCGACCAGGACGGCGTCGTCTGCGCCGCGACGCCGCGCCTCGGCCTCCGCCGCGACGTGCGTCGCATAGCTCACCGACTTCGTCCCGGGGAGGAGCCACGGCACGGAGCGCGCGGGGAACACGAGCGAGACGAGCTGCTGGCCACGCGCCCGCGCGTCCTCGATCCAGCCGGGGATCGGCGACACGAGCACGATCGCGGTCGGTCCCGCGCCGGGAGCGCCGGGTGTCCAGTAGATGCGCAGGCCGACATCGCCGGTCCCGGCAGCCTCGAGCGCGGCGTCGACGAGCTCGCGCAGGACCCCGGGGTCGGGCTCGGGCAACCCGAGCCGGTCGGCCGACCCCGCGAGCCGCGCGAGGTGCTCCTCGAGCCGGAACGGGCGTCCGCTGTAGACCCGAAGCGTCTCGAACGCCGCGCGTCCGCGCGTGAAGCCCTCGTCGGTCGCGGCGATCACGGCACGTGCCGGATCGACGACGCCGAGTCCCGACACCGCCGCTGCGAGCGGCAGCTCGCTCATCGCCGCAGGGCTCCCATGGCCGCGGGAGACGGCTCGAGCGGCGCGCCGATCGCGTCCAGGAGTGGCGCCGCCTTGACGAGCGACTCGGCGACCTCGTCGTGTGGATCGGAGTCCCAGACGATCCCGCCACCCACCCAGAGGTGGATCAGCCCGTCGGCGACCGCGAACGTGCGGATCGTCAGCGCGAGCTCGAGGTCCCCGTTCCCGCGGACGCGGCCGAGCGCCCCCATCGACGCCCCACGGCCCACCGGCTCGAGCGCCGCGATGAGGTCGACGGCCGCGATCTTCGGCGCCCCGGTCACGGAGCCGCCCGGGAAGAGCGCACCGAGGATCTCCGCGAGGCCCGCTTCCGGCCTCACGTCGCCCTCGACGGTCGAGACGAGATGCTCGACGCCGGCAAGCGCCTCGGCGACGATCAACTCCGGCCAGCGGACGGTGCCTGGCAGGCAGACGCGCGAGAGGTCGTTGCGCTCGAGGTCGACGATCATGACGTGCTCGGCGGCGTCCTTGGCCGATGCGAGGAGGTCCTCGCGGCCACCGAGGGGCCTGGTTCCCTTGATGGGCCGCGTGCGAAGCACGTCCCCGCTCCTCGAGAGAAAGAGCTCGGGCGAGGCGGAGACGATCGCCCAGCTGCTTCCCTCGAACAGCCGCCACGCGCTGTCGCCGAGCGGCGCGTCGTTCGGTTGTGTCAGAGGGGCGAGCCGGGCGGCGATCGAGCGCGGACTGCCCGAGAACGACGCGGAGAGGTGCTGCACGAGATTGACCTGATAGACATCGCCACGTGCGATCGCCGCGCGCACGGCCTCGACGGCGGCGGCGTGGTCGGGCTCGGGCCATGTCCGCTGCCAGCGCCCGATCGCGACGTCTTCGCCATCGTTGCCATACTCGACATCATGGACCGCCGAGCGGACGGCGCATGCCGCGAGCGGAAGCGGACAGGGCTCCGCCGGAGCGGCAGCAACCGTTCTGCGAATCGTCTCGGAGAGGCCGTAGCCGAGATAGAGATCCGCAACGAGCGTCTCCCCGCCTGGTGCGAAGAACCCCCGATCTCGCAGCCATCCCTCGATCCTCTCGAATGCCCCCTCGGCCTCGTGGATCTCGAGCAGCTCGCCCGCGCGTCCGCTGGAACCGTCTCTCGGCATCTGGATCGTGGTCGCGTCGGAGTCGCGGCGACGTCCCCGGGTCGCCACCGGAACGACTGTAGACGCTTGCGTCACCCGAGCGCCGACGAGGAGCCGGAGCGAACGAGCATCTCGCGGTCGACGTCCGACACCCGGGCGGCGCCGGAGAGCGCAAGGCTGAGCTCGAGCTCCGCGAGGAGGCAGCGGAGCACGTGGCGCACCCCCTCCTCCCCCGCCAGGCCGAGCCCGTAGACGTAGGGACGGCCCAGCAGCACCGCCTTGGCGCCGAGCGCGAGCGCCTTGAGGACATCTGTACCCGATCGGATGCCGCTGTCCATCAGCACCTCGACGCGGTCGCCGACCGCGTCGACGACGGGCGGGAGAGCGTCGAGCGCGGCCACGGCGCCGTCGACCTGCCGGCCCCCGTGGTTCGACACGACGACTGCATCCATCCCGGCATCGGCCGCACGCCGGGCATCGTCGGGGTGAAGGATCCCCTTGAGGGCGATCGGCCGGCTCCAGTGCTCCCGCAGGAAGCCGAGGTCGTCCCAGGTGAGCGCCGGGTTCCCGAAGACGGCGGCCCAGTGCTGGAGCGCCACGAGGCGGTTCTCGTCGTTCACCGCGCCGCCGACCGCGCGGAGGAAGACGGGATCGGCGAGGTAGTTCTGGTTGCCGACCGCGCGGAGGAACGGCAGGAAGGCGTTGTCGAGGTCGCGCGGCCGCCACCCCATCGCGTGAGTGTCGAGAGTGAGGACGAGCGCGCCGTATCCGGACGCCGCCGCCCGGTCGAGGAAGCTGACCGCCAGCTCACGGTCTTTCGGCCAGTAGAGCTGGTACCACCGGGGCGCGTCGCCACCGGCCGCGGCAACGTCCTCGAGCGTCGTCGACGCGGCGGTGCTGACGACCAGCGGCACCCCGAGCACCGCGGCCGCACGGGCGACTGCGGCCTCGCCATCGGGATGGACGATCTCGAGGACGCCGACCGGCGCGAGCGCGACCGGCGCGGGCATCGGCGTCCCGAGGACGGTCACGGCGAGGTCGGGCGCCGAGACGTCGCGGAGCATCCGCGGAACGAGCCTCCACGCGTCGAACGCCGCCCGGTTCGCCCGGGCCGTCGCCTCCGAGCCCGCCGAGCCGGCGACGTAGCCGAACGCCGTGGCGGGCATGCGCTCCTCGGCGATCGTCTCGAGCCGCGTCAGGTCGGCAGGCAACTCGGGCACGACGTTGCCGAGACCGGCCAGGTAGATCTCGTTCTGGTAATTGCCGAACGTGCCCAAGGCATTGTCCTCCCTCCTCGCCGACGGCCGGAAGTCTCTCCCCCCGCGGACGCCGGGTCAATCGGGGCGGCGGGTCTCGAGCTTCACCGTGCGCCAGAGCAGGAAGAGCGGCATGCGCATCCGACGGTGGCGATCGACGCCAGGGAGCGGTGGCTCGCGCAACGCTTCGATCGCGAGCCCGGCGCCCTCGAGGGCGCGGGCGTACGACTCGAGCGGAAAACGGCGACTCACGAAGTGGAAGACGATGCCGTTGCGCTCACTGACGAGCTCGTAGTCCGCTTCCTGGAGATACGAGCCTTCGACGATGAAGGCGGCATCGGCGTCGTTGCTCGTGAACTCGCCCGCCTCCGAGAACGGGTGCGGCACGCACGCGCAGAAGCAGCCTCCCGACCGCAGCACGCGACCCGCCTCCGTCACGGCGGCCGGCATGTCGTCGACGTCGATCAGGCTGTTGTACGACACCACCAGGTCGAAGCTCGCGTCGTCGAACGGGAGCGCGGCAGCGTCACCGACGACGTACGTCCCGGACGGGTCCGCGTCGCGAGCCGCCTCCACGAGGGTCGGCGCAACGTCGAGACCGGTGACCTCGTAGCCGCGACCACGAAGATCGCGGGTGACCCGACCTTCGCCGCAGCCGACCTCGAGCGCCCTCGCGGGCGGAGGCGGGAGGAGCTCGAAGAATGCGTCCCGGTAGGCCCAGTACGCGTCGTGCCCTTCAGCGCGCGCGAAGCGGATCCAGTCGGCGGCGCGATCCTCGAATCCTCGCGACACTCACGCTCCGAGCGTCGTCGCCACATGCCGGAAGAGGTCGACGCCGAGCTCGAGGTCGTCGACCGCGATCCGCTCGTCGGCCGAGTGGACGAGGCTCGCCGCCAGCTGCGAATCCATCGCCCGCAGAGGGAAGAACCCGTACACCGCCGTCCCGAGATGCGTCCTCAGATAGTGGCTGTCGGTGAACCCGGCGCACACGACCGGCGCGAGCCGAGCGCCGGGCTCGACGCGCTCGACCCACGCCTCGAGTGCATGCCAGAGCGGTGTGTCGAGCGGTGACCGCGTGCCGCCGACCTGCTCTGCGGCGATCCACTCCAGCCCCCAGTCGCCCGGAACGCCTGCACGGAGCAGCGCCTCCATCTCCGCGGGCTCCTGGCCCGGAAGCAATCGGCAGTCGACCTCGATCACGCAGGAACCGGGGATCACGTTTCGCTTTCGCGACGCCTCGATCATCGTGGGCGAGAGCGTCGCCGCGAGGAGCGGCGCGACGAGCTGGCCGGCGAGCGGATGGAGAGCGGCGGCGCGGTCGAGCGCCTCCTCGACGGGCGGCACGTCTCCGAGGATCGCGTCCAGGAACGCCCGCACCTCGGGGATGAGCAGACGCGGCGGCTCGAGGCGGGCGAGCGCCTCGAGCACCGGACCGGCCTTGAGCAGCGCGTTGTCGGCAGCATGCGGGTCGGACGCGTGCCCGCTACGGCCGTGCAGACGCAGCTTGAACGGCGCGGTCGCTTTCTCCGCGACCGCGCACAGGTAATACGTGCGCCCACCGAAGACGCAGCGCTCGCCGCCGCCCTCGTTCAGCCCGTAGCCCGCGCGCACGGTGTCCGGATGCTCGCGCGCGAGCCACGACGCGCCGAAGTCGACACCCACCTCCTCGTCCGCGGTGAGAGCGAGGACGACGTCGCCTGAGGGTCGGACGGCCTCACGTGCCAGCGAGGCGAAGGCGACCGCCGCCGCGGCGACGTGGCCCTTCATGTCGAGGGCGCCGCGACCCCAGACCTCGCCGTCGACGAGATCGCCCGACCACGGGTCGCGCGTCCACTCCGACGGCTCGGCGAGCACCGTGTCGGTGTGCGCCAGCAGCACGAGACCGGGACCGTCGTCGCCCTCGAGCCGCGCCACGACGTTCGCTCGGTCGGATGTCTTCGCGAAGCGGCGGGTCGCGACGCCGTTCCTCGCGAGATAGCGCTCGAGCACCTCTGCGGCGCGTGTTTCGTTGCCCGGCGGGTTGACGGTGTCGAGCCGGATGAGCTCCTGCAGGAGCTCGGTGACCTCCTCGCGGAGGGACATGCCGCCTATGCCTCGGCCTTCGACCTCGCCGTCAGCTCGTTCCGGACCTCCCAGAGATCCGGGAAGAACACGGTCTGCACGAGCCTGCCGAGCACCTCGACCGGCGTTCCCTGCGTCCCGACGACACCGTCCCCGATCACCCGGGCGACGACGCGATAGTGACGGACCCTCCACGCCTGGCACCACTCGTCGGCCTCGATCATGGACTCGGCGACGCGGAACAGCGCGTCGTTGTCGCGACGGCCGACGTACAGGTCGACGAGCGACAACCCTTCCTTCCGGCGACGAGCGTGGAACGCCTGCCCGAGCCGCGGGAGCGCGACGCGCAACGTCCGCCACCCGGGCGAGTCGAAGCCGCTGCCGTGACCCAGCACCTTGCGGATCTCCTGGTATTCCCACGGCGACAGCTCCTCGAGCATGTCGAGCTGGTCGGTGGCGTAGCGCAGGCAGCGGAGCGGGCGCCGGAGCTGGCGCGCTGCCTCCTCGACGTCACCCTCCTCGAGGAGCCGGGTCGCCTCCTCGACGTCGCTCGTCGCGAGCTTCAGCCAGAGCTCCGACGACTGGTGGACGACCTGGAACAGGAGCTCGTCGCGGTGCACCCACTCCTCCGGCCCCTTCTGCAGCGCCAGGAGCTCGTCGGTCCGGATGTATCGCTCGTAGTCGCTCGGGGCGTCCCCCGGGAGGATCGGGGTGTCGTAGTCCTCACCCGTCGCCGACATCGCGGTGAGCATACTGGCCGCGTGAGCGACCTGTTCAGCGACGCGGCAGCGACGCGTGCACACGCCGTGGCGCCGCTTCCTCAGCGCGTCCGACCGCGCATGCTGGACGAGCTGGTCGGCCAGACGGACGTCCTCGGTCCCGGCACGGCGCTCCGCCGGGCGATCGAGGAGGGCCGCGCTCCCTCGATGATCCTCCACGGGCCGCCGGGCGTCGGCAAGACGACGATCGCCCGGATCGTCGCCGAAGCATCGTCGGCGGCGTTCGAGGAGCTCTCCGCCGTCTCGGCCCGGGTGGACGACGTTCGCGCCGTGCTCGCCCGCGCGCGCGACCGGCTAGGCGGCAACGGCGTACGGACGCTCCTCTTCATCGACGAGATCCATCGCTTCGACAAGCGGCAGCAGGACTCCGTCCTCCATGCCGTCGAGGAGGGGCTGGTGACGCTGATCGGCGCGACGACCGAGAACCCGTACTTCGAGGTCAACCAGGCGCTTCTCTCACGGTGCACCGTGATCGAGCTCGAGCCACTTACGCCCGAGGAGCTCCTGCAGGTGCTCGAGCGCGGCGCCGCGGCGCTCGACGCGGCCGTGTCCTCCGACGTCGCCACAGAGATCGCACGCCGTGCCGGCGGCGACGCCCGCACCGCGCTCCAGACGCTCGAGCTCGCGTGGGAGACGGCGACGACGGCCGGCGAGGAGCTCTCGGTCGCCCACGTCGAGGACGTCGCGCGGAAGCGGCCGCTGCGCTACGACCGGGCCGGTGACCGTCACTACGACCTCGCGTCGGCGTTGATCAAGTCGATGCGGGGCAGCGATCCCGACGCCACGGTCTACTACCTCGCAGCGATGCTCGAGGGAGGCGAGGACCCGCGCTTCCTCGCGCGCCGCATCGTGATCGCCGCGAGCGAGGACGTCGGAAACGCCGATCCGCGTGCCCTTCTCGTCGCGGTCGCGGCCGCGCAGGCGGTCGAGCACGTCGGCCTCCCGGAGGCGCAGCTCAATCTCGCCCAGGCGGCGATCTACGTCGCCCGCGCGCCGAAGTCGAACGCGTCGGCCCGGGCAATCTGGCAGGCCCGGGCGGACGTTCGCCGAGAAGGAATCGCGCCTCCACCAGCCATGCTGCGCGACGCCCACTACCGCGGCTCGGCCGCGCGCGGGCACGGCGAGGGCTACGTGTCACCGCACGACGATCCCGGCCGGGCCGGTCTCGACCACCTCCCCGACGGACTGCGAGGGCGGGCGTACTATGTTCCGTCCTCGAACGGCGAGGAGGCGGAGACGGCGCATGACGATCAGCACGGGTGACAAGGCTCCGGAGTTCGATCTCGAGGAGATCTCGGGACGACCGCGCGTGCAGCTGTCGAACTACCTCGGGCGCTCCAACGTGCTCCTCGTCTTTCATCCCTTCGCGTTCACGGCGGTGTGTACCGAGGAGGCGCAGGATCTCCAGGAAAACCTCGCATCGTTCCGCAATGCGAACACCGAGATCGTGTTCGTCTCGTGCGACGCCTCCGCCGCGCGCCAGGCCTGGAAGCAGGAGCTCGGCGCGGAGTACACGTTCGCCTCGGACTTCTGGTCGCACGGGGCCACGGCCAAGCGCTACGGCGTCTTCAACGAGGAGAACGGCGCGCCGATTCGTGGCACGTTCCTCATCGACGCGGACGGTGTCGTGATCTGGTCGCTCGTCAAGGACTCGAGCACCCGCCGCACCGAGATGGTGCCCGAGTCGCTCGAGACGCTTCGCGCCGACACGTGAGGGGCCGGCGCTGCTGGGCGTCGTCCCGGCGGTCCGGACACCGCGCTGGGCGCGTCCGCGATCGCCGAGGCAACGCCGCGGCATTCCGAGCATCCGGTCACACATCCGGCACGAAGCCGGCACAGACACGTGACGGTTCGGCCGATAGCGTGACTCCAGGGGGCCTCGCTCCCCCTTGGGGGGGCGCGGACCACCGGCCTGCGAGCAGGAGCGGATGCGGCACCGGCAAGCAGCCGCCACGCGCGCGCGGGCGAGATCGAGGGCGAGGACGAGGACAGCTCGCGTGAGTCGGCTCCACGTCCACACGTGGGGCGACGACGACGCTCCGCCCGTCGCCTGCCTCCACGGCGTCACGAGCAGCGGCCGCCACTTCGAGCCTCTTGCCGCCCGGCTCGCACCGGCGTACCGGGTCGTCGCACCGGACCTGCTCGGCCACGGCGACTCACCGCGCGAGCCCCCGTGGCGACTGGACGACCACATCGACGCCGTCGAGGACTCCGCCGGCGGAGCCCGGCTCTGGCTCGGCCACTCGTTCGGCGCGCGGATCGCGTTCGAGCACGCCGCGCGACATCCCGGCACCGTCGAGCGGCTCGTCCTCCTCGACCCGGCGATCCTACTCCCGCCCCACGTCGCCCTCTGGGCGGCCGAGAATGCCCGCCGGGAGCGGGTGTACGAGAGCTTTGCGGCCGCGATCGACCGCCGCTACGAGGAGAGCCAGCTCCACGACGCGCCGCGCTCGCTCGTGGAAGCCGAGCTGCGCGATCACATGGTCGAGGACGACGGCTGGCGTTACCGGTACACGCAGGCAGCCGTCGTCACCGCCTACAGCGAGATGGCGACCTCACCGCCCTCGTTCTCCGACGTCCGCGTCCCGACGCTCCTCGTGCTCGGGGCAGACTCCTATCTGCCCTACGACCACCTGCTCGACGCGCACCGCGAGGCGCTCGGGGACCTGCTGGAGGTCGTGACGGTGCCAGGGGGCCACACGGTGCTGTGGGATGCCCTCGACGAGACGGCCGACGAGGTCGCGAGCTTCCTGGCCCGCCCGGCGGCGGACACCTGACCCCGCCGCGCCGAGCGGCTCAGCTCACGTACTCGTCCGCGATCGCGAGCGCCTCGTCGAGGATCGCGATCCCCGAGTCCACCTCGTCGCGCGTGATCGTGAGCGGGGGCACCGCCATGACGATGTTCCAGTGCGTCATCAGGTAGAGCCCCTGCTCGAGCGCGGCCTTTGCGACCCGCGCGACCGGCAGCGCCGCCTCGCCGGAGGCGTTGAACGGCACGAGCATCTCCTTGGTCTCACGGTTCTTCACGAGCTCGAGGCCCCAGAAGCAGCCGAGGCCGCGGACGTCGCCGATCGACGGATGCTGCTCGGCCAGGGCGCGGAGCGACTCGCCGAGGTAGGCGCCGACATCGGCTGCGTTGTCGACGATGCCCTCCTCCTGGAAGGCCTCGATCGACGCAATCGCCGAGGCGCACGCGAGCGGGTGGCCGGCGTAGGTCAGCCCGCCGGGGAAGAAGCGGCCGCGCACCTGGTCGGCGATCTCGCCCCGCGAGATCATCGCCCCGAGGGGGACGTAGCCCGAGTTGATGCCCTTCGCCACCGTGATGATGTCCGGCACGACGTCCCAGTGCTCGCAGGCGAACCACTTGCCCGTCCGCCCGAAGCCCGCCATCACCTCGTCGAGGATGAGCAGGATCCCGTGCCGGTCGCAGACCTCGCGGATCGCCTGCAGGTAGCCGTCGGGCGGCGGGATGATCCCGTTCGTGCCGGTGACGGTCTCGAGGATCACCGCTGCGACCGTGTGTGCGCCCTCGTACTCGAGGATCTCCTCGAGGTGCGGCGCGCCGGTGCAGACCGGGCACGGATCCGGGTGCCCGGCAGGGCAGCGGTACGTGTACGGGTCGAACATCCGCACGACACCGGGCATCCCGGGCTCGGCCGCCCAGCGGCGCGGGTCGCCCGTCAATGTGACCGCGCCGTTCGTCGCGCCGTGGTACGAGCGGTACCGCGCGATGATCTTGTTCCGGCCCGTGACGAGGCGCGCGAGCTTCACGGCGTTCTCGTTGGCCTCCGCGCCGCCGTTCGTGAAGAAGGAGACGGACAGGTCGCCAGGCGTCACGTCCGCGAGCATTCGCCCGAGCCGTGACCGCGACTCGTTCGCCATCGGCGGGCCGATCGTGCAGAGCACGTCTGCCTGGTCCTTGATCGCCTGGACGATCCTCGGATGCTGGTGCCCGATGTTGACGTTGACGAGCTGCGAGGCGAAGTCGAGATACCGCTTCCCGTCGTAGTCCCAGAAGTGACGGCCCTCCGCGCCGGCGACCGCGATCGGGTTGATCTGGTCCTGCACCGACCACGAGTAGAGGACGTACTCCTTCGCGTCCGCGACGATCTCGGCTCCGAGGTTCGGGTTCGCCTCGACGGTGGCCATCTTCACGCTCCTTCGCTCGTTCGCTCCTCCGATCGTAGCCCTCCCGCTACCGTCGCCCGACGACGAACGCGATTGCGCAGAACCGACCGGCGCGTCAGGATCTGACGATGGCGATCATCGAATCCGCGAGGATCGGCGCGCTCCTCGAGCGCGACGAGCTGCTCGAAGGACTGCGGAAGGCGTTCGCCGACGCACGGGCGGGACACGGCACCCTTCTGCTCGTCGGCGGCGAAGCCGGCGTTGGCAAGACCACGGCGACACGGGTGTTCTTCGAGGAGGTCGATCACGACGCGATCGGGTTGTGGGGCGGATGCGATCCGCTCGCCACTCCACCGCCGCTCGGCCCGTTTCTCGAGATCGTGGCAGGCGCCCCTGCGGGAGTCGCCGCCGCGGTCGATGCCGACTCTGGTGCGCACACAATCGCGATGGCCCTGCTCGCAGCCGGGCAACGCGGCCTGCCGCTGCTGCTCGTCCTCGAGGACATGCACTGGGCCGACGAGGCAACGCTCGACGTGTTGCGCGTCCTCGGTCGGCGGGCCGGCGGTACCCCGACGCTCGTGATCGCGACCTACCGCGACGACGAGCTCGAGCGAGACCATCCCCTCCGGGTCATGCTCGGAGATCTCGCCACGTCGGACGGTGTTCGTCGCCTGCAGGTCGATCGGCTCTCCGCGGCCGCGGTCGCCCGGATGGCCGAGGGCCATGACGTCGACCCGGCGGCGCTCTATCGACGGACCTCCGGCAACCCCTTCTACGTGACCGAGGCCCTCGCGGCCGGCGGGGACGACGTACCGGCCACCGTCCGAGACGCCGTGCTCGCGCGGGTCGCGAGACTCGGCCCGCACGCGACGGCGGTCGTCGAGGCGGTGTCCATCGCTCCTCCCTCGCTCGATGCAGGATCGATCCTCGCCGTTGTGGGCGAGGCATCGGAGTCGATCGACGAATGCCTCGCCTCGGGGGCGTTGCGCACCGACGATGGCGGCATCGCTTTTCGCCACGAGCTCGCGCGCGTGGCCGTCGAGGAGTCAATCTCGCCCGCCCGGCGTCTTGCGTTGCACCGGTCGGTGCTGCTTGCGCTCACCGACTCGCCGCGCGCCACGTCCGATGTCGCACGGGTCGCGCATCACGCCGAGCAGGCGGCCGACCGAGAGGCAGTGCTCCGGTTCGCGCCCGCGGCGGCCGCAGAAGCAGCACGTCGCGGGGCCTACCGCGAGGCGGCGGCGCAGTATGCGCGGGCACTGCGCTTCGGAGACGACCTCTCCCCGGGGGATCGCGCCGACCTCCTCGAAGGCCGTTCCCGAGCGTGTTACCTCGCCGACGACCAGACCGAGGCAATTCAGGTGATCCGGGAGGCGATCCTGTGCAGGCAGGCCCAGGGCGCACCGCTCGAGGAGGCGCGCGCCCTCACCGAGCTCACCGACTATCTCTGGTGCCGTGGGTACAACGGTGAAGCGAACGAGGCGGTGTTCCGCGCGTCGCAGCTCGCAGCTGGCCTCCCTGAACGGCGCGGGCATGCGTACGTCTTCCACACGCAGGCTCTCGAGGCTCTGGGCCGCGGTGACCTCGAGGCATCGCTCGAGCACGCCCGGCGTGCGCTCGAGCTCGGTGAGCGTTTCGGCGACGAGACGATCGCGGGTCATGCGCGGGTGACCGTCGCGGGCATCGAGGCTCGCAGCGACCTCGAGCAGGGCATCGACCTGCTCGAGGAGGCGGTCGAGTCGGCGCGACGGCAGGGCGAGCACGAAGTCGCAGCGCGTGGTCTCAACGGCCTCGTCTTCCGCGGCATCGAGTGGAACCGCCACGACCTCGTCGAGCGTTACATCGACGACGCGATCGAGTACTGCACCGAGCATACGGAGGACCTGTGGCGCATCAACGTCCTCGCGGTCGCCGCCCGCTGGGCGCTCGACCGTGGCCGTTGGGACGACGCTGCCGGCTACGCGAACGCGGTGCTGGACGATCCGCGAGAGTCACCGTGGACACACCACGAGGCACTGTGCGTCCTCGCCCTCGTGCGGACGCGGCGGGGCGACCCGGGGGCGCGAGAAGCGCTGGCCGACGCCACCGCGGTCGGCGTCCCACGCGAGGAGGAGTTCGCGCACGTGGATCTCGCGGCGGCGCGGGCCGAGGTCGCCTGGTACGAGCGCGCCATGGGCGACGTCGACGCCGCGACCGCGGCGATGCTGTCGGCCGAGCTGGGCGACCCAACAGCCGCTTCACGCCTCCGGTTCTGGCGACGGCTCGCTGGGCTCGAAGGCGACACCCGCGTCGACGGCTCGGGGCCGTACGCGTTGAGCCTCGCCGGCCGCTGGCAGGAGGCGGCGAACGCGTGGGCCGAGGCGAGCTGTCCGTACGAGACCGCGCTCGCGCTCGCGCACACCGACGACGTCGATGCGCTCCGACAGGCCCATGCCGAGTGCCTTCGCCTCGGCGCGCGGCCGCTCGCGACCGTCGTGGCGCGAAAGCTGCGGGAGTCCGGCGCCCGCGACGTCCCGCGCGGCCCGCGCGCGGCGACGCGGTCGAACGAGGCGGAGCTGACACCGCGGGAGCTCGAGGTCCTCGGGCTCGTCGCCGACGGGCTTCGCAACGCCGACATCGCGGAGCGGCTGTTCCTCTCGCCGCGCACGGTCGATCATCACGTCTCGGCCATCCTGCGCAAGCTCGACGCGCGCTCGCGGGGCGAGGCGACTGCGGCGGCCGGTCGTCTCGGACTGCTCGAAGACCGGTAGCGGCGCCGCGCAACCTAGGCAGTTCTGCCGATTCGGGCGGCGGCGTCTCGCGCCACCCTTCGACGGGTCGAAACAGACCACGAGGAGGACGAATGGAGACGTACGTGATCCTGCGCCGCGCCGGCTGGCGGACGGTCGACGATCTCGCCGCGGCGGCGGAGCGCTCGACGACCGAGGGCGAGCGCATGCCCGACGACGTCGCGTGGATCCGCAGCTACGTGCTCGAGGAGCTCGACGGCTCCGTCGGCACCGTCTGCGTCTATCGGGCGTCGAGCCCGGAGGCGATCCGCCGCCACGCGAGGATCGCTGACCTGCCGGTGGACGAGATCGTCAAGGTCGCCGACACGGTGATCGTCCGCCCCGACCCCGCGCCCGTCGCGGCCTGAAGGGAGAGGACACATGCGCAAGACACTGTTGATCGCGCTCGCCGTAGCGCTGCCCCTGCTCGGCGTCGCCGGCTACGCCGCCGCCGGAGGACAGTCCGAGCTGGCGGACGTCCGGGACGCCACCGCCGCCTACCACGACCTCGCGACCGCGAAGGCGGCGGGGTACACACTCGAGTTGCCGGACACCTCCGGCAACACCTGCATCGCGAATCTCGACGACCCGGCCGCCGGTGCAATGGGCGTCCACATGGTGAACCTCGGCCTGCTCGACGACCCGTCGACCACCGCGCCGTTCGACGACACCACGCTCGATCCGACGAGGCCGGAGGCGCTCGTCTACGAGCGTCGCAACGACGGCACCCTGAAGCTCGTCGCAGTCGAGTACGTCGTCTTCCAGGCGGCGTGGGGGGCCGCGCACGGCGCCGGATCGAAACCGAGCCTCTTCGGGCGCGAGTTCGACCCGAACCCGGGCACGCGCTTCGGGCTGCCGCCGTTCTACGCGCTGCACGCGTGGGTGTGGAAGCCGAACCCGACCCCGCTGACCGGGATCTTCGCGGCCTGGAACCCGCGGGTCACCTGCTGAGAAGGAGGACACGCATGACGCACAGACTGACGATCCTGGCGCTCGCCCTCGCGACCGCGGCGACTTCTGTCGCGGTGGCGACGGCGGCCGCGCCGGCCCACCGCCACGACATGTCGACCATGTCGGGCTCCGCCGCCTCGCAGAAGCTCGCCGCGGAGCTCGCGCTCGGCCGTCTGGCGACGGCGAAGTACGCCACGAACCTGGCCCTTGCGAAGAGGAACGGCTACGGCGTCATCACCCAGATGATCCCGGACATGGGCTGGCACTTCATGAACCCGAAGATCACGACCTTCGACATCACGAAGCCGCCGATCCTCGTCTACGGCAAGCGGGGCTCGAACTGGCAGCTCGTGGCCTTCGAGTGGGTGTTCCCGAAGAAGCCGGCCAAGGCGCCACTGCCCGGCGCGACGTACGGCTCGTTCGGAGCGGCGTGTCACTACAAGGACGGGACGTTCGCGTTCCAGGCGAGCCAGGAGTCGTGCGCCACGAAGAGCCCGCAAACGGGGTCGGCGTTCAACTTCTGGCACCCCGATCTGGTCACGATGCACGTCTGGGCGTGGTATCCGAATCCGAGCGGCGTCTTCTCCGGGATGAACCCGCTCATGCGCCCTTTCAACGGGGGGTAGGCGCTCCGGCCGGCCTCTGCCGGCTTCCGGTGCGTTGAGCGGCGACGGTGCGGGCGGCGACTGCCGCCCGCATCGTGTCGCCGAGCCCTAGACGAGCTTCTGGTTGTGCCACTTGCGGTAGATCGAGGCCGCCCTGGCGGCGAAGGCGGACACCGCCTCGGCGGGCGTCGACTTGCCCTGCGCGACCGTGGCGAACATCTGCGGGATCAGGAACGTGTTGTAGATCTCGTCCATCACCGGCGTCGTGTTGCCCGGGTAGCCGGGGTTCGTCGTGTACTTCTCCGCGATCGTCGTCAGGACCGCGTACTTGCCCCTCGGCTTGTGCGGGTCCTGCGAGGCGATCCTGCGGATCTCCTTGAACCCGCCCTTGATCGAGCCCGTCCAGGGCGGGAAGTTGTAGTACTTCGAACGGATGAAGTGGTCGCGGTAGTTGAGCATCTGGTCGACGGCGTACTTCTGCGCCGCTTCCTTGTTCTTCGCGAACTTCCAGATCAGGTAGGTGCCCATCACGTGCTCGTTGCCCATGCGCATGGCAGGGCCGCGCGGGATCGAGGCGAGCCAGGTGTCGTCTGACAGCGCCTGGTTCCCTGCGTCCTCGGCAGACCGGGCGATCGAGATCGCGTTGAGGGCGACGGAGAGCCGTCCGGCGAGGAATGCCTGGTTGTTCGATGCGGCGGTCCAGGCGAAGACCTCGTCGGACATGCCGTTCCGGTAGATCTCGCGCATCACCTGGAGTGCCTGGATCGCACCCTGGCGGTTCTTGCCCTGGCCGATGACGACCCGGTTCTGCTCGTCCTGGATGAAGCCGCCGTAGCAGTAGAGGAGCGACGTGAGCAGCATGTTCGAGTCGATCTCGTTCGACATGCCGAGGCCGACCGGGTGCCCGATCTGCTTCAGCTTCGGTGCTCCCCGTCGCACGTCGTCCCAGGTCTGGAGGCTCACACCCGCCTCCTGCAGGAGGCTCTTCCGATACTGGACCGGATCCGGCGCGTATCCCTCGGGGAAGCCGTAGAACTGCTTCGTCTTCGGGTTGTACGTGCTCTTCCGCGCGACCGCCGTCATCCGGCCGACCTTCTTCGACACCTCCTGGACGAGGTCGGTGACCGGGATCGCCTGCTTCTGGAACGTCGACGGTGGCGAGATGAACCAGAACAGGTCGTGCCCGCTCTGAGCGGCGACCTCCGCGGCGCCCGTCGAGTAGAGCAGCGCGTTGTTGATGTGGTCGATCTTGACCTCGACGTCGTTCGCCTCGCCCCACTGCTTCGCGTACGTCCCGTCGAGCCACTTGTCGTAGTCGGGGACGAAATGCGCCCACGTCATGATCTTGAGCTCGCCCGAGAGCTGTCTGTGGGCGAACTGCAGGGGGCCGTAGGGCGCGGCAAAGGCCCTTTCGGCCAAGCCTCCGAACATGCTCACGGCGAAGGCGGCGGCGCTGCCTCGCTTGAGCAGGTCTCCGCGGGTGAGTGCCGAGCTCGCAGATGCGACTTCTTCGGCTACGTCTGCCACGAGTGCTCCTCCTTTCGGGCTTACGATTGTCTAGCGGAACGCCCCTCCTGTAAAGCCCTTGATGAACCTGTCGAGGAAGGCGTTGTAGAGGAGCGCGAGCGGGATCGCCGGGATCAGCGTCGCCGCCATCAGCGACTGCCAGAAGAAGACGTCGCCGCGGATCAGGTCGTTGGGGATGCCCGCGGAGACCGTCCGCTGCTCGGAGCTCGAGATGAACGTGAACGCGTAGATGAACTCGTTCACACAGAGCGAGAAGGCGAAGATGACGACGGTCAGGATCCCGGGGAGCGAGACGGGAAGCACGATCAGCCGGAGCGCCTTCAGGCGCGACGCGCCGTCCATCAGCGCCGCCTCCTCGAGCTCGGGCGGGATCGTCTTGAAGAACCCCATCAGGAGCCAGGTCGCGAACGGCACGGTGAACGACGGGTAGACGAGGATCAAGGCCCAGAGCGAGTCCTTCAGCCCGAGCTGGGACACGAGTCGCGAGAGCGGCAGGAAGAGGAGCGTCGGTGGGATCAGGTAGACGAGGAAGATGCCGACGCCGGCGCCCTGGCCCCAGCCGCCAGCCAGCCGCGCGAGCGCGTACCCGGCGGGCATGGCGAGGAGCAGCGTGATGACGACGACGGCGCCGCCGACGATCGCGGTGTTCAGGAGCCACGTCGGGTAGTTGGTCTCCTCGAACAGGAACCGCACGTGATCGAGCGTCGCGTAGTTCCAGAAGTCCCAGTGGAGATGCCCCGCGAGGTCGTTGTAGGTGTACGGCGAGTGCTCGACGTTCGCGAGGTCGAGGTTCGTCTTGAACATCGTGATGAGCGCGAAGAAGAACGGGAACCCGAGGACGATCGCGAACGGCACGACGACGAGGTAGGTGACGATCGTCTGCCGCCTCGTCATCAGCTCACCTGTGCCCGCCGGGCGAAGAACAGCATCAGGATCGTCACGAGCACGAGCAGCGGGAAGAGGAACAGCGAGATTGCGGCGCCCGCGCCGAGCGATCCCGAGTCGATCCCGACCGCGTAGGCCCAGGTGGGCAGCACCTGTGTGGAGTTGAACGGGCCCCCGTGGGTGAGGAGGTAGACGACCGCGAAGTCCACCGCCGTGAACACGATCCCGAAGAGCACCGCGACGAGAGCGATCGGGAGCTGAAGCGGCAGGTCGACGTACCAGAGCTTCTTGAAGCCGGTCGCGCCGTCGATCCGCGACGCGTCCTCGACCTCGGTCGGGATCGACGAGCGGCCGGCGATGAAGATGACGACGGCGAAGGGCAGGATCCGCCACGCGTGCACGAGCGTGATCGCGACCAGCGCGAGGTTCGGGCGGCCGAGCCACTGCAGCGGCACCTGCGCGCCGTCCTCGATGTGCACCGCGCCGAGCAGCCAGACGAGGGCGTGATCCACGTGCAGCCGCGCGAGCGTCCAGTTGAGCACGCTGTAGAGCGAGTCGAGGAGCCAGAGCCAGGTGATCGTCGAGAGCACGACCGGGGCCGCCCAGGGCAGCACGACGAGGAAGCGGATGATCCACTTGCCGCGGAAGTCGCGGACGAGGAAGTTCGAGAGGACGGCCGCCCCGACGACGACGATGGCCTGCGAGGCGAGCGTGAAGATCAGCGTGTTGCGGAGCGCGCGCCGGAAGTTCTCGTCGTGCCAGGCGTTCGTGAAGTTGTCGAAGCCGACCCAGTGGCCGGAAAGCGAGCCGCCGATCGCGTCGGTGAAGCTGAGGTAGATCGCCCAGACGAACGGGACGCCGACGACGAGCGCCATGAACACGACCGCGGGGGCGATGAGGAGCGGCGCGAGGACGCGGCGGCTCTCGAGAGCATGCCGCCACCGCCGTCCGACCGGTCTCGAGCGCGCAGCGTGCGCTTCCATGGGAACCGGCCGATCCTAGTAGATTCTATGTCCGGAGACGGACGTGGCCGAGATCACGCTCGAAAGCCTCACGAAGGTCTATCCCGACGGCACGCACGCCGTCACCGACCTCGACCTCGAGGTGGGGACCGGCGAGTTCGTCGTCTTCGTCGGCCCATCGGGCTGCGGCAAGACGACCGCCCTCCGGATGATCGCCGGGCTCGAGACGATCACCTCGGGGCAGGTCGTGCTCGACGGCCAGGTGATCAACGACCTGCCGCCGAAGGACCGCGACATCGCGATGGTCTTCCAGAACTACGCGCTCTACCCGCACATGAACGCGGCGAAGAACATGGGCTTCCCGCTCAAGATGCGCGGGCTGCCGCAGCGTGAGATCGACACACGCGTGACCGAGGCGGCACGTGTCCTCGGCCTCTCGGACACGCTGCACAAGAAGCCACGGACGCTCTCGGGCGGGCAGCGGCAGCGAGTCGCCATGGGGCGCGCGATCGTCCGCAACCCGCAGGCGTTCCTGATGGACGAGCCGCTCTCGAACCTCGACGCGAAGCTGCGCGTCGAGATGCGCGCGGAGATCTCCCGCATCCAGCGCGATCTCGGCGTGACGACGATCTACGTCACCCACGACCAGACCGAGGCGCTGACGATGGGCGACCGGGTCGCCGTGATGCGGAACGGCGTCCTCCAGCAGGTCGCCGTCCCGAAGGAGCTCTACGCCCGGCCGCGCAACCTGTTCGTCGCGGAGTTCATCGGGTCGCCCGCGATGAACCTCGTGACGGCCGACCTCGAGCGAAGCGACGGCGACGTCCGGGCCGCATTCGGCTCCCATCGCCTCCGCCTCGATCCAGCGACGCTCGAGCGGCATCCGGGCCTGTCGGGCTACGAGGGCCGGAAGATCGTGCTCGGGATCCGGCCCGAGGACATCGAGGACGCCGCTGTGCTGGGTGAGACCGACTCGGAGCGCGTCATCTCGGTCGTGTGCGACATCCGCGAGGACATGGGCTCCGAGGTGGTCGTGCGCTTCAACGTGGACGCCGATCGCGCCGCGACGCGGGAGGTCGTGGAGGCGCTTGCCGTGGAGGATGCCGAGGACGAGGAGACCCGCCTCGCGGCGGAGCGGGCACGCGGCCAGGGTGTGGTGTTCGTCGCGCGGCTCGACCGCACGACCGAGGCGCGCGAGCGGCAGCCGCTCGCGGTGCAGGTGGATGTGGCCCAGCTCCACTTCTTCGACCCCGAGACCGGTGCCCGAATCGGCGAGAGCGACGGTGCGTAGAGTGTCCGCACGATGAGGGCGGCGCAGATTCACGTGGTCGGGGAGCTGCCGGCGGTCGGCGACACCGAGGAGCCGTCGGGCGACGACGTCGTCGAGGTGATCGCAGCGCCTGTCAACCCGATCGACCTCGCCGTCTCCCGGGGCATCCTGGCGACGGGTCATCCGCCGCTTCCGTATGTCCCGGGCTGCGAGGGAGTCGGCCGGACGGCTGACGGCAAGGTCGTGTGGGTGTTCGGCGGCGGCCTCGGCCGCACGGCGAACGGCGCCATGGCCGAACGGGTCGCGATCGGCGACTCGATGGCGATCTCCGTGCCGGACGGCGCCGATCCCGCTGTCGCGGCGGGCCTCGGCATCGCCGGGCTCGCCGGCTGGCTGCCGCTCGCGTGGCGGGCGCCGTTGCAGGGCGGCGAGAACGTGCTCGTGCTCGGCGCGACCGGCGCGGTCGGGCTCGTCGCGGTGCAGACGGCGAAGCTGCTCGGCGCGGCGCGGGTCGTCGCCGCCGGGCGGAGCGCCGAGGGCCTCGAGCGGGCCGCTTCGGTCGGCGCCGACGCGACGGTACGGCTCGACGCCGACGATCTCGTTGCGGCATTCAAGGACGCGTTCGGGGGCGAGGGGCCGAGCTACGTGTTCGACCCTGTCTGGGGGGCACCGGTCGCCGCAGCGATCCAGGCCGCGGTCCCGCGCGCGACGATCGTCAACCTCGGCCAGTCGGCCGGCGCGACCGCCGAGCTGGCATCGGCCGCGGTGCGGTTCAAGAACCTCTCGATCCTGGGCCACACGAACTTCGCCGTGCCCGAGGACGAGCTCACCGAGCACTACCACCGCCTCGTCGGGCACGTGACCGCCGGCGAGATCGCCTTCGACGTCGACCGGATCCCGCTCGACGACGTCGCGTCCGCGTGGCAGCGCCAGGCCGAGGGCGCCGGCGGCACGAAGCTCGTGCTCGTGCCGTAGCGGCGGTCGTCAGGCGCCCGGTGTCGGTCCTCGGTCCGACATCTGCTCCTCCGGAACCGCTTGCGGAGGTGTCCGACTGAAGTCGGACACCAGCTGCTCGACGTCGACGTCCTCGCCCACCACGATCCACGCGCGGCGCGCCTCGTCGTGGAAGTTGAAGCCGAACGGAGCGCCCTCCGGTAGGCGGGAGGGCATCGCGGCAACGATCTCCATCAGATGCTCGTACGGCACGTCGACACGCTTCCTCGGGCGGAGGTCGAGCGGCTCTGGCTCGCCAGGAGGTGTCGCAAACCCAGCAACGGCGAGGCGAGTCGCGAGCGCGAAGCGGTCGACGCCGAGGCGATGGAGGAGCCAGGAGCCGAGGCCTGCGTGCCAGAGCAGCGCCGCCAGGAGGTCGCCAGAGGCCGACGCCTCGCCGCGCGCGAGTGCGAGGCCGTCGGCCCGGCCCAGCGTCGAGTACATCGCCGGCGTCGGGGACGGCGAGCCGGCTACGCCGCGACTCGGCCGGCGGGTCGGAGCGCTCGACCCCTGCGACGATCGACTGCTCGAGACGCTCCGGCGTCGCGCCCGCGGCGCGGAGCGCCTCCCCCGTACGACCGTCCTGGCGCGACAACGCGAGCAGCAGGTGCTCCTCGCCGACCCAGTGGTGACCGAGTCGCCTCGCCTCGTCGAAGGCGCGGGTGTAACCGGTGTCGGACTTCAGTCCGACACCTCCGCCCGCCGAAACGCGCTGCCCGCACGGAGGTGTCCGACTGAAGTCGGACACCGGGGGCGCAGCCTCACGCCGTCGCAGCAGCCGGGTGCAGCTCCTCGCCGAACTTCGCCCGCTCGACGAACTCGCCGAAGCCCGGCTCGACCTTGAGCTCGCCGTCGTCGACGACGACGGTGCCGCGGACGAGGACGGTGTCGACGTCGCCCGACACCTCGGTGCCCTCGTAGAGGTTGTAGTCCGTCTTCGAGTGCTGGTCGGCGACGGTGATCGTCTTCCGCTTGGAGGGGTCGAAGATCACGAGGTCGGCGTCCGAGCCGGGGGCGATCGTGCCCTTGCGCGGGTAGAGGCCGAACAGCTTGGCGGGGTTCGTGCACAGGAGCTCGACCATCCGGTTGAGCGTGATCCGGCCCTCGCCGACGCCGAAGTGGTGGATCATGTGGAGGCGGTTCTCGAGGCCCGGCCCGCCGTTCGGGATCTTCGAGAAGTCGTCGCGGCCCATCGACTTCTGCCCGTCCCAGAGGAACGCGCAATGGTCGGTCGAGATCGCCGAGAGGACGTCCGTCCGCACGGCGTTCCAGAGCACGTCCTGGTTCGCCTTGTCGCGCGGCGGCGGCGTGTAGACGTACTTGGCGCCCTCGAAGTCCGGCCGCTCGAGGAACGTGGTGTCGATAAAGAAGTACTGCGTGCACGTCTCGCCCCAGACGTCCCAGCCCTTCTCGCGGGCGAGCATGATCGGCTCGACCGACTCCTTGCACGAGACGTGGACGACGTACAGCGGGCAGCCCGCGACGCGCGCGAGCTGGATCGCCCGGTTGGTCGCCTCGCCCTCGGTCTCGGGCGGTCGCGTCAGCGCGTGGTAGACGGGCGCCGTGTTGCCGGCGGCGAGCGCTTCCTTGACGAGCACGTCGATGGCGTCGCCGTTCTCGGCGTGCACCATCACGAGCGCGCCGGTTTTCGCGGCCACCTCCATCGTGCGGAAAAGCGTCTCGTCGTCGACCATCAGCGCGCCCTTGTAGGCCATGAAGAGCTTGTAGGACGTCACCCCCCGGTCGGGCAACGTCGCGAGCTCCTCGAGGCGACCCGGCTCGGAGAGGTCGGTCACGGCGATGTGGTAGCCCATGTCGATGATCGCCTTGCCGTCGCGCTTGGCGTGCCAGTCCGAGAGCGCGTCGGCGAAGCTCTGGCCCTGCCCCTGGATGCAGAAGTCGACGTGGCAGGTCGTGCCGCCGAACGCGGCGGCCGTGTGACCCGACGTGACGTCGTCGATCGTCGTCGTGCCGCCGAACGGCATGTCGAGGTGCGTGTGCGGGTCGACGAGACCGGGAAGCACGAGCTTCCCGGTCGCGTCGATGACCGTGTCGGCGGTCACGTCGAGTGACTCGCCGAGCAGGGAGATCCGCTCGCCGTCGACGAAGACGTCGCCGACGTAGTCGTCGGCCGCCGTGACGATACGGCCGCCCTTGATCAGTACGGACATCGCGGATCTCCCTTCTCGGTCGCTTCTTCTACTTCCCGCCCACGGTGACCTTGACGGTCGCCTTCTTCCACGAGGCGCCGGTGACGTTCACCTTCTCCTTCTTCAGCTGCGCGACCGCCTTCGCGGCGTACGCGTAGTTCGTCGCGCCTTTCGGAAGGCTCTTGATCACGCCGTACGTCCGCGCGATCTTCGCCGTCTGCGCGACCGCGCCGGGCGGCGGCAGGCCGATGCCCCTTGGGCTCGGCCACGTGATCGCGTTGATCTCGTTCATCATCCACGTCTGGTGGCCCTTGCCGAGGAGCGAGCCGTTCTTCAGCACGAAGTTGACGCACTCGGCCATGTGGTCGCGGCAGTAGATCCAGCCCTGGAACGAGGCCTTGAGGAACTTCACCGCCGTCTCCTGGTTCGCCTTGTCGGCGATCCAGTCGTCGCGGACGAAGACGTTGTCCTCGAGCATGCCCGTCCCTACCTTCGGGTCGGACATCTTGAAGACGTTCAGGTCCTTCATGGTGTAGAGCTTTCCCGTCTTCGGGTTCTTCGTCTCGAGCACCTGCGCCAGCTCGTTGTAGGTCATCGCGGCAGCCGCGTCGACCTGGCGCTTGAGGAACAGCTGCATGTCGAACGGCTGGTTGACGATCGTCACGTCGCTCGAGTTCTTCGGGTCGATCCCGTTCTTGTTCAGGGCGGCGAAGAGCTCCGGCTCGTTGCCGCAGCACCAGACCCCGACCTTCTTGCCCTGCATCTTCTTGATCGTGTTGATCCCGGTGTCACGCCACGTGAGCTCGGTCATCCCCGAGCGGGCGAACACCTGGGCGATCGAGACGAGGTTGGATCCCTTCTCGCGCGTGGCGAACAGGTTCGGGAGCCAGTCGATCCCGAACTCGGCCCGCTTGCCCGCGACGACGGTCTCGGGCGTGATGCTCGGTCCCCCGACCTTGATCGTGACGTCGAGCCCGGCCTTGTCGTAGTAGCCCTTCTCGAGCGCCGCGTAGTAGCCCGCGAACTGCGCCTGCGTGACCCACTTGAGCTGCAGGGTGACCTTCGTCGCCGCCTTCTTCTCGGGGGCGGCCGCCGCGACGGCGACCCAGGTCGCGAACGCCGTACACGCGAGCACGGCCACCGCCATGACCCACTTCTTTCTCAATTCACCCTCCTCGGGTTTCGTGCGACCCCGTCGGCCGCGTGGTTGCCATTCTGGACCTCCGTCACTCGCCGCGAAAGCCGCGTCGTGAGGGATGCCAGCTCGTCGTCAGGCGCTCGGCGAGCGCGACCGCGGCGTAGAACGCGATCCCGAACGCGCTCGCGAGCGCGATGCCCGCCCAGGCGCGCGGGAAGTCGAAGAGCTGCGTGTCGTTCAGGATGCTCACGCCGAGCGCGTTCGTCGGGCCGCCGAAGTACTCGCCCACGATCGCGCCGATCATCGAGAGGACCGCGGCGACCTTGAGCCCCGTGAACATGAAGGGCAGCGACGTCGGGATCCGCACCTCGCGGAAGACGGAGACGTTCCCCGCCGCGTACGAGCGCATCAGCTCGATCGCGCGCGGGTTCACCGAGGTCAGCCCGCGCAACGTGTTCACCATCACGGGGAAGAAGCAGAGGACAGACGCGATCGCCATCTTCGAGAAGG
This sequence comes from uncultured Actinomycetes bacterium, assembly GCA_963746445.1. Lineage (GTDB taxonomy): Bacteria > Actinomycetota > Thermoleophilia > Gaiellales > Gaiellaceae > Gaiella. The sequence goes on from CAVVAW010000010.1 coordinate 226,992, forward strand.
GGTTCAGAAGCCCGAACCAGTTGTTCGTGATCGGCGCGAAGGCGATGATCGGCACGGCGTTCGCCGCGACGGCGAACGGGATCAGCGCGAGCCCGACCGTCCGGAACCGCGCGAGCACGAGCGCGAAGAGGATGCCGAGCCCCGAGCCGAGCGCGAAGCCGCCGAGCGCCTCCTTGAACGTGTAGAGCCCGTAGTCCCACAGCGTGCTCTTGTCGTCCCAGAACGCCTGGGCGATGTCGGACGGCTTCGGCAGCAGGAACGTCTGGACGTCGAACAGCGTCGTCAGGCCCTGCCAGAGCCCGATCCCGAGTAGGAAGATGACGATGGCCGGGACCCAGTCGCGCAGCCGCGTCCCGATCTCCCGCGAGAGTCCCGGCGGAATCGGCTCGACGACCGTGCTGCTCAGAAGAGCTCCTCCACCGCCGCCGAGCGACCGTCCGCTGCGTCGCCGTGGCCGGCTGCCAGCGCCTCGCGCACCGCGGTGACGAGCTCGAAGAACCTCGCGTCCTCGCGCGTCTCTCCGCTGCGGGGCTGCGGCAGGTCGACGTCGATCGTCGCGGCGATGCGACCCGGCCGCGCGGACATGACGACGACGCGCGTCGAGAGGAACACCGCCTCCGGGATCGAGTGCGTCACGAACACGACGGTCGAGCCCGACTTCTCCCAGATCCGCAGGAGCTCCATGTTGAGCCGCTCCCGGGTCATCTCGTCCAGGGCGCCGAACGGCTCGTCCATCAGGAGCAGCGCCGGGTCGAAGGAGAGTGCACGTGCGATCGAGACGCGCTGCTGCATCCCGCCGGAAAGCTGCCACGGGCGGCTCGACTCGAAGCCGGTCAGCTCGACGAGCTCGAGCATCTCCCGGACGCGCTCCTTGCGCTTCGCCCGATCCCAGCCGAGGAGCTCGAGGGGGAGCGCGACGTTCCGCTGCACGGTGCGCCAGTCGTAGAGCACCGCGTCCTGGAACACGATTCCGTAGTCGTGATCAACACGCGCCTGGTGGGCCGTCTTGCCGTTCACGCTGAGGCTTCCCGACGTCGGCTCGACGAGGTCGCCGATGATCCGGAGCAACGTCGACTTCCCGCATCCCGAGGGCCCGATCAGGGAGATGAACTCGCCCGGGGCGATCTCGAGGTCGATGTCCTGCAGCGCGGTCACGCCCGTGCGGAAGGACTTCGTGAGCCCCTGGATCTCCACGACGCTCTGAGCCGTGCTCATGCGAAGTTCTCCGGTGCGCGACGCAGGATCAGCCGCTCTGCGAGTGCGACAGCGCCGAACAGCACGAGGCCGAGCACCGCGCAGACGATGTTCGTCGCCCAGAGGAACGTCGGCTGGAGGGAGTAGTACTGGTTGAAGTTGACGATCGCGCCGCCGAGCCCGTCCTGGATCGACGCGGGCGTCTCGCCGATGATCGCGCCGATCACGGCCGCCGTGGCCGAGATCTTCAGCGCGGTGAAGAGGTACGGCAGCGACGCCGGGACGCGCAGGCGCCAGAGGATGCTCCAGCGGCTCGACGCGTAGGACTCCATCAGCTCGAACGCGCGCGGGTCGGCGGACTGCAGGCCGCGCAGCGCATTGATCGCGACCGGGAAGAAGGTGAGGTAGGCGGCGAGAATCGCGACCGCCTTCCAGCCCTCGACGCCCTTCGAGCCGAGCCCGATGACAACCATCGGCGCGATCGCGAGGATCGGCACCGTCTGTGAGGCGACGATGTACGGCAGAAAGCCGCGCTCGAGCAGCCGCGAGTGGACGAGCACGACCGCTATGGCGAAGCCGATGACCGCCCCGAGGACGAACCCTGCGATCGCCTCCTTCGCCGTGAACCACGCCGCGTCGAGGAGCGGGTGGATGAGCGCCGGGCCGCCGGTCGTCACCGGCTCGCCGAACGCCGCGAAGATGTCCCAGAGGTTGGGCATCGTCGTGTCGTCGACGAGGAACGGCCACGTCCAGCCGGTCGTCTCCCAGAGCCACTTGTAGCCCTGCCAGAGCGCACAGAGGGCGAGAATCACGATCGCGTAGGTCGCGAGCTTCGAGAAGACCGGGACTACCTTCCACTCGCGCTGCTCGACCGTCGCCGTCGCCATGTTCGGGGGCATTCCAGCACACGCCGATCGCGGCTACCGCGTTAAGCTCGCCACATGCCGCTCGACCCCGCGCGCGTCGTCACCCGGCTCCGGGAGCTTCGTTCGCTGACGGGAGACGAGGACGGCGAGCAGCGTGTCGCGTGGACGGATACCTGGGCGAAGGGGCGCGCATGGCTCGCCGAGTCGCTGGCCGACCTGCCGCTCGAGGTCGAGCGCGACGCGGCCGGGAACGACTGGTACACGCTGCGTGGCGACTCCGACCGGGCCGTCCTGATCGGAGGTCACATGGACTCCGTCCCGAACGGCGGCTGGCTCGACGGCTGCCTCAACGTCCTCGCCGGCGCCGAGGTGCTGCGCCGGATCGCCGAGGACGGAAGGCCGCCCGTCACCGTCCGCCTCGTCGACTGGGCCGACGAGGAGGGAGCGCGCTTCGGCCGCTCGCTCTTCGGCTCGTCGGCCGCAGCCGGATCGATGGCCGACCAGGACGAGCTGCGCAAGCTGACGGACCGCGACGGCGTCTCGCTGCCGGACGCGGTCGGCGCGTTCGACGTGGATCTCGACCATGCGCTCGACGCGCACGCTCAGCTCGCGAGCGCGGCCGCCTACCTCGAGCTGCACATCGAGCAAGGCCCCGTGCTCGAGTCGCTCGACCTCCCGCTCGGCGTGGTGCTCGGCACCTTCGGCGTCGAACGCCACCGCATCACGTGGACGGGCCAGGCGGCACACGCCGGCTCGACCCCGATGGACAAGCGCCGCGACGCGCTCGCCGGCGCGGCGAAGCTCGCGCTCGCGATCCGCGACGTCGCGCGCGAGACCGGCGATGGCGCCGTGTGCACGTCCGGCGGCGTGGTGTGCAGACCGGGGATCGTCACCTCGGTCGTCGAGACGGCGGAGCAGCTGCTCGACCAGCGCCACCTCGACGCCGGCAAGCTCGCCTCGATGCTCGCGCGCGCGGAGGAGCTGTCGCGCGGCTTCGCCTCGGAGGAGAACGTCGACGTCGCGTGGGAGCGGATCTGGTCGATCGAGCCGATCCTCTTCGACGAGACGCTGATCGGCTTTGCAGACGAGGCGATCCGCGAGGTCGCGGGAACGTCGCATCGCCTTCCCTCAGGCCCGCTCCACGATGCGGCGGAGGTCTCGCGCGCAGGGGTCCCGACGGTGATGCTCTTCGTCCAGAGCCTGCGCGGGCTCTCGCACACGAAGCTGGAGGACACGAAGCCCGAGCACCTGGAGCTCTCCGTCTCCGCGCTCGACCGGCTCGCCTCGAAGACGATCGACTGGATAGCCGCGAAATGAGGTACGAGCTGGCGGTCGAGATCGCGCGGCCGCCGGCGGAGGTCTGGGCCTACCTCGCCGACCCGACGCACCTGCCCCAGTGGCAGGCGGACGTCGAGGAGGTGCGCGACGCTCCCGGAGGCCCGCTCGGCTTGGGCGCGACGTTCACCGAGGTGCGCTCGTTTCTCGGCAAGCGGGCTGAGTCGACCCTCGAGGTCGCCGCGGCGGAGCCCGGGCGCGAGCTCTCGCTGCGCACGGTCGCCGGCCCGGTGCGTGTCGAGATCCGCCATCTGCTCGAGCCGGCGGGCAACGGGACACTCGTCCGGGTCGAGGCCGAAGCCGACGCCGGCAAGCTCTTCGGCCTCGGCGGCCCGCTCCTCCGCAAGGCGGCCGAGCGGAGGGCGCGCGGAGACTTCGAACGGCTCAAGGCGGTGCTGGAGGGCGCCTGAACGACGACGGCCCGCCGTGGGGCGGGCCGAGGTCAGGATGAAGCGGGGAACCACGCCGCGCACGGCTGACAACCGCCACCCGGTGTAGCGCCGCGCGACGCCGCCTCGACTCCGCCCATGGCGTGGGCGCGGAGGGCGCAAGCGTGAACCATCGCCCGCCGACACGACGGCTCGTAAACGAGACGGCCCAGCGCTACGGTCCCTGCCTCGTCGACCACGGCGGTATCGATTCGTCGCTCAGGAAACTCGACTCGTCCTCGTAGCGCTGCCGACGTGCCTCGTCCAGCCTCACCAACGAGGGGATTCTCAACGGAAGCAAGAGCCGGAGCCACAGCGGGCGCCACGGATGCCGTCGTGCTCGCTGCGGGCCGACGTAGTCAACCGGTGGGGGAGGAGGATGGGACACTGGATCACGCTCGAACGCGCGTCGGGGGCGTGAGAGACGGCAGGCGATGGGAGACGACGGCCCGCCGAGAGACGGGCCGAGGTCTGGTGAAGCGGGGAACCACCCCGCGCGTGCTCGACAAACACCACCAGTCTAGCGTCGCGCGACGCCGACCTCGTCCCGTCTCGGGCATTGGCGCGGAGGGCGCGGGAATCGAACCCGAACCGGTGGTGAACCGATCGCTGTGCTTGTCGAACACGCATCTCACCTCGAGATTTCACCCTCCACGCTCCCGAGCGTAGAACCGCACTTGCCCGGAACCGTGGCTGTGGACGGATCGGTACGGAGTTGGCACAGTCGGCCGTGATGGCGGCCGAGTCGATACCCGACGCGTGACGGACGACCGGGCCGTCGTCTGCTGCCCCGACAAGTTCCGCGGCAGCCTCACCGCGGGCGAGGCCGCCGACGCACTCGCCGCCGGAGTCGAGCGCACGGGGCGGCCGGCGGTGCGCCTCCCGCTCGCGGACGGCGGCGAGGGGACGCTCGACGTCCTCTGCCCGTCACCCGACGCGCGCCGCGTCGCGCGTGTCACGGGACCGCTCGGCGAGCCCGTCGAGGCCGAATGGGGCCTTCGCGGCGACACGGCCGTCGTCGAGATGGCCCGTGCGAGCGGGCTCGCGCTCATCGCCCGCCGCAACGACCCGTTGCACGCGTCGACGCACGGCACGGGCGAGCTCCTCCGGGCAGCGCTCGACGCGGGCGTACGCCGAGCGATAGTCGCGGTCGGCGGCTCGGCGACCACCGACGGCGGGCTCGGCGCGCTCGAGGCGCTCGACTTCGACCTCCGCGGCGCCGAAGTCGTCGTCGCGTGCGACGTGACGACGACGTTCGTCGACGCGGCGCGCGTCTTCGGCCCGCAGAAGGGCGCCGGCCCTGACGACGTCGCCGAGCTCGAGCGCCGGCTCGAGCGGCTCGCGGACCGCTATCGCGACGCCCGCGGAGTGGACGTCCGCGCGCTGCCCGGCGCGGGCGCCGCCGGCGGCCTCGCCGGCGGCCTCGCCGCCTACGGGGCGCGGCTCGTCCCCGGTGCGCCGCTCGTCGCCGACATCGTCGGTCTGCGCGAGGCGTTACAGAGCGCGTCGCTCGTCCTCACCGGCGAGGGCCGTCTCGACGCCACGTCCTTCGCGGGAAAGGTCGTGGGCCACGTCCTGAACGAAGCACGCGCGCTTGGCGTCCCCGCCTCGGTCGTGGCGGGGGATGCAGAGCGCGGGGCGCTTCCGGACGGCGTGCGCTGCCTGACACTGGTCGAGCTCGGCGGCTCGCTCGAACATGCGCTCGCGGACGCCGCCCATCTCGTCGCCGACGCGGCGGCGTCGCTCTCCCGCACCGCCTGAACGCCGGTTGGCGCCCGCGGGCCGTGCGGGGAACCGCACCGTGCCCGCGCCCGGCACGCGCCAGGCTCGGTGCACGACACCGACCGCACAGGAGACCTCCGCATGTCACAGCTCACCGACGTCCGCACCACCCTCCGCACCGCCGCCTCGTCAGACGTCCTCGTCTTCCCGACCGATGCCGGCTGGGACGACGCCCGCCGTGCCTGGAACCTCGCAGTCGACCAGCGCCCCGCCGTGGTCGCGCTCCCGAGGACCGTCGACGACGTCGTCGACGCGGTGGACTACGCGCAGCACGCTCGGGCTGAAGATCGCCGTCCAGGGCACCGGCCACGGCGCGCCGGGCACGTCCCTCGACGGGACGATGCTCGTGAACACGTCACGGATGACGGGCGTCGAGGTCGATCCGAAGGGTCGGACGGCCCGCGTCGCCGCGGGGACGATCTGGGCGGACGTCGTCGACGCCGCCGTCCCGCACGGGCTCACGGCGCTGCACGGCTCCGCGCACGATGTCGGCGTCGTCGGCTACTCGCTCGGCGGCGGCATCGGCTGGCTCGCGCGGAAGTACGGGCTGTCGTCCTCGAGCGTCCTCTCGGCGGAGGTCGTGACCGCGGACGGCGAGGTCGTCCGCGCCGACCGCGAGTCGAACGCCGACCTCTTCTGGGCACTCCGCGGAGGCGGCGGCAGCTTCGGCATCGTGACGGAGGTGGAGATCGCCCTCTTCCCCGTCACCGAGGCGTACGCCGGCTGGCTCGTCTGGCCGATGGAGCGCGCGGCCGAGGTGCTCGGCGCCTGGGCCGCGTGGACGAAGGACGCCCCCGAGGAGGCCACGTCGGTCGGCCGGATGCTCCAGATCCCGCCGATCCCCGAGATGCCCGAGCCACTCCGTGGACGGCAGCTCGTGGTCGTCGAGGCCGCATTCCTCGGCGACGAGGAGACGGGACGGGAGCTGCTCCGCCCGCTGCGCGACCTCGAGCCGGAGCTCGACACGTTCGCGGTGCTCCCGGCGGCCGCGCTCACGCAGCTCCACCAGGACCCGCCCGGCCCGGTTCCCGGAAGCGGCGAGGGCTGGATGCTCGACGCGTTCGACGCGGCCGCGGCCGAGGAGATCGTCCGGGCGGCGGCGATGGACGGGACGGCGCCACTGATCTCGGTCGAGGTCAGGCACCTCGACGGCGCGCTCGGCCGGCCCGATCCGAACGGCGGCGTCCTCTCGCACTTCGAGGCGTCCTACGTCATGTACTCGGTCGGCGTGGCGCCTGTCCCTGCGGCCGTCGAGGCGATCCAGGGGCGCATCGCGGCGATCCGCTCCGCGGCGGCGCCGTGGCTCTCACGCAGCTCGTACTTCAACTTCGCCGAGGGCCGCGTCGAGGGAAGCTCCCTCTACCCCGCCGGCGCCTACGAGCGCCTGACCGAGATTCGGGCCGAGCTCGACCCGGACGGCGTCTTCCGCGCAAAGCACGCGATCGACTGAAGACGGGAGGGGCGGGGGAGCCACACAGGCTTCCCCGCCCTTTCCTTGAAACGCTAGGACGCGTCCTCGTCCTCGGCGAGCAGACGGTAGAGGGCCTTCCGCGCGTCGCGCAGCACGGCCTGGGCCGCCTCGATCTGCGCGGCGGTGCCTGCATGGGCGACCTGGCGCGCCGCGGCGAGCACCTGATGCGCGAGATCGTGCAGCGTCATGAGCTCGCTCTCGTTCTCACCCGCGACCGCGGTCCACGGGGCGGGCGCGCCGGCGGCCTGCTCCCGACCGGCATCGGTGAGCTCGTAGACGCGCTTGCCGGACTCCGAGGCGGTTTCGCGGACGAGCTCCTCGTCCTCGAGCTGCTGGAGCGTCGGGTACACCGAGCCGGGGCTCGGCCGCCAGACGCCGCCCGTCCGCTCGGCGAGCTCCTGGATGATCTGGTAGCCGTGCATCGGCTCCTCGGTGAGAAGCGCGAGGATCGCCGCGCGGATGTCGCCGCGCCCGGCGCGGCGGCCGAACCCCGGGCCCGGCCCGAAGTGGCGGCCCCGGCGCCTGCGGCCGTACGGGCCTTGCCGGCCCTCGTGGGCCGTCATGAAGTGGATCCGGTCGTCGCGGTGGAACCGCCGACCGGTGATGGCATGTGCCGTCATGATGTCTCCTTGTCGTTGCATCACGATATATCGTAACAGATCGCGACATGCCGACAACCGGCCATTCCCTCCCGCCTACGAGGAGCGTGTCGCGCGCTGCTGGCTGGGGACGACCGGGTGCAGGTACGCCTGCCTGAGCGGGCTCGTCACGCCCGACGCGGCGGTGAGATCGAGCAGAGAGAGCGGCGCCGCGTAGACGCCCACGTGAAGCACCCGAGCTGGACGCATGACGCGAGCATCAGGGAGCCGGAGCGGCCGCGGCGCCCAACCGTAGGGCAACGCGCGCACGGTGAGGATCCGTCGTTCGATTGGACGCCCTACGGGCGCGGCACACGGCCGCACCCGTAGGACGTAGAGACAGGGCGGCGCTGCCGCCCGGCGACCGTTACACCGAGAGGTTCACGGGGAACGAGACGAGACGCCGGGTCGAGACACCGCCGAGGACGGTGCCGCCCTTGGTTGCCCGCACCATCATCACGAGAAGCTGCTGCTTCCCCGGGTTGGCAGGGAAGCCGCGCAGCCTGCCCATCTGGAGGGTCGCCCACCCGTCGGCGCCGGTGGACTGCGTCCGCGACGAGAACTGCTCGTACGGGACCGCCGTCGCGAAGAGCTCGGCGCCCTGCACCGGACGGCCGCCGCAGGCGGTGACGCGGAACCGGACGCTCAGGCGGGTGGTGCTGCTCCCGACGACCGCGGGGGAGAGCTGCTGGCCCTGAATCAGCATCCGTGCCGGAGCAGCGAGCTGGTTGGCCCGGATCGGGCCGGTGCCCACGGGACAGCCGTTCGTGACGGGCGGCGGTATCGTCGTCGCCGCCTTGACCACACCGGTCGGCACCGAGGTCGCCGTGGCCGTCGACCCTGCCGACCGCGCCGTCACGCGAATGCGGATCGTCGTCCCGCGATCGGCGTCGACGATCCGGTACGACTGCCCGTCCGCGCCGCGGATGTCCGAGCAGCCGCCGCCGTTCGCGTCGCAGTGGCGCCACTGGTACGCGAAGCTCGGCCGGTTCGTCCACTCACCGGGGTTTGCCCGGAGGGTGGCCCCGATGGTGGCGCTGCCCGAGATCGTCGGCGGCCCCGTGTTGACCGGCATGTTGTCCTCGCCGACCTTCGGCGTCGCGTTCGAGGCCGCGGTCTGCGCACCGTCGCCGTTGGTCGCGGTCACCCGCACACGGATCCGCTTGCCGGCGTCGGCACGGGCGAGGACGTACTGCTGTGTCGTCGCGCCGCCGATCGAGGCGCAGTCGGAACCGTCGGCCCGACCGCCCGAGTCCGGGCAGCGCACCCACTGGTAGCGGTAGGCCGTCGGGCTCCCGGTCCAGATCCCACGGGTCGCGGTGAGGGTGGAGCCCACGTTCGGATCGCCCATGATGCGCGGTTCCGTGGTGTTCGTCGGCGCGGCCTCGCTCGCCGCCGTCCCGGCTCCGGTCAACCAGAGCAGGGAGACGCCGGTGAGGGCCGCGGCGAGGCCGAGTAGGGCTTTCGCGCGTCTCGCCATGTCGAAGACCTCCTTCGCTGTCGTCCTTTGGATCGCAGTGCGATCCGTCCGTCCTGCCGTTCCCCCTCCCACCGGGTCGGATGCGGCCGCTTACGGTTCTCTTGCGAACTCCGAACAGCGCGCACACAGAGGCAGGAGGCGGCGTAGAGTCGGCCGGTGGACGCCTACAGGACGCCGGACGAACGCTTCGACGGCCTGTCCGGCTGGCCGTACGCGCCGCGGTACGCACTGCAGGACGGGCTGCGGATGCACTACGTCGAGGAGGGCGCCGGGGATCCGATCCTGCTGCTCCACGGCGAGCCGACGTGGGGCTTTCTCTACCGGAGTCTGATCCCGGTCCTCGCGGGCGCCGGACGCGTCGTGGTGCCGGATCTCTTCGGGTTCGGCCGCTCGGACAAGCCGGTGGACCAGGCCGCCTACTCGTACGACATGCACGCCCGCTCGATCGAGCGGTTCGCCCTCGAGCTCGACCTCCGAGAGCTGACGGTCGTCGTCCACGACTGGGGCGGGCCGATCGGGCTGCGCTTCGCGGTGACACACCCGGAGCGCGTCGCGCGGCTCGTGATCCTCAACACCGGCGTCGGCGTCGGCGCGCCGTCGGAGCCCTGGCTCCGATTCCGCGCGCTCGTGCGCGAGGTCGGTGCGGGCTTCACGGCGAGCCGGCTCGTCCAGGTCGCGTGCGTCTCGCCGCTCGACGACGAGGCTGTCCGAGGCTACGACGCGCCATTCCCGGTCGGCGAGGCAAAGGCGGGCGCGCTCGCCTTCCCGGAGCTCGTCCCGACCGAGCCCGACCACCCGTCTGCCGCCGCGATGCTGGAGGTCAGCGACGCGCTCTCCCGCTGGGAGAGGCCGGCGCTCGTCCTCTTCTCCGACTCCGACCGAGTCTTCTCCCCCGCGCACGCCGAGCGGATGGCAGCGCACATCCCGGGCGCGCTCCCGGCCGAGATCGTGTCCGGGGCGGGGCACTTCCTCCAGGAGGACAAGGGCGAGGAGATCGCCCGGCGGATCGCGCGCTTCGTCGCCTGAGCGCCGGTGTCCGACTTCAGTCGGACACCGGAGGCAGGAAGGTCGCTTCGCCCCGCTCCGGCGGGGCGCCGTAGATGAACAGCCGAAGCTCCTCGTCGCCGCGGTTCGAGAGCTGCAGCGCCGTACCGGGTTGCACGACCAGGACGCTGCCGCGCTCGAGCTCGTGCCGCTCCGGGTCGTCCCCCTCGCCCATGTGGATCGTGAGCGTCCCGTCGAGGACGACGAAGACCTCCTCCTGCACCGGGTCGATGTGGCGGCGGCCGATCGCGCCGGGCGGGTAGCGGAAGAGGTTGGCGCGCGACCGCGTCATCGACTCCGACAACTCGGACGCGAGGCGGGGGTCACCCTCGCGGCGCGGATGCCACTCGAGGTCGCGTGCGTGGAAGACGGTGTAGGCCATGCCGCGATTCTAGGCCGAGTGGCCGAAGGTGACGTCCGGCAGCAGCCGGTCGAGCCACCTCGGCAGCGCCCAGGCATGCGGGCCCATGAGGCGCAACAGCACCGGCATCAGCACGAGCCGGATCAGCATCGCGTCCAGGAGGACGGCGACCCCGAGGATGACTCCCATCTCCTTCGGCGGGATCGGCCCCGAGAGAGCGAACGTCAGGAACACGGCCACCATCACCGCGGCCGCGGCGAAGATGGTCCGGCCGGAGTGGGCGACGCCGCCCACCATCGCCTCGCGCGCGTCGTGCGACCGGTCCCAGTGCTCCTTCGCCGACGACAGCAGGAACACCGTGTAGTCCATCGAGATCGCGAAGATCATCGCGAAGAAGAAGACCGGCCCCCAGGCGTTCAGGAAGCCCTGCGACTCGAAGCCGAGGAGGCCCTGGAGATGGCCGTCCTGGAAGATCAGGACACCGACACCGAACGCCGCGGCCGTGGCGAGGAGGTTCGTCAGCACGCCCGCCAGCGCGATCAGCGGCGCCTGCAGGGCGACCAGGAGGAGCAGGAAGCCGAGGCCGAGGACGACGAGGAAGACGGGGACGGTCTTCGCCGCCAAGGCGGCCTCGAGGTCGTGGTTCTCGGCGGCCGCTCCCCCGACGAGGGCGCCTGCGGGAAGCGCTGCGCGCAGCCGGTCGATCGTGGTGCCGACGGCGGGATCCGATGGGTCGGCGGCGGGAACGGCGAGCACGAGCGCGCTGCCGCCCGAGCGCTGTGCGGGAGACACCGCAACGATCCCGGGATCTGCGTGGAGAACGGCCTCGACGCGGGCGGCGTCGGCACCCTGGGCGACGACCTGCAGCGTCCCCGGGGCACCGGGCCCGAACGCCTCCTGCACCTGCGCGTAGCCGACGCGCGAGCCGTCGCTCTTCGGAACGACCTTGATCGACGGCATCCCGGTATCGAGCCGAAGAACGGGCACGGCCAGGAGGAGCAGAACGGCGAGGGCCGGCACGCCGTAGAGCGCCGGGCGGCGCCAGAGCCGCTCGCCCCATCGCGCGAAGCGCGGTGAGCGGTGCTCGCCGGAATGGACCCACGGCAGCGCGAGCTTGTCGACGCGGTCGCCGAGCCAAGAGAGCACCGCGGGCAGCAGCGTGAGCGTGGCGAGCAGGATGAAGACGACCGACAGCATGATCCCGAGCGCCATCGAGCGGAAGGCCGGGCTCGGGACGAGCATCACCGCCGACAGCGAGATGAGCACCGTGACGCCGGAGAAGAGCACGGCCTTGCCGGCCGTGTCCATCGTCGTCGCGACGGCGTCACGCGTCGGCGCCTCCGAGCCGAAATGCGCCCCGCGGAAGCGGGCGACGATGAAGAGCGCGTAGTCGATGCCGAGCGCGAGGGCGAACATCAGCGCGAAGTTCATCGACCAGATCGACACGTCGAACAGGTGCGTGATCAGGAAGAGGCTCCCCGCCGAGGCCATCAGCCCGAGGATCGTGAGGAGGAGCGGCAGGCCCGCCGCGACCAGCGATCCGAACGCGAGCATGAGGATCGCCAGCGTGACGGGCCAGGAGATGATCTCCGACTTGAGCATCGCGCTCTTGTTCGCCTCGTTGAAGTCCGACCACATGCCCGGCGCGCCGGTGAGGCTGACCGTCGTCGTGCCGTGCGAGAGGTCCGCGAGCTTCCCCTTGAGGTCGTCCGCGGCGCGCACCATCCCGGTCGGGCTCGCCCCCGCCCCGCCGCTCAGGAGCACGGTGCGGCCGTCCTGCGAGACCTGCGGCGGTGCGACCGTCGACACGCGGGAATCGGACTCGAGGATGCGGGTTGCTTCGGCGACCGTCGTGTCGAGGTTCCCGGTTCCGTGGACGGCGACCATGAGGGCGTAGCCGCCCTGCCCCGCGAACGACGCATCGATCGCCTTGCGCGCCGCCAGTGACTCCGAGCCGGAGGCCTCCCAGCCGGCGCCCGAGAGCGCGTGCTCGGCCTTCGGCGCGAGCGCGCCGAGACCCACGGCGACGACCGCCCAGACGATCACGACGAGCCGGACGTGGCCGGCCGTCCAGCGGCCGAGGCGTCCGATCGGGCCGACCCGGACGGCCGTCACGGAGGCGGCGGGCGTCCCGGGTGCCTCGGGCGTGGCTTCAGCCTCGCCCGTCTTCCTTGCGTCTTGAACGGTGCTCACGGCTGCATCTCCCCGCGGAAGCAGGGCGTCCGCCCGAGAACGATCGACGCGGGGCACGCCCCCGCCAGCGCAAAGAGCCACTGGTTCACAGCGACGAAGACGCCGAGCAGCAGGAACCACGGGCTCACCGTCACGGCGAGGACGACCGCGAGCAGCGTCATCGTTCCGGCGAGCGCGAAGAGCACACGGGTCAGGGACAGTCGTGAACAGCTCATCGCAGCGCCCCTCCGACGAGCTCGGCGAGGTCCGAGAACTGGCGCTGCAGCCCGCCGCAGACCTGCTCACAGAGCGCGAGGACGCTCTCGTCGGCAATCGCGTAGAGCGTGCTCGTCCCGTCTTTTCGGCGGGAGAGGATCCCCGCCTGGTGGAGAACGCCGAGGTGCTTGGAGACGTTCTGCTGCGACGTGGCGAGGTGCTCGGTGAGCTCGGCGACGGTCGCCTCGCCGTCGCGCAGGCGGTCGAGGATCCGAATCCGCATCGGCTCGCCGATCACGCGAAACCGCTGCGCGACCAGTTCGACGATCGGTTCGGGCAGCGGATGGGGCAAAGGCATGGAAGAAGCTCCTTGGCGGGTGGGACGTCAGCGCCCGAATACTACTCTACAACCAAGTAGTTGTCAAAATGACGTGATTCTCAGCGTGTGCACTCACCGTTCGATGCGGTCGCCCGCCGGCTATGTCAGTAGTCCGACCGCTCGATCAGCTCGATGCGATACCCGTCCGGGTCGCGGACGAAGCAGAGCAGCGAGCCGCCCTCGCGGACGGAGTACGGCGGCCGCTCGGGCTCGATGCCCTTCTCGGCGAGCGCGGCGAGCGTGTCGTCCATCGACTCGATCGTGAGCGCGATGTGCCCGTAGGCGGTGCCGAGCTCGTACGAGTCGACGCCGAAGTTGTAGGTCAGCTCGAGCTCCGGCTGCTCCTTCCCGGGCACGCCGAGGAAGTAGTTCATCGCCTCGTCGCGGATCGGCAGCTCACGCCGCTTCTCGAGACCGAGCGCCTCGTAGAACGCGATCGACCGCTCCGGGTCGGTGATGCGATAGCAGGTGTGGATCAGCTCCATACGCAGGAGCCTAACGTTCGTGGTGCGGCTAGCCGAACCCCGTCGGTCCGCACGCAGCCGCTACCGTCGGCTCGTGAACGCGCGCGCACACGGCGTCAACCCCTGGCTCGTCCTCGTCCTCGTCTGCTTCGCGCAGTTCATGGTGATCCTCGACGCCACGATCGTGAACGTCGCGCTGCCGTCGATCCAGGCCGACCTCGGCCTCTCCGAGTCGAGCCTGCAGTGGATCGTCAACGCCTACGCGCTGCTCTTCGGCGGTTTCCTCCTGCTGGGCGGGCGCGCCGGCGACCTGATCGGGCGCAAGCGCGTGTTCCTCGCCGGGCTGGTGCTCTTCACAGCGGCTTCGTTCGTCTGCGGGATCGCGACCGGCGAGACGATGCTGATCGTCTCGCGCGGCATCCAGGGCCTCGGCGCAGCGCTCGTCTCCCCGGCGGCTCTGTCGATCGTGACGACGACGTTCCGCGAAGGCCCCGAGCGCACGAAGGCGCTCGGCGTCTGGGCGGCGATCGCGGTAGGCGGCGGCGCGGTCGGCCTCGTCCTCGGTGGGTTCCTCGTCGAGACGCTCTCCTGGCCGTGGATCTTCTTCGTCAACATCCCGGTCGGGATCGCCGCGTTCTTCTTCTCCCTGCGCTTCGTGCCCGAGTCGAAGGACGAGCACGCGCACAAGAGCTTCGATCTCGCCGGCGCGACGACCGTCACCGCCGGCCTGATCTCGCTCGTCTACGGGATCGTCCGCTCGGCCGAGGCCGGCTGGGGCTCCGCCGAGGTGCTGGGCTTCCTCGCGCTCGCGGTCGTGCTGCTCGTCGCCTTCGTGATCATCGAGAGCCGCTCCGCCGAGCCGCTCGTGCGTCTCTCGATCTTCTCGGTCAAGACCGTGCGCGGCGCGAACGTGGCGATGCTCATCGTCGCGGCGGGGCTGTTCGCGATGTTCTTCTTCAACACGCTGTACCTCCAGCGCGTTCTCGGCTTCTCGCCGCTCGAGGCCGGCTTCGCCTTCGTGCCGTTCACGCTCGGTGTGATCGTCGGCGCCGGCGTCTCGCAGAAGCTCGTGCCGGCGCTCGGCGCACGTGAGGTGCCGCTCATCGGGCTCGCGCTCGCCTGCCTCGGGCTGCTCAGCTTCCTGCGCCTCACGCCGGACTCGTCGTACGTCACCGACCTGCTGCCCGGAATCCTCCTGACCGCCGTTGGCATGGGGCTCGTCTTCGTCCCGATCACGCTGATCGCAACGAGCGGTGTCCCCGTCGACGACGCAGGCCTCGTGTCGGGCCTCTTCAACACGTCGCAGCAGATCGGCGGCGCGCTCGGGCTGGCGCTGCTCTCGACGTTCGCGTCGAACAAGACAGCCGACACGCTCTCCTCGGTGGGCGGAACGCCGACCGAGGCTCAGCAGTCGCAGGCGCTCGTCGACGGTTTCCACGTCGCGTGGCTCGGCAGCGCGCTCCTGCTCGGTCTCGGCGCCGTGCTGCTCTTCGCCCTTCTGCGCCGGCGCGACGTCGTCGCGGTCGCCGAGGGCGAGGCCCAACCCGTCGCCGCCTGACGCGCGACGTCAGATTCCGCGATCGGCCCACTTCACCCAGCTCGCCAGCGCGAACGGCAGGCTTGCAAGCAGGGCGCAGAGCCCGAGCACGACGTGCCCGGTCACGAAGAGGACGACGCCGACGAGAATCGCGGCGACGAACACGGCCAGCGCGACGAGGAACGCCATTGGAACTCCTTCTCTCTCGGTGGGGTGGCGTGAGACTACTTCGCTTCCGAGACGAATGCGAAGTGCCGGATTCCCGGGCCCGGGTAGGCTCGGCGCTCAGCGGTCGTCGAGCTCGTCCGTCGAGGAGCCCGAAGAGGACGCCGTCGACCCACGCCTCGTCGCGCCAATAGGCGCGGCGGCGGACACCCTCGCGCACCCAGCCGACACGCTCCGCGTGCCGGAGGCCGCGCTCGTTGAAGCCATAGACCTCCATCTGGAGGCGATGGAAGCCGAGCTCGACGAAGAGGTGCCGCTGCAGAGCCTTCGCCGCGGCGATGCCGACCCCGCGCTCGCGGAACCCGGGATCGACCGCAAGGCCGCTGACGGCGGCGATCCGCGAGCGACGGTTGACGAGCTCCCACGACATCGTCCCCACGGGCTCGCCGTCGGCCTCGATCACGAGGACGCCGAAGCCGTCGGGCTCGCGCTGCGAGCGGGCGACCCGCTCCGCGATCGCCTCGGGTGTCGACGCGCGTGAGACCGCGAGGAAGGGCTCCACCTCGGCATGCGCGGCGAGCGCCGCGAGAAACGGCACGTCGTCGAGCGTCGCCCGCCTGGAAGAGACGTCCATGCCGCCACGCTAGCCACGTCGCCGGAGCCTCGCCCCGGTCCCGAGCGCCGTCCCGCCGAGGATGAGGACGAGGCCGGCGAGCGCCGACGCCGTCACGGCCTCGTCGAGGAACACCGTCCCGTAGACGAGCGCGAAGGCAGGCACGAGATAGGTGACGAGAATCGCGCGCGAGGCTCCCGCCCGCGCGATGAGCGTGAAGTAGAGGAGGTAGGCGACACCGGTGCTGAGCGCGCCCAGCGCGACGATGGCGGCGACGGCCTTCGCGGGCGGCGCCTCGGACGGCAGCTGGGCGAGCCCGAACGGGAGCGCGAGGAGCAGTCCCACGCCGAGCTGGCCGATCGTCACGTCGAGCGGCGGGAACGCGCGAACCGCGCGCCCCGCGTAGAGGGCCGAGAGCGCGTAGCAGGTGGCGGTGCCGAGCACGGCGAGCGCGGCGACGAGCTGGCCGCCCTCCTGTACGCCGACGAGGAGCGCAACTCCCACGAAGCCGACTCCGACGCCGACGAGCCGCAGGCCACGGACGCGCTGCGAGGGATCGATGCGTGTCGCCAGCACCACGGTCAGGATGGGTGCGGCGGCCTGGATCACGGCCGCCAGCCCGGAGTCGATCCTCGTCTCCGCGAACGCGAGGAGCCAGTACGGCACCGCGTTGTTGAGCGTCCCGAGCACGAGGAACGGGACCCACATCGCGCGGACGTCGGGACGCACGCCGCGCGCGAGGACGAGGGGGACGAGCACGCCGAACCCGACGGCGATCCTGCCGAGCACGACCACGGCGGGCTCGACCTCCTCGACGCCGAGCTTGATGAAGAGAAACGACGCGCCCCAGATCGCAGCGAGCGCGAGGAGGAGGGCCTGGTCGCGCCGATGCACCGTGCGACGCTACCGGTCGGACGTAGCGTGCCTCTCACCTCCAGGGACCGCCCGACGCCGAGGCTAGACTGGCCCTCTGAGCTCGGTCGCGGAACAGCCGCTCCATCGTCAGCTCGGCCTCACGGACGGGGAGCTCGCTCGTATCGTCTCGCTGCTCGAGCGCGAGCCCAACCACTTCGAGCTCGCCGTGTTCTCCCTGCTCTGGTCGGAGCACTGCGGCTACAAGCACTCCGCCCTCCTCCTCCGGCGCCTGCCGAGCGACGGCCCGCGCGTCCTCCAGGGCCCCGGCGAGAACGCGGGAGTGCTCGATCTCGGCGACGGCCTGGCCGTCGCGTTCAAGGTCGAGAGCCACAACCACCCCTCGGCGGTCGAGCCCTTCCAGGGCGCCGCGACCGGGGTCGGCGGGATCCTCCGCGACATCTCCGCGATGGGGGCGCGGCCGGTGGCGCTGCTCGACGGCCTGCGCTTCGGCGCCCCCGACGACCACTTCTCTCGCGCGGTCGGCGGTGTAGGCCACTACGGCAACTGCGTCGGAGTGCCGAACGTCGGCGGCGAGGTCGTCTTCGACGACGCCTACGCCTCCAACTGCCTCGTCAACGCGATGTGCGTCGGCCTGTTGCCCGTCGAGCGGCTCGTCCGCGCGAAGGCGACCGCCGCCGGAGCGCTCCTCGTGCTCTACGGGGCGACGACCGGCCGCGACGGGATCGGCGGGGCGTCTGTGCTTGCGAGCGCGGAGCTCGGCGAGGACGACGCCGACAAGCGACCATCCGTCCAGGTCGGTGACCCGTTCACCGGGAAGCGGCTGATCGAGGTGTCGGCCGAGCTCGTCGAGCGCGGGCTCGTGCTCTCGCTCCAGGACTGCGGCGCGGCCGGGCTCGCCTCGTCGCTCTCGGAGATGGCGGCCGATTACGGGATCGACGTCCACCTCGACCGCGTGCCGCAGCGCGAGGAGGGCATGGAGCCGTGGGAAGTGATGATCTCGGAGTCGCAGGAGCGGATGGTCGCGATCGTCGCGCCGGAGCGGCTCCGCGACGTCGAGGCGGTGATCGACCGCTGGGAGCTCCATCGCGCCGTGATCGGCGAGGTGACGGAGACCGGCCTCCTGCGCGCACTGTGGGAGGGTGACGAGGTCGGGGCGATCCCGGCGCGGCTGCTCACCGACGACTGCCCGCGGTACGCGGTCGAGCGCGAGGCTCGCGCCCCGCGACCGGAGCGCCCGACCCGGGTGCCGCCGACGCGAGCGGCGCTCCTCGAGCTGCTCTCCTCTCCCGCGCTGCGCTCGCGCACCTTCGTCACCCGCCGCTACGACCAGCTCGTCCAGTCGCGGACGGTTCGGCGCCCCGGGCTCGACGCGGCTGTCCTCCGCCTTCGGCCGGAGTGGCGCGGGCTCGCGGTGACGCTCGACGGACAGGGACGGATCGGCTCGCTCGACCCGCGTCTCGCGGGACAGCTCGCCGTCCTCGAGGCTGCGCGGAACGTGGCGTGCGCCGGTGCAGAGCCGATCGGCTTCACCGACTGCCTCAACTTCGGCAACCCGGAGAAGCCCGAGGTCGGCTGGGAGCTCGCGGAGGCGATCGAAGGCATGGCGCTCGCGTGCGAGGCGCTCGGGGTGCCGATCGTCTCCGGGAACGTCTCGCTCTACAACGACACCGGCGGCCGGTCGATCCCGCCCACGCCGGTGGTCGGCTGCGTCGGCCTCCTCCCGGACGTACGGCATGTGCCGCGCGGCTGGCGCGAGGACGATGCGGTCCTGCTCGCCCGCTCGCGCTCGCCGCTCACGTTCGCCGGCTCCGAGGCGCAGGCCCGCTGGGGAGCGCTCGGCGGGTCGCCGTCGTTCGACCTCGCGAGCGAGTGCGCGCTCGTCCGCCACGCGACGCGCGCCGGGCGGCATGCCTCGCTCGTCCACGACGCGGCCGAAGGCGGCCTCGCCGTCGCGCTCGCCGAAGCGGCGCTCTGGAGCGGCGTCGGGGCGGAGCTCGACCTCGACGACGAGCCGCTGACGCTCTTCGGCGAGATCGGGGGGCAGGTGATCGTCGCGGTTCCAGCCGGCCAGGTCGAGCCCGATCCCACCGGGGGCGAGATCGACGTCAGGCGGATCGGCACCGTCGGCGGCGACGCGCTCTTCGGCATCCCGCTCGAGGAGCTCGCGCACGCGCACGAGGGGACAGCCTGATGTGCGGCGTGTTCGGCGTCCGCTCGCGCGAGCGCGACGTCGCCCGGCTCACGTACTTCGGTCTCTTCGCGCTGCAGCACCGCGGGCAGGAGTCGGCGGGGATCGCCGTCTCCGAGGGCGGTCGCGTCACGGCGCTCCGCGAGATGGGGCTCGTTCCGCAGGTGTTCGACGAGGACAAGCTCGCCGCGCTGCCAGGCGAGGTCGCGATCGGCCACACGCGGTACTCGACCACGGGCGGCGCACACTGGTCGAATGCGCAGCCGCTCGTCCACCACGGCGCGGCTCGCACCGTGGCACTCGCGCACAACGGCAACCTCGTCGACCCAACGCCGCTCCGCGACGAGCTCCTCGCCTCAGGCGTCCGGATCGCATCGACGTCGGACACCGAGGTGATCGCCGGGCTGCTCGGCCGCGACCCTGCACCGCTCCCCGAGGCTGTCGCGGCGTCGATGCAGAGACTCGAGGGCGCCTACTCAACCGTTGCGATCGCGGGAGGGACGCTCGTGGCCTTCCGCGACCCACTCGGGATCCGCCCGCTGACGCTCGGTCGGATCGGGGACGACTGGGTCGTTGCGTCGGAGACCTGTGCGCTCGACCTCGTCGGCGCCGACGTGGTTCGGGACGTCCTCCCGGGCGAGGTCGTCTGGGTCGACGACGACGGCTGCCACTCGGCGCAGGCCGTCCCGCGAAGCCGCAGCGCCGCATGCATCTTCGAGCACGTGTACTTCGCGCGGCCGGACTCGACGCTCGGCGGCACGGGCGTGCACGCGGCGCGCGTGCGGATGGGCCAGCGGCTCGCCGAGGAGGCGCCCGCGGACGCCGACCTCGTGATGCCGATCCCTGACTCGGGCACGCCGGCCGCGATCGGCTTCGCGAAGGGGTCCGGGATCCCGTACGAAGAAGGGCTGATCAAGAACCGCTACGTCGGGAGGACGTTCATCGAGCCCGACCAGGAGCTCCGCCGCCAGGGGATCAGGCTCAAGTTCAACCCGCTCGACGAGATCGCCGGCAAGCGCCTCGTGATCGTCGACGACTCGATCGTGCGCGGCAACACGATGCGCGCGCTCGTGCAGATGCTCGGCGACGGGGGCGCGGCCGAGGTGCACGTCCGCATCTCGTCGCCGCCGGTCGTCTCGCCCTGCTTCTACGGCATCGACATGGCCGACCAGGCCGAGCTCGCGGCTGCGCACCGCTCGGTCGAGGAGATGCGCGAGCACGTCGGCGCGACGAGCCTCCACTACCTCTCGCTCGACGGCATGCAATGGGCGACGGGCATCCCGGAGGACGACGTCTGCCGGGCGTGCTTCACCCGGAGCTACCCGACCCGCGTCCCCTCCGACCGACTCGCCGCGAAGCTCCGGTTCGAAGGCGTTGCTTCCCGCTAGAAGCTGATGACCAGCCGGCGGATGCGGTCGCCGGCGACGACGAGGCGCATCTCGCCCGAGCGCACCCCTGCGTCCGCCGACCAGGTGAACGGCTCGACGACGGTTCCGTCGTCCTCGACCTGGACGGAGAGGACGGTGAACGTGTCCGTCGGCGGCTGGGCGCTGTACGCGGCGGCGATCGCGGCGCGTCCCACGAACGGGCCGGCAGGCACGCCGACAAACTCGAGCGAGGCGTCGTCGGCGAAGAGCTCCACAAGCGGTGCGAAGTCTCCGCTCTGGACCGCGGCGTTGAACGTCTCGACGTGACGAGCCGCGAAGGCGATCAGGGCGTCACCCATCCGAGGCACCGTATCCGGCCGTTCTCGCCGGGCGGTCGACTACGCTCGCACCGTGTCGCCGGACGACCAGACCTATGCCGCCGCAGGAGTCTCACTCACCACCGCAGAGGCCGTCGTCGACCGCCTGCGGGGCGCTGTCGAGTCGACGCGGACGCCGGCGGTCGTGGGCAGCTTCGGCGCGTTTGCCGGGCTCTACGCGATCGACGAACGGCGCCTGCTCGCGGCCTCCACCGACTCCGTCGGCTCGAAGCTCGTCCTGGCACGCCGCGCCGGGAAGCTCCGCTGGTGCGGCGCCGACCTCGCCGCGCACGGGATCAACGACGTCCTGACGACGGGCGCCGAGCCGCTCTTCTTCCTCGACTACGTCGCCGCGAGCACGATCGACACGGAGCAGGTGGCGGAGCTCGTCGAGGGCGCCGCCGACGTCTGCCGCGCCGCCGGCTGCGCGATCCTCGGCGGCGAGACGGCCGAGCTGCCGGGCATCTACCGTGACGAGGAGCTGGACTTCTGCGGCACCGTGGTGGGCCTCGTCGACCGCGACGACGTGATCGACGGCTCGCGTGCCCGGCACGGCGACGTGGTCGTGGGGATGCCCTCCGCCGGGATCCACGCAAACGGCTTCTCGCTCGTGCGGCGCATCGTCGGCGACGACCCGTTCGACTCCGACCTGCTTCTGCCCCCCACCTGCTGCTATCTCGACGACGTCCGGTCGCTCCGTACCCGCGCCGATGTCCGGGCGCTGGCCCATGTGACCGGCGGCGGGATCGGCGGAAACCTCGCCCGCGTTCTCCCGGAGGGCGTCGGTGCGGTGATCGACCCAGGGTCGTGGCGGCGGCCGGCGGTCTTCGCCTGGCTCGCCGAGCACGGCGTGCCCGAGGACGAGCTCCGCCGAGTCTTCAACATCGGCATCGGCTACTGCGCCGTCGTGCCGGCCGCCCACGTCGAGCGGTCCGACCTCGTCATCGGGAGGCTGGAGTCGGGCGTCGACGGCGTCGCGTGGAGCGACGCATGATCGGCGTGCTCGTCAGCGGGGAGGGAACGAACCTGCAGGCGCTGGTCGACGCGGGGCTTCCGATCGTCGCCGTCGCCTCGAACCGCGCCGGCATTCGCGCGCTCGCCCGCGCCGAGGCGGCCGGCATCCCGGCCTCCGTCTTCGCGGCCGAGGACTACCCGTCCCGCGAGGCGCGAGACGACGCGATGGCCCGCTGGCTCCGCGACTGCGACGTCGAGCTCGCGGTGCTCGCCGGGTACATGCACCTGCTGCGGCCGAGGTTCTTCGAGGTCTTCGGGCGCCGCGTCGTCAACACGCACTCGGCCCCGCTGCCCGCCTTCCCCGGGGCGCACCCCATCGAGGACGTGCTCGCCGCCGGGCTCTCGCAGACCGCGGCCACCGTCCACTGGGTCGACGAGGGGATCGACACCGGCCCGGTGATCCGCACCGAGCCTGTTCCCGTCGAGCCGGGGGACACGCCCGATACCCTCCGCGCCCGCGTCCAGCGCGTCGAGCACCGCATCCTGCCCGAGGTCGTGAAGGAGCTGATTGCCGCATGACGATCCGCCGTGCCCTGTTCTCGGTCTACGACAAGACCGGCCTCGCCGCGTTCGCGCGCGAGCTCTCCGGGCTCGGTGTCGAGCTCGTCGCGTCGAGCGGCTCCGCGAAGCTGCTTTCCGACGAGCGCATCCCCGTGACGCCGCTCGAGGACCTGACGGGCTTCGGCGACCTCCTCGGCCACCGCGTCGTGACGCTCCACCCGGCCGTCCACGGCGGCATCCTCGCCCGTCGGGACATGCCGGAGGACATGGCGGAGCTTCGCGCGCACGAGATCGCCCCGATCGATCTCGTCTGCGTCAACCTCTACCCGTTCGAGCGCACGGTCGGCCGCCTCGACGTCGCCTGGGAGGACGCGATCGCACAGATCGACATCGGCGGCCCCGCCCTGCTCCGCGCTGCGGCGAAGAACCACGCGCACGTCGTCCCGGTCTGCCGCCCCGAGGACTACGAGCCCGTCGTCGAGGAGTTCCGGATGCGCGGCGAGATCACGGATGCGACCCGGCGCAGGCTCGCCGCACGCGCCTTCCAGCGCACCGCCGCCTTCGACGCCGCGGTCGCCGGCTGGCTGGGTCGCGACGACTCGTTCCCGGAGATCTTCGTTCCCGTCTTCGAGCGCTACCTCGACCTCCCGTACGGCGAGAACCCGCACCAGCGGGGCGCCTACTACGCGCAGAAGGGCGCGCGGACGCATCTCCTGGCGCGGGTCGAGCAGCTCCAGGGACGGCCGCTCTCCTTCAACAACCTGGGAGACCTCTCGGCTGCCCGCCTCCTGGCTCTGGAGCTGGACGGTCCTGCGGCCGTGATCGTGAAGCACGGGAACCCGTGCGGCGTCGGCCTCGGCGAGACCCCCGACGAGGCATACGAGAAGGCGTTGGCGGGCGACCCGGTGTCCGCCTACGGCGGCGTCGTCGTCCTGAACCGGCCGGTCGGCGCGGCGCTCGGCAAGGCACTCGCCTCCCAGTTCGTCGAGGTCGTCTTCGCGCCGGGCTACGACGAGGTAGCACTCGCGGAGCTCTCCACGAAGGAGAAGGCGCGGGTGCTCGTCGACGGTGAGCGCCGCGCCTTCGTCACGAGCGAGCGCGACTTCCGTCGCGTGCTCGGCGGGCTGCTCGTCCAGGACCGCGACGCCGACGGGGACCCGCTCGATGCGATGGACGTCGCCTGCGGCGATCCCGACCAGTCGACGTGGGAGGAGCTTCTCTTCGCCTGGACGGTGGCGAAGCACGTCACGTCGAACGCGATCGTGATCGCCCGCGGCGGCCAGACGCTCGGGATCGGCGCGGGCCAGATGAGCCGCGTCGACGCGGTGCGCCTCGCGATCGAGAAGGCCAGCGCGCTCGGGCACTCACTCGAGGGAGCCGTCCTCGCCTCCGACGCCTTCTTCCCGTTCGGGGACGGACCGAAGCTCGCCCTCGAGGCGGGGGTGCGCGCGATCATCCAGCCCGGAGGCTCGAAGCGCGACACCGAGGTGCTGAACGCCGTCCGCGAGGCCGGCGCGACGATGGTCCTCACCGGCAGACGGCATTTCAGGCATTGAGTCGGTTCGTGAGCGGGGTCTGGCAGCCGCGAGGTCCGCCTCGATCCCCCGCCTGCGGCGGGGCCAGCTCTAAGGCGCCGCTGTCGCGGTCTGCGACCGCCACGGCTGTTCGCGAGCGGGATTCCGCAGAAGTCACCGTGACGAACTGCCAGTGCTTCCTGGACCTCCGGCACATGGCTCGCTGCTACCGTTCCGCGGTCGCTGACACCGACGGCACGCCGCGTGCTCCGCGCGGCATCCGATTCCGACGCCGTCCCGTGCTGCCTCGCCTCTGTCGATGCCTCGCCGCCTCGTCATACCCGTGATCGCCTGTCTCGTCTTCCTCGGACTGGCGGGGAGCACCGCCAGCGCGGACGTCGTCGCACCCGTCCGCGGCCTGCAGCTGCAGAGCCCGGCCCACTTCGTTCTGCCGAAGCAGCCCGTGCGCATCCCGCTGGGCGTCCGCGCGGTGCGTCTCGCGCAGCAGCAGCTGGGTGTCCCGTACCGCTGGGGCGGCTCGTCGCCGTCCGGCTTCGACTGCTCGGGCCTCGTCTCGTGGGTCTACGGACGGCTCGGGGTCGGCCTGCCGCACAACGCTGCTGCGCTCTACGGCGTCGGTCACCGCGTCGGGCTCGCTTCGATGCGCCCGGGCGACCTCGTCTTCTTCAGCGGCCTCGGGCACGTCGGCCTCTACATCGGCCACGGCCGGATGATCCACGCGCCGCAGTCGGGCCGGAACGTCGAGATCGAGGCGCTCGGCAGCCGCTCGCTCCCGCCCGTCGGCGCGCGCCGGATCACGCCGCGCTGACCGGTCTATAGGCTTCCGCCCGCATGGCC
Source organism: uncultured Actinomycetes bacterium (assembly GCA_963746445.1). Taxonomy (GTDB): domain Bacteria; phylum Actinomycetota; class Thermoleophilia; order Gaiellales; family Gaiellaceae; genus Gaiella. Next base: position 251,832 of record CAVVAW010000010.1, read on the forward strand.
CGCGAGTATCCGACCCTCATCGACCTGGTCGGCGGGACGCCCATCGTGCGGCTCGCGTCGTTCGGGTCGGAGACCGGGGCGACGCTGCTGGCGAAGCTCGAGTTCATGAACCCGGGCGGCTCGAACAAGGACCGCATCGGGCTCGCGATGATCGAGGCCGCCGAGCGCGACGGCCGCCTGCGCCCCGGCGGCACGATCGTCGAGCCCACCTCCGGTAACACCGGCGTCGGCCTCGCGATCGCCGCGGCCCGCAAGGGGTATCGCTGCATCTTCGTGATGCCGGACAAGATGAGCCAGGAGAAGATCTCGACGCTCCGCGCGTACGGCGCGGAGGTCGTGATCACGCCGACTGCCGTCGACCACGACTCGCCCGAGAGCTACTACGCGGTGTCTGACCGGCTGGCCGAGGAGATCCCCGGCGGCTTCAAGCCCGATCAGTACTCCAACCCCGCGAACCCCGAGGCGCACTACCGGACCACGGGCCCCGAGCTCTGGGAGGAGACCGGCGGCGAGGTCGACGCGATCGTCATCTCGGTCGGGACGGGCGGCTCGATCACCGGCATCGGCCGCTACTTCAAGGAGCGGAAGCCGGAGGTGCGGATCGTCGGCGCGGACCCGGAGGGCTCGGTGTTCACGGCAGACGAGCAGCATCCGATGCACCCCTACCTCGTCGAAGGAATCGGCAAGGACACCTGGCCGACGACGCTCGACCCATCCGTCGTCGACGAGTGGGTACGGGTCTCCGACCGCGACTCGTTCCTGACCGCGCGCCGACTCGCGCGGGAAGACGGTTTGCTGGTCGGAGGCTCGTGCGGCTCGACCGCGTGGGCCGGTCTGCAGGTCGCGAAGCGCCTCGGCCCGGGCTCGACCGTCCTGATGACGTTCCCCGACGGCGGCCGCTCGTACCTCTCCAAGATCTACGACGACAACTGGATGATCCAGTACGGCTTCATCGAGCGGCGCGCGCCGGTGCCGAGCGTCGGCGAGGTGGTCGGGGCGAAGGACGGGGATGGTGACGGCGCGGTGCCCGAGCTCGTCGTCGTCGACGCGCACAAGAAGGTCGGAGCGGCCATCGACCTCATGCAGCGCTACGGCATCTCGCAGCTGCCTGTCGCGCGGCACGAGACGGCGGACGAGCTCACCGACATCGTCGGCTCGATCTCCGAGCGCAGCCTCCTCGACCGCGTCTTCCGGAACCCGGATGCGCTGAACGACGACGTCGCGGTCGCGATGCAGCCGCCGCTCGCGACGGTCGACGCCGCCGCCTCGGTCGACGAGGTGTTCGCCGAGCTGACGGGGTCGGGCGGCGCCGTCGTGGTCGGACGCGCGGGCAAGCCGGTCGCGATCATCACCCGCTCCGACCTGCTCGAGTTCCTCGCGGCGCAGCGCACGCACGTCGACGCCTGAGGCTCGATCAGGCCGCCCGGGATGCTCCTTCCTCGAGCTCCCCGTCGGGACGAGCGATCGGAGCACGCTCCGCGCGGCCTTCCGAGCGAGCGGTGACCACCACGGCACCGACGATCAGCACCGCGCCCGCGAGCGTGGCCGCCCCGGGCCGCTCATCGAGGATCAGGGCGCCGAGGGCGACGGCGACGAGCGGGTTCACGTACTGGTGCGTCACCACCTGCGAGATGGGCGCGTTGCCGAGCAGCCAGACGTACGCGCTGAAGCCGACGACCGAGCCCGCGACCGCGAGGTAGACCCACGCGGCGACCGGTCCCGCCTGGAATGAGCCCGCGCCGAGCTCGCCCGCCTCGCCCGCGACGAGCCCCACGACCAGAAGCACGAGCCCGCCGCCGAGCATCTCGTAGACGGTCGTGACGAACGGGCTCGCGGGCAGGGTGAGGCGCCGCGCGACGAACGAGCCGCGCGACCACGCGAGCGAGGCGGCAAGCATGACGAGGAGGCCGACCGCGACCGAGCCGCCGCTCACCCCGTCGGGGCCGACGACGAGCGCGAGGCCTGCGAGCCCGACGGCGGCGGCAAGCATGGTCGGGCGCGGGACGCGCTCGCCGGCGAGCACGCGCCAGAGGACGATCTGGAGCGGGACGGAGCCGGCGATCATCGCCGCGACGCCGGAGTCGATCCTCGTCTCGGCGAAGTGCACCATCCCCACCCCGCAGCCGAGGAGAACGACGCCGAGCCCCGCGGCCGCGAGCGCCTCGCGGCGCGGGACGCGGAGGGAGCGGCGCAGGAGCGCGAGGACCGCCGCCAGGATCGTCGCCGCGGCGAGAAACCGCGTGCCGGCGGTGAGGAAGGGCGGCAGCGTCCGCACGGCGATCTTGATCCCGAGGTACGTCGACCCCCAGACGACGTAGACGATCGCGAGCGCGGACCAGAGCTCGAGGCGTGTGCGGCTCACGCTGTGTCGAACGCGTGGCAGGGCCTGCGCGTGAGATCGGTGGTGCAATGGGTGGCGAGCATCTACGGTTCCAACGATGGGCATCGTCGATTCCATCCGCAGGCTCTTCGGGCGCGCCGACCGCGCGATGACGGAGGCCGACTACGCCGCGATCGACGCCGTGCACGACGTCGAGGACCGGCTCGACGACGCGACGGGCGGGCGGTTCTACGACGCGGTCGAGAAGGCGGACGAGGAAGCCGGCGAGCTCCTCGAGCGTCTCCATCTCGACGGCGAGCCCGAGGGTGAGAGACCCGCCGGCGGCAACGCCTAGCCCGCGGCGGAGGGGAAGCGTATAGGGTCCTGCCCATGGGATTCCTCGACAAGCTCTTCGGAAGGGCGAAGGACACCGCCGGCGACGTCGCCGACAAGACGGAGCCGATGGTCGACAAGGCGCAGGATGCCGCGGGCGATGCCTGGGACAAGGCATCGGACGTCGCCGACGACGCGAAGGACAATCTCGGCGACGCGAAGGACGAGACGACCGACGCCGCGCACGACGCCGGCTCCGCCACCTCCTGACGGGCTTCTAGCGCTCCCCCCGACCGACGAACGCGGCTGCGTGGCCGCGCGCGTTCGCTCGCGCGAGGCCGTCCTCGTCGAGCGCTCCGATCCGGTGGAGGAGCTCGAACTCGTCGCGAAGGTGCGTCCGCATCATCTCGGGCCCGTCCGTTGCGATCGTGAACGGCACGTCGTGCTCGACGAACCGGTGGAACGTCTCGCGGACGGCGTCCTCGTCCGCCAGGGCCTTGGTGAGGAGGTTCGACGTCGGGCAGATCTCGAGCGTCACGGCCGCCTGGCGGATGAGCGTCATCAGGGCCGGATCCCCGGCTGCGAGGATCCCGTGCCCGATCCGGTCGGGCCGGAGTGACTCGACGACCTCGCCGATCTCCTCCGCGCCCGTCGCGCCCTCCTCGCCGACGTGGATCGTGACGCCGAGGCCCGCCGCGCGCGCGGTCTCGACCATCGGCGCGACCTGCGTGTAGTCGTAGCGGAGCCCGCCCGGCCGCGGCCCGGCGATGTCGACGCCGACGACGCCGCGGCTCGCCCAGCGCAACGCCTTGTCGACGATGATCTCGTTCTGCCGCGCGTCGAAGGTCCTGTCCATCATCAGGATCAGCCCCGCGCGCACCTGCGGGTACTCGATCCGCGCGAGGTCGAGCCCCCTGGTCGCGGCGAGGATGATGTGGTCGAGGTCGCGCTCGCCCCCGCGGTTCCGCTTCATCGGGTTGAAGCGGACCTCGAGCGTCGTGATGCGCTGCGAGCGGTACGCGCCCCCGATCGCGGCGTGGACGGAGCGCTCGACGGCGAGCGGCGACGACTGGATCAGCTCCGCCCAGTGGTAGATCGCGTCGAGCGCGTCGAGGTTGGGAACGCCCCGCGGGTCGGAGACGGTCACGAGCGCGTCGAAGCCCCAGTAGTCCTTGACGGGCAAGGAGATGCCCTGCTCGTGAGCGAGGCTCCACATGATGTCCGAGGCGACCGAGCCGCCCAGGTGCGTGTGGAGCTCGGCGAGGCCGACGTCGGGCGGGAGCATGGCGCGAGTCTACGGTGCCGCTGTCAGGCCGCCGTCGCGCGTGCGACCAGGTCGCGGAGCGGCTCGATCCAGTCCGGGTCCACCATGTGGGGGACCGGCGTGGAGAGCCGGAGCACGTCGGCGCCCGCGGCGGTCAGCGTCGCCTCGGCCTCGGCGGCGAACTGCGCCGGGATGACGGGATCGAGCGAGCCGTGCGCGATCCCGACCGGGACGCCGCGAAGGCGCTCGGGCTCGAGCGGCCAGTCCGCGACCCGGGGCAGGAAGCCGGACATGGCGACGAGGCCCGCCGGCCGCGGCCGGCCCGGGCCGAGGCTCATCGCGTAGCTCATCACCGTCCCCTGCGAGAAGCCGCCGAGGACGACGCGGTCCATCGGGACAGGCAGGCCGTCGAGGAAGGCAGCCAACCGCGGGGCCGTCGCGGCGAACGTCGCGGGATCCGGCGTGGGGATCCCTCCGAGCGCGTACCAGTGGCGACCGCCGGGTGGCAGGTGGTGCGGCCCTCCGGGCGTCACCCCGAGCAGCCGTCGCTCGGGATCGAGCAGGTCGAGCAGCGGAAAGAGGTCGCGCTCGTCGGCGCCGCGGCCGTGCAGCAGCACCAACGCGCCCGCGGGCTCGCCCGCCGGCTCCCGCCAGAGCGCGGCGAGAGGCGCTTCGGGCTCGTGGTCTTCGGTCATCTTGCGGATGCTCTCACGCTACCGCCGCGGCTTCCAGTACCCTGAAGTTGCAGACGCAACAAAGCACTCCGCCATGCACACGTCCGACGTCAAGCAGCTCTCACCGCTCGAGTTCGCGGCCTGGGGCGGTCTTCTCCGTACCCACGCCCGGCTCGTCCACGAGCTCGACCACGAGCTCGAGGCGGCGCACGGGTTGCCGCTCACGCAGTACGAGGTGCTCCTCCATCTCGAACGGGCGCCGAACCAGCGCCTGCGGATGACCGAGCTGGCACGATCCGTGCTCCTGAGCCAGAGCGGCGTCACACGGCTCGTCGACCGGCTCGAGGCGCTCGGACTTGTCGTCCGCACGCCGTGCGCCGAGGATCGCCGGGTGCTCTGGGCGCAGATGACCGACGAGGGCTTGCGGCGCCTGACCGAGGCGCGTCCGACCCACCTCGCGGGCGTGCGCGCCCGGTTCCTCGACCGCTTCGACGAGGACGAGCTCGGACGGCTCGCCGACGCGTGGGAGCGTGTCCTGTCCGACTCCGACGCGGGCTGACACCCGCCCCGGTCCCCATCCCGGGCGCGGCTTGTAGGCTCCCGGCGTGAAGATCGGCATCGTCGTGCCGTTCTCGTGGTCGTTCTGGGGGGCGGTCGTCGAGCATGCGGAGCTGCAGGCAGCCGCCCTCGAGGCCTGCGGGCACGAGGTGAGGCTCGTGATGGGGAACGACCCGCCGGGCCAGTTCACGCGCGCGCTGCACCCGCGCGTCGGCCGGCACGGCAATCCGCCCGGAAACGTGATCCCGGTCGGCCGCTCGGTGATCGTCCCTGCCAACGGGTCGCTGCCGAACATCGTGCTCAGCCCACGGTCGATCTTCCGCGTCCGGCGCGTGCTCGAGCGGGAGCGCTTCGACGTGCTCCACCTGCACGAGCCGATGACGCCTGCGATCTGCATCGCCGTGCTCGCCCTCGCCAAGTCACCGATCGTCGCGACGCACCACGCGTCCGGCGACCTCGCCTGGATGCGCCTCGGGATGCCCGCCTGGGGGTTCCTCATGGACCGCGTCGACCAGCGCATCGCGGTATCCGAGCGGGCCCGCGACTCCGCTGACCGGTGGCTCGGCGGGCCGTGGGAGGTCGTCCCGAACGGCGTCCTCATCCCGGACGACGCCGATCCTGCCGGCCGGGAGCACACCGTGGTGTTCGCCGGCCGCCACGAGCCGCGAAAGGGCCTCCACGTGCTGCTCCGCGCCTGGCCGGAGCTGCACCGACGCACGGGCGCGCGCCTCGTCGTCGCGGGAGCCGATCCTCTGGCCGTTCGCCTCCTGCTGACGCGGCTCGGCGTGCCCGACACCGGAATCGACATCGTCGGCTTCCTCTCGCAGGACGCCCTCACCGACCTGCTGCGCTCGACGAAGGCGCTGCTCGCGCCGTCGCTCGGCGGCGAGAGCTTCGGGATGGTGCTGACACGCGCGTTCGCGTGCGCGACACCGGTCGTCGCGGCGGACATCGAGGGCTACCGCGAGGTCGTGACGCCGGAGACGGCCGTCTCCGTCCCGCCCGGCGACGTCGGAGCGCTCGTCGACGCCGTCGACGGGCTCCTCTCCGACGAGCCCCGCCGCGTTGCGATGGGCGCGGCGGCGCGCAGCCGGGCGGAGGAGCATTTCGCCTGGCCCGACATCGCCCGGCGCCTCGAGGTGATCTACGAGCGCGTCGCCGGCGCCGCCGCTTCTCCGACACGGGAGGTCGTCGCAGCGTGAACCGCGTCGTCGCGCTCGCCCGGAATCCGTGGGCGCGCGGTCTCTTCGTGCTTGCGTCGCTCGTCCTCGCGATCCTCGCGGTCTGGTGGCGCGGGCCTGACTGGAACACCGTCTACCACGCGTTCGACTTCGTCAGCTGGCGCTGGGTGATCGTCGGGGTCCTGCTCAACCTTCTCTCCGTCCTGGCCCGAGCCTGGGCCTGGAACGTGACAATCCGGCAGGCGATGCCGGAGCCGCTGCCGAAGTTCCGCCAGGTCTTCTCGGCCTTCGGCGTCGGGCTGCTCGCAAACGCGGTGCTGCCCGCCCGCGCCGGCGAGCTCGCCCGCGTCGCCGTGCTGCGGCGCCATCTGCCGCACGGCAAGGGAACGAGCGCGACGCTCCTCGGGACGGTGTTCGCGCACCGGCTCTTCGACCTCTTCCCGATCGCGCTGCTCGTCGCCTACGTGATGACGACGGCCAAGCTGCCGCACTGGGCGGTCACCGGGGTCGTGGTCGTCGGGCTCGTCGGGCTGGGCCTCCTGGCGGTCGCCGTCCTCTCGGCCCGGGGCGCCGATCGTGCGCCGACCCACGGGGAGCGAACGGCGCGGCGACTGCTCGCGATGGCCCGGCAGGGCCTCGCCGTGCTCCGCACGCCGGGAGCGGCGGTCAACGCGATCGTCTTCCAGACCATCGGCTGGACGTTCCAGCTCCTCGCCGTCTGGGCCGTGACGGCGGCGTTCGCGCTGCACGTCCCGCTCCCGGCGGCCGCGCTCGTCCTCCTGCTGATGAACATCGCGACGGTCTTCCCGCTCTGGCCCGGCAACGTCGGGCTGCTCCAGGCGGCCGTCGCGCTACCGCTCCGCCGGTACGGCGTCCCCTACGGCACGGGGTTCGCGTTCGGGCTCGTGCTCCAGGCGGTCGAGATGTCGGTCGGCGTCGGCGTCGGGCTCGTGATGCTCGCGCGCGAGGGCCTCTCGCTGGCCGCACTCAAGCGGATGGAGGACGACGAGGAGGCATCCGCGGAGGACGTGCTCGACGACCTGGCCGACGAGCAGGCAGTGGTGGACGACGAGCCGGTCGAGGACGACGCCCGGCCGTACGTCACACAGGCGCGCTCCCGGCGCTGAGCGCACCGAGTCGCGCCGCCACGACCGTGTCGGCCGTGGCCGCCGCCGGCGCATGGCCCGTCACCGCCGCGACGAAGGGGCCGCGCTCGAGCGCGACGAGCTCGACGTCCGTGACGGCCATCGCGGTCGCCGTGCGCGGAACGTCGCGCAGGAGCGCGATCTCGCCGAACCCGCTGCCGGGGCCGAAGGTGCGCCCGAGAATCTCGACGGTGCCCGACGCGACGACGTAGAACCGGTCGCCGGCCTGCCCCTCCCGGACGATCGGCGTCCCGGCGCGGAACGATGACGTCGACGGCCTCCCGGGCGAGCCGCTCGACCACGGGCTCCGGCAGCGCGGCGAGCATCGGGACGCGGCGCAGCAGCGCGGTCGCCGCCGGCGCCGCCGTCGTGCGGTCGAGCATGCGGAGTCTCGGCCGCGTCAGGAGCGCAAGCGCGGGGAGGACGAGCCCGACCGCGACGAGCGACGCCTCGGCGCCGATTGCGGCGATCAGCACCGGCGCGAGCAGCGCGCCGAGGCCGAGCGCGCCGAGCAGGAGACCGTCGAGCGCACCGAGGGCACGCCCGAGCACCGCGTCGGGGACGGCGCGCTGCATGATCGTGAGCGCGTTCACGTCGACGATCGAGTTCCCGATCCCCAGCACGCCGAGTGCGACGACCACGAGCACCGTCACGGGCGCTCCGCCGACGAGCGCCAGGGGCAGCCCGAAGAGCGCGAGGCCGATCGCGAAGTCCCGCGCGAGCCGGCCGCCGCCTGCGAGCAGGAGCGCGACGAACCCGCCGATCAGGCCGCCCACGCCGATCGCGGCGTAGAGCAGCCCGACTCCGGCCGCCTGCAGGTCGAGCAGCTCGAAGGCCGTCACGACGACGAGGACGTTCAGCGCGCCGGCGACGAGAGTCTGCGCGGCATACAGCCCGACGAGCGTCCGCAGGGTCGGCTCGCGCGCGATCGTCACGATCCCCGCCAGCACCGCGCGCTCCGTTTCAGCCGCATCCGGCGTTTCGGCGCGGTCGTGGGGCTCCTCCTGCCCGCGCAACGCGAAGACGAGCGCGGCCGACCAGAGAAACGTCGCCGCGTTGGCCGCGAACACGACCTGCGCGCTCGACACGGCGAGCAGCAGCCCGCCGAGTGCCGGCCCGAGGAACGTGCCGATGCTCTCGATCGTGCTCGAGGCGACGTTCGCTGCGGTGAGCTCGGACGGCGTCCGCACGAGCCCCGGGAGCAACGCGGACTGGGCCGGACGGAACACGGTGCCGACGACCTGCGAGACGGCGACCGTCGCGTAGACGACCGCCCCCGGGCCGTCCGCGGCGATGACCGCCGCGGCGACGAGCATCAGCGCGAAGCGCGCGAGGTCGCTCGCCACCATGACGCCCACGCGCGAGAAGCGGTCGACGAGCGACGACGTGAACGGCGCCGCCAGCGCGGCGGGTACCAGCCGGATCAGACCGACGATGCCGACGGCCGCCGCGCCGCCCTGGTCGTACGCATAGACGCCGAGCGCGACGAGGTAGGCCCAGCCGCCGAGGATGGATCCCGCCCACGCAAGCTGGAGCCGGCGGAGCGGCGGGCTGGCAAAGACCGCGCCGAGCGCCGCGAGCGCCGCCCGGGCTCTGCCACCGCTCGCCTGGGCGTCGTCACTCATCCGTTTGCAACCACACCAGAAACGCGGGAAGATTTCATCTGCCCCGCGCGTCTCGTGGGGTGAGATGCCATTCCCGGCATCCATCGAAAGGAGAACCAACAATGTCGGACGAGCGCGAGCGGGTCGATACCGGCGAGACCGAGAAGGTCGAGGACGCAGATTTCGAGGGCCACCGCCTGGACGTCGGCCGATTGGACGACGACAAGGTCGACGTAGGCCGGATGGACGACGGCAAGGTCGACGTGGGCCGGATGGACGACGGCAAGGTCGACGTGGGCTGAGACCGACGCGAGGCGGGACATCCCGCCTCAGAGATTGTGGGGGCTCCCGGGGTCGGCACCGTCGGTGTCCGGCCCCGGTTGCGTTTCTAGCGAAGGAGTGTTTCCAGCGCCTCGAGCAGGCGCCGGCCGGCGTCGTCGTCGGTCTCGTCGAGAAGCGCGGCGACGCGTGCGACGAGCGCGGCGCTGCCGGCGTCGTCGTCGCCGAGCGCAGAGCGGGCGCGCCTGGCGCGGAGCAGCAGGTCGAGCCCGATCGCGGCCTGCGTGGAGAAGCGCGACAGGAGCTCGAGCTCCGCCAGCCCGAAGGGCCTCCCTGGATCGCGGTCGAGCACCGAGAGGACGCCGAGCGCCCTCTCGCCGTAGAGGAGCGGCGAGGCGACGATGCTCGACGGCACGTAGCCGGTCGTCTCCGCCCGGTCGCGGGAGAAGCGAGGGTCGGCGTTCAGGTCGTCGACGACGAGCGGCTGGCGGGTGACGAGCGCGAAGCCCGCGATGCCCGTGCTCGACGGGAACCGCGAGCCGACGAGCGCCTCCTCCCCGCGTCCCGAGACCGCTTCGAAGACGAGCTCGTCCTCCTCCTCGTCGAGCAGGAAGATCGACGCCGCCTCGGCGGCGAAGATCGAGCGCGCGACGTCGACGATCGACGCGAGTAGCTCGCGATACGTCTCCTCGTCCCCGCCCAGCATCCCCGTTGCCGCCTCGCGCCGACGGTCCAGCTCGTCGCTCATCCCCGCTCCCGGCGCGGGCAAAGCCGGCGCCTCCGCTCATTGGAGCCTCCGTCGAGCCTACGGCTCATCCCTCACCTCCGGCGTTCGTCGCGGTCAGGTGGAGCACGCTCTTCAGCTGGTACGGGGTGAGCTCCGGGTGCTTCGCGAGCACGAGCGCGGCGACCCCCGCGATGTGCGGGGCCGCGAAGCTGTTGCCGGTGCAGCGAAGGGTGGCGCCGCCCGGCCACGCCACCTCGACGTCGACGCCGCGCGCGAAGAGCTCGACGGGCGGATTGGGGTTCGCGTACCAGACGAGCGGATCGCGCTCCTCGTGGCTGCCGACCGAGATGACGGACGAGAACCGCCACGGGTAGCTGTCCACGGGGAGGTTGTGCGCGGACGCGACCAGGATCGTCCGGTCGAAGTACGCCAGGTCGGCGAGCTCGTGGAGCTCCTCCGCGAACCGGCGCTTCGTGGTCGAGAGGCTGAGGCTGATCACGCGATGGCCCGCCTCGATCGCGTGACGGAGGCCTGCGAGGATCAGGTCAGCGGCGCCCGTCGCTCCGGCACCGAGCACACGGATCGAATGGAGCCGGCAGTCCGGTGCGAACGAGCGGATGATCCCCGCGCACGCGGTGCCGTGGCCGCAGACATCGCCGAGGTCGTCCTCGACGATCGCTGTCTCGCCGTCCTCCGAGACGACCGCCAGGGCGCTCGCGAGCGGGCCGACGAGCGGATGGTCGGGATCGACGCCGCTGTCGACGACGCACACGTCCACGTCGCCTCGCGACCCTCCGAAGGCCCAGTCCCGCGTCACGATCGCGCGCCAGGTCGCGTCCGTCTCGATCGGCGGGGCAGCACCTGGAGGCAGGCTCCAGGCCGGAACGGGGCGCGCGCTCACGTGCAGGCGAGCGCGACCTCGCGTGCCGCGGTCGCGGAGCGGGCTGCGAGCTCGGCCCGCGTGGTGAGCTCGTCGTCGGGCCTGGTCGAGAGATTGACGTGGACGAGCTGGGCCGCGGCGACGCTGGCCGCCTCGGCGAGGGTCGCGGCCGTCCAGGCGTCGCCACGGACGTTCGGCGCGCCGTCCCGTGCTGCGAGCGCGGCGAGCGCGGCCACGTCGGCGGCAACCTCGGCGATCGAGAGTGGGACCTGTGCGGCCCGGCGCAGGGCCCGGCCGAGTGCCGCGTCTTGCTCGGGCATGCGGAGCTGCTCGAGCGCGTGCGCGTAGACGCGATGGTCGTCGTCCGCGAGCACCAGCGCGCGATCTCCGAGCGCGGCGGCCTGGGCGGCGATCCCCGGCGCCTCCTCCCAGTCCCGCGAGACGCGAGCGACGAGGCGCACGAGCCCCGAGGCCATCGTCGTCGCGAGCGCGGCCGCAGACCCGCCCGCAGGCCCCGGGCCTGCCTGCGCCAGCACGTCGTGGAGCCTGCCCGTCGGCAGGCTGGCGAGCGTCAGCCCGGTCGTCGCTGCGCTCACGGCTCGAGGCGGCGGCGCAGGTGGGCGACGACGACAGGAGTCGGCTCCACGCCTTCGGCGCGAAGCATCGCCTCGAGGTCCGCGACGGCGCGCTCGCGGAACCGCTCGTCCCGCTCGATCCGTTCGAGGATCGTGTCGAGCTCGCGGCGCACGAACGGCAGCTCCTTCGCCGCCTCCGCCCACCCGACGGGTGGCGCGGGAAGCGCGCGCAGAAGCTCGGCGATTCGCTCCTCGGGAGTCGTCATCACTGTCCCACCTGTCCACCTGACGCAGTGGACTCGGGTTTTCTTCCCTCCTCGGTCTCGCTGGGATCTATCACGCCTCGGAGACGAGCGAGGCAGCGGGCGATCCGGCTCGCGATCGTGCCGGACGGCAGCTCGAGCTCGGCGCCGATCGTGCGGTAGCTCTCGTCGCGGCAGAAGAAGCGATCGAGGATCTCGTGGCACTCGGGCGAGAGCCGGTCGAGCGCGGCGTGGACCGTCAGGGCCTCGTCGAGCCGCGCGAGCCCGTCGTCGACCCCCTCCGGGACGTCGTCCACCGGCACCTCGCGTCCGGACCGCCGGAGCGAGTCGACCGCGCAGTTGCGTGCCGTCTGCGCGATCCACGGCCGCAGCGCGTCACCGTCGCGCAACGTGTCGAGCCGCTCGAAGACCCGCGCGAACACCTCCTGGAAGACGTCCTCGGCGTCGTGCGAGTCGAGCCGGTAGACCCGCGCGACGATCGCGTGGACATACCGCGCGTAGCGGTCGACGAGCGCCTCCCACGCGGCCTGGTCACCGGCGCGGCAGCGGGTGACGAGCTCGGCGTCCGACGCGGCGTCCACCGCGCTCCGTCTCCTATCTGTGCTCGGCGGCGCGGAGCCGCTCCGCGAGCAGCTCGAGCAGCTTCCACGTCACGCTGGGACGGGACTCCGCGAAGCTCCGGAAGCTCCAGACGGGCAAGGCGTACGCCCGCAGCTGCGAGGTCGCGGTGACGGTCGCCGACCGCGCCGACTTGTCCACGAGCGCGATCTCGCCGAACGACGCGCCGGCACCGAGCGACCCGACCTGAGTTCCGCCCACCGAGACGTCCGCCGTACCACTCTCGACGACGAAAAAGTTCAGGCCACCCTCGCCTTCGGTGGCGATCTCCTGGCCAGGCCTGAAGTCCCGTTCGATGAAGTCGGTGGCGAGCTGCGAGACGGATGCATCGTCGAGCTCGGCGAAGATCGGGATGCCGCGGATGAGGTCGGCGCTCGGTTGTGCCATGGCGGCGACCTTACCCTCCCGGCGGCTCGCTGTCACGTCCCGAGCCGTCGCCCAGGCGCAGCTCCTCGATCTCGAGCTCGGCCCGGTCGAGCCGCTCGACGCAGGCGCGGTGGAGCTCCTCGCCGCGCCGCCAGAGCGCGAGCGCCTCGTCCAGCGGAACGTCCCCCCGCTCGAGCCGCGCGACGACCTCGTCCAGCTCGCGCTGCAGCTCCTCGAACGACGGCTCGCTCACGGACGCACCTCCTCGACACGCGCTCCGAGGCCGCCCTGCTCGAGCTCGATTTCCACGAGCCCGCCGGCGGAGACCGTGCCGGCGTCACGGACGACGGCGTCACCGGCGCGCACGATCGCGTACCCGCGCGCGAGCGTCGCGCGGGGGGAGAGCGCCTGAAGCCGGGCCGCGGAGCGGTCGAGGGCGCTCCGGCGGCGTTCGAGCAGGAGGCGCGGCGCGACGGCGAGCCGCTCCCTGCTCCGCTCGACGCGCGCGCGGTCGCGCTCGAGCGCGCGCCCCGTGCCGGCGCCGAGCCGCTGACGGGAGCGGCCGAGGCCAGCGCGGAGCTCGTCGAGGTCGGGGACCACGAGGCGCGCGGCCGCGGTCGGCGTCGGTGCGCGCATGTCGGCCGCGAGGTCGCAGAGCGGCTCGTCCTGCTCGTGGCCGACCGCCGACACGACGGGGACGGCGCAGCCCGCAATCGCACGGACGACCCGCTCGTCGCTGAACGGGAGCAGATCCTCGAAGCTGCCGCCGCCGCGGGCGAGGATCACCACGTCGACGCCGTCGCACGCCGAGAGCCGGCCGAGCGCCGTCACGATCGCGCCCGGCGCCCAGGGTCCCTGCACCCGGGTCTCGGCGATCACGAGCCGCACCGCGGGGTAGCGCGTCGCGATCGCGGCAACGACGTCGCCTCGCGCTGCGGCGTCGACGCCCGTGAGGAGCCCGACGGCGCGCGGGAACCGTGGCAGCCGGCGCTTGCGCTCGGGCGCGAACAGCCCTTCCGCGGCGAGCGTGCGCCGGAGCAGCGCCAGCGCAGCCGCGTGGTCGCCCGCGCCGACGCGCTCGAGCGTGCCGGCCCGGAGGCTCACCTCGCCGCGGGCCTCGTAGAGGGAGAGCGAGCCGTTCGCCTGGACGCGCTCGCCCTCGGTGAGCGCCGGCTCGATCGAGTCGAACCGCCGCCGTGGCATCGTCAACGAGAGACATGCGCCGGTCCTCGTGTCCTTGAGCGTGAGGAACACGGTTCCCCAGGCGGGGCTTCGGCGGAGCTCCGAGATCTCGCCTTCGACCCAGACGTCGCGCACCCGGCCGACGTAGGTCGCAAGCCGCCGGTTGAACTCGGCGACGCTGTACACCTTGCGCTCGGCAGCCGCGCTCGTCTCCATGCAGCGGAGCGTATCCGGCCACCCGACCGGTCTCTCCGCCGGGTCCGGGTCGCTCGCAGTCGTCCGCGACGACACGACGGAGCAGTTGCGGCCGCGACGCGGCCGCCTTCAGGGACGTGCCCCGCCGCAGGCGGGGATCCCCGCGACGAAATCCGCTCGGCGGATTTCGTCTTGCGGACTACAACAGAATCTCGGTGGCGGTGACCGGGCTACAGCCCTTGCGGACGAGCTGGACGCACGTGTGGAGATCGGCCTCGCTCGCCGCGAGCCGCTCGGCGAGCGGGAGCGGGAACCCAGCCTCGATCAGCACGTGCAGGCGCCAGCTTTCGACCTTGGACTGCTCGTCCTCGCGCCACACGGGTGTCTCGATCGTCTCGGCCATGGTGCACGGAGTTTCGTGCTGCCTTTGACGTTTCCTACCGCCCGAAGTTTGTGGCGGCCCCTTCGCCGCACCAGAGAGATGACGCGACGGGCCTCGGTGGTCAGCTCGCTATCGTTCAGGCGTGGCTGAGCGAATCAGATTCACGATCTCGTTCGAGGAACCTGACGAGGAAGGCTGGATCGTTGCGCGGGTCGTCGAGGTGCCGGGGGCGATGAGTCAGGGCAAGACCCGTCTCGAGGCGCGAGAGAACGTCATCGACGCGCTGCGTCTGATGCTCTCCCCCGAGGGAGATGCGCCTTCGGGGAGCGACGAGAGCTTGGAGCTCGAGCTGCAAGCGATCGCGTGAAACGCCGCGATCTCGAGCGACATCTCAGAAACCAAGGAGCACGTAAGTCGCCGAGGGCGGCCGCCACAGCAAGTGGCGAAGCGCGGATGGCACGCGTACAACGGCCGTCCCACGACACAACGAGATCGGGCCTGGCCTCGTCCGCGCGATCTGCCGGCAACTCGACCTCCCGGTGCCCTGATCCGCCGACCCAACGACCAGGCTAAACCAACTTCAACCTGACAACCCGTCGACAAGGGTTGCCACGAGTCGCGTTCGAGGGTGCGCTCGCTGCGAGGCGCCCGTCAGCGAGCGTCGAGCCGCTGGGCGAGCTCCTCGCGCGCGAGGAGCTCGATGGCCCGCTCGAGCTCGCGCTGGAGCCGCGTTGCCGCCTCTTCCCGCGCCTCGCGGAACCGCTCGTCGAGCGCCTGCATCGCGATCTGCGCGTGGCGCTCGACCTCTCGCTCGGTGACGCGCTCGAGGCGCTCGTTCTGGCGGCGCTCCCACTCGACGAGCACGACGTCCAGCCGCGCGCGCACGTCGGTCTCGGCGCGCTCGATCGACTCGGCGACAGCCTGCTCGCGCTGGCGCAGCCGCTCGGTGATCTCGGCGATCGCCCGCCTGCGCTCGACGGTCTGGGACTCGAGCTCGTCGAGCGCCTCGGTCACCGCCTGGCCGGCGGCGCGCTCGAGCTCCTCGCGCAGCCGCAGCACCGTCTTGCGCTGCTCGTCGGCAGTGGAGCCGAGCTCTGCAGACTCGGCCTCGAGCCTTGCCTCGACCTCCGCGATCGACTGGCGGTACCTGTTCCCGAGCGCGGTGAGCTGCGCCTCCAGGTGGCGTTGCGCACGGTCGAGGTCGTCGGTGAACGAACGCAGGCGCTCGTCCACCCGGCGCTCGGTCCTGGCGAGCTCGTCGGCGAGCGCGTCGCCGGTGCGCTGCTCTCGCTCGGCGAAGGCCACGCGCCGCTCTTCTGCCAGACGGCGCTCCTCGGCGGCGAGCACCGATGCCGTCTCGGCCCGCTCGCGGGTGAGCACACGACGGATCTCCTCGGTGTGCGCGGCCGTCTCCTCGGCGACGGCTTCCCGGACGGAAAGGCGCGCCTCGGCCACGAGCCGCGACGTCGCAGTGGCGGAGGCTCGCGCGTTCCGGAGCGCGATCCACAGGATGCCCGCGAGCAGGACGGTGCCCGCGAGAGCGGCGGCGAGGATCCAGACGGCCACGCCTGCAGGGTAGAGCGTCGTCCCTAGACGCGCAGAGCTACGAGCGCCGCGGCAAGCAGGACTGCCGACGCTGCGAGGAGTCGGAGCGCGCTCTCGGCGGGCTCCGTCAGCCGCTCCCGCTCGAGCGGCTCATGCGTCCCGTCCGCGAGCAGGAGCCTGCCCTCGATCGACGCGACGTCGCGTCGCAGCCGCCGCACGGGGCTCGAGAGGCGGCGCTGGGCGAGCGAGAGGAGTGTGGCCCACACCGCCGCGAGACCCGCCTCGAGCCCGAGCGTCCCCGTCTGCGCGACGTACGCCGTGAGCAGGGGGAACGCTCCCCACGCGAGTGCGAAGCCGAGGTCGGTGTGCACCCGGCCGCCGAGCAGCTCGAGGTTGTAGACGGGCACGAGCGCGGCGCCGACCGCGACGAGCGGAATGATCCAGAGCGTCCGCTCGAGCGCGACGACGATTCCCATCACGGAGGCGGCCGCAACGGAACCGATCGCGAGCCCGACGAGCACCCGCGAGGGAATCTCCGTTCCCAGCGGCCGCCCACTCAGCTCGTCGAGGGCGTGCGCGCCGACGCCCATCGCGAGGGCGAAGGCAAGCACCGTCCACGCGAGCGTCGGCCAGTCGACCACCGCCGCGAGACACCCGCCGACGACGACGTACGACAGGTGCCAGGCCGTGTACGGCAAGTGCAACAGGGTGACGTAGTCCCGCCAGCCACCGGGCCGCAGCGCGTAGAACGCCGGCGCGGTCACCCGTCGCGCCGGCCCCACATGACGACGCCGCCGCCGAGGCTCAGGCGCCGTGAGCGGACGTCTGCGATGCCCGCGTCCCGCCACAGGGCCAGCAGCGCAGGCTCCGGGTAGGCGGCGTGGAACGCGCGAATCGACGGCCCGAGGAAACGGCCCACCTCGTGCCACCCCGGTGAGATGAGCCGGCCGGCGACCGGCAGCCCGATGCCGACCCAGAGGTCCCAGAGCGGCCGCCAGACGCCTCTCGGCACGTCGAACTCGAGCATCGCGACCGTGCCGCCGGGACGGACGACGCGCGCGAGCTCGCGCATCGTCGCGGCCGGGTCGTCGACATAGCGGAGGAGGTACGTGAACGTGAGGTGGTCGAAGGAGGCATCGGGGAACGGAAGAGCGGCGGCCGAGGCCTCGACGAGCTCCACGCGATCGCCGAAGCGCTTGCGGGCGAGCGCCAGCATCTCCGCGCTCTGGTCGAGGCCTGTCACGCGGAAGCCGCGCGCCACGAGCGCCTCGGCGACGAGCCCCGTGCCCGTCGCGACGTCGAGCACGTGCCCGCGATCCGCCGGCAATCGCGAGACGAGGAACCGGCGCCAGCGGGGGTCCTGCCCGAACGAGAGCGTCGCGCCGACCCGGTCGTAGGTCGGGCCGAGCGGCGCGAAGAGCGCCCTGGCATGGCGGCGTCGCTCGGAGAGCATGCCGCCGTATCCTGGCACGGTGGCCCTGGCCGACGACCTCGAGCGCATCGCGGCGTCGGCCGCCGCCCATGCGGGAGGCGACGACGACGGTGCTCTCAGCGGGATCCTCGCGACCGAGCCCGGCGTCGGCGCGCGGATCTACGTCTGCGCCTTCGAGTCGGCCGACGGCGCACGGAGCTGGCTTGCGCTCGACGGCGACGGTGCGCCGGTCGCATCGGAGCGGAGCGTGCGGGACGCCGTGTCGATCGCGGCGCTCTGCGAGGTCGCGGAGGAGGC
This sequence comes from uncultured Actinomycetes bacterium, assembly GCA_963746445.1. Lineage (GTDB taxonomy): Bacteria > Actinomycetota > Thermoleophilia > Gaiellales > Gaiellaceae > Gaiella. The sequence continues at coordinate 269,652 of CAVVAW010000010.1, forward strand.
CGCCTTCCCCGGCGACCTCGACGAGCTGCGAGCACAGCTCGTGGCGCTCCGCATCACCGAGGGGCCTGACGGGATCGACGAGGCAGACGCGGCTGCGCGCGGGCTCCAGCACGTGCTCGGCGCGCCGCCGCATCTCGCCTCCCCCGCCCGGCTCGACGAGATCGGACAGGCCGCGCGTCGCCTCGAGCTGGCCCTCGATCCCACCGCGCCGTCGCCGTTCGCAGCGGCGATGCGAAGCGCGGTCGACGTCGCCGAGGCGCTCTGGGCGGACGTCCATGGCGCCTACCGGGGCTCGCTTGACTACCCTTGAGAAATGGAGGGCGGTGGCTTCTTCCCGTTCGGCGGAGACCCCGAGGAGATCCTGCGCGGGCTCCGCGACTTCGCAGAGCAGCAGGCGGAGGGCGTCAAGGAGACGCAGCGCGAGCAGTTCGCGACGCTGACCCTCTCGACCGCGGTCGACCTGACGCAGGCGGCGCTCGCGCAGATCGAGCCGTCGGGGACGGTCGACGAGCAGGCTGTCCAACTCCGCGACGCGATGCGCGTGCTCTTTCCGGAAGCCGTAGCGCTGGTCTCCGCGGCCCGCCAGGGCTTCATGCGCGAATAGGATCGCCTGCCGTGAGGCTGTTCGACCGCGCCGTCGTCCGCGTCCTCCCCGCCGTGCCGCGCTCGGTGGTGCGCAGGATCGCGGCGCCGTACATCGCCGGAGAAACGCTCGACGACGCCCGCCGCGTCGTCGGCGAGCTCAACGCAGCAGGCGTCCGTGCCACGGTCGACGTTCTGGGCGAGGACGTCTCGCGGCCCGAGGAGGCGGAGGCGATCGCGCGCGCCTACCACGACGCGCTCGCCGCGATCGAGGCGGAGCGGCTCGACGCGAACGTCTCGATCAAGCTCACCGGCCTGGGCCTCGAGCTCGACAAGGCGCTCTGCCGCACGCTCGTCGAGGCGGTCGTGGACGACGGCGCGAAGCGCGGGATCTTCGTCCGCATCGACATGGAGGACTCGTCGACCACGGACGACACGCTCGATCTCTATCGCGCGCTCCGGGCAGCCGGCCGCGACAACGTCGGCGTGGTACTGCAGGCGGCTCTCCGGCGCACCCTCGACGACATCGCGACGCTCGCCGACCTCCAGCCGAGCGTGCGACTTTGCAAAGGGATCTACGTCGAGCCGCCGTCCGTCGCGTTCCAGGAGCCCGACGTGGTCCGCAGGAGCTTCGTCGCCTGCCTCGACGTGCTACTGGATGCGGGTTGTCGTGTCGGGATCGCGACGCACGACGAGTGGCTCCTGGGCCAGGCGCTCGAACGCGTCGCCGGGCTCGACGACGGCGCGTACGAGCTGCAGATGCTGCTCGGCGTCCGAGCCGATCGCGGCCGCGCGCTCGTCGCCGCCGGTCACCCACTGCGGGTCTACGTGCCTTACGGGCTTCGGTGGTACGAGTACTCGCTCCGCCGCCTGCAGGAGAACCCGAAGGTCGCGGGTTACGTGGCCCGCGACATGCTCGGCCGCATCGTGCCCGGTGGTGAGAGTGCATGAGAGAGCGCCCGCCTGATTTGCCCGTGCTCGTCGCGATGACGGGCGCGACCGGCGCGATCTACGGGATCCGTCTCCTCGAGGTGCTGCGCGAGCTCGAGGTGGAGACGCACCTCGTCGTCAGCCGATGGGCGGAGGCGACGATCAAGACCGAGACCGACCGGCGCGTCGCCCACGTCCGCGCGCTCGCCAACGTCGTCTACGACGAGGACGATCTCGCCGCGCCTCCCGCTTCGAGCGCCTTCGTTACGGCCGGAATGGTCGTCGCCCCCTGCAGCATGCGGACGCTCGCCGCCGTCGCGAACGGCCTCTCCGACAACCTCGTCCAGCGCGCCGCCGCCGTCCACCTGCAGGAGGGACGCAGGCTCCTCTTGCTCGCGCGCGAGTCGCCGCTCTCGGTGATCCACCTGGAGAACATGCTCCGCGTGGCGAAGGCGGGAGCCGTCGTCGCGCCTCCCGTCCCCGCCTTCTACGCGAAGCTCCATTCACTCGACGAGATGGTCGACCACACGGTCGGCCGCGCTCTCGACCAGCTGGGCGTCGAGCACCAGCGGATCCGCCGCTGGGGCGAGCGCCGTGCGGTGCTTCGGGCGGTCGAGCCGGACGACGCCTAGGCGTTACGTCGCTGCGCGGAGCCGCGCGAGCTGTCGCGCCCAGGTCGCGACGACGGCCGCTGGATCCTCGCCCTCGACCGCAAACGTGATGCCCGTGGTCACCGGCATCCCATGGTGCTCGTCCGACTCGACGGAGCCCACCTCGAGCTCGAAGCAGTCGAGATCGAGGTCGGGGCCGGCGTCGAGGGTCTGCACCCGTCCTCGGACGTAGACGACCTTCCGCGGAGCGACGTGGCAGAGGAGCGCGCGGCCGTCACGAGCGAGGTTGGCGGACGTCCGGCTGCCGGCCCAGAGCGCGACGCGGACCCGGCGGCCGTCGACAGCGAGCAGCTCGCCCGCGCTCAACATGCACGGCCGCGGCATCCCGTCCTCGTCGGAGGTCACGAGGAGATACGCCTGCCCCACCTTCCCCGCCAGCCCGGTGCCGTCGAGCTCCGCGACCAGGTCGTCGGGCAGCGTGTCGCCGAGGAGCCTCGACATGTCGGCACCGTAGCGCGGCGTCTACAGAAGCTCGAGGAGCGCTGCGGCCGTCGCGTCCTCCGGCCCTTCCAGTCGGACGACGCAAAGACCCGGAACCTCGGCGGCGCGCGCGAGGTGTTCCTCCTCGATCGCGGTCGGGCGGGACGGGACGAGCCCGAGGACGAGGGGCCGTCGCTCCTTGAGCGTCACGTCGGCCGCCCGGAACACGAGATTCGTCGCGAGGCCGAGCGTGATCGCGGCGAGGCCCGTGCCGTCGCACGGCGCGACGACCATCCCGCGCGTGAGAAACGACCCGCTCGAGATCGGCGCCGCCTGATTCTCCTCCGCGTAGAGAGAGTCGGCGAGCGAGCGCACCCGCTCCAGGTCGGCGCCGAGCGCCTCCTCGCTCGCCTGCGTCATGACCAGGTGGATCTCGGCGGAGGCGTCGCGCAGGAGCTCCAACGCGCGCACGCCATACGGGATCCCCTCGGTGGAGGCCATCCCGACGACGACCCGCCCGAAGCCGCTCACGGCTCCGTGTGGACGACGACGTCGGCGACCCCGGGGAACGCGGCACGGATGCGCTCCGAGACGGACGTGGCCGTGTCGTGCGCGTCCGCAAGGGTCGTCGCGCCGTCGAGCGCGAGCTTCACGAGCACGACGAGGCCCTGGTCGGTCTCCAAGGTGCGAAGTCCGCGAGGCGGACTACCCGTCAACGCGACGATCTCCCGACCGATCGCCGCCGCGTCCTGGGTCCGCACGCGGCCGGGCGCCTGCTCGGCGAGCGGCTCCAGGTGGGTCTGGACCGAGCGCACCTCGGGCACGTCGCGCTCGATCGCCAGCTCGACCTGCTCTGCGAGCGCATGCGCCGCGGATAGGTCGAGATCCCCGGGGAGCTTCAGGTGCAGCGACGCCTCGAGGCCCGCGCCGGTGTCGAAGAGCGCGAGGTCGTGCAGCTCTCGCACGTGCGAGACCGTCATCGCGGCCGCGCGTACCCGCTCCCGAAGCTCCGTCTCGCGGCCCGTGGGCTCGACGTGGACGACGACGTCGCTCTCGGGCAGCGCGCGCTGGACCGCGTCCTCGACGCGGTCGGCGGCAGCGTGCCCTTGGCCCACGGCGGCGCCCGGCGAAACGCCGATCACGACGTCTGCGAAGCTCCGCCCGCCTGCCTGCCGGAGCCGGAGGCGCCGCACCACGACAGGAGGTTCGAGGCGCTCGATGGCCTCCCTTGCCGCGTCGACGGCATCGGCGGGAGCACGGTCCATGAGGACGTCGACGTTCCGCCGGATCAGCCGAACCGCGGCCGCGACGACGAGCGCCGCCACGAAGAGCGTGGCGATCGAGTCGCCCTCCGGGAATCCCGCTCGCGCGGCGGCGAGCCCGGCGATAACGGCGAGCGTGCCGAGCATGTCCGCGCCGAAGTGGATCGCGTTCGAGAAGAGCGCCGCGCTCGAGTAGCGGCGAGCGGTGCGGAACGAGACGGTCGCGCGCGAGACGTCGATCGCGATCACCACGAACGCGGCGGCGAACGCCCACCAGGCGGGCTCCACCTCGAGCTCGATCCACCCGGCGAGCCGGGCGACCGCGAGCCCGGCGACGACGACCGAGACGAGGATCAGGAACGCGGCCTCGGCGAGCGCGGCAAGGTGCTCGGCCTTCCCGTGCCCGTACAGGTGCGCCTCGTCGGCGGGCTTCGTCGCGACACCGACGGCATAGAGCGTCAGGAGAGCCGCAACGAGGTCGGTGCCGGAATGGGCCGCCTCTGCGACGAACGCGAGGCTTCCCGCGGCGAGCCCCGTGACCAGCTTGATCGCGATCAGCGCGACGGCGGCTGCGACCGACGCGAGCGCGGTGCGGCGAAGCGGCGACACGAGCGGGAACGCTACTCGGAGGGCGGCGCCGAGACCCGGCGGCGACGGGCGACGAGGATCCCCGCGCCGATGAGGATGCCGCCCGCGATCTCGATCGGCGCGAGCGTCTCGTGCAGCAGCACCACGGCGAGCGCGGCGGCAAGAAACGGCTGGAGGTTCGCCGCGAGCGTCGCCCGCGCCGGACCGATCCGGTCGAGCGACCGGAACCACAGCTCGTTGGTCAGGACGAGCGGCCCCAGCGTCGCGAACACGAGGAGCGCCCACACCTCCCAGCCGAGGCTCCAGTCCTGGCTGCGAACCTGCGGCACGGACGTCAGCGCGATTCCCACCCACGCCGCGCCGAGCACGACCGCGCTGATCCGCCGCGCCGTATAGCGGCCCATCAGCGGCGTCACCAGCATCGAGTAGCCGGCCCAGGTCGCAGCGGTGAGAAGGCCGAGGAGCACGCCGCCGACGTCGCCGGAGACCTGGCTCCCCGACCCGAGGGCGACGAGCGCCACGCCCGCGAACGAGAGCACGGCGCCCGCCCAGAATCGCGGCGGGAGCGTCTCCGTCCGGAGGGCGACCCCCGCGAGCGCGGCGAAGATGGGCGTCGCGCCGAGGATCAGCCCGAGCACGGAGGCCGACGACCGCTCGAGCGCGTACACGAAGCCGATCTGGTTGAGGTAGACGAGCAGCGCCGCCCCTGCCACGAGCCCGAGGTCGCGCCTCCGGATGCGAAGCGACCGCTCGAGGAGGAGCGTCAGCGCGATGAAGACCACGACCGCAAGCCCGTAGCGCACGGTGGCGTAGGCGAGCGGCTGGAAGCCGTGCGTCAGGATGTAGCGGCTGACCGTCAGGTTCAGCGACCACAGGGCGATCGTCGTGAGGAGCATCACCTCGACGGTCGACGGGCGCCGGCGCATCCGCGCGACGGTACTCGTTAGTGTTCGCGGGCCGATGACCGAGCCGACCGTCGACGACATCGACGCCCTCGTCGGGCCTGCGACACCCCATTTCGCGTTCCAGATCCGCGCCCGGGTGCGTGAGCTGATCGCGGAGCTTCCCGAGGACGACGCCGTGCGCCGCTACGGCGAGGAGAAGATGGAGCTGCTCGACCGGCTTGGATTCGCCTCGACGAAGTCGGAGAACGCGGATCCGGAGTCGCGAGAGCGCATCGGCTGGGAGACGATCCCGTCGTCCGCGGCCGCGTCCGACCCGCTGCCCCGCGGCCAGCGTTGAGCACGCCCGGCCGCCGCGTCTTCGTCACCGGAGGGTCGCGGGGGATCGGGAAGGCGATCGCGTTGCGCCTCGCGCGCGAGGGAGCAGTCGACGGTGGCGATCGGCTACTTCCGCTCCGACGCGGCGGCCGAGGAGACGGCAGACGAGCTCCGGGCGCTCGGCGCCGAGCCGGTCCTCGTCCGCGGGAACGTCACGTCTTCTCGGGTCGAGGAGCAGGTCGCGGCGCTCGGGCCGCTCGATGTCCTCGTCCACAACGCCGCGACAGGCGTGATCCGCCCCGCGCTCGAGACCGAGGACAAGCACTGGGACTGGACGCTGAACGCGAACGCGCGCGCCCTGCTCGCGCTGACGAGGATCGTCGCGCCCTCGATGCCACCCGGTTCGTCGATCGTCGGCATCTCGAGCCTCGGCTCGGTCCGCGTGCTCGAGAACTACTCGCTCGTCGGCACGTCGAAGGCTGCGCTCGAGGCGCTCGTCCGCTACCTGGCCGTCGAGCTCGCGCCGCTCGGCATCCGCGTCAACGCAGTCTCGGCCGGCGTGGTCGAGACCGGCGCGCTCGAGCACTTCCCGAACCGCGAGGAGATGCTCGCGTCGGGGACCGGCAACCCGGCCGGGAAGCTGGTCACGCCGGAGGACATCGCGGGCGTGGTCTCGTTCCTCTGCTCGCCGGACGCCGAGATGATCCGTGGCCAGACGCTCGTGATCGACGGCGGCTGGTCGCTGCCCGCGGGCTGAGAACGCTCGTGTCGACACCAAGAGCGCTCGCTCGCGCTCGTCCTCGATTGGGACGGCACGGTCACGGAACGCGACGGCTTGCACATGGCGATCGAGCGCTTCGGCGACCTCGGCGTCTTCGACGCGCTCGAGGACGAGCTCGGGAGCACGCTGACGCTCGAACGAGGTGATCGCTGCGGAGATGGCGACCATTCGGGCCCCCCTCGAGGAAGTGCGCGCCTGGCTCGTCGAGCACGTGCGTGTCCGCGCGGGTTTCCGCGAGCTGGTCGCCGAGCACGATCCGTTGATCGTCTCGTCCGGGTTCCGCGAGCTGATCGAGCCGATCCTCGAGCGCGAAGGCGTCCACGCGCGGGTCGTCGCAAACCGCGTCACGGCGGACGCCGACGGCTGGCGCGCCACATTTGCCGAAGGCCCGCTCTGCGAGGTCTGCGGCGAGCGCTGCAAGCGAAGCGCCGTCGGCGCCCTCGGGCCGTTCGCCTACGCAGGTGACGGCTATTCCGACCGCTGCGTCGCGCTCGCCGCCGACGTGCGGTTCGCGCGCGACGGCCTGGCGCGGTGGCTCGACGAGCAAGGCGTCGTCTACGAGCCCTTCGACGACCTGCACGACGTGCGGGCGGAGCTTCGCGTGCTGCAGGAGGGTGATGCCGGCGACGGCCGAGGGGGATGACCGCCGCCGGACTCTCCCTAGGATAGATCGTGGAAGGCGCGTCGGGAAGGCGCTGGCCTATCTCCGTCGCGCGTCTACCATCGCGCGATGACGATTCGCGTGGCAACTCCCGAGGACGCCGGGACGGTCGAGCGCCTCTGGCGCGAGTTCGAGCTGGAAATGCCGCCGCAGTCCCATGTCGCCCACGACGTGGAGCGGGAGGTCGGCGAGATCCGCGAGATCGTCGAGACGGGCCTGGCATTCCTCGCGGAGGGCGACGGCGTGCCTGTCGGGTTCGCGCTCGCGCGGCGAACGGGCTCGCGGCTGGGGCGGCTGACCGACCTGTACGTCGTCCCCGATGCACGCCGGAGCGGTGTCGCCGCCGCCCTCGTCCACGCTGTCGTGGAGGCGCTCGCCGCGCAGGGCGTCGAGCACCTCGACCTCGAGGTGCAGGCGGCCAACGCCGGCGCGCGCGCCGTGTACCACCGCTGGGGCTTCGGAGAGGACGTCGTCGTGCTCGTCGCGCCGGTGGCCTCGCTGCGCGAGCGGCTCGCTCCGGGCCGGCATGCCGAGTCGTTCGCGTCGATCCACGTGCAGACCGATGCCGTCGGCGACGTGGAACGCGCCGTGCGGGCTTTCGCGCCGCGCATCGGGTCGAACGAGTCGGCCGTCGTCGGTCCGCGCAACGGCTGGGTGGCCGTCTACGACGAGGTCGTCGACGAGGATCCGACGGTGCTTGTCCGGTTCGCACGCGAGCTCTCCTCGCGCATGGGCGCCGTGGTCATCGCGCTCTCGCTCGAGGTCGACGAGGTGGTGCGCATGGTGGCGCTCGACCGCGGCGGGATCGTGGACGAGTACCTCTCGATACCCGAGTTCTACGGCCCGCTCGCCCCCGGCGACGTGATCGGGATGGCGGCGAATCCCACCGTCCTCTCCCGGCTGACCGGAGCAGAGCCGCGGCGCGTCCGCGAGGCAGCGCCGACGGCGGCGTCGCCCGCCGACCTGCCGCCCGCACGGGAGATACTCGCGAGCCTCGCCGCCGCGCTCGGACTCGACGGCGCGCTGCACGGCCACGCCGGTCTCGATCGGTAGCCTCGATCTCGTGCTGACGCTCTACGACGCGCCGCGGTGCCCCTACTGCGCCCGGACGCGCATCGTCCTGGCGGAGAAGGGCGTCCCGTACGAGACGGTGACGATCGATCTCGCGAACCGGCCGTCCTGGCTCCTCGAGCACAACCCTCCCGACGGCCGCGTCCCGGTGCTGGAGGACGACGGCTGGGTGTTGTCCGAGTCCTCGGTCATCGACGAGTACCTCGACGAGCGATACCCCGAGCCCGCACTGCTGCCCGTCGACCCGGGCGAGCGGGCGGTCGCGCGCTTCTTCGTCTTCCGCTTCGACGACCTCGGCGGCCCGTACTACGCACTCCGCCGCGGCGAGGCCGGAGCGGCCGAGCGGCTTGCCCACGCGCTCACCGATCTCGACCACACGCTGGCCGCGATGCCGTTCCTGACCGGCCGGTCGTTCGGGCTCGCGGACGCCGCGTACCTGCCGTGGCTCCTCCGGCTGCGCGACCTGATGGGCGTCTCGCTCGACGCGTATCCGGCGCTGACCGGTTGGCTCGGCCGCTGCTCCGAGCGGCCGTCGGTCGCGGCCGAGGTCGAGACGGTCGCGTCGCTCGCCGCATGACCGACGTCACCGCCGACGAGCTCGCGGGCAGGCTCGGCGAGCCCGGTCTCGTCCTGCTGGACGTCCGTCGTCCCGAGGAGTTCGCAGGACGGCTGACCGCGCCGTGCGACCCGCGGCCCGGCCGTATCCCCGGCGCGAGAAACGTCGACGTCACCCTGCTGCTCGGTGCCGGCGACGACGCAGCCGTGCGGGAGCTCGTCGGCGTGCCGGCGGGTGCCGAGGTGATCGCCTACTGCCACTCCGGCAGCCGCTCGGCGCTCGCCGTCCAGGTGCTCGCCGCGGCCGGGTACGCGGCGCGGAACTACGTCGGCTCCTGGCACGAGTGGTCGCGCGACGCGGAGCTGCCCGCGGAGACCGACCCTACGGGCTGAGCCGTCCCGCCTCGTCGAGAAAGGCGTTGCAGAGCGCGCGGCCCTGCGCGTTCCAGGTCTCGAGATAGCGGTCGGTCTCGGCCTCGATCTCGGCGACCGGCTTCGGGAGCTCCGCCGCGCCGTGCTCGAACCAGACGCCGAGCATGTTCCGATCGACCTCGGGGTGGAACTGCACTCCCCACGTTCGCTCGCCCAGACGGTAGGCCTGCCGCGCGGAAGCGCTGGCCGCGAGCTGGACCGCGTTCTCGGGAAGCTCGAAGGTGTAGTAGTGCCACTGGAACGCGTCCAGCCGGCTCGGCATCGAGCCGAGCACACGGTCCGCCTCGCCGTCGTCGTTCAGCTCGACCGTGAACCAGCCGACCTCCCCGGTCTCCGCGGGACCGACCCACGCACCCGCCGCGCGCGCGATCAGCTGCGCGCCGAGGCAGACGCCGATCGTCGGAACGCCCTGCTCCAGCGCCTGCTGGATGAAGGAGACCTCGCTGCGGAGCCATGGATGCTCGCCGTCCTGATCGGGATGCATCGCGCCGCCGAACACCATCACTGCGTCCCACCGGGTCGGATCCCCGGGTGCTGCGTCGCCGTCCGCGACGACCCAACGGTCGAGGTGGTCGCCGCGCTCGACGACGACGTTCTCGAACAGCCCTCCGCCGCCGGTGACGGCCGGGTCGTGGACGACCGAGAGCACGCGCATGCCGGCGACTGTAGCCCAGGGGTCTGGCACCGCAGGTGCCTGGCCCCCGTGACGATTCCGTCCCACGCCGCGCCGCTCGGGGACAGGCACCTGCCGGTGCCAGTCCCCGGGGCCGGGGGCGGTCAGAACAGCGTCAGCTCGGTCGGGGGCGGCTCGACGCCGCCGGCGGCCGGCACCCCGGACTCGTCGAGCAGCCCTCGCAGGATCTGCGCGCTGCGCGGCGCGAAGTCGTCGCGGTTGTTGTTGAACATCGCGTACACCTCCTCCGCCTCGTCGGCGAGCCGCACGAGAGGCTCGACCCACTCGCCGAGCTCCTCCGCTGTGTAGAGCCAGTCGAACCGCTCGGCGGCGCTCTCCGCCCCGCGGATGTTCCACGTCTTCGCGTTCCGACCGTGGAAGCGGACGTACGCGACGCGATGCGTCGCCGCGGCGACCCGCGGCGAGACGTTGGACGCCCGCGTGCGCGGGCTGTCGAGCGACACGTAGGCAAGGTCGTGCCGCTCGAGGAACGCGAGCGTGTCCGCGCGCTCGTCCTCGTCCATCCACGAGCGATGCCGGAACTCGACGAGCGGGACGAGCGGGGCGAGCCGCTCGGGCGCTCGCGCGAGCTCCGCCTTCGCCGCGTCCGACTTGACGAACCGCGGGTGGTACTGGAGCAGGACGCCGCGCAGCTTGCCCGAGAGCTCGAGCGGCTCGAGCGCTGCGCGGAACTCGCCGAACGCCGCGTCGGTCGGCTCGCCCTCGTGCCACGTCATCGCCGCCGACGCCTTGACGTGGAACGTGAAAGCGTCGGGTGTCCGCCGTGCCCACCGCTCCGTCACCGCGGGGTCGGGAAGCGCGTAGTACGGCGAGTCGACTTCGACCACGTCGAACCGCTCGGCGTAGTAGCGCAGGCGCTTCTCCGCGGTCGAGACGCCGCGCGGGTACCAGGCCGCGAGGAGCCCCTGGTCCGCCCAGCTGCACGTCCCGATCCGCACCGTCGCAGCCACGAGGGGGACGATAGGCCCCGGCGCCTACACAGCCCCGCCTCGAACGCGTATCGTCTGGTGCGGGAGCCGAATGCCCGCCGGCATTTGGGGGGAAGGGAGACGTTTGGGTACCAGCGAGTCAATCGACCCGTCGTCGTCGTCACATCAGGCGACAGCGACAAATGGTGACAGCGACGCGCTCGTCACGGCGTTGCTGCCGTCGAGAGCCGTTCCGGAGACGGACGCCTCACACGAGCCCGCAGCGCCGGAGTGGGAGTACCGCACGGAGCTACTCGAGCACGGCTTCATGGGCTTTGGGAAGGAACAGGTCGACATGCGAAAGCTCCAGGACCGGCTCGACGCGCTCGGCCAGGACGGCTGGGAGCTCGTGCACATCTCCTGGAACCACCGCGTGCGCCGCAAGCACGGGGGGCACCTCCTGATCTTCAAGCGGCCGACGAGCTGAGGGCCGCGGTCGACCCGGTCAGTCCGGGAAGGCGATCGTCGAGTCGGCCGCGACCATGCCCGCGTTCAGCTCCCGGGCGGGCACGATCGTCCGTCCGAACGGGACGAGCGCTGCCCCGGCCATCTTGAAGTCGGCGATCCCGAGCGGGATGCCGATGATCGTCAGGCAGAGCGCGATGCCGCTCGCCACGTGGAGCAGCGCCAGCCACCACCCTGCGAGCACGAACCACAGGACGTTCCCGACCACGCTCAGCGTCTCGTGGCGCGCCGGGCTCCGCACGAGAGCGCGCCCGAAGGGCCAGAGCGCATACCGCGCCAGCTTCAGGGACTGCTTCGCAAACGGCAGGCCGATGATCGTGATTGCGAGCAGGATCGCCGCGAGCAGGTAGCCGGCACCGAGCCAGAAGCCCGCCAGGACGAGCCAGATGAGACGTTGAGCACGCTCTTCACGGGTGCGAGGCTAGCGGTTTGGGGGTCGCCTGCCGGGGTACCGGGAAAGGGAACCCCGCAAGCGAACGAAGGAGGAATCCATGTCCACGAGCGTTGACATGTGGACCTATCGCGAGGACATCCTCGACCCCGCCGTCGCGCCCCGGAACGTCGTCGGGTACGGCGTCGAGGCGACCGACGGCTCGATTGGCAAGGTCGACGACGCGACGTACGAGGTCGGAGCATCCCGCCTCGTCGTCGACACCGGGCCGTGGATCTTCGGCAAGAAGGTGATGCTGCCGGCCGGCGTGATCGAGAGCGTCGACCACGATGCGGAGAAGGTCATGGTTGGCCGCTCGAAGGACGAGATCAAGAACGCCCCGGAGTTCGAGGACACGATGCTCGAGGACGAGGGATATCGCACGCGCCTCGGCTCGTACTACGACGAGTCGAGCCGCTGACTCACGAACCGGCGACGACGCCGACAGTGAGGGCCGCGCCGCAGCGCGGCCCTCACCCCTCTGGAGGCCGATCGCAGCCGCTCACGGCCCGAGCTGGCGCTCGAGAAGCTCGCTGAGGTCCGCGACCACGAGATCGGCACGATGCCCGCGCGGCGGCGGCCGCTCGCGGTGGACCGCAACGACCATCTCGAAGCCTCCCGCTCGGCCGGCGTCGACCCCCTCGGCCGTCGTCTCGAAAACCACGGTTCGCTCCGGGTCGACGCCGAGATGCCGGCAGGCGGCGAGGAGCATGTCGGGCTCGGGCTTGCGGCGCAGATGCTCGGTGCGCGCAGTGTTCCCGTCCACATACGCGTCGATCAGGGCGCCGAGGTGGGCGCGTTCGCACAAGATCCGGGTGTTGGTCGAGCCAGACACCACGGCGCATCGCATGGATGCGTCGCGAACGAGCTCGAGGTAGAGGCGAGCACCCTGGAAGGCGTGCGCCCCGTGATGGGCGAGGACTTCGAGCAGCGCCTCGTTCTTCCGGTTCGCAATCCCGTATGTGGTCTCCGTGCCCGGAGCGTCGTCCGGGCTCCCGTCCGGCATTGTGATGCCGCGACTGGCGAGGAACTCGTGGACGCTCGCGAGCCGCGATCTACCGTGGACCAGCCGGGGATAGTCCACGACCATGCTGAAGGTCGGAAACGGCACCCCCGTCCGCTCGATGAGTCGCACGATGAGCTCGTCGAACGTCGCCTTCCACGCCTCGGCGTGAATCGCTGCGCTCGGGACGAGGACGCCGTCCACATTGAACACGCACGCGACCGCATCCGTCGGGACGCCCAGCAGGCGCTTCGACTCCCACGAGGTCGCCACGAGCCGGACGAGAAACTGCTTCATCTGCCGCTCGCGCGCGAAGGAGTCGAGCACGCGCGCCGTCGCGGCGCGCTCGTCGGCCAGCCGGTGACTACGGGCAGCGGTCTCAGGCGCCGGCAGGTCGTGACGGCACGCCTCGAGCGCACGCCGTGCCGCCTCGAAGGCGCGTCGCCAGCTCCCGATGAGGGCCTCGAAGTCGAGAGGCTCGACAGCCACAGCACAAGTCTGAATGCCGCCGAGCCCGGTCGCGCTCAGCCGCTGCCTTCGGACGAAGCTCGCCTTCGAGATCCAGAGGCGCCTCGTCGTCGTCGCGAAGCCGGGCGGCGCCCGCGGTCCCGCGATCGGTGCGGCCTCTGTCTGTCAACCCCTCACTGGCTCGGGATCACGCTCGGCGCGCTTCGAAGGCGAGCGGAGCAGGATGCCCGCCGCGATGAGCACGGGCGTTGCAAGTGCCGCGGCCGCGAGGCGGACGCCGAACCGTTCCGCGAGCGCACCGTCGACCAGGCTCGCGAACGGTCGCGCGCCGAGGAACGCAACCGACCAGAGCGCCATGATCCGGCCGCGCTGCTCCTCGGCGACACCGAGCTGTAGGCGTGCGGTCGCGGTGGCGTTCGCGCTCAGATATCCGAACCCCGCGCCGATCACGAAGGCGAGCGCGAGGGGGAACCACGGGCTGATCGCCATCAGCACCATGCCGCTCCCGAAGAGAAGCAGGCTCCGGGCGAGGTGACGGTCGGAGCCGCCGATCCGGTCGGAGGTCAGGATCGGCCGCGAGCACCGCGCCGAGCCCGAAGCACCCGACGACGGCGCCCGCCCACACCGGCGGGTAGCCGAACACGTGGGCGATCGCGGGGGATTCGGTGTTGATCGGGTCGGAGGTGATCCCGACCGCCATCACGATGGCGAGGTACCCGGCGAGCCGCGGCTTCTCCCGCACGATGGCGATGCTGTCGCGGAACGAGGTGCCCCGCACGCGGGGTACGGGCGTCGGCGTGATCACGAGCAGCGCGGCGACCAGCACCAGGTACGAAACGGCGTTGATCGCAAACGCGGGCGCGATTCCGAAGGCCGCGATCACGAGCGCCGCCGCCGCGGGACCGATCGCACGGGCGAGGTTGAAGGTCATCGAATTCAGCGCGACCGCCTGCGTGAGCGAGTCGCGCGGCACGAGCGAGCCCACGAGGGCCATCTGCGCCGGGTTCGAGACCGCGGTGACCACGCCGACCACCCCCGCGAAGCCGATCACGAGCCACGTCGTCGCCTCGCCGTGCCAGACCAGCACCGCCAGCGTCACGGTGACGCATGCGGCGATCGCCTGCGTCCAGATCAGCAGCCGGCGGCGATCGAAGGCGTCCGCGATCTGCCCCGTCCACGGCGAGAGGAGCAGCACCGGCCCGAACTGGAACGCGTTCAGCACCCCGAGCAGGAGCGCGGAGTGCGTCTCCTGATAGACGAAGATCGCCGAGGCGAGGTTCTGGAACCAGCCTCCGCTCGCGGACAGCGCGTTGCCGACGAAGTACGGCCCGAAGTTGCGCATGCGAAACACGCGCCAGGCCGACGAAGGGCCGGTTGCGGCGGACATCCAGGAGTGACGCTACCGCCGTGGCGGATGGGCGCGACGCGGCGCCAGCGTACGAATCGGGCGCCGCCCGCGCCGTGGCTCGACACGTCTCTCTTCAGAGGCCCGGGGCGCGTCCTGTGACCGGACCCAGGCGGTGAAGGCCTCGATCCCGTCGATCAGGATCTCGAAGCGGATCGAGTGGAACAGGTCGAAGTTGTGAGGCCCGCCGGGAAGCTCGGCGTACACAACCGGGCTCGTCGAGACCTCGCGGAGCCGGTCGGCCAGCGCCCGGGCCTGCGAGGCCGGGACGAGCGCGTCGAGCTCGCCGTGCGCGACGAGGACGGGCGGCGCGTCGGGCCGGACGTAGTCGAACGGCGACGAGGGGAGCGGCTGCCGGCCGCGGTCGACCGGGCCGTAGTAGCCGAACAGGCAGATCGCGCCGGCGACCGTGGTGTCGGCTTCCTCGAACCCGGGCTGGAAGACGCCGTCGTTCTGTGTCAGCGCAGCCGTGGCCGCGATGTGAGCGCCGGCCGAGCTCCCCGCGACGAAGACGACAGACGGGTCGGCGCCGTACTCCTCGGCGTGACGGCGCGCCCACGCGATCACCTTCTTCGCGTCGACGACGTAGTCGGGAAAGACCGCCCGCGGCCGCAGCCGGTAGTTCGCGCTGATGCACACCCAACCGTGCCGCGCGAGCTCGACGAGCAGCGCCCGTGAGTAGAGGCTCTTGCGGCCCATGTGGAAGCCGCCGCCGTGCAGGTGGACGAGGATCGGCGCGCCGGCGGGACGCTCGGGATGGTGATAGACGTCGAGCCTGTTGCGGCGGCCGGCGTCGCCGTAGGACAGGTTCCGCGCCCTCTTTACGTCACGATGCAGCACGGGAATCGGCGCGAGGAGGATGCGCGCCCAGGGAAGGCTGCGCCGGAATCGGGCGGAAAGCGTGGGATCGATCGCATCCCGCCACCCGTGCCCGAGGCCGTCGTCGAGCGCCTCCTCGACCGCCGGTCGCGCCGCGAGGCTTCGGCGGACGAGGACCGGCGTGCCGAGGAAGGTCACGCAGGCTATGCCGACGGCGACCCATCCGACGGGCGTGCCGAGACCGCCCTGTGCGAGCGCGAGCAGCGTCGCCGCGAGGACCCAGTAGAACGCGACGAAAGGCGACTCGTTGACGATCGAGCCGAGCGCCCAGCTCGCGGTGCCGAGCGGCGCCGGGCGATACAGGGGCCGCAGCGCGAGGAGCATGCCGAGCGCGACGACCGCGACCGTGATGAGGTAGCCAATCGGCACCCGAACCCGGTACCCCTCACCACGCCGTGGAAACGGACGGCGTGAGCGCCCGCGCAACCTTCAGGTCGCCAGCAGCACTTCTTCGGCAATGTGATCGGCGATCGCCATGCTCGACGTCGCCCCCGGCGACGGCGCGTTGCGGACAACCGTGACCGGCCCGACGTGACGGATCCTGAAGTCGTCGACGAGAGAGCCATCACGGTCGAGCGCCTGCGCGCGGATCCCCGCCGGCGCCCGTACGAGGTCCTCGGTGCGGAGGATCGGGACGTAGCGGCGCGCCTCGGCCGCGAACGACCGCTTCGAGAGCGATCCGCGCAGCTCGCGGGCACCCATCCGCCAGTGTCTCCGAGCGAGGCGGCGGAACCCCGGCGAACGGAGCGTCGCCGCAAGGTCGCCGAAGCGGACGTCGCGCCGGCGGTATCCCTCCCGCGCGAGCGCCAGCACGGCGTTCGGGCCGACGTCGACGCCGCCCGACACCCGGCGCGTGAAATGGACGCCGAGGAACGGATACGCGGGATCCGGGACGGGATAGAGGAGGCCCCGGACCAGGTCCTCCCGGCCGGCTGCGAGCCGGTGGTACTCGCCGCGGAAGGGAACGATCACGGGCTCCTCCTCGTCGCCGGCGAGCCGGGCGAGGCGATCCGAGTAGACCCCTGCACAGACGACGAGTCGGTCGAACTCCCGCTCCTCCCCCGCCCGCACGCGAACGGTGTCCGCGGCGACGCCGATGGCGGTCACCTGCGCCCCGAGAACGACTGAGCCACCGCCTGCCTCCAGGTCGTCGCGGAACGCCCGCGCGACGGCGCGGTAGTCGGTGATCGCCGTCGTCGGCGAATGCAGCCCGGCGACGCCGGCCGCATGGGGCTCGATCTCGCGCAGCTCGTCTCCCTCGAGCCACCGCATGCCCGGCACGCCGTTCTCGATCGCGCGCCGCTCGAGCTCCCGCAGGCGGTCGAGCTCGGACTCGTCGACGGCCACGACGAGCTTGCCGCATTCCTCGTAGGGGATCTTCCGCTCGGTGCAGTAGGCGTGGAGCTGGGCGACCCCGAGGCGGCAGAGCCGGGCCTTGAGCGAGCCGGGCGCGTAGTAGATGCCGGCATGGACGACGCCGCTGTTGCGCCCGGTCTGGTGCGTCGCGATGTCGCTCTCCTTCTCGAGCACCGTGACGGTGGCGTCCGGGCGCAGCTCGGCCAGGCGGCGCGCCACGGCGAGCCCGATGATCCCGGCGCCGACAACCCCGATTCGCATCACGGCCCGAAGTGAACCGCAACCGCCGTCCCGGCGCCCGTTCACCCAGCCTCAGTAGATTCACCCTTTGTGGATTGCACGCGCGTGCATGTCGTCGGCGCAGGGCCTGTGGGGCTCATGCTCGCGGCTCTGCTCCAGTCGACGGAGGGGCTCACGGTTCGTCTCTACGAGAAGCGCCGTGAGTACACGCGGACGCGCATGGTCCAGCTCGCCCCGTACCTCGTCGCCGATTCGGTCGAGAGCTACCGCGCCGACGCGATCGACGGAGACAGCGTCGCGGCAATCTTCGATCCCGCGGAGCTCGACGAGGGGCTCGCCTTCAGGCAGTCCATTCCTTCCGACCTCCGAGGGCTGCTCGAGAGCTGGACGCAGGGGTTCTGCCCACTCAACACCATCGAGCGCTCCCTCAGCGACCTGATCGATGCGCGCGGCTCGAACGGCGTCGAGCGGACCGCGGCCGTCATGACGGCGGAGGACGCGATGGCGATCCTGGAGCCGGGCGACATCCTCATCGACTCGACCGGCAGCAGGTCACTCCTCCGAGATCACCTCGTGCCCGGCGCGTCGACGGCCCCGAGGGCGCGAACACGCTCAACGTCCGGCTGGAGTACGCGCTCGTCGTCACGTTCCTCTACGGGCAGCCGTACGACTGCAACGAGTACTGCAAGTACTACAAGAACCTCGAGAGCCCGCGTTACAAGTTCATCCCCATGGTGAGCCGGACGCACTACGACGGGAGCGTCAGCCACGTCACGGGCATCGTCAACATCTCCGCCGACGAGTACGAGGCGATGCCGACCCGGTTCGACGGCCAGTGGCTGCGCGACAACTTCCCCGGGGTCGCGGAGTCGATGGACAGGTTCATCGGCAAGATCAAGGAGGAGACGCAGGGCGAGATCCTCGGCGAGCTCGAGATCGTGCGGATCCCCCTCGACCTCTACCGGGCGCGCAATGCGACGAGTCGCCGGTGGCTCACTCCCGGGAAGAACGGCCACCCGTTCGCCGGCACACCGGTCTTCCTCGCGGGCGACTCGGCGATCGGCTCGCCGTACTTCCAGTCGATCTCGCTCGGCTTCGAGTGCGCGATGTACCTCGCGGGGCTCGTCGCGCAGCGCGAGCTACCCGTCGTGGAGATGCTCGATCGCTACGAGCTCTACAGCTACAAGCAGTGGCTCCGGGTCTACATGCGGAGCAAGACGATCAAGCACAACAAGGATCTCTTCGAGTCGCTCGACGACCCGCTCGCTCTCCTGGAGAAGCTCCACATCTACTGAGCGCAGCCCGGTGGCGGCTAGACGACCGAGGCCGCGACGACGATCAGCCAGACGATCGACGCTGCGTAGAACAGACGCTCGATCAGTCCGAGCGCGGCGCGACGGATCGGCTTGACCACCAGCGCGGTCGCGGTCGCGATCGCCGTCGCGGTCACGAGCCATCCGAGCGGGGCGAGTACGTCGGGCTTGCCGGACCAGTCCAGGTGCGAGGCGGCGACGGCGATCGACGCGAAAGCCGTTCCCGCCAGGAGCACGTGAATCCGGCCGGTCCGGGTGAGCGAGAACATCCCCTCCGGCTCGCGGTCGGTCATGAACCCCGAGATGAGGGCCCGGACGGCGCCGTAGACGTAGAGCCAGCCGAGGGCTTGCGCATCCGTCTCCTGACCGAGGCCGACCGCGATCAGGATCGCCCCGACGCCCTGGAGCACCACCATCGCGCGGTAGCCGACGTGGTACGCGGTCCACCCGTAGTCGCTGACGGCGTACCGGATCGGATCGAGTCCCGTCGGCAGGAAATGCAGCGCGATCAGGATGACGCCCGACGTCGCCACGCAGATCAGCCCGAGCAGCGCGGCAAGCATGCGCCATCCTATGCCGACAAGAGGCACGAACGGAACGTGGAACGCGGCCGCGCGGAGCGCTCAGCGAGCTTGGCGGAACACGATGATGCCGGTCGGGATCTGCCGCTGGTAGTCCCGCCGGTTGAGGGACGCTCCGTGCCAGTTGACGTTCGCGCTGGAGTCGATATCCATGCCGAGCGCCTCGACGAAGCCCAGCCCGAGCAGTGCCTGCGCGAACTGCGAGGCGGTGGTGCCGGCGCCGCCGATGACGACGAGCGCCGTCTGGCCGTTCCGCAGCCGCCCGACCGCCGTGCGGTGATAGGCGGCGTCGCGTTGATAGGGCTCGAGCGTGGTCAGGTCACCCAGGCGACCGTCGTGCACGTACACGGGCTTGCCGGAGATCGCCTCGCGCACCCCGCGCTGGACGAGATCGGCGTCCTTCACGTTCCCGGGGACGATCTCGACGCTGCCGTCGGCGCCGAACGCGGCGGCGCCGCGGTTGGTGCCACCGAGGAAGCTGCGGCCCTTGTGGATCAGCAGGTTGCCGGACGGCACGTTGCGGGCCAGCAGGAAGAAGTCGCCGTTGAGACCGGCGACCGCGCCGCGCCCAGCGTTGGCACGGATGTATCCGCCCACGGTTCCCGTGCGTCCCGGACCGCCACCCAGCCAGACGGCTTCGACCCGCGCGCCTCTGCCGGGAACGAT
Organism: uncultured Actinomycetes bacterium; assembly: GCA_963746445.1. Classification (GTDB taxonomy): domain Bacteria; phylum Actinomycetota; class Thermoleophilia; order Gaiellales; family Gaiellaceae; genus Gaiella. The sequence continues at coordinate 289,293 of CAVVAW010000010.1, forward strand.
GCGGATCATGTGAACGGGGCGCGAGCCGGCGCCGGTGGCGATCGTCCTCGTGCTCATGGTGACCGCGGGAACCGGCGCTGCCGTCGAGGACGTCACCGCCGCGCCGAGCGCCGGCGCCGCAACCGCGAGTGTCAACGCCCAGAACTGCCGTCTCGTCACCGCGTCATCCCCTGCCTCAACCGATCGCCCGAACGAGTCTATGTCCACCGGGATCGTCCACCAAGGTCGGCTGGAGCTGTGTGACCGAGGCGACGTACCCGGTGTCAACTCTGCGTACGACAGCGGCTCGATCGGCTCGTAGCGTGCTGGCGTGGAGAACGGTCGACGATCCGCGGCGCCGACATGAGCGGGCTCGCGCCGGTCTTCGGGATCCTCGCGGTCGGCGTGGCGGTCGCGGACACGATCCCGTACGTGCGCGACATCCTGGGCGGAACGACGCGGCCCCATCGGGGGACGTGGCTCGTCTGGGGGATCCTCGCAATCGTCGTGACGCTCTCGCAGCTCGCGGACGGCGCCTCGTGGAGCGTGCTCGTGGCCGCCGCGCAGGCGGGTCTCACCTTCGGCGTCTTCGCTCTCTCGATCCGCCGCGGCGAAGGCGGGTGCGGCAGGGTCGACGCCGTCATGTTGGCGATCGCGGCGGGCGGCATTGCCGGCTGGGCCGTCGCCGGTGAGCCGATCGTTGCCACGCTCTGCATCATCGTGGCCGACCTCGTCGCAGCGACGATGATGATGCCGAAGACCTACCGCGATCCCGGTTCGGAAACGCTCTCCACCTTCGGCCTGGCAAGCCTCAGCGGTGCGCTCGCGGTGTGCGCGGTCGGCGGCGTGGACGCCGGGCTGCTCCTCTACCCGGCCTACCTCTGCGTCGTGAACGGGATGATCGCGCTCGTCATCTACCGGCGGCGACGGCTCCTGGCGGGTCGCCCTACAGCGCGGCGCGTCGTCGCAGCGCCCGCTCGAGCGTGACAGGCCTCGCTGCGCCGCAACCGCGCCTGAGCGACGGAGGCTACGCCCCGCGGAAGAGGACGTCCTCCCGGCGGCCGGACTCGCTCGAGCGGACGATTGCGTCGCACACCTCCGCGGCTCGGTAGCCGTCCTCGAACGTCGCCCCGTGGGGGGCGACATCGCCGTCGCCGGCTATTGCCGTGAGCAGGTGGTGGATCTCGTGCACGAAGCTGTGCTCCCAGCCGATCATGTGCCCGTGCGGCCACCACCACTCCCAGAACGGGTGGTCGGCCTCGCTGACGAGGATCGTGCGGAACCCCTTCGTCCCGTCCGAGTGGTGGAGCTCGTTGAGCCGCTCGAGGTCGAAGGCGAGGGAGCCTTTCGTGCCGTTGATCTCCCAGCTGAAGGCGTTCTTGCGGCCGGCGGCGAAGCGGGTGGCCTCGATCGTCCCGAGCGCCCGGCTCTCGAAGTCCACGACCGCCTCGAAGGCGTCGTCGACCTCGCGGCCGTCCATGAACGTCCGCATGGACGCGGACACCGACGAGATCTCGCCGACGAGATAGCGGGCGAGGTCGATCACGTGTGCGCCAAGGTCGCCGAGCGCGCCGGAGCCCGCGTCGTCCTTGTGGAAGCGCCATGCGTCGGCGGTGGTCGTGCCCCACTCCTGCAGGTAGCGGCCGCGGAAGTGCAGGACGTCGCCGAGCTCCCCGGCCTCGAGCATCTCCCGCGCCAGCCGGACGGCCGGGACGAAGCGGTAGTTGAACGCGGTCATGTGCTTTACGCCGGTCGCCCCGACGCGCCGCCACATCTCGTGGCTCTCGCCCGCCGTACGGCCGAGCGGCTTCTCGCAGAAGACGTGCTTGCCGGCTTCGGCCGCGGCGATCGTCGGCTCCGCGTGGAGGTTGTTCGGCCCGCCGTTGTCGAACAGCTGGACGTCCGGGTCTGCGACCTGCTCCCGCCAATCGGTCACGTACCGCTCGAACCCGTACCGGGTCGCGGCCTCTGCAACGGCGGACTCGTCGCGGCCTGCGATCGAGACGAGGCGCGGCCGCAGCGGAGGCGGCCACGCCATGTAGGACAGCGTCTTGTAACCGTTCGCGTGCGCCTTGCCCATGAAGGCGTACCCGAGCATCCCGACGCCGATCTCCGGAACGTCGGCGGCGCCCTTCGCGCCCGCGTCCACGCCGATTCCGCCCGCCATCAGTCTCCCGCCTTCTGCATCGCCGCGTCGAACGCGATCCCCGACGGCGCGAAGTCAGTGCGCCGCACGAACGCCAGCGCGTCCGGCGCGCCCCAGTCTCGGTCCATCCCGCTGTCCTCCCACTCGATCGAGAGCGGCCCCTCGTATCCGATCCGGTTCAGCGCCCGGAAGAACTCCTCGAAGTCGACGTCGCCGTGCCCCGGCGAGACGAAGTCCCAGCCACGCGCCTCCTCACCGAAGTTGAGGTGCGAGGCGAGGATCGACCGGCGCCCGTCCAGGCGTCGCTTCGAGTCCTTGACGTGAACGTGGTAGATCCGGTCCGCGAACTCGAGCGCGAACTGCGCGGTGTCGAGGAACTGATGCTCGAAGTGGCTCGGGTCGAGGTTGATCCCGAACGCCTCGCGGCTGCCGATCGCGTCCAGTGTCCGCCGCGTCGTGACGAAGTCGTAGGCGATCTCCGTCGGGTGCACCTCCAACCCGAAGCGGACGCCCTCCGCATCGAACACGTCCATGATCGGCCCCCACCGCTCCGCGAACTCCTCGTAGGCTCGGTCGATCGCGCCGAAGTCGTTCGGCGGGAACGAGTAGAGCAGATGCCAGATCGACGAGCCGGTGAACCCGTTCACCTGCGTCACCCCGAGCTGCGCCGCCGCCCGCGCCGTGTCCTTCATCCGCTCCGCCGCACGCGCGCGAA